>JBFXJZ010000002.1:0-735938 GCA_050174305.1 Pyrinomonadaceae bacterium | reverse complement strand
AGTGGCGAAATTGGTATACGCACCAGACTCAAAATCTGGCGGGATTCACTTCCCATGTCGGTTCGAGTCCGACCTCCGGCACCAGCATCTTTCGAAACCAAACTCCCCGAGATCCGACAAAGATTGACACACTATTCCGTTACCAGCTAAGCTCGTTGACACTGGAGGTGATATTTATGATAAATGATCACAATTGGGAGGCGGGTTCATAGCCGGCCTGATAATTCAAAAAAAGCATCCTTTTCGGAAAGGATGCTTTTTTAGTTTTGTCGACCTTTTTTTATCAAGTCAGATCATTGACGACGATAATTGATCGTCTCTCCGTTGTCGGTCCTGACCGTCCGGATTCCTCTGGATATCGACGTTACCCGGGCGTACGCCCCACCCATATAAAGCATATTCCCTGCCGTAAACGAACCGTAATTATACTGTCCGTTAATAATAGCGGTAACCGCACCGGTCGCAGCTATCGTCAGGGTGATCCGGGCCCCGTTTGGTGCAACTGCAAAGAAGGTGCCGCGTGCCCAACTAGGAGGCGCAACCTGATTACCTGGATTCCAGCCGCCACCGGCACCGCCGTCGCCGCCGGTGCGGGCATAATCAATTCGCTCGCGGTTGTCATTGCGGACCGTACGAATGCCGTTGCCCTGCCGCGTGACCCTTGATGTCGCACCGTTTATGTTCAGATTGTTCCCGCGGGTGAAAGTCCCGTAGGACATTTGGCCGTTAACGATCGCTGTAACGCTTCCGTTACTGGAGATCGTTAAATTGATCTGCACCCCGTTAGGCGCCGTTCCGTAGAACCTTCCGACAGCCCAATTTGGCGGATTGATCGCCGGGCCGCCCCAACCGCCGCCGGATGACCCTCCGCCGCCGCTCACGCGACGCATCGACGAAATCCGGTTGTCCAAATCATTTCGGCGCAAATCACTTTCTTCGCCCGAAACGTTTACACATTGGCCACGATAGTTAGATTGATCGCAGATCTGCCATTGCTCGCCGGGGCTTACGCGAAGGCTCGATATTCTGTTATTGAACCTTGAAGGCAGGTTCGACATACTATTCTGATAAGTCGCGGTATCTCCGCGAAAATTGCGATCCTCAAAAACCGTGATTCCCGCTCCGCCCACGCCGCCGCCGGGCCAATTACCACCCCCGGTCCAACCGCCGCCGGCTATACCCGGAAGGTCGTAGGTGTCCGCAAGTCTGTTAACGTCGTCCCGAAGCCGGTTCCACTGGCGTTCGAGGTTCCGGCGAAAATTCACCGCGTTCATCGTGACGTTGAGCGGACGCGCGTTCGCGATGACATTCTGCACCTGCGAACGGCTTTCCCACCAAGAATCATTGCGGTCGAAATTGCTTCGAAGCCTGTCGGTCTGGTTCTCGAAATCGTTGACCTGATCACGATATCGTGACTTCTGACTGCCGCTTAGGTTGCTTCGGTTCACGGCCTCGATAAAATCACGGCGAAATTCATCCCCGCTATCCTCAAGCCGGCGAATAATTCCGTTTACATCATTGCGTGAATATTGTCCTACATACCGGCCCTGGGCGTCCGTGCTCTCGGCGAACAAAAGTACCGTGAACGAGAACGCGACGGCGGCCGCGGCAGTTTTGATCAGTTTGTTTATCTTCATATCTCCTCCTTGCAAAATGCCTAACCCATTAATCTATCTTGCAAATTTGATGCCACAGGAAGCCATAATTCGACGGAGCGAACGACCGATTTTCGGCCCGATGCGGGCTCCCAATTCCTACCGGTCTTCGATTCGCAATTATTGTAGTTCAAACTATACGGCGGTACAAACAACTGACGTTTCGGACTAAGATATTGATATAGCGGCCTCACGGGGTGCGAAAATTCCGGGCGCGTTATGGAAAAACATGGATCCCATATCAAATGCAGCTGAGCGACTTTGACTTTAACCTTCCGCCGGAACTTATCGCGAATGAGCCGCTCGCGGTCCGCTCGGCCTCGCGGATGCTCGTTGTCGAACGCGGCTTGGACCTTATTCAGGACCGAAATTTCTCAGAGTTTCCGAACCTTTTAAGGCGCGATGACCTATTGGTGATCAATAACACGCGTGTTTTCCCGGCACGATTATTTGGGCGGACCCAGACCGGGGCGAAAACAGAAGTCTTTCTTGTCAGCGAGATCGACTGCCATACCTGGCGTGTCCTCGCTCGTCCCGGCAGGCGGTTGCGTCCTGGAAAACTGGTCGAATTCGACGGCGAGCTTTCCGCCGAGGTGCTGGAACGGTCTAAAGACGGAAGCTTCGTGATACGTTTCTCGGAAACCGTGGATCTCGAGGCGAAGATCGACACCCTCGGCCGGACCCCTCTGCCGCCTTACATCAAACGCGGCCCCGATTCGCTCGATTCGGACCGTGAACGCTATCAGACCGTGTACGCGAAGAATCGCGGAGCCATAGCCGCACCGACGGCGGGACTTCATTTTACCCCTGAACTTCTCGCCGACGTTCGCGACCGGGGAATTCAGACGGCCGAGATCACGCTTCATGTCGGATACGGCACTTTCGAGCCGGTGAGGTCGCCCGACCTTGACCGCCATCGCGTGGCGGCCGAACGGTTCGAGATCGGCGCGGAAGCGTCGGAACTGCTGGAATCGGCCCGAACCGACGGAAGGCGGATCATTGCTGTCGGTACCACTACGACACGAACACTTGAATTTGTGGCCAGGAAATATGGAGCATTCCCTCCGTCAAAGGGCCTTGCGGACCTGACCATCCTGCCCGGCTACCGATTTCGTGCGGTCAATGCGCTGTTGACGAATTTTCATCTGCCTGAAAGTTCGCTGCTGATCCTTGTTGCAACATTTGGCGGGCATCAACTTATAATGAGGGCGTACGAGCATGCCGCCGAAGCAAGGTACCGGTTTTACAGTTACGGCGACTGTATGTTCATATCGTAAGTCCTGAACCAATGGCCTTTCTGCAGACTATTCGAAACCTGCTTCTCCCCTTCGCCAGCCGCGAGGAAGTCCCGGTCGTGCCGGCGCCGATCACCGCCTATTCGGTACGGCCGCTGACCGAAACTGACCTGGATGAAGTTCTCCGCCTGAATCTTCGCTGTTTTGTGAACGGCGAAAATTACACAAAGCACACATTCAATTACCTTCTGACGCAGCCGAACGCCCTTTGCTACCAGATCGCGACCGCCGAACGTGCGATGGCCGGCTTCATTTGCGTGCTTGTCGCCGAGAATGGGGCGGCCCATGTGACGACGATAGGCGTCGCCCCCGAACACCGCCGCCGCGGCCTGGCCGAAAAGCTTTTGACTCATGTTGACAGGGCGCTTTTTGAGAAAGGCGTCGGCTCGATCATGCTCGAAGTTCGCGTAAGCAACAGGGCCGCCCAGCAACTTTACCTAAGCTGCGGATTTTCGATCGTTCAACGGCTTTCCAGCTACTACAATAACGGTGAGGACGGATTTCTGATGGTCAAAGCCGTCGACGGCGGCGGTCAGGCTCGCACCCGAATTGACAGACCGGAACGGGGATGAAACTCCGATTGCCGAAGGTCTATCCGATCACAAACGCCGGGCGGGCGGGGATCTCGATACTTGAACAGGTCCGCATTCTGACCGAGGCCGGGGCGAGGCTGATCCAACTCCGCGCCAAGGACCTTGATGACCGTCGACTCTTTGAAACGGCGGCCGCGGCGGCGGAATTGACCCGCACGGCCGGATGCCGGCTAATTGTCAACGATCGTGTCGATATCGCCCGGCTTGCAGGTGCCGACGGGGTTCATCTCGGTCAAGGCGATCTTTCGCCGGCGGCGGCGCGCGATCTGCTCGGCCCGGACGCGATGATCGGATTCTCTACCCATTCCCTCGAGCAGGTCCATAAAGCGAGTGTTTTGCCGGTGGACTATATCGCCTTCGGCCCGATCTTCGAGACAACGACAAAGTCCGACACCGACCCGGTCGTTGGGCTCAGTCTGTTGGCTGAAGCAAAGCAGCTGGTCGGAGAACGGCCGTTGGTGGCGATCGGCGGGATAGATCCGGCCTCGGTTGACGGGGTCCTCAGCGCAGGTGCCGATTCGGCGGCTATGATCTCCGGCATTTGGACCGAAACAAGGGAGATCGAGCCGAAGATCCGAGAGTATTTCTTCTGAACATCATTCCCAAATTCGTACGTTGTGCATTGTTAAAAATTACTTGCAATCGTACAACAAACTGAGTGATAATATCGCTGACGGGCCTGATCCGATCCGGCCTCGATCCGCAGCCCGACCCCTTACCCACCAGTCTTGAAACCCCACAGGAGCTTTCCAATCTAATGAGTTTGCTTGACGTAGCGCCGATTATCGAGCAGATGCTGCTCACGTCCGACAACGTGAGCGATCTGAATTTCTCATGCGGGCAAAAACCGCAGGTCGAGATCAACGGCACGCTTTATGCGACGTCGCCGCTCGGGCTCGGCCGGTTGAGCGCGTACCAGACCGAAATGATCGCGATGGCGATACTGCGCGACAACGCCGATGCTGCCAGCCAGCTTGCCAAGTTCAGGACGGCGGACCTCAGCTACGCTCTCCCGGGGAAATGCCGGTTTCGCGTGAACATCTTTCAGCAGCGAAATTCCTACTCGATCGTCATGCGCGTGATCCCGCACGAAGTGCCGAGCTTCGAGTCGCTTGGAGTGCCGCCCCAGCTTAAAGAAATATGCGAGATCCGGAATGGCGTCGTCCTTCTTACGGGCCCGACCGGTTCCGGGAAAAGCTCGACACTCGCGGCCATCATCGACCGGATCAACGAAACTAAGTGCTACCACATCGTGACCATCGAGGACCCGATCGAGTTTCTCCACAATCATAAGAAGAGCACCATCAATCAGAGAGAGGTCGGTGCAGACACTAAAGATTTCGCCTCGGCCCTGCGAGCGGCCCTTCGACAGGCCCCGAAAGTTATACTCGTCGGCGAGATGCGCGACCTCGAAACTGCTGAGATCGCTCTGGAAGCGGCCGAGACGGGCCACCTAGTCCTTTCGACGCTTCACACGATCGACGCTTCAAAGACGATCGACCGCATCATCGGGCTCTACCCGAAGAACGAAGAGCGGATCATCAGAACACGCCTCGCCCAGACGTTTCGCTACATCGTCTCGCAGCGGCTTATCCCGAAGGCCGACGGATCGGGACGCTTGGCGGCGGTCGAGATCCTGCGATCCAGCCCGAGGACGCGCGAATATATCGAGAAGGGCGAGAGCGAAGGCAAGACACTGCTTGACGCGATCCGCGACGGCGAGATCGACGGAATGCAGGATTTTGATACCGTCATTCGCAGGATGATCGAGGCAAAGGCCATCACGCTCGAAGACGGCCTCTCGTACGCGACGAACCAGAACAATCTGCTGCTCCAGCTAAAGGGCCTTTCGTCGACCGAAGACTATAACAATCCGGGCCGCCCCGCAATGAAGATCCCGACGCCGCTGTCACCGCCGCCGGCAGCACCCGCAAACTCATCCTCGGTCCTGGACATGATGGAATAAGAGTGGATCAACTCCCGGCCTGCCGATCGACAGATCGATCCCCGAACCGAGGTCATTTATGATAATACGCTGCGATAACTGCTCTGTCTCTTTACAGTTAGACGAATCGAAGATCCCCAGCGGAAACTTTACGGTCCGCTGTCCGCGTTGTCAGAACATGCTTCGGGCGACCAAGGACGGCAAAGGGCGGATCTCGTCGCCCGTCGAACAGCTTGCCGAGAACAAGGCGGCACCGGCCGCCGAGGGCAATTCCGGCAACTTCCGAGAAAAGGAAAGCGAATTCCAGATCAATAGCGCCCTTAAATCACTCCTGACGGCCCTTCAGTCCGGAAACGCCGCGCTCGAAGCAAATGATGAAAAGACGGAAAAGCCGCGGCGAGTGTTACTGTGCCTCGGCAGCAAGAAAGATGAGGTCGCCCAGATCCTTACGGGAAGCGGCTACAGGGTCTATCTTGCACAAACGCCGGCCCAGGCGAACGAACGGTTGAGGGAAGGAAAGACGGAGATCGTGATATTTTCGCCGGATTTCGCGGCGGAATTCGGCGGGGCGGCGATCCTGCAGCAAAAGGCGAATGCGATGTACACGGCCGAGCGGAGGCGTCTCTTTCTGGTTTCGCTGGAGGACGGCGGTGCCACGATGAATGCCCATGAGGCA
The DNA here is from genome assembly GCA_050174305.1 of Pyrinomonadaceae bacterium. Taxonomy (GTDB): domain Bacteria; phylum Acidobacteriota; class Blastocatellia; order Pyrinomonadales; family Pyrinomonadaceae; genus OLB17. The sequence goes on along the minus strand of JBFXJZ010000002.1, from coordinate 729,774 downwards.
TTCCTCCGAAACTTGAATCTGATCGTGAACACCAATGACATTGCCCAGCTGCCGCTGATCCTGAATCGAGCCATCCTCGATTTCAACGATCTGTATCATTACCTCAACAAGGGCCTTGGCCTTGAACCGGTTTGAGATACCGCCAGGCAGCCGTGCCTGCGCGACGGCCCTCTGAACGCGGGGCCGTAAATATTGTAGGGGCAGGGCTTGTCCCCGCCAGTCTGCCTTTCCCAGGCGAAACAGATGCGGGCAGCCAGTATGCTGCCCCTACAATCCAACTTCCGCGATCACTCGCTCTTCGGCGTAACGATAAGCGGCTCGCCTGTTTCGAGATAGGTCTTCAAGCCGGACAATATCGATGACCATCCGCCGAAGAACTCGTCGTTCATAGGATCGCCGAGCGGCAATTCATCGTGCACGAGTCTTAGCTTGCATGCCTCGCCCATCTGCTCGATCAGATACGTAACACGCGAGGTATGTCCCGGATCGTCGTCGCTCGCGCACCAGACCGGATGAAAGGTAGTAACAAGCTTTCTGGGAGGATCGGCTTCGATAACCTGACCGTCGATCAGGTCGTTGCCTTCCATTCCGATATATCGGTAAGGCGAACCTGAACGCCAGTCCGACTCGACCTTCGAGCCATAGTAATAGTTAGGGGTCACCTCACCATCCGTCAGCGCGTTCCAGATCTGTTCGGGCGTGCTTCGAATATAGACCTCGAGAACTAATTTTGTCGTTTCAACCGCTTTTGCTTCTGCCATTGTTTTTGTCTCCAATTCGTATTTGAGTTCGGTCAGGGAACGTGCCCAGCCTTTTGAGTATTTGCTCACCCAACGGTCGTAAACCATCTGTATTGGCACGGCGTTGAGATAATGGAGCTTTTCGCGTCCTCTTTTCACGGTCGTTACGAGGCCTGCCTCTTCTAGAACTTTGAGGTGCTTCATTACGCCAAAACGCGTCATTGGAAGATGTTCCTCCAGTTCCGAAAGTGACCGACCTTCTTTTAAGAAAAGAAGATCGAGGAGTTTTCGTCGGCTTTCGTCGGCCAACGCCTTGAAAACAAGCTCCGGCTCCATGTAAGAAATTATATGTGACCATTTGGTCACATGTCAAGACCTTTATTTCCTGTTACTGATTCGTCCGTTAACCTAGATCAGGGAGAGTTCGCAGACTAGCATTTCGAGTTGGAGACGAGCCCCGGCCGGGCCGCTGCCGCCGGCTGAAGTTTTTATTGCGATGTCGGCCCTGGCGATCTTATCGATCGCACCGGCAAGGGTACCCGTACCGGCCCGGCCCGCAAATGCCAGTGCAGAGCCGCGCACCCTCGTCAACTGTTCGACGCGGTGTCGCGGTTCACCCTGAGCCAGCATCCCGTGGGCGATCAGCAGCCGGCGGTAATTCCAGGCCAGCATGCCGAGCAACGCAAGCGGATCGGCGCCGTCGTCGAGCATTTTCTTGAGCATTCGCAGAGCGTTCAGCTTTCGACCGGCGACAAGTTCGTCGGCTAATAAGAAATTCGAAAACTCTCTTGTGTAAGGCACCAACAAGGTCACAAGATCGGCGGTGATCCGGCCTTCGGGAAGGGATGCGGCCGAAAGCTTTTCGATCTCATTCGCCAATCGATGGAGGTCGTTTCCGGCAAGTTCGATGACCTGATCGACGACCTCAGACTCGATGATCGCATTGCGCTCCTTAAACCTGTCGGCCGCCCATTTTCTAAGGTCGTCTTCGACAAGCCTTGAAAAATCGACGCACGTTGTCTTTTCCTTCAGCAGCTTCCCGAGCTTTCTGTTGCCGTTCAGTTCGTCGGCAACAAAGATAAGAACGCTTGTTTCGGCCGGCCTTTCAAGGTAAGCGGTGATCGCTTCCAAGAAGTCTTCCTTGAGGGTGTCACGATTTGCCGTTACAGCGACGCGAACATCCGTTATCCGGATCACGCGTCTTGCGGCCATCATCGGAAGTTGCTCAGCGGCTGCAAGTGCCGCCTTCAGGTTCTCGGGATTGTCTAGGCTGAATTCTGTCTCATTAAAGTCACGGAACTCACCGTCACCAAAGCTAAGGTCGGTGATGTAGCGGACCGCCGCATCTCGGAGGTAGCTCTCGTCTCCAAAAAACGTGTAGGCGGGGGCGATCTCCCGAATTCGAAGTCGATCCTTAAGCTGATCTTTGGTCAGCAGCATACATATCTAGATCCGGGCTGTTATGGTCTGGAGGAACGACGACGGCCGAAACGTCTCTAAGGACGAAAACACCTCGCCGTTTTGCGATTCGGGTATCCCGGACCTAGTTCTTTTCTTTCCTAACGCCCATGCCGTTCACGATCGTTGAAACGACCGATTCTGCAAAGACCCGCGCCATTCGGTCGACCGCCGGGTCCTCTTCATTAAAAAAGGTTCTGGGATCGGACGAAAACTCGAACGAATCGCGGAAGACCAGGTTTTGGTTATCGTAGAGGACCTTGTTTTCTTTTAGATCCTTAATAGTTACAGCGGCAACGATCGTGATCTCGTAAACGCGCGCCCGGCCTTCGCGGTCGAGCAGTACGCCCGTAAAGCTGAAATCGCGGATCGTGCCTTCGATGACCGCGTCGGCCCCGGTCGTGTTTCCCTGAACCTTCAGCCCGCTGCCGCGTTTTATGACCTCTTTCCCGACGGCCTCTGCAAAGCGGGTGGCGACGCGATAACGCAATGCCCTGGCCTCGAACTGGAACGCCGGGACCGCGATGTTCTTGATGTGTCTGGGCAGTCCCGAATTCGTCACCGGCTTGTAACAATCAGTAAAGCCCATCACGAAAACGAGGAGAAATAGTAGTACTGATGCTCTGACGATTATCATTTGGCCGCTCGCTTTATGTCGGTGATGAGAAAGTAAACCCAACCGTACGGGATCTTACCTCGATACGCGCCCCGCGCATTAAGGACCTCCCCGGCGGCTTTAGTCAGGGTCCAGGCATACCCTTCATCACAGGCGAGTTTCGGCTCGAACAGTTCGGAAAATTTATTTTTGCTGCCAAACTCGCGAACTTTGCCGATATCTTTCTTGACCTTCTGATCGACCGAGTCATTGGCCCATGACCACATCCACGTCCCTGAATAAGTCGAATAAGAACCCACAATTTGGGCCGTCGCTGACACTACGTCAACGCCGCCGGTTGAAAAACGGAGCTTTCCGTCTTCTTGCCGGTAATCCCAACGCCCGAAACCGCCCAACAGGAACTCCTTGTTCAATTTCTCTGCGCGCGCGCCGAATCCTTCGCTTGCCTTTATTAGAAACTTCTCGTACTCACGATCGTCCTGCGATCTCACGGATACAACCGCGATCAGGATAATTAAGATTGCCAATTTAGCGCGTATGGTCATGATCAGATCTGTTGTCGAATATTGCTGACTAGCCTAAGAGTTTCGACAGTCTCCTCGATATCGTGGGCCCTAATCATGCTTGCCCCGTTCCAGACCGCGATCGCTGCGGCGGCCAGCGAGCCGAAGAGGCGTTTGTCGGTCGGAGCGTCGTCCAGCAGCTTGCCGATGAACGATTTTCGGGAAGCGCCGACAAGCATCGGAAATTGGGGAAAGTCAGCTATGAGTCTATCAAGTTTCGCCAGAAGCTCTAAGTTTTGATCGAGCGTCTTCCCGAACCCTATGCCGATGTCGAGGACGATCTGCGCTTCTGCAACACCCGAGGCTGCAGCCAAATCGGTCGACCGGCGAAAGTCGGCCGCGACCTCCGCGAGGATGTTGTCGACCGGGGACTGCGAGTGCATCGTTTCGAACTCCCCGCGAGAGTGCATCAGGACCAGCCCGGCACCCGTTTCGGCCGCGACATCTGCGATCTTTGGATCGAATCGCAATCCTGAAATGTCGTTGATGATCTCGGCACCGGCGTCGATCGCCGCGAGGGCCACTTCAGATTTCGACGTATCGACCGAAATTGGCACGTCAAACCGGGCTGTGATCGCCCGGATCGCCGGGATAACGCGCTCGATCTCGTCCTCGACATTGACTCGGCCGCTGCCGGGACGCGTCGATTCGCCGCCGACATCCAGGATCACAGCCCCTTCATGGATAAGATTCTCCGCATGCCTGAGGGCGGCATCGGTGTCGAGAAACCTGCCGCCATCAGAAAAGCTGTCCGGCGTGACGTTTAAGATCGCGATGACAAGAGGGTGCGTGAGAGGGATCTCGCGGCGGGATGTTTTCCACATAAGGCAAAAGTAAAAAGTAAAAAGGCAAAAGTAAAGGTCGCCCTACTTTTGCCTTTCTATTTTTGACTTTCTACTTGCTCTTACGCCGTTGCCGGATTATTCGGCGTGATCGGCGGAAGGATCGGCTTCTTGAAGCGGCTCTTCGCCTCCTCGGCCTGCGGCGTTCCGCCCTCATCCGTTGTCGAGGGTGCCTGGTCGTCGCCGTCGAGCGGAAGGCCAGCGATCACGCGACGCATCTGGGCATTGTCCAGCGACTCATGCTCGAGCAATGCCTCGGTCAACCGCTCCATCGCCTCGCTGTTGTCCTCGAGGATCTTCTTTGCTCTAGCATACTGCTCCGAGACGATCCGGTTGACCTCCTGGTCGATCTTGATCGCCGTGCTTTCCGAAAAATCGCGGTGCTGAGCGATCTCGCGGCCGAGGAAGATCTGCTCTTCCTTCTTACCGTAGGCGAGCGGCCCAAGGTCCGACATGCCGTACTGGCAGACCATCGCTCGGGCTATCTCTGTCGCTTTCTCGATGTCGTTCGAGGCGCCAGTGGTGATCTGACCGATGAAGAGTTCCTCGGCGATCCGGCCGCCCATCGAATTGGCGATCATCGCCAGAAGTTCTTCTTTTGTCCGGCCGAGGATGTCCTGTTCCGGAAGGAAGAACGTGACGCCTAGCGCGCGTCCGCGGGGAACGATCGTCACCTTGTGCACCGGATCGCTCTCCGGAATATTCATACCGACCAGAGCGTGGCCGGCTTCGTGTATCGCGGTCAGGCGGCGTTCCTTATCCGACATCACCATCGAGCGGCGTTCCGGGCCCATCATCACCTTGTCCTTGGCATATTCAAGGTCCTTAAGCGTGACGACCTTCTTATCGCTTCTTGCGGCGATCAGGGCGGCCTCGTTCACGAGGTTCGCAAGGTCGGCTCCCGTAAATCCGGGCGTGCCGCGGGCGATTATGTTCACGTCGACATTTTCGTCGAGCGGGATCTTTCGTGTATGGACCTTCAGGATGCCTTCGCGTCCGCGAACATCGGGATAGCTGACCACCACCTGCCGGTCGAAGCGGCCAGGCCGCAGAAGTGCGGGGTCGAGAACGTCAGGCCGGTTTGTGGATGCCATCAGAATGACGCCGTCGTTGGACTCAAACCCGTCCATTTCAACAAGAAGCTGGTTCAGGGTCTGTTCCCTTTCATCATGGCCGCCGCCAAGGCCGGCACCGCGATGCCGCCCGACCGCGTCGATCTCATCTATAAAGATGATGCACGGGGCGTTCTTCTTGCCCTGTTCGAACAGGTCGCGGACACGCGAGGCGCCTACGCCGACGAACATCTCGACGAAATCCGAACCGGAGATCGAAAAGAAAGGCACGTTTGCCTCGCCGGCGACCGCTTTTGCAAGCAGGGTCTTACCTGTCCCTGGAGGGCCCATCATCAGGACGCCTTTGGGGATCTTGCCGCCGAGTTTCTGAAATTTCTGCGGATCTTTCAGGAACTCGATAATTTCCTGCAGCTCTTCCTTGGGCTCTTCTACGCCCGCGACATCCTTGAAAGTAATGCGTTTCTGCTGGTTGCTCAACAGCTTCGCCTTCGACTTCCCGAAACTCAGGGCCTTGTTCCCGCCGGCCTGCATTTGCCTCAAGGTAAAGGCCAGAAAGCCGATCAGTAGAATGAAAGGCAGTGCGTTTATCAGCACCAGCCATCCAAGGCCGCTGGACGCAGGTTCTTCGTTTATCTTGATCGCATTCGCCGGATTGGCCCGGTTAAACTCGTCGATCCTTTTCAAAAGAAGCTCACGGGTCGCATCGCTTCCGATCGTCGTAACAAACTTGTTTCCCGCCTGGTCAGTAAATTCGATCGCCGAAGCCTTAAAGGCAGCTTCCTTAAATTCCTTATTCTCGATACGCGTTCCCGCCATATCGATGGCCAGTTCCTGGGGGGCCTTCGTCTGCTTATTGTTGAGAAACCAGACGAAGGTCAGCGCACCAGAGATGATCACCAACCACAAAAGGATCTGTTTTACCTTAGAACTCAATTTATAGCCTCCACTCGACTCCCGAAAAATACGGAAGTTTTACCATTGCCGTTTGATGAGATATAGACACATCTCGTTGCTGTCAAACCGGCACGCTCCGCCGCGCGCAGCGTCAACCTTCGATTGTAGTTGTCCGGCCTTTATTTATCAACCTTTATGTTCTCGAAGAAAAGCTTCCCGGCCCGCTTCCTGACCCGCCCCGAACCGGGCAACTCGACCGAATTGCCGCTCTTCTTACTTTGAACTAGTCCGGCCATCGAATCGATATGCCGTGCAGAGATCGAACGCAGGCTCCCGCGGCGTTCCCTCAGCCAGGAACGGAGCAACTCCGGCAGCTTCGCCGGATCCAGGGCTCGGAGATCCCTGACCGGAAGCGCGTCGAGCGACGGCGACGGTCCGGCCCGGGCCTTTTCTGCCTCTCGGGCTTCGGCCTCGTCCGTGTGCTGTTGCATTATTTCGGCCGTTCGCGTCAGCGTCTCGACTATCTTCGGATTGAACTCCTTCATCAATGGAAGGAGCATTTTTCGGACCCTGACCCGTTTGAACGACATATCGTCGTTCATCGTGTCGTAACGGTATTCAAGGCCGAAGGAGCGTACAAAGTTCTCGGTATCGGCCCGCCTGGCCCAACGCAGCAGCGGCCGTGCCAGCAATATCGGGGTAAAAGGAAGGCTTGGGGCGTCCGTCGGCCCACCGGCTTGATCAGGGCGATCGGACCCTGCAGTCGCTGACCCTTCGCCGATCGGATCCAGTTCTCTAACCGGCCTCATCCCTGAGAGGCCTGCGATCCCGGACCCGCGCAATAGATTCATCAGGAATGTCTCGGCCTGGTCGTTCATCGTGTGAGCGGTCAGGACCCACCCTGCCTTGGTGTTCTCGGCAGTATTCTTAAGGAACCGATAGCGCGCCTTGCGGGCGTTCTGTTCGACATTGCCGGCGCTTTCATGGACCTGGCGGCCGATCGCCAGTTCCAATCGGCGCTCCTCGGCGATCGAACGGACAAATTCTTCATCGGCATCGGAACTTTCACCGCGAAGCCGGTGATTGAAGTGGGCCGCGACGATCCTGATCTCAAGTTTCCCCCTTTTCCGAAGATCGTCGAGACCGATCAGCAGGCTCAGTGAATCGGCCCCGCCCGAGACGCCTACGACCACAGTATCGTGCTCGAACGGAAGGTCCAGCTTGCGCCATTCTGTGATCAGGCTGAGCAGAAATTTGTCCATTCGGATGATCTCGGGTCGAAGGACCGGCCGCGTGAGAGCGTAGGCCTACGCCGCGGCTGAGTTTGGGGTTTTGGGAACCGGTCCCCGTGCCGGCCTGTTTTGCAGCGAGAACGTGCAGCGGGAAACGCAGACGAGCTTGTCCTTTTCATTTCGTATCTCGATCTGCCAGACCGCCATGGTTCGCCCCGTGAAGACCGGCGTCGCTGTCACGGTCAATGTTCCCTTGCTGACCGCACGTAAATGATTCCCGTTTATTTCGACCCCGACCGGAGTGACCTTTGAAAGGTCCGCAGCGGTGACCGCCCCGATCGAGGCCGCCGTCTCGGCCAGATACATCGACACGCCGCCGTGCATGATCCCGACGTACTGATGGACGTTCGGTGTGACGTCCATAGTTAATACGACCTGCTCGCCGCTCGCCTCGACGATCTTGACGCCGAGGAACTCCATCAGCGGATTCCGGCCTGCATCGGCAATTATATGTCCTTTATCCATCGACCAGGGCTCGTGCCTCCCGAAGCGCCTCGGCAACGCGGGCCGGTGCCGTGCCCCCAATGGCGGCTTTGCTCGCAAGCGTCTGTTCGAGCCCGAGTGCCGCAAAGACATCCGCCTCGATGCGGTCGGAGTGCCGCCGGAGGTCCTCAAGCGACATTTCGTGAAGCTCGCGGTTATGCTCGATCGCCGACAGCACAATACGGCCGACGGTGTCGTGTGCGGTTCGGAACGGAACCCCTTTTCGGACCAGATAATCGGCCAACTCGGTCGCGTTCAGGTACCCGTGCATTGCAGCGGCACGTGCCCGTCCCTCATTGACCGAGAGGTTATCGATCACGATCGACGCCACCGCAAGGCACGCCTTCGTAGTATCAAGAGCGTCGAAAACCGCTTCTTTGTCCTCCTGCATATCTTTGTTGTAGGCCAGCGGAAGTCCCTTCATCACGGCGAGAAGTCCGGCATGGTGTCCGAAGACGCGGCCGGCCTTTCCCCGGATCAGTTCCAGCGCATCCGGGTTCTTCTTTTGCGGCATTAGACTCGACCCGGTCGAGACCGCGTCGCTCATCGAAACAAATCCGAATTCTGTGCTGGCATAAATGATCAGGTCTTCAGCCAACCGTGACAAATGCAGCATTATCAGCGAACACGCACCGGCGAATTCAACAGCGAAGTCCCGGTCCGAAACCGCGTCCAGGCTGTTCCGGGCAACAATTTCGAAACCAAGTTCCTGGGCAACCGCCTCACGGTCTATCGAAAAGCTTGTCCCGGCAAGCGCCGCGGCACCCAACGGAAGCGTGTTGACTCGCTTCCGCACGTCCGCGAGCCTCGAAATATCCCGTTCGAACATCTCGAAATAAGCCAGGCACCAATGTGCCCAAAGTACCGGTTGGGCCCGCTGAAGATGCGTGTATCCGGGCAGAACGGCAGTCCGATGCCGCTCGGCGGCGGCGATCAGTTCACGCTGCGTATCGCGAAGGTCCTTCGTGAATTGATCTATCTCGCCCCGGAGCCACAAACGAAAAGCGGTCGCGACCTGATCGTTCCGGCTTCGGCCGCTGTGAATTCTTCGCCCTAGATCGCCCGCAAGTTCTACAAGACGGGTCTCGATGAACGAATGAACGTCCTCAGACTCTAACTTCAAGTAGTCCGGGTCGTCCTTCGCGAGCATCAGGATGGTCCGAAGCGATCCGGTGACCAATGCCGCCTCCTTCTCATCAAAAACGCCGGCACCGCGCAGTCCGTTCGCATGTGCGATACTCGCACGAACATCCGCTTCGAATAGTCGAATATCGAAACTGAACGAGCGATTGAACCGCGCAAATATCTCGTTAGGCTTGCCCGTGAACCTTCCTCCCCAGAGTTTTTCGGAGTTCGCCATAATTTGCCCGTTTTGCGTAAACTGCGCCTTTGCGTGAGAATTGATTTTCACGCAATCTCACCGGGTTCGCAAAGCACTGGAAGAAGTCGGTGATGCCTTAGTATATTCGCAATGGGAATGGACAGGAAAATCAATAAGGTTGTGCTCGCTTATTCCGGCGGGCTTGACACATCGGCGATGCTCCTTTGGATCAAGGAGACTTACGGCTGTGAAGTGGTGTGCTACTGTGCCGACGTCGGTCAGGGCGAGGAGCTTAGCGGGCTTGAGGAAAAGGCGATCGCGACCGGTGCCTCGAAGCTCTATGTCGAGGACCTGCGTGAAGAATTTGTCCGCGATTTCGTTTGGACCGCCGTTAAGGCAAATGCCTTGTACGAAGGCGTTTATTTGCTCGGGACATCGCTTGCCCGCCCCGTGATCGCGAAAAAACAGATCGAGATCGCGCAAAAAGAAGGCGCCGACGCGGTTGCCCACGGGGCCACCGGCAAGGGGAATGACCAGGTCAGGTTCGAGCTTACTTACTACGCCTTGCAGCCCGACATCAAGGTCATCGCACCGTGGCGGCACTGGGATTTTAAGGGGCGGGCCGACCTGATGGCCTACTGCGAAAAGCACGAAATTCCCATCACCGCATCCGCCGAAAAGCCCTATTCGACGGACCGCAACCTGATGCACATCTCGTTTGAAGGCGGCATTCTGGAAGACCCGTGGGCGGCCCCGCCGGAGGAGATCTTCCTGCTGACGGAGTCGCCCGAGTCGGCATCTAATAAGCCCGAAGAGATCACGTTATCGTTCGAGAAGGGCGAACCGGTCGCGATAAACGGGATCGCGCACGGCGCCGTCGATCTGCTCGGCCAGCTTAATTTCCTCGGCGGCGAGCACGGCATCGGCCGCGTCGATCTGGTCGAGAACCGCTTTGTGGGAATGAAATCACGCGGCGTTTATGAGACGCCAGGTGTTACGATCCTCCAAACCGCCCACCGTGCGCTGGAATCGATCACGATGGACCGAGAGGTGATGCGGCTGCGAGATTCGCTCGCGACGAAGTTCGCCGAATCCGTATATTACGGATTCTGGTTCGCCCCTGAGTTCGAAATAATGCGAAACCTTGTCAATGAGACTCAGGAAACCGTGAGTGGCGAAGTGCGCCTTAAACTCTACAAAGGCAACGTGATCGTCACGGGCCGCCGCTCGCCTAACTCGCTTTATCGCGAACGAATAGCCACATTCGAAGACGACGCCGGAGCCTATGACCAGCACGACGCAGAAGGCTTCATCAAGCTCCAGGCATTGCGGCTGCGCTTGAGGAATATGGAATAGCCTCGTGTTGCATGTTGTGCAACACGCTCCATAACTATGATAAGATCTATTCGACACAAAGGACTCGAAAAGTTCTTTGAAACCGGTAGCCGTGCGGGCATTCAACCTTCGCATGCAAAACGCCTCCGCATGCAGCTGGCGGCCTTGGATACGGCGAATGTACTGGACGATATGGATATTCCGGGGTTTCGGCTCCATCCGCTGAAAGGAACCGACCGTGGCCGTTGGTCGATCTGGGTGAACGGAAACTGGCGACTGACGTTCGAATTTGCTAACGGCGATGTTTACATTTTGGATTACGAGGATTATCACTCATGACCATGCACGATCCACCACATCCCGGTCAATTTATCATCGAGGTTTATCTTGAGCCGAATGCACTTTCGGGTCGCGAACTTGCCCTATCTTTGAGAGTCTCCCCTTCAACGTTGAATCGCGTGCTTAACGGATCGAGTGGTATAAGTCCCGCAATGGCGTTGCGTCTTTCGAAGGTTCTGGGCCGTTCAGCCGAAAGCTGGCTTGCCATGCAGACGAACTATGACCTTTGGCAAGCAAGGAAGACGGTCAAGTTAGGACGCATCAAGAAGCTCGAGTTGTCGGCAACCTAAAGTAGAGGAAGTAGCATTGCAATGAATTGTCTAGCATGCGGAAGTGAATCGCTCGTCGGGGGGACGATCTTCGATTCGAACGGCTCGAAGGTCTCGTTCAAGCTGGACGATGCGCCGATCTGGAAAACCCTTTTCGGCGTCGGCACCCGTAACGTCCGCGGCTACGGCTGCGTCCATTGCGGGCACCTTCAACTCGCGGTCGATTTCAGCCAAAAGGACCTGATGAAATATCAGCAGTTCGAGGGCGAGCAGCCGGGTGTCTTGGAACGATTGAATTCCGAAGTCGAACCGCCGCAAAAATGAAACTACAACGAACCAGGGAGAACGTATGAGTACAGGAACAGTCAAACTTTACAGGGTCCTAAAGACAACGCCTGAAAAGGTCTATAAGGCATTCCTGGATCCGGCGGCGATGTGCAAATGGCCTCCGCCGCACGGTTTTACGGGAACTGTGGACCACGTCGATGCGCGGGTGGGCGGCACGTATAAGATGTCGTTCACCAATTTCGGGACCGGCAGCAGCCATTCGTTCGGCGGCGAGTATCTTGAGCTTGTGCCGAACGAGAAGATCGTTAACACCGACCGATTCGATGACCCGAATATGCCCGGCGAAATGAAAACGACCGTAACGCTGAAGGCGGTTTCGGTGGGTACGGACCTAAATATTGTTCAGGAAGGCATTCCCGAAATGATCCCGGTCGAGGCTTGCTATCTTGGCTGGCAGGAATCGTTGACACTGCTTGCCCAACTCGTTGAAGCTGACATTCCGGACCAGCCGGCGTGATCGTAACCGTGGCCTTCCTGATCTCTAAAGGTCAATAAATATGCAGATAGGACCGCTCAGATCTTGGCACGACATCGTCCGCACTCGCGATGCGGGCGGGCTCGGCGAGTTGTTGGCTGATGACGTCGTTTTCTACTCGCCGGTCGTCCACACCCCGCAGGCCGGCAAGACGGTCACGACGATGTATCTATCCGCGGCGGTTCGCGTCTTCGGGAATGAGTCGTTTCGATATGTCCGCGAGATCGTCGGCGAGGGCGACGCGGTGCTTGAGTTCGAGACCGAGATCGACGGCATCATCGTTAACGGCGTCGATCTGATCAAGTGGAACCCTGACGGCAAGATCACCGAATTCAAGGTGATGGTCCGGCCGCTGAAGGCGATCAACCAGATCCGCGAAAAGATGGCCGACGAACTGCCGATGAAGTTTATTGAAGGCGGCAGTCCGCATGCTCATGACAAGCTGCAAAATTGGCGGCGTGTGAATCCGGATGGGTTTGTCTTGAACCTACGGGGCAGATCCAACTCATATCTACATCGGGCATCTTATTGCCCTCATTTAGGTGATGCCTTATGGGTCAAAAGCGATGGTTGGCCAGAAATGGGTAGTACCACAAAGGTCGTGTCAACTGATAGGGCAATGCTGGTTCGCTGGGCCGAGGAACAGGAGCTCGAGCTGAAATTATGCCGCGACTGTGGCCCATAGCTATGTAGTTCGTGAACCTACCACGACCAGCCGAAATGGAGCATGCTTACGTACCTGAACGTATTTCAAACCAGCCGCTTCTGCCTTCCTTCTCATCTCGTCGCAAGTGAATCCCTTTCTGATCGACAGCGACCCGTCCTGCCTGACCAGCGGGCTCATCCTGAACGCGAAACAGAATAATTGATAAAGGACCCACGCCGAGGCGCTCCGTTCGAGGTCGATCACAAATATCCCGCGGCGGGCGACCCGCGATATTTCGGCCAGGACAAGAGGGATCTGTTCGTCCGAAAGATGGTGTGTGAACAACGAGCACATCGAATAATCGAACGCGTCGTCGGCAAAAGGCAGCATGAACGCGTCGCCGCGAACGGCCGCGATCTCTGGACGACCGCCCGAAGTCGCTGCGATCTCACGAGCGGAGTGTTCGTTCAGGTCTAGGCCGACCAAATGCGCGGTCTTCCTGTTCGCACGGGCCAGGTCGGCCACCTCGCGGAGGAGCTCACCGGTTCCCGCCCCGACATCGAGCAGGCTGAATTCCGCCGCCTGCAACTTTTCGATCTCCGGCAAGAATACCTTTCGCAGTGCCCGGCGGTCGCCTAGGTGCCGATTAATAAAGCGGATCTCACGCAGGAACGCGGCATATTCCTCCGGCGTGTAGTCGCCGGTGTCGATCCTCTCGGGCCGTGTTTCGCGATGGCTGAACACGTGTTGAGGATACCCTTTCAGTACCGGGAGCGGTAGCGGCCGAGGCCCGTCGGTCGATATCGGAGTAAAAAAAGCCGCCGCCCAAATGATCGGACGGCGGCCCAGTTCATGAGCTTAATTTGGAGGGCATCATGAAAGAAATCCGCGGAATTTGTTCATGTCGATCTGATATTTCGGGAACAGCTCGTTGAGCTGTTTAACGCTCAGGTGTTTGGCGGCCGCTTCAGCGAAAACGTCACGGAAATCGGTGGTCACGGGCAGATCTCGGCCTTCGTTCAGCCGGTCGTTCTTCAGGCCTTTCCAATCACCGAAGACCTTCCCGCCCTTAACGGAATTGCCGAGGACGAGCATCGCGTTGCCGTGACCGTGATCGGTACCACGCGACCCGTTCTCCCGCGCCGTGCGGCCGAATTCCGACATCGTCAGGACCAGCACATCGTCCATCCGTTTACCGAGGTCGGTTGCGAACGCAGCGATCGAGTTCGAAAAGTCTCGGAGAAGATTTGCAAGCTGGCCGCGCGACCCACCCTGATTCACATGCGTGTCCCAACCGCCCGATTCGGCGAAAGCGACCTCGAGGCCGACACCCGCTTTTATCAATTGTGCGATCTGCATCAGCGAGCGGCCAAGCTGAGAAGGCGGATACACCGCTCCGTTCTCCGGCCTGTGTTTCGCAGGATTCGCCGTCTTGAGAAAATTCACCGCCTCGAACGTATCTTTACCCGCTTCTCCAAGTGAGTCCTTTGCGTTCTGTTGATAAAGACCCTCGAAACCGCCTTTCATTTCGACCGAAAACACGCCGGCACGAACCGCAAAATCGCTGAGATTCGTCATCGCGACCGAAGGTGCCCTTCCATACAGCGAGCGCGGAAGCTGCTGCGACATCGCGACCGCTCTGAAAGGCGAATCGCTCTTTCCGGCCGTGGCCTGCATTGCCCGGTTCAGCCAACCGTCGCGGGTGGATTTGATACCCGGCGTCCCTGACTCCATATAATCCTGGGCGTCAAAATGCGATCGCGTATTATCCGGCGAGCCCGAGGCATTGATAATACCAAGCTGCTTGGCTTTCCAAAACGGAGCAAGTGCGGTCATCGACGGGTGAAGCCCAAAATGGCCGTCCAGATCTATCGCGCCGTCAGGTTTCCCCGGCTTCGGGACCGCCGTTACTCGTCGAAGATCGTAATATTCGGCCTCCCCGTGCGGCACGATCATATTCAAGCCGTCCACCGCGCCTCGTTGAAATATCGTTACCAGGACCTTCTTGTTCTGGCCGCCCGAACCGACACCTTTGGCGGCCGCGAACTGGTGCAGAAACTCCGGGGCCGCACCCATCAAGCCGAAGCTGGCAAGACCGACGCCGCCGGTCTTTAAGAAAAATCGTCTATCCATAAAACTTTTTCGCCGCCTTCGAAGCGGCCTCCCCGACAATTACTTAGACGCATGCGGTTTCCGATTGGTCAGAATTTTATCTTTTGCTTTTGCCGATCGTTCGTACTAGATTTGATTTGGATGAGCGAAGTGCGGGAAAAATTGGTTGAATTGATACTTGAACGCCTGGACCGCGATGCCGAGAAGATCCGCTCTGAATTCGGCTCGGACGACTCGATCAAGACCCACTATTGTGCGATCGATGCCCTTTTGCCGGACGATCTCGCACAGCAGATCAGCGACGCCTTTCCGGCGAACGAAAAGATGCGCCTGCTCGACAGTTTCCGGGAGAAAAAGTACACCTCGAAATCGCTCGATCAGTTCGACCCGCTGATCGCCGACATAACCTTCGCCTTTCAGGACGAACGCGTGATCGAAAAGGTCGCGGAACTGACCGGCATTAAAGACGCGGTGGGCGACCCGCACCTCTACGCGGGCGGTATCAGCGCGATGGCCCCGGGCCACTTCCTGAATCCGCATCTCGACAACTCGCACGACGGCGAGCAAAAGAACTATCGCGTTCTTAACCTGCTCTACTACATTACGCCGGAATGGAAGCCTGAGAACGGCGGAAATCTTGAACTGTGGGATGAGGACGTGACCCATTCGGTCGAGATCCCGAGCCTCTTTAACCGCCTCGTCCTGATGGCGACGAACGACAAGTCGTGGCATTCGGTCAACGAGGTCAAGGCCGACGGCACCCGCCGGTGTATCTCAAATTATTACTTCTCGCCACATTCTCCCAACGGCTACGAAACGACCCACGTCACCTATTTCATGGCCCGCCCCGAGCAGAAGGTCCGCCGCATCTTTACCAGGATAGACAGCGATCTGCGAACGGCGCTCCGCAAAGTGAAGCGCTCCGGCTTTGCGAAAAAGGACGTGTATGAAGGTACCGAGAACCGAAAAAGCTAGGCCCGCCGGCTCGCCATTAAGGTGACGCCCGGCCCGAAAACACGCCGTAGCGGGCCGCCGGTTCCCGAAGTGCCACCTGCCCCAGTCTAGAGAAATTTATCGATTCGCCCAGGATCCTTACTGCCTCTGCCGGTGCGTGAAAGCCCATCGAATTCTCCGCCTCGACAAAATCCAGGTAGAACTGCGCTCTTCGCTGATAATCCCTTGCGGCGGCAAGTTCCGCATCGGTTGCCCCGGCCTTCTTGACCGCCGTAATGTCGTTGATCAACTGGACGAGGGCGTCCATCGCGATGCTGCGGAGGTTGAACGTCCTTTCCTGGATCGTTTCCGCCCTGAATCTCAACTCATCCTCGGTGCCTTTGTGGCACGTCTGGCAGGAAACATTAATGCTCAACAGCGGCGATCGGACATGGTGGCTGCTGATCTTCATCGCTCCCTGGCGTTCGTACGGCATATGGCAATCGGCGCAAGACACGCCCGCACGAGCGTGGATCCCCTGATTGAACATCTCGAACTCCGGATGCTGCGCCTTCAGCGCTTCGGCCCCGGTCTGGGCGTGGGTCCAGTCCTTGTGCTTGACCTCTTCGTAATAAGCGAGGATGTTGTCGACCTTCATCCCCTTGTGCCAGGGATAGGTCAGCGTCTTTTCGGGGCCCTTAAAGTAGTATTCGACGTGACATTGGCCGCAGACGTATGACCGCATCTCCTGCCGCGTCGCGTCGCGGTTGACGTCGAAATTCTCGACACCCTGCGATGCTTTTACCAGTCTGATTCCCTCCATAAATGCGGGCCGCGTGACCCTCAACGCCATCGTCTGCGAGTCGTGGCAATCGATGCAGGCTACGGGGTGCGTCACCTCTTTGCGGGCCTCCGAATAAGGCATCTTGTTCAACGCCGCGAATCCGGCCTGGATGTCGCCGTTCCCTAATCGCTTATAGGCACCATAGGCCGACGCGTGGCAATTGACGCAGGTGCCGGGCTGCTGGGCGACCATCTGCCTTTCGGTAAACGTCTGATCGTCCAGCATATAGGCGTGGCCGCGTTCTTCCCGGAAGTCTACCGCAAAGGCATACCCGTCCCACATCGTCTTCAGCCGCGGGTCCTCTTCGAGCCTGGATTGGGCAACGACCGAACGCGGATCGGCATTGGAGGGCGTTTTGTGAATGGCCTCGCTTCCGCCGAATCGCGTGCGGACCTGATCGACGGTCCGAAGATAGCTGTCGTATTGGAGCGGAAAATTCTTTCCCCAGACAGCCGGGTCGTAGGTTTCATCGGTCAGTTCGACCACTCGGAAGAACGGGTTCCTGGCTTCCTGTTTGCGTTCGAAGATGTTCGTCAAAAGCGCCAGGCCGAGCAGTGCGGCCGCAAACGAGGCGAATGCCACCAACACCACCACCTTCAGGCCGAACATTCGCGGACGTTTTTCGGTCGCGGCGTTTTCCGCCCTTTGATCTTCGCTGTTTTCTGGCCGCTTTTGTTCGTCGCTCATAAGTTCTTCTCCGTCAAGTTCAGTGCATATGCCCTACGCTTCGGTGGCACATTATGCACGAAACCTGCTCTGAATCCTTGATCGTTTCGGACACGGTGATCGAATGGACCATCTGCTGATGGCACGTCCTGCAGGACGCTTCGGTGATCTGCCGGTTCCGTTCGGTTATCCGGATCGGTTCATGGAAGCCGCCCGCGGTGAAATAGTATGAATGCCAAAAACCGTTCCAGGCCTTGGTCGAATATTTACCGATCGTGTCGTTCGGCGTGTGGCAGTCGTTGCACGTCGCGACAGTCTTGTGGCTCGACTTCAGCCAGCCGTCATACTGCTCGTTCATTATGTGGCAGTTGGCGCACGCCCCCGGGTCGTTGCTCAAATACGAATAACCCTTGCCGTACCAGAACGTGTAAAGCCCCACGCCGGCAGCAAGGCCGAGCCCGATACCCAGGATTATGAACTTGGCGAGGTGTAAGGACATTCAGATCGCGTTGTGTCGGAATCCTAACCGAGGAATGAAACCCAGGTCAAGAAACTCTGATTCGATCTACTTGATAATGACCTCATCGATAAAGATCCACGGATCGCCGCCTGCGCCGAGGTGCCACGACGGGATCTTGCCTATGTTGAATGCACGGATGCGGACGTATCGGGCCTTCACCGGCGTGATCTTTTGGGTGAATTCTTTTATCGTCGGCTTCATCTCGGTCAGAGGAATGTCGGTCTTTACATCCGCGGCCACTTTCCAATCCGAGCCGTTATCTGAGATCTCGAATTTGAGATTCGCGGGCATCCATATCCAGGGCCCCGCGACCTGAAGGAAGCTGGCCCCGAGCTCCCGGATCTCGGTCTCGCGTTTCAGATCGATCACCGCCTCGTACGGCTTGCCCTGAATGCCCTGCCACTCGCCGCTCGCAAAATTCACCGTGCCGCGGATTCCGTCAACAATGGCGTTCTCGCCGCCGCCGGTGTATTGAGTGCTGTAGCCGGAGAGGACTTTTACGGTCCAGTCGTGCGGGCGTCGGGTAAGGACAGCCTGGACAGGGAAACTTTTTTCGCCATTTGTCCCAACCGCGAAAGCTTCCAAGGTGGTTGAGCGGTCAAAGATGATCGGGTCTCGGTACTCGATCATTGCCGCCCGATTTCTTTCTGTCGTGTAATATATCCTTGCGTTCGGCGTGAGCGTCGATATCGTGACGTTGGTCTTTTCTGCAAACGTTCGCTCCGCCGTGATGACCGGAACAGCAACGGTCCGGGTGGGAACCGACGAACTTGGGAATTCGTTGAACGCCGTCTTCACCGGCTGATCGGTCATCTCGAATTCCAGCACACCGCCCCGCATCACGTCTTCGTGCGTAATGAACGCTTTCTTGTGAGACGTTCCGTTCAGCTTCGCGTTCGCGATGTAGATGTTCTCGGCCGAAAGGTTCTTTGCCCGCACCGTGAACGTCTTCCCGTTTTCCAGCTTGTATTTCATCTCGGGAAACAGCGGCGTTCCGATCGCGTAGATGTTGTCGCCCGGATTGACCGGATAGAAGCCTCCGGCGCTCATCACGTACCACGCCGACATCTGGCCACAGTCCTCGTTGCCGATCAAGCCGTCGGGCGCATTCTTGTAGAAATTGTCCATTATGTAGCGGACGTATTTCTGCGTTTTCCAAGGCTCGCCGGCGTAGTTGTACAGATAAGCGATGTGATGCGAAGGCTCGTTGCCGTGGGCGTATTGGCCGATCAGCCCGGTAAGGTCGGCCTGTTCGCGGCCTGAGAGTTTATCGCTGGTCGTGAAAAGTTCATCGAGCTTTGCTAAGAATTTCTCACGCCCGCCCATCAGTTCCATCAGCCGCGTCACGTCGTGCGGTACAAAGAAGGAGTATTGCCAGGAGTTTCCTTCCGTAAAGCCGAAGTTCACCTCGGTCGGTGAGAATGGCTCGACGAAACCGCCGTTCTTTTTTGCTCGAAAGAAGCCAGTTCTTGTGTCGAAGAGGTTCTCGAAGTAGCGTGCACGAGCTGAGTAACGCTCGAAATCTTCCTTTTTGGAGTAATGAAATCGATAGAAACGCGTTTTCGAAATGTCGATATGATCGCCGGCGACTCGAAGGTAATCGTCGGGCTTCGAGGTTCGTTTGAATTCGTCCATAAACCACTTCGCCATCTTCGCGATGCACCAATCGTTATACGCATACTCCAGCGTCCGCGAGACCGATTCGTTCTCGTCCTCCATCGAGATGTAGCCGCGTCTTTTGTAGCCCGCGAGGCCGAAGTGGTCGAGTTCGGCGGAGTGCTTGGCGGCGGCGTAGGCTTTTTCGTAGTCGAAGCCTTTGATCCCTTTCGCCATCGCGTCGGCGATCACCGAAACGGCGTGGTAGCCGATCATCGTGTCGGTCTCTTCACCCCACAATTCCCAAACCGGCAGCCGCCCGCCCTGCTCGTAGATGCGAATGAACGAGTTGATGTAATCGACCGTGCGTTTCTGGTCGATGATCGTATAAAGCGGATGCGCCGCCCGGAACGTATCCCACAAGCTGAACACGGCGTAGTGATCGTTCGGAGTCCCGCCTTTAGGCGGCTTTTGGTTAGGTTGTTGCCGGCTAAAGCCGGGACTCAAAACGTGGATCTTGCCGTCGTGGCCCTTGTACCGCCCGTCGATGTCGTTGAAGACGTTCGGGTGGATCATCGTGTGGTAGAGGGCGGTGTAGAAATTGGTCGTCTGCTCGGGCGTGCCGCCGGAAACTTCTATCTTTGAAAGCTCCTTGTTCCACGCCGCCTTCGCATCGGACCGGACCTTGTCAAAATCCCAGTGCGGCAGCTCGGCTTCGAGATTCTTCCGCGCACCTTCGATCGAGACGTAGGAGATGGCAACCTTGACGAGAATTGGTTCCTTTTCGTCGGTTGCGAATGCCAGCTGGGCTTTGAGATCATCGCTTTGCACACCATGATCGACACTCGCTTTGACAGCGGGGTCCTTAACCTCAACTTCAGGAGCCCCAATAATAAGACCATTTGTCACAATTTTTGGCTTAACGGGTTTTGATAGCTTGATAACAAAGTAAACCTGCTGGTCCTTTGCCCACGAGCTTGACCGCCGATATCCCTCAATCGTATTGCTATCGACTATCGTTAGGGCTGAATCGAGGACCTTGTCGCGCCATTTCAAATCGAGAATCAAATTGGCCGATCCGGCCTGAGAAAAGGTATACCTGTGAAACCCAACGCGCGCTGTGGCCGTCAGCTCGGCCAGAATCCCGTCATCGTCCAGCTTCACGGAATAGTAACCCGGCTCGGCCTTCTCGTTCGCGTGCGAGAACTTCGAGGCGTAGCCGTTGGCTGACCTGTCACCGTCCTTCGCGAAGAACTGTGGCTCGCCAACAGTCGGCATTAACAAAATATCGCACCCGTCCGGGATGCCCGTGCCTGAAAGATGCGTGTGCGAGAAGCCGTAGATGATGTCGTCGGAGTAGTGATAGCCGCTGGAGCCGTCCCAGTTGTCGATGCGCGTGTCGGGCGAGAGCTGCACCATCCCGAAGGGCATCGTCGCCCCGGGAAACGTATGCCCGTGACCGCCGGTGCCGATGAATGGGTTAACGTGGCGGGTGTAGTCGCGTGTTTGCGCGAATGCGGGCGAAATGGCCCCGAACATGAGAGCTATCCCGAGGGCAAACTTGATCATCATGCCGAACATTATAGACGGCGCTCGAACCTGATAACCAGAAAGAGGCAATTTTCTGAATTATTCGTGACGTCGCAGAATGCAAACTTTTCGACGGAGGGCGACACAAAGCAAAGCGGCGGGGTAACTTATGCTAACCTGAAACGCATCAAAGGGTGGGATGCGTTTTCTCGACGACATTCGGCGGCCGATCCAGTTGGCACGCGTGACCGGAATACCGGTCAGGGCGGACCAGCGTTGGTTTGCCGTCCTGATAATGATGACCGCGATCACGGCGGCCAGCATTAACGGCCCGGTCGGCAATTGGACCGCAAGCATCATCCTCGGGGCGGCCACCACTCTGGTCTTTTTCGGCTCTATCTTTCTTCACGAATTCGCCCACGCCGTCGTCGCCCGTATCGAGAAACTCGACGTTGTCGAGATCGTGCTTCACCCGTTCGGCGGTTTGACTCGGTTCATCCACGAGCCGCAGACGCCGCGTGCCGAGTTCACCATCGCGATCGCGGGCCCTTCGGCAAGCTTTGTCCTTTCGGTCGTTTTTGTCCTTTTGATGACGGCGGCAAATTCGGCCGACCTCGACATCCTTCGCGATCTGCTCTTCCTGCTCGCTCTGGCGAATTTCCTTCTCGCGGTCTTCAATCTTTTCCCCGGTTATCCGCTCGACGGCGGCCGCGTCCTCCGCGCCTATCTTTGGCGGAGCGGCAAGGACCTGAACGAAGCGACGATATTGACAGGCCGCTGCGGGCAGGTGATCGCCGTCGGGCTCATCCTGCTCGGCCTGTTCTTTGCCGTAGCCCGTGGACAGTTCTTCACCGGCTCGTGGGCGATGCTGACCGGGCTATTCCTGTTCGATTCGGCGGGCGGGATCATCCGCGAGGTAAACGCCGCCGGGCACAAGCTGGTTGACGACGTTATGAAACTGCCCGTGCCGGTCGGCCAGGAAATGACCCTGCAGCATGTGATCGACCAGCTTCTCCCGATGAGCCCCCGCTCGGCCTTTCCGGTCGTCAACTCAAGGCGACTTGCCGGCATCCTCTTACTTGAGGACATGAAACGTTTGGTCGGCGAAGATTACCGCACGATAACCGTGGCCGACGCGATGCGGCCGGTCGAGGCAGATATGTTCGTCGAGGTCGGGACCATGCTCATCGAGGCTCGTGAAATGATGAATAACAACGGCCTTGGGGCCCTGGGAGTGATCGACCGGGAAGGGCTTCTGGTCGGATTTTTGGGCGGCGGCTCCCGCTGACCGGGGCCGCAGAACCGGGCATCCGGCCTTTTTATACTTGTGTTATGCTAACGATGGTGAAGTGTATTCGCCGGGCGGATAACGCCCTCCGGACCGAACGATGCAGATAAGCGACTACATTCCGGCGATAAACAGTGTGCGAAACGTCCTTGATATGGCGTTCGTATTCATCATCGTCTATGTCGTCCTCAGGCTGCTGAGGGGCACGCGTGCCGTGCCCACCGTCGTCGGGCTGGTGCTGCTCTTTCTGCTATATTGGCTGGCGGTCGCTCAAGAATTATCAACGCTCGAATTCGTCCTCCGCTACGCGGTAGTTTACGTCGGATTCGCGATCATCGTACTTTTTCAATCGGAGATCCGCCAAGCGCTCATCTATTTCGCGAACCGCCTCCGCTTCCCGCTTCTACGCAAGCAGCGGGGCCAGTTCGGCGGCAGTATCTTCGACGAGATAGTGCTTGCGGTGACGACCCTCGCGTCCGAGAAAACAGGGGCATTGATCGTCATCGAGCGGAACGTCGGACTGCGGAACTTTGTCGACGCGGGCGTTCAGCTCGACGCGCGGGTCAGCTACGACCTTCTGGTCACGATCTTCAACCCGTCAACGCCGCTCCACGACGGGGCCGTGATCGTGCAGAACGAACGAGTGGCCGCTGCGTCGGTCTTTCTGCCGCTGACAAAGAACCCCGAAATCTCGCGTGAGCTTGGCACGCGCCACCGTGCGGCGATCGGCATCACCGAGGGCTCGGATGCGATCTCGATCGTCGTGTCCGAAGAGACCGGAGCGATCACGTTTGTCGAGGGCGGCTCCGTCCGGCGAAGCGTCGACCCGACCCAGCTTAGAAAATTGGTCCTTGAGGCGATGGGAATGCCGGCCGCGCACGAGAAACGCGAACAGACAAAGACCATGAAAGAGGCCGAGACCGAACTGACAGCCGGCTAATAGACGCGGGGACGCGAGCTAACCGCATTCGGCTCCCCGAATAGCATCAATTAAGAAGCTTTGATGGCATCTGAAACGGCCAAAATACAGGACCGGGAATTAGGGCCCTTGGTCCGGAATATTCTTCGAAAGGTCTTTCTTGAAGACTGGCTGATGAAGCTGTTTGCGCTCGCCATCACGTTCGCCCTTTGGGTGGGCGTCACGGGCTTGAGCCAGCCGACCGTCCAGCGGATGAGCGGCATCCCACTCTCGCTTCGATTGTCGAGCAACGTCGAGGTGACGAATTCGCCCATCCAGGAAGTCGATATCGTCATCAGCGGCGACAAACGAAAGGTCGACCAGATCGTAAAGAACGACCTGATCATTTCGGTCGACCTGACCGACATTCTTCCGGGCGACCGCGTAGTCCAGCTTTCGCCCGATAACGTTTCGATCTCTCTGCCGAACGGGATCAAGCTGGACGAGATCCAGCCGAGGCGGATCGCCGTTAAGCTTGAGCCGGTCGAGGAGAAGGAGGTCGCGGTCAACGCCGTGACCGAAGGCGCGGTTCCCGAAGGCTTCGAAGTTTACGGGGGCCCGGCGATCACGCCGGCAAAGGTGCGCGTCCGCGGCCCTGCTAATCTGGTCCGCTCGCTCGCCTCGGTCACGACCGACAAGATCGACCTCTCTAACAAGACTGCCGATTTTACGGCCCGGCAGGTGTCGGTGAACGTCTCAAACCCGAAGGCGACGCTGCTTGAAACGCTGGTCGATGTTTCGTTCCGCATCGGCGAACGCCGCATCGAAAAGGCATTCAGCGTTCCTGTGGCCGGCGAACCCAGACGCCGCGTTAACGTCGTCCTTTACGGCGGCAGATCGCTGTTCGAAGGCATAACCGCCGAGGACCTTTCTGTCGAGATCACGAAAGATGCATCCGGGGCCGAAACCAGCCGGGTGATCCTGCCTTCCTCGCTCACCGACCGCGTCGAGATCCGCAGACCGAAGCCCCAGTAGCACTCACCCGCAAGAAATAAAATTACTGCAAGTTCCGTCCCGTTCCTCCGTTCAGGGCATATCAGAACCGAGTGCGGGCAAGTCCCCGCACGATAAAAAAAGTGAATGGGACGGAGCGTGAGTAATGAAAAGAACTATGTCGATCTCGGCCGCGTTAGTGATGATCGCGGCCTCGTTTTTTGTCTATGCGTACACCGCGTCGAACGGTACGATCAGTGCCGCGAACCCTGACGTCGAACCACCGGCGAACCCGCCGCGGAAGACGATGCGTGCCTTTCGGTCGGAGCAGGAGCTGAGGGACTACGTCCGACGCTGGCAGGAAGAACGTCGCCGCGATTACGAACGTCGGGCCGAGAAGCAGAAAGCAATTTCGTCTTCTAATGCCACCGGCCTGGCCGCTTCGCCTTCGGCCGCCGACAAGAGCGCGAACGAGGCCGACGATTCCGTCACCAACAACCAACACGCCGGCGTCGACGAAGGCGGTATCGTAAAGCTGCACGGCGACCACCTTGTGATACTTCGCCGCGGCCGTCTTTTCACGGTTAAGGTCGGCGACAATTCGCTCCGTCCCGTGGATTCGGCGGATGCATTCGCCCCAGGCGTCGATCCGCGGAGCGACTGGTACGACGAGATGCTGGTCGCGGGCGACACGGTCGTCGTGATCGGCTACAGCTACGGCCGCGGCGGGACCGAGATCAACCTTTTCGACATCGACCGCCAGGGCGGGCTCGATTACCGCTCGACCTATCATCTTCGTTCCAACGACTACTACTCATCCCGAAACTACGCCAGCCGTCTGATCGGCAGCAAGCTCGTTTTCTACACGCCGATGTATCTCGGCTATGGCGGCGACCCGCTTGAGCGGCTCCCGGCCGTCCGCAAA
This sequence comes from Pyrinomonadaceae bacterium, assembly GCA_050174305.1. GTDB lineage: Bacteria > Acidobacteriota > Blastocatellia > Pyrinomonadales > Pyrinomonadaceae > OLB17. The sequence goes on along the minus strand of JBFXJZ010000002.1, from coordinate 704,775 downwards.
TGGCACAAGGGCGTGACCGACAAGGAATTCGAGCGGATCGTGCCGGCGACCAGCATTTACCGGGCCGAACGGCCGCTGGAGGCGAGCAACGGCCTCGCGCTTCACACCGTGACCACCTGCGACCTTGCCAGCCGCGAATTCAAATGCTCGGCGACGGGCACGATCGGATCGCCAGGCCGGGTCTTCTACGTCTCGCCGAGTTCGGTCTATGTCTGGACCTCCGACTGGAACTACCGCAGCGAAAAGGCCGCGTCGAGTTCGATGCTTTACAAGATGCCGCTCGACGGCTCGGCCCCGAGCGCGGTCGGCACCGTCGGCTCGCCCGTCGATCAGTTCTCGTTCCTTGAAAGTGACGACCGGCACCTAAACGTGCTCATCCGGTCGGACGGCCGCGGTGAGCAGATGTGGGGCTCGGAATTCGCCGCGGGCGACGTGGCCCTGTTCCGGATGCCGATCGACGGCTTTTCCGACGGCAGCCTGGATGCGCCGCGTTACCGCTACCGCGAAATGCCCAAACCCGAAGGCTACACCTTTCAAAACCGCTTTGTCGGCGACTATCTTCTTTACGGCACCGGCAGCGGCTGGGGCCGCGCGAGGAACATCGATTCGGCCGATCTGTTCGCGGTCAAGTGGACCACGGGCGACGTGAGCGAGCTTCGGCTGAAGCACGGCGTCGACCGGATCGAGCAGTTGGGCAAGGACGCGGTCATCGTTGGGACCAACGGCAACGACCTTTACTTTTCGCCGGTCCGGCTCGGCGGCAAGCCCGAGGTGAAAGAGAGCTATGCCCGCCGAAACGCGTCGCAGGGCGAGCTTCGCAGCCACGGCTTTTTCTACAAGCCGGACGGCCGCGATTCCGGCCTGCTGGGCCTGCCGATCGCCCGCGAAGGCCGGCCCGGCTACCGCCACCTGGTCGAAGGCTCGGCCGCGATACTTTTCCTCAGGAACGACGGCCTCTCGTTCAACGAGCTCGGCGAGATGGAATCCCGCAACTCGTCGAACAACGACGGCTGCCGCGCGTCCTGCGTCGATTGGTACGGGAACGCCCGGCCGCTGTTCATCCGCGACCGCGTCTTCGCACTGCTCGGCTACGAGATCGTCGAGGGCAATGTCAACGACGGCCGCATCCGCGAAACCCGCCGGATCAACTACTCGCCCCGCGGCGGCATTGCCACTCGGTCCTCCGAAGAAGAATAATGCGGCCTTTTTGGCTTTGGTGCGTGCCCGGCTGGTGTTCAAAACCCCGCCGGGCACTTGCATATTGTTCCGCCTGTTCCGCTTTTGGTCCACCCTTGGTCCACTTGGGAGTGGACCAAATAACCCTCGTACTAGCAACAGTTACAAGCGATTTCTGCCGATGTTCCGCTTTTTCCCACAAAACTTTTCACAACCGTCAGATCCGCCGTAAATTTCAAAGACCAGGGATGCCTGATGACATCCATACCTGAAATATTGTTGCACACATTAGATAGTTTTTTCAACGATAATTCTTCTTGCCTGCCAAGCCTGTGCCAAGGCTGTCCCGTCACCGATCCCGAGAGCTATTTTTCATCTAGTTTGGGAACGATCTCCGCGTTCGGGCGTCTAATGTAAGCAGGAGGCATTATGATCATTTCAAGATCTGTCTGGGCGGTGTCGCTTGCAACTTTCGGTCTATCCGTTCTCCTGAACTCGGTACTTGTCCTGCGAACTGAGCTTCCGGTCGTTGAGGTCGATCAAACCGGGCAGATCGTGATCGAACATACCGATTACAAGCTCGACAGCGACCCGAAAACGGTTACATTCAAGGTCACGAACCTCACCGACGACACCATTTATTACCCCGGCTGGGAACGAGACCACAACGCCCTCGTCTGGATAAGACAGAATGGAAAGATCGAGGACGCCCTACAACTTGCCTGTTGGCGAGGTGTCGAAACCCAAAGCCTTGAACCCACGCAGGAAGCCTATTTCTCGGTCCCCGTCCCGCAAAACGGCAAACCGTACCGCGTGGGATTCGATTTCCGCGTGGACACAAGAGGAGGCTGGAAGACGGTCTGGGTTGAGGGCCGCAAGCTAGTGCTTTGATACGGGCGACATCCGGGTTCTTCGAGGTAAACGGGTTCGGCGCAGCTTTCCCTGAAAGGGACTAAGTCAATAGCAGCGGGTGGAGCGAGTAAATGAGCGAAACCCGCTGATCGCAATCTGATCCGGATCGCTCCCTGAAGGGGAGCAATTTCATTCGGGAGGTACGTCGCCTTCAGCGACGTTGATCCACGACGTTTCTTTCCCAGGGATTCGCTCACTTCGCTCGCTTCTCCCTGGGCTTTAATATTCGTCGCCGTCGGCGACGCTGAAAGTTGGCTTAAGAAAATTCCTGATATCCGCCCGCATTTCTTCGGTGATCTCGTGTTTGGCGATGTATTGCTTTGAGCGGTAATCGGGCAAGCGGGTTCGGAGTTTTTCGTCGAATTCGGCGAAGCGTTCCTGGGTGTAGAACTCGTCGTCGTTGCCGTACAGATAAAAAACGGGTGCGTTGAAGGGTTTATATAACTCGCTGGTTTCGAGGTCGCCGGGGATGCCGCCGCAGACGCCGATGATCCCCGCCGGCACATCCGGATGGGTGAACGCGAAGCGGAAATTGAGCGCACACGCCTGCGAGAATCCGTAGAGAAAAACCCGCGAGGTATCGATCGTGCCTTCGTCATCCAGCTTGCCGATCACGTCCAGCAGGAATTTGTGATGCAGAGCGACGGATTCGGCCGAATAAAGGTCGGTCAGCCAACCGAACCCGACGCGGTAGCCGTCGTCGGTCGGGCGAAAATGCTGGTGCGGGCCCTGGACCGAAGCGATGACCCAGCCTTCGGGGGCCACTTGGCGCGCCTCACGCATCATGTAGCGTTTGTGGGCGCCATAGCCGTGAACGGCGATCAGCAGCGGCCGCCTAAGCTTCCCTCCTTTCAAAGGAGGGGTGGCTGCCCCTGCAGTTAAAGGGGCAGACGGGGTGGTCGAAGCAGGCACGTAAAGGTCGTAATAAAGCTTGATCTCGGCGGTCACCGACAGGTCGGTTTGCAGGGTCTCATCCATAGAACGCGAAAGGCCGCGAGCGGCGATAATTGTTACAATGTTCGCATTTATGGCGAAGATTTTCGAGCGGCTCGACCGGCTTGCGAAGATCGGCGATAACGGTCGGGCCGCGATGTTCGCGGAGCGAACGGCCTTTGTTTTTCTCGTTCTGGCCTTTGCAGCGGCCCCCCATTCGATATCGGCGACCCAGATCGCCGGCGGCATCGCTCTCGGCGCATCGATCCTCCGTTTGGCCATCGGCCCGCGAACCCTCCCGGCGTTCGGCCGTCTGGACGCGGCTTTGTGGGGCCTTTTTGCCTGGACGTTCCTAAGTTCGCTTTTCTCGCATGAACCGGTTATCTCTCTGAAACAGACCTTGGGAACGGCGGTGTTCCTCTGCTTCTATCTGGTCCGGTTAAATGTCAGGTCGCGGTCGGCCGCATCGTTTCTTGCGCTGATCCTGATCTCATCCTGCATGGTCGCTGTCGTCTGGACGCCGATCGAAAGATCGATCGGTCGGGGCGTTGCGGTTCAGGGTCTCGCGGCCGACGGCCCGCTTGCCAAAGCCCTTTTATGGGACGGCGATACGCTGCTGGCGGTTGACGGACGCAAGGTGGGCACGCCGGAAGAGGTGGTCGCGGCGATCGAGGCCGTCGAGTCGGCCAGCGTTAAATTCTATCGGCCGGATTTTGAACTCTCGGTCGATGTAAAACGGGCCAACCTCCTGCCCGGCGAAGCGGCCCTTCAGCGGTTGGGGGCGGCAAGCTGGAAGAAAGGCCGCAATTGGCGTTCGATGGGATTCCTTGGCCATTACACGACATTCGCCGAGCTTCTTCAATTGATCGGCTCGCTTGCGTTCGGACTCCTGGTTGCAGGTTTTGCCGCTCGGGCGGCGGAGAACGGGACCGCCGGGCCCGCGAAGGAAGAGGCGGCCTCCGGACGAACTCCGGGCGAGACATCCGCTCTCAGAAACAGGCATCTGATCCTTCTACTTGCCGTTGCGGTGGCGGGCATTTCGGCCGTTCTGCTGCTGACCTGGACGCGTGCTCCGCAGGTTGGATTTGTGATATCGGCGGGCACGATCCTGTCTTTTGGACTGAGACGAAAATGGCTGCTGATTGCGGGTGTAGCCCTGGTCGCGGCGGCGCTCGCAGGCATGTTCCTTCTCAAACAGGCCCGAGGTGTCGATTTCCTGGACCGGGCGGACGAATCGACACGCTATCGTCAAGTGATGCTGAACGACGGGCTTCGGCTGTGGACCGAGAACCCGACGCATTTCATTTTCGGCGTCGGAATGGACTCCGTCAGGACCCATTGGCGTGAATGGGGCATGTTCGAGGGCGGATATCTTCAATTCGGGCACTTTCATTCGACGCCGCTGCAGTTATTGGTCGAGCGGGGACTTCCGGCGCTTCTGCTTTGGCTTGCGATAGCGGGCTTCTATTTGCGGAGTCTTCTAAGAGGGCTAAAGGAGGCGGAGGATCCTTTTGATAAGGGCATCCTGCTCGGCTGCCTCGGCGGGGCCCTCGGGTTTCTTTTCAGCGGGATCGTCCATTACAACCTCGGCGATCAGGAGGTCGCAATGCTGTTCTTTATGCTCATGGGCCTTGCGATCGCGATCATCGAACGGCCTGCGGGCGCCGGGCCCGGTGCACTGCCCGGGTCGGCCGCGGTCCGATTGGCGGCCTGATCAGCTATTTCACCTTGTAATTTACATAGACGCAGCCGTTTTTGAATTGACGGCATTCGACCAACTCAAGGTCGATCTGCTTTTTCATTTTGTGAAACAACGGTACGCCGCCGCCGAGCAGCAGCGGATGAATGTTGAACCCGATCTCGTCGACCACGCCGGCCTCGAGCAGCACGGCCCCGATCTCGCCGCCGCCCATCACACAGATGTCCTTGCCCTTTTGCTTTTTTAGTTTTTTGACGAAGGCCCCCGGGTCGGAAGATACAAACGTGACACCGTCTCGCTCGCCGGGCTCAACCGTCCGCGAAAAAACGTATGTCGCGATATTGCCGTACGGATTCTTTTTCGGCTTTTTGCTTTTCTTCTTCGGAGTCCCGCCCGTCGCTACGTCAAAGGTCTTTCGCCCCATCACCATGCAGTCGAACCGCGACCACATATCCTTCATCAGCTCGGCCGCTTCCTCGCCGAACAAGATCCAGTCGTACGATCCGTCCTCACGGGCGATGAAATTATCCAGGCTGTTCGCCCCGCCGAATATCACTTTTCGCATGGCTGCCCTCCATTCACGACGATGATATACGCATCGTCACAGGGAAGTCTTGGCGTTTTTTGATGCGGGTCTTATCGATCGAGCATTTCACGGCACGCGGCCGGCGATGACCGTGTGTTCTTGCGAAACTGCTTGTAAAAACGGCTCAGGTCGTTGTAGCCGACGTCCTGCGAGATCTCGATGATCGGCTGGCCGGTCGAAAGGCGGAAGGTCGCATCCGCGACGCGAAGGTGGTGGAGATACTCGCTCGGCGACATTCCGAGATCGCGTCTGAACTGCCGGGAAAGATGCGAGTGCGAAACCTTCAGCCGGCCCGCCACCAGGCCGATTGACAGAAACGCGAGGTAGTTCTCGTCGATCAGCCGTTTCGCGCGTTTCGAGAGGATCGACGGCTTCGAACAGGCCTCGATCGAGCGAAGATCCTTGGCCGAAGCGAGCACAGAAACGGCATCGCGGCCGTGCTTGAATTTTCCGCGAAAGCCGGTCTCAAATATCACCGGCCCGTCCGGCAGGCCCGGCAGCGGTTCAAGCGCGCCGACGCCGCGAACCCGGCCTTTGAATTCTCTGACAAACGTTCGTACAAAAGTTAAGGCCGGATAATAAGCACCGAATCGCTTCCCGGCCGGCTCGATCCTTTGGCCGTCTCGAATGAACGCATATTCGCCGGACTCGATCTCGACCACCTCAAGCAGCCACCCCGTGCAGAATACGAACGGCGTAACACCCTCGCCCGATATCTCGACCGCGTCGTCGATTGCATAAGACCCATCGGGAAGTGACCGCATTGCCGGGTATTGTAAACCCAAACCATGCCGGCGGAAAGAGGGTTTCCTATGGCTTCTTTTCCTCAGGTATCGGCACGAACTTCAGCGGCGGTTGGGCGAATTTGGCCGAGCTAACGTCCTTGCCGTTCAGGAAATCGGCCATGATCTGCTGCATCGGGGTCTCGGTCAGCATGCTTTCGTGGCCGGCGTTCGGCACGATGATATGCGTGCTCGTTTTGAACGTTTTTCGTACTTCATCGGCCTGGAAAGGCTGGGTGTTGTTGTCGAGTTCGCCGCTGACGAACAGCGTTGGGACCGAAGTGACCACCGGGCCGCGATATTGATCGCCCAGGTCCGTACCCTCTGAAAATCCCGGAACGAAGAACGACGGGAAATTGACCATATCGCCGAGGATCGACGTCCTTGCCTCGCGCTCGATCTGCCGTCGCCGCTCGGCGGTCGCGCCCGAAGCGTTGTCCGTCATCACCGTCATTATGTTCACGCCTGAGCCGAACTGGTTGTAGCGGCGTTCGGCAAAACGAGCGAGGATGGAATAGTCGCCGCGGTCCATTGTGACGAACCAGGCGGGAAAGATGGGCAGGTCGTTCGAGTCGCCCAGGTCGCGCATTATCAGGAACCGCAGCCCATCGTCGTTGATCGTCAGTTCGACCTGCTTCTGCAGACGGCGATCCAGTACCGTTACCTTGGCGGGCTCCTTTGCCAGCCTATCCAGCACGCGTTTCAGCGTCGCATAGAGGTCCGGGGCCTGCTTGCCGATCACAGGGTCGGCCGCGGCGATCTTTGCCAGGCGGCGGACGGCGTTGTCCGAGGTGCTCGGCAGCTTCTCTGTATGGTCCGGCCCTTCGGTCCCAAACAGAACGACGCGGTTGATGTTCTTGTCGTGATATCGAAGGCACGCGAGACTGAGGTGCGTCCCGTAGCTGAAGCCCACAATATTGATCTTTTCGACGCCCAGGGCTTTGCGAATATCGTCGACGTCGTGGGCGCTCTCGCGAGAGTTATAGGCTGAAAGGTCGATGCCCTGCGACTTGAAATACTCGGCATCTATCTTGAACCGCCGCGTAAATTCCGCTTGCGCCGCCGCTTTGTCGGAGAAAATGTTCAGCGGCAGCGATTCCGTCGAGGACCGCGCAAGGTTCGGCCGCGACCGGCCCACGCCGCGTTGATCGAGAAGGATCACGTCCCCGACCTCACGGAGTTTCTTGAAGGCATTGAAGTAAGTTGGGATCTGTGCGAGGTTCGACGGCGACGATCCGGGCCCGCCATCCAGAAATACTACCGGATAGCCGGGCTTTTCGGCCGTGCTTTTCCAATGGAAAAACACCAACTCCACGGTGCCCGAGCTTTCCTTCGTCCGGTTCTCCTTTACGATCAGGTGCCCTCGTTGGCCGACCACTTCCTCACCGTGAAGCGTCATCTTGATCGGCTCGTACCAAAGCTCCCCGACCTTCCGCTTCGCCTCAGCGTCCTGAGCAAGAGATAGGTGAACTAAACCCAACAGGACCGCGGCAGCCGCGGCGGCGCTTCTCCGTACAAGATCCATCATCACTTTTCGTCGGTTTGCGATTCCGACCCTCGGGGTAAAATAGGTATTATTTATCGTAATAAAGACACCGTCGCGGCTCGATTTGTAACAGAATTGATATCTGAAGGCCGAATAATAACGTGAACCTTCCTTTTTCGCGATGCGTATAGGAAACTTGACCCGCTTTGTTCAACAACCTCGTGAGACACCTATGAAAACCGATAAATTCTTTCGCGCTCTTCTCTCGTTCGCAATTTTGATCTCGCTCGTTTCGGGCGCGCTGCCCGTCGTCGGCCTTGCACAGACCGGCTCCGCGGCGACCGCCGCTGCAGAGAGCAAATACTCCACGGCCCTCGCTGCGATCGAGGAAAAGACCGAGGCACGCCGCAAGGAGCATGGGATTCCCGGTATGTCGCTCGCCATCGTAAAGGACGGCGAGGTCATTTACTCGAAGGGCCTCGGGTATAAGGATTTTGAGAACAAGGTCGCGGTCACGCCGGATACACAGTTCGCGATCGGCTCATCTTCGAAGGCATTCACCGCACTCACCGTTCTGATGACCGCGGATGAAGGAAAGATCTCGCTGGACGCGTCGCCGAAAACGGTGCTGCCTTACTTCAAGATGTACGACCCGGAAACGGACAAGAACATGACCATCCGGGACCTGCTCACACATTCGTCGGGATTGAACCGAACCGACATCGCGATGATCACCGGAAAGCTGACCCGCCAGGAACTGATCCGCGTCGCCGGCGAGGCCAAGCCCATCGGCAAATTGCGTGAGAAATTCGGTTACCAAAACCTGATGTTCGCGACGGCCGGCGAGGTGGTCGCCGTCGCGCAAAAGCAGCCTTGGGAAAAGTTCGTCCCCGAACGCATTTTCAAGCCGCTGGGGATGACGAACAGCAACATGTCGGTCTCCCAAATGGAAAAGGCAAAGGACCGGTCGTTTGGCTACACCTATAACTTCGACACCAAGGAAACGCGGAAGCTGCCTTATCGCGACATCGATCAGGTCGGGCCGGCCGGCTCGATCAACTCATCGGCGAACGACATGGCAAAGTGGCTCCAGTTCATCCTGAGCGGTGGAGTTACGCCGGACGGAAAGCGGCTCGTATCGGAAAAGAGTTTTGAAGAGTGGCTCAAACCCCAGATGAAGATGAACGCCGCCGGAACGGCACATTACGCCCTCGGCTGGATGGTCATGAAGTGGAACGGTAAGACGGTGGTCCAGCACGGCGGGAACATCGACGGCTTCAACGCTCTGGTCGCAATGATCCCCGAGGAGAAGCTCGGTTTTGTGATGTTGACGAATGTTTCGGGGTCCCCGCTGGGTAACGAACTGATGCCGATCGTTTGGCAGAACATCCTCGGCAAGCCCGAGGCTCCGACGACCGGCGACGCCGCGGTTTCGCCCGAGAAGGAGGCAGGCAAGTATCGCTTTGCCGACGCCGGATTCGATATCGATGTCCAATGGAAGGACGGCAAACTACTCGCCGTGGTCCCGAACCAGCCGGTTTACACGCTCGAAAATGTCGGCGGCCGCAAGTATAAACTCGGCGGTGCCCCGGATGGATTTTTCATCACCTTCAAAGGAAAAGAGCTATATCTTGAACAGCCCCACGGCAATTACACCCTGCCGCGCATCGAGGCCGAGAAGCCGGCCGATACAGGTGCGGCCAAAGAATTGATCGGGAAATACCGGCCCGCGTCCGGCCCGCTCGAAATGGAGATCAAGGAAAACGACGGCAAGGTCCAGCTGGTTGTGCCCGGGCAGCAGCCCTACACGTTGGTCCCAAACGGCAAGGACATGTTCAAGCCGGAGCCGCTGCCGGAAGGGTTCCTGCTCAAAGTTAAGCGCGATTCGGCCGGCAAGGTCGCTTCGGTTGTGATGGCGCAGCCGCAGGGCGAGCTCGAGTTGATGCCGGTGTCTGCCAACGAGAAGCCGCCGATCTCGGTCGATGAACTTTACGCGAAGGTGCTGGCCGCCAGCGGCGGCGAGGCAAACTGGCGCAAGCTTACATCCCGTGTCGTTACGTCAAAGCTCGACCTCGAGCAGCAGGGCGTCAAAGCCGAAGTGACGAGTTGGGCCAAAGCCCCGAACTTTTCGGCTTCGGAAACGAAGATGTTCGCCATCGGCAAGCATATCGCGACCGGCTGGGAATTCTTCGACGGGACCAATGGGGAAGAGGCTTACAGCTTCGCTCCGGTCGAAAAGCTTGCAGGCAAACGGCTGGAGGACGCGAAGATCGGTTCCGATTTTTACGCGATGCTCGATTGGAAGTCGAAGTACAAATCCGTTACCGTGAAGCGGATCGCGAAGGTCGGCGACGAGGATGCCTACGCGGTCGAATTCGAACCCGAAAAAGGAACGAAATTCACCGAATACTACTCGACCAAAACGTTCCTTCAAATAAAGCGCGAAGGCGTCGTCCCGTCGAGCACCAGCTCGGTCCAACTTCCATACACGATCCTCTTCAGCGATTACCGCGAAGTGGACGGTGTAATGATGCCCTTCAAACAGGTCAACAACACACCGTCGAACGGCGACACCGTCGTGATCGTAACCTCGGTCAAACACAACGTCCCCGTCGACGACAAACTCTTCGCGCCGAAGAAAGTCAATTGACCCGAACATCGATGACCCCGGTCCTGATCGCTCCGCTCCTGTCAGTACCGGGAGCGGCACCGACCGGGGCCTATTGGCTTTTGGCTTTCGGTCTTCGATTTACGATTCACGATCCTGGAATCTGGAATTCGAATTCTTGTCAGTACCGGGAGCGGTAGCGACCCGGGTCCTAATCCGACCGCCGCATGGCAACCCCTAGATTTAGACGTGAGTTTCAACCCACGGTAACGGTACACAATTTTAATGCGCATCGCGTCAGCGACGTGCGTCGCAGCTGACGCCAGTTATTGATCTCTGGAACACGACGCCCCGACATCGACGTTGACCTGTTGCTCGTCCACGCTATTCACGCCTCAGACCGGCCGCCCGATTCCTGGGATGATTCGCTGCCCGGGGCGAGACCTTTGCGGTGCGGAGGTCAAGGACCAGGATGCCGTGGGTGTCGATATCGGCGTCCGGGAACTGGAGGGTCTGTGGGACTACGATGCCGGCCTCCTGCAGCAGGCGGTAGGCGCGCACCATTTTTCCGCCGCGGCTGCCGCTGGGGCTGGCCGGGTACGCGTTTCTTAGGCCGAGCGCGGTCGGCTTCAGTCCGATCCGGTTGTTGGCGGCATCGAACAGCAGATGGAACGCCTTCGGCTTGCCCAGCCGTTCATAGGTCACCCGGCTCATCACGATATTGCCTTTGCGGTTCAAGGTCACATAGATCGCCGACCACTGCCCTTTTATGTCATCCCGAGGGATCTCTCGCCAGTTTGCTTTCATGACAAAACCTCCCTCAGTAATGTATCATATGCAGGTGAGCGTTGCATAGATGTAACGCCGATAACGAAGGGGCCTATTTTGAGGGATGTTCAGCGGACGTTATAGGCGGCGATCATAGGTGCGATAATGCCCTCCACCGCCCGCCGACGCGTCCTATGTTGATCGGCGATATCGCGCCTTTTGTGACGAAGCCGTAGATCGGTCTCGAAACCGTCAAATTCGGAGATTTTTGTGACGGATCTAGGCGTATTCGTGACGCGCTTGGGCCTGATCGTGACGCGTTTTTCAGGATCTGTGACGCGGGAGGCTAATTCACCGATTCAAGCCCGGCGGCCTGGATCAGGTTCGGGGCAAAGGCCGGTTCAGAATGGTCGAAGACGGCGTCGAGTTCCTTTTCGATCGAGCCGTGGCCGGGCGGGATGCGTTTGACTAGGGGCTCGAAATTGCGGAAATCGTAAAGCTCGGGGTCAAGCAGGTGTGAGCCGGTGACGTTCGTCAGGGCCGTAAGGATCGAGCTGCGAAGAGACGGTATCTCGTCCGCAAGCTGGGTAACAAGCTCTTTCACACGGGCACGCTTCAGGTTCGGCTGCGAGCCGCACAAGTTGCAGGGAATGATCGGGAATTTCATTTCCTCGGCGTACGCCTTGATCTCGCTCTCCTGCACGTATGCCAGCGGCCGGATCAGCGTATTGCGGCCGTCATCCGAACGCAGGATCGGCGGCATCGCCTTTAACTGCCCTACATAGAACAGGTTAAGCAGGAAGGTGTTGATGATGTCGTCGCCGTGATGGCCCAGAGCGACCTTTGTGCAGCCTTCCTCGACCGCGACATTGTAAAGGATCCCGCGGCGAAGCCGGCTGCAAAGGGAGCAAAAGGTCTTGCCCTCAGGGATGTGCTTTTTTACGATCGTATACGTGTCTTCCTCGACGATCCGAAACGGAACACCGACAGACCCGAGGTAATTCGGCAGCACATCCTCGGGGAAACCGGGCTGCTTCTGGTCTAGGTTCACGGCCAGGATGTCGAAATTCACCGGGGCACGCTTTTGAACGTCGAGCAGCAGATCGAGCAGCGTGTAGCTGTCCTTGCCGCCCGAAAGGCACACCATCACCCGGTCGCCGTCGGCGATCATACCGAAATCGGCGATGGCGCGGCCCATTTTCTTGAGCAATTTGGCCTTTGTTTTCGTCTCTGCGTACACTCGCTGTCGATCCCCTGCGGGAACCCTAGATTCTGCCACGTTGAACCCAATTTAACAACCGGGAAAGAAAATGCTAGACACTTCGGTTAGAACTCATTTATGATTGTCGGGTTGTTTGCGATCAGCGACAGTTCCGGAAGGCGAGTGTTATCAGCATCAAACTTCAGGCCCCCACCTGTTTAGACTGCCGCCTAAATCTGAGTAAATAAAGGAGTTTTCAAGATGATTAGAATGGGAAGAGGTTCCAGATCGGAACAAACCAACGATTCGGGTTACCAGGAACAGACGTCCGAGTCGAGCCTTGCATACCAATACACGGGCGAGGCCCCGGGCACCACAAAACCGGTGACCGACAGCGAATCGATGGCCCGCGACATCAAGGAAGGGCGGCTGAGCGGATTTGTCGGGCACGGCACGACATTGACCGGCGAAACCAGTTTCCAGGCAATGCTTAGGGTTGACGGTCATTTGATCGGTTCGATCACATCGGAAGCCGGAACCTTGATCGTCGGGGCCAACGGACAAGTTGACGCGAACGTGAATGTTTCGACGGCAACGATCAACGGCGTAGTGAACGGTGATGTGGTCGCAAGCGAGAGGATCCAGTTGGGCCGTACCGCAAAGGTCGTAGGCAATATCCAGACGCCGCGATTGACGATCGAGGACGGGGCCATGCTCGAGGGCGGCTGCATGATGCTCACGGCCCGTGAGGCCGTTGACAAGCAATCGGCACCTGTCCAAACCGAATATCAACCAGCCGAAACCTCTTCTTATAGCTCTTCAAGGTATTCGACGCCGGCAGGCGATGATGATGATGAAGACGAAGATGTTCTTTCCAGTTCGATCACCGAAGAAGACGAGGACGAAGACAAATCGGACGCCGCAACCGTATAGGCCGATTCGAATCAGAGCTTAGAAAAGGGACGCCCGTCGGCGTCCTTTTTGTTTTGCCGTCCGGAAGGATCGAGGTCCGTTTTGAACGGACGCGTCATTTGAACTAGTATCATGGCTGACCTAACAAACAAGTAAATTAACTGAACAGGAGGCTTAGATACTTAATGTTCAAGGAATTCAAGGCGTTCTTGGGCCGCGGAAATGTGCTCGACCTGGCGATCGCTGTGATCATGGGGGCGGCTTTCGGAAAAATAGTTTCGACATTTACGGAAGGGATAGTGATGCCGCTCGTCGGCCTGATGACGGGCGGAATGGATTTTAAGGCGAAGTACTGGGACATCGGCGGCAACATCCCGCCCGGCCTGCAGGGCGAGGAACTTCAAAAGGCGATCGACGCTGCGGTCAAGGCCGGCAAGCCGCTCGTGCTTTACGGCCAACTTATCAGCGACATTTTTAATTTTGTACTCGTCGCATTCGTTATGTTCCTGCTTGCGAAATGGGCGATGGGATACTTTGCGAAGCTGGCCGCCGAGACGCCGCCACCGCCTCAGGAGCAGCTTTTGGCCGAGATCCGCGACCTTATGAAAGCTAAGCAGTAGATCTAGGATCGGCCTAGTTAATGCGATCTGCACCCTGACCGAAGCGATAGCTCCGCTCGGGAGTGACGCAAATATCGAGAGGAACGTCGTTTTCATTTATGCCGTCGATCAGCGCGGCGGGGGGAAAGAGGCTGAGTCCGACCTTCATGCAATTAGGGCGGCACCGTGCGAGGAACCGGTCGTAAAATCCCTTGCCGTAACCGACGCGATTGCCGAATTCGTCGAAGCAAAGGAGGGGTAAAAGCACCACATCTATCGACTTCGGATCGGCGATCGCCTCGCCGACCGGTTCGCTAATTCCCCAATCGTTCACGATCATTTGCGTGGAATCGTCGAATTCAACGCTCTCGAGTTCGCCGCTTCTAACTGCCATTCTGGGCGCGAGCGTTTTGGCTGACGGCCAGTCTCGCCAGATCCGAAAATAGATGGCCGACGTATCGATCTCGTTGAGTTTTGGGATCCGGATGAATGTGTGAACGTTGCGCAACCCCGATAGGTCGATTTCCGCGAAGAAGCGATCAGCAATGGCGCTGCTCATCGCGGCGACTTGCCTCGGTTCCAAGGCACGGCGTTTGGAAAGGTAGAATTTTCGAAGTTCCGATTTGGTGATATTCGTACTCCGGGGCGGTTTCCGTTCAGCAGCTGACAATAAGATCTGTCGAGCAGGCCGACTATTGCGAATTCGTCTTCGTTCTCGTCACGGTAAGTTTAGGTCCGTACCAGCCGGCATCCTTGCGAAAAGGAATAGAAGGTTAGACAAAGAGATCTTTCTGAAACCGCAGCTCACCCGCGAACGATCCAACCGCCGCCGATTACCTCTTCGCCCGAAACAGGGTCGTAGAAAATAGTGGCCTGGCCGGGCGTGATCGCACGCTGCGGTTCGTCGAAGATGATGCGTGCACGGGCGTCGGGTAGCGCACGAATGGTCGCGGGTGACGGCTCGTGGCGGTAACGGACTTTAACCTGCGCCCGAACCGATTCCGCAGGCTCGTCGAACGCGACCCAATTCACACCTGACGCAATGAACTCGGTCGACTCCAGTTCGTTGGCTTCGCCGACGATGATCTGATTCCGCGCTCGCTCGATCTGTACGACATAGAGCGGTTTTTCATAGGCGATCCCCAGGCCCCGGCGCTGGCCGATAGTGTAACGATGAATGCCCGCGTGATCTCCTAAACGCTCGCCCGCGGTGTTCACGATCTCTCCGGCCTGCGGTATCTCCTCCTCGCGGCCCTCATGCTCGAGAAAACGGTCGATAAACTCAGAGTATTTCCCATCCGGGACAAAACAGATCTCCTGCGATTCGTGTTTATCGGCGGTGTAGAGATTCGCCTCCCGGGCAAGGTTGCGGACCTCGCTTTTCTCCATCTCGCCCAATGGAAAATAGGCCCGCGAAAGCTGGTCCTGGGTCAGTTCCCAGAGAAAATAGCTCTGGTCTTTCCAGTGATTCCGGCCGCGGAAAAGCCTGTGCCGGTCGGCTGTTTCGTCATATTCGACACGGGCATAATGCCCCGTGGCAACCTTGTCGCAGCCGAGGCCGCGGGCCATCCGGTCGAGGGACGCGAACTTCAAACGCGAGTTGCAAGCAACGCATGGGATCGGTGTCTCGCCGCTCAGATAGCTCTGTACGAACGGCTCAACAACGTCGCGGTCGAAATCCTTTTCGAGATTTAAGACATAGAAGGGAAATCCTAATGATTCCGCCACCCGCCGGGCGTCGTAGACGTCGTCAAGGGAGCAGCACCGGCTGGGAAGCGGGTCGCCGTTCTCGTCAACATTCACGTGCCGCCGCTGGTTCCAGAGCTGCATCGTGAAGCCGATAAGTTCGTGCCCCTGCTCCTTTAACATGGCAGCCGCCGCACTGCTGTCGACGCCGCCGCTCATCGCAACCGCTATCTTCATCGCAAGTATTAGAGTATATCGGGCGTGTCAGCGGTTGGAAACTCTTTGTGTAAGCAGAGGCCTAAGCGAATTGCGGATAGCTGCCGCGATCGCCGCCGCACCCGCAGGATTGGGATGGCCGACGCTAGCCAGCTCGCAGAATCTTGTCCGGTACTCGAGTCTGGTCTCTTCGCGAAGTTGGGATAGGGCCGGGCCGCATTCACGCAGCCGCGTGTCGCCCTTTGGGTCCGCAGGCCTTCCGCGGCGCGCGACGGTGAAAAGCCTGGAATCCGGCGTCCCGAACGACTGACGTTCGGTGATCGGCGAAGGAATGAAAACGGCCCTCTCGCGTCCGGCCGCTTGATTGACCGCCCGGGCCACGTCCCTGAAAGCCGCGGTCGAATCTTCAAGCCAGATCCTTGAGCGCTTGATCATTTTACGTTTCCATAAACGGAAAATGCTCCGATTCAGAGCGTTATTCACCAACGGCTTTGACCATCGCGGCCAGTGGTAGAGTTCAAGGATGTCATTGACGATCCGCTTCATCGGAGTGTAACGCGTGATAATTGGGTAATAGCCGATAAGGGCAAACTTTGCATTCGGAAATCTCTCGGCAGCGTCCGCGAGAACGTCTCCCAAGTGTTTTCGGCAGTAGGTGTCGATCCTTTCTCGAAGCCGTTTGTTGCTTTCGAACGGGTCGATGATCTTCGCCACGCCTACATCCGGGATGCCGCCGGACAACATGATCAGGTCCACACTTTTTGGGTCCGAATATATCGATACGGCCGCAGCAAGCTGCCTTTCGATCGTTGGAAAGGAAACGTTGACCTCGGGATGGAGTGCCTCGCTTCCGGTTCGGTTGGCACGATCCAGTGCGGCCCGTTCGCGGGGATCCAGCTTCACTCTCGAACCCGAATGGGCGAGCACTTTGAGTTCCACGGGTACGGAACCGGCCAGGATCTCCTTCTCGATCCACTCTTTAGTAAGCGTATAGAATTTTTGCTCCTCGTGAAGGCCCTGTCCCCAGATCAGCGAATCGCCGACAACCAGCATATCGAAGGCGGCTCGTGCGCGCGCGAAACCGAATGAGGGAATCGAAGCAAAAGCGGCTGCACCTGCAAGCAGGCGAATAAATTCTCGTCTGTTCGTCTTCAGCTCCATTCAAGTCAAACAAGTAATTCGGCCCGGAAAAGCAGGTGGTGTACGGTCCGTCCGGTGCCCGAGCGCAATTTTTGCGCCCACGTAGTCTTAAACCTGGACCACTCTTCGCTGGGGACTTGCCGGGCATCAAGAAGCTTAAATCCGGCGGCCAAGTATTTGGGTACAAGGTACGAGTGCACTACTACGGGAGTCAAATCGGGGACTTCCAGGCGTTCAAGTTCGGCCCGGTCCCTGTCAGCATCCAGACCAATTATGATCTCGAGCAGGCCGCCGGGAGCGGTGATACGCCGCAGCGATGCGATCACGGTCATGTCGCCGGTCGCGACCGCTTTTAGCAGGCTGCCCCACGGGAAATGGATGTGGATCTCGTCGGCGATCCCGTCGAATTCCTCAGGCAGGTCCTCGACCGCTGCCTGGACGAACATCGCATTTGGAAGGCCGCCTTTGGCCGGCTTTCGCGTCGCCTTCATCGACGGCTTTTCGAGCGGCTTCACATTCGCGTCCACGCCGATGAAGAACTTGTGCGGATTTGCCTTGGCCGCCGCGGACACAAAGCGACCGTCGCCCGTCCCGATGTCGATCACTATTCCCTCGCCGGTACGGGGCAATGATTTTATAAAACTCCTCACTGCTGAGTTATCAAACGGTGCTGCCGCGGATCTGTTTGATCATGGAATATTTCCTCTCGGCTTTAGGTTAATACAGCTGGAAGTATTTTGACAGAAGTATTTTCGAGCGTGATCGCATTCGTGTCCGCACTCGGCTCTCAGATGCGTCTTTGTTATCGAATGTGTACGGCGCGTGAAAACGCACCGGGCGCAGTTTCACTTGTCGGTTCGTTTTGTGGTAAGGTCTCAAAATCATGCGTAAGGAACTTGTCTAATTCTACCGCCCCAGTAGTGTTTGTCCGTGCTCACTTTTGATGTACGGCAAACGTCTTCGGCGCAACCCTGCGCCTTCATTTACCATTTTAATTGAGGGTTAAATATATGTCTTTCGATGGGCAAGGTACGCCTGTTGGGGCGGAGAGAAATTCATTTAAGTCGGTGATGCGCGAGGCATTTGTCGGCACCACGCGCGATTTCACGGAAGGGTCGATACTCGTCGGCCTAATCATCCTGGCCATCCCGATGATCCTTGAGATGTCGATGGAGGCCCTATTCGCGATCGTCGATACCTTCTTTGTCGCGAAGCTCGGACCGGAGCCGGTGGCGGTCGTCGGGCTTACGGAATCAGTGCTCGCGCTCGTCTATGCGGTCGGCGTCGGCCTAAGCATCGGCGGGACCGCAACGGTCGCCCGGCGAGTCGGCGAGAAGGATATGGAGGGAGCGGCTCGGACCGCCACACACGCCGTTTACCTTGGCCTGCTGGTTGCAGCGTTGATGGCGATCCCCGGCGTTCTCTTTCCGGCCCAGATATTTCGCCTGCTCGGGGCTGAGAGCCGAGTTATTGAGATGGGCCTGCCGTTTATGCAGATCATGTTCGGCACCAACGCGGTGATCGTTTTCCTGTTCCTGCTCAACGGCATATTCCGCGGGGCAGGCGATGCGGCGATCGCGCTTAGGGTGCTGATCATCGCGAACGGGCTGAACATCGTGCTTGATCCAATGCTCATCTTCGGCGTCGCCTTCTTTCCTGAATTGGGAGTCACGGGGGCCGCCGTCGCGACGGTCATCGGCCGTTCGGTCGGTGTCGGATATGCGTCGTGGGCGTTATTCGGGCGAAAGAATGGCCGGCTGAATATCAGGGCAGAACACTGGCGATTCGATCCAAAGCTACTTTGGTCGATCCTGTCGGTATCGGGCACCGCCGTCCTGCAGTTCCTTGTCGCGACCCTAAGCTGGAGCGGGCTGATCCGGATCCTGGCTGCGTTCGGGACGATCGCGCTGGCGGGTTATCAGATAGGCCTTCGCGTGATCATCTTTGTGATCCTGCCCGCGGTGGGGTTGGCGAATGCCGCCGCAACACTGGTCGGTCAGAATCTCGGAGCGGGTAAACCGGAGCGGGCTGAGCGTTCCGTTTGGTTGGCAGGCGGGCTGAATGCCGGGCTGCTTGGGCTTGCCGGATTGTTCTTCGTAATATTTCCCGACTTTGTGGTCAGCATTTTTACCTCTGACCCGGGCGTCGCGGGCTATGCGAGGGACTGCCTTCGGATCATCGGTTATGGGTATGCGTTCTACGGCCTGGGGATGGTGATGGAAAGCTCATTCAACGGGGCGGGCGACACCTGGACGCCAACCTATCTCAACTTCATTATCTTTTGGGTGTTCGAGATACCGCTTGCCTACGTGTTGGCCAATAATTACGGATTTGGCCCTCAGGGCGTTTTCTGGGCGATAACGCTGGCGTTCTCGATGCTCGCCGTAGTTGCCGCGCTCATGTTCAAGCGGGGTAAATGGAAGCTGAAGGCCGTTTAGCCGGCCTTCAGCTTTAGGTAACAGGCGATCGACTTTGCAAAAGCGCCTATCGCGATCCATTGCAGATAAACGAGCGGCGGGGTGAACAGGAACATATCCGAGGGACGTGAAACGAGGAGCCGGGACGATCCAAGCGCCGGGAGGTTGAGCGAGATCGCCAATTTGCTGAGCGGCGTCAGGAGGACCTCGCCTGGTGAGGTCGAAACCGTGAACGCGATCATAATAAGATTGACGATCGCGAGAAGATTGAAGAACGGGCTCTTAAAGCTCTCAACGAGTATTTCCTTTATTTTCATCTATTCTATCCTCTGCTATGTTTGTTACACACCATGAGCAGAAAATTGTTCCCGCAGTTAGGCCCTTCGTACTTTCCTGATCCCGGAACCTACGATTTTCCAGAGTGGGTCCTGTTCGGTGAATATTTCTATCACGCCGTTGATGTCGTGGCATTCGGCACGCCATTGAATGTGGAAACGGTCAAGGAGGCCTATTCAAAGGGTATCTTCCCGTGGTTTATGCGCGGCGTACCGCTGCCTTGGTACTGCCCTCGGCGAAGGGCAATACTGGAATTTGATGACCTTCACGTATCGAAAAGCCTCGCAAAAACGCGGCGGCAGGAAAGGTTTGCGTTTACGATCGACCGTGATTTTGAAGGCGTGATGCGGGGATGCGCGACCGTCGAGCGGCCCGACCAGGGCGGAACCTGGATTACGGAGGATTTCCTGCGGGTTTATACTCAGCTTCACCACGCGGGTATAGCCCACAGCGTTGAGGCGTGGGATGAGGAGGGCAACCTGGTCGGCGGATTATATGGCGTCGACGCCGGCGGAGTCTTTTGCGGCGAATCGATGTTCCACCGCGAATCGAATGCATCGAAACTTGCTCTTTTTTTTCTAATAGAACATCTTCGAAAACGCGGATCAACCTGGCTCGATTGCCAGGTGATGACACCACACATGAAGGCCCTCGGGGCAAAAGAGATCACGCGGAGCGATTTTTTGAAAAAGCTCAGCGCCACTCGGGATCGGGGGCTGGTTCTGTTTGAATAGGGTGCTGATGAACGAGACGAACGCACTTCGGGAACACCTGGTCGAACTGCTGGACGGCGGTTCGGCTCACATTAGAATGGAGGATGTTCTTTCGGGCTTCCCGACGATGCGGATGAACGCGCGGCCGGGTAACTCGCCTCATTCCGCATGGGAGCTTCTGGAACACATCCGCATTGCCCAATGGGACATTCTGGAATTCAGCCGGAACGCGGGCCATGTCTCTCCGGATTTTCCCGACGGCTATTGGCCGGTAAGCGAGGGAACCGACAACGATTGGTCGAGGTCGGCCAAACAGGCTTTGAGCGACCTGGGTTCGATGGCCGCTCTTGTCGCGAACCCGGCCACAGACCTCGTCGCGGTTATCCCGCATGGCTCGGGGCAGACCGTCCTCCGGGAAGCAATGCTCATCGCCGACCATAACGCCTATCACCTCGGGCAGTTGATGCTGCTCAAAAAGATGCTGTCGAACGAATCGTCATGAACAAGAATTTTCTGATCTATGGGGCAAACGGCTATACGGGTGAGTTGATCACCCGATATGGCGTTGAGCGAGGGCTGAGGCCGGTCCTGGCGGGCCGGAAGGAAGCAGCAATAAAGGATCTGGCCGAAAAACACGGCCTCGAACATCGCGTATTCTCGCTCGTTGACGCGGCGAAAGTCGACGCGGCTTTGCGGGAAGTTGACCTGGTATTGCACTGCGCCGGGCCTTTCTCGATCACTTCGCGGCCGATGGTCGAAGCGTGCATTCGAAACAAGAAGCATTACGCCGACATCACGGGCGAGATCAGTGTGTTTGAGACTTGTGCGGCGATGGACGCTAGAGCAAGGGACGCAGGGATCATGGTCATGCCCGGCGTTGGATTCGATGTCGTCCCGAGCGATTGCCTTGCGCTCCATTTAAGGGATCTGTTGCCGTCGGCGACCCATCTGAGCCTTGCATTCTACGGCATGGGCCGGATCTCGCACGGAACCCAGGCCACGATGACGATGAACGTAGGCCGAGGCGGTGCGATAAGAAAAGACGGTCAGATCACGCCGGTCCCGGCCGCGTGGAAAACGCGCGAGATCGATTTCGGAAACGGCATAGTGAAAACCGGGGTCACGATCCCTTGGGGCGACGTTTCGACGGCCTATTATTCGACGGGCATTCCAAACATCGAGGTCTTCACCGTCGCTCCGCCTGGCGCCCTAAAAGCGATGAAGATGAGCCGCTATTTTGGCTGGCTGCTCGCGATGGGGCCGGTGCAAAAGTATCTCCAGTCGAAGATCCCGCCGGGCGGGCCATCGGACGAAGAAAGGTCTAAAGGAAAGACCCTGCTTTGGGGCGAGGCCCGGGATAACGAGGGCAACCAAGTCGAAGCACGACAGCAAGGGCCTGAGGGCTACACTACAACGGCTCTCGCGGCTCTTAACATCGCACAGAAGGTCCTGGAAGGAAATTTCAAGGCCGGTTTCCAAACACCGGCAAAGGCGTACGGGGCCAGCCTTATTCTTGAGTTGGACGGCGTGACTCGGCAGTAAACGGCCTGAGGTCCGCGGGTGCATACCGCTGCCCGGGCCAGCGAATCCGGGGGCTTTCGCGACAACTCAGGTTGACGCTAAGGTTCGCTCCTTATTACCGAGCCTGAACCAACAAAAGGCGAACAGCACTCCAAGTAAGCCATCGATCGCCGCTCCGATCAATATCGGCCCGCTTGCCCGCCCGGCCAACAATAGCGCGAGGATCGCGACCACGAAACTGAACTTTTCGACGATCGACGGAATGATCATCGCGCGATATTTCACCGGATCGGTGCCGATCAAGATGAAAACCAGTTGGAACGCGGCAGCGACCCCGATAAAGCCGTAAAAGAATTCCGGGTGCGTGATCCCGGGCGGGTTATCGGCTCCGATCTGTGATTCGAGAAAATATTGCGGTACGAGCACTAACAGGCCGTAAACGCCGGCGATAAGAAATGTGTATCTGGTGAATTTCATAACCTCTTCCTATCGCTTTAACGCGAAATTGATCAAAAGAAAATGCAGGGAAGTTCGGATCTTCCCTGCACTTTTGTGACTGCTCCGATGGAAACAGGTCAAACGTCGAGGTTCTTTACATCCAGAGCGTTGTCTTCGATGAACTTGCGGCGGGGTTCGACCTGGTCGCCCATAAGAACGGTGAAAATGCCGTCTGTCTCGATCGCGTCCTCAATGCGGACCTGGAGCATTGTCCGTTTTTCGGGGTCCATTGTTGTCTCCCAAAGCTGTTCGGGGTTCATTTCACCCAGTCCCTTATATCGCTGGATCGACAGGTCCTTCTTTGCAAGACCCATCACCTTTTCGAGAAGGTCCTCCCTCGACGAAAGCGATTGGCTTGTGCCGTTCTCACCGAGGATAAAAGGCCCCGGAAAGTCCTGCTCAAGTACTTTTTTCAGTTCAACGGCCTTCTGAAATTCAACATAGCTTGCCAGGTTCCAATCGATCTTGAGTTGAAAACCGTTCGGGTAGGAGATATCTATCTCCCACAGGCCGTGTTCTACATCGTTCGTCAATTCCGTGTTAAAGCCTGCATCAGCGAGCTTGCCTTCAACGGCTGCCATCAGATCTTGCTCGGCGAACACCTTCCGGAGCTTCATGTTGGTATTTGCCAGAATGCCGTCGCGTCCGGCAAATGCATCAAGGAGCACCTCGACAAGCTTAACGTCATTGCCAACACGACGAGCGAGCTTGTCGGCGTATCGGCCGAATTCGGTCGTCTGTTCGAGTGCCTTCGAGAGTTCGCGGCCTTCGATCGTACGGCCGTCGGAACTGACTTGAACGTCGCTGGTCGCCTGCCGCATCAGGTAGCGGAACATTCCCTTCTCGTCCTTGATGTATTCTTCTTTCCTGCCTTTCTTGACCTTATAAAGAGGCGGCTGGGCGATGTAAACATAGCCATTTTCAAGCAGTTCCGGCATTTGCCGGTAAAAGAAGGTGAGAAGCAATGTTCGGATGTGGCTTCCGTCAACGTCGGCGTCGGTCATCAAACAGATCTTGTGATAACGGAGCTTGCTGACATCGAAATCTTCTTTGCCGATGCCGGTGCCGAGCGCCGTGATCAGCGCCTTTATCTCGCCGTGACCGAGCATTTTGTCGAAGCGGGCCTTTTCGACGTTGAGGATCTTACCCTTCAACGGCAAGACCGCCTGATTCTTGCGGTCGCGGCCCTGTTTTGCCGAGCCGCCGGCCGAATCTCCCTCGACGATGTAGATCTCGCTCAGCGCCGGGTCCTTCTCCTGGCAATCGGCCAGTTTGCCGGGCAGTCCCGAACCGCTCATCGCGCTCTTCCGCACGATCTCGCGTGCCTTGCGGGCGGCCTCGCGGGCCCGGGCCGCATCAACCGCCTTGCCGACGATCTTCTTGGCCACCGCCGGATGCTGTTCAAAAAACTCGCCGAGTTTTTCGTTAAGGAATGACTCGACCGGGCCCTTGACAGGAGAATTAAGCTTGCCCTTGGTCTGGCCTTCGAACTGGGGTTGGGGGATCTTGACCGAAATGACCGCGACCAAGCCCTCACGGACGTCGTCACCGGTGAGGGCAACCTTTGCGTTCTTCATCATCCCGCTTGATTCCGCGTAGATGTTGATCGTGCGGGTCAGTGCGCCGCGGAAGCCCGAAAGATGAGTGCCGCCATCGACGGTATTGATGTTGTTGGCAAAGGAGAATATCTTTTCGTCGTAGCTGTCGTTGTATTGCATCGACACCTCGATCGAAAGTTCGTCGCCGGCCTGCTCAAAATAGAGAGGCTCATCGTGGAGCGGCGACTTGTTGCGGTTGAGATGCTTAACGAATTCGGCGATCCCGCCCTTGTAATAGAACTCGTGCGACTTCTCAGGTTCCTCACGTTCGTCCTTAATTATGATCCGGATCCCCTTGTTTAGGAACGCCTTTTCGCGAAGCCGTTCTGAAAGCTTCTCGAAGCTGTAAACGGTTGTTTCGAAGATCTCGGTATCTGGCTTAAAGATAACTTTGGTGCCGCGCCGACTGGTCGTCCCGGTCTGCTTGAGCGGTGCGACCGGGATCCCGCGTTCATACTCCTGTTCGTGCGTTTTTCCGTCACGCCAGATCTCAAGCTTCAGCCATTCGCTCAAAAAGTTGACGCATGAGACGCCCACGCCATGCAGGCCGCCGGAAACCTTATATGAATTCGAGTCGAACTTGCCGCCCGCGTGAAGGACCGTCATCACGACCTCGGCCGCCGACCGTCCCTCCTGCTTGTGCATGTCCGTTGGAATTCCGCGGCCGTTATCGACGACGGTGATCGAGTTGTCCATGTGGATCGAAACCTCGATCGTGTCGCAGTATCCGGCGAGTGCCTCGTCCACCGAGTTATCAACAACCTCGTAAACAAGGTGATGCAGGCCGATGTCGCCCGTTGAACCGATGTACATAGCGGGACGCTTGCGAACAGCGTCGCGCCCTTCGAGTACCGTTATCGAATCTGCCCCGTATTCTGTCTTTGCTTTAGCCAATTTCTGAATAACCTCTTAACTCTTAAACAATTATCTTATTTGCCGTTCAGGCTTTCGACCCTCGATTTGAGCTGCGCGTTCCAATCCTTTGCAAAATTCTCCATGTCGAAGAACGCGTAGATCAACACCTTCGTGAGGGATCCTTCAGCCTTATAACTATCGGTCGTCGTTAACCGAGTGCCGGGACCTTCAGCGACCGTCTCGCCCCGCCAATGGCCGCTGAACGAATCGCCCATCGTATAGTGAAACTCCATTCGCCGGGGCCGTTCGTCGACCGCGACCGCGAACCGCAGCGGATCCGCAGAACCCTCGATATGTTCGAGCCACGTGTTCGCATCGACCGTATCGACGCTCTTCACCTTCGCCTGCCACTCCGGGAATCGTTCCCGGTCGTTGATGACGGCCCAAACCTTTTCGGGCGGGGCATCGATCACGACCTCATTTACGAAACTCCGCTCGGCAGGAATGATCAAAACAGCAACGAGAATTGCAACCGCCGCTGCCGCAAGAACACACCCGGTTACGATGGCTAACAGTTTGGGAACGCTCATTCCCTTTTCAACCTCTCAAACCGCCCAACTCACCTCGGGCCTTTGCCTTCTAAACCTAACTAAACAGAGTAAAATAGGGCAAAGGACTTAATACAAAATTATACCATTTCCAGGGTGATTCAGACAGCCGGGACAGCCGTTTCGCAAGCGCCTTCGCGGGGCTTGGCGCATCCCGCAAATACGTCAAATATCGCCGCATTTTGGCCGAATTCTGCGACGAAGCTTTCCTTTGATGTTGTGACGACGGTCTGCGTTCGGCCGGCGAGGTGGTCCAACAGGCTTTTGATGCGTTCGTGATCAAGCTCCGCGTCAATATCGTCGATCAGAAAGAGCGGATATTCGCCGTTTTGTGAGAAATAAACTTCGAGGTTGGCAAGTTGAATGAGGAGCAGAATGCTGCGCTGCTGGCCGGCCGAACCGTACTTTCTGACATTGCGATCTTCCAGAAGTAGTTCGAGATCGTCGCGGTGCGGGCCGATCAACGAATAACCGGCGGCAACTTCGGCCTGAAAGCGAACTTTGAGGCGTTCGTCCAGCAGAGCATCATATTCTGAAAGATCCCCGTGCGGCTCGAGCGACGACTCGTATCTTATCGACACCGATTCGGGCCCGAACAACTGGCGCGCAAGGACGTCGTTCAAACGCTCGACATACCGCAGACGCGAGCGATGGATCCGCGAGGCAAGCCTTACAAGCTGTTCGTTCCATGTCTCGATCTGGGCGGCGGAACTCTCGCCGCTCGTTCCCCGATCCTGGATCGATTGAAGCAGGGCGTTCTTTTGTTTGATG
Source organism: Pyrinomonadaceae bacterium (assembly GCA_050174305.1). GTDB lineage: Bacteria > Acidobacteriota > Blastocatellia > Pyrinomonadales > Pyrinomonadaceae > OLB17. The sequence continues at coordinate 678,754 of JBFXJZ010000002.1, read as the reverse complement.
ACGCGAGCGTAATCGATTACGGTCTGAATGTAAGGCGGATGGATCGAAACGATGCTCTCGTCGAGAAATCGCCGTCGGGCTTCGGGTTGGCCGCGAACCACCTCAAGTTCATCGGAATTGAATACGACCGAATGCAGTTGGTTCAGGTAGCCGCGGGCCGTCTCCTGCTTTCCGTTGACAAACAATGACTTGGCCCTGCCGCCGATCGCCACGCGGAGGTCTCGGCTGACCTGTTCCGAGCGAAGGACGCGGCCGGCAACGGCGGCGGAATCCTCGCCGAACCGGACCGCCTCCTGAAGACGCGCAGTCCGGAATGACCGGGCCGTCGCCAAAACATTTATCGCTTCGAGCCAATTTGTCTTGCCTTGGCCGTTAAGTCCGATTAGAATGTTCAGACCGTGCCCACAATGCACGCTACCAGACAAATTTCGGAAATTTTCAGCCGTAACTGATTCGAGGATCATTCCGGCAAGTTTAGCACTTGACCCGGCAATGAAACGAAGTTCGCCTCCTCGTTTTGCGGTCATCCGTCGGCCGGTTCAGACCTGGTCTTCGGCAATATTTTTCTGGATTCGGCCTTGATTGGCAGTATATAGTTTATAGATGTTCAACACTATTGAACGTCGCAAAACCACCATGATCTTCTAGTCGTACGATGCTAAAGACCGTTCTTTCATCATTCGTTATATTGCTGGCCGTGATCGCCGCCGCCGCTCAACAGAGCCTGAAGCCGGGAAACTCAGCGCCCGACTTTCAAGCTGAAACGCTCGACGGCAAGCACTACAACCTTAGCGGCCTTCACGGCAAGGTCGTTGTTCTTACTTTTTGGTCGACCCGCTGCGATATCTGCCATTCCGAGATACCCAAACTCAACGAGGTCGCAAAACGGTATCAGGACAAAGATGTGGTCTTCCTTGCACTTACGATGGAGAATCAGGTGAAGATAGAGCCCTATCTTCGCAAGAATCCATTTGTATTCAACATTGTACCGAACAGCTTCGGCGTCGTTTTGAAATACGCCGATATGGACAAGAACGGAGCCATTAATATGGGATTCCCGTCTTATTTCCTGATCAACAAGAACGGTACGATCGCACTCAAGAGCTACGGCTGGGACAAGACGGCCAATCTTGAGTCCCAAATTTCACAGCTTCTTTCTACCGAATGAGCAGGGCCGAAGGTCCTGGCTCCTCTCTCTTGTGTTTCCCGGCTGCTTAATTGCCAGCCGGGATTTTTTCGCTTCGGACCCCACATCCTCGGAGCAGGACGCATGACCCTAGATCTGAAGGGTGACGGGCGATTGAGGCTTCGATCTGCACAAAAACGTTTGTCCGCACCGGATTATTGCGATATATTCAATTTTCCGGCCCTGCCGGCTCGGAGGGGTAGCCTAATTGGTAAGGCAGTAGTCTTGAAAACTACCGCGCGAAAGCGCTTGCAGGTTCGAGTCCTGTCCCCTCCGCCACGATCAAACAGCTTTTCCGCCTATTCCCACAACCTTGGGTCCAATCCCGCATTGCCGGTCCCGATGAAGTGTTTTCCTTGAAGTGCAGCGCTCATCTGGTGTAAAGTTCCTTTACTGAATGAATCGTCATTCAGTAAAGGAAGATATGTCCAGACCACGTGGTTCGGCCGGCCAGGGAACGCGGGCGGCGGTAGGTGACAAACGCGAAGCGATCCTGCGCTCTGCCATAAAGGTCTTTGCGGGAAAGGGCTATTTCAATTCGAAAGTCGCCGACATCGCGGGCGAAGCCGGGATCGCCGACGGGACCGTATATCTTTACTTCAAGAGTAAAGAGGAGATCCTTCACTCGATCTTTGACCGCGCGATGGGCGAGTTCATTGCCGAAGGCCGACGGGAGATCGAAGCATTAGCGTCGCCGACTGAAAAATTGAGACGGATCGCTGAATTGCATCTCCAGCGGTTAGGCGCTGACCGGGATCTCGCCGTAGTTTTTCAGATCGAACTTCGCGGTTCGACCAAGTTCATGCAGGAATTCTCGGCGGCCGGATTCGCGGAATACCTTGAGCTGATCCGCAAGACGATCGAGGACGGCCAGGAAGCAGGACTTTTCCGGCAGGACGTTAAGGCGATCGTTGCGGCAAAGATACTCTACGGTGCGTTGGACGAGATGGTCACAAACTGGATCCTTTCAAAGAAGGACTATCCGCTGCCGCCGATGGCGGACGAAGTACTGAAGGTCTTTTTCGGAGGGGTCACCTCCAAATGAACGAAGACGGGCACAATAAACCGACCGAAGGTCGATCTCAGGGAAGGGGAACGCCGCTTTTCGAGGGCGAACCGCGGACCATTTCTGAGACCTTCCTCTTCGCTGCAAAGAAATTCAAGAAAACCGACGCGTTGAATTACAAGCGCGGCGGGATCTGGCACCGGATCTCGTCTGAGGAGGTCGTCGACCGGGCGAGCGCGATCGCCGCCGGTCTCGATCAGTTGGGAGTAAAAAAGGGCGATCGAGCCGCCATCCTTGCCGAGAACTCTCCGGAATGGACGCTTGCCGACGCCGCCTGCCAATTTGCCGGCGTCGTTGACGTGCCGATCTACACGACGCTCGCGTCAGATTCGGTCAGTTACATCCTGAACGACTCTGAATCCAAGTTGCTATTTATTGACAATAGGAAGGCTTTTGATCGCATCGCGTCTGTTCTGCCTCAATGTACCTCGCTTCAGCACATCGTCTTTTTCGGCGATGAGCCGGCCCCCGAAGGGTCGATCTCGTTCGCGGAGCTCGAACGGATCGGTCGCGAAACGGGTTTGGCCGTACCAAAAGACGGTGACTTTGCTGAGACCGCCCCGGACGAGGTTGCGACCCTGATCTACACGAGCGGCACGACCGGCGAGCCGAAAGGGGTGATGCTGACGCACGACAACATCATCTCGAACGTGATCGACGCCGGCGAGAAATATTCATTCGTGCCGGAGGATAGGCCCCTTTCGGTTCTTCCTCTTTCGCACATATTCGAACGGTCCGCGATGTATTTGTACATCCTGAACGGCATGTCGGTGCACTACGCCGAGTCGATAGAAAAGGTCCCAGACAATCTTGCGGAGGTAAGGCCCACTATCTTCGTCGGCGTGCCGCGTATCTTCGAGAAAGTCTATGCAAAAGCAAAATTGAAGGCGGCACAGGGCGGCGGCGTGAAAGAGCGCCTTTTTGACTGGGCGATCGATGTGGCGAAGTCCTATGCGTTCAGTTTGGAAAAGAATGAGGCCCTGTCGGTCGGGATCAGGATCAAACACGCAGTTGCCGACCGGCTGGTGTTTAGCAAGTTTCGGAAGTTCTTCGGCGGGCAGCTCCGCGCCTGCATCACAGGCGGGGCCGCGTTGCCCGATGAGATCTATCTGATATTTACGGGTGCGGGTGTGCCCATCATGCAGGGTTACGGCCTGACGGAAACCTCACCGGTGATCACGTCGAACAATCCTGAGGCGTCACGGCTCGGGACGGTCGGCAAGCCGATCCGGAACATGCAGCTCCGTATCGCGGACGACGGCGAGATCGAGGCCCGCGGGCCCGGTGTCATGCTCGGTTATTACAACAAACCCGAGGCCACCGCCGAGGTTTTCACTGAAGATGGCTGGTTCAGGACGGGCGATATTGGCGAGGTCGACGGTGACGGATTTCTCCGGATAACGGACAGGAAGAAAGAGCTTTTCAAGACCTCCGGCGGTAAATACATAGCCCCGTCCCCGATCGAACAGATGATCCGATCGTCGAGGTTCGTAAATCAGGCTGTCCTGATCGGAAATGAACGGAAATTTGCGGCCGCACTGATCGTCCCTGATTTCGAGATGCTCGATTCGTATGCACGGCACAAGGGCTTTGAACCGATGAGCCCGAGCGAATATTGCTCCGACCCAAAGATAATCGATCTTTTTGAAAGACAAGTAGCCGCTGCCACCGAGGGCCTGGCGAGATTTGAAACGGTCAAAAAGATCGCCCTCCTCGAGAATGAGCTAACCGTGGATAGCGGCGAGTTGACGCCAACCATGAAACTGAAGCGGCGGGTGATCGAGGAGAAATTCAGAGTAGTCATCGACCGGTTCTACGAATCGGAATGACCGTGTGTCGCACCCCGGTGAAGAAGTCGGACCTGAATTGACCTAATATGCCCGGATCGGGATCGGCACGCGATTCGGTATCCCCGTGACCGCTTCGAGGAGTATGTCGCCGATCGACTTCTTGGATTTGTCCACCTCCACAATATCGAACGGTTTGAGCATTACGTCCCCCTGCTCACCCTTACGGATAAGGTCATAATTGACGGCAAGGACCTCGGGCTTGGACGCGTCACCGTTCTTTCTGTAAATGCGAACATTCTTGGTCCTTGCTTCGCGCGTGATGCCGCTCGCCATCGCGATCGCCTGGGTCAGCGGCAGGCCTGCTTCGGGGATGTTGAATTCGCCGGGTTTTACCACCTCACCCGTCACATAGACCGGCGAGGCCTTCTGAACAAGGACGATGTCACCCGGAAAGATCTCTGGGTTGGAGCCTTCGGTCCCGCTGTTGATCGCAGCGAGGCTGAACATCTTAGAAGGCACATTAAGGCCTCCGCTGTCGGCAACGGCCCAGTCGCTGGACTGCGACTGCTCGCCGCACATCGGTGGGCGGGTACGAAAGACCTGGACCTTACCGCCGCTCTTTTCGGCATCGACGCCTGCAAACGCGATCAACTCGAGGAGGAACGCACGTCGGGTCAGTTCGACCTTCTGCTGAGTGACAACGGCCCCGTAAATATGTACCGGCGGGCGGCTATTCCGGTTAGCGACGCGAAGGTAAACCTGTGGCTTCTTCAGATATTTCGACCAAGCCCGGACAACCTCGCCCTGCAGATCCCTTTCGGTCTTGCACTTGGCAATGAGCGGCGTATCGTAATATGGGATAAGGATCTTGCCGTCCTCATCAACCGTCAATGCTTCGACGTCGAACGACGGTTCCCCGAGCGCTTTGATGCTGATAACGTCGCCGGGACCGATCAGGTAACCCTGCGCCCCGCCTCCGTCCTGAGCGTTGGCGTTATATGCGGCGAAGCCGAGGAATAGAATGACCGAAATGACTAAATATCCAGATCGCATAGCGGCTCCATGGGGCCTCGAGGCCAACAAATAGGATAGTTCACAAAGTTCTTTGATTCAAATTAATTATGATCGGGTTGGTTGCGGCTGAAGGGACCAAGAGAGCCTTTACCGCATTTTTTGGTGATTGACAGCATATTCAACAGAGTTGTACCTTCGAGGTGATGGGGGACCGCGTCCATTAATGCCAAATCGCACCAATGACCGAAGGTCGCTATCCGACAGGATCTGGTTTCTGCGGCGTCCGGTCCAGTTTCTGCTGGATATTGCTGTCCTTTCCGCAGCATTCTTTGTGGCATACCTGCCGGCGATCAATATTCAGGTTACTGATTTTTACGTGGATATCGCCGTTCGGCAGCTGCCGCTCGTTATCCTGATCCAATTTTCTTCGCTTTTCCTCGTCGGCGCTTATTCAATACTTTGGCGTTACGTAAGCATCAGCGACATTCGCGCTTTTCTTCGGGCGGCGCTATTTTCCGGTGCCATCCTGCTCGCACTTCGATTCCTCTTGAACCTGTCCGATTTCACTCTTTGGAAGGTTCCAGTATCCGTGATCTTGATCGACACGGTTCTGGGATTCGGCGGCCTGCTCGGGCTGCGGGTTCTGCGGCGGCTTTTTTACGAGTTTGGCGACAAAGGGCCTTCGCTGCGCGGATCGCGTCGGGTGAACCGCAAGGCCGCCCTCCTGGCCGGGGCCGGCCGAATGGGAGCGACCCTGGTCAAGGAGCTGAGCGGACGCGCGGATGCGGAATTGGACATTCGAGGTTTTGTCGACGACGACACTCGGAAGAAAGGAGGCAGTGTCAGCGGCATCAAGGTCTTGGGAACCACGCACGACCTGCCCAGGCTGGTCGACGAGATCGGGATCGAACAGGTGGTCATTACCATTGATCATGCTCAGGGCAAGGAGATCCGCCGGATCATCGATATCTGCAGTGCCATCCCGGTTAAAGCCCAGATCGTTCCGAGCCTGAATGAGATAGCTCACGGCCGTGTTTCAGTAAGCAGGGTCCGGGACGTTCAGATCGAAGACCTCCTCGGCCGCGAGCCGGTGGATCTCGACGACGAGAACCTGCACGAATTCCTAACGGGAAAGACGGTGCTGGTCACGGGTGCCGGTGGTTCGATCGGCTCCGAGCTTGCCCGCCAGATCATCGATTACAAACCAAGAGTATTATTGCTGGCCGAGCGGGCCGAGTTTTTGCTTTTTAATATTTCACGGGAACTCGAACAGTTTGGCCGCGAACTCGCCATCGTTCCGTTGATAGCGGATGTAGGCGACGAACGGCGGATGCGCGAGATCTTCGACGAATTTCATCCGGAGGTCATCTTCCATGCCGCGGCCCATAAGCATGTCCCGTTAATGGAGACGAACCCGGGCGAGGCGGTTAAGAATAATATCTTTGCAACACGCACGCTGGCGCAGCTTGCGGGTGAATACGGAACGGACGATTTCGTGCTGATCTCGACGGACAAGGCCGTGAATCCGACGTCGATCATGGGTGCTTCGAAACGGCTCGCCGAGATCGTGACCCAGGAAATGAATCACGCGTACAGCACCAACTATATGGCTGTACGGTTCGGCAACGTGCTCGGGTCGGCAGGGTCCGTCGTCCCGATCTTCCGGGAGCAGATCGAAAAAGGCGAAGCTCTCACGGTCACCGACCGCGAAATGACGCGATACTTCATGACCATTCCCGAAGCCGCGCAGCTTGTTCTTCAGGCCGGGGCACTCGGCGAGGGCGGCGAGATCTTCATTCTCGATATGGGCAAACCCGTCAGAATACTCGATCTTGCCGAGGACATGATCCGGCTGTCCGGCCTAACGCCCTATGAGGATATCGACATTAACTTTACGGGGGTTCGTAAGGGCGAGAAACTGTTCGAGGAATTGGAGATCACCGGGGAAAACCTATTGAAGACCCACCATCCGAAGATCTTCATCGGCAAGATCGCGACCTACACGAAGGACGAGGTTGCGAGCATCCTCACGCGCTTCCGTGGCGCGGTTGAGAACAGCGACGCATCTGAGATCCGGACACTGTTCAACGAATTCCTGCCCGAGGCGCGTGTTGAACTTGAGAGCCGCGAGCCTGACAGCGACTCGATCCCGCAAACGGATATCGCCTATCGGCCGGGCGCCAAGCTCGGACTCGTTGAAAAATGAACTCCGCCGCCCCGCCATTGAGCCATTCTCTTATCGATCACAATTCAAGCCCGATTTGAGTTTTTCGCACGGTCGTTTAAACTCTGTGATTTGGTTTTGCGCGAGTTTCCATCCCTGTGGATACGGTTCTGCATTAAGGAATTATGAACATAGGAATTGTTGGTTTAGGTATCGTCGGTTCGGCCGTACGATACGGTTTCGAAAAGCTGGGACACAAGGTCGTCGGCCACGACACCAAGGATGGTACACGGCTGGACGACGTCTTTGGCTGCGACATCGTCTATCTTTGCCTTCCTACGCCGCAAGCCCAAGACGGGCATTGCGATGTTTCGATCATAGAATCCGTCGCCGAGGAGCTCATAACGAGCCAGGGCTACAAGGGAATCGTCGCTATCAAATCAACGGTGACACCGGGCACCACCGCTAAACTTCAAGAAAGGTTGGGTACCGACCGGATATGTCATGTGCCGGAATTTCTTCGAGAGCGGGCGGCGATCATCGATTTCACCGATAATCACGACGTTTGCGTGATCGGTACCGAATCCGACGAAGTATTCGAAACGGTCAAGGAGTCGCACGGATACTATCCGAAGCAGTTCATCAGGCTGTCACCGACCGAGGCCGAGATCTCGAAATATTTCAACAACATTTACAACGCGATGCTCATCACATTCGCGAACGGGTTCTATGAGCTTTGCCAGCAAAGCGGCGCCGACTATTCGCGGATAAAGAACGCGATGGTGCAGAGGGACCATATTTACAACAAATATTTGGATTGCAACGACAACCTTCGGGGTTTCGGCGGGATGTGCCTGCCGAAAGACACGGCGGCGATCGCGGCGTTCGCCGAAGACATCGGCCTCTCGGTCGACCTTTTCCGAGCAATCGTTGAGGACAACAAGAAATATAAGACCACAGTATTCGAGGGGATGAGGAAGTGAAAATTTTAGTTACAGGCTCTGAAGGCTCGCTGATGCAGGAAGTGATACCGCTTCTGCTTCAAAAGGGGCACGAAATAATCGGCATCGACAACTTCGCACGCTACGGCGAGATCGAACGCGAGCGTTCGTACGAATTTGTCCGCGGCGACCTGACCGATCCGGAATTTGTGGACAAGGTCGTTCGCGATGTGGATGCGGTGATACAGGCGGCGGCACTCATTTACGGCGTTGGCGGTTTTAACAAATATCCCGCGGACATCTTGTCCAAAGACATCAACCTGCACCAGAACATCATGCACGCGATGCTGAGAAACGGCATCAAAAAGATGGTGTACATCAGTTCGTCGATGGTCTATGAGCGGTGCGTGAAGCACCCAAGTGCTGAAGAGGACGTGGACGAATCACTGATCCCTTCGACCGATTATGGGCTGAGCAAACTGGTCGGCGAACGCATCACTCGGGCGTTTAATCGGCAATACGGAATCGATTACACGATCTGGCGGCCGTTCAATATCATCACCCCGCATGAGGTTGGCGAGAACGATCTGGGGCTGAGCCATGTCTTTGCCGATTACATAAAGAACATCGTCAAGGAGCAGCGAAACGAGATCCCGATCATTGGCGATGGAGAACAGATCCGCTGTTTTACCTGGATCGGCGATGTTGCTCGAGGGATCGCGGAGTTCTCATTCGATGAAAGGGCAGCGAACCAGACGTTCAACCTGGGAAACCCGGAACCGATAACGATGAAGGAGCTCGCTTCGATCATTTATGAAGTGGCCGGACGAAAAGAGTTGATCGCCGGAAATGGGAACGGGCTGACGTTCAAGACCGAAAAGTCCTTTCCGGACGATGTGCGTATCCGGATCCCTGATGTCAGCAAGGCAAAGGAAATTCTAGGCTGGGAACCGACCCTGAAAGTCGCGGAATCGGTTGAAAGATGTCTGGAACTGATGAAGTAAAAAAGATCCGGCTAGCCGTCGTCGCGCCCGTTCACAACCGCCGCGAGTTGACGCTTCAGTGCCTGAGAAGCCTTTCAAAGATCGACCGAACGGGCCTGGATGTTGGCATCTATATTGTTGACGACGGCTGTACCGACGGCACCCGCGATGCCATCGAGGCCGATTTTCCTGAGGTAAAGGTCGTCAAGGGAACAGGCGATCTGTGGTACACGGCCGGCACCAACCTCGGCGTCGTCGCCGCTCTCAAACATAAGCCCGATTACGTTCTCTGCATCAACGACGATTCGATCTTTGATGAAAAATGCATTCGGCGGATGGTCGAATGCGCTGAAAGACATCCGCGTTCGGTCGTGGGCGCGCTGCTTTTGCTGTGGGACGCTCCTCACCGGGTCTTTCAGGTCGCCCCGGTCTGGGACACCTGGAAGGGCGGTTGGCAACATTGGTATCAGCAGACCGTCTGGACGGTACCCGAACTCCCCTGGCAGGTGGATGTCATCGTCGGGAACTGCGTGCTTTACCCGGCAGCCGTTTTCGAAGAATGCGGGTTCCTTGATCCTACGGTTTCGGCCCAGTATGGCGATTGCGAATTCACCACCCGTATTCGACGGAAAGGCTGGCAGCTTCTGATCGAACCGCGTGCCCGGGTCTTTTGCCAGCCGAATTACGAACACGTCAGCCTGACCTCGCGGTCGCTCCGTCAACAGATCGATCTGCTTTTCAGGAAACGTGCATCGGCAATGAACGTGATGCACCAGTTCCGCCAGTCTATTCACACCGCTCCGTCCAGGCTTTCGGGCCTGGCCGCTTTCGCCGCTTTCTATGCACAGATCGTCCGCCGAAAAGTCGTCGGCTCGAACGGCCAAACTGCGAATGAGGCTAAACTCTCTGACCATTTTGCCGCGAATGTGATAAAAGAATGATTGAATCCGTTGACAGGTAAGATCATGAATCAGACACGACCATCAAAAACCCGCATCTCCCAAAAAGCAGATTCCTTCACTGAATCGGTCATCCGCGAGATGAGCCGCGAAGCGGTCAAGTACGGCGCCGTCAACCTCGGCCAGGGATTCCCCGATTGGCCCGCACCTGAAGAGATCAAACGAAAGGCCCAGGAGGCGATCGCTGCCGACCACAACCAATACGCGGTGACATGGGGCGTTAAGGAATTTCGTGAGGGCATCGCGAAGAAAACGATGTGGTTCCTGGGGCTCGATGTCGATCCGGAGACCGAGATCACGGTCACGTGCGGTTCGACTGAGGGGATGATCGCGGGAATGCTGGCGACCGTCGATCCGGGTGAGGAGGTTGTCGTTTTCGAACCGTTCTACGAGAATTACGCGCCCGACGCCATCCTTTCAGATGCGACCCCGAGGCACGTGCCGCTCTATCGAACCGACAACGGCTTCGTATTCGACCGCGAAGAACTGAAGGCGGCCTTCAACGACCGGACGAAAGCGATCATCATCTGCAATCCGAACAATCCCACGGGAAAGGTCTTCACCCGTGAAGAGCTGGAATTCATCGCGGATCTCTGCAAACAGTACGATGCTATTTGCTTTACCGACGAGATCTACGAGCACATCACTTTTGGAGGGACAAGTGACGAGGGACAAGTGACAGGTAGGCCCGATCACATTTGTATGGCGACGCTTCCGGGAATGCGGGAGAGGACAGTCGTCGTAAATTCTCTTTCGAAGACATATTCCGTGACCGGGTGGCGGGTTGGTTGGTGCATCGCACCGCCGGACATTTCGGGTGCGATCCGAAAGGTCCACGACTTTCTGACCGTTGGGGCGGCCAACCCCCTGCAGCACGCAGGGGCTTATGCCATGGGCCTGCCGCCAAGCTATTACGAGGACCTGCAGAAGGAATACCAGCGGAAACGCGACTTCATCGTGCCGGTGCTGCGGGAAGCGGGTTTCAAGTGCGACATGCCTGAGGGAGCATACTATGTGATGACCGACATCTCAGATTTCGGCTTTCCTAATGATATCGAATTTACTAAACACCTGATCCGCGAGATCGGCGTCGCGGTCGTCCCCGGCTCCTCTTTCTATCACGACCCGGCAATGGGCTCACAGATGGTAAGGTTCTGCTTCTGCAAATTGGACGAAACGCTCGAAGCCGCCGCCGAACGGCTCGCTCGGCTCAGCCGGGGCTGAGCTAGTTCAAAGACCTTTCCTCGACCACCGTTAACTCCGCCGGTAAATGTCCGCTATTTAGGGCCATCGCGATAGCCGCCGCTTCTCCCCTCGTAAATTTTCCGTTTATTTGACCTTGATCGGAGATCACACTCGAAATAAGCACGACATTCTCGACCTGATCGTTGAGCACGATCGCAAGATAATTCTTGATGTTTGCGCGTGTCCATCCCGCAAATCTCGACGCCCCTTCAGGACTCAGAGTAAACAAGATCCGGTTGTCAGCATCAGAATCCGAGGTTGAACTCGTCCACGCCGTCTTAATGTCCTCGCCGGTGATTATTGGCTCTTGTTCGACGATCAGATATTTCATCGTGGTGCCGGCATCTTCAGACGGATACGGAAGCACCTGTTGTCCCGTCGAGGCTGCGCTCCCGGCCTTTTCTAGTTCTTCGTATGTCTTTACGGGAATGGGGTCCGGCGGAGACACGGCCTTCTTAAACTCAAGCCTGTAGGTCTTAAAAAACGCCCGAACATACTCGCGATCGTAACCTCCGTAAATCTTTACCTCCAAACGTTTTTCGCCCGTCCGAGCGATCTCTGCGTCGATATTGGCACCGGAAAAACGATTTTTCAATACGCCCTCGGCACGCTCGGTCATCGACGCCGCGTCAGGCTCGTTGCTTTCCACGGCGACAATGTAAAGGGTTGCTTCACCCTTGAGGATCATCGATATTTTGCTGCACCCGGACGAGAAAACCGAAAAGCCTAGCGCCAGCAGGAGCCCAAAGATCAGAGTTGTTTTCATAAATTCCCCTCCTGAAACAAGCGGGAAACTGCCTCAATTGACAGGATATCCGAGCACCGACTGAGACGGCAAAGTCGGACGAAATGTGGGGACAAGACTTTTTTTCGCAGTCCTGTAACCGTATGCCCTTTTCAGACGTACTTTAAATGAGGTTTCCGGGCCCGACGTGCGCGTAAGCAACCATTTCCCGGCCCGCGAGCAACAAAATTCATTCTGGCATTATTTGTAAAAACCTGGTTAATTCAACAAAGCATAAAAACTTGGAGGTTGATATGTTTCAAAAGTCATTTGCATTCGTTCTTTTCGTTCTGATCGGTGTCGGGGCCGTGTATTCGCAAACCCCAGAGCCGAAGAGCGAAAAACAAGATGCCGTCCGCACAATGACGTGGTCGTTCGACAGCGACGGCGGATATCTCGGCATACAGACCGAAGAGGTTAATAGGGAAAATTTCACCAAGTACGGCCTTCGCGAGGTCCGGGGTGTTGGGATCGAGAACGTTATCGATGGCTCGCCCGCACAGGCCGCGGGGCTGCAGAAAGGCGACGTGATCGTCCGCGTGAACGGCGACGAGATCACGAGCGGGATGAAGCTGTCGCGGCTGATCAACGAGATCTCGCCCGACCACCAGGCACGGCTAACTGTGGTGAGAAGCGGAGCCGAGCGAGAGATCACGGTCACCGTAGGAAAACGGCCCGGTTTTAAGTTTGATAACGGTTCTTTCGAGCTCCTCGGGCCGACCGGCCGGATAGATATTCCCAGGATCGATATGCCTTCGCTGGAAAATCTTCCGCGTATAGCCATGCCGCCGATGCCGCCGATGTCGGGAGAGCCCGATGAGCCGTTGATGCAGTTCTTCGGCAGCCGCCGCCAGATCGGCGTGGGCCTGACGCCGCTCACAAAGCAGCTGGCCGATCATTTCGGCGTCGAGAGCGGAGCCCTGGTCAACAATGTTCGCGAAAACTCCGCTGCTGCTAAAGCCGGGATCAGGGCGGGCGATGTGATCACCGAGGTTGACGGAAAACCGGTGAAAGGCGAGTTCGACCTCATGCGGGCGATCTCGGAAAAACGAGACGGCAGCCTGAACCTGACGATCGTCCGCGACCGGAACCGGCAAACGATCTCGGTGACCCCCGAAGAGGTGAAGGGCGTGTTTGATAACTACTTCGAGTTCACGACCCCGGCCGCGCCGGGTGCGCCGCAGGCGCCGGGCGTTCTCAGGATGACGCAGCCTGTCGTCCCGGGCCCGCCGCCGGCTCCGGTTCCATTGTTTCAACGCATGTTGCGAGGACGTGTGATCTAAACACCGTTACGATCAGTTAGTTTATAACGCAGAAATGCGGGCCCCTTCGCGGCCCGCATTTTTCTTTCCATACGCCGGAGTCCGCGATCACTGCGGCCGCCGTGAAACTTCTTTTGCGAGTTCATTCGCCTGAATGCTGTATTCGCGGGCCTTCTCCATTTGCTTTTGAAACTCTTCGCTTCGCCGCTCAAAATCAGCCTTTACTTCGGCGTGGGCCTGTTTGTCCTTCGGATTGTAATTATCACGAAGTTTCCGGGCAGCCTGCCTGTATTCTTCAAAGGCGTTCAGCTGATTCGTCAGCGCCTCCCGCTTTAGCCGAAGATAATCTGCATAATCTTCGTTGATCTTCAATCCTCGGGCTTCCTCGATCTTATCAAGGGCGCTCTTCCCGAATTTGGCCCCATCGTTTATCAGATAGACCAGTTCGTCGGCGATCTTCCTAACTTCGGCCGGATCGTCGGCCGCCATTGCGGATTTCAGCGCCTCACGTTTATAAACGTTGGCATCGTAGAGCTTACGTATTTCCTTGAGGTCCGCATTTGCATCCATGATCATTTGGGCGGCGTCGGCAGTCTCATCCACCGGCCCAAGCAGCCCGGTCGAACTGCGGCAAGCGGCCCCCCAAACTATCATTGAGGCGGAAGCTATCAGAAGAATGTATCGTCTCGTTCCTTGTCTCATCCGTTATGGACAATTAAACCACAGAAAGGCCCCCGATGGGGTAAATATCGGTCAATCCGCTTGAACTCGGCCGGCGGTTACTCGATGACTGTCCTGCCCGTGTTGCCTCGCCGACGCCAGATGAAACCGTCAAGAATGTAGTGTGTAAGCTGCGGGACCGCAAGAAGAGGCACAAGCCACATCTTCCACCCCGTCCAATCCCAATTCGTCCCGAACAGCCAGGTCCGTTCGTGCCACACGCCACGGCTCCAAAACAGCTCTTCAACGTAGGCGAGTGCCCAAAGAGTCGCGAGAAAGATTATCCAATGATTAGAAAGCGTGCGGTAAACACGGCCGGTAGATTCCCGCCGCTTCTTCGCGTAGAACCAGATAAGGGCGAAATACGGCACGCCGTGGATGATCACGTTAGTGACGGTAAAGGCGTAATCGGAATTAAACGCGACGATCCCGACGTACCAGCAAATGGCGGTGGTCGCGACGACGATGTCCTTTCCGGGATTGAGGAAGCCCTTGGTCTTGTAGAAATAGACCGATTTCGCCGCGTAAGCAGCCAGAGCCAGGACGTAGATCGGAAACATCACCGTTCCGACGAACTCGGGCAAGGCAAAGAAGTCGTTAGCGATGAACCAATTGAAATTCCGCGGCAGGCTGGCCATCCAAAAAGCCAGCGGATAGATCGTAGCAAGATAGACCGCAGCTGCATCGATCCACCAGGACCAGCTTTCGGTCTCGCCCAGTTTCCGCCGGTATAAGGCCACCCACCCGTACTGCTGCCGCACAAAATGAAAGACCGCGACGATCGCCAGGACCCGCCAGAACGTCAACTCGCCCTCGCTGTAAAGAGCGACCCCGACCGCATAGCCCGCGATCGGAACGAACAAATAAAGCCAGAACCGACGCTTGAACTCCTCGGCGTCGAAATAAACCCGGAATGAGGTGGACCAAACATGCGCGACGTCGATCAGCAGCACCGCCGATATCCACGTCCAGTCGGGTGAATCTTCATTCAGGATCCCCAGCTTCCAGCCGATCGCGAGCAGCAACAGCGACACGACGGCGCTCCCGAGAAAAACCGAAAGATCGATACTTCGCGAAAAGAGCCATCGTTCGCGACTTAATTCTTCGGTTGATTCAGCGCTCATCATCTGCTTCAGATCGTCGTTTGCTCCAGAGACTCAAAAATAGCTCAAAACCTCGCCTGTCGAGGTCGTCGTTGATTACTTTAGGCCATGCCGAGTGCAAAAATTCTTCCACCTCGTCCGCAAACCGGCAAACGGCCGTTTTCCAGTCGCTGAGCGGCGTGGTAATAGTGGTTCCGTCATAGAATTCATGGACCACCTCACCGTCGTCATGAGTTATCGACCAGTTGATGCCGTAATCGCAGTTCGGCATGTACAGGCCATCAGGTTCGGATTCCACGGGCCACATTGTGAACCCGCAGCACGGAACTAGGGACTCGCGACCGGTGACCGGTTGATCTTCGGAAAGTGTCCGCAAAAAGTTGAAGGCGGCGGTGCTTACGGTCCATTCAGTTTCTTTACCGTCGGATACAACGAAACCATCTATGCTAAGAAAGATCCCGCCGTGGACACAGCAATCGTGCAATGGATCACCGTTATCCATCCAATGCATCTGAGTTGGACTAAGTTCGATCTTCGACATTCGTGCTCAGGATTTCTTTAGCCGTGCGAAGCCCATGATAAAACGCCTCTTCGAACAACGCGATTCCGCTCAGATCAAAAGGCGGAAACACGACCGGTAAGGAGTGTGCCTTGCGGCCAGCCGAGAGCATAAGAGGCGATCGGGCAAGATCTCCTTCAGGCACACTCGCTACTGCTCGTGTTACTGCCTAACCTCACTCGCCGTCCGCAATCCGTGGTAAAACGCCTCCTCGAACAACGCTATGCCGCTTAGGTCGGTGTGGGCGAAGTGGATGTTCCGATACGGCTCCAGAGCTTTCCGCCGGTGCTCGCCCCAGATGAATCCCGGCCGCGGGCTGATCATTGCGTGTCCCCAGCGCATTATATCTATTCGCTCGGTGAGTTCGTAAATCTCCGGATGGGCACGTGACATGTCAGTGAGGCAAACGTCGGCGAGGTCTCGCCAGTTGTAATTGAACAGTTTGGTGCGGCCGTTTTCCTCGTGGCACATCGGGTAATAGTAGGTCCAGACCGCCGGGCCGTAGTCGATGCCTTTCTGGTGCGTGGCGTTTACGTAACCGAGGCTCGGGCTCTCGTACAGCACATTATCCCATGCGAGCGGGAAGTCGCGCGCGAACCGCGTTTTCGGCCGGTCCTTCAGGAACAGGTTCGCAACAAACCATGAATTGTGAAGGAACTCGCCGGCTGGAAGCGGGGCGTCATCCGCGAACCCCCGGATCACGTATGGAGCCGTAAAGATCGGTGAGGCATATATGACTTTTTCGCACTTGAATCCGCGAATCTGCCCGTCGGCAAGGCAGATCACATCGACACCCTGTTCGGTCGGCACGATCGAAACCGCCATGTGCGACCTCAGAACTTTATCTTTCACGGCCTCCGCGAAGTGATTCACGAACCGCCCGTTCCCTTCGGGAAAAGTGATGAACGGCTGCGACTCATCGCCGCTTTTTCGCACACGCGAGCAAAAATAGAATAGCCCCGCCCACGCTGACGTCTGATCGAGCTTAAGACCGTAATCGTCGCGGCAAGCGTAATCGCAATACCAGATCAGCCGTTCCGACGAAAATCCGTTTTGCCGCAGCCAGTCCGCGAACGAGATCTTATCAAGCCCCGTCGCCTCGGGATCGTCCGAACAATTCGCCGACGGCACTACGAACGCCCGTCGCCCCTTTGCATCCCGCCAATTCACCCAATGGTCGATCTGTTTCTGGAACTCGGTTAATTGCTGCTTGTCCTCTTCGCTTTCGCCAACGTGCAGGTAAAGCCCGTCGTACCATCGGCCCTTGTAAAAAACACGCTCTTCGGGTTCACGGCAAAGGAATTGTTCCTTGACGACCACATCTCCGTCGCCCGTCCGGCCTTCGGTCAGCGACATTTCATCGAGCAGTTCGATAAGCTCCGTATTCTCGCGAAACGGAACCGGCAAATAGTGAGCTCCCCACGGGTAGCCGACCGGCTCTCCCGAACCGCTTGCAGAAGTGCCGCCGGTGTCCTTCTCTAATTCGAGTACGACAAACTCTTCGATACCGAGCTCTTTCAGCTTCCAGGCAGCCGACAATCCCGCGATCCCGCCGCCAACAATGGCGATCTTCACGGTCTTCCAGTTTTCCGCGGGGACCTCGAAATTTCGCCCATCGCGGATCACATGGCCAAGGGCGTCGCTTTGGCCGACGATCTCGCCTTCAGGAAATCGAACCGGAGCAGCTTCGCGGCACGCGGCCAACGCGAGCGGCGCCCCAAGGAAGGTCGTTAACAGCTCTCTGCGTGTGAGTTTCAATTCGTGTAATTTGCGGCCGATTCATTCAAACCGCCGCCATTCTGACTCGTAATAACGCACCAGTGCCTGATTATCGAGCCGATTGATCTCGACCTCGTCCGACGGCGGCTTCATATCCGCCGGGAATTCGAACAGCGATGCCAAATAGTCTTCGTTGAGGAACTTAAGTTCGATCCCTGTTGGAAGCTTCGTGGGAGTTTCAAACGGTTGCTGCTTCGCGAGGGCATAACCCCATACGCCGAAGCTGGGCACGGTCGTCTGAAAAGGCTTTACGGTAAAGCCGGCGGCCTCCAGTGTTCGGATGATGGACCAATAGGAATTGCGAGCGTAGAGCGGCGACGTGCATTGGATCACCACCGAGGCATCGGGTGCGAGTCTTTCCTTTAGCAGGCCGTAAAAACGCGTGGTATAGAGCTTCCCAAGTGCGAAGTTATTCGGATCGGGAAAATCGACGATCGCGATGTCGAATAGCTCATCGCGTTGATTATCAAGCCACACGAACGCGTCTGCGTTCACAACGGTCACACGTGGGTCGGCAAAAGCGTTTCGATTCAGTTCGGAAAGTGCCGGCAGGGCTTCGGAAAGACCGGTCATCAGCGGATCGAGATCGACGAGCGTAACCCGCTCGACCGCCGGATACTTTAGGATCTCGCGGAGCGCCAGGCCGTCGCCGCCCCCGAGGACGAGGACGTTCCGCGGCCGGCCAGCAAATGAAGCAAAGGCCGGGTGAACGAGGGCCTCGTGGTAACGGTATTCGTCGAACGAATTGAATTGAAGGTTACCGTTCAGAAAAAGCGAATGCCCGAGCTTTCCACGGGTCACCACAATGCGCTGGTACGCTGAACTCTTTGCATAAACGATCTGGTCGGGAAACAGGCCGTCCTCGGCGAGCGTCGTCAAGCTGTCCGCCTTTATCAAAGCGATCCCAAGTATCACCAGCACCACGAATCCCTTGACACGCAGAAATAGCAGTTTGCGATCTGTGATCAAGGGCTCGAGCAGCCAGGTCGCCCAGATCGCGACGGCCGCGTTAAGCATTCCAAAAAGTAGCGATGTCCGGTTCAGGCCAAGCCTCGGGACCAAAAAGATCGGGAACATCAGTGCGGCCAGCAGGGCTCCGACATAATCGAGGGCGAGAACACGCGAGACCAGCTCTTTGAAATCGAGATGGTCCTTCAAGATCCGCATCAAAAGCGGAATTTCCAGCCCGACAAGCGTCCCGATCAGAAATACCAGCGAATAAAGGACCAACCCGAAATAGGTGACGTAGGCGAACGTAAGAAATAGGACCGGAGCCGAGGCCCCGCCGAGGATCGCCACGGCAAGCTCGATATCGACGAACTTTTCGGCGATATTCTTCTCGATGTATCGCGACAGCCACGAACCGACGCCCATCGCAAAAAGATAGACGCCTATTATCGTCGAAAATTGGGTGACGGAATCGCCAAGAACGTAGGATGAGACCGTTGCAGCGAGCAGTTCGTAGATCAGGCCGCAGGTGGCAATGATCACGACATTGATGAAAAGAAGTGGAACGTGCTTCATCGTAAGGACAAAGGATAAGGGATGAAGGATAAAACAAAGACCGGGCCGCGGCCTTTATCCTTTACACTCGATCCTTTATCCTCTCGTTCTCAGCCGTGGATCGCCGCTGCGATAATGATGGAGATGCCGATCATGATCGCACCGATAATGATGCCGAGGGCCGTGTTTTGGTCTTCTTCTATCTCGTGATGGATATCGAAGATGCGGCTCAAAATGAAATAAGCGATGGTGAAGAACACCAGCCCCAAGATCACGAAGATCAGCGTTGTTATCAGGATCTCGGCAAGTTGGTCCAATCTGACGACAAAGCCGAGCAACCCAGTTAAGATCATACTCAAAGCCATCTATTTTCCTCCTCGAAATCCCGAATAAATAAAAGGTACGCCCAAACGCGACTTGCCGCCGGCGTTCGCGATCTCCCAACCGAACCATGCGGCCATCGAATACAGCCCGAGGACACCCATGGCGAATATCAGATAAATCTTCTTTAACATAATTCCAAGTCGTTCTTTGCTTGTGCGTTAACCGTTCCCGCCGGATCACTCATCATCGTCGGTTCCACCAACAAAATTCGTCGCGGCAAACTCGCTGTCCTTCCAGCGTGCGCTTTCAAAGATCAGCTTTCTGAAAAGTCCAATGATCGGCACTATCGCGAGCACGATCAAAGCGCAAATGAAATTAACTCCGCGTACGACATTCTGTTCAACCTTAACGTTGACCGGCATCGGCTGCGTCGAATTTTGCCAGGTGCCGGCAACGCGAAGCGTGTATTTGCCTGCGGGAAGTGCCGAGACGGTCGCGTCCTGCGATTGGCTTCCTTCGGTCCAGGCGCCGTCGCTGTCGGTCCCCGTGTAATACTCGATCGGTATCACGATCGACTCGACCTCCTGGCTCTGCTCGTTGATCAGGTCAACGTCCAGTTCGACGAAGGAATTGTTCACCGGGGCCGAAGCCGAGATCTTTACATTACGATTCCCTTTTATCTGGAAAGCATCGCTGAATTGTGTTTGCGGCGTTGTCGGATTCGCCATCGGCGGGAGCGTGATCTGCTGAGAATGGACCGTGCTGCTCAATCCGCTCAGTGGGATCATAAAGATCGCGACAATGAAGAGAAGAACCAGCGGTAAAAGCCCCCAAGTATAGTAGAACCGGCCCGTAAACGGCTGGTTGGGTCCGACCGCCCAGGGTTTCGGCAGATCACTGACCCCAAACGCCTTCTCGACCTCCTCACGGGTAAGATATACACCCGCCGACCAATTCACCTCATTGGCAGTCGATTCCTGCGACAGCATTACCGGAGCCGAAACGTAATCGATCGCCCGGACGGTTTCGCCCTGTTCGACCCGCCAGTAAAATTCGCCTTTTACATATTCAACCCGAGCCGGCGCGTCCTGAAAGATCTTGAAGGTCCGGCCGTTGTACTTGACCATCGTTGGCACGGACGTGAGCATCGTGCTGCCGAACGTGGCCTCGACCTCTGCCGGATTGACCGGCTCGACAAAATTCCAATGATTGTCCGAATGGACTAGCCAGCGGAAGCCCACGCGAGGGTTATAAAGCAGATACTCATGCCAGTAATAGGTAACGCCGTCGAATGTCACGCTCCGCACGACGGACCCGATAATGCGGAACTTAACCCCGTCGGCAAACGTTCCCTCAGCGCCGATCGGCAGGACAAAGCCGATGTCGGCCTTTGTCGGTGTAAGTGCCTTGAGGTAGGTGAGGTTCCCTTGGTTAACATCAAGCAGCGAATCACAGTTCGGGCAAGTCACGCGTTCGGCCTTGTCCGGTGCCGTTAACGATAACGGCCCGCCGCAGTTCGGGCATCCCATCGCGGCGGCCGAAACAGTTCGTGCCTTTCGATCCGCGGGCCTGGCGTCGGCCAATCCAATGTCGGCGAGCGTTACCTCCTGCCCTAGGAATACCCAGGGCGGATCGATCCCATAATCGATAGTGCCGAAGGCGTTGTTCTTGCCGACAAGGTCGGCATAACGGCTCTGTTCGTTAGGTACGAGGCGATAAGGTATCTCGCCGTCGGCCGCGACCGCGGTTGCGATGCCCTTTTCAGAAACAATCAACCCAGTTTCCGAAGGGATCTCCTGCACGATCTGACCTACTTGGAGTGCATCGAAGGAGGGAAGTGTACGGCCCTCGGGCAGCGGCTGATAGAAGGTGAGGTAGAATTTTCCCTGTGCTTCGGCCAGCCAGCCAACCCAACCGTTCGAGAACGTTGCGTACCATTCGTCCCAGACCCCGCCCATCTCATGACGGAGTTGAGCTCGGCCTGTTAGTTCAAATCGATTACCTTTGAAAATGCCTTTCAGGCCGATGCGGAGCGGGGATTCGGATTGAACGACCTCGGCGACCTTGCCCAGGTCTTCCAAACCACGGTCGGTCCGGGCGACCGCCGAACGGCAAAAAGGACAAACCAGAACGATCGTCGATCCGGCCTTGAATTCGACCGGGCCGGCGCATGATGGGCAGCTTGCCTGAAGAACGCTCAGTTAACACCTCCGAATCGGGCCGGGATCGAATCGAGGTCTTCACCGATAGCCGCGGGCAAAACATAGGCCCCACGTTCATGCCGAGCGACCCGTACGGTCGCGGCCGAGAGGAATTGTCTAAGATTTTCCTCCCATGGCCATTCAGGGCGTTCGCGGCAGCAGTACAGATTGAAGGTGGCAATGGAAAATTCCGGATAGGTGTGGCAGGCGAGATGCGATTCACTCAACGCTACCAGGCCCGTCAGGCCGCCCTGGCCGGGGAATTTATGCCAGACCGAACCAATTGCGTTCAAGCCAAGGTCGCCGATCACATTCTCGAAGATCAGCCGAAATACGGACTCGTCCCGAAGTGCATCGGGGTCACAGCCCTCGGCCTCGATCATCCACTCGGTACCAACGATCATCTATCCTTCCAGTTTCGATACGAAAATTCGACCAGGCTTGTTCAGGGGCCCGCATCAAAGCGGTACAATCTTTACCGGCGAAGAATGCTGAAAAGAACTATAACTAAATTCCTTCCGCTTGTCATTTTCGCGGCCCTTTTCTCGATAGCAGGAGCCTCGTGTTCAGTCATCGAAAGCTGGCACGGACGCCCGCCGAAGATCGATCGCTCGCGGTCGCGTTATTCGGCTCCGGAGGAGGCCGGAAAGCTCGGCTCGGCGGAAATAACCGAAAGCAGCGGCCTGGCCGCCTCGAAATGCCGCGAAGACCTGTTTTGGACCCACAACGACTCCGGCGACGGGCCTTATCTGTTCGCGATCGATCCCATGGGCCGTCACCTGGGGGTCTGGCGTGTGCCAAATGCAGAGAATGTTGATTGGGAGGATATCGCCGCGTTCAAAGACGCTGACGGACAGTGTTTTGTCTATATCGGCGATATTGGCAACTCTGCGAAAGAAAAACGTGAAAGGCTGTTGATCTACCGCGTTCGCGAACCGGATGTGCAGCCCGCTTCGGCATCAACGGTCAGACAAAGCGCGCGCGAAACGGCGGCCGCGGATGTGCTCGAGTTTCGATATCCCGATGGCCTCCACGATGCGGAAACCCTTCTCGTTCATCCAAAGACGGCACGGATCTACGTCGTCACCCGTCACCGTACGGAGCCCGCGGGCGTTTACACATTTGACGGCGGGTTCGGAAACGGGGTTCTGACAGCAAGACGGATCGGAGAAGTTAAGGTGCCGGCCGTACCCTTTGGCTTTCTGACGGGAGGCGATATCGCACAAGACGGGACTCGATTGGTCCTTAACGATTACTTCGCTGCTTACGAGTTGACCCTTCCAAACGATGCCGATAATTTCGACACGATCTTCCGCTCAGAACCGGTACCTGTCGACATCGGCAAGCGAAAGCAGGGCGAGGGTATCGCTTATTCAGCCGACGGACGCTTCATCTTTGCAACGAGCGAGGGCGTCCAACAGCCCCTACAGCGGATCCTGAGGATCGAACAATAACAAAATGGCCGGGCGAATCGCTCGCCACGGCCCAAGATGTAAGATACAAGGTCTTTTTTACTGAGAGATCGTGAATTTACTCTTGTTCTCGATCACCTGCCCGACAACGTTTTCTCTCGTTCGGTCTTTAACCAGGATCTTGATCTCGTAATCACCCACAGCAAGATTTTCGGTCGGCAGAAGCCTGGCAAGCGTGAGCCGCTGGCCTGAATCACTCAGTCCGCTCCAGTCTTCCGGCTGTCGGAACACTTCCTTACCATCCTTTGTCAAAACGTATTCAACATCGACAGCCGGCCGAAGGGTCGTCTGGTCAACACCCGCGTTATAAACCTGAAGGTAAACACCAACCTCCTGGCCTTTTCGATACTGGCCCGCAAGATTCGGGATGACCTTTGCGTTGCCGATAACGAACATACCGCCAATGTCGCGTTCCGTAGTCGTCCTCATCGTTGACGCAAGGATCATTGTTGAGGTAGACAGCTTCTTCTCATCGTACCGCGGAACGGTGAACCCTTGATTGACGATGCCGCGGTTTCCCGTATTTACATCGCGGACCACGACATCGACCTTGTAGGTGCCGGGCGTCAGTGCGACCGCCTTCTGATACACCGACTTGCGGTCTTTCATCTCAGCAAGTTCGACCTGGGTAGCGGTCGTCGTCACCGAATCCTCGAATATTCCTGAACGCTTTCCGGATACTGCCGTGATCCGTCCGAAAATATTGATCCGCGCTGTAGGTAGTCCGCCAATGTTCTCAAAAGCGAGCTCTTTATTGTTCGCCTGGACCGTAAACGCTGCGATCACCCGGTCGTCCGATTGACGGAAAAAGTCAACGCGGAGGTCAAACTGCAGCGGGTCCTTATCGAACAGGATAGCCGCGGCGTCGCTTGCATATGTCTGGAGATCGCCGAATTTCACTTGCGGCGGACGCTGGAGGTCATTGATGATCTCCATCCGGCGGAAGGGAGAATCCTGCTCACGCCAGTAGCCCCGCTCGCCAGTTCCTGAGATCCGGTCTGCCTTGTTTGACAAGCCAAGCTGCTCGCTCGTAGTCAGGCCGGCACCCGGGACCATTAGCATGGCATCCTTTTCATTCGCGTTTCTCGCGATCCGATATTCCCCTGTACCCGTCGGGTCGACGAACTCGATCTCGATACCGTCGCCAACCCCGTCAAGATGTCGATAGAACCAGATCTCGAACGGGTAGGTCGTGGTCGATCCGCCGCCCTCCCAACTCGGCCGGTCATAGGCTCCGCCCGACGGGTGAGCCTCCACGGAATCAGGCTTGCCCCATGCGATATAGATCCGGCCACGGTCCGTCCTCCAGCCCGGGATGCCGGACGTGAAATGCTCGTTGGCATAAGCGATCCGCTCGTAATACTCTTCGCGGTATTCGTTTTCTTCGGTGTCCGGGTTCGGATCCCGGCGACGCCAAAAGTTCTCGATGAAATTCTCCCGCTCTTCATCGGTGGTCAAGGCATTAAAGGCACGCTTTTCATCCTTCGTGATGATATAGGCAACGTCCGTGTTGACCCATTTCTTGTAAACTTCCTTGACCTCGGGTGTGACCTTGCGCGCCTTGTCGGAAATATCCTGACTGGGCTGTTCGTTCGGTTTTCCGCCTTGGGCGGCCGCCGAACCCGCAAATGTCAGTACGAGCAATGACCCAAGGGTAAGTCCCCTGACGGATCTCATTCTGAACATAAAACAAAACTCCTGCTGTATATTTCACCGGCACCAGGCCGGAACACGCAAACTAAAAGGTAAATTCTAGATAGAAATATCCAATTGTTCAAGATGCTTCTGAGGTTGATGGGGGTTGCTTGGAAGCGGATCAAGCGGATGCCTCGACGGACCTCTTCTTTCCGAAGACCCAGGCAATGAAGATCGAAAAGACGTAAAGGACCATCATTGGCGTTGCGAATAGCAGCAAATTCGGGATATCTCCGGTCGGCGAGACGATCGCAGCCACTATCAGAATGATCACCAGCGAAATCTTCCAACTCTTGATCAGGAAGCCCGCTGTAACGAGCCCGATACGGGCCAGAACATACGTAATTGCGGGCATCTGGAAGATAAGGCCCATCGCGAGCATTATCAACGTGATCAAGTCGAAATAGTCGCTCGCCCGCAATAGTGGTCGAAACTCGTCCGCCAGGCTCAATAGATAGCGGACCGCGGGGGGAAAAAGGATGTAATAGGCGAACGCCGCCCCGCCGATGAATGAGATGCTCGAGAGCAGGATGAACGGCGTCACGTAAGCACGCTCGTGCTTATACAAGGCCGGCGAAATAAAGCCCCAAACCTGGAGAAGTAGAAAGGGCACAGCGACCGCGATGGCGGAATAAAGTGAAACGGTAACCAGGAGTGTAAATGACTCTTGTGCCGTCGTGACGATGAGCTTCTCTTCGCCTATCGATTCGTCGGCCTTCGCGCCTATTTCTGCCGGCAGGCGGACGCCCGTTGGAATTACGGCGTTTGGCGTAATGATCGGCTCATCGCTGAAAAGTGAGAGTTTTCCGTCTGCGTCAGTTACAACGACCGCATTCACCGACGCGCCGGGCTGAATAACCCCTGTCCCGAGTTTCGTCGATTCCGCAAAAACAAAACGGCCGCGGTCGCCTTCCTTAAGTGATCCTAGCGGCAAGACCAGTTCGTCACCCGTCAGGCCGACGATCGGAACTTCTCTTCGCTGGGCCTCGGATAGGGCCCGTCTTATTGGTACGGAAAGAAAGTCAAATATGATGTCCGATGCGAACCAGCAGCCGATAAAAGCAATGGCGATCGCGATGACCGACCTTGTGAGCCTGCGCCGCAGTTCGTCCAGATGCTCGAGGAACGACATCTGTGACCCGAGCATCTCCGTTCTGGTTGTATCGGTTTCGGTCATTGTCGCAATCGTCTGATCGCCGGAAAATAGGTCTGTCGTGGGCCGGACTCAAAGCCAGTTCTGCTTCGCGAGTTCATCGCCTCCGCTCTCTTCCGTATCCTCGGCCTCGACCGGGCCGTTGTTCGACTGGCCTGCCGTGCTGCTTGAAGCGTTCGGATCCGCGGAGGCCTCGACATTATCAAAACGGGACGCGTCAATGGCCTTCACCTCCGGAGCATCTACCGACGGAGTTCCATTGTCAACGGAGCCGTGTTCTGATGCTTCGACTTCTTCTTCTAAGTTCTTCAGTTGCAATGATTTAACTTCTTCGTCGAAATTCACTTCACGCTCCCACGTCTCCTTGAATTCGGTGGTAGTGGACCTCAGTTCATTCATTATCTTCCCCAACTTTCTCGCGACTTCCGGAAGCCGACGAGGTCCAAGGAAGATCAGGGCCACGATCCCTATCAGGATAAGCTCCGACGTTCCCAGTGATTCGAAGATGAAAGAAAGCAAACAATTTACCTCATGGCGCGCCGCGGGGGCCGCCAGTTCATTTGATCTCGATAAGATAGCTGCCGCGGTTGCGGACCGTTCCAAGGATCGCGGCACCTTCTACAATGTTCACGAATTCCGTCGCCTGCGCTGCGGGGAGGCTGATCAAGAGGCCCCCCGCAGTTTGCGGGTCGAAAAGTGCGCTCTGCAACTCAGGCGAAACGTCCGGATTGAAAACGTATTCGCCCTCGACATAGTCTCGATTGTTCTTGTCGCCTCGCGTTAGCATTCCCTGCCCTATCAGCTCAAGCACATCCGGCAGCAGCGGCACCAATGCGGAATCGATCTCGAGTGTGACCTCGCTCGCGTTCGCCATTTCGAACGCATGACCGATCAAACCGAACCCGGTCACGTCTGTACAAGCATTTGCGCCGAGCCTGAGCATCTCTTTAGATGCCAGGGCGGCCGAGGTTGTCATTGCCTTGATCGCCGCGGTCTCCGCATCCTGACTCGCAACACCTTTCTTGACCGCAGTGTTGATCGCACCGGTACCGATGGCCTTGGTCAAGACCAGCAGGTCGCCGGGCACGGCACCCGCGTTCCGGACCACTCGACCTGGATCGATAATGCCAGTGACCGCGTAACCGAATTTCATCTCGGTATCGTCGATCGAGTGTCCGCCGATGACGGCAACGTTCGCAGAATTCATCTCGGCCTGCCCGCCTCTAAGTATGCTCCCGAGGACGTCCCAATCACCTTTCTGCGGGTAACATACGATGGATAAAGCACTTAGGGGCGTGCCACCCATCGCATAGATATCATTCAGAGCATTGATCGCAGCAACGCGGCCATAGATCTCAGGATCATCGGCCACCGGCGTGAAGAAGTCGACCGTTTGTACCAGGGCTGTCGTGTCGTTGAGGCGAAAAACACCCGCATCGTCGGATTTCTCGAACCCAACGATCACTTCTGGGAAGTCCTGGCGTGGTAATTTGCTCAACACTTGAGCAAGGTCTCTCGGTGCGAGTTTGGCCACTCAACCGGCACAGGAGACCATTTCCGTCAGACGCATCAAAAACCTCCTTTATTATTCGCTCTGGTCGATCAACATTTGATAAATGCGGTCCAAGTCACCGTCCGAATAGTATTCGATCTCGATCCGTCCCCCCTTGCCATCATTGGCCGGCAAGATCTTTACGCCGGTCGAGAACCTGCGACGAAGTTTCGATTCAGCAGCGATCAAATTTGCGTCGCGTTTTCCCCTAACCTGTTTGTTTCCAATCGCTTGCGTCGTCGACTTTCCGGATCTTTTGATGAAACGTTCGGTCTCGCGAACAGAAAAAGCCATCTCGACGGCGGTCCTCGCTGCACGTCGCTGGGCCGCCGGATCTTCGACAAGCAGCAGGGCCCGGCCATGGCCGGCAGTGAGTTTGCCTTCCTCGATGATCTCAAGGACTTCTGCGGGAAGTTTAAGCAAACGGAGCGAGGTCGCGATCAGCGACCGTTCCCGGCCCACGGTCGCAGCCAGTGCTTCTTGCGTAAGTCCAATGGTATCAATGAGTTTCCGATAAGCACGAGCCTCTTCGACCGGGTTCAGTTCCTCACGCTGGATATTCTCGACAAGGGCCAATTCGAGCAGCTTGTCATCCTCGATCTCTCTTACCGTGACGGGCACACGCCTCAAGCCGGCTCGCTGTGCCGCACGCCAACGCCTTTCGCCGGCTATTATCTGATACCGATCGCCCTTTTTTCGAACAAGTATCGGTTGGACGATCCCGTTTGCAGTGATCGATGCTGCAAGGTCGTCGAGCGCCGTCTCCGAAAAGCGGCTGCGAGGTTGTTGAGGGTTGGGTTCGAGTTGGTCGATCCCAACGTCAAAGTTGGCTTCCGCCGGCTTTTCATCACCCAGAAGGGCGCTAAGACCGCGGCCCAGCGGCTGTCTGGCCATGACCGATCATCTCCTTTGCTAGTTGATTATATGCTTCCGCTCCTTTGGATCTTGGATCGTACAAGCAAATAGGCTTTCCGAATGACGGGGCTTCCGCAAGTCTCACATTCCTCGGTATCACGGTATTAAAGACTTGAGTACCGTAAAAATCTCTAAGGTCTTTCGCAACGGCGGCCGAGAGATTTGTCCGCTCGTCATACATCGTCAGGAGCAAGCCTTCAATAGTAAGTGACGGATTGAGCTCGCGCTTCAGGCGTGTCAGGGTTTCGAAAAGCTCAGTAACGCCCTCAAGTGCAAAATACTCGCACTGGACCGGCACGATCAGCGAATCTGCTGCAACTAAACCATTTACGGTCAGGATTCCCAAAGATGGCGGGCAATCGACAATGATGTAATGGAAATATTCCCTGATCTCCGCGAGCAGCCTTTTTAGAACGAGTGCCCGATCCGTGATCTCGCTGAACTCGATCTCGATGCCGGCGAGATTTTTGTCCGACGGAACGACCCAAAGAGACTTAATTTCGGTCGGGACTACCACATCGCGGATCGGTACGCCTCCGACAAGGGCGTCATAAAGGTTTTTTTGGTCTTTCGTTTGGACGATGCCGCTGCCGGATGAAGCATTTCCCTGCGGATCGGCGTCGACGAGCAGCACCTTTCGGTTCCCGAGCGCCAATCCGGCCGCCAGATTAATGGCCGTCGTAGTCTTTCCAACGCCGCCTTTTTGATTCGCAACCGCGATAATTCGACCCATACTTGACAGTTTGCGTGAAAAATCAAGGTATCACATGGCGGTTATCGAACGGTAGTTGAGAATCGGGTCATTCGAAGCGAGATTCTTCGAAATCGAAGGGAAACACATTGTGGAACGTTCCACAATTCGATGAGGCCCTCGGAGACGAGGTAAATAACATTTCAGCAAAAGCAAAGGGTTCAATTCCTGGACGCCCGATCCGTGTTGGCCGCGGTAAGGTGCACGAGGACCGACGAAACAGCAGCCGGCGTCAACCCCGCGATCTTTCGAACCTGGGCGAAAGTTCGCGGCTGAGCGCGCTCCAATCTTTCGATCATCTCGTTGGAAAGGCCTCCGATCGCGGAAAACGCGAATTCGTCAGGGACGCGGAGCGTATCGTGATGGTTTATCCTTTCGGCTGCTGCTTGGTGCTTATCAATGTAGCTCCTGTACAGCGAATCGGCCAAGGCGGTTTCCAACTCGCTTATATTCAGATTTGTCCGAATCGTGTCCGGGAGCAATCGGTGAACGAGATCCGGTTTGACGCCTTGCCGCAATGCGAGCTGCGACAGTGTGAAAGAATCGCCAAGATCGCAACCCAGTATCTGCGAAACACTTGCGTATTCGGGCGTTGAGCGCTTGAATCTCGTCTCATCGAGCAAGTTCCGAAGATACGCGATCCTGTCCCTCTTTTGTTCGAACCGTACCCAGTCGTTGTCACCGATCAAGCCGAGCTCGCGTCCTTTCGGATACAGACGTTCGTCTGCGGTGTCGTGACGAAGTTTCAAGCGGGCTTCAGCACGCGACGTGAAAAGGCGGTATGGCTCATCTACGCCGTGCTGGATAAGGTCATCTGCTAGGACACCAATATAAGCCTCATCTCTTGCCAGCGTGAATCCCCTTCGTCCCTGCGCCGAAAAGGCGGCGTTAATTCCAGCCAGAAGGCCCTGGCATGCCGCTTCCTCGTATCCCGTGGTTCCGTTTATTTGGCCCGCAAGAAAAAGGCCCTGCATTCTGGACGACGCCATTGTAGGCCGGAGTTCCCTAGGGTCAATAAAATCATACTCGATCGCGTATCCAGGCCGGATTATCCGGACGTTGCCGAAACCGTCGATCATTCGCAGAAGTTCAAGCTGCAAAGACGAAGGAAGCGAGGTCGAAAATCCGTTCAGGTAAACTTCGTTGGTGTTACGACCTTCAGGTTCAAGAAAAAGCTGGTGCCGGTCCTTGTCGCCAAACTTTACCACCTTATCCTCGATCGAAGGGCAATAACGCGGACCGATCCCTTTGATCTTACCGGAATATAGCGGTGACTGGTGCAGATTATCGCGAATGGTCTGATGAAGCCTGTCGCTCGTAAAGCCTATGTAGCACTGGATCTGCGGCTGTTGGATCCGCTCCGTTGAAAAGGAGAATGCCACCGGCTCTTCATCCGGCGGTTGCGGTTCAAATGCGTCCCAGTCGATCGTTCGGCCGTCAAGCCGAGGCGGGGTCCCTGTCTTTAATCGACCAACCGGAAATCCGAGCCTCTTCAGCGAATCAGCCAGCTCTATCGATGCGGGCTCCCCCGCACGGCCGGCCGAATACGTCTGTCTGCCGGTGTGGATCATACCATTAAGGAAAGTGCCTGTGGCAACGACTACCGACTTGGCTCCAAAACGTCTCGTGTCGCTAAGTTCAACGCCTGTAACCGTATTGTTTGCAACACTTAGATCGGTCACAACACCTTGGCGAAGATGTAGCTCCGGAGTCGCTTCCAGCACTCGCCGCATTTCTGTCCGATAGAGACCGCGGTCGGCCTGCGCGCGCGGTGACTGAACGGCCGGGCCCCGGGATCGGTTCAAGAGCCGAAATTGGATCCCCGTTCGATCGATCACCCGGCCCATGATCCCCCCAAGGGCGTCGATCTCGCGAACGACATGTCCTTTCGCGATCCCGCCGACCGCAGGATTGCAAGACATCTGACCAATGAGGTCCAGATTTATTGTGACGAGCGCGGTGCGCGCACCCAACCTGGCCGCGGCGGAAGCTGCTTCGCAGCCTGCGTGTCCGGCGCCGATAACCACTACATCGAACGATTCATCAAACATTGTTAAAAAGGGGCCAATCGATCATTGTAAGGCTCGACACACTGGAAATTCAAGCAATTCGTCAGCCCCAACGGGCGGCCAGTCTGCTGACGGGATCTGTGATCGACTGCAGGCGAAGTAAACGGACGCGGTCCGAATCCTTGAATGATACCAATGGCATTACGCCGTATTCCATCAATTTTTCAGCCGAATTCTGGCTTAACTGAACCTCGGCAGAAGGTTGTTGTATCGTCTCGCCCCCGTTTCGAAAAACGTACATGGGAAGCCCGTCGACGTCTTGAACGTATTGTTCACCGAACTGCCATCCAAATTGACTGTAGCTCGCCGCAAGTAACTGCGCAGCAACAAAACATCCGTTTGACCATAGCAGATTCGAGGTATCACCGGGATCGACTATTTCCTCGAACGAGAACGCCTCCGTTGGTTCGGTCAACGATCCGTACGGCAGCCTTGCCAGAAACCGGGGCATCGTCATCCCCACGAACTTCGACTCCGGTAATTCGCGCACCGCGGACCAGAGTTTCCCGCCGCTACTTTCGCCCGACAGGTCCCATTCATCTGGATCCGGCCGGTCGGAAAGTGAAGCGACCCCGAGAATATCGGGCCGAATGTGAGATATGAAAGGCGTTTTTGCTGAGGCCGCGATCTTTCCGATCCTGATAATCGCAGCGATGTCATCAACATCGGCCGCATACGCATAGTTGCCGAAGAACGCTGCCCACGGATCTCCGTTCGCCCCCTTAAGGAGGGTGCTTTTCACGGACGACCTTTCCTGGTCCTTGACGTCTTCGGCTACCTCTGCTTTCGTCGCATCAAGAATGAAGATCCGCAGGTCCGAGGCCGTTTCTGTCCGTCTGACCAGAAAGTACAATCCTCGCCAAGCGGCCTCAAGGTCCTTGAATTTCCGGTCATGGAGGATCGATCTCATGACCGCAGCGATGCCCATGTCGACGCCTCCAATTAAGGAAGCCTGCTCGTCTTCATCCACGCCTGTCAAATGAGGCCGGACGACCTGTTCGACTAATTGGGCCAGGTCGCCCGAGACGGGCGCTCTTGCGGCCGATTCGCCGCCCTCCGGGTTTGCAAGTATCGAATCCAGAAGGCTGCCGCTTGCTGGAGTTTCAGGCCGGGGGGTTGCGGCCTCTTCTCTTGTTGCTTCGATCGGCACCCCCGATGACGATCTGATCTCACGAGCAGCCGAATTGAAGGTCTGCGGGTCTCGCAGCCGCTTTCGCAGGCCGCGTAGCTCGCTAAAGACCGGGAGCGTTTTGAACAGCTCGTCCGGATGGAATGAATCGATCGAATCCAACGCAACATTCACAGCAACGCCGTCGCAATCGATCTCAAGTCTAATATCCAGGCTTCGCATTACGTCGTCGAAGTTGTCGCGGTCGAC
Source organism: Pyrinomonadaceae bacterium (assembly GCA_050174305.1). Classification (GTDB taxonomy): domain Bacteria; phylum Acidobacteriota; class Blastocatellia; order Pyrinomonadales; family Pyrinomonadaceae; genus OLB17. The sequence goes on along the minus strand of JBFXJZ010000002.1, from coordinate 646,186 downwards.
CTCGATCGGTCTTCGATGTCCCCAATCTCCTCGGGCCTGATCGGAGCTCCAATCGCCCAGCATCAACAGCTGGAAGGCAGGTTCGTCAACGATCCCGGACCTTTCACTCTCAAGCGTAAAATCCATTTCCAGTCCCGGCTCTTTTGGCAGCATTTCAATATCCTCCGTTCAACCATTCTATGTTGAGATCTGCATTTTTCTATAATCGGAGCGGGTGCCGGGCCGTTCCCCGGGCGCTTCCGAGGCCTTGTTGATCATGACTCACAATCTCCTGATCTCAAGTACGAAGACAGAAGCCGTTAGGGCAATTCCGCGACAGCTCAAAGAAGCCTTGTAATGAATCTCACACCTTAATTCACGCAGGTTCGAACCTTTGTCACTTTCGATGCAAAAAGTTTACTGGTTCCGCAACGCATTGACCTGACTAGCTTTATCTAAACATCAAAAGGGACGAGGTACAAATAGGATACAAGAGCCACGACTGTATCCGGTGCGGACCTTTTGCCTGTGCCCTAACGCTCGGACAACGGAACTGACGAAACTGACAGAACCCGTCCTACGGTACTGATTTCCCCGAATAGCGACCGAGTATCGCATGTCGAAATCTTCTTCAGGATAGAGGTCTGCGTTTCGTGTCTTCACCACAGGTTCGGCGTACCGTAGGGCCTAGCGGTCGAACGCAAAACCATGTTCGGCGCTCACGCCGTTCCTCGCTCACATTTGAATCTCATATGTAAAGATTTGTAAGGTCTCTGCGATTCATTTTTTCGGATAAAATCCTACCAACCTAACCCCTTCTCTTACCTATATTTACAAAGATAGCCACTATGGCACTGGCATTGCTAAATGGTATTTCAGACACCAGGTCAGTTTGCTATTTGAAAACATAAAACGACTTTCTGTTCGACGCCGATCGCGTCGATTGTGAAAGGTTGGTGCTGAAAACGTTAAAGATAAAACTTGACGAGTTCTAGCAGGTAGGCAGTTGGAAATGGTCGAGGTTAAATCGACCTGCTCCAATAGGTACTCGTCGCTGCCCCGTCGCATGAATAACGGCTGCACGGTTTGGATATAAGCAACCCAAATCGTTCCTGCTCAAACGGCTCAACCAACCTTTCAAATTTACGGGTCCGAACAGACTGCGGTGAGACCTTGAACTTAAAAGTTGCATTCACCGATGCGTTCCCAATCTGGACGCGACCTTGTATCGCGAGACAGACATTTAAGAGAACTAGAACCCATTAGTTTCTAAATCAATAAAGGAGAAGTTACTTATGAAGAAAACGAATGAGCGACGTTTGCAGAAGGCCGCAAAGCGGTACAAGTCGCTCGCTGAAAAAGACCCAATAGGTTTCCGCAACCATTGGAATCGCATGCTTGTGCAGCCGTATCTCGAAGAAATTCGCCATCGCGCAAAACCACAGCGTAGAACGGCGAAGCTCCCAGAGATATTTGAAGTTTACCGACGAGCCGACCGGCTGCTGGTGACTGCGGGAGAGGCGGTCGAAGCACTCGTTGGCTCAGAAACCCGCAATCTCTTGGCGGCCGAGTGTGCAAAGGCCGTCGGTGCCGTGTATGACAGGCGTCTCTACCGCCTCGTCAAAAAACGGCTTTTTCTTGGCACACCCTAAACCTATGTCTAACCAACACAAAAATCAAACAACCCTCGGCGGCAGCAAGAAACTTGCTGCCTTTTTCATTTTTACGTTGTCTGTCGCAACTGCCGCGACTCAAACGGGATGCTTCGGTGGGAACGCGGCAACAATCGATTCAACAAAGCAGCCGCCGCCCCCAATCTCAACCAAAAAGGTCGTTGAACCAAACTATATCCAACCCGCGGTTTTTTACAAAATCGCTCTCCTTGGCGACCGTTCCGGAAGCGTTGAATCGACTCGAACGCCGGCTTTGACCACGGAACACTTAGATTCACTAATCGCGTTTCTACGTGAGAAGTCCGGGGAACTTGCCTTCGGCTTTATCGACGAAGACTCCAACAAACCGTTCCTTAGATTACGCATTGAGCCGAGACCGGTGCGACCGCCACCGCCGACGGCGAAGAATAATCCATTCGAACAGGAAAAACTCCTAAACGAATACAAGGAAAGAATGGCCACGTTTCAAAAGCTGGATGAAAAGTGGAGTACCGCGACGAACGAAAATATCGCCAACTTCAAAGCCAGCTCACAAGCAATGCTCGATTGCTTGAGCAACAAAACTTGCCGCTCCAACAGCACCGATGTTATCGAGGCGTTAAAACGCGCCGACCTTTTTCTTTCGGAAGATGAGAAGGTGCCCCCGACGTGCATCCTGTTGATGGTTACAGACGGTCAAGAAACCGCAAAGCCTAAAGCGAAAGGCCCCAACATTGTCAGTCAACCGTATTTTCTCGTTGTCAATGGCTCCGCCAGTTTGGGAGTACTAAAGCTTTACAGCCCCGAACCGTTCGAGGGAATAGATGCGGCGATTCGCCGTGTCACCCGAATTCTGCCGTCAAGCGAAGCGTCGCCCACGGCCTCGGTCACCATTACCGCCCCCGCCGCGAACGGAATATCGCCTAAATAGACTGGTGACTTTGGTCACCACTTTTAACTCAATTATTACATCGGCTTGGCAAACGGCGGTATTGCCAGGCCTTGCCAATTTAAGGAGGACTTTATCAAAATGCCAGAACCCAATTCCGCAGTTACGTCACGCGCGGCGGGCAAGGAAAACCGCCGACTTGGACGCCTCAAGAAAGCAAGCCGCCTCAAATACCAGCGGCTTATCCAGGGAATCAACGACTGGGCTAAAAAGTACGTCTTTCGCAGCCATCGCTTAAATGGGATAAGAGCGAAGCGGCAGTTGATTCGAAACAACAATCCGGATGAGTCCCAAGCGACCATCTCCGACTGGGTTTGGTCCGGACTGGTTCTCGTCGGGCTCACAGGAGTGGTGGTCATCGACTATTTGGTCGTCGGAGGAACGTTAGATTATCTGTTGGGGATGCAGCGGGAACTTCAAGGACTCGAAGAATATTATGTCTATCTGAAGGTGCTCGCTACTCTCGCTCTTCTTGCCATTGAGGTAGCGATAGCCATCGGACTGATTTGGTTACGTGAACATTCCGACTCCCTAGCAGCCGTCGCCACTCACTGGCTGGTCGGCATCGGTCTCGCATCGGCCTTAACCGCGTTTGCCTTTGGGTTAATGTACACAAAAGTTAAGAACGAGGGCGTTAACGTCCCTCTTGCAGCCGTTACTGACGACCTTACCAATGCCGCCGCCGGCATTGCAGAGGCACCCATCCCAACGCATAAGTGGGTGATGCTGCTCGGAGTTTGCAGCATATGCTTTTTCGTTCATCTTTTTGCGTTAATGAAGGCGGAGAGTGTTGCCGAATCCTTTGCGCTAGCTGGCTACGGGGGTCACCAAGCCGTCAATGCGACGAGAGAAGCAATCTCACGCTTCCAAACAAACCGGGCCGCCGGAAAAGCAGAAGCGTTTTACCGCGACGCCTACGACCACTTCGAGACTCACAATGTCGAATTCGCGGACGACCCCCTTCCGTCTGTACCGAGCCAACAGGCTCCCGACCAACAGATTCCCGTGATGCGATTGAGTCCTGTTGCTCAGCGCATCATTGAGAACCTGCAAAACGGAGCAGTGGAGAATCTAGGCGGCGTTCGGAACAACGTCACGGACGAACGGACGAATAACAGCAATGCCGAAGTCAACGAGGAAGAACCTGGTCCGCAACAACCGCCGGACAATCCTCCCGACCAAGAGTTCGGTAATGCCAACCCTACTGGAAATGACCCGCCCGGCAGCCCTGACAACGGTCAGGATTTTGCCGGTCGTCAAGATGATGACCGCGACCATCAGAATCGCGACAGCGCGGCCGCCGAAGCCAACTATCTCCGGACAATTCTGGAGGCCGAGGTTCGGAACTCAGACGGAGAGCTTTAGTCCACAACGGGCGAGGTCAAAACTCGCCCTATTTGTTAGGAGAAAAACAACTATGGGAAGTATATCAACGAAACCAAGACTCAAATCTGTCGCCGTAAATAATTCGGCGGCGTTAACAGCGGTGGGTGGAGCTATCGCCCTCTTTGCCGCGTCTGCCGTGAGCCGATTCTTTTACACAACAAAATCGCCGACAAAAGCCGCTTCACTGACGTCCTTGTCTGCTTTACGAGGCGAGTTGGATACGTTGCAACAAAGGCACGTGCACACATTAAAAGCACAACCAGGCATCAGCGAGGTTGAGGTCATAAGGCAATCTACGCTGGGTGCGGCCGTCGAATCGTCAGCCCTCTCGTTTGGCGCCCCTACCGGCTTTTCCGCCCCGGTTAAGGCATTGATTACGGCGACAACCCCTGCCGCCGCCCGTCAAGCCCAAGCGCAACTCGTCGAAGCGATAAACGCAGGTCACCAACAAGCCCAGATGGCCAACTTTGAAGTAGTCGCCAAAAAAGCGTTTGAAAAGGTGGGCTTTGCCTCGGTCGAAAAGGTGCCCGGAAGGGAGGGTCTGGTACGACTCGTCGGTCGAGACGAAGGAGGACGCACGTTGGTCACCGAGTTCGAATCGCACCTGGAACGCGGCGAAAGCCTTGCAAGTGAAGTTGTGGGAGTTTGCCATAACAAATCTGAAGAACTCCTTGACGCATTTGAGAAAGCTCTCGAAGAAGAAGGAGTCGTCGGTTTGCCTCCCACTCGGAAGAAAACGGGTGGCGTCGCTCAGCTCGATGTTGCTCGCGAATTTATTCGTCGCCCCGTGACAAAGGCGACGCTTAGAGAGGCGGTAATTACTCCCGCATCAACGAAGAAGGCGGGGCACCAACGCCTTCAGCAGAACAATCAGCGCAATAGACAGGGACAGCGTTAGGCCATCCTGCGGATACGCCATACCTTGTCACTTGCTATATCACCAACACGGTTGGCGAGCTACGAAAAAAGTCGTAGCTCGCCATTTTTAATTAAGGAGAAAAACTATGTCAAATACACCTTTACAGCAAATCTCGCAGGCTTACGAAAACGGACGGGCGGCCCTTCTGCTATCTGGACGGTCGCCATTCGACCTGATAGTAAATCGACCGGACGGCGGGATACTGACGCTGAGCGAAGCTCTACGGCGGCACATCAGACAGAAGTTCGGTATGCATTTATTTACGTTCTCTCGGTCGGCAGGGTTCGATTGGGACAGAAGCCGGATTGAAGACGAACGCGACCGCAAGACACTTGAGAAGGTTCTGCAAAGTCACAAACTTCTGCAGTTGCCGCAAGATGAACACGAGACAGCCCGTATCATCCGCGGCGTTACTACGCTCCTTCGCAATCCCACCCAGGGACTGAATTGGGCCGACGGAACCGACATGCGTTTCGGGGTTCTATTCGAATTTGCGGAACACATTGCGCCGGGGGGCTTGCTGAACGGCACCCAAACCGATAACCAAATCGTCACAATCGAACTTGCTACTTCACTCGCACAAAGCCTGGCTCTCCGTAAGAGCGGTAACTTGCTGATTTTTCATGGCCGCGACGGATTGTTAGATGAACTCGTCAAGGGGGCATTGTACGGAGTTCATCTCAGCCAGCCAGATGAGAGCGAGAAGCTGGAATTTCTTGAAGCCATCATGAAGAAATATCCGCAGGCAAAATTCGAAGCGGGGTTAACTCCAATAGCGGTAGCTCGGATGACGACCAATACCCCCAATCGCGGACTCGAAGCATTACTCCTTGCCTCGCACAACACAGGTCGAGAAATCACCGCCAAAGAGCTATCCGAACAGAAAAGCCGGGACGTTGAAGCGGTAACCGAGAACACGGTGCGGGTGCTTGATACGAACCGCATTAAGGACGTCAAATTACGTGGCATTAACGTCCGTGTTCCGCAATTGTTCTTGGAACAATGCGCGGAAGGTCTGCTGCGCGGCGACCCGAATATCCCTTCGAACATTCTGCTTGTCGGACCGCCTGGAACAGCTAAGACTGACCTGTGCTTGATGACCGCAAGGAAAGCGCAGGTAGCCGCATATGAACTGATAAACCCAAAAGGCGGTATTGTCGGCGAGACCGAACGTAAAGTGCGACTTCAATGGTCAGCGGTACGAGAGTGGAGTCCAAATATCACGTTTATCGATGAGATAAGCGAAGCCGTGCCGGTACAAAGGACCGAGTGGGACGGCGACAGCGGCGCTTCTAAAGCTATCGTCGCCCAGCTTCTAACGGCCCTATCAGATGAGTCGCGTCGCGGAAGAACGATGCTCATTGCAACAACGAACACGCCATGGAGAATGGGCGAAGCTCTGCGAACCCGGTTCACTCTGATACCGGTGCTTTTTCCATTGCTAGAAGATTTTCCGGGAATAATCTCAGTGACCACACAGCGGATTTCACCACAGGTACAGATTGATGAGACAGACCCGAAAATCATCGAGGCCGCTCGCATCTTTTACGAAAAAGGAGCAAGTCCGCGTCATATTAGGGCGCAGTTAAGTAACACGATGGTTTTTCAGAACAAGGTGGACAGCGACCTAATTTTATCGGCGGCGCATGACTTTTGTGCTTCAACCGACCGCACTTCAGCTATGTATGCCGAGCTATGGGCAATCAAGGCGTGTTCGTCAAAGAAATTTTTGCCTTGGAACGAGAACCTTACTGGCTACCAGTTCCCAGAACATTTGAAGGGGATAGTTAGTCTGCCCAGCGGCGACATCGACCGCCCGGAATTAGAAAAACGAATACAGGAGCTTCAACCTTATGTCAACGTCTAATCAAGAAGCCGTAGAAACAGGTATCACAGCGCTCGCTGAATATCTCCGAGCGTCAAATAATAATCTCGAAGCACAGCAGGCTCACTGCTGTGCTTCGAACGATGCTGTTGCCGAGTTGGAGGGTAAACTTCGACGTTACTACAACAAGCGTCACGCATTGTGCGTTTCAAATGCCACTAATGCACTTTACGTCCTCGGACTTGCGCTCGACCTCAAAGGCTGCGAGTTCGCAACCACGCCATTTACCTACGGAGCTACCATCGCCGGAATGTTGCTACTTAACAATGTTCCGCATTTCGCCGACATCCAAGATGAGTCCTTTTGCCTAGACCCGCTTGTAGTTGCGTCATCGATTACACCAAAAACGAAAGTCATCATTTCAGTTGACATCTTCGGCATTCCTGCCGATTCCCGTGCTTTGCGCAAAGTCGCTGATGACCACGGGCTATGGCTTATCTCAGACTCCTCACAGTCCTTCGGGGCAAAACGAGATGGACTGCCAGCCGGTGTACATGCTGACGCCCTTGTGGTGTCGTTTACAGCAGGCAAGACACTCTTCGCAGGCGAGGGCGGAGCCATCCTTACCGACAACTCCGAGCTTTACGAGAAGTTGCTATTCTGGTCACAACACCCGCTGCGACAACGGCGTGAAATTGGACTCCATTTGGATAACGAGTTCGCGTTCAATGGTCGCATATCGCCGCTGTCAGCGGTTTACGCGAACGCCTTGTTCGAGTCGGCCCTGGAACAACTGCAATTTCATCAAAGAAACTGTGAGGATATTATTCGGAATCTGAATATTAGCGGACTTACGAAAAAGATTCGGTTTGCTCGGAACGCCATCGAACCCGCATATTTCCGTCTGGCGGCGACCTGGAAAAGACACCCGAAGCCGGCCGAACTGCTTGCGTTTCTCTTAGAAAAAGGCGTTTCCGCTACTCTCGAACCGCTTCCAATTCGTTTGCTCAACGAGCAGTCGCTTGTCTCCTATTACGCACCCGGTAAAGGTATATCTTCACCGAGGGCATACAAAAAGCTGCAAAGCTCCTTTTGCTTGTCTCTGAGAACGTGAACTAAAACCGAAAACGTGCGAACAAGACCTACCCCGTGTTACCTTATTCTAAGTGCACTCCCTTTTTTTGAATGAAAAATCAAAAACGGTGGAATATCGAATCGGCAAACCTGCCTGATTACTGGTTGAACTTGGCTTCGCTAGTCAAGGACGAGTACCCGCTACCACTTGAATCTCATTCCGATTCAGCCGCCACCATTGAAACGCTCTCCGGTCTATATTCTGCGGAGTGCGCCCGGGTCGAGTTGCTCGACGGGAAATACGGTACCGAAAGGGAAATCTCTATTCCGGGTGAAGTATTTGATAGGTACCTGTCCTATCGAGCGACCCCGCTTGTCCGGGCTACCGAGTTCGAAAAGTACCTGCAATATGACGGGCAAATCTACTACAAGTCCGAAGGTAGTAACCCGGGCGGTAGTCACAAACCCAACACAGCGTTTGCCCAAGCCTACTATGCAAAACAGCAAGGCCTTCGCGGGGTTGTAACAGACACAGGGGCGGGTCAATGGGGGACGTCGCTGGCGATGGCAGCGCATACTTTTGGTCTTGAATGCATAGTCTTCATGACCCAAAGCAGTTACCGAGATAAGCCTTACCGTCGATACATGATGCAGTTGGCGGAAGCCGAGGTCTATCCTTCGCCAAGTAGTTTGACAGAGCGAGGTCGTGGTCTTTTGGCCGAAGACCCTAATCATGTCGGCAGCCTCGGTATTGGCATGGGTGAGGCGATGGAATATGCACAGATGAGGGGCGATTATAGATTAGCCCTCGGATGCATGGCGTACCACGCGTCCATGCACCAAACGATAGTTGGGCTGGAACTTATTCAACAAATCGATGAAGCGGAAATCGAACCCGATATTATTGTAGGCTGCGTTGGCGGTGGCTCAAGCCTGGTCGGATTTTCGGCTCCGTTCTTAGAGAAGAAGATAAAAGGTTTGGAGTCCCCACGTATTGTTGCAGCCGAATCTTCAAACGCTCCGTCCCTGACAAAGGGCGAATTCCGCTACGACCATGCGGATACCTTTGAATACACGCCCAAGTTCAAGATGTATACGCTGGGACATGAATTTGTGCCACCCCGAATACACGCCGGAGGCTTGAGGTATCATGGCAAGGCGACAATCCTCTCTTTAATGGCCGAAAAGGGATATGTCGAAGCAATGGACATCACACAGGAGGACGCTTTTCGCGCCGGCAAGACCTTCTTTCTCGTTGAGGGTCTGTTGCCGGCTCCGGAAAGCTCGCACGCTATTTCAGCGGTGACAACAGTGGTCAAGGAGGCCCAAACCGCAGGTAAAGCGCCTACTATCGTGATGTCAATCACGGGTAATGGTTACCTCGACCTTCAGGGTTATGCTACTCAGTTGAATCTTCTTTCTCAGGCTCCCTGAACGGCGTATTGAAACAATTATTACGCACACGCAACCCGTAATGTTCGAGAGTCTCGTCGCGGTCTCGTGCAACACCCACTGCCCGTCCCAATAAAGCGAACCCCGGCCAAGTCTTGTTGCCTTGATACCGATGAGCGATTACGGCTCTAATTTCGCCTTTTAGCTTTTCTTTCGACTTATTCCCCTTGACGGTTGCTTTTATGGCGGTTTTGAGAGAATTTTCGTTCAGTTTTGAGGAATCAAGGTTCAGCAATGTAGAAATTTCGTGTCGCACGGCGTCGACTTCGTCCTTTGAGAAGTCATCCCGTTGCTCCCTCTCCCTTGAGCCTTCATTCTCGTAGAAGGTGTAAACTTTATCTACGCTAAACTTCCAGGCAAGCTTCATAACGTCTTCGGAGATTCGCATCTCGGACGCCTCGTTTTCGCCCATCTCGAACGATTTGATGCAGGCTCGGTCAATCAAAGCTAAAACCTCCCGAATGCCGCCCTTTATTTCCCTCCTGTTCTTTCTATCCAGAATGAATCCTACAGCGCCGTCAGTTATCAACGGCTTAACTCGTGTAACTAACTCGCCTCTTCTTCTTATCTCGACCGAGTGTTGTTTGATAATTTGAACAATCTTATCGTCCGGCTCGTCGTGAATCTCTGGACAGTCAATGATGTGGGTCGTTAAGCGTCGAAGCAAGTCTTTGCGAAAATCAGTTTTCAAATCGTCCAACTGGTTCGTGGCTGCAATGACGCGAAAGTTAGGCAGAAATCCGTCTCCATCCCAACCGACCGGCCTCATTGGCTCTCCCTCCAAGGCGAGCAAAAGCTTAGCCTGAACTGCGGGGTCCAAGGTCGCAACTTCATCCAGAATTATCGCACCCCATTTCGGCTCGCGAGAGCGATATGCAGGATAACCTTTCGGACTTTCATCAAGGATAGCAACTTTCTTTTTTTCGAGATGCTTGTCATCAAAACCGGACGCTCTTAGCATCATTCCGACCCTTGTTGCTGCTCCAGTGAACCCAGAGCTTACAGACCCGTACAATTCACTATCCGCGAGGTAAGGTGAAAGACTGGAGGAATTTATGACAAAGATCCTATTCTTCTCGCATCCCGAAAGCCTAGCTATTTCGGCGGCCTTCGTTGATTTACTTGAACCGGGGGGCCCAACGAGAAGCAGTGGAAAGGGGAAATTCGATACGGCTAACATCTCTTTCCGTTCGCCTTCCGAAAAGATTGGCTCCTGCCGACCTACGGGTAAACGGCTGGATATTATTGAGAGCTTATTCCACAACAGGTCTTCATCTCTATTTCGAATATAGAGCGAGAACGTCTGATTCCCCACCGACTCAAGAATCGGCTTGATACCGGTGATGTTTCCTGAGTAGACAAGAACTTCGAAATCCGTAACTTTGGTTTCTTTGAAGTGCCGTAGCAATTCCCATCCTTCCCCTTCCTTTTGAAGGTTGATATCGAGCACCACAGTGCCGACGACAGCTTTTTCTCTCTCCCACTTCGCTCTAGCTTCCACCGATGAGCCCGCTTGCAAGACAGGGTCGAACTTGAGTTTTGCTTTGTTTATTTGTCGGAGTATCCGTTCGCGACTGTCCGCTTCGTCGTCAACTATTAGCACGCCCTTAGACATATATTCCCCTCTGATAATCGAGTGGTATTTGGATTGAGATAGTTACTCGTTTTCCCGCGACCGTCGCAGAAATCCGCCCGCCGAGAAGGTTGGCAATTCCATGAACAAACTCCATTCCCTCTGGGTCTCGGCCTAGCGCATAATTTCTTACGACTTCTTCTTTGTAAGCGTTTGCAACTGAAACCACAAACTGTTGTCCATCGCCTGCAACGCTGACCTCTATAGTGCGACACGCAGTCCCTTCTGGGCTGTTCTTGTAAGCGTTCCTGAGGATTTCAATGAGCGCAGGTTTCCAAAGAGTCGAGACCTTGTGTTCGTGGAGGTCGGCCTGAATTCTCTCTGTTATCGTTATGTCGTTGTATTTCTTTAGAGGCGAGAGAATGTCGAACAGAATATCTCTGAGCGACTTTTCCTCGTTTTTGTAAACCTCCATTTTTGAGAGGGCAAATTCTTGCGTAAATTGAAGCCGTCCTTCAATGTCAATCTTATCGGCATCTGAAAACTTCTCGCCTTCATCTTGCTTGTCTTGTATTCGTTCTAATCTATTGCTGATTGAGTTGAATGCATTCCTAAACTCGTGATTGAACCCTTCGTTCAACGTATGCATCATCATCACCTTGGTTTCGCTCGCGGTTGACAGAGTCGCACCGACAAAGATAGCCAGTTTTTGGGCAACGATTTGTATCCGAATCCAGTCGTCGTCAGCTATAGGACCTCCATTTCTGTCCAATATCACCGTAAGACCAGTGTCGGTTATTATGTCATGATGGTAGTGATTTCCTTGATTGACAAGGACCCTGCGGTGCTTACGGTGAGGACGGAGTTCATCGTATGCGTGCGGTGTACATAAGATGATGTCGCCGTAATTGAGTAGATACGCGACCCGGCTAAGATATTCGCTGTCACGAACAAGGTCATCACGCATATCGCGGAAAGACGTTTTTCTAGCATCCGTAGTGCCGCTTGATTGAAGACTACCTGTCTTAGCTGAGAGACGGCTCTCCGAAAGATTGTTAGTAATGAATCCCTGCTCTAGAATGGCCTTGTTTATATCACTCTGAAAGAACTGTCGGCCGTTGAACGATTCGCTGAAATCCTCAATCGCCTCGTCCGGAAATGGAGTGGGATTATTTTGCAGTTCGGGCAGGGTAACCCATAGCAGGTTTGTCGATGAAGCTGATTCTACTTTATGAAGGGATGGCGGGTCGAATGTCGAGAAAACGCAAACTGCTGGCGCATAGGTGAGTCCAAATCTGCGAACTCGAAGATGAAATGACGAGTCGCTCCGAGTGAGATGGCTGGTGACAAAGGCCATACCTTCAGAGATTCGCTTCGCTTCATCTTTTGTTCGGCAGTGTAATAGGAGTGGAAAACTGAAATCTCCCTCTACCTTAATTCGGTGCGCCCCACGCTCAACCGTTTTTGCGAAAACAAATTGAATTCCTAGGACGTTCGAGGGGAGAATTTTCTCTCGAATCGCCTCTTCCAGGAGACGTTGAATCGATTCTATTATTAGTTCCCGGTAAATGGAAAATTGAACTTCAAACTGCGGAAGATGTAATGGTTTGCTTAAGTAAGCAACTATCTCGCCGACAGTGAGAGGCAAGCCTCTGTCTGAGTCACCTATCGATTTTGACCGTCCACTTGCCATCTCAACAAATACGCCTCAACTGCACTCACCAATAGATTCAAGAAAATCCCCACGACGGCTGTTAGCAGAATTACTGCATAGGCTTCAGGAATTCGGTAGTTGCTTTGCAGGTCGAAGATTCGCCGTCCAAGTCCATTTTGTCCGACGCCGATAAACATTTCAACGGCAATCACCAGAACCATCGCGTAGGAAACGACCGTTCGCAAAGAACTGAGGACCACCGGCAATGATTCGTAGAAAAGGACCCGCGTAATCATCTGCCAACCAGACATTCCTAATATTTCTGCTTGCCGCACTCGACGTTTATCCGCCAGCATCACCCCATTTGCCGCACTGATGAGGATGATTAAAAGTCCTGGATACGTGGCGACAAATATAATTGACTGCTCGCCAACCCCGATGACGATGAGCAGCAACGGAAACAAAGCTGTTGCAGGGATTGACCGAAGGGCGTGAAAGACGCTTTCAATACGCTCATACAACTTTGCGTGGTAACCGAGAAATAACCCGCTGGGTAAGCCAATCGCGACCGAAAGGACGAGTGAAATCCCAAGTCGGCGGAGAGTCACAAGACAATCTGTTATCAACGTGTCTTTGCGGAACAACTCAACGCCTGCCCCAAGCACTGCTTGCGGCGTGGGAAGAATTACAGGGTCCACCAGCTCGAACACACTGGTAATCAGGAACCAGACGACAATCAGACAGCCAAAGCTGATGACAATGCCGTTAATTCTCCTGAGAGTGTAGGTATTGTGCCTTAGCGATTTGAGCGTCAAGATTATTTTGTACCTCTAAGAAGTGATGTTCCGCTCTCAGTCGATTAACGTCGATGTCTGCGATTATGGCGGCTGGACTACCGCCAAACAGAAGACATCGGTCGGCGAGCGCCGCGACATCTGACGTCGCGTGCGAAATCATAATAACGGTTGTGCCTAATGTGTTGACTGAACTTCTAAGGATGTTCATGACCTTCTTTCGCGTCAGCGTGTCGAGGTCAGCAAGATACTCGTCCAAGATTATTGCCCTCGGACACCATGCCAATATACGCGCCAACGCCAATCGGCTTTTTTGGCCACCCGACAAATGTTTAGGAAACCGGTCTGAAAGTTGTTCCAGTTCGAATTGGGAAAGTATCTCGGTACTCCGTTCAATCAAGGACTCCTTCGACCACCGCAAAATCTTTAATGGCTCCCGAACGTTTGCGGAAACCGTCAGCCAAGGAAAAAAAACGCCGGCGGGGTCTTGGTCTATGTAAAACCGATTCTTCATGTCCACAAGGTCGGGATTCCAATCGATAGTGCCTGCCTGTGGAGCAAGTTCACCAGATAAGAGTCTGCCCAAAGTGCTCTTGCCCGCGCCGCTTGCCCCCATTAACGCTACTATCTGTTTACGCTGAATCTTTAGCGATAATCCTCGATAAATTTCGTGTTTACCGTTTCCATACTCTTTGTACGTAAAACTTAGATTGTTGATGTTGACGGCGACGCCCTCCGAGGTTTGCATATCTCACTTTGTCTCCGCGATAAGTTGTTTTGCGTCAATTGGCGCCTGTAATTCGCCTATTTCTCGGAGCACATCTATGAACCGTTGCAGGTTGTCTATCTGCATCTCGTCATGTAGGGTCATGTTCTGAAGATTCACCTTGGACGCTATTGCCGGGTCTATCTTCAAATACGGAACCAACGCCTGGCTTGCGACATCCGGCTTGTCTTTTATCAGAGTGAATATCTCGTCGAAAGACTGAACTGCCTTCTTTACGGCATCCGGATGTTGACGTTCGAAATCTCTATCAACAATCGTGACGACGAGCGGGCATGGGTCTAGTAACGTCGTGTAGAGAGAACCGGAAATCGCCCGGAACGAATTGGCTTGATTCAGGGCAATCGTTACCAGAGGTTCATAAGCATAGAGCGCGTCCACGGACCCTGATTGAAGGGCCGCCAGTTGCGCAGTCGGAGCCAGATGAATCAACGTGACTGTTTGGGGGTCAACCCCCTGCTGCTTCAAGAAGGCTTTAACTACATTGGACGCAGTGGTTCCCGGAATCAACGCAAGTTTCTTGCCGCCCAGGTCTTTTGCCGAGTTTATGGCACTGTCACCTTTGACGAGAATCCTGTCGAAGGGCTTCCCGGACGTCATCACACTATGAGAGATGATTCGGAATCTTCCCGGATATTGTGCTTCGAGTGCGACAACTGGTACCAAAGGAGAGCTTGGAACAATATCGATTTCGTGTGCGACCAGAGCGTTTAACATGTCGTTCGCGCTCGTAAAGGACTTCGACTCAACGGTGAGTCCATGATTCTGAAAAATCTTTTGTTGTTCTCCAACAAAAACTGGAAGTCCAAACACAATCGGCTGATAGGCCATCCTTACCTTAACTTCCGACTGATTTACCGGTTTGTCACAGCTCTGCAAAAGCAAGACTGAACCTACCAATGCAATCAATGATAAGTAGACTTTAAAGTGGCTGACTATCTTCATAAAGATTTGCTCCTTGCGAAATTCGCACGCTTACTAAAGCATCCCTCGTGCCAGTCACGTCAGAGTCGCTAAATTAATTCAAACGCAGCACTTACCTCAGCCCCACAGAGCGCACGAACATTACTTGAGATTTCATACATATGAAATCATGTGAAAAACATATGTAAAGGCGAGAAAGAAGCGCATCGATTTGGACATGAGACTCCAACTGACAAAACTGACAAAACTACCGGTAAAACCTCAAGTTCTATCAGTTTTGTCAGTTCCGTCCGCGTCTAAGCGGTCTAGAAATGATGTAAACGGGGCATTTGGTTAATCAAAGTTCGTTGCAAATGCAGCAATCCATACGGAAATTATTAACAGAAGATTGTGATGTAAATGTTACTAACAGAAGGGTTAGCTCCATAAACTGGAATATGCCTATTAATGCACGCGTTAATAGAAAATTATTTGCTCGTCGAACGACGTCTGGTTGGTTTGGTCCTCCATCCAAGACCGTGTGAAACCCGCGTTTGATTCCTTTCTGTGTCACGAAATTTTTTGGTTGATTCAAGATGGGGGTCTCTTATGATGCTCTCTTCCCTTCCTTTCCGAACTTTGACCGCGGCCCAGCGGGGTGCTGCAACGGCTGCCTGCTTCGACGCTGGCAACTGCGAGGCGCGGCTCTGCCGCTGCCGCCGAGACGGCTTGTGCCGCTCGCCGCAACTTGGATGAGCAACGGGCTTCGGGACCCTTAGCTTCTGGCTGTTCGGCACGGCGAGTAGCGACGGGCCGCGGAGGATGCTGGGGACAGCCCGGCATCGAGAACCCAAGGAAGCTAATCGGCGCGAACGTTAATCGTACTTACATCCTCGACGACAGAAAGCTGTTTAGATATACTTACCGAGTGCTGAGGCAGTCGAGAGAAGTCTATCTAAAGTGCTTAACAAGAACCCAACAGAGACCGAGGTGGGATTGTCCTTAGCTGAGACACGAGGCCACTCGGTTACACCTGCCCTAGCATCACCGGCGAAGCCGATTTCAACGGGACGGCAGCCGAAGTGTGCGCCGAACTTCATCGCGTTTACTAAAGGGAATGCCAAGGCGACATTCCTGGCTGATGCCTCAGTCGACTTAATCATGACGTCGCCGGCGTATTGGCAAAAGCGGGATTACGGCTTAGCAAATCAGATTGGTATCGAAAAATCGCCGAGGGCATACGTGCAGACCATACTAGATGTAATGTCTGCTTGGCACGGCATTCTAAAGCCAACAGGTTCGGTATTCTTAAATGTCGGTGACTCGTTCCGAAACGGACATTTGCTTGAACTTCCAAGTCTAATAATAAATGCTGCGGTCGCATCTGGCTGGAAGATGCGGCAGCGCATAATCTGGGTCAAACCAAACTCTACTCCGCACTCGTCCTCACGCCGACTTGCTTCTCGCGAGGAGTACGTTCTTCACTTCTCAAAGGGCGACGAATATTATTACGACCTCGAACACTACAAGGAAAAATACACCGTCGGAAACGTCTGGACCATCGCCCCCGCCCAACATAAAGGTGAGCATCTGGCACCTTTCCCCGATGAACTGGTGGAACGAGTTCTACGTCTCGCTTGTCCGAAGTACACTTGTTCGAGATGTGGCTCTCCGTCGAATCGTCAGACAGAAAGCACGACGGAACTTGATCAAACTCGACCTCAGGCTCGACGTGCTATGGAAAGGCTGTCGCTTGCTCTAGAACAGGGAAAACTCACAAATGAACACATTGCGGCGATAAGAGCCACCGGCATTTCCGATGCGGGAAAGGCGAGCAAGTTTCAGACTGGGCGCAACAGTGAAAAAATAAAAGGTCTTGCGACGGAAGCCAAGAAGGTTTTAGGGGGCTACTTCCGCGAGTTCACGTTCGCTAAAAAACGGACCGTTAGCTGGACCAGGTGTCGATGCAGGGCGATATTGAAGCCCGGCATCGTTTATGACCCATTTGTTGGGACGGGGACGACACTACGTGTTGCTAAACAACTTGGCTTTTCCGCAATTGGCAGCGATTTGAGAACTTATCCAGAGCTTAGGGATTTTCTCGCCCACACATAAATTGGTATTACCATTCACTCTTCACCGCCGACGAATTACTCCGTTCCGAAAGGTTGCCGTTCCACGTTTGAAAAATCCAAGTGAAGAAGGTTGTGGATTTAGGCAGAAACTCTCAGCGAACTGCTTCACGAAGCGTGATTCTTCGAGCACCTCTTTGTCGTTCGACAAATGGTCCAGCAAAGACCGCGTAACAAAGACGATTAGCTTAGCCCGCGACCGCGAAGTCATGACATTGAACCGGTTAAGGTTGAAGATAAACTCGGCCTCGGCGGAAATAAGATCGGGGTCTCCCAAACCGAAGGAAGCAATTATGATGTCACGTTGCTGTCCTTGGAAACGTTCAACAGTATCAACTGCGCTCCGAATTGTTTCTGGGTTATGAGTCGGAAATATTGACTGGAGTCGCGCCACAATTTTCGACATCTGCGCGCGGTGCGGTGTTACCACGCCGATGGCCTTATCCCAGAAATCCGCGGGCGTGTAGGGGATCGTTGACGGAATGACATCAATCGTGCCATCCGGCTTTCGCTCGTTGAGCAGTTTGTCCGACATGTTTCCGCTCAACAGCCAAATAAGTGATGCGACATTATCCGCCTCGAAATCATTTGATTGGCTGCTAGAATCGTCATCATAAATAAAACACGCCGTTGAATAATCTGCATCAATTAGCGGCACCAAATCTGGGGTCCAAACGAGGTTGCTCGGAAAACCCGTTGGTTTTGAAACTGGTATTAGAGACAATAAATGAAGCTTCAACTCCGGCGAGTTACTGGTCAGGGTTGAGCTATAACCAGCAACCTTTGTCAGTTCAACAATCGTTTTGTTGGAACGATAGTTAACATCTAGGGCATTAGGCAGTACCCCCTGATAAAATCTGAAATAGTTATACGCAGACCCAACCAAATAATCCAGTTCCAAAGGCGGTTCCGCATTGTGTATTGGCGGAAGTTGAAGGTCGTCGCCCGCTAGTACGCATGTGGCTCCGGCAGCCAGCTTCGTAAAAATGAGGGTACTCGTCGCTATATCGATTTGGGACGCTTCATCCAGAACGACAAAGTCGAACCATTGCTTCTGAGTATGGGCTGGTTGCTTCGTCTTAACCCCTGCGACCGCAAGGTTATGAAGTTGTTGGGGTAACGCACCTACGATAGTAATCTTCGCCGGTCCTGTCAGTTCTCGTACTAAATCTTTAACCTCGGTGCTCGGCCTGCTTGGGCTTAACTGAAGTTGAATTAGACTTGGGTACCTCGAACTCAAATCTGGGTCTACGCCTTTCCAGTGGCTAGAAATTCGGTAAATGTCGAACGGCTTGACTGGAAACAGGCGGCTTAGCTCGCGTTCTGCCTCCAAAAGCACATTATCCAGCGCGGTGTACGTGTTGGCGGTAATGAGTAATCGAAGGTTTTTCCCGTTAGCGACTGCGTCCTGCACGGCGCCGAGAATGATTGCCCGCAGCGTTCTACTCTTTCCGGTGCCGGGCGGACCCCATATCATCGAGAACCGACGGCTAAGGCCGCCTTCCCAAGCGTGCCATTGCGACAGGTCGAGTTTTACATCTCGACTATTTAGAAAGCTCTCTACTACTGGTCGTATCGCGGTAATATTTCTCGAAGTTGGGGTAGCTTGAATCTTCGTGATTTCCCAGAGAAGTTCGGACGCCGGCGAATCCGGCGACGTGCCCGCCGCAAAACCGATTGGCAAGCCAAGCGATACAAGAGTTCGCGTGTCTGGTACAGCTCCCGCGGGGTAGGCTATCCCTGCCAGTGTGAGTTTGATTTTAGCTGTTAGATAGTCGTGATGGGCTTTGTCCAAAACAACATTTTGTGAAAAATCGAGTGGTACCGTTGGCTCCGCATCCAGGTCCACGATGGCACAACCTGGTCCCCCGCGGAGTGCGATTAAACCGTGGTTTCTATCGATTGCCTCAATAGAAACCTCCGTAAGCTTTAAGGTTTCGAAAGTTTCATGGCTTCTCCGTCTACCTAACTTTTCTAAACTTGTCCCGGCAACGTACTTCATCGGGTGCTCGTCCAGGAAACCAAACTTTGGCCTTGGCGGCGACGTCGAGGTATCTAACTCAGGAGAAAGTGCGTAACCAATATCGCCGGGGCGTGCATTAAGTTCCGAGGAGGTTGGACGCATCTCGTACACAAACAAATCCGGTGAAGAAGCAACTATACGACCTAGCGTCGCACTGAGGATAGAAAGTGCGTTGGCCTCTTCCACCCCTGAAAGCCTTCTCTTAAGTCGGGCAGATTTGCCGCGCGCTTCGCGTTCGTGTGGCGGCATCGCCCGGTCTGAATGAACTTCAAGCTCACTTAGAGCGTTATTGAGCCGTGTGTACTCCAACCATAAGAGGCTTTGAGGAGCTAGTCCTCCAGCCTGTCTCGGCGCTCGGATAACCGGCGGGGCGGCAAGGCGCGAGAGGCGGTCTTTTAAGTCGGTTTCTAATCTGCTTGTAACTAGATTAAGGGCCAGAACTTTTTTTCGGCTCGTCTCCCGGATTATGTCCTGCTTTTCATGCCACTTTCCGATTCTTTGCCACCATTCATGAATTCGCTCTGACGGAAGCAAATCACTCATAGGTTCTTCGTAAAGCGGGTGAACCTCCGGTCCGGTCATCCCCGAAGGAAGATAAGTCTTTACAACTTCCAAAAGTGGATAATGGTGCGGAACGGGAATCGTCACAGTATTGTTAATAACCGTCGATACAACCGTAATTGGAGATTTCCTCGTGGCGTCTTCCGCAGCCTGTAAGAGTTCGGGCGGTGGAAACAACCACGCCAAGTCTCGTAGGTCAGGGTCCGCAAGGATATGAGGTAAATGCCGACCTATTAGCCGGACAAGATGTTGCCGTTGAGATTCATCCCAAAGATAAATCTGATATGTACTGTGCTCGGTCTTTTGGTCACGGCGACCCGACCCCACATCATCGGTATCGAACTGAACAACTTTTCTCAAAATTCCTTTCAGGTGTCTGAGGAACTTGAGGAACTCCGTTTGTTCGCGCGGAAGACTACGCGAATCAACCAAGAAAACCTCATCCGCCCCTTTCGTAGCAGTCCACTGGAATGAATTGCGAGTTAGGGTCGAACCAAAGGGTAGCGGCTCCGTCCAAAAGGCTCGAATACCAATGGCGGCGGTAATGGCACTGCTAAGGTCGTAATCAAGGAATACATAGATATGTAAATTAGGATACCGCGGCATCAATGCGTCGCCGCCTGAATTCGGAATTACCGAACTCGATTTCGTGCCGAGGGTGGTGGCACGAGCTGGGAATATGGCCCGCTTTGACCGTAAGCTCAGATGTTCGTCAAAGACTCCAGAGGCGGGTGCTGTCGTAGCCAAGGAAGAAACATCAGCAACCCCAACTTCGCGTAGATGTTTGGTGGCTCCGCGAGACAGTCCAACGATTTGTGAGAGGTGACCCGTTGTCTCCGCAGTAGGCCAGCATTGAGTTGGGTCGTTATCCACAATGCCTAAGGCATTGACCCAAGGGTAGCCAAGGAATTCGCAGCCCTTGCACCTGAAATCGACATGCCACGTTAAATCTTGCCACGGCTTGGTTAGCATAATAGGCAACTGTTGAGTGAGGAGACG
The DNA here is from genome assembly GCA_050174305.1 of Pyrinomonadaceae bacterium. Taxonomy (GTDB): domain Bacteria; phylum Acidobacteriota; class Blastocatellia; order Pyrinomonadales; family Pyrinomonadaceae; genus OLB17. The sequence continues at coordinate 625,527 of JBFXJZ010000002.1, read as the reverse complement.
GTGCAACGGCGGCACAAATACTTCAAACGGTGCTATTTCCAAATCCTCTTCGAGAGCCGTGCACATTTCCTCGGCAGACGGTAGGTAAGCACGTTTTCGCCATTCTTCCATCTGCTGCGCGAGGTTCGATGCTTTGTGCGACCCCGGCCACACCGCGGACGCCGCTATAACGACGAACCTGTCGTCGAGTTTATTTTCGACTAGCCATGCGGCAAGTGTTACGGAGTAGTAGACGGTCTCGGCAAAATAATACGCGCCGGGTTGGGAGGTGAGTTTTACATCAATAACACGCAGTCGTAGGCGGTCGTCTTTACTGTCAAGCAATAATGTCTGACCGTCCGGGCGAACCTCCAAGCGGTAAGCATCACGTCCAGTAGCACCGGTGGGGGCGGTTACAGATGACACGGGCGGCAATACCTGAATTATGTCCGGCTGGGTGGAGCCGATGCTTACATTATTTCCGTAGTAATCGTTAAACGTCCCAATTCCAAAACTTGCACGGAAGGCTGGTGTATCCGCATCGTACTTCCCTTCCACCACGAACTGATAGGGCACAACCTTTAGGACCGTCGCAGCTAAATCGATCGGCTGAGGACGCTTACCGGTAAATACCGGAGTCATGTGAACATTGGCGGAGCCGAAGACATCCTTCACCTCAGCGACCTTCTCGTCCTGCCATTCGTACCCCGCGGCGGCTACCAGACCCAGCCCAGCGCGCGTCGTCTGCCGTGGCGGGAGGCTGTGAGTCTTCCGTTCGGTATCGTTATAGAGCGAAAGGATGAACTGCCGTTCACAACCGTTTCGTAAAAATAGTGAGAGAGATTTCTTACTGAAATTTGGCATAGAAGTTTTAATTGACTATCAAATTTGGGAATTTCTATACATCAACTCGCCTACGTTACCGGCGCCGCGTTTTAGAGAAATCCCCGGAAGCTCTTTGCTCTAACTATTTGATTTCTCCGCTGATGAGCGATTTTCGATAGGTACCGAGGGCGTTAGTCATTCACCGGCCGTCGTCTCCGCCGCGAAGCTACCGAGCCAAGTCACAATTTTGCGCCGAACCAGTTTGTCCCAATTGAATTGATTCTTATAATTCCGGAGACATGTATAGCAACTCCCATTCACATCGCAAAGAGGATTGTCGCAATTCATCGTCCTCTCCCGAACTCTGTCTAATATCGAGGGCAGATTCTCGATAATTCGCTCTACGTATCCAGCACCTCCGGGAACGCGGTCGAAGATAATCAATTCACCTTCGGCGCTCTCCCGGCTTTGCGACTGATAGATTGCGTCCAAATCATTGAGCGGAATCGCTAGAACCTCGGCCGAGGCGGAGACGAACGCACTCAGAAATGACAGCCAAAATTCGCTGTCACTCACAGGAGGTGTTCGCAGCGCTCCAAACCCAAATCTCAACTGTAAAATATCGGTCTCGAACTCGTGCGCGAGATGTGTCTGAAACAAACTTCCTGTGCACCTCGTCGCCCAAGGCGTTTCGTGAGTCCTTGCCGCGCCCTCAACCTCGCGACCACACTCCTGACACAGCCGAAATTTCTTGAACTCATAGCCCGCGTTAGCTCGAAAGAGCTTCCCGTCCCGGCGGTACCCCACCTTAATATCAGGAATAACTGGATGTGTCGAAAACTCCTCTTCGCTGGTTCCGTTCACCAGAAAGATTTCGGTACTCGACGGCGGACGCCTGCGGAACAAATCCGGTTCCTTCACCTGTTCACTGAAGAGCGTTTGAAATCCGGTCGGAACAATGTAGTTGTTTACGGGCGAATATGAGCCACATTCACATGTCGGTGGAAGTGCGTCATTCGCCATCGCGGTAGCCAGTCGTCTGCAGTTTCGACAGTAGCGGTAACGCCGAATATCAAATCCGTTCCCTGGTTTGATAACGCCGGCACTTTTGAAGTTGCGGCCGTCAGCAATAATTTCCGCTCCAGGAGCGTACTCAGAAATGCCTTGGTCGCGGTCGCGTTCCAACCGCATCTTATCCGTCCAATTTGTTTGCCGTACCAACAAACGAATCGTGTCTTGTGGAAAAGCATAGCTCGGAAGCCAATGCGCGGACGAAAGAAAATTTATAAGGTAGTCATCTTCAACCTGCATTATTAGCCGTTCAATTGAGTCCAGTGCGTAGCCAATGGCACGCAGTTGCCTTGCATCTGCATCGTGTCGCTGCCTGTTGATTTGTTCCCATTGTTCCTTAAAGAGGTTCAGCGGCTCTCTTACCTTTTCCGTTTCGACGATTCTTAAATCGTCACCTGACTTCTTAACGCATAAGGCAGCGTCAAGTTGTGACTCTAATGGTAAAATGCTTTCCACCATATTGATCAAGAAGTCACTACGCTCATTCAGAAACGCGATGTATCTTTCGTAAGGCGAACCTCTGTCGTTTCCACCAAAGAAGAAGTCTCTGACACGTTTAACATCAGAATCACCCGACTCAGAACGCAAGAATTCGCTTAACAACAGGGAGTTAATGTGCCGTTCGGCCAAACGTGTGTTCTGAAGATTAATGAGTGGAACAGGCACCTTCCCGTTCACCACGGCTGAAGGATTATGAAAATAATATTGGTCGTGCGGGAGGGAGCGAGCAAACGTTATCGCGTACGCAGCCCCATCTTTGCGACGACCTGCTCGACCTGCTCGTTGGATGTAGTTGCTGGCCGTCGGTGGTACATTGCGCAACAAGACAGCCTTGAGTCCGCCGACGTCGACGCCCATCTCGAACGTGGTGGAGCTACTCAACACATTGACAGCACCCCTTACAAATTGTTTTTGGTAGTCCTGACCGTGGGCATTTGTGAGTTGCGCGGTATGCTCAACTACATTCAATGCCATGGGCCCATCATTCAGAATTCGATGACGATAATGATAGTGAAGGAACTTAGCCTCTAATTCTGACTTACCCAGTTCCTTTAATCGACCTGAGCAACGTGGAGTATTGCATTCACCGCTAAGATGCCAGACAGTAAGGCGCCCGCATGAATCGCATACCGACCAGCTTTGGGATGTGCTTACAACGATTCTGCGGGCGTCGACCTGATATTCGCCACCGCCACCCGCTTCATATTGTCTTATGATGCCTTTTCGAAATGCTTGCCACACCCGTTCCAACCATTCGTCTACTCTCTGGCCGTCAGAACTCAAGTTCAAACCAAAATATTTCGCAATGATGTTGGCCTGGTAATTACCAAGTATCGTCCGTTCTTGGATTCGAGAGGCTTTGTACGGGTTCCATCGAACACGGCTACGCCCATCTACCGAGTCATTGTGTGAATAGTGGACTGTAACCTCTTTTGCTCCCTTCCCTAGGTCTTGGTTATTTATACCCTCATCTTCAATGTAGATTGCACGTTTCATCAATAAGACCTGAAGCAACTGCTGTATTAGGTCGAAGCCGCTACTAGGGGCATCCTCGAAAAGCTCAGGCAGGTCGTTTTTCAAATCCTCTACATTTGAGGCTGTTAGCTCAATTGCAGAGGAGGCAAGAGCGAGTCCAATCCAAGTAGTTCGCTGACGGGGTGTCGCGCAAAAGTGCTTCAAGAGCGTGATGACAGCTTGACGTTCTAAATTCCTTCTATCGCTCCGTAGTAATTCTCCGGTAGGAATGAAACGGTATGTATCAATGTCCAAATCTGCGTCATACTCACGCAAGACAATTTGCTTTCGCGATGTTGCTTCCCTGACAAATCGCTTCGCAATGGTATTTATGTCAACAGCCTCTCCCAGTGCGGACTCCTCCTTCTGCAATGCTTCATAGAGTGGCCGGGCGTACTCGGTTTCCGCCGTCGTTCTTTTGAGATACGGCGCGAAAAAAGCTGCTCTTTGGCGGCTGTCTGAAAACGCCAGCATTCTTCGACCTCCGGCAGGTAATGAATCCGGACATTCGTCTCCTTCTGGTAAATGTCTGACTATCTGCTCAGCAAGAACGGCTGTGACCGCATCACCGCCAGACCGAAATTCGCGCAGAACGCTGGGATGCGGACGAGAGCTGGTGCCACATCGAGGACAAGTTTTCACATTGCCATCCTTACCGGTGGCAATTATGCTCAGTTTGATTCGGCGGGGTGAATCACAGCAGACCGAGTCTTGGTTGTCTAAATCAATGGCATTACAACTTAGGCATAGATGAACGTCACTTTCGGAAACGGCAGTGTTGTCTGTCTCCGATTCTTCCGCATCAGAAAACGACGAAGACCAAGTCAAAAACAGTCGGCGAGGTGCGGTATCGTAGCTATTGGACGGAGAAAGCGCCTGCCAGCGAGTGCTATTCTCTGTGAGGTATACAGAAACACAAGGCATACCGCACTGGAAACAAGTTGAAAGGGGCAAGAGAAGCGATTCGCAAGGCGAATCACAGCGTGCTCTGTTTTCCAGATAAACACGCTTGACGACTGAATTGCCGGTCTCTGTCGAGCATTCACATTTGAGACTAAGGCATACCGACGCCCCGCTTATTCCACGATAGAAGAAATGAAAGCGCGCCGGAAGCAGTGGCTGGCTATCGGCGGATTTTCGAGCGCCCGATGACATGATTAATAGCCACTCTAGAGCGATGGAACTCGCAACATCGTCTCGCTCCCATAGCATCATGGTGAGGTCATCGAAAGACTGCGGCTTTTCACTCACGCGTTCGTGAATCTGTTGTAGCGGTAGCCAATCTTTGAACAACTCATAAAGAATCGACGCGGTCTCTTGATGACTATCAACCTTATCGGAGTTCGGTAACTGTGCTTGATGAATCAGTTGTTTGAGGTCGCTAGGTTTGTCCAGTGCCTCCAACCATTTTTGCAAAGAAACTTCATCGGGTACCGCAGAGAAAAGAATATCTGGTTCGACTGGCCGCAGATTGGTTGAAAAACCGGTTACAGTCTCGCCAAAAATTATGTCGTCGGTAGCGAAGTTTGCACCGGTGAGGGCGTAACCAAAGCCTGCAATTCCTTCTCTCGAAGCGGCGTCGTCTTCCTGGGTCAAGGTTGCACTTGTCAAGATAAACTGGAGCTTATTATTGTTATACCTTTGTGACAATCGGCGCATCAGAAGCGATATATCAATTCCCTGAGCGCCGTTATAGCTATGAGCTTCGTCGAGAACGACATATCGAAGCGAATGATGGCGAAAAATACTGGCGTCAGTCGGGCGCAGCAGAAGGTATTCGAGCATCGCGAAGTTGGTGAGTAGTATTCGCGGCGGGTTGTTCTGTATCTCGTCACGTGAGAACCGTTCGTTTGGAGAAATTGCTTCAAGCTCTTCTTCAGACAACTCTGCTCTCGTTTGAGGTGTTTCGCCCGTGTACCTGCCAAACGTGATTTCCGGAAGGTCTTTAAGTAGCCGGCGCAGCCTGTCTAACTGGTCGTTAGCCAGTGCATTCATTGGGTAAACGATGATTGACCGAACTCCTTCGGCAGGCGATGCCACTACGTCGTCCAAAACCGGTAAAAGAAAGCACTCCGTTTTTCCGCTTCCCGTCCCGGTGGCGACAACGATACTCCGTCCATTTTGGGACTTTTCTAGCGACTTCAACTGGTGCTCGTAGAGAGGACGATTCAAATCGAACTCTAATGGATTCAAGTTCCTGAGTTGTGACGACAAATGCGGAACAGAATTTGAGCCGAGAATTGACGCGCCGGTACAAGATTGCTTGTACGAGTGAATTGCTGTCACTAGGGGCTTGCGAAAAAACAGGTCCGGCTTACCCAACTGCGCCCAGACTTCATCGCGCAAATACGGTTCGCTATCCGCAATGAGATTAGTAGTTGCAAGATAGCGGCGAAAAGTGGCGTTTAGCCGGGTCGAGAATGTATGAACGTTTATTTCCTTCATTACGTTGTATCGGGCAGCGACGGACTTCCTAAATAGCTATTATTTACACCCATCAACCTTGCATCTAAATTCGACCGTCCCGTTGAAGGTTTCGCCGACCGGAATAGTGTTACAACGCCAACATGGTATGTCCCATTGCAGCGTCCGGAACTGGGCGTCGCTGATTTCCCCTCGTTGAAACATATTTACGATTTCTGCGTCGCTCGCCGGAATATTGTCGGGAATTCCAAAGGAACGCAACAGCCTCCGAACCCGCTTCACCCCCCGGATATTTCGATTAAATGAAACATCGTCGTTTGAGTTCTTGCTGACGTCCCGAATATGTAGGTTTGAGCGAAGTTTGAGATTTGATTTCAGCATAGATGTCCTATTCCCCCATTAAAGCGGCGAAATCATACTGCCATCGAAGACTGTCATACCTAAAGATATGCTTACCATCACCATGTTGAATGTGGCTACTATGCGCAGCAGCTTCGAATATCAAGTCATCTGTGATGTTACAGTTCAGCTCCATGACTTCATTTATGAATCCAAAGCAGGGTACAAATAACTCCCCGACGCGTGCGTGTGTCCTAGAGGTCTCGCTCTTGGTGGAGAAAATAAACGCGGCGGTGGAACTGTCTTCGACAAGACCCAGATGAACGGTTCTGGTGCTTTCTTTTTGAGCCGTTTTCACAGGAAGTATTGAATAGAAATCGCCATCCGATAACTCCATCCCTACACTTTCGGAGGTGCGATAAGAACCCGGGTTGCTCGCCAGATACGCCGCTCCATTGGCTATATCCCACTCGGCACCATCGGGGAACAATAGGTTTGGGAAATCCCATCGCCTACTGAGTTGTTTTCTGAAAAGTTTTAGCTGGCTGGTTCCGCCGACTATGAGGAGTTTCCCAATCTCCGAAGGTGAGATGCTCGATTTTTCGATGCTCTCGAACAACAAATCAATTGCCTCGTCGACCAGACTCATTGTGAGACTCTCGAAGATTTCCTCGGTTATCGGCTGTTCAACGTATCGAATGCCCGCATATTTTCCGAGCAGAATCGTTTCCTCTGAAACGTCGTCCTTCTGCAAATTCAACTTAACCCTCTCGGCTTCATTTTGAAGGCTCTGGCGGTCTTCCGGGGCTACGCTCTCAAACGGTATTCGAAGGTCGTTCTTCTCCGCAATTCGTTCGTGCGCCCATCGGGCAAGAACTTCGTCTATGTAGTCCCCCGCTTTCGGAAGTCCCACCGTGAATCGTTCGATAATGCTCTTTTCACGTTGTTCAAGCACAGAAATATCAAGTGTGCCGCCACCCCAATCAAAGACCAGGATGAAGCGGAATCCGGAGAGTTGTCGGAAGTGAGCCATAAAGGCGGCGGTCGGTTCTGAAACGAAGGCCGACACGTCGATTCCCGCACGTTTCGCAGCTTTCCGAAGGATTCGGCGTTTCTCTGGGTTCATTCCGATGGGAATCGCCACCACCGCCGATGTCAATTTTTGAGAGGTCACCTCAAAAGCCCGATTTGCTAGGACAGCGAACAACTCCATTGCAATCTGTTCCGCGTTCCAGCTTCTATTTTCAGTTTCGAGAACGTCATCGCCATCAAGCGAAGATTTAACGGACTTCACGACCAGGTGAAGACCATCTGAAAGTAGCTGAAGTAGATTATTCTTCACAACACGACCGGCTGAGACTTGGTCATTAAAGCTGTCAACTGAAATCACTGAAGGCAGCGGATTGTTGTCGGAAGGGTCACCAATCCGCCTGAGCCTGCCGGTGCGTTCGTCGTAAAATACGACTGCACTGTTCGTAGTGCCAAAATCAATTCCGTAGTACATAGTTTGGGAGTCTTAAATATCAATTCCTGCATCTTTCAATGTCGTTTCAACATGCCTTGACCATTTGCGCAAAAACTCTGCGAGTTGCTCACTCGCCGGGTCTTCATTGGTCTTGTTCTTGTTAGCGAATATCGGGCCGAGTTTTTGCCTGAGAGTACCCTTAAAACTCTCGATTTGGAGCTTAGCCTCGCTCTCTGAGCTTTGTGCGAACTCCTCGCGTTCCTTTTGGAGTTCATGGGTCTTCTCTTGCAGTGCTTTCATCGTTTGTGACAATTCCGACCGTAATGAGCTAAGTGAATTATTTAATTTGCTTTGCTCTGCCTCCAGGCTGTTGACCTGAGAAACCAAGGTGTCGATTTTCTCTTTTTGTGTTTTCGCAGTACTTGCGTGTTTATCGGCTTCGTCTTCCGCGTCTGAAAAGAGTTGTTTCAGTCTTGCATTACTCTGACTGAGTGTTTCTTGCTCCGAGAGCAGGTCCTGTAAGATTTGTATCTCTAGCGATGTCTGAGCAAGGGAAGCCTGCTTAAAACGTAGTAGCTCCTCTGCGTTCTCGAAGGGAGGGTTTTGAGAGGCGGAAGACTTCTTTGGCTTGTTGCCGCTTTTGCTTTCGAACGGCACTCCCACTGTTACATCACCTGAAGACCGCTCTGGTTTCTGCTCGGCCGACTCGACGTCTTTCGCTGAAGCAGTCGGTTGTGCCGCTGCTTCTTCGCCCTGGGAAGGTATGGGGTCCGAAGAACCATCCTTCGGCTTGGAGGGCAGCGGAGTCGGCGACTCGTCTGAGGACCGGTTTCCGGAGGCAAGACTTCCCGACTGGCGACCAAGCTCGTCCTGTACAGACTTTGGCAGCCGGCTGACGACTTTGTTTATACTGCCTCCAATCTGACTTTCAGTTTCTTTTTCGAACTTCGCGCGCCACAAGTTCTTATGTGCCCATCGGCAAAACTGCAAGGTAAACCCGATCGTTGACCCTTGACCAAGCTCTTTACTTTCGGCAGCCACCGTAACAAAGAATGACAACAGCCTGCGAAGAACCCTCTCGTCAGCCGAATCGAATTTTATCCACTGAGTACCTTTGTTGGTACTCGGAAAAAACCGCGACCGGAGAATTTTTTCTTTTTCTTTTGATATGGCGGATAGTTCACTCTCCGGTGCTTCGGGTTTTCCGCCCGCGAGAATATGGAAAACGATACGAGTCGCGGTCGCGACATCTGAGTTACCCAGTTTCTCGGCGACCGCTGCCTGTCTCGTTACCCCTTTTTCATTGGGAAAGGAAAGCAACTCCGAAACAATTAGCTCCTGGCGTTCCGGGGAACATTTGTTCCATCTCTCGCCAAAAATATCCCCTATGTTTCTCACATCAACCTGCATGAGCAGTCGGGCGGCTCTTTTGGCGTCGAGTGCGTCCGCAGCCTCATCAAACAGGATGTCGCGGAAAAGGGCTGTCACCTTTTCAGCCGATTTGTGTACAGACTCCTTATCGCTTAGCAGGTGCTCCAAAAAAGCGACGTTCTCCCCGGCTGCGATTTCCATTTTTTCAGCGTTTAACATTCTGCTCCTTTCTCTTCAATGTTTTCTCTTAAAACGTAGCTCAAATCATCGGTATGAAACGCAATATCAATAGGATTGAAAAATTTAGCGTTCTCCTCTCCGTGAACGTAATACTTCCCTCCATTCTGAATCACCATCTTCACTCGCTTCCATCTAGGGCCGAGTCGTTCTGTTTCGACTTGCATCTCATCGATTTTGCCCAGGCGATGACAACACAAGGCTCTAAGACACCGTGCGATTTCTGTGGATAAATCAATCACATCGGAATCATCAATCTCCAGTTGTCGGTAGGCGGTGACGAGCGAAGAATTATACTTCACGAGATTGCCAAGGCGCCTCGCTTCAACGCCGTAGAAATAAGTTCTGGCTGCCGCCGTGAGTTTCGCACCAACTTCCCCCTGGGAAAGGTCTAAGTGAGCGAGCTTCACCCATTGCTCCCGACGGCATGCCTCCGCCCATGTATTCACGCTTTGCCTCAAAGATTCAAAATCCGGCTCGAACGAATTTATCCATTCTGTTAGAGAAAGGGGAACAGGGAAATTCGGCAAAATGCGTTCACCCCCACCCCGCCTCACGGCGTCCCTCACAGAAGAAATGGACCGCCGCAAACTATCAGGAAGGAATGCGCTCCAAGATTGGAATTCGTCCTCCTCATCAAAGGCATGTTCGATAATCAACTTTTCGTTTATGTATCTAACGCTCGAACCTAGCGTCTTTCCTCTGCGCGTCTTAATGGCTACCGTACCTGTGATTTTCCTACTGTCGTCAAACGCGTCTCGGATTGAATCCGATGTGACCACCAACTCCAAACTGTCTGGAACGGGCTTTGAATCGCAAACCTTAAAGTAAGCTTCACCAATGAGCAGGCCGACCTCGATATTCTGACGCCTCTCATTTTTGGACACCGAAAACGTCAGGTTAGCTTGCCGCTCAAGCGCGGACTGCCATAGAAGCCCATCCTGAATCGCATCACTATGAAGTAAGAATCGATAGACAGGAATCGACAACGGAAATACGACGTAATTTCCGTACTGCACACGCATTTCCAAATAACTCACCCTCGGAACTGCGCGCCATTGGGTGGGACTTTCGAAAATCAGGCATTCATCATTCCAGAGCATCGAGACTTCATTGCTGGGCGAAAATGACAACGTGGGTTCGGCGTCGTTGTCGTAAAGTTCATCGTTCCAATGAATCGAGAATTCCTTCGGAAGAACAGTAAACGACAACGGAATAGCAGCCGACGTCTCCGATTTCTTGCCTACCGCTTCGATTGACAGTTCGGCCTTAACTGGGGAATCCAACGCCAGGTTTAGTCTGTCTTGGTGCGTTATCTGATTCGCAGAGATTCGCGATTTGCGCTTACCGTCATCGATTGCAATAAAGTAATTGGAGGCGTTTTCCGCCGTCCAGTTCACAACTTCTATCTTCGGCAACTGACCGACAAAAATATTATCGGTGAATTGTAAAGGATATGGCGGTGCTGCAAATCGCAGAAACGGAATTTCTGCCCCTTCCTCCTTTACTTTTATATCCAGTTCAGGATGGGAGTATCCCCGTTCAAGAACTGAGTGGTAAACGCGATATAGATTTTCGTCGGGAAAATCGAGATAGCCGCAATCCTCTCTTGTGTTTGGGAGCACGTAACCCTCCGGCAGTACCATCAGGTACTCGCCAGGCTGCAGCATCCCCTCAGATTGAACGAACCCGCCGCTGGAAACGTCGAACGCTGCCCACGCGTCCGTCTCTGGTCTCCAGAGCGAAAGCTCCCAAGAATCGGTGGAGTTCTCCTGCCGAACAGTGCCAGTTAAAGTTCCTTCCTCGAAGTCGTCCTTTGAAATCGGATACGCGGTTTGATATATGCGCGTCCCGTCCGCGAGCCGGTAGGCGGTACCTGCTCCTACGAAACCCTTCTCTGAAAACAATGCGACTAGGCGGTTCGATTGCTTATCCAGCGTAAAGCGCGGGAACGGAATCTTGGAGCCGCTGAGCTTTTTGGGTTCAATGTCCCGGAGCCGGTTCTGAATCACTCTAAGGGTGTCCTTGAAACGAGGAGCAAGCTCGACCGCCTCGTCTCCGCCGACCAACCTCAGGCGAATGTTCCTAAGAATGCGGGCGACCTCTAGACAGAATCGCCACCCAGCGTCTGTATCCAAGAAGCTCTGAAGGACGGCGGAATTCACGCCGTGTCTTGTCTGAAAGTCGCGGTAGTCACGTTGTGAAAACGGAAACCCAAGACGATTGATAAGTTGGCAGAAAAACGTCACGAACTGCGGGCGGGTATTTTCCGACACGCCAGCCTGCTGCAATATCGGGCGGACGTACTTGTTCGGCCCCGGTACGTCTGCCGCCCCAAAGTGATGTTTTAGAAGGTTCAGGACGGGAGAACCGATGTGCTCCTCCCAAACTCGAACGTCTTGAAGGTCGGAATTGCTCAGCCTGTTCAGGACGAGCCAACGAAAACTTCTGGTGTCAAAGTCGTCACGCGAGTAATAGGCGAGGTTCACGACGACTACTGTAAGTAACGCGCGCAAATCATCCTTCATGCCTGTTTGGAAAATCGCCTTCCAAAGTGCAGGCATGTATGCGTCTAGCTCAGCTTCGGTAACCTCAATTTCACCGACGAAATCTACCTCGTCGAATTTTTCAAGGTATGACTGACCTATTTGCTTTAGTTCGTCGCGGCTAATCATCGCTACTGCCTCAACCTCTTGCTACTCCTATAATTAGCGTTCATCAAGACGCTCTCTGTCATCAATAGCTCCAGCCTTATGCCGCGACCGGGTACGCGGCGTATAGCGCCTCGGCTTGCGACATAATTTTCGAGATAAACAAATCGAAATGTTCGGGTTTCACCTTTTGTGCGCGCAATACCCGCTTGACGGCTGCTCGCACCTCCGCTTTGACCGCCTCGCGGTGCGGCTCCGTCCAATCCACCTTAAGATTCCGCTTAATTGAAAGGACTACGTCGTGAATGAGGTCGCGAAGAAACCCGTCGTCGTAGACCTCCGGATAGCTCTCGGCTACCGAATCGTAGAAGGCAAGCTCCTCCGGGCTTAGACCGAGAGCCTCGGCTCTCTGGTCGTCCGCCTCCATCTCCTTGTGAATATCAATCATCGCCTGTACGACCGCGGCTGCGTCGATGAGGCGGTTGTGATACTTCTGCAAAGTCGTTTCCAGCAGTTCCTTAAAACTCTTCGACTTAGCTAGATTCTTCTTTTGCCTACGGATGATTTCATCTGCCAACAGCTTCGCCAAAAGTTTTAGCCGGAGGTTTTCGTGGGGCCGGTCCTTAAAGGTCAACAGGAAGTTGTTATCGAGAATCGATATGTCTGGTCTATCGATTCCCGCTACCTTGAAAATATCTACGACGCCGTGCGAATCAATTGAGTCGTCAACTAGGTCGCGCACGGCATCATGGATGTCACGCTTCGTCTTATTCGCTCCTGTCGTTTTCGTCTTCAGAAGCTGCTTCCGAACACGCTGGTAGAAAATCACCTCATCGGCATGTTGATTGCATTCATCGAGGTGCTTCACGAGCGTGAAACTAGTTGTCAACTTGTGCTCTGTTTGAAGAAACTCTTCGCGCAGATGCTCTTCTTCGGTCAGGTGGCCATAGACAAGAGCGAATCGGTCTTCTAACTCGATATTCGAAAGCCCGCGCCAATCACCGTAGTGCACTCCCGCCGGCAGCTGGCTTCTGACATTCATCAAGTTGCCGAAGAAAATCGGCTTTCCTTTCTTCTCAATATCCGGGGCCGGTTCACCGCCATCCACCGCCGTGTATTTGCTCGTGGCTTCACGCAGCTCATCGCCGATTCCGATGTAGTCAACAATCAGCCCGTGCGGCTTGTCACGAAACACTCGGTTCACCCGCGAGATTGCCTGAATCATGTTGTGACCCTTCATCGGCTTATCGATGTAGAGCGTATGCAGACAGGGAATGTCGGTACCGGTCAGCCACATGTCGCAGACGACTACGATTTGCAGCTTATCGTCCGGGTCAATCATTCGCTTCTTGATTGCTTCACGTTGAGCCTTTGTCGTGTAGTATCCCTTCGCGCTCCATTCCTTCGGGTCTGTAGCGAAGTTCGCGGTCATTATGAGTTTCGCTTCGGGGCAGCTCGGCGAGGCGGTCAGAGCTTCGTAAACGCTTACACAGTTCTGCCGCGTCATGCAGACGACCATCGCCTTTCCTTTAAGCGTCGATGTACGGTCGGCGAAATGCTTAAGCAAATCGTCCGCAAGCTCAGCTACCCGCTCCTTTGTGCCAGCTGCCGATGCGAGAGCAGCCCATTTCGCCTTCCACGGTTCGACCTCTTCGACTGTGTGTGCTTCGGCAATTTCATCGAACGCGGCATCAATATCCTTTTTCGACAGGTTCAGCTTGATTTGGCGAGGCTCGTAGAAAATCGGGACCGTGGCGTTGTCATCTTGCGACTGTCGGATGTCGTACGTATGAATGACATCGCCAAAAACAGCGGTTGTGTCGGCACCGCTCAAACTGACGGGCGTTCCGGTGAACCCTAGACGCCGGGCATTCGGCAGAGCGTCGCGGAGGTTGCGGGCAAAGCCTTCATCGAATCCGTATTGACTGCGGTGCGCTTCGTCGGCGATGACGATTATGTTCGAGCGTTCCGACAAGACGGGATGCTTTATTTCTCTGTCCTTCATTCGAAACTTTTCAATCGTCGTGAATATGACCTCGCCGCCTTCTGTCTTCAGCTTTTCACGCAAGTCATCCACGCTCGTGGCTTGCGTTACGTTGCCGACTAGAGCCTTGGCGCTTACGAACTGGTCGAACAACTGATTGTCCAAATCGGTCCGGTCCACCTCGACCACGAACAAAGGGTTGCTTAGGGCTTTGGTTCTTCTAAGGATTCCGACAAGGAATACCATAGAGAGCGATTTTCCGCTGCCGGTAGTGTGCCAGATGACGCCGATGCGTTTGTCCTTGCCGTCATTTGAGACGGTTTCGTCAGTTTTGTCAGCCGCTTTTCGGACTGCGAAGAACTGATGATACTTCGCGGCCTTTTTAGTTATCTTGTCGTTCGCGACCTCGAACAGAATAAAATCGCGGATGTACGAGAGTAGCCGGTCCTTTGGAAACAGTCCTTCCACCAACGTCTTCATCGTGCCGACGGTGTTTCGCTCAACATCTACGCCGTCTCTCGACTTCCACGGAGCGAACCACTCCCGGTCGGCGCTCCACATTCCGTGGAGAGTTTCTATTCCATCAGATGCAACGGTGAATGCGTTGTAGTCGAAGAGTTGCGGAATCTCAAACGCATAGTGCCCGATTTGATTTATCGCGTCATCGACAATGGGTTTCTCATCGAACGGATTCTTCAGTTCAAAAACCACTAGCGGTAGTCCATTGATAAAGATGATTAAGTCGGGGCGACGGTCGTTCTGACCGCGAATCGGGAACTGGTTTACGACCAGAAACTCGTTCTTCTCCGGCTCTTCCCAGTTGATTGGGTAGATGTGTTTGTCTTCGGTCGTGCCGTCTTCATGCTCGATTCTGATTTCGATGCCACGAGTCACGTCGCGATGAAAGGCCATATTCCGCCGCATCGTGTCGGCCCCATCCGGAGCAGCAAAGCGGGCTACGGCCTCCGCGAGCGAGGCTTCCGGCAGCGTCGGATACTCAGCCGCTAAAAACTGACACAGCCGGTCGCGGAGGACGACCTCCTCATGCGGCCGCTCGAATTCCTCGCCGTGAACATAGACGTACCCTTGACCCTCCAGCCTTTCGATGGTGGTCAGTTCAAAGTCCGTTTCTGTTCCTCGATGTCCCATTTTTCTCCACGATGCTAGCTATCGAAATAACGCAGTTTGTACTTCACGCTTTCCCGGCATAGCGTCCCGCTCCGCGAGCAATAGGTTTTCAAACCCCTCGTAATCTGTAATCCTTTGCTTTCTGCACTTGAGCATCGCCAGCCGTACAACTTCTTTCTGAACCTTGAATCCCCCTTCCCATACTTGGTGAATCGAATAAGGGCTTTCTGCGTGGTAATTATTTACGTCCTTTTCGTAGGCATCGTAGATGTCGTAATTACGCCCTCCGATGTTGGTGCAAACCTCAGCCGTGTACCACTGAGCTAACCCCTCGACGATGAATACGTTTGCTTTAGCAAATGCTTCGGTGTTCCAGTTCTCACCGTCGATGTCGTATCCGAGATGCGTATAAGCGTGAGCTAGTTCATGTGCGAGCGTTACGACAGTGAGAGCTTCCAAACCGACACCGAGCAGGTCAGCCATCAACGCCATTGGCATCCAGTAAATGACAATTTCGCGGTCGTAAAAGAAGTAGGCGCCCATCAAATCCTCGTCGATTGCGCTTATACTCCTGAGGACTTCTTTCTTGCCCAAATTCTCAACGGTGTTCTTGATAAAGCTTGTTGCCCTGGCTAATTCGTCTTCCGACAGTTGTACGCCGCCGCAAAGGTCATTTCCAGTAATGGTCTCGCGATGACGCGCGAGGGCGGCCAGACCCGCCAAACTCGCTTCGAGCTTCGGCAGCGTCGTCAGAAGCTCTATCCGACCGCCAAAGTCGCCAATCGCTTCTGCGAACTTTTGCGGCATGCCATCTACGACCTTTACAGCCACGGATTGAGTCCGCTGCCCGTCAGTCAAACGCAGCCCCGTTTCAGTTCGGAGATGCTCTCGCAAGGACTGATTCCATTGCTTCACCGCCCGCTCAACACGTGTGCGAGCCTGCGGACTAGTTGCTTCGATAACAGACTTCAGTTCCTTTGCATTCATCAGACTGCCTCCGCAACTATTTCTTCAGCCTGACCTACGCGGACTTCGCCGGAGAGTAACTTTGGCAAAAGCAAGTCACGCAATGCTGTTAGTGTTTCCGACTCTCTCAAGTTATTAACCAGCTTTTCGTGGAGCTCCGAAGCCAATTCGTTATAGAGTTCGAGAATCGGTTGCGATGGAACCAAGACAGGAATGGGTCGAAAGTTTGATTTGCTAATTTCCGCGAATGTAGTGCCGCCAGCGCGGCTCAAAACCTCGTCCATATTTTCTCTCGTCCAATGTAAAACGTAGTGGCTGTTCAGAGGGTCGTTGCATTTCATAGCGATGAAGCCCTGATTTATCGATACAGGAACTTCAGCTATTGCCAAGTATCCGACCGGTGCGCGAGATGAGAGCAAGACCGTGCCAAGGGGCAACTGACCTGAACTTATCTGTTTTAGTCCTTCATCTGTAATTTTTCGTTCGGTATCTATAAGAACCGGTGACGATAGCTTCGATAAATCCCGCGGCGTCGCCCAGAAGTTACTGCCCCCTTCCCAATACTCGTCATTCTTCGTACTCGGCGTGGAGCCCCCGACAACAGTTACAGCTTGCCCGATTGTCGAGAAATGCCAGCCCGTGGGAATCAGGCCGGAATCCGACTCTTCAAAAGTCGAAGGAAATAGCGCGGCGGTTTCGGCGTTCATGCCAAACGGCGCGCGTCCGGCCGCTTTTGCGGTGACCGGGTCGAAGTCCACGAACCAAGACTTAAACAGGGCTTGAGCCATCGCCTCCAAAGTGTGATTCATCTGCCCGTTCAGCTCGATTTTGTCATCGAGTGCGGAGAGCACGCAGGCAATTCGGCGCTGCTCATCTAGCGTCGGAACCAACAGCTTAAACGCCTCTATTCGAGATGGCGCGGTGTGAACAATCTTTGTCCCCGAAGCCGATGCAACTAATTCCTGATTGAATTCCCGCCATAGGAAAACCCAGTAAAGAAAATCTAAGTGAACTAAATCGGGCCGATTGAGGATAACTTTTCCCAGGCGTTGATTATGCAAATAGATTCGTCCATCGTGAGGAATTCTTCCGGGAATTCCGAGAATCTCTCCGCCGGCGGTTTGACACGTCATTACCAACAGAACGTCCCCGCTCTTTAGCTCGTATTCTTTTGAATACTCTCCGCGGTATTCCTTGGTCGTCGTCGAGTCAAACCGAAATCCGCCCGTGTATTTGAAGTTTCCTACTCCGACGACAATCGGTAAGCCAGTTAAATCCTCGCTGAAAAACTCACTCTTAAATGGATAACCGTGCTTTATTTTAATTACGTCCCTTAAATGCACGTCTCGCCAACCGTTAGACGCCATACGTGACCTCCGAGAGACTTGCCTTAATCAATGCTTCAAGGTCGGTTGATTTGGAAAATTGCTCATTGAGTCTTTCGATAAGGAGCGGAAACTTCTCCTCGAATGGCAAATCTTCACCCTCTATGTCTTCGGTCCCAACGTAGCGACCGGGCGACAGAGTGTAGCCGTGACCGCGCACGTCATCGAGCGTTGCAATTTTACAAAAGCCGGAAATCTCTTCGGGCGTTCCTGATACCCGAAATTCCCGATATACGGCCGCTACTCGCTCAATCTCTTCGTCTGAGAGTTGTTTCTGTTTGCGAGAACCGGGAATCAATGCACCCATCTTACGGGCGTCAATGAACAAAATCTCGCCTTCTCGTTTCCGGAAGCCTTTCTCGCCGTTTCGGTTTTTCGACAGAAACCACAAAGCGCAGGGAATTTGTGTGTTGGCAAAGAGCTGGCCGGGCATCTGGACGATAGCGTCCACGTATTCCGAATCAACTAACGCTTTCCTAACTTCAAGTCTCGCGGTCTCACTGTTCGACAGCTCGCCAGTCGCCATGACAAAGCCTGCCGTTCCCCCCGGTGCGAGATGATAAAGAAAGTGCATCATCCACATCGTGTTCGCGTTCTTGGCTGAGAGTGTGGCCGGATTTTCCCCGAACTGCATCAGACGCGGGTCTTTCGCCACAATTCCGGATGCACCCCAACCGGTCTGGCTCTTAGCGCCGTCGTTGAATGGCGGATTAGCTATAACGTAATCGGCCCGAAGCCCCTCGTGCTTGTCATCCGAGTATGAGTTGCCGAGTCGGATGTCCCCGTCTATGCCGTGGATAAACAGGTTGAGCTTGCAGAGCCGCCAAGTGAAGTCCTTAGACTCCTGTCCGTAGAACGAGAGGTTTCCGGTGTGATTCGTGAAAATGTCTGACTGGACGAACATACCGCCGGAGCCGCAACACGGGTCGAAAACCTTGCCCTCTTTGGGGTCCAGCATCGCAACCAAGGTTCGGACGATGGACAAAGGCGTGAAGTATTCGCCGCCCCGCTTACCCTCGCTCGATGCGAACTCCCCGATGAAGTACTCGTAGACTTTTCCGAGCATGTCCTCGCCGCCGTGGTCCTGCTTGAAGATGTCTTTCGAAAACAGGTTTATCAGCCCCGTTGTGCTCTCGCGTGACAGATTCGACCCGACGAAGATACGCGGCAGCAGCCCTTTCAACTTTTCCGGGTAAGTCTTTTCCAGAAGTTCTAGAGCATCGTCGACTTTTAGCTTGATGTCATCATCGTTCGCCTGCTCAAGTAGGGTGCTCCACTGAGCGGCTTTGGGAACGATAAACACGCTCGCACTCCGGTACTCGTCCGGGTCGTTCAGTATGCTCTCGGCGACCGCCGTGTCATCCGTGAAGTAGTCGCTGTTTTCATCTGCTATGAGATTCTCAAGTTCCTCGCGCCGCCGCTCGTAACGCAGCGATAGAAAGCGCAGGAAGATGATAGGCAACACGTACCGCTTGTAGTCCGCAGGCTCGATTGTGCCTCGCAGCGTCGTCGCCGCTTCCCAAAGCTCTTTGAGCACGTCCTTTGCGCCGTTTCGGACGGTTCTGTGTCGAATTTTTTTCTTAGCCATATGAAGTCTTATGAACTCTAATGTAATCTCCAATTGTTTTTCATGGTAGCGACATTTGATAGACTCTGCATAACTCAACAGTCGGTGCGCATGTATTTCCCTCCTTGAAAAGATGAATCCTCATGGGTTCGTTGAAGGGGCGATCGATACCCATGACCAAAGTAGCTTGGATAAAAAATCCAAACGTAGCGACGGGACAAGACCACCTCGGTGTCCGGGCACCAAGCGAATTTGTTTATTCACAACTGATTCCGGGAATCACAAATGTAACGAATCGAGCACGTTACTATACGTTCTACCCTTGGCTTATCTGGGCGATTGAACAGCACGACGGAAACTTAAAAAGCCTTCCGTCATTCGAAATTATTCGGAGAGCGGACTGCCTGTTTACACTAATCGGGATTTATCACCACCATGTGCTCGGAAGACCACCCGATGCACTGCACGATGGACTAACTGGTTCGCGCAAGCTGTCAGCGGTAATCAATCGGTTCTTGGAGGACGGGGATCCAATCCGAATATCAAAATATGCGACCACCAGCGATACACCGGACCGCTACTTCATGAACCGCCTAGGTGGCTTAGGACAGTATTATCTCGGCCCGCTTTCTGATTCCTGGATATTGAAGCGAAACGAGGTTGACCAGCTTGTGTACGCCATTGACCGTGGGCTTCCTCTTGCCGAGGCCTTTGACCCCGGTGTAGACAGGGAAGTCTTCTTCGACGTGATCGAACGAGATGCCGCTACGCTCGACGACCTCGACAACTTGGTCTCCTTTTGCCCCTGCCACTTGGTGGACGCGCTAGCCGAGCGGGAGGAATTGGCGAGCTTTTTATTTTCCACGAAAGATTTGTACGCCTCTCCCGAAACTGAGAACCGACATCACTCGTTAGTTTTGATTCTCGACCTAATCAAACGATTACAGACCACGGATTACGCGTTGCCGGTCGGCGCGGATGGCGTTTTCCAGTTTCTTGGTTCTGTCTATCGCGGTGCACTGCCTGATTCGTCCCCTTGGAACCTAACACATGAACGTCTTCGCAGGAATAGTGATTCTTGGAAGCAGTATTACGCCAACGAGCTTATGGGTATAGCTGTCCAGACATTGTTTTGGGCGGGCATTTCCAAGCTCTCCGAAGAATCAGTAAGACTTGCAGATGGGGCGGCATTTGGTGAGTGGTTTGCTGACATCTTCCTAGGCAAGACTGAACTTTCTCCAGATACCGCCGTATCGGTTGCAATCGACGACTCACTCGCGGATCTTCCGGACATAACAGACTGGGATGACGGAAAGCATGAGGCAAATCTGATATGGGATATTCTCGAACACGTTTCAGGACGTACAGAACCTGAAGACCTCGAAAAGGCAGTCAACGTCGCACTAAAGCTACTGCTGGCCTTGGCGGCGCGATGGGCGACGGAACCGCATGATACATTTAACGTCGAACTTCCAAGGGGTTACGAACAGAGCTATCCGATAAACCTATTAAGTTTCATTCGTCATTCTGCTGGTAACTGGAAGGAAATGAGTGTTCGAGAGTGGGTAACTTGGCTAGCCTCGATGTGGGGCGTCGAGACCCACCTCCAGATTGCTCTGCGAAAGCTGCGCTATGAAGCCCTCGACACGTTCAAGGTCATACCGTCCGAGAGCGGTCTACGAGTCGTGGAATCGAATGGAGCACAAACTGTCACAGACACTCTACGTCCTGGTTTTACTAATCCGCGGGTGCGGCAATCTGTGCAGATGCTCTTGGACACAGGAGCGATACAACTGAACGACGGAGTCCTGTCGATCACAGATTTCGGGGAAGCGCTAATGGGGGCACATATCCAATGAGTCCCATTAGCGAACTTTCACTGGTCGATGCAATCTCGGAAAGCCGCCACAACTACGATGCTGCGATCATAACGACGTTTAATTCGTACCTACCGTTCTATGAGGACATCGTCCTTCAGCGTCTTTTCAAAGCAGGCTGTCGCGCCAACACACTGCTCATCGACGAGCGGCAGTTCACCAGTGCGCTATCAAATAGATTCACCCGACCGCGGTTGGCGGGACAGAGTTACACAGTAATTCCTATTAACGTTGAAAAGCGCTGCTTCCATCCCAAAATCATTCTGCTACTTGGAAAGCAGAAGTGTGCCCTTTACATTGGCAGCCACAACCAGACGCTGTCGGGGTTCGGAAAGAACCGTGAACTAACGGTTCACTTTGAGGTTGATTCCGCCAGCTCTACTGAGGTACTGGATGTTTTTTCGTCTGTCTGGAGGGGTCTAAGAAGATGGACTTCAAGGCATCCCGCCGACCTCTTGGCTTCCTTCGAATTTGCCGAACAAACGGCGGGCTGGGCGTTGCTCGGCGAAGCGTTAGTCGCGCGAGAGTTCCCCTTTTTTTTCTCGTCCGACCGCGCCACCCCATCTCTTTGGGAACAAGTTAAAGGGGTATTGCCCTCGAAGGCTGAAAAACTGACCGTGATAGCGCCGTTCTTCGGTGAAAGCGTGGAGTTTCTCAACACACTGAGGCGTGAACTAAATCCGAAATCCTTTGTAGTTGGAATTCAGCCCAAATCTGTCTGTCTGAGCCCAGACGCTAAACAGCTTTTGCCGGACGTAAAGTTTGTAGATGCCGGTGAGTTGCCGGGCGCAACCGGCTACCTTCACGCGAAGGCGGTTGTAATTGAAACATCGGACGAGGAATTCTTGATAGTTGGAAGTGCGAACGCCAGTCACTCGGCATGGCTTTCGACCTCAGACGGGAACTGCGAATCAGTTGTCGTACTTCGGTCGCCCATAGCAGAGTCGTTGGCGAGCGATGTCGGAATTAATCTCTTAGATGGTCTGGACGCGTTGTCACCGGAAAAATGGCAATTGGTTAGCCAGGATGCGAGCAACCTCGAAGAAAACATTGACACGAAACATCGCCTTTTGATGGCGATTGAGACGCAAGATGGATTCGATATTGAATTATTTGGTGTGGATGTTGATTTCAGCGTCGAAGCCCAACTTCTTGATGCAAATGGGTCACAAGTAGAAAGCAAGAAACTAGCCCTAATGGGTTCGGGCAACGCCAACATGACACTGGAAGAACGAAGCCTCCGACAGTTGGTGTTCACTATCCGTTTAACGTCTTCGAGCGGCGACCAGCTCGATGCATTCGTCCACCACACGTCGAAGATTCTCGGAACCCTCCGCGACGACAAATACCGTGAGCTTTTCTCAAATCTACAACGTTTGGATTATTCCATCGACGATAGATTTTGGCAGCTTGTAGAAAAACTGATTTTTGCCGATGGCGAAACCCTTCCCGATAATCTCTCCGCCCGCGTGACTCAACGCCTTCGCACACCGGAGCTCGCTACGAAAGACGACGACCAGCAGGCTCAAACCGTCTTTTCCGTACCGACCATCAATCGCGTGACGCGCGGCAGCCACTCTTTCCACGTATCAGACAACCTCGGCGAGTTCTTGGCAATAATTAACAAACATATCTATGTGCAATCCGACTTGCCGCGTGAAGGTGTTGAAGTAAAGAGCGAAGAAGACCTCATCGATTTTGAAGAAGAGGATGTACCGGATGTTGATGACAGCACTCGGACAATCGCTTTGGCAAGCCTTTGCAGAAAAAGGACGAAGCGAATGATGGGGAGCATGGTACGTCGCCTGGGAAAGGTTGAAAGAGATGACTATCACTCGGCGGTTGCCGCCATTAGGCAGCTATCCGTGGTGCTTGGCTGCCTCCAGCTTGTCCGCGGGCTAGAAGCGAGTCAAACGCATCTTCCTAGGGACGTCGACTTCCTAGATATCAATGCTGAATGGAAGTTCTTCTTAGACGCG
Source organism: Pyrinomonadaceae bacterium (assembly GCA_050174305.1). Classification (GTDB taxonomy): domain Bacteria; phylum Acidobacteriota; class Blastocatellia; order Pyrinomonadales; family Pyrinomonadaceae; genus OLB17. Next base: position 602,764 of record JBFXJZ010000002.1, on the reverse strand, counting down.
CTGAGGCTGCTATATTCGACGGAACATAACACATTGAAGAACGTCTTGTTTGTCAGCGAGAGGTCGTATAGCGAAATCTCGACTACGCTCGCGCTGCTCGTTTGGCTCGCCTGCGATGTGGGGTTCGAAATTAGTCGGTACAAAAAAATTCAGGAGCGCCTCTACGACGACGATTCGAGTGAAGATGGATGGGAAATAACCGACATAACCAATGCAACGGCTCGAATGCTGAAACTAGCTGGGGATTTTTGTTCAGATTCTCAAGCCCAGGACCTCTCGTCGCGTCTGTTCGAACGCGAAGAGATGTCGGAGTGGTATGCTTGCCACCTTGACTGGATGCAAAGAGTCGCGGCCGCGTCGCACGACGCAGCAGCTCTCAAGCGGGCAAACCGCCCACCGAGAATTGGCGATTTGATTTTGCCGACTAGAGGGCCGGCCAAACTATTTGTGGTGGAGGCAAACCCAGGTTCCATACATGTGATTGACCTAAACATAGACGGTGGAATCAAGATATTCGGAAAGGGTTATGCCGTAGCCGTCGTGATAGATGGTGTGACACCAAAGTAATTCAATCGCTGTGCCCCGCAGTCAATAATCGAAATCGCCCAATTCGGCCTATTCATTCTCTATGCCTTTGTCGGTACGCGGTGTAGTCAGCCGTTGCAATATGGCAGTTGCCCGAGTCGGTTGCAATCGGTGTTTTTTTTTCAGGTAGTGCGGGGCGGCAATGACATTGAGAAACTTCACTATTCGCCCCGGGATGATTTCCGCGAACCCGTCCGCGTAATCTTCCTGGTTCCCGTCCTCGTACACCAGCTCGCCGATAACATTTAGACCCGCAAAAAGTTGTGGAAAGCAGCGGGGATAAAACTACATATAGAGCATCGCCTGTACCCAATGCTTTTGCAGTCGCTAATCCGTATATACATCACAGATTCGCACCTCCGTCTCGCAAATGCCCAGTAAATCCGGCTTGCCTTCGAGGGCTGAACACTTCCAGAGTGAAAACAGCAATGTCCAGAACGAATTACCGGGCTGCCAATACGTTTGCGTATCTAGTGAATGCTTAGCAAGAAGAAGGCTAAACGAAAGTTAATTCTTCATTAATATTCCGCACGATAGTTAACTGGCTCATTAATACTCGTGAGACCCTACTGGAGGGATTTCAATAGAAGTTGGGAGTCCAGAAACGGACGAGTCTAGCTTCACGCAACAGATCCTCCGAGATTAACCTGATTCCCACCGTCAGCGGCAATATTGACCTGGTTGGCATTATTTATCGTCACCGGAACGTAACGCCTTAGATCGCGAAGTTGTCTTAGTGTTCGCATATAGATCCGATTCCACCGGTCTGCCATCTGGACCGCCTGGTCCAATGCCTGGGCCTCGGAGATCGTGGGACGGATCCAATACCCGTCGTCGTAACCGTTCAAGCGAGCTTCGCGGCCTTGCCGAGCCATCCACTCTGCGTACTCGTGATGTGGCTCCCTTTCTCGGGTCTGCGAACGCCTGACCGTTTGCTCAAGCCAGAATTGCCATTGAAAAAATGCCTGCGCGAGCATATCGACTAAGGCGACCTCGATGCCGCCGACCGGGTTCCAATCATCGATGAAAGATTCGCGAACACCCAAATATCGGGCAATGTTCCAAACATCCTTCATGTAGCCAACCGGAAAACAGATGTTTGCCGCAAGGTGGCCTGACTCAAATTCTTTCCTGCCCTCCCTTTTTACATTCTCCCAAAATTCCTCCGCCACCCTCGGGGCGAGATCATAGAGGCTATAGAGGTCGGCAAAGTGGAGACTCGACACCGGCAACCTCATCAGCATTACAAAGCGTTCCTTTGCTTCTTCTGTACTGGTGCAGGCACGAAAAGCCTTCTTGCGGGCCTCTTCGATCGGGAGTGAGCCGCCCACGGACGACCTATAATGGGCGACCATACCGACGAAGCCCGCGTGCATTTGCCTGATCAGACTGCTGTAGCCGACCGCCGACTCAAGCGAATCAACGGGTATGTTTGTCAAGAAGTCCTTCGGCTCGAACTCATGTTCATCCCAGTGCTCAAACAGCGAGTCATAAGTTAAAGTCGATTCTGCGATCGCCCCGCCCTTCTTCGCTGTCGTCCCCTTGGTCTTTTTCCGGGACTTTTTCGCCGAAGTCGCGGACGCAGTTTGAAGTTCTTCGCCGAGATTTTTAGTGGTGTCCCGGTCCTTGCGTTTCGATCTTGAGCTACTCATGACCTCCCTCCTCCTGAGCGTTTGCAATAAGCGATTGAAATTCTCTTAAGCGGCCTCCAAACTCAGTAAGCAGTTTGCGGCAAGTTCTTTCTGCTAGAACCTTTTCTTTACGGTCCTTTCTAGCACGCCAGGCGAGAGAGATGAGTCGATCCACATCAGCCTTCCGGATATACGTCTTCCTCTGTCGTCCATCGACCCGGCGAATGAAATAGAAAAATCCTCGATGCAGGTCGCCCGATGCGCACCTGCAGTTCGGCCTGCCGCATCGGACCTTTTGCTCATAGACGCCGCCGTTCTGGATCTCCTCCGCCATCTTAGGTAACATTTTTTCCATTTTTATTTTCATCCGGTGCATTCCGTTGTTCCTCGTCAATGGACTCGGTCTTTCCCCAGGTTGAATTGCTTTGTCGCTGCGCGAAGCTGCGATCGGTTGAGTTCAGTTCACTTCACACGCTTCCAACTGTATCGCTTCCCTCTCCGCCCGTTCGATCTAAAGATCTTCGTCGTCGTCAGTTTTCTCATTTTCAAATACTTGGAATTCACTGACAGAACTGACAAAAGCATCACTAACAAACCCTTTTGTCGGTTTTGTCAGTGAATTTGATGTATCAGGATTTGTAGAAACGTAGACCACACTCGGACGCCCACCGGTTTGTACGACCGGCAGCTTCGCGATCCAACCGTATTCTTCCAACGTTGAAAGAGCCTCTTGAACTGACGTTCTATCCGTTAGGCCACTCCAACACTTCCGCTGCACTTCGCGCGGTGTGAATCTGTTCTCCAAATCGCCGCTCGATATAGCCTTCAAGACCCGCCGGGCACCACTAAACCCGCTTGAGGCCGAAATGGCATAGAGCCTTTCGGCGTGAGCTTTGAAAAACTCACACCAATCAGCTGCTAGTTTTGCGTTCTTCAAACTTACCGTTAGGTCCCGGTCAATCCCGGCAACCAGGTCGATCATCTGGAAAATAAGGGCGAGTTTAGGCATCAATCCCCGTAATTTAGAAATGTGAGAACCGGGCAATTCACTGACATAACCGACAAAACCCCGCCTGTTGTTCTCAAGTTCTGTCAGCCAGGTCCGAAAGAATTCTTGGGCATCGGTATTAAACTGCAGGAAATAATAGCCGCCGGCGTCATCGCTAAGCCGTTTGCATCCGTAAGCTGCCGGGTCGAATGCGTTCAGTTTTGTGAATACGGCACGAGCCTCCGCGACACCTTTAGGTGGGTCGTCAACGTATTTGTAGCGCGGCAGCGGGTCTGGATAAACCATCGCACCGAACCGCTGCAAGAGTCCGTCATCGTTTCGGCCCGAGAGGACCTCATCAACGAATGGTGCGATTTTGGCAGGCTGGATACCGCCGACCACGGTGAGGCACAAATTCCCGATGCGCATAGACCCCCGCCCGATCCGGTCAACGACGTGCGACCCGGTCCCGCCCCATGCCTTTAAGTAGAAGCTGCGATCGCCTGCCCGATCTTTAACCTTGAAGGTGTCCAGCAGGGCCGAGAGTTCGTCGTGATAGGCAACCAGCCCGCGAGAATTGACCCTTAGAAGTTCCCCGATCTTTTCTACGGTCCCATCTTCGATCAGCAGTCTGTTCGGTGTCTGAAATGGGATCGCCTTCAGTTCCGCGATGCGGGCCTTCGTTGCCTCGCGATCGACGATCCGATCCTCGCTCTTGGGCCTCCGTTTGCCGTTGTAGGAGTATTTCAGGTCGGCCTCAAGAGCTGTCAGTTCTGCATTCCGATCGCATTCCGCCGCTTGGATCTCAGGCAACCGTTTCTCAAAGTCCGCCCAGGCAGCGGTTTCTATTTCCTCCGGGAACTGCAGCCCGTCGCGCAATCCGTCCGTCTTCAGACTTCCGCTTTCACCGACAGCCATCCCGAACAAGTTTGGCAGAACAAAGAATGTGTCATAAATTTTCGGGCGAATGCCGATCTTGGTCCCGACAACACCACCCACCCCGCACAGTGCTGCAAGGGCCGGATACTCCAATGGGCACCATCGCCGGCGGCTAATATCTGAAAGCCACTCACGAAACGGGCCCGGCAGCATCTCCACGTCAAGGCGAGGCACCGGTCGCAATTCCGGCAACGGGACCGGGTCGATTTCGGCCGCTGCAAGGTCCCTGAGCACCGCTTTGTTAACATCACCGTCCCGCATCGTCGCCTCCCTTGTATCGGCGCTCAAGCTCGACGGCAACCGAACGGTCCAGGCCGATCTCGACGGTGAAATAGTCGAGGACGTTGCCCTCCTTGCCGCGGGTACGTTTCAAGTGTTCCTGGACCTCTGGCAGCCGCATCCGTTTCAAGCGTTCGCAAACTAGCTTCCAAGCCGTCGCCGGTGAAAGTCCGTAGTCTGTGACCAGGAACGCGGCCTCGAGCTTGTGAGAGCGTCGCGAAAGTTTCGCGATCTTCCGCCCGGCCTTCGTCGCCGTGATGTCCCCGTCGAGCTCCAGCGGTCCGATCCCGAGAGCGTCGGCGATCTCGCGAAAACTGCACCCAGCGAAGCAGTAAAAGAGAAGCTTCTCGCCGGTGTCGCGAATGCTCAACGAAGGTGATCCGTCATCATGTGCCGGGCACTGAGCCATCCACCCATTCCTCATCTTTCGGACCCCTTCGAGACTCGCTAATATCGTTTCAATCATACGTATGCCTGAGCGTCTTTTGGTCAAGGAAGGTAAGCAGGATTGGCCGCTCCCTCCGCGGCGATCTCCGCCCGGGTTCTTCTGCGCCCAGCATCGATCCACCCGCATAATTCCTTTCGCGAGAAATAAAGTTTTTTGCCTTGCTTTCGATGGGGAATTGTCCGTGCGGACACCTTTGCGTAGATCGTCGCTTTAGCGAGGCCAGTTACCTCCATTGCCATTGGGACTCCGCCAATCTCGTCTTCGCTGTTTTCAACACCAACCCGGTCGGCAAAGAAGAGTTCCAGTTCTTTACGGATCAGGGTCTGAATGTCTCTCTTCGACAACGGAATAAATGTGATCGTGTCATTCATGACGATTTTCCCCGCAGCACGAACCTACCAGAAAATCGACAATAAATAACTAGCGAAAACGCAACGTGTAGGGAGGTTTGTAGGGACTGCAATAAACCTCGAGGACATCAGCCAGAGTGCCTGAATATGCGGGGTTCGAGAACGCTATTGGTAAGTTAAGGTGGTGGTCGTTTTTGATCGATATAACGTTTTTTGTAGGGCGGTTTGTAGGGTGGTAAGAGTGGCCTGAAGTGAATGGTCGTGACGGCTCCCTTATTTATTGAGTTCTGCAATCTCGCCATCGAGAATTTTGCGCATACTGGTCATCCCGGCATTCTCGAACATTGATCGAACGTAGACGAGGTTTTGTCGACGATTTTCCCATTCCGAGTTTTCCGAGAAACCTCTTCGCATAGTTTCAGCGCTGTACCCGGACAAGAACGACATTACCTTGGCCTTTGCTTTGTTAGATCCGGTTGCCCTTAACTGCCGCAAAATAAACTCCAAAGCCAGAAAGACCTGCTCCGCGTTTCTTTCCACAATGTGTTTTGCACCATCGGTGCGAGCTTCTTCTTCTTGTTCATTCATTTCTTCATTATCGATCATGGCCTCTTTTATCGATTCTTCCGCCCCGTGCTCAAGACCCTCCAAGGAAACTAAGGCGAGTAGTCGATTACACTCATGGAATAGGGAGTCACAATAGCGCTCTAAAACAGTATCGCCGTTAAACGCATTTTGACTTACAAGAACGTTGTCAGCACTGAATTTTGGAGGTGATTCACGCCGTTTCCTCATAAAAAGCAGCGTTTCCCGCCAATCGCCTGGCTTTCTCAGGCCGACAGTGCTCAGAATCTCACCCAGAAAACGGATTGCCTCGTTCGCTTTGTCGGACACCGTCCGCCTTGCATCGACGCGATTGGCTAGATCATCCCACTCGGTTTGTCCCGTGAGATTTGCTAAGAATCGATACATCTCTCCGATCTTTCGGTGTAAAAGACTCGAGACGATCTTTCCGGCTCGTCGAAGTTCGGGCCCGGCACGTTCCCGATTTTCGAGTACTAGCCTCAAGGCGTTGAGTATGAAAACCTGTTGACGGGCCAGTGGTAGATGTAATCTCGCAAAATATTCGGCGGTACCACCCGTATTGTAAATCTCAGTTCTTGTCGGATTCAGCGAATTAAGGTGATTCTCCAATCTCGTTGGAGACTGACTCCACCGGTTAATGAACTTGACCTGAAAGTCAAAATATTCAAAAAACGCTAACGAATCGGCCCACTGGCCGTGCCTGACGTCTTGCCAGGCGGTCTTGTTCAAAACTTCGTTTAGTTGGTAGCGAAACTCGTCCGTTAGGCATGCATCCAGTCGGTCTGTCCACAAGGGCTCGTTATATCTGCCGGCTTCTGTCGCAAAGCTCTGAGTTGACGCCTCATTCGCCGCAATTTGTTCGATCGTAGCGTCAACTGCAGCCGTCGACTTGGTTTCCTCTTTTATCTTCTTGTTATTCGTTTTCCTCGGCATTTGAAAAAACGTCCAGTTTGATGCGATCTACGGCTTCGCGCTTCTTCTCGTCGACGATATGAGCGTAGATCTGCGTAGTTTGCAAGTTTTTGTGCCCGAGCAATCTCGACAAAGTATAAATGTCTGTACCCAAAGTCAATTGAAGCGTCGCATACGTGTGACGGAATGAGTGAAAAGTAATTTTGCGATCGATTCCGGCTCGATCTGTCCATTCGTTGATATATGAACATTGCCAATAATCCAAGCCTGGGAAGATTCTTTCCTCCGGACTCCCGTGTTCGCCTAGCAAGGCAAATGCTTCGCTTGAAATCGGGAGAGTTTCGGTCGCCTTGGTTTTCTTCTGACGGAAACGGATATAGTGACCATTCTCATCGCTTGTTTGGATCTCTGACCAGATCAACTTCGAGATGTCTGAGTATCGCAGGCCTGTCAGAGCCGAAAAGAGTGCTGCTCGACGAAGGTCGTCGTATCGAAAAGGAGTTTCGGCCAGCTTCTTGAGTTCGGAGAGTGTAAGAAACTCGCGTTGGGTCTCTATTGTTTTGATAGATTTGACCTTGCGAGCGGGATTTTCTGGCAAGAGTTTATCCTCAAAAGCTTGCCGGACCGCCGACTTGAATTTGTCGAAGTACCCTGCCGCCGAGTTCTGAGAGATTCGGTCGGCATCAAGCAAATAGTCTTTGAAATCCTTACAGAACTTTTCGTCGACGTCTCCAAATCGACATGCATCACCCGTAAATTCCTTTAGATACTGAAGAACCGAACGCCAGTTATCATAATTGCTCTTCGATCCCCGGAGCTTTGTATTGGCCAGTTTTTCAAAGAAATCCAGAAAATCCTTTCGTCGGTTATCTGAAGCGGCGAAGCCATAGCTGCCAGCCTGGACCTCGAGTTGCCGGCGGGACTTAATGCTTTCGGCAAGAATTCTCGTCTCTTTGTTATGTTCTCGCTCCAACTCGCTCTTGGGCTTCTCAAAAACATACAGCCGTAAATGCTCCCGACGCGTTTGTTTTTGTGTATCGCGGTCAAAGATCGGCGGATAATAGTCTAGGTACAGGCCGCGTTTGCCGTGCTTTAGTTTCTTTTCTCGAAGAAATACTTTGATCATGTCCCTTGCTCTTTGGCTACCTCGGAAAAAGCCTTTCGATATCGTCTTTCTTGATCACTATTCTCCGCCCTAAACGGGCCATGGGAAGCCGTCCGGATTCCGCCACCCGATAGATGGTCCATCGACTCACGCCAAGAAGCGAGCAAACGTCCCGAACACTCAAGTAGTTCTGAGCCTGAAGGGCAACAATAGGGATAGTGAATCGAGAAATGGTTTCTTCGTCACTTCTTTCAACTGCGCGCTTTCGGAACCTTGCTTTGTAAGCCCTCGATGCACACGGCTGCCCGCAGAATTTGGTAACCGAGGTCCGGGCGATGAATTGGTCGCCGCAATGTTCGCAGATCCGAGTTAGGCGCAAATTTGAGCTCATCCGAAGAACGAGAACCGAAAAGTATCGAATGTTAGAGATGTTGTAGCTGTATGTAGCTTAATGTAGCTGGTTGTAGCTGCATGTAGCATAATTTAGCCAAAACACCTCTTCATTTGTATCTCAGACTTAGAAGATACAACGGAGATACAAAAAATTGCAAACCAAATCGAACTAGCGACAAGAAACGAGGGATGCTCAGTTGCTCGTAAAGATTGATTTCAGATGATTTATTGTTAGATTATTTGTGGATCGTTATCGTTAGTTTGTGCGTCTCACTTTCCGATGCAGAATGTCGAAAAGATGCGTGTGAGAATGTCTTCCGTAGTCGTCTCGCCGGTTATTTGTCCAAGGTAGCGAAGTGCATTATGGAGGCCGATAAGAATAATTTCTTCGCTCGCTTTCTGATCGAGCAGTTCAATAGACGACAACACTTCGGCTCGCGAGCGGACAAGCAGGTCGTGATGACGGGCATCCGTAACGAGGAAACCGGAATTGCCTTTGTTGTCGGCGGCAAAGCGATCAACGATCGCGCGCTTTAGGTCGTCGATGCCCATTCCCAATTTCGCTGATACGGTGGCAAATTCGAATGGTGCGCCCGGCGATGACGTTTTGATCTTCTGGATGGACCGTTTGACGTCTTCAGTTTCGACCTTATCGATCTTGTTAATAACAACGATATGGGGAATATCTCTTACCGATTCAAGGATCTGCAGATCGTCTTCCGAAATTTCTTCTGACGAATCGATCATCACCATCACCAAGTCGGCATCGGCGATCACCCTTCTCGAGCGTTCCACGCCGATGCTTTCGACGATGTCATCGGTCTCACGCAAGCCGGCCGTATCGATAAGCGATACGGGAATGTCGTTCACAACGAACCGTTCGTGGATATGGTCACGGGTCGTGCCCGGGATCTCGGTGACGATAGCTCTGTCCGAACCAAGTAAGGCATTGAAAAGGCTAGACTTACCAACGTTCGGCCGGCCGACTAGGGTGACACGCAGCCCGTCTCGGATCAACTTTCCGGCCTTAAATGTCGCTGAAATCATGCCGATATCTGCAGCAATGCCCGATAGCTTGTCTCTGAGCCCCGCCGCCTGCACCTCGGGCAAATCGTCCTCTACGAACTCGAGGGCAGACTCAAGCACGACAATTGAATTGAGCAATTCATCTTTGATCGGCTGCAGTTTATGAGAAAACTCGCCGCGCATCTGCCGCACGGCCTGCCGAGCTGCGGCCGCAGTTTGAGCGTCGATCAGGTCGCGGACCGCCTCGGCCTCGGCAAGGTCCATTCGACCGTTCGACAATGCACGCAGGGTGAATTCGCCTGGTTCGGCCAGCCTTGCACCAAGCTTCAGACATGAATCGATCACTTGCCGAAGCAGCACAGGCGATCCATGGCAGCTTATCTCGACCACATCCTCGCCAGTGAACGAATGAGGTGCTTTGAAATAAGTGACGATGGCTTCATCGATCACTTCACCGCTTTCAAAATCGACAAGGCTCTTGAGATGAGAATATCTGGGCTCTGGATCAACACTCCGCTCGCCGCACAAACGAGCCGAAAACGAAAGGCTGTCCGTACCGCTCAATCTCACCACGCCTATTCCGCTGCGGCCGGCCGGTGTTGCAAGTGCGATGATGGTGTCGGCCATAGAAAAGCTTTAACACAATGGCACAAAGTTAGACAGATGAGGTGGGTCCTCAATTCTCCGGTTGATTCTTTGTCTTTTTGCCTAAGTGGAGAAGATCTACTTCAATCGGACCTGCAGCCGGCGGTCGCGGCCTTCCCCGACCGATTCGCTGGCCAGGTCCTCTTCGGTTTGAAGCGTTGTGTGGATAATGCGGCGTTCTGTAGAATTCAGGACCCCAAAGGTGAAGGGCCGGCCGCTCTTTCTTACCTGGTCGCCGGCGAAACGCGCCATCGCCTGTAGCTCTTTTTTCCTGGTCTTTCTATACGCGTCGGCATCAACTATGAACCGATGCTGGCGGTCGAGTTGCCGTCCATAGACCTGGAAGAGGATGGTCTCAAATGCATCGAGGAGCTCGCCGTTCTCTGCATGGGCAAAATGTGAGTCCTCACCCTGTAGGTCAAGCATGCAGCCTTCATCGGTCATCTCAGCGGAAACACTGAGCTCCAGGCCGAGATCTTTTATCAGATCGGCCAGAAATTTTTCAGCGTTTTCGCAGGTTTCGGTCATATTCGTTTGCAGCAGACTTTCCGGGCTGCTGTCGCAACAGGCTGGAAGCCTGTTGAGCTTATGAAGTACTCAACTTCGGCTTTACCTTCTTCGCGCTTTTCGGCACCGATTCTACCACTTCTGCCGCCGGCGGCTCGTTCGTTTTATTCAGACGGTTGATCAGCATCTGCTGGCCAAAGCTAACGATGTTTCCGAAGAACCAATAGAGCAGCAAACCGGCCGGTGCGGTCCACATCACCCACAGCATCATTACCGGCATCAGCCAGGTCATCATTTTCTGCTGCATCTGCTGCTCGGGCGTGACTGCGGCCGTGGTCGGCGTGAATTTCATCGCCAGGACCATCGAGATCGCGAAACCGAATTCAAGCAGGTGCCATGGATCGGCGCCGGATAGGTCTGGGATCCACATGAACGATGCCTGGCGGGCATCAAGGGCGATCGTGATCGCGGTGTAGAACGCAAACAGAAGCGGGAACTGAAGCAGCATCGGAAGACATCCCCCGATCGGCAAAGCGTCCTTAGTCAGCCTAAGCTGCTGCATCTGCAATTCGCGCATTCGGGGATCGTCTGTCGGGACGCCCTTTGCCTGCATGTCCTTGATCTTCTTCTGAAGCTCCTGCATTTTCGGAGCGTTGGAAGAAGCCTTCTTGAACGATTTCGACTGCTTCCACCTCAACGGAAACAGCAGCGAATAGAACAGGAAGGTAAAGATAATGATCGCGACGCCGTAATTTGCCGCGATCGTGTTGAAAAAGTTTAATGCATGCAGGATGGGGATCGACAGCGGTTTTACAAAAAATCTGATCGGGCGGTAGTTGCTGAAATTTATCAGATCGACAAGAGAAACGGCGCGCCCGTCCGCACCCTTCAAATTTCCGTTCGGTTCACTAAAAAGGGAATCGCCGCTTAATTCACTGAGCAGAAAATAGTCTTTTGTCCCCGTATATACCTTCGTCGCGGAACCGTCCGTCGTTACCGGAACAAATGCTGTGACGAGGTGCCTGGTTTCTTTCGTTTCAGGGCTCCGTATCGCCCATCGCCAAATACTTGGGAAAAAAGGCTGTGTCTCAACATCGTATTTATAGGCCCTGTATTCAATGTTTTGCTGTGGCGATGCGGGGATCGCCGCCATCGCAAAGTAAGCATCGCCAACGCCGGCCCAATCCACGGAACCCTGATCCGCAAGCGAGGCCTGATTATTGGCGTCGTAAGTAAACGAGTAATAACCTTGATGTCGCTTGATCTCCCCATCAACAATAGCAACCGTCTCGGATTCAATGTGATAGAAACCGTGGTGGTTGATCGCGTGGTCGCCGATGCTAGCACCGAGGGCCAGTTTCGCGTTCGGTAAGGACTGGCCGTTCTGGATTGCGGTCACTGCCAGATCGGCTACATACGAGTTGCCGCGAAAAACAAATGCCTTCTTGATCTCAACACCGTTCGGATCCGTAAGCGTAAAGACGATCTCTCGCTCGTCGCCTTCACCTAGTTCGATCTCATTCTCGGCAGCAGAGATCTGGTAATTTCGGCCGTTGGCGAGTGTCGTTAGGTTCTGATCGGCAAAGAACAATCGAAACGGGACTTCACGCGGCTCCTGTTCCAATGCCTTCTGCGAGATCAACTGAAGCGGCTTTTGCTCGTTGCCGTTCGAACCATCGGCATAAATGGGTGAATCGCCCTTGGGCGTGCGATTTCGCAACAAGATCCAACTCGTCGCAACGGCACCCTTGGAATCGAGCGTTACGTCATAGAGCGGTGATTTGATCCGAACTGTCCGCGCCGGGATGTTATCCGGAGCAGAAGCGGGCGCTTGCGGAACCGGTGCAGGCTGGGCCGGGGCTTGGGCCGGAAGCGTTTCGGCCGTATTTGCAGCCGTTGCCGCTGTATTGCTGTTCTCGGGTGGTTTGGTCGGCGCGAAGAAGTAAGACCAGGCGAAAAGAACGACCATTGACAGCAGTGCTGCAATTAAGAATCGGCTCTGGCCCTGTTTATCCTGTTGATCCACCATCTAATTTCGGATTGCGGATTGTCGACTGCTAATCTCGTTCAACGCAGTCCATTGCGAAACTCTCTATCTAGCCGGGCGGCCGAGGTCCGCTGGCCTCGAACCCGGATCCTCGATCAATGCACCGGGTCGTGTCCGCCGGCACAAAATGGCTGGCATCGAAGCAATCGCTTTAGCGCCATCCAGGAACCCCGAGCCGCTCCATGTTTTGCAACGGCCTCCATAGCGTATTCGGAACAGGTAGGCTCAAATCGACACGCGGGCGGGATAAAAGGCGAGACTATTGCCTTGTAGAATCCCAGAAGATCGATGACCAAGAACTTCATTATACTTTTGCTTTCTTTGGTCGTTGCGTGTCCGACTTATAAGAATCGGCCGCCTCCGGCTCACTCTTCGCCGATCTCGGCACTCCGAGAACCCCGCTTCCTTGAGACATCCGTCCGTATTCGCGAAACGATCTGGCCCAGGTCGTCGATCACATCCTTTAACTTTCGCGGAAGGATGCTTCGCCTTGCGTTAAGGACCCAATCAAAAGATACGCCGACCGAGTCGATTTCGTTCCTGCTCAAGCGAAAGGCTTCCCGAAGAAGGCGTTTTGCGCGGTTTCGGTCGTGCGCCTTCGTGCCGATCGCTTTCTTTGTCGCTGTAACGCCAACGCGGTTCAAAGACTGTTCGGAAGGCAAAATGAAAACCGTCATCAAACGGCCTTCAAAGCGCTTTCCTTTTTCGTAAACGGCCAGAAACTCGGCCCGTTTGCGGAGCCGGGCTTCCTTCGGCAGCGAAAAGCCTAGTAATGCTGAACGGTCAGGCGCTTGCGGCCTTTTGCCCGGCGTCGTTTCAGGACGGCGCGCCCGTTCTTCGTTGCCATCCTCGCCCTGAAACCGTGCTTTTTCGCGCGGCGGCGGTTGTTTGGTTGAAATGTTCTCTGCGGCATAATTGCTCTCCATGGGCTTTCACCCGAAAGTGAAAACTTCAAGTTTACGTAGATTGGCCCTCCGTGTCAAAGGTTTCACACGGTCAAATTGGCTATTGACAACTCTGCACATGAGGAATAGATTTAGGCGCAAATGTTGAGATATGGAAGTTTCAGAGAGGTGATTCAAATGAATTTGAGTTCGCTAATAAGAACGCTTTTTGTCGTTTTCGCTTTCGGAACTGTTGTCGCACTGGTTCCGGTTGCTGCCAATGCACAGGATGATAAAGACAGCCCAAAAAAGGTGGAACGCGAGGACGATGATGACGACGTGGACCTTAGTGTCGAGGATAAGCAGCGAGTAAAGCTGAGTATCGAGGAAGCCCGAACCATCGCGATCGGACGCGTAAACGGGCGTGTGATCGATGAGGAGCTCGAAAAAGAAAAAGGTAGGCTCCAGTACGCGTTCGATATCCGGGATGCCGACGGCAAGGTCTGGGATGTCGAGATCGACGCGGTAACGGGTGACGTACTCCAGGCAGAGTTAGATGACGAAGACGATGACGCCACGTCGAGCAAAGCCCGAAAAAGATCAAAAAAGAGATCCGCCGAAAAAACCGCGAAAGTGGTAAAGACCAACCCCACCTAATGTTCAGTTAGGCTGAATTTCTTTGGGAAGGCTCCGGCATTTTTCACCGACGCGTCAGCCGCGGCGCGCGCCTCGGTCAAATTAGGTCGCTGAGTGCGGAGTCCGGCTCCGAGGAATCTCTTCGGGTAAGAGACTTCAAGAGGAACTGTTGGAAGTTGATGTGTTCCCGGCTAGCGTCTTTATCGCTTCCACGTACAGAGAATGTTCCTGTTCGAGAACGCGGGCGGCTAGCGATTCTGGCGTATCGCCCGCAAAGACAGGTACTTCACGCTGCAGGATCACCGGCCCGCTGTCCAGCCCTTCGTCGACATAATGCACGGTGCACCCTGATCGCGTTTCACCCGCCGCGAGAACGCGTTCGTGAACGTTGAGGCCAGGATACGCCGGGAGCAAACTCGGGTGGATGTTAACTATCCGGCCGGGGAACGCTCGTACGAACAAGGGCGATAGCAGTCGCATATAACCTCCCAGGCAAACAAGGTCGACATCACGATCTTTCAATTCGGCGACGATCTGAGCGTCGTGCTCTTCACGAGAAAGGCCCTTCCTTCCAATCACGAGCGCCCTAACGCCCCGGGTGCGAGCCTTTTCCAAACCCGCCGCATCCTTCTTGTCACTGATCACGACAACAACCTCGCTGTTCGGAATTTCGCCGCTTTTCACGGCGTCAACCAACGCGACCATGTTCGATCCGCGGCCAGAGATGAGGATGCCGATCTTCATTTCCAATTGATCGAAACCTCTCCATTCCCCGCAACGACTGAACCGATCTCGACGCAGGTTCCAATCAGATCGGTAAGCGATCTCTTATCCGAGGCTGAACAAACGGCGACCATCCCGATGCCCATATTGAATGTGCGGAACATTTCCTGATCCGAAACATTTCCAAGGCTCTGCATTAGGCCGAAGATCGGGGGTTCGGGCCAGGAGCCGCGGTCGATCTCGACCGAGACGCCTTCGGGCAGGATGCGCGGGATGTTCTCAAGAAAACCGCCGCCGGTGATATGTGCGAGGCCCTTTATGAGAGGAGCGCCGTCGTCAGCTCGTTGATCGAGGAGCGGACCGATTTGCTGCAGGAAACTTTGGTGAGTGGCAAGCAGAGCTTCGCCGGCGGTCATGCCTAACTCGTCGACAAAAGTATCCACTTTGTAATTACCGATCTCAAAAAATAGTTTTCGTGCGAGTGAATATCCGTTGGTCTGAAGACCGTTTGATGGCAAACCGAGAACGACATCACCCGGCTCGATCCGTTTTCCGTCAATAACGTTCTTTTTGTCGACCACACCGACGATAAACCCGGCAAGGTCGTACTCACCCGGAGGATAAAAGTCCGGCATTTCGGCCGTTTCGCCTCCGAGCAGGACACAGCCGTTCTCCCTGCACGCCCGGGACATGCCTTCGACTACCGAGGCGGTCACGTCCGGCTCGAGCTTTCCGGTCGCGAAATAATCCAGAAAGAAAAGCGGACGGGCGCCCTGGACAAGGATGTCGTTGACACAATGATTGACCAGGTCCGCGCCGACTGTGTTATGGATGCCGGTTTCGAAAGCAAGCTTCAGCTTGGTCCCGACGCCGTCGGCCGAAGCCACGAGGATCGGCTCGGCCATATCAGGGAAAGCGCCAGAGAACATCCCGCCGAAGCTGCCGATCTCGGTCAGCGTACGTTCATTGAACGTCGAACGGGCATATTCGCGTATCTTCGCCACCGCACGGTTCGCGTTATCAATGGAAACGCCGGCGTCGGCGTATGAAATGGATCGGGTCATCGTTTTCGAATGATAAGTCTTCCATAAGCTTATCACTAAGGGACCTCAGCCTCCTTTAGACTCTTGTCGCCGAATTTCCGAGCATCTATCCTGAATTCAGTAATCAACAGTAAATCGAACTTTTCATCACCCGCTTCTGATTCCTTTTTGTCTCCAACCGCTGTCGAAACGATAAACTTCTTGTCGGTGAGGGTCTTTCGTCCGTTTTCAGTTAGGATCGAGCAGACCTTTCCTTTCTTGAAATGCGAATCGGGTGAATACTGCTGAAAATCACACATTTCGGTGAAATCGACCAATTCGCGGGCTATATCCTTAAAAATGTACTGACTTTTCCAACTATTGCCGTCGCGTTTCGCAACTTCGAAATATTCATCATCAAATCTTCGCACCACAAAAATGCCGGCCGGGTCGTGCTGCTCGACGGCGAGGCTGAATCGGAGGGGTTCGGCCGTGAAATCGCCGAAACCGACGTCAGTCAGGTACTCGTCATCGCCAATAGTTACGACAATTAATGCGTGATCGAATTCCGGCCCGTAATCGGTGCCGTTGAAGACACGCGCCGAGAGCAATCTGGTTTGATAACCGATCGACCTCAAAAGTTCGTTGAACAGCCCGTTTAATTCGTAGCAGAATCCGCCGCGGCGGTTGGTTACGATCTTCTCGAAGAACCGGTTTACATCGAGAACTATCGGCCTTTCCCAGTGGATGTCGAGATTCTCGAATGGCACCGAGAGCAGGTGTTTCCGCTGAATCAACCGCAGCACCTCTTCGTTCGGCTCAAGATGATCGGGCAATAAGCCGATCCTTGCAAGGTAGGCGGTTGTGTTCATTTGGAAACCTTCCACACCAGGCCCTTAACACTCGCACAGACAGGGCCGCCGTCAGCACCAGTGCCATTCAATACCGTCTCCAATCGAGAACCGGGGTTGTCCAGTATTTCCCTGACCATTTCTGCGGTCACCGAACCAAGACCGAGCTTCGCACGTCGTGCCCAAAAGGTGTCGAACTGACCGGCATATTTCCCGGAGTTCAGATAAATGAATCGCGAGCCCTTCGGGCCTTGAGCAAAGGGCCCAAGGAAATTGGGAACGCCTGAGCTCAGGTCGGTCCTGAGATGAAGATCAAAGATGATACGGCCCGGCGTCGAAGTCGAAGGTTCGAGCAGGCCGTCCTTGCCTTGTTGAACCTTCATTGTGACGCCGGTCATTGGTTCCTCGACTATTATCCTGAATGGGACTTCGTCGTTCATTTCGACCTCAGAGTCAACTCAAATCTAACATCAGCCGCAGTGGGCCGTGAAACCTGCCTACATTTATTGACTTGCCGCATCCTCAGCGTTTAGCATTTTTTTGCGGGGGCGATCCAGGTCGATCTTATATTTGCAACCAATATGAGCTTCACACTCCATGATCTCGGTTCGGAGAACCACGAATTCAATGCCAACGTTTGGAAATGGAAAACCGCCGTCGAACTGATCCGCGGTTTCGACGTGATCAGCGAAGGCAAGATCAGACAGATGGGATATAACGCAACCGGCGTTAAACTGGAGATGGAAGAGGCCCATCTGATCGGCAGCCGGCTGCGGCAGGAGATATTGCCCAGGCTCGAGCCTGACAAGAGGATCTATGCCGACGGCACTATCACCGCAGAGCCAGACGATATGACGCTATTCAAGGACGAGGACGAGCAGTGGAAGAACTATAGCGTAAGTCATGCCTGGCTGAGTGAGTTTTCCGATTTTTGCCTTCGTTCCAAGGGCTTCCAAGTGTTTTGACGACTTCGGCTGGGTCCGGCACATGCTTTATCGGCGGCTGCGGACGAGAACTTTAACGCAGAGCCGGCGTTTCTAATGACCGATGGAATTTCTGCAGGAAATTGCCGACTTTTTCACGCCCCTCCTTTCGAACCTTTGGGTCAAGATTGCCCTTCTGATAATTTTTGCTACCGTTCATGGATACGTCGGCGCCTGGCTTGCGGTGCGGATGCTCTTCCGTCCGCGTCGGCCGTTCAAGCTGCTGGGTATCCCGTTATTTCCACAGGGAATGATCCCGCGGCACCGTGAAAGGCTGGCAAATGCCATCGGAAAGGCCGTCGGCGACGAACTTGTCTCACAGGAGACGATCATGGACGAACTGTTGGGCAAGGATTTTCTCCGGAAGAAGATAAGGGCGGTTGTGGATTCGTACGTGGAAGACTTGGTCTCGCGTGAGTGGCCGTCCTTGATCGATACGCTTCCCGCTACGGTTAGGGTCCCCGTTTTGGATGCGCTTACGGGGCTTCAGTTGAGAGTTGCCGAGCATATCGAGGCCGTCCTCAAGAGCGATGAGTCGCTTGAAGCGATCCGCGGTTTTGTCACCCGTCGTGTCGACGAGTTCCTTTCTCAGCGGGCGTCAGAACTGATCGACGAGGCCAGTTTTGCGAATATCGTCGATTTTCTGGAAGATCGGATCGGTTCCGCGATCGCGTCGCCGTCGCTTGAGACAAAAGTCCGCGAGTTCGTAAGCCGCCGGGTCGACGAGATCGTGAACACCGAAACGCCCGTCGGCTCTCTGTTTACGGATGATGCGGTGTTGCTGCTGAAAGAAAAGGCGGCCGAACAGATCCAGCCTGTCGTACACCGCCTGACGGAGTTAGCGGCCGAGGAACGCACTCGAAATCAGATCGGGGCGTTGATAAAGCACGAGGTCCACGAATATTACGAAGGGCTCCCGTTCTTTAAGAAGATCTTTGTCTCTCGCGAAAACCTCCTCGGGGAAGTTGACGATCTGGTCAACGAGAGCCTGCCGCGACGGATCGAAGAGACCTTAAAGGGCGACTTTTTCGCCGATGAGGCCCGCAATTTTATCGATCAAAGTATAAATAACACCATGGAGCGGCCGTTGACCGAGGTGGTCGGCAAGATCGCGCCCGACCAGCTTTCACGGCTGAACGACCAGATCGTCCGGTCGGTTCTATCACTTCTCCGCGGTGAACAGATGAGGGATTCCATCTCAGAGTACCTCTCGAGCACACTGGAAACCCTTCGTCCGCACAGCCTTGACGCCATAATGCAGACGCTGCATCCGGAATCGGAAGAGAAGCTCAAGAACATGCTTTCAAAGGGCCTGATGAGCATACTCGCCAGGGACGAGACGTCGCAGATCATAAATTCGGTCCTTGCCGATCAGATCGACCGGCTCTTGGCGAAGCCCATCGGCCGGCTGACCGATATTGTTGCGGAAGAGAAGCTTGTTGCCGCCAGCGACTCTCTGGCCGAAACGATCATGGCCGCGATCCGCGAAAAGCTGCCTGAAGCGATACGCGAGTTTGACGTGGGCGGGGTCGTCCGCGAAAAAATAAACGCCTATCCCGTCGAAAAGCTTGAGGCCCTGGTACTTTCGGTCGCGAAAGAGCACCTGCGAAAGATCGAGCTGTTCGGCGCACTCCTCGGATTCATACTAGGGCTCGGCCAGGCCGTCTGGGCCTACTTCGCATTTTCGCGTTGATGAGCAATTTTTCTTCTTCAATTACGTCATCCCCCTTATGAAGACCCTTCTTCTTTTCGCAATTCTGCTGCTTCCGGCATGCTCTTTGACGGCCCAAACCCCACTGAAAGAGGGGCCGACGGTGAACGGTGTCAGGCTCGGGGCAACACAGAATGAGGTCCGGGCCCGGTTTGGTAAGCCATTGTCGCAAGAACGGCGGGAAGCCGAGCCCTGTGTCGGCGGAACCGAGTTAACGATGCGGTATCGCGGAGCTGTCATCACCCTTTGGGACGACCCAAGTGATAGGTCCAGGTTCACGGTCGGCCGGATCGAGGTAACCTCAGCCGCCTGGCCCGTGTCAGGGGTGCGGGTCGGACAATCGTCCGGGACGGTAAGGGCAAGATTCGGCAAACCGGACGCCCAGGAACCCGATCAACGAACAAAGCTGTCGGTTTGGTACTACGAAATGACTGACGACAGCCCGGGAAACACCCACTTCACATTTAGAAACGGCAAATTGACCAAGATCACAGCCATCTTTCTAATGTGCTGATAGCGGGCCGCGTCAACGCAATAGCGTCTGCTGTTCGGACTTAAGGAGCCAGCGGCCATCAATCTTAGAGAAAGTGTCAGTGACCCTGGCCTTCACGACCTTGTTGTTCGTACCCGTAAGGGTGATCAAGAATGTCATAACCGCGGAATCGTCGGTCAACGAGCGGAGTTCCGCTTCGGTGATCACCCACGATTTGATCGACGTTTCCTTTCTCACCTCGGCGAGTGCCTTCTGTTTGTCCAGCACTCTGCCTTCAACATCGGTCAACTGAAAATCGTCGGTCGTCCGATCGTCCAGCAATGTCCGATCGCCTTCGGCAGCAGCGTCCGCGATCTCGTTAATGAGGCGTAGAAGCTCGTTCTTCGCACCTTCGCGGTCCAAGGCGGCCGGCTCGGCGGTATTCGACGGAGGGTTCGGATCATTCGAGTTCGATGTCGAATTTCGCTCGTTCGGCAAATTGCAGAACGCCAGAACGGTGAACAGTATTGCTGGTGCCGCAAGTGTCTTCATACGAATATTCTTCTGAAGCGGGGACTCGGAAAGAGCCACTGACCCAGAATCTTATCTGCGAAGATTCGCACGCGTCAAACTAAGGATCGGCCGTCCCAAGGCAACGGCTTCGGTTGCCAATGAAATATTTCTTATCCTCAACAGAAATGGTGCAAGAAACTTCGTGTCGAACGTTCATTCGGACGCAGCGTTGTTCGACCGGACTCGGATCTTGAAGGCTTTCAACTTTCCGAGCCCGCAAAGAGCCGGGATCCGGACAGAACATTCCGGCTGTGTCTGTTTGGAATGCGGAGGCCGATCGTTGTTGTCGACGGCCGGGAAAGATCCGCGAAACAACAAGAAATAGAGGTAAACAAAATGAGAAGATCAGTTTTAACTTTACTGTTCTCAGTTTTAGCGATCGCTTTAGCGGCTTGTGAACCGACAACGCCCGTTAAACCCAATACAGCCCCGAATTCGCCGGCGGCCTCACCCGCAGCCACGAGTTCTCCGGCAGGATCACCGGCCGCGTCGCCGGCGGCCAACCCGAATGGGCCGGCGGCAAAGGCCGCTTCGTTTGAAGGCGTCTGGCCGGGTCCAGACGGTTCGTCGATGACCATCACCAAGACCGGTGATAAGTTCAAGGTCGAGATCACGGGACGCGACAAGAAGGTCGAATCGTTCGAAGGTACCGCAAAGGGCGATACGATCGAATTCAAGCGCAAGGAAAAGGTCGAGACCGCCAGGCTCGCAACGCCCGAAGAAACCGGGTTGAAATGGCCGGGCGGCGAGAAGGACTGCGTAATGATAACCAAGGGCTCTGAAGGCTACTGCCGGAAATAGCCTGACCTGATCAACGCAGCAATAGAGCGGACGCGTTCGCAAGGGGCGCGTCCCTTTTTTGTTTCGTCAAATATTTTGAACTTTCTATCGCCGGCGTACGTTTCGCTAAACAGCTATTCTTTCGGAGGCATTTATGAAGAAGTTCGGAATCTTAATTTTTATTGCAGCTATCGTCGTCGGCATTCTGGTTACCGGCTTCTTTTCGGTGGGCGAAGCAGCACGACCGTTTTTCAGTTTCTCTTTTGGTAATAAGGTAAAAGGCTCTGGCCGGATTGCCACTGAGACCCGCGACGTCCGGGATTTCAACGGTGTCGACGTGGGCGGGGTCTTTAACGTCGAGATAGTCGCGCAGAAAGATTTTTTTGTTGAGGTGGAAGCCGATGACAATCTCGTTCCGTTGATAAAAACCGAGGTGCGGGACGGGGTGCTTCACATCGAAACGGAAAAGCGGATCTCAAGCGGAAACGGTTTGAAAATAAGGATCTCAGCACCCGACATCAACCGGATCGATGCTTCGGGGGTTTCGCGGGTCGATCTTAAGGATTCAAAGAACGAAGAAATGCGTGTAGACGTCAGCGGAGCTTCTAAGATCACGATCAACGGTGAGACATCGCGACTTTTCGTCGATGTCAGTGGGGCCAGCAAAGTGTTCGCGGGCGGTCTGAAGACCGAAGACGCAAACGTCGAGGCGAGCGGTGCAAGTTCGGTTGAAACATTTGCTACCGGCAATCTTCAAGCTAAGGCGTCCGGAGCTAGCCGGGTCAAATATACGGGCAGCCCGAAGAGCGTCGAGAAGAAGTCACGCGGCGCCAGCTCGATCGAAGGCGACTAGAACGATCCTCGGATCTGGTTTCGAACGGCCGGCCACACGCCGGCCGTTGCAGTTTCATAAAAAAGAAAGTTATCGGGCGAGTAAAAAATTGAAATTTTTTTGCTTGTTTTTTCCCGTACCGGGCCCTGGATCGGAGGTCGCCGGGCGTCAATTTTGGACGCAAATTATTGCAATTCAAGGGCCTTAACATTGCTGTAATGTCGCCTAGATTTATTGTGGATTTCTCCTTGCGCTGGCAGTTTCAGTGTGATAGTCTGAGACCCGTTTCGATAATGCGGGATTCTTCTAAACTGTTGTAAACAAACAACTTGAAGTAAAGCTTTAAGTTTTTCGATGATTTCCACATGGTTGTGGAAAAAACTGTGGAAAACTTTCGGGCGAAGCCCGTCTTCAGGTTCCGGGCGACTGAAACCCATTCACCCGATCAGCCCGAGCCGATCTTAGATCCTAACTGCATTCCTGCATTTTCGAGAACACTGAACGTCGCCTGCGGGCACGTATACTGGAGTTCTTGGTGGAAGCATCCGTTAAAAAGTCTGACATTTGGGCCGAGATTATTCTACTGGTCGAGAGGCGCCTTAATAAGCACATTGTCGATTCCTGGTTTCGGCCGGTCCATTTCGATGAATTCCTTGAGGAGAGCGGTACGCTTAAGCTGCGTGCGGGTCAGATCACCAGCGACTGGCTTGAACTTTACTACGCGGACGATCTGCGGGCCGCACTTGCTGAACTTGGCCTTGACGGCGTCAAGATCGAGTGGCTGATCGACGAGAACGAAAACGATGAAGACCGGTTTTCGATGGACGTCGAGGATGAATTCATTGTCAACACACACACCCCCGCAACGGTTGCGGACCGCAAACCGTTCGGTTCCCCAGACCGGACGAAAGGGACCGATCCGTTCGAACATTCGCTGAACCCGAAATACACTTTCGATAAATTTGTCGTTGGTACGTCGAATCAGTTTGCCCACGCAGCCGCACTTAGTGTGACTGACACGCCCGGAAAGACATACAACCCGCTGTTCATCTACGGGGGGGTCGGGCTCGGCAAAACTCACCTGATGCACGCGATCGGCCACGAAATAAAAAAACGAGATCGTTATACCCGCGTTTCTTATGTTTCGTCCGAGAAATTCATGAACGAGTTGATCAACGCGATCCGGTACGACTCGACACACAGTTTCCGCGACAAATACAGGTCGATCGACGTGCTGCTAATGGACGACATCCAGTTCCTGGCGGGTAAGGAAAGAACCCAGGAAGAGTTTTTTCACACTTTCAATGCCCTCCATAACGACCAGAAGCAGATCGTCATCTCATCGGACTGCCCGCCCCGCGAGATCCCTACCCTGCAGGAGCGGCTGCATTCGCGATTTGAATGGGGCCTGATCGCTGACATCCTGCCTCCGGACCTGGAAACAAAGGTCGCGATCCTCAAACGGAAAGCAGACCTTGACGGCGTCGATCTTCCGGACGACATCGCCATTTATATTGCAAACAAGATACGAAGCAATGTGCGGGAACTTGAGGGCTCGCTGGTCAGGTTGGTTGCGATCTCGAGCCTCCGCGGGTTGCCCATTTCGAAGATGCTCGCGCAGGACGCCTTGAAAAACGTTATCGACAGCGAGCGTCCCGAAGGCCTTACGATGGAACGGATCGCTCGGACGGTCGCTTCGCATTATAAATTAACGGTCGAGGAACTGAAGTCCAAGAACAACTCGCGAGCTATCGCCGTGCCGCGGCAGGTGGCGATGTATTTGTGTAAGAGGCTTACAAAGCACAGCTATCCTGAGATCGGCCGCGAGTTCGGAGGCAAGCATCACACCACCGTTATGCATTCTTTCGAGAAGATCGATGGCCTCGTGAACGAGCATCGCGATTTCCACAAGACCGTCAGCGAGCTAATTGACAATCTTTGCAGCTAGTTAGGAGATTTTCGGCGAATCCTTCAGTTATGACTTTCCACAGCACCAACATTATTGGTCCGAAACTAAATCCTTTGTTTACAAGATTTAACGAAAATTTTCCACATTTCCACCATTTCATGGACCGGGCGGCATGTGGATTCTCACGGATTTGCGTACACGAACGATCTTTCCACCGGAGGACCTTGATTTCCACAAACTTTCCACAATCCATGTGGGAATAAATTGCTTGGTTTTATCGACGTCCGGGAGGGTTTTTCACTTTCTCACAGGCCCTACTACTTGTACTGGATAGAAATCTAATAGAATTGATCTAATAGAATTAAGAAAACGAGAGGGGGCAGCCGCAAAGCCGGCAACAATTTCAAGTAAAGGAGCGTTTACGATGGAGTTTCACATCAAGCAGAGCACATTGACCGAGGTGTTAGGGTACGTCCAGGGAGTAGTCGAGAGAAAGAGCACGATCCCGGTACTGTCAAACATCCTGATCGAGAGCATCGGCGAAAACTCGATCAGGATCGTCGGCACCGATCTTGATGTGACGATAAGGTGCGACGCGGATGCGGAGATCAAGAGCGCAGGTGCGATGTGCGTCCAGGCCAGGAAATTGTTCGATCTCTCGCGGCTCCTTACCGGCGAGGACGTAAAGTTCAAAAAGGACGAGAACGACTGGGTCGTGGTCACGTGCGGAAGGGGAAAGTTCCGGTTGGCCGGCGTGGCCAAAGAACAGTTCCCTGAGATCCCGATCTTCAAGTCGGCTCCGCTCAAACTTCCCGCCGGCGTCTTTAATTACTTCATCCAGCACACGGCGTTCGCCATTACGAACGAACAGTCGAGATTCACACTCTCGGGAGCTAAATTTATCGTCGCCGACGGGAGAGCGAGGATGGTGACTACGGACGGCCATCGGCTTGCATTTGTGGAATTGCCGCTTTCGAGCGACGCCGGCGGCTCGATCGATACCCTGATCCCCAAGAAGGCCCTGCTTGAATTGGTCAAGATCTCCCGCGACTCCGACGAAGAGGTCTCGTTCGGTGAGGACGATAACCATATCTACTTCGAACTGGAAGGCCGTCTGCTGATCACCAGAAAACTTTCCGGCAACTTCCCGAATTACGAGATGGTGATGCCAAAGGACGCCGAGAAGAAGGTCGTTTTTGACCTCGATGATATGAAGGGAGCGGTCCGGCGCGTCTCGCTAATGGCCGACGACAGAAACAGGTCGATCCGCCTCACCGTACGCGAAGGCGAGGTAGAGATATCCGCCAGATCAAGCGAGGAAGGCGAAGGCACCGAGATCGTCCCGGCCGAGTACACTGGCGAGGAGACGCCGCTCGGGTTCAATTGGCAGTATTTGCAGGATTTCCTTAACACCGTAGCCGCAGCGGACGGTGCCGCGGCCGACGGCGAAAGTGCCGAAGGAGAGAGGGAGACCGACGGCGACAAGGTCCGCGTCAAAGAACCGGCGGCACCTGCCCGTATCTCGTTCGAATTTAAGGATTCGAATTCGCAGACCCAGATGCGGATCGCCAGCGAGAACCTCTACGATTACCGCTATATCGTAATGCCGCTAAGGATCTGACAGTCCGGCTTGGTTAGCCGTGAGTCGCTTCGATGTCGACGGCGATCGACTTCCACTTCCCCTGCAGAAAACGGGCGCTGCTGAGAACGCAGCGGGTCATATGGCCGGCAAGAATGGCCAACCAAATATCAAGCGGTTCAAGGTTGCCGAAGTATTTGATCGCCGCACATATACCCAAGGGGATTAGGACCTGCGAGATGATCGAGATGTAAAGGGGGCTCTTGGTATCGCCCGTGCCCTGGAGGCCTCCGGTGTAGGTTAGTGCGACCGAGATGAAGAGGCCGGAGAAGGCGAGCACTCGCAGCAGTTGAACGCCGATCCTAACTACTTCCGGGTCACTCATGCCGAAGATCGCAAGCAGTTGGGCCGGAAAGAAAAAGAAGAAGATCCCGAGAAATGCTGATCCAACGAGGCCGAACCTTGCAGCCGCGTTAACCGCGTTCACAGCCCGTTCCGGCCTGCCAGCACCAAGATTTTGTCCCGCAACCGCGGCGGCCGCCCCCATCAGTCCCATCGACGTCCAGGTAACCAGCTGAAAAAGTTGGAAGTAAGAAACAGCGTACGCTGCCTGTGCCGCGGCACTTTGTGCGAGGGAACCGATGAACGAAAGCAAAAGGACGCCTCCGACGTTCATCGCGATGCCCTGAAAACCGGCCGGCAAGCCGAACTTGAACAGTTTTCGGATCACGTTCCAGTCAGGTGCGTAACTGCCGCCACGCGGAAACGATACTACCCAGCCTCCACTCCAGAGTTTCCACAGAGCGTAAACCGACACAAGACCAGACGCGATCGCTGTACCCATTGCTGACCCGAGCGTGCCGAACGCGGGAACCGGGCCGAGGCCCCGGATCAGGACGATACTCAACATGAGATTGAGCAGCGTCATCACAATGCCGAGAACCATCGGGGTCCTCGCGTCGCCGGCGGACCGAAGGGCACCGCCGAGCATGAAGAAAATTAACATTCCTCCGCTGGCGACGTACATCAATCGGAGGTACGGAAGGGCCTCGGCCTTAACTTCCGGGGCAGTGTTTACAAGATCCAAGAGATACGGGGCCGCGAAATAACCGACCGGCGCAAGAATAGCAATGGCCATGAAGATCGCGGTCAGAAACGCCTGATAAACCGTCCGGTTGACCTTTTCCGGCTCAGCAGCGCCGGCAAATCGCGCGACCATGACACTCATGCCTATGAAGATCGAGGATATGAAGACGATCACCACGATCCAGAGCTGGACACTTACGCCAATAGCGGCATTGGCCGTGTAGCCGACCAGGTTGCCGACAAGAGCGTGGTCGATGATGCCCTGAAAGCCGCCGATCATGTTTGTCAGCATTGTCGGCCAGGCGATCTTCCAGACGGCCGACGACAGATGCCCGTCAACGATCGAACGGTCAAACGTCGCGGGACCCTTTTCCGGGATCGGTTCGACGTCGACTTCTACGCCAAGAACTTCCGGGGCATTAATTGATTCCTCGGCCATTTACTTCAGAGGTCCACGAGTATCTTAAACCCTCCGTATACCATTCGTTTGTAATCGAATGGCGGCTTTGCTCCGGCGGGCATCAAGGCTGCGAGTTCCGGGTCGGCAAATATCTTCTTCATGACTTTATTTCGGTGTGCTTCTGACTTGAACTCGACTGCCGCATAGACCAGCGTCTCTCCGGGTTTGAGTTTGACCGCTTTTGTGAAGGGAACTACCTCCTCAACGTTCAGGTCGGAGGCGACATATTCCCTGTACTTCAACGCTCCGTTCTTCAAAAAGATCTTCCCGGCGGCGGTCGCGAGTTTCTTGTAAGACGGAAGATTCTCTTCGGGAATTGGACAAAGATAGACATCGGCATACTTCGACATAGACAAATTCCTCCCGACACGAATCCGACGATCGTTGAATGAAGACTAGGCCGCACGCAGCACGCCGCTGAAATTTTCCCGATAATAATATGCAAGAAACGCCATCGCGGCGACCAGGAAAATCGCGACCGGCAACCCCGTCCGTTCTACAAATATGTGGACCATCAAGATATTTACGACGATCGGAGCCAAGATCACGAGTGCGAGCGGAACGAATCGTCCTACCAGAAGTGCGATCCCACACACCAGTTCAGTAACCTTGAGCAGGGTAAAGAAATAGGTAGAAGCATTCAGTCCTTCGTTGAATGTCTTCATCGGCCCCGACAATTCGGGCTGCGGCACCAGGTTGAGAAAATAGGTCAATGACGCGAACACGAAGAGCAGGCCTGTCAGTGTTCGAACAATTATCATTGCGATCTTCATTTTGCCTCCTATGTAAGGTCAAAACCATGTGAGGGCATACCAGCTGTTGTTTGCCGGGAACGACGTTTCCAGGTTCGGCTGATCGATAAGCCTAGAGGTTACAATAAAAGAAGGACAGTTGCTAACCGCATCGCCGAACCGCCCGGTCCGATCACTAAGGCAACTTGTCCTTTATTGAACGCCTTTAGGCGGCCCGATCAACGGCCGATCGCGAACGGCGCTCGAATGATGTACGGATCCGGATCCGGCCCCTTGATTCAGCCGGCGGCCGCCTGCAGAAAGTCGTCGATGATTATCTTACGCATCTTCAGCATCGACTCGGCAACCCGACCCGCTGCAGCTCGGTCGGCATCGGAAAGAAGTTCCAACAACAGAGGCGGCACGACCTACCAGGAAAGACCGAACATGTCCTTGACCCAACCGCACGGCTGCTGATGTCCGCCATCGGAGAGAAGATCGTAATAAAGGTCGATCTCTTCCTGGGTTTCGCAACTGATCAGCTGCGAGACCCCTTCCGAGAATGTGAAATGGGGGCCGCCATTGTAAGCGACGAAAGGTTGGCCTTCGAGTTCGAAGGTGCCCCCCATGGGCTGACCGTTCGGGCCGTTCGTGAGTCCCAGGATCCTCGAGTTTTTGAAGATCGAGACGTAAAATTCCATCGCCTCTACCGCACGATCTGAAAACATTAAGAAGATGGTGATCTTTTGCATTTTGTCCGTCTCCTGATCGGCATTGTTCAATTTCCGGCCGCATCGGATCTGCTGCCCGCGAGCCACTCGTCCAGCTTTTCATAACCTTCGTTAACACCGAGTTCCATTCCCGAGGCGATCATTCCGTCTCGGTCGCTGACCGACCGAAAGACGGATTGGTGAATAACCCGGCAACGTCCGTCGGTTAGATCTTCAAACTCCGTAGTTCCGAGGATCACATGCCCGCGTTCGGGCAGGCCGTCGAATTCGAACGTGCCGATAATTCGCTCCGGCGAGAGTACCTCGTGATTTACCCCAAAAAAGGCGTATTTGTGGCCGTCGCGTTCGTGGGTGTAACGGTAAGAACCGCCATCACGGCAATCCCACTGCTCGATCGTCATCGTCATATCCCGAGGTCCGATCCATTGAATGTAGATCTCCGGGTCTGAATGGGCCCGGAAAACGAGCTCACGCGGGGCGTCGAACTCACGCTTGATAAACAACTCTTGACGGCCGGATTCAGCGATTATTTCTGTCTTATTCTTCATTTTTTCTTCTCCTTCGTTGCCGGCCTTTCTTCCCGGCGGCGGACTTCTTTTTCTTCTTTGACTCTTTTCGTGTCCCTTTCGCTTCGGCCTGAACGGCCATTAGATACTCGTCGAGTCGGTCGTAGCTTTCTTCCCAGAAGCGGCGGTACTTGGCCATCCAGTCCGACGCCTCTTTCAACGGCGCGGTATTCAGATAACAAGGCCGCCACTGAGCGGTTCTAGTACGGCCGATGAGTTTGGCTCGCTCGAGAACCTTCAGGTGTTTGGAAACCGCAGGCAGGGACATCTTGAACGGCTTCGCGAGGTCCTGGACCGATGCTTCACCGCTCGCCAACCGAGCGAGGATGGCCCTTCTCGTCGGGTCGGAAAGGGCGGCAAAGGTTCGATCAAGACTGTCGTTATCGATTCTCATTTTACTTATAGGTTAATTAACCAATAGGTAAAATATGTTAGTTGTCGCTCATTGTCAAGATTTTTCTACTGAATCTGAGCGATCGCTTAACGAATCTTGCCGATTCTGCTTTTTGGCAGGTCAAGGTAGAATTAATCACTTGGATATGGAATCAGTGGTTCAGGAAAAAGCCGTCACGCGGTCGCCCGTCAATGACGCAATACCGTATATCGTTTGGCTTATCGCTTTGGCCTCGGCCGCGGGCAGTCTATTTTTCAGCGAGGTGATGGACCTTGCCCCGTGCGTGCTGTGCTGGTATCAGAGGATCGCGATGTATCCGCTTGTGCTGATCGTCGGGTTAGGGATACTGACGGGCGACAAGAGTTGGAAGATGTATTCTCTGGCCTTTGTCCTGGCCGGTTTGGCGATCGCCGCTTACCATAACCTGATCTATTACGGTGTGATTCCGGAGAGTTTGACGCCGTGCACTCAGGGAGTTTCCTGTTCAGAGCGTCAGATCGAATGGTTCGGCTTCGTAACGATCCCGCTGATGGGATTGGCATCGTTTCTGGCATTATCGATCTTACTGCTTGCGTACAGGCCAAATAACGAATAATGAAAACGAAAGTACTATTTTTGATAGTCGGCGCGGCCGTTGTGGCCGGTGCTTTGTATGCGGCATCGACCTATTATCGAAGTTCTGTGCAAAGTGGCCCTGCCCCCGGAAAGAAGGTCCCGGAAGAGCTGCTTCGGACGGATGCGCCGACGATCGGCCCTGCAGATGCGAAGGTGACGGTGGTCGAGTTCTACGACCCGGAATGCGAAGCTTGCGCCGCATTCCACCCCGTCGTGAAAGGGCTCCAGAAAGAGTTCGAAGGCAAGGTCCGGTTCGTTTCGAGATACGCGACCTTTCACAGGAACGCCCGGACGGCGGCCCTATATACCGAGGCGGCCGGCGAACAGGGCCGATACTGGGAGATGCAGAGCAAGCTCTTCGAGGAACAGGACGAATGGGGCGAAAAGCACGGCCAGGGGGCCCAGCCGCTATCGCAAAATGCGGTCTCGGCGCTTTTCGACAAATATGCGGCCGAACTAGGGTTGAACGTGGATCAGTTAAAGGCCTCGGTCAACGATCCCAAGAATGCTGCACGGATCGATCGGGACATGCGGGACGTCGATATCCTGCAGGTCCGGCGAACACCCACTTTCTTTGTTAACGGCCGACAGCTTGCTCGGCTTAACCAGCAGGACCTGCGTACGCTAATACGCGAGGAGTTGGCGAAATAGGGCGGCCTTTCCCTTCAACGCAAGTTCAGGGCAATTTTCTCCCGAACCTCGGTCAAGGTCATGAAGCAATGTTCGGTCTGCAGGACAACGTATACGGACGACAGCCTCAGCTTCTGCCTCTCGGACGGAACACCTCTTACCGCTGCGGAAGCTGAACAGGAAACTGTCGTTCGAAAGGTCGGGCACGGCGGATTGAAGGTCGACTTACCGCCAGACGAGGTGACATGGGTCTCGCCGGAGAAGAGAGCCCAGCCAGCCAAACCGTCCAATACGTGGGTTAAGGTCGCTGCGATAATTGCGGTAGTGGTCATTCTTGGAGTGGCGGGGATCGGGATCATCGGAGCATTGATCTATTTTCAACCGGGAATGAATGGATCGGGGACACCAAACCCATCGCCAACGCTTTCACCAACCGGGACCCCGGCAACCGACCCGGAGAAAGACCGCCTTCGCGAAGAGATCGCAAACATCCAGCGTCAATTGGACGAGCAGAAGCGGAATGCTGGTCCCGGTGACGCAGAGCCCGAAGACGACCTTGATATTCCGGACGTGGCGAGGGTAAATTCGCCGAACGACGGTTTTCTTGCTTTGCGGAGCCTGCCCGACAGCGATCGAGGCATACGGCTGGCGAAGATCCCCCACGGAACAGAGTTGGAGATCATCGATTGCGAGCCGTATAGGAAATCGATAGGTGGACGCTCGGGCCGGTGGTGCCTGGTCGAATATGCCGGGATCACGGGCTGGGTGTTCGACGCCTGGCTTGCTAAATGATCCGCAACCTATTCGGTGCATGCGGCCGGCCTGATCGGGCCCGGCGGGAATCCAAAAACATTCTATGTTCAATCAATTCGTACGCCCGCGCAGGGTGGTGATCACCGGTTTCGGCTGCGTCACTCCGATCGGGATCGGCCGCGAGGCTTTTTGGCAGGGACTGATAACCGGTGCGAGCGGTGTCCGACGGATCCGGAGCTTTGATCCGAGTGAGTTCGATATTCAGATCGCAGCGGAAATACTCGAATTCGATTGGAAGGAGCAGTTGCAGAGCAAAGACCGGCAGCACGTTCCGAGGACGGTCCCGCTCGCCCTGGCCGCAGCCCGCGAGGCAGCGAATGACGCCGGAATCGAGCCCTCGTCAATGGATCTTGAAACGAGGCGACGGTTCGGCGTGATGCTTGGAACGGGCGGCGGAGGGCTCTCGTTCACCGAAAAGCAATTCGGATTCTGGTTCTCCGGAAACGCAGGCAAGGGCAGCATATACACTATTCCCGCCTCGACGCACGGCGGCCTGTCTTCCGAACTCTCGATGGTCTTCGGCATTCACGGCCTCTCTCACGTGATCTCGACAGGCTGCACCTCTTCCACCGACGCGATATTTTACGCGGCCGAGCACATTGCGCTTGGGCGGCAGGATTTGATGTTTGCGGGCGGGGTCGACGCGCCGATCTCGCCCGGGATCCTAAAGGGGTTTGAGGTTATGAAGATCTGTACGAACAAGTGGAACGATGAACCGGATCGGGCTTCCCGGCCTTTCTCGAAGGACCGCTCGGGGATGGTGCTGGGCGAAGGGTCCTGGGTCTACATTCTCGAACCTCTAGAAGACGCGAAGGCCCGCGGAGCTCGGATCTATGCCGAGATCGCCGGGTACGGTTCGACATGCGACGCTTATCACCGCGTTCGCCTGGAAGAAGACGGCATCGAACCGGCAAGGGCGATGACGCTGGCGATCGAAGATGCCGGCCTGGCGCCGAAGGATATCGATCTTGTGTGCCTGCACGGCACGTCGACGGTGCTTAACGACCGGATCGAGACCCAAGCGATAAAGCGAGCATTCGGCGCCGATTCGTTCTCGATCCCAATGTCCGCCGTTAAATCCCAGATCGGCCATCCGCAAGGAGCGACGGGTGCGGCGGGCGTCGGGGCGGCACTCCTGGCGCTGAACGAAGGCATCCTTCCGCCGACGATCAACCTGGATGTACCCGATCCGGATTGCGACCTGGATTACGTTCCAAACCATTCACGTCCCGGGAGTGTGAACGCGGCCTTGTGCAACTGCATCGGTTTCGGTTCAAAGAATTCGGCATTGGTCCTGCGATCGTTATGACGCGCTCTAGAAGGGAAGAAGGCCGCTTTCTTTGAAAAGCGGCCTTCGGTAGGTTTGTCTTGGAAGGTTAGTAAGACAGGACGATTATGAATTCGTTCAGTTACGGTCGAACGGCACCGAAGGAGGGTAGTAAAACGCCCTCGATACTTTAAAATTTTTCGTGTCAACCTTCTTTCTGGCACCGCATTCGACACATGCCATGTAGGTCTTCATGTCGCTGGTGAACGGCCTCGTAAGCCGCTTGTGCCAGCAACCGAAAAGCGAAGCAAATAATCCGATCTTGTTTCCAAAAGGATCGGCTTCGGGAGCGACCGAATTTTCACCAAGCAGATTCTGTTCTAATATCAACTGCATACCTTCTTCACCTCTTGCTCCGGCAACCGATCCGGTTGCACACACTGCATAGAACGAGAAAAGGGGAAAGATTTGCGTAATTTAGGATGAGGCAATTTCGAAAAAGTTTGCCTCATTAAATTAAAGGAATCACCCCGTTTCCTTCTATTACGCGTATTCGATAGAATCTTCCAAAAAGATTCGAGGAAAAAAGTTGGGTTAATGAGGAAAAAATTACTGATAGCCGTAGCCTTTTGTGTCCTTTTGCCCGGACAGATGCTCGGATGGGACGATGTGGGCCATAAGATAACCGGTTACATCGCGTGGCAGCGTTTGTCACCCGCGGCCCGTGAAAGGGTGATCAAGATCCTAAGGTCGGCGCCTGAGGATTCGCATCTTGCCGTTTATTATCAGTTTTATGGTGTTCGGTCCGATGCGGAAAAACAGCTTGATTATTTCATGCTAGTGCCGACCTGGGCGGATATAATCCGCGAACGCTCTTTCCCGGTCCGATATGAGAAATACCACAAGAGCGATTGGCACTATACTTCGGTTTTCTGGCGGGATGTCAGCGGAAAAGCAGAGCTGATCGCCGACCGAAAACCGGATGGCCAGGCAATAGAAAAATTGGCCGAATTTGAGAAGGTGCTTCGCGATCCGGCCGTGGCCGACAAGGACAAAGCGATTCCTCTCGCGTGGTTTCTCCATGTTGGCGGCGACATTCATCAACCTCTGCATACCTCGAGCAGGGTGACATACGTTGAACCGAACGGTGACGTCGGCGGAAACACGTTCCTGATCTCACCCCAGGGTGCGCCGCGGGCCGAACAGCAGAATCTGCACTGGTTCTGGGATTCCATCGTCCCGCGCAATATTCCGTACGATTTCGGCATTTGCGAGGGTTGTTACGTTAAGGTCGTGGCAGAAATGATGATGTCGCGTTACCCTTTTGACGCCGAAAAGGCGGGGCTATCTTTGTCTAACTACGCAGCGTGGAAGGACGAGAGTCTCCGGCTCGCGCAGAACGAGGTCTTCCGCTCAGACCTTAAACGATTCGAAACCCCTAGTGCCGATTACCGCCGAAACGCATTTCGGGTCGCCGAATCGAGATTGACCCGAGCCGGCTATCGGCTGGGCGAGACGCTGAACGGCATATTCGGGAATTAGCAAAGTGTTGACTGCCCGAAAGGAAATCAAACTGATGGCCGAACATCCCATCTTGGAATACTTCGAAAGCCGGCGAGGTCCGATGATCGACATGATCACGGAACTTGTGGAGATCGAATCACCGTCGCGTGATATGGGCGGGAGCTCCCGGGTTGTTGACAAGATCGCCGAATGGGCGTCGGCGATCTCGCCAGAGCTGGTCATAGAGCGAACTCCGGCTGAGGGTTACGGCGAACATTTGGCTATGAGGGCGTTTCCGGACACGGCTAAACCGATCATGATCCTGGGCCATACGGACACCGTCCACCCGTTAGGCAGCAAAGTCGAAAACCCGACGCGTGTCGACGGTGACCTTTTTTATGGGTGCGGCATCTTCGATATGAAGGCGAATATCGTTGTAATGCTTGAAGCTATCCGTTATTACTCTGAAACGGGGAAACCGCCTGCGAGGCCCGTAAACATCCTTCTGACGTGTGACGAAGAGGTCGGGAGCTACACCGGTCGCGAGTTGGTCGAACGCGAAGCTTCACTGGCCGATCACTGTTTGATCCTTGAACCCTCGGCCGCGGGCCGCGTCAAGACGGGACGCAAAGGAACGGGGATGTATACGGTCAAGGCACATGGCATTCCGGCCCATGCCGGGCTAGACCCTGAAAAAGGAGCGAGTGCGATCCTCGACCTATCACGGCAGATCGAGCGGCTTCATGAGTTGAACGACCCTTCGACGGGAACCACCGTGAACGTTTGTACCATCGTTGGAGGCACGACCACCAACGTGATCCCGGAACATGCGGAGTGCGCGGTCGATGTTCGCTTCGAGAGTGCGGCGGAGGCGGAACGTGTCGATATTGCGATAAAGGCGCTCAAACCGTTTGACGAACGTGTCTCCCTGACTGTAACGGGCGGGATAAATCGGCCGCCGCTCGAGAGGACCGAAGCCGTCGCTGCCCTTTTCGAAAAAGCACGTTCTGCGGGTGAGACATTCGGATATGAATTGGGTGAAATGCAGGTCGGCGGAGCGTCTGACGGCAATTTCGTTGCGGCGCTAGGCGTACCTGTATTGGACGGCCTGGGTATTACCGGAGACGGTGCCCACACGCTACGCGAACATATCCTGGTGAGCGATATTCCGCCCAGAGCCGCACTGGTCACATCTCTGATCGCCGGCTAGTTCGCCCGGCGCGATCCAAAGGTGGAGGGACTATGATAGGAGTTAAGAAGGCCGCGCTTGCGATCCTTGCCGCGGCCTTGGCTTATTCGGCCGATGCCCAAACCCCGAAAGCCTCTGAATACATAGGTTACCGATACCAGGTCCCAGAGATCCTCGGCAAGCTTCAAAACGGTTTTACGCACCGCGGGGGCGGACTGATCGGCGATATCAATGCAGATCCGGTCCTTGGGGTTTCGACACTCGAAAAAGGGCGGACGATGATGTTCTGGCTCGAGGTTTCTATCGCGCGCGACGAAAACGGAGGGGTGACCGCTTGGGAGGTCAAGGACGTACTTGAATTCCCAAACGTTGCGGCGGCGGACCGCGTTCTCGAATTTTCCGACCCCTCGTTCGAGTGCACCCGAGGCCGAAGGGTCGAATCAGAGTTGATCGGGATCGGCCGGTTAGATAGAAGGCGGGGCATCTTTACGCCGCGAAAGCTCTGGAGGCCAAACGCAAGAACGGCAAAGTTCGAGACGGTCTCGGTGCAGAACGTAAGATGCCTCTACTCAGAACCTTGAACACGGAGGCGAATCCTGTCCGGTGACGGGCGCGGTCTTCAAAACCGTCAGCGGGCGTGCGAGAGCACGCCTGGGTGGGTTCGACTCCCACACGCCTCCGCCAAAAAATAGGATGATGGAGCAAGGATAACGCTTGATCCATAACCTAAGATCCAAAAGATGAAATTGTGGATCGCCCTGAACATGACCCCGGGGATCGGGCCGCGAGCCGCGACCAGGCTACTGGAGCGGTTCGGATCGGCGGATGCCGTTTTCCAGGCACGACGTTCCGAGCTTGAGCAGCTCCGGCTGCAGCCGGAGACGATCGAGAGCCTCATCAAACGCGAATTCGAGGATGCGGCCGATAAGGAGTTTGAGCGGGTAAAGGCGCTCGGCGGGGATATTTTGATCCTGGACGACGGCAATTATCCTGCTTATCTCCGCGAGATCGCCGATCCGCCGCTAACCTTATATGTGAGGGGTGACTGGCAAGGGTGCTTCGATCAGCCTGGCGTCGCGGTTGTCGGTTCGAGAAAGGCCTCGACCTACGGTGAAAATGCTGCCGAACTATTGAGCGGAGACCTTGCGGCACGGGGTATCTGCATAATCTCAGGCCTGGCACGCGGGATCGATGCGGCGGCGCATAAGGGAGCGATCAATGCAGGCGGCAAGACTATCGCGGTCCTGGGAACCGGCATCGATTCCGTCTATCCGCGAGAGAATACACGGCTCGTTCGCGAGATACTCGAAAACGGCGGCGCCGTAGTGTCGCAATTCCCGCTCGGCACACCGCCGATCGGTGAGAATTTTCCGTATCGCAACCGAATAATCAGCGGACTGAGCCTTGGCGTCCTGATCGTCGAGGCGACCGAGAACAGCGGTTCGCTGATCACTGCCCGGCTCGCCGCGGAACAGGATCGGGAGGTAATGGCGGTGCCCGGCAACATTACTTCGCGGAATTCCTTCGGGACCAATTATCTTATCAAGGCCGGCGCGAAACTCGTGCAGCAGTGGCAGGACATTGTCGCCGAGTTCCCGAGCGATATCGCTGCTGCGATCCTTCCGCCCAGGGTCGAAAGCGAAAATGGCGGTGGAGCATCTCAACAGCGGCCGGAGCTTCGTCCGTCCGGGATGAACGATAGCGAGTCGCGAGTGTGGGACCTGCTCTCGCCGGATGAGCCCGTTCATATTGATGTTCTCCTTGATCGGTCCGGCCTTTCTTTCGGCGACCTCAACTCAGCCCTCGTTGGCCTGGACATCCGCGATCTGATACGAGTTCTTCCGGGAAAGAACTACGCCCGGAGACAGTTCTGAACTTCCCGTTTGTCGATTCGGGGCAAATAGCGTATGTTCTATTCCCGCGTTGACAGAATCGTGCGCCAGGTGTTAGAAGTCAAAATGTCAGCGCGGCTCTTTCGCGGCTGACATATTTTTTTCTTCGGTTTTTCGCGCCCATGACAAAGTGATGGGGGAACGGCTAAAACGAAAGATCGCCGAAACACTCGCCCTGAAATCACGGCCCGGATCGGCAGAACGAACAAGGGGATCGCATAGAAGCGTTCAAGTAGATGTCAAAAAACCTCGTAATCGTCGAATCGCCGGCCAAGGCGAAAACAATAAATAAGTATCTCGGGCAGGATTACACCGTCCTGGCCTCGATCGGACACATCAAGGACCTTCCGATGAAAGACCTGGGCGTCGACGTCGAAAATGACTTTGAGCCGACCTACGAGGTGATCCCTGATACCAAGAAACGCAACAACAAGAAGATCATTTCAGAATTGAAAAAGGCGGCCAAGACGAGCGAGGCGATCTTTCTTGCCGCCGACCCGGACCGTGAGGGGGAAGCGATCTGCCAGCACCTTGCAGAAGAGATCGTGCCGAAAAAGCCGGTCCGTCCCGTTCACCGCGTGATGTTTAACGAGATCACGAAGAATGCGATCCAGGACGCCTTCAAGGATCCGAAACCGGTAAACAAGAACCTGGTGGACGCGCAGCAGACCCGGCGCATACTCGACCGGTTGGTCGGCTATAAGGTCTCGCCAATTCTCTGGAAGACGATCGGCGGACGTCTATCCGCGGGTCGCGTGCAGACCGTCGCTGTTCGCCTCGTGGTCGAGCGCGAACGCGAGATCGAGGCGTTCATCAAGACCGAATATTGGTCGATCATCGCGAACCTTTCTGCGGGGTTGCCGCCGAACTTTGATTCGAAGCTTTATAAGGTCGAAGATAAAACCGTCAAAAGCAGCAAATTTGATGAGGACCTGAAGTCAACCGAAGTACATATCAAAACCTCGGACGAGGCCGATGCGATCGTTTCCGAGGCTCGGAAAGAAGATTTCGTCGTCGATTCGGTCGCTACGAAAGAGCGTAGGCGAAATCCAACGCCTCCTTTCATCACTTCGAAACTGCAGCAGGACGCGTCGAGGAAATTCGGCTTCCCGGTGAAGAAAACGATGATGGTCGCGCAGAAGCTGTACGAGGGGATCGAGCTCGGGAGCGAGGGTGCGGTCGGCTTGATCACCTACATGCGTACCGATTCTACACGCGTTTCCGATGCGGCATTAAATGAGGTCCGAGGATTCGTTGGGACGGAATACGGCGACCGATATTTGCCCGAGAAGGCCAACAGATATAAAGGAAAGAAGGACGCACAGGACGCGCACGAAGCTATCCGCCCGACGGACGTGAACCGGACGCCGGAAAGCCTGGCGAACAAACTGGGGCCGGATGAACTGAAGCTTTACCGCTTGATCTGGCAGCGTTTCGTCGCGTCCCAGATGACGGCGGCCGTGTTCGATCAGACGACGATCGACATCCGGGCCGGCCGTTTCTTGTTCCGCGCGACCGGTTCGGTCTTAAAGTTCGACGGCTTCTTAAAGGTCTACGAGGAATCCGCCGAAACAAAACGAGCCGAAGAAAAGAACGACGAGGAAGAAGAACGAAATCTGCCTGCAGTCAGCGAAGGCGAAAAACTGAAGCTGAACTCGGTCACCCCCGAGCAGCACTTTACCGAACCTCCGCCGAGATACTCTGAGGCAACGTTGGTAAAGGCACTTGAAGAGAAAGGCATCGGCCGTCCATCGACGTACGCGGCCATCATGACCACCATCCAGGAAAGGGAGTATGTCGAGAAGGTAGAAAGCCGTTTTCATCCGACCCCGCTGGGCGTAACCGTGAACGATCTTTTGATCGAGAGCTTCGACGACATATTCAACACTGCCTATACGGCCAGGATGGAGGAGGCCCTCGACGAAATTGAGGAGGGAAAACTGGATTGGCGTTCGGCGCTCCATGGCTTTTACAACAAATTCTCAAAAGACCTCGAACAGGCGGCCGAATCGATCAAGAACAAGAAAAAGACCTCGATACCAACAGATGAGACGTGTGAGAAATGCGGCTCTGGGATGGTGATAAAGTTCGGACGCTTCGGGCAGTTCCTCGCATGTGCGAACTATCCTGAATGCAAGAATACGCGCGAGGTCGGGACCAAGCGTGCCGGATCAGACGGAGATCCCGAGGCCCAGGGCAAGGCATCCGAAGCCGAAGAGGTTCCGCCCTGCGAGCTTTGCGGAAAGGAGATGGCTCTCAAGAAAGGGCGATTTGGGTCATTTTACGGCTGCACAGGTTATCCTGAATGTAAGAACATCCGAAAGATCGCGAAGGGTGACCAAAAGCCGCAGGCACCACCTGTCCCGCTGGACGAGATCTGCCCCAAAGATGGGGCGAACCTGGTCCGGAGGCATGGCCGTTTCGGCGAATTCATATCTTGTTCGAACTATCCGAAGTGCGATTTCGTAAAGCGAGAGACCCTTGGTGTCGCGTGTGAAAAATGCGGCGGCGAGATAGCGGTAAAAAAATCCCGCCGGGGAAAGGTGTTCTACGGATGCGTCAATTATCCCAAATGCGACGTGGTCTATTGGGACAAACCGGTGGAAAAGGCGTGCCCGAATTGCTCGGCACCGCGATTGTTCGAGAAGACGACAAAGCGCGACGGCACCGTGCACTATTGCAAAAATGAAGATTGTGATTATAAAATTGCGGTCGTTAACAAGGATTTAAGCTCTGACTCGTCCGCCGAGGCAAACGCTCCGGCCGGATGAGAGTATGCAATGAACGAAAACATCGAGTTCCTGCAGGCTTTCCTGAAGAACCCCGGTAAGGTCGGCGCTATAAAGCCGAGCTCGCCTGAGCTTGCATTGAAAATGATAGAGGGCGTCAGCCCCGACCGGGACAACACGGTCCTCGAACTTGGCGTCGGCACCGGCGCGATCACGAAATTTCTTCAAACCGTGCTCCCCGATCCGAGATCGTATCTCGGCATCGAGATCGATCGCGACCTGGTCCGATCGCTTAGGCGGAATTTCCCCGATATGGCGATCGTTCACGGCAATGCGATGAATACCTGGGCAATACACCAGCGGTCGGGTAACGGAAAGGTGAGTTATATCATCTGCTGTCTACCGTTCGTTTCGCTCCCCAAAGACGTCGGCGAGAAGATCCTTCTCGAGGTCGAGAAATTCATGGAGCAAGGAAACTGTACTTTTCGCACTTTCCAGTATGCTCACGGCTACTATTTCCCGTCCGCGATCAAGCTTCGCGAGTTTATGCGGAAGCGATTCGGAAAGTCGAAAAAAAGCCCCCTGATCGTGAAGAACGTTCCGCCTGCGTACACGCTGACCTGGTCAAGCTAACGGCGGCCGACGGCCTGCCGGCAATTTCTTTCCCTGACACACCGTCCGCCCGGCTGTACGATCGGCAGTTTTGTGATATAAGGATATTTCCGTCTAAAAAGTTTCTATTTCGTATCCCTAGGAGAAAAGAGCGATGCTTCGACGAAAGTTTATCAGCGCGTGTCTCGCGTACTCAATTTTGTTTACGGGTCTTGCTTTCGGCCAGACCGGAGAGGTCGGGTCGGCGGCCGCCGCACCCGCGAAGGTTTACACTGCCCCAAAGGAGGTCATCGATAAGATCCGCGACGAGGGCTTGAATCGCTCCCAGGTAATGCAGCATTTAAGCTACCTTACGGATGTCATCGGCGGCCGTTTGACCAATTCGCCGAATATGAAGCGGGCGAACGAATGGACGCGCGACACGATGGCAAAATGGGGGATGCAGAACGCGAGGCTCGAGCCTTGGGGTCCGTTCGGACGCGGCTGGTCGCTGAAGAGTTTCCACGCCCAGATAGTCGAACCTCAGGCGATCGCCGTGATCGCTTATCCGAAGGCTTGGTCGACCTCGACCAAGGGAACGGTCGTTTCTGAGGTCGTTCATTTCATGCCGCAGAACGAGGCCGACCTCGAGAAATACCGCGGAAAGTTGAATGGCAAGATCGTGCTCGTATCGGACATTAGGGATGTGAAAGCCGACTTCGGCGGCATGGGAACCCGTCGTTCGGATGAGGACTTGAGAAGGATGGCGGAAGCCAAGCCCGCGGCGGGCGGGCCGGGCGGTGGCGGCGGCCAGGGCGGCAGTCGGGCGGCCGCGATCTTTAACGCGAAGCGATGGAACTTCCTACTTAGCGAAGGCGTCGCCGTGGTGATCGACAGCAGTTCAAAGGGAAGCGGCGGCACGCTCTTTGTGGGCGGTGCGACGGCTGTCCCGAACATCCCTTCGGCTGAGGCCGGTACCCCGAATCCGCCTCCTGTTCGTGTTTACGACAAGGCGAACGAGTCGCGTATCATCCCGCAAATGACCGTGACCATCGAGGACGCAAACCGGATGATCCGAATGATGCGTCAGGGTTCTACACCTAAAATGTCGGTGGAAATCAAGACGCAATACCATGATGAAGACCTTATGGGCTATAACACCGTTGCCGAAATCCCGGGTACTGATCCGGTACTGAAGAACGAGGTCGTTATGGTCGGCGCACATCTCGATTCGTGGCATTCGGCCGGAGGGGCGACCGACAACGCATCAGGTTCGGCCGTCGCCATGGAGGCCGCGCGCATCCTCATTGCATCGGGGCTGAAACCGCGGCGGACGGTCCGCGTCGCCCTTTGGAGCGGCGAGGAACAGGGCCTGAACGGCTCCCGCGAATACGTCAAACAGCAATTCGGAGAGATGCGCGGGGCACCTCAGTTTGGACAGCCGCAGCCCGGGGCCGCCAGGCCCGAGCTGGTAAAGATGCCGAATTATGAGAAGTTCTCGGCCTATTACAATCTGGACAACGGGACCGGAAAGATCCGCGGCGTTTACCTTCAGGGTAACGAGGGTGTAAGGCCGATCTTCGAAGCGTGGCTTCAGCCGTTCCATGACCTGGGGGCGAACACGCTGACTATCTCCAACACCGGCGGGACGGATCATCTTTCATTTGACCGCGTCGGACTTCCTGGATTTCAGTTCATCCAGGACGAGATCGAGTACAGCACGCGTACGCACCATTCGAATCAGGACAATTATGATCGGATACAGGCCGACGATATGAAACAGGCCGCGACCATAATTGCCGCATTCGTATATCAAACGGCAATGATGGACGAAAAATTGCCGAGGAAACAGATGAGGTAGGCGCCCAGCAGAAACGTCAAAGAGGCCGCTGCCGGTATATCGTCGGCAACGGCCTCTTTTGTTTTTCGTTGGTTTACGCGCCTCCGTTCTTCATTACATGATCCGAAAGGTAACGTTTGATCTTATCGCGGTTCGCGTTGCGGTAGACGGCAAAATCCGTCCTCATTCCCTCGCTGGCACGAGTGAGGAGGATCCACGACTCCAGCAACCCTTCCTGCTCCAGACGGCGAAGCGCAGCAAGCGACGGCTGGAGCTTCTTTATCTTCTTATCGTCCTTGAGCAGGCCAATCACCATCCGAAAGGCCGCAGCCTCTTCAGCTAGGCTGTGTCGATAGGCCTTTTCACCCGGATAGGCCTTGGCGAAGTCCTCGCTGAGTTTTTCGCCTTTTCCAGTCTGCCATGCGGCACGCGAGATCCCATAAGCCATCCACGCAAACGAACCGTCATCATCCTTGCTGTCAAGGATATTTCCAAGCGTGATGTTCGTCTTTCCTTCGCTGGAAGTCACACCGACCGGCACGTCGATCTTTGGATGCGCAAGCGTGATGTTCTTTACTTTTGCGTACTGCTGGATCCCTCTCCATGCAGCGCTGCTGTATGGTTCGCCGATGATAGCATCAAGGAATTTATCTACTGCCTCGCGGTCTTTTCCGCTCTTCCATAACGCATCGGCCCAGTACCGGTGTGCCGTCTCGCGGTCCTTGTCGATCGCGATCGCCTTTGCGAACCAGGTCCCCGCAATATCGTATTTCTTGAGCGCGTAATAGGTGTTCCCGGTGTAAAGGGCCGCTTCGTAATGCGTCGGATCAAGGTTTGCGGCCCTTTCATAAGCAACGACGGCTTTTTCGTAGTCGCCCGCCGCGAAGAAAGGAAATGCCTCGTCCATCGCGGCCTGGGCCTGCGGATTCGATTACTCGTTCTTGTCGCCACCGTTATCGTTGATCGAAGCGACGATCAAGTCCACTTCGGGCAGCGAAATGCCGAGGGCCTTGGCCCGCAGAAATGCCTTCTTGGCACCTAGCCGAAGTTCGCGCCATTTGACCTTGTCATTGGGGTCCTGAAGCAGCCATTTTGCAATGCCAAGGCCGAGGAAAACCTCACCATCAGCTCTGTCGCTGGCCGCCAATTTCTCGAGCAAGGGCATCGCCTCGGCGAACTTCTTCTGATTGACGAGCTGGACGGCCCGGTCCTTTTCCGCCTGAAACTCCGCCGGATCCTGTGCCGAAACCGGCAAGGAAAGTAGCAGAGCGGACAGAAGGAGAACCAGCAGACTCTTTGACGGCAGGAGATGATCTATTTTAATGTTGTTGAACTTAGATGATTTGAGAGTTCGGAAAGATGCAACCGGGCACGGATGATAGGTGCTTTTTCCACCGGACTTGAATTCAAAGCTCGAGAGCCATGAAAAGCGTTTCTGAGTTCGGGTTGTCGTAATAAGGACCAACCTCTTCAAACCCAAACGAACGGTACATTCGAACCGCCTGCTCCATTTTAGGTGGGTAGGTATCCAATAACAATCTACTGTATCCGATGCCGCGTGCGGTGCTGATCAGCAATTCTACGAGGCTCGCACCCAGCCGAAGGCCTCGGAAACCTGGGCGCACGTAAAGGCGCTTCATTTCACAAATTCCGTCGCCGAACCTCCTGAGCGCTACACAGCCCGCGGCCTCGCCTTCGACAAGGGCCAGATAAAGTCGGCCTTCGGGCGAACGATACCGTCCCGGCAGGGTACTAAGCTCTTCCTCAAAACCCTGAAAACAGAGATCCAGCCCGAGCCATTCCTCATATTCGAGGAAGAGCTGTCGAACGGCAGCAATTTCGCTATCGCTCTCGGCGTGGACGATGTCGATCGCTGGTTCCATATCGCTCACAAAAACCGACCGCAGGCCAGGGTGATTGAATTTGGCCGCAAAGCATTTTAACCTATGAATGGATCCTTACTTAGCTCGGAGGTGGCGGCTGTGGACAGAAGGACATTCTTAAGACATTCGGCGTTAAGTTCGGCCGGGATCGCCCTGGCTTCCGGTTCGCTGGCTAACCGGGCGTCGGCACTGGAGTGGACCGGAAACATTGAGAGGGCTCGATCGCATGGTTTCGGGACGCTGCTGCCGACGCCTGCCAAAAACACCGGTGAAACACTTCTTGCAATGCCGCAGGGGTTTGAATACAACGTGATAAGCAAGACCGGGAGGCCAA
The DNA here is from genome assembly GCA_050174305.1 of Pyrinomonadaceae bacterium. Classification (GTDB taxonomy): domain Bacteria; phylum Acidobacteriota; class Blastocatellia; order Pyrinomonadales; family Pyrinomonadaceae; genus OLB17. The sequence goes on along the minus strand of JBFXJZ010000002.1, from coordinate 558,115 downwards.
TGTCGAGCGGGTCGCCGACGCCCGGCGCGCCCGACGGGATGTGGACCTTTAAGGTCAGGAACGAGCTCAGGATCGTTCGAAATCACGAGATCGTAAACGGGAGCGTCCCAAAGCCGAATTCGGCTATCAGTCAGGTCAACGCCTACGATCCCGATGCCGGCGGCGGTACGACCACGCTGGTGGTCGACCCCAAGTCGAAAACGATCGTTCGTGACTTTGTGAGCTTGTCGGGTACGCTGATAAATTGCGCCGGGGGGCCGACGCCTTGGGGAAGCTGGATCTCGTGTGAAGAAACGACACTAGGGCCTTCGATCCGGACAAATTCCCGCGGGATCAAGTCCGGTGGGTTCTCGAAACCGCACGGATACTGTTTTGAAGTACCTGCATCGGCAAACGGGCCGGTGCCTCCCGTGCCGCTGAAGGCGATGGGACGGTTCACTCACGAGGCAATTTCGGTAGACCGAAAAAGCGGGATCGTTTATCTGACTGAGGATTATAATCCATGCGGCTTTTACCGGTTCCTACCGAAGAAAAACAAACGTCTCGTAAATGGCGGCATACTTCAAACGCTAGCCGTCGTAGGTAAGGACGAATTTGACACTCGATCAGGCCAAAAAGCACCGTCAACTTTTGAAACACGGTGGGTGACGATCGATGATCCCGACCCGGCTTCAGCGGATATGGACCCGATGGCTGTGTCCAAACAGGGCCGTGCGAAAGGTGCCGCCCTGTTCAATAGGCTGGAGGGGTGCTGCAATGACGGCGACGGCCGTATCTACTTCACTTCGACCAGCGGCGGCGACGCCAAGGGCGGTCAAATCTGGATGTACGAGGCCGCTTCGCGTGACCGGGGCCGATTGACCCTTTTGTTCGAATCGCCCGATCGAAACCTGCTCGACATGCCCGACAATATCTGCCTGATGCCTCGCAGTGATCTGCTTTTCATTTGTGAGGACAGCGATTACGTCGGCGAGGGCGGTACTGCAGATAACTACATTCGAATCTTAACGCCGGACGGGAAACTGGCAGACTTTGCGCACAACATCATCCCCGGCTCCGAGCGCGTCGAATTCGCGGGTGCGACATTCGCTCCGGACGGAAAGATCCTCTTCGTGAATATCATGGGCGCCGGCTGGACGTTCGCGATCTGGGGCGATTGGGGGCGCTTCCGGGCGTAGACAAACGGCTCCTTGGTCCGCGCCGCGACATTAACTGATGCAGCGGCCGAGCGCCGCAGCCGGATCTCGGCCCGAGAAGTTTGTATATGGAACTTGCCGTTGAAAAATATAAGGTCGAGAAAGAGCCTTACTATTTGCCGATAAAGAACGAGATCGCCTTGTTTGAGGCGGCATACTCGGCCCGCCTGCCGGCAATGTTAAAGGGGCCGACCGGATGCGGCAAAACACGGTTCGTCGAGTACATGGCCCATCGTCTGGGACGGCCTCTGATAACGGTAGCGTGTCACGAAGACCTCTCGTCTACCGACCTTGTCGGCCGTTTTCTGCTAGAAGGCGAGGAAACCGTCTGGCACGACGGCCCGCTGACGGCGGCGGTCCGTGCCGGAGCGATCTGTTACCTTGACGAGGTCGTGGAGGCGAGAAAGGACACGGTCGTGATAATTCACCCGCTGACGGACGACCGCCGGCGGCTGCCGATCGAGAAGCGAGGAACCGTTATCGAAGCCCCGCCGGAGTTCATGCTGGTCGTCTCCTACAACCCCGGTTACCAGTCCATTCTAAAGGACTTGAAACAATCCACCCGACAGCGGTTCGTTGCGCTCGAATTCGATTATCCTGGCCCGGACCAGGAGGCGGAGATCGTCGGCATGGAAGGCGGCGTCGATGAAAATACGGCAAAAGATCTGGTCAGCATCGGTCAAAAGGTACGAAACCTTCGTGGACATGGTCTCGAAGAGGGTGTTTCGACCAGGTTGCTGATCTACGCCGCACAGCTGATCGCGAAAGGAATTTCGCCGATCGAGGCCGCCGAGATCGCGATATGCTCGCCGATTACGGACGACCGCGAACTCAACCGAACCATCCGCGAGATCATAACCACGATCATTTAGAAGTTTTGATCGAGGTAATGAAAGATGGCGAAACTAATACTCTCCGGTTCCGTCGGGGCCAATGCAAATAACAATCCAGCGGACGTAGTAAGTGTAAGGGACAGGCTCCTTGAGCTCGGATATGAGCGGGTCGCCCACTGCAAGACCGGCAAGGAGTCGGACATGATCCTGACGATCAAGTTGATCCAGTCGATGATCAAGGGCAGCGGCAAGATAGACAAGGGCGACGGCAAGATCAGCCTGCATGGCGACACCCATCGATGGCTTGCGGCCCAGAATGCCCCGAAATGGGTGCGGATCTGGGGTGGGGGCGGGCTCGGCTGGTCCAGCACAAAGGATTATGCGGAATCTAACGGCGGCTGGGCAACCTCTTGGCTGCTCGAGCGGCTGAACACGGCCGGAGCGATGTATCGTGCGGCCGCTTTGTTTACGGTAAATGACGCGCCTCCGTTGTGGGTCCGGGAATGTTCACCGCAAAAAGCGGGAAAGAATCCTTCCGGGCACAAGAGCCACGAAACCGGCCTCGATGTCGATATGCGCCTGCCGCTTCTCCCGCCGCACACGAACGAGTGGTTCCAGCTAAGGGCCCACAACTACACCAAGCTGTTCCATTTTGAGGCTGCGAAAGTCCAATGCCAGATGATCAAGAAGCACATGGACACGAAGTACATTTTCTTTAATGATCCCCGCTTCATCAAAGACCTGAAACTGACCACGCATGAAGCGAATCACAGCGAACATTACCACATACGTATCCGGCCGCCGGTGAGGATCGACGGAGTATACATGTAGGGTTCTGACTTCAAGGTTGAGCCTGTCCGGCGGTTGGGGTTTAATATTTAGTGATGACCACGACAGATCGACGTGAATTCCTAAAGCGCCTCACCGCCGCCGCTGCCGGCCTTTTTGTGGCTTCGACCGCCGGCGTGGCCCAGCGTCGGCCAAAGAGCTGCGTCGTCATTGGCTCGGGTCTCGCCGGGCTTTCGGCTGCCTACAAACTTAAAAACGCCGGTTGGGAGGTCACCATTCTGGAAGGCCGGAGCAGGGCCGGCGGCCGGGTCTTATCCCATACCTTTCGCGACACCGACCTGATCTGCGAACTCGGGGCCGAGTGGGTGGGCGAAAGCCACGAGCGGATTCGAGCACTTTGCGCCGAGTTCAAGATACCTCTTCAAAAACACCAGTTCGAAGACCGGTTGATGCAGAACGGCAAGGTCTCGGCCCCGCGGGAATGGGGCTTTTCGGAGCCGGCAAAAAAGGCTTGGGCCGAAATGATGGGTTCCTACGAGAAACTGAAACAGGTTCAGAAGACCGAGCTTGACCGGATCGACTGGTGGACCCACCTTCAGAACATCGGCTTTTCACGCGACGACCTAATTGTCCGGGACCTGATGGACAGCACCGATTTCGGTGAATCGATCCGCAACGTTTCCGCGTTCGCGGCCATGGCCGAATATGCCGAGTCAAGCCCGAACAATGAAATGGACTACAAGATGACCGGCGGGAATTCGCGTCTTGTGCAGGAATTCGCATCGCGGATCGGGACTGAGAATATCCAGCTCCGTAAGAAGGTCACGGACATCGTTCAAAAACGAGGGATCGTTACGGTGAAAGCCGGCGACGAGGAATTCACAGCCGATGCCTGCATTTGCACGGCCCCGGTACCGAGCCTGCGGAAGATAAAGTTCGATCCGCCGCTTCCGCCGCTGCAGGCATCGGCCGCCGAAAGGCTGGGATATTCGCGGATAATCAAGAACAGCGTTTTGTTCGACGAGAGGTTCTGGAAGGACGAGAATTTCTCGATGGTGACAGACACTACGTCTCACTATTATTTCCACAGCACACAGGGACAAGCCGGAAAACAAGGTATCCTGACCGCCTACGCCGTGGGTGACAAAGCTGACGTCCTGGCGTCTCAGGACGACGGCAGACGGCAAACGACCGTGGTTCGCGATCTGATCGATCTTAGTTGGGAGGCGCCCAACCGTTCGCGCGGGATCGTTTCTTACGCCTGGCAGCGAGACGAGTATACGGGCGGAGCCTACGCTATCTACCGTCCCGGCCAATGGTTCGGGATCAGGCCTGTGCTCGCCCGCCCTCATCTCAAGGTCCTCTTCGCCGGGGAACATATTGCGGATTGGCAGGGCTTCATGGAGGGAGCCGTCGAGACCGGTGAAGCCGCCGCCGAAGCACTGATCCGCTGATCCATTCCGGCAGCCCCGGACGACCTCGATCCACCGTCCAAGCCGTCAGCCTGCTCGCTAAAGTTAATACCGAATTAACATGAATTTCAGATTCGTTTAACCCGCCACGCCTATTCTGGCGATTGAAACTTCAAGAAACCCTTAACAACTCTACGAGGAAAGCCGCTCAGGCTGACAAGTCCCTCGTGCGCCTACTTTTCGATCTTTATTTTGGAGAACTAATATGCGAGCAAAACTTTTGACGGGACCTCTTTTTATCCTCCTGGCCCTTGTTTCTGCTTCGGCCGCGTTCGGCCAGGCAACCGGGGGATTGAGCGGGACGGTGAAGGACCCGAATAACGCCGTCGTGCCGGGGGCAAGTGTTACCGTCAGGAACACCGGTACGAACCTTACCCGTGCGGCGATCACCAACGACGAGGGCCGTTGGACGATCATCCAGCTTCCGGTCGGGATCTATACGGTTTCATATGAAAAAGATGGCTTTAAGAAGGCCGTCAGCCAGCCTACCGACGTTGAGGCTCTAGTGACCCGCACCGTGGACGTCACGCTTGAGGTGGGCGTTTCGGATGTTTTCGTGGATGTAACCGCTGAACAACCGTTGATCCAGACGGAAAGCGCCGCAGTAGCAAGGCAGATCACGGGCGAGCAATTGATCCGAACACCGACCTCAGTCCGCAGCTTTACAGGTCTGCTTTCTTCGGAGGCAGGCGTTTCTTCCGAACTATCGCCGGTGGGCGTGGCTAGTGCCGGCAACATTTCGCCATCTGTGAACGGAACGAGGACCACTTCGACGAGTCTTTTTTTCAATGGGATCGACGCCACCAATATCACCAGCAACGAGGGCTCGCTGACCGACAACATCTCGCCGGCCCCTGAGACGCTGCAAGAGGTCAAACTCCAGACCTCGCTCTACGACGCATCGACGGGCCGCAGCGGCGGCGGAAATTTCCAGCTTGTCACGAAATCCGGCGGGAACCAGTTGAACGGGTCCGCCTATTTCTACATGCAGAACAAGGCTTTCAACGCGAACGAATTCTTTCTAGAAAGAGCAGGCGAAGAAAAGCCGCAGGCCGACCGCATCGAGACGGGTTTCACACTGGGCGGCCCGATCATCAAGGACAGGTTCTTTTTTTTCGGCGGATACCAGTTCACCGATGCAAAGACCGGCCTGGTACCGACCGCAAGGACGCGAACGGTCCTTCCGATGGCCTTGAGCGCCCTCGGCGATGATAGGTCTCCGGCCGCCATTGCAGCTGCGTTCAACCAATTCAACGGCTGCTCCGGATCGAACTGCCTGACGGCGTCCGACATCAGCGATGTCGCTTTCAGGTTATTCAACCTCCGGAATCCGGTGACCGGCGGTTTCGTACTTCCTTCTATCACGAATTACACGGCTCTGGGCATCGTTGATCAGTCGGGGACCGGCAATTATCAGTTCGGAAATTTCCCCAGCGTTACGAGCCGGACGCTCCAGCGCAACAACCCGCTGGTCGAGGTCATCGACGTCATTCCGGCGGAGTTCCGGCAGAACCAGTTCACAGCACGGCTTGACGGCCAACTCTCCAGCCAGAACACGCTCAGCGGCACGTTCTTCTATTCGGACTTTCCCGGCCTCGACCCATTCCCGGACCCGAGCAGCCTTGCATCGCCGTTCATGCTTCGGCGGGCCGACCGGAACAAGACCCTGTCGATCGGCGATACGCACGTCTTTACATCAAACTGGATCAACGAGGTCAAGTTCGGGTATTACTCCCTGAACAACACTCGGCGGCTGGACGATCCGTTCCTGGCACCGGAACTAAGCAATCAGGCCGTCGGTATCCAGAATCCGGCCTCACTGTTCGATTCTAGCCCGGCCACGACAAGGCTTGGGCATTTTGTCGGCCGGAACAACATAGCCAACTTCTCGTTCGGCGGCCCGAATGACTCGTTCAACCAAAGGAAACAGGTGACGCTCAGTATCGCCGACAACGTAAGCTGGAACTATAAGAGCTTCGCGTTTAAGTTTGGCGGCGAATTCAAGAGCCACCAGTACGACAGCAATCTTCCGGAAGAGCAGGCTACCGAATTTGAGAAGTTCGATTCCTTTACTCAGCTTTTGACCGGAAATGCAACGGAAGCCGACACCCAATACGGGATCACATCAAAGCAGTTTCGCTTCCAAGACGTCGGCCTCTATCTTGCAAACGATTGGAAAATAACGCGTAAGCTGACCATGAATGCAGGGCTTCGTTACGAGCTTTTCATGTGGCCGACCGAAAAGAACGGGTTTATCGGCAATTTCGATCTCGAGCCTTGGCTTCCATGTTTCACACCCAGCGGCGGTACGAACGCGTTGTGCGACAACCCGCTGCCCGGCTTTATGGTCCCCAGCAATGTCGGGCAAACCGGGCTGGCCGTCGTTGACGGGGCGGCCGCAGCAACGCAGATCGCAAATAACAAGCACACGCTAAAGGGACAAGACTTGAACAACTTCGCGCCCAGGATCGGCTTTGCCTATGCTGCCACCGACAAGCTGGTTTTCCGTGGCGGATACGGGATCTTCTACGACCGTCCTTCGGCGGCATTTATTAACACGATCTTCTCGAACTATCCATTCCTGCGAGAGGTCGAGATAACCGTCCCGAGCGGGAATGTCCCCATCGTTTCGGCTTTCTCCGGCGTGACCACGAACATTTCATTGAACCAGTGGCTTCCGTTCCGGATTGTGCGATCGTCCGGAGCCAACGGGACCTACCAGATCAGGGACAATACTCCGGTCTACGTCGATTCGCGGGGAACCCCGCAGGGCTCGGGGTGCAACCCCGCGACCGGAGCGAACTGCACGCGGGGAAATATCGCGGAAACGTTTGAGTTCAGGGCGATCGACCGCAACCTCAGGACTCCGTATGTTCACCAATGGAACTTCGGAGTTCAGTACGAGCTTTTCCGCGACCTGCTGTTCGAGGCGCGATATGTCGGCACCAAAGGTGTGAATCTTCTCATCGCACGGGCGTTGAACCAGGGCTTCGATATGAACGATCCGAACAATCCGGACCACATCTACGAACGGTTCAATCAGGCATATCTTGCCGCCGGCTCGCCGAACGGGCCGCTTAATTCGGGCTCGACGGCAAGGGCACGCGGACTGGGCCGTGCATTTGGCTTCCTTAATTCGGTCACCGGGCAGATAGATCTGAACCTTGCGAACGCCAACGGGCAGGTGATCAACTTCGAGGCACGCGTACCGATCCTCGGGTTCAACGTTCCCGAAGCGCTCCTGCTCCAGTCGAAAGGATATTCCGATTATCACGGCGGCCAGTTCAGCCTGACAAAACGGCTCTCGAACGGGCTACAGTTCAATGTTGCCTACACGTTCTCGAAGTCCCTCGATGTAATGTCAAGCGACCCCGGAAGCACTGCAGGCGCCGGAAAGCCGGACGTTCCGAACGTCGGGTTCATTGCCCAGGGAAGCGCGTACGATCTCGACAATAACCGCGGGCCGTCCGATTTCGACCGGACTCATCGTTTCAGTACGAATTTCGTATGGGAAATACCGACCGGGCGTTCGAACAACGCCTTCATAAAGGGCTGGTCGATATCCGGATTCTTCCAGGCGCAGTCGGGCACGCCGTTCACGGTCTTCGCCTCGGAACCGGAGGTACAAACCGCCGCCCATTATACGAGCGTCACTCGCGGGGCCGGCGGGTTATTGCGATTGGGATTCGGGCGGCCGAACACCAACTGCACCGCATCTCAGGCTGTTTCCCAAGCGAGCGCCACTAACCTCAACGTTATCGACGGATCGTGCTTCTCGTCGGCGTTCGGGCTGTTCGGGAATCTTGGAAGGAACACCTTCCGCGGCCCGACGCAGAATCGATTCGACCTGAGTTTTGCCAAGAGCACGAAGATCAATGAACGGATGAGCTTCGAACTCGGTTTCGATCTCTTCAATGTGTTCAATCGGGTCAACTTCGCGAATCCCAACAGCGATCTTCAGGATGGGACCGATTTCGGAACGATCACAAACTCTATCGGCGGCCCTCGCGTCGGCCAGTTCCGGGCAAAATTCCGATTCTGACATAACTGATCCAAAGGGGGACTGGAAAAGGCTGCGCAACGTACATTGAGCAGCCTTACTTTTTTTACGATGGCATCTGCCACTTCCTCGATATCAACTATTGCGTCGCCTTTACGACGGCGGTTGCTTTCGGCTCGCGGGGATCGTACGGCGTAGCCTGATACTTCTTGACCGCTTCCTGGGCATTATCATAATCATCGCCGATGCCCTGGGCCCGGCCATAGGCGGCGACCGCCCTTGCCCGGTCGCCCTTCGCGTCGTAAGCATTGCCCATCTTGATGTTCGACCAGACCGAAAGCCATGTCGGGCTCAGATCGCCGCTGAGTGCGGCCTTAAAGTTATCGATCGCAAGGTCGTAATTCCTTTGTTCAAGGAACAATAGGCCGAGATGGTAATAGACCCATGAATTCGAGCGGTCAAGCTTGAGGGCCGCCTCGAACTGAGCCTGGGCCTCAACATAATTACCCTCTTTGAACTGTTCGATGCCCCGGCGGGCGATCGACGAGACCCTCAGGTCCGGGGAAATGCGGAGGAGCTTGTACCCTGGGTCGATCACCACCGCGATCGGCTTGCCTTCAGCTTCAATGTTAAAGTCGGCCGTCGCTTCGTCAAGCTGCACGGTAACGGTCTTCAGGCCGCCGTCACCCTCGCTGCGGAGTTGGATATCCACCGGCAAACGCAGATTGTCGTAATTCTGTTTGATCGTGCCGCGGGCCACGAACTTGCCGCCGCGGGTCCGGATTATCTGATAATCGCTTGAAAACTCCGGGACCCCGGTTCCTTCGACCCAGCGGGCAAAGAAATATCGAAGGTTTTCGCCGGCGATCCGCGAAGCCAGCTTCTCGAATTCATCGATAGAAATGTTCTTTCCACGATACTCCTGGAGGAAGGTCCGGAGCAGTTGGTCGAACTTCTGGCTTCCGAGCGTATCCCTTAAAAGCTTGTAAACGAATGCCCCCTTTGCGTACATGATGTACTGATACGCAACCGACTGGTCGTCAAGATTTGCCGGCGCCCGAAGCAGCGACGCGGTTTGCTCGAACGTAAGGGACTTTTCAAGGAGTTCGCGGCGCAAAGCCTCGGCCTGGGCCGCATTCAAATTGTTCTCCCGCAGCGAAAACGCGCTGTATTCGGCAAGGCCCTGTGAAAGCCATGCATCGTCAAACGATTTGAGGCCGACCGTAAGGCCCCACCATTGATAAGCCGCCTCGCGCTGAAGCCTTTCCTCCGTTATCGGGCGGGATTGTTCGAACTGCCTGCTGGAAACAAAGAGCATTCCGAGAGCCGAGTAGAAATCCAGGCTTTCATCGTCGATCTGTGCAACGATCAGCCGATTCCCCATCTCCGCGGGGCCGTACTTCTGAGCATAGAAAACGAGAGCCTTCCCAAGGGTTTCGCCGTAACTTGCCACAAGGGCATCATTTCCGGGTCGGGTATAGAACTGCACCTCGAAATCGCCGACACGCATCGACCGGTTAAGAAATTTGCCGTAAGCTATGTTCCCGATCAGCCCGGGCTTCGATTTGGTGAATTTGAACTTGCCGCCTGCCGCCGTTGCCGGCACGTCCGAAACTCCGACGACCTGAAGCCCGGCCGGGGCCGTTATCGTGATCTCTGAGGTCGCGCGGTCGGCTGCATAATCGTTGAACGGGAACCAGCGAGCCGCGTACATCAGATAGCCCTCATCAACACCTACGTACGCCAACCGCTTCGTCAACAAAGGGCCGCCGCTTGGGGTATTCAGGATGCCCGCATATTTGAATTGCAGGGTCACCGGCGTCCCTTTCGTGACCACTTCGCCAAGGTCGATCCTGACACTCGGCCCAAGTTCCGAGATCCCGACCTGATCCTGAATGAAGGTGATCGCTGCCTGCGGCTGGGCTGGAGCGGCGGGGCGGGTCCGCGGATTCGGCGTGGCGACGGGGGCCGGGCGGTCCGTACGTGTGATGGAATCGATCTTGAGCGAACCGTTCATCTCAAAGGCCACGGACCGCGTATCTTCAAGCGGAACAAAGGTTACGTCCGCGGTCGCAGCCAATTTGTTCTCGGCCGAAAGCAGTTGAACGTCGATCTGGTAGTGCGTTACGTCAAGAGGTGTCCGCTGGCCTTGCGCGTATGCTGTCACGGAAGCTGCGATCGCGACAATCGCAATTGTTGAAAGTTGTCGCAGGAAATGTCTCATCTGGTTCAAAATATCCGTTTTCTGATAATTACGTCCAACTAGGATGTTCGCGCCCAATGAATCGTTTGCCAATGCCGGGTCAAACCCAATGTACCGCAGCCACGAATCTATCAGTTTCCTAGCCTTTATCCAATCGCCGTGTTGACCGCCGGGGTATTCACATTAAACACGGCCTTAGTTTCGGCCGGGTGATTTCGGCGTTGACCGCGGCCGGCGTCGTCTCAAATCGTCTCAGCTGAGAGTACAAAGTGAGACGGCCTAAACGAACTATCCACTTCATTTATAGCAAGAAATCGTCTCACTTGGGAGTGCAAAGCCAACAAGTGAGACGATATCGTCACGATCAGACGTAAATATCTGTTAACGCTTCACTTACGGCAATTAAGCCGACCCTGCAACGCTCACCGATCCAGACCCTCACATCGTGCCGAAAATTCGCTTTTTCAAAGAACAGACAGCCGCCCGAACAAGCATGCCATTCATATCATACGTTGTCAATAATTTTATGTATGAAACGCACCCATGGACTCGTGTTTGCGGACGGAGAACAATAATATACTTGCCTCAGTACCCACCTCGATCTATTCTAAGTTGGGAGAAGGGTGGTGCGTTATGTAGGCGTCGCTTAGATCCATCACCAACAATTTCGAGTGCCAACCAGAACTGAGCATGATTAGATCAATCAAGATCGAGAATTTTAGATGCTACGAGAACGTTCATCTTCAGGGACTGCAAAGAATAAACATCGTCGTTGGCGAGAATGGGAGCGGTAAGACCGCGCTGTTCGAGGCCATGTTTTTTCTTGGCGGACTATCTAACGAAGTGTATATGCGCCTCAAGAGTTGGCGACTCATGCCTGACGTGCGAATAGGAGCGACACGAGAGACTCTTCAGGAATTGTTTGGGGACTATTTTCGCGACTTCAACATGGATAGGGCAATCTATCTGGAGACGAAAGGCTCGACCGCAGAGACGAGGAGCGTTCGGATTTATTTTGAAGATTCCAATGTAACTGAAATCCCAATCGGGGAAATTGCCGATCCCGTAGTGACGGTTCCGCCTCTGCACTTTAAGGGAAAGTATGACGGCAGTAAAACCTTTCACGAAAAGGCGACCCTAGCTGACCAAAAACTATCTTTACCGCAATTCCCGTCACCCGTGAAGGCAGCCTTTTTCCCTAGTGGAACAAAAGTCCACGCAAAAGAGGCCGCGGACCAGTTCTCCGACTTAGAAGCAAAAGGTCAATTGGACGAAGTCTTGTCGATTCTCACCAGCATCTATCCGTTTGTTAGTGACCTTTCAATAGTGACTCGAGACGGTAAAGGAATGGTATGGGCTAGGGTAAACAATTCTAAGCAGAAACAGCCGGTAACCTTGATCTCAGAGGGAGTCAACAAGTTGTTGGGACTCTTGCTTTATATCAAGTCGTATCCGTACAGTCACGTTCTTATCGATGAAATTGAGAACGGCTTTTATTACAAGAAAATGCCTGATATTTGGCGTGCGCTGTATGAACTTGCGTTCAAGTGCAATGTGCAAATTTTCGTTTCTACACACAGTCTCGAATGTTTGCGCGCGGCCAAGAACGTTCTGAGAGGGCACACCGAAGAATTCCATGTGCTGCGGACGGTAAGAAGCGATAAGGGCGAATACAACATTCGCGAAATCGGCGGCGATTGGCTATTGAACGCGATTGAATCGGACTTAGAAATTCGTTAGATGCCTAAAGAGTTTATTGAAAAATGGCTGATTTTGTGCGAGGGACCGGAAGATGAAGCGTTTCTAAAACAATTTCTACGTGCACGTAAGATTGATGGTTTTCAAATCGAACATTCCAAAGGCTGGCAAAATTTTGGCCTTACATTGGGAAACTTCAAAGAGGTTGAATCATTTATTAGAACGGTACAAGCGGTGATAGTTCTAAGCGATTGTGATGAAGGAAAGGACCGACAATTCAGAAAAGTATGTAAAGTTATTCAAAGGGACTCGAAATTTAATGTGCCAACGGTTCCGTTATCCAAATCAGCCGCCACGGATGGCCAACCTATGGTAATCATTGTAATGATTCCAATGGATGGTGATACGGGCGGTCTTGAGGGTTTTATAATGAAAGCGGCATATTCCCGGTTTCGAGTTAAAACAAAACTTGAAGGATTTATTAATGAGATGCCTACGAGAAACTGGAAACGGAATCCGCAGGATAAAGCCCGGATTCGGGTGTTGATTTCTACGACTTGCAAAGAAGATCCGAATACTCCTCTAAGTTGGCTTTGGTCGCGTAAACCGGAATATCATATTCCTTTAACACACAAGAGTTTGGATGGTTTGGCAGAATTTCTTAAGAATTTTGAAGATTTTCTAGCTGAGGATGCGGAGGCCTATTAAGGAATGAACTCCAAATTTAAGGAATTTGAAATGAAGAACGACGGACATGAGGCCGAGCGTTTTAAGTCTTTGCTAAAGCGAGTGGTGACGGTCCCGAAAGAGGATATTCAGAAGCGCGATAAAAGAACTCAAGAGATTAAGAAAAAGGCTATGATGTCTTAACTACTCGCTTTTTTCCGCATTGATTCTATGGCCAAATAGTGGCTTGTTTCATAGCTGTTCATCTAATGATAAGTAAGTTGTTTGCCGCCGGCGTAAGTTTCGTGACCATCGGCCTCGCCCGAGAGTTTTCGATGCCGGCAACGGTCATCGCCAGCCGTATGCGACGAAGAACGAACCAAGCAGACTTTTGAGTAATACCGATGGCCCGATGAAGTTCGTACGGGCTAATACCGTCCTTTACATTCACAATCAGCCACATCGCAAGGAGCCACTTATCGAGACCGATAGCGGAGTCCTCGAAGATCGTGCCGACCTTAACCGAGAACTGCTTCTTGCATTCTTTGTTTTTGCACTGCCACACCTGACGCCGAGCCATAAAGTGGTTATTGGTTCCATTGCAGTTTGTGCAGACAGCTTTCCCGTCACTCCAGCGCATCGCGGCGACAAGGTTAGTGCAGAACCGCTTGTCGCCAAAAGCCTTAAAAGCCTCTTGAAGCGTTTTCGGCAACGGTGTGTCGGTGACCATAGATAAGTCAGACCACAACCAACATACTGGGTCAAGTATATTATTGCCGGACGTAGATGGGGTTCGAGATTATCCAGGGCATTTTATCGAAGGGCGGGCCGAGTTGGTCCAGGTAAACTTCGAGGCGGTAGGCACCAGGTTCTGTAACGGGAAGGGTAAATTCGAGTGCGTCAGATCGTTCTAAAACCGTTTGCCCATTTTTGAGCAAGACAAACCTGGACCGGCTCGGGGACGTTCCCCGAAGCAACCCCTTTTGCGAACCGGTGGCTGACGGTCCAGACCCAAGGCGAACCAGATCGTCGCCACACACGCACTCGAACGAAAATCCCGACGTATCACCTATAACGTCCAAGCCTATGTAAGATCTGCCTGCCTTCAAGGCTTCAACCAGGCTCTCTTTCGTCAGCGGTTTGTCTCTTTCGATCAGTACATGCTGACGGGCGAGCCGGAATATGGTTGCGTAGGGGTCGATCTTGATCTTCAAGCCCTTATTACCCGCATCGTCGCCGAACAAATGGACGCCGATATTGGAATGGGCGTCGGTCCCCGCAAAAAGGCTGATCTCTCGTTTTGCGGCTATCTCATCGAACTTTCTCAGGTTCTCTTCGGGCCGTTTGAAATAGGTCGCGAGCATAAGTTCCGGGTACGCGGGAAAGGACCAGATCGCGTCGAAGATCGCCGTGAACGGGTTCATTTTCTTCGCGTTCGTGTGGAGGCTGAACACCTCGATGCCGTCAAACCGAGCGTTCCAGGAATTTAACTTCTCGGGATAGGTTACAAATGCAAGCCGGTTCTCTGCGTGCAGTTTGTCGATCACGGCGGCCGTCGGGACCTTTCTCAGGGAGGCGGCATCGCCGCTGCCTGGGATCATCAGAAAGCGGTCTCCGGCATCGGCAGTGTCGATCTCGTTGCCGCCGATGAACAGGGTCTTCCCGTAAACGCCGTTCAGGGTCATGGCCGACGTATCGATGGTGTCCGACCAATGTTCGGTCAGTATAACGAAATCGAGGTCGTTCGCGTTCGCCGCCGCGATCATCTCCTCAAAACTGCCCGTACTGTGCCCGCCGAGGTGGGTGTGAGCGTGGATTATGCCCTTATATTCCTTGTACGTTGGATCGGGGGCGGGAGGTGTCCGGCTTTGGTTCAGTTCGTCTATCTTTTTTGCCAGCTGCCCGATCTTGTAACGTCGATAAATGAACGGGGCCTGCACCGCTATCAAAACGGCGAGAATAATAAGAAGGATCCTTTTGAGCAGATTTTTCATCCAAGTAACGGTCCAGAACTCACGCCAGTGCTTGTTTCCTCCAGCCTAAAAGGCACGCAATGGCGTGATGTCTGGGCCGCTTTTCAACTTCGGAATCCGTGTCTCATGGACCGCAACGACGAAGCGCGGCGTGGTCATTTTCCACCGGCCGCTATCTCTTTCAACTTGTCGCGGGTGAAAAACGAATCATCTAAATTATCGGGAAACTCGCGGTTCAGCACCTCGATAACGGTCCTATTCTTATAGACCAGATTCTCGACCTCGGTCCGAGCAGGATACGGCCCCCTCTGGTCGGTCTTGACCTCGACGACCCGATACGTCCGAATGTGCCGTTCCGTCGAATCATAAAGCTTGAGCTCTACCGGCAGCAGATCATCGGCGCGCATCAGGATGGTCATCATATAAACGACGCCTGAGCGGCCGGGCTTGAGGGTCCCTTTGACCTCGAAACCGCGTTGGCCATCAAGTTCTTTCTCGCCGACGAACTCGAAATCGAATTTGTCCCATTCCCCGAGCAGTTCGCCGGCGGTCAATCCGCCGAAGAACATCTTGTTGGTGTCGGTCTCGCGGAATTCGCCGCGGGAAGCGACGTAAGAAGTTGTCTTCGTCGGCTGGCCTTCGACCTCGACGGCGAGCGATGCGAGATCCGTATCTTCAACCGGCTTAATTATTTGCGACAAGGTCCTTGTCTCGTTTCCGGACTGCTTTCGCCAGACGTCGACCTCAAAGACCTCCTGCTTGTCGCCCTCGGTCGTCGTCAACCGCACCCTTGTCTTCCTGAATGGGGCGGCGTCGCGTTTGCGAAAGTCCGCGATCAGTTCGTCACCGCGATCGGCTGCATTCGGCTGACGCTGCCCGGAGGCCGGACCGCCCGCGGGCGGCGGATCGGAACAGCCGAAAACGAAAAGGACCGCTGCTGCGAGGAGAACTGATCTCATACGTTCGAGAACTCTTGGCCCGGCTTCAACTTTTGCGTTTTCCCCGATCTATCCTAAGATAGGCTCGGTCCGCAAACTTCGGCCTATCGGGCCGGGTTCACCTTTTCCGTTACCTTATCACGCCGCGGCAAAGCCGCAAATCTAATATCGATGGAACACGTCGTTCGATTCGACAATGTAACGAAGCGGTATGGTTCCAGCGAGAGCGTGACCGCGCTGGAACACGTCGATCTCGAGATATTCAGCGGCGAGCGGATTGCGATAATGGGGCCGTCGGGTTCCGGCAAATCCACGATGCTCAACCTTGTCGCGGGGCTCGACAAACCAAGCGACGGCGAGATCTATTTCGAAGGCCGTCCACTGTCGGGGATGTCCGACGATGAAGTGACGCTGCTGCGTCGAAAGAAGATCGGCCTCATCTTTCAAACATTCAATCTGCTTCCTACTTTGTCGGCGGTCGAGAACGTTTCGCTGCCGCTTCGGCTGGACGGCATGCCGCAGAAGACCTCGATCGAACGCGCGTCGGCAATGCTTGAAAAGGTCGGCCTCGAGCATCGGGGCCGGCATCGTCCGGACGAACTTTCGGGAGGTGAGCGCCAGCGGATCGCGATCGCACGGGCGCTCGTCTTCGAGCCTGCGGTTCTGCTTGCCGACGAGCCGACCGGCAACCTGGATTCGCACAGCGGCGGCGAGGTGATGGACCTCCTCGACCGGCTGCACGACGCCTACGGGACCACGATAATGCTGGTTACCCACAACCTTGCGGCGGCCGAGCATTGCGAACGGCGCATCTCGATCCTCGACGGAAAGATCACGCACGAATGACCGGCGGAAGATCACTCATTACCATCCGGCAATGGCAGCGGCACAAGCTTCGGCTGGTGCTGACGATCCTGGGTATAGCTCTGGGGGTCGCGGTCTTTTTCGCCGTCAGGATAACGAATTCCGCACTGATCGACTCGCTTCAGTCGACCATCAACAAGCTGGCCGGCAGGTCGACGATCCAGATCGTCGCCGGCGAGACCGGCTTTTCTGAGGACGTGCTTCGAGTGGTCCGCGGCACCGAGGGGGTCGAGCTTGCCGAGCCGGTTTGCGAGATCTTCGCGACGCTGGACGGGCCCGGTGCCGAAAAGATAATGATCCTGGGGCTCGATACGACGAGCGACCTGGCCTTGTATCAGGGCACGTTCGACCAGGAGAGCCTCTCGATCTCGAACCCGCTGGCCTTTTCCAGCCGCGGCGATTCGATCGCGATCACTCACTCGCTTGCGGAGCGGCTCGGCGTCGGCGAAGGGGGCCGGATCAGGGTCAACGTCCAGTCGGGCCCGATGGAGTTCACGGTCCGCGGCCTGTTCCGCTCGACCGGTGCGGGCGACATTTTTGACGGGAATGTCGCCGTAATGGACATCGCCGCGGCACAGGACGCGTTCGGCCGCACGGGACGTATCGACCGCATCGATGTGGCGGGCACGGACGGTGTCGAAACGGAAGATCTGCAGCGGCGGCTGACCGAGCAGCTGCCGAGCGGGATCAGGGCGGTGCGACCCGACCTCCGCGGGCAGGGCCTTGAAAACTCGGTATCGTCAATGCATTACGGATTGACGATCATGAGCTTCTTTGCCCTCTCGATCGGGCTCTTCATCATCTATAACTCCTTCAGCATCAGCGTTAACCAGCGATGGAAAGAGATCGCGATACTTCGCGGACTGGGGCTGGAGCGGCGAAAGGTGCGGCGGATGTTCCTGCTCGAGGCCGCGGCCATGGGGCTGATCGGGTCGGTGACCGGGATCGCCGTCGGGTTCCTGCTCGCTCAGCTTGCGTTGCGATTTGTCGGGCGGGTAATGGCCACATTTTACGGATTTGCCATCTCGTCGGCACCGCTCGAATTCAATTTTGGTTACGCCGTAGAAGCGGTCCTTGCGGGCTCGGTCGCCTCGGTGGCCGCCGCCTGGATCCCGGCGCGTTATGCGTCGAACCTGGACCCGGCGTTGGCACTTCACAATGTCGAGACCCGCGACCAGGAGTCCGGTATTGGGTTCCCAAGGTTCATTGCCGGGATCGCCCTCGTCGTCGCCGGTTTGGCGCTGGTCAGATTCGCCGATCCAGCCATCGACCTTAACTTTCAGCTTTTCTATTCACTGATCCTGCAGTTTGGGATGATCCTGCTGGTCCCGGTCATAACTTATTTCGGCGCGAAGGCGATACGTCCGGTCATGAGCGCTCTTTTTGGGATCGAAGGAACGATCGCCGTGGAAACTATGTCTCGTGCGCCTCGGCGCACCGGTTCGACCGTGATCGCCCTTATGCTCGGGCTCGCTTTCGTTCTCGGGACCACCACTCTTATCGAAAGCCAGAAGGGCGCGCTCGACCGCAGCTTAAGAAAAGCGCTCAGCGCAGACATCGTCATCAATTCCGCCGAAGAGGTCAATTCAAAGACGTATCGGTTCAACGCGGAGACCGTTGGAAAGATCACCGCGCTTCCGGAGGTCGAACGTGCCGACCCGCTCCGCATCTTCAGCTTTCCGTATGACGGCCAGGAGATCGTCGTGCTCAGCCACGACATGGATGCATATTTCGACATCGCCCCCGACATTTTGGACATCGGCGACGCGTCCTCGGCCCGTGATATTACGGCCCGCGGAGAGGGGATGCTTGTATCGAACAATTTCGCGGCGAGATGGAGCGTGAACCTCGGCGACGTCGTGACGCTTGAAACCCCGACCGGGCCGCTGAGCCTGCCGATTGTCGGCCTACTCGATTACTACCGGTCGCAAACGGGCACGATCTTCTTTGACCGGAGCCTTCTCGCGAAATACTGGCAGGACACCGATGCGGACTACGTCCTTCTGGACCTGAAGGCAGGCGTCGACCACAGCCTAGCGCGGTCAAAGATCGAGAACGTCCTCAGCGGCGAGCAAAGAGCTTTCGTTTATACCCACGAGGAATATCGCCGGTGGGTCGGAGATGTCGTCGATCAGTTCTTCGGGCTAATGTATGTGCAAATGGCGATCGCGTTCTTTGTCGCCGTCCTGGGGTTGGTCAACACGATGGTCATCTCGGTTGCGGAACGGCGGCGTGAGATCGGCATCCTGAGAGCGATAGGGGGAAAGCGCCGGCAATTATTGAAAATGATCCTTCTTGAAGGTGTCGCGATCTCGTTGATCGGGCTTTTCGCGGGCGGCGTCGGCGGATTGATGAACGCCTACTTCCTAGTAAATACCGCGTCCAGAGTTGTTTCCGGCTTTTCGCTGCCGATGGTCGTTCCGGTAAAGCTTGTCGTTATCGCCATACCGGTAATGATCGCGCTGGCCGTGATCTCAGCCTGGGTGCCGGCACGTCACGCTTCGCGGATCAATGTTGTCGACGCTATCGGATACGAATAGGGCGTCATTGTCCGGAGCCCGGTTCTGTTCGTCACCGCTGCCGAGGCGGCCCCGTGCCCGGAAACAGATCAAGTCAAAAACGGCCGAAAGTCTGCTCCTGTCGATCTGATCGCGATCAAGGACCGGCTGCGGCAACTTTGTCCGCATCGGCAGGTCATTCACGGCTATCCTCCATGCCTTTCGACGTTCGTAGATCACGTAGTTTGCCCCGATCGCCATGCACCTCTCGATCAGGAGTGTGTCGTCGAGCTTTCGGGCCTGGCGGATGTCGCGGATCGACCAGAAAACGCTTTGACTGATAAGCGGGTCGATCGAATCGTACTCACCTTCGATCACGTCGAGCGGCCGGCCGTACACGGCCGAAACGTGGGTCAGCGCCCGCGGGAGGTCGGCGAGGTGCGCTTCAACGCCGTCCAGGATAAGGAGAAGAATGTCAGCCTGCGAACTCGACCGGCTGCGATTCAGCTTGACGGCCCTTCTAAAATATCGCCGCCAGTGCGGTTCGACCGCGACAAGCCCGCCTGTAGCGAAAGCCCGCCGATTCGCTTCGTGAGCGTCATAGAATGTCACGACCACGTCGAAGAGTAACGCCGTGTCACTCGAGGTCAGGCGCACCATGTGATAGAAATCTTCGGCCACCATGTTGCAGGCGAATGTAGGGTAAAGCTCAAGATGATCACCGGTAGTCAGGAACCTCTGCCGCCGGAGTGAAAGTTCATTTAGGATAGCTGCGACCTTCCCGGCCGCCTTTCTGAATTTAGGCGAGCGTTCGCAAACGGCCGACTCGATCTCCGCCGGAGCGACATCCAGCATCTCGACGGGCGGCCGGCCCCGCGTCCCGGCAAAACGGTGAAGCGTCCGATGGGAAGCTGTGGACAAAAGGGCCGCAGAAACCCCGAAGAGTGGATGCTGAAACATCTGGAAAGCGATTCCCGTCACGGGGATAGGCATCCCCGCAGAAGCACAATGTGTCTGCAAATAAAAAGGGCGAACCCGCCCCGCATCATAAATGCATAGTCCTGGAAACTCAAATCGATCTCAAAAGGAAGTATCCAAGACTCTTTGCGCAATTCCGCACTCTCGGTGAAAATGCCGTATCCGCGTTGAACGAGAGGGATCGATGGCAGAGACCGATAATGGCATTTCTAAGAACAAGATCTGGAAGGTGATAGGGGCGTCGTCGATCGGGACGATGATCGAGTGGTACGACTTCTATATTTTCGGCAGCCTTGCACCGATAATCGCCCCATTATTTTACCCGCCGGGCAACGACACATTCGCATATATAGCCTATTTGGCGACGTTTGCGGTCGGCTTTGTCGTGCGTCCGTTCGGTGCGCTTTTCTTTGGACGGATCGGAGATATCGTCGGCCGCAAGTATGCGTTCCTTGTCACGCTGCTGATCATGGGCTGCTCGACGGCGGTGATCGGGTTCCTGCCGACCTATGAGGTCATCGGTTGGGCCGCTCCTATCGGATTGCTGCTTGTTCGCGTTCTTCAGGGCCTCGCGCTCGGCGGCGAGTACGGCGGGGCGGCGGTTTACGTTGCGGAACACGTGCCGGACAACAAACGCGGCTTCTACACATCGTTTATTCAGATCACAGCGACGCTGGGCCTGTTCATGTCGCTGATAATTATCCTGTTTGTCCAGAACCTGATGACACCGGGCCAGTTCGCCGGCTCCGAAGGCACGATCGCCGGTTGGCGCATACCGTTCTTGATCTCGATCATCCTGGTGGCCATCTCGCTCTATATTCGCCTGCGAATGGAGGAATCGCCGATCTTCCAGCATGTGAAATCGACCGGGATGACATCGGCCAACCCGCTGATCGAGGCTTTCACGCGATGGCAAAACTTGAAGCGGGTCCTGATCTCGCTTTTCGGCGCTACGGCCGGACAAGGCGTGGTTTGGTACGCAGGCCAGTTCTTCGCTTTGTTTTACCTGCAGTCGATCTTGAACGTCAACACGGTGTCGTCGCAATACATTGTCGCGATAGCCCTGCTCCTGGCGATGCCGTTCTTTGTTTTCTGGGGGGCCGTGAGCGACCGAATAGGGCGGAAATGGATAATCTTGGGTGGATGCCTGCTCGCGGTGCTGACGTATATGCCGATCTACACTGCGATGCAGTCGGCCGCGGGTTCGAATGTTGTTACGGCAAGTTCGACAAAAGATCCGGTAACCGGGGCGATCAAGCTCACGCCGCAAAAGCGCGACGATGACGGTTCTTTAGTTCCGGCGGAGAGGGTGATCCCGTATAGCGGCATCGGCGGCCTGCTTGCCGATCCTTCGGCCAGATGGCTGATCTTGCTTGTTTTCATCCAGGTCTTTTGGGTGACGATGGTGTACGGACCGATCGCCGCGTTTCTAGTTGAGGCGTTCCCAGCAAAAATAAGATACACGGCACTTTCACTGCCGTATCACATCGGCAACGGCGTTTTCGGCGGCCTCCTGCCGCTGATCGGCGTTTCGCTGATCGCCCAGACAGGAAACATTTACGCCGGACTTTATTACCCGATGGCCATCGCGGCGATCACATTCGTCATAGGAGCGATATTCCTGCGCGAAACGCACGGCCACAAGATCTGGGAAGAGGTGAAAGAGGAGAAAATTTAGAAATGCGGCCGCAGCCGCTGGAGGATGGCCTCACGCGATTGCACGCCGACAAGACGATCGACCTCGCGGCCGGCGTTCAGGATCAGCAGCGTCGGTATTCCTTGGACACCGAAACGTGCCGCAGTTCGTTGGTTTGCATCGACGTCGAGTTTACCCACCAGCACCTTGCCCGCAAGCTCGTTGGCAAGGGCCTCTATCGTCGGGGCGATCACCCTGCAAGGACCGCACCAGGCTGCCCACAGATCGAGAAGAACCGGCAGAGGTGACGCCTCGACAAGTTCCCCAAAGTTAGCATCCGTTACGATCACCGGCCCAGCCGGCGGAGCCGTCAAGGATCGTCCGCATTTTCCGCAAACCGGCTGTTTCTTCAGTGCTGCTTCGGGAAGGACGCGATTTCGGGAACCGCAGTCGGGACATCGTACGATCATAAGGTTTCAACTTTCCTATTGAGCAGGTCCCAAACCTTCTTAAGGTGTCTTTCCTCAACACGAACGCTTCCGACCGAAAGACGTAAGGTGAACTTGTCGTTGAGTTTCGTATGCGAGAGATAAGCTTCGCCCGAAGCGTTGATGTCGTTCATGATCCGCTCGTTGAGGGCGTCGAGATCGTCGACGCCGGACGGGCACGCGCGGAAGCATACAAGCGCGAACGGCACCGGAGCGAGCAGTTCAAAATTAGGCGATTCCTCAACCCAAGATGCGAACAACTGTGCCAGCCGGCAGTGGTCGCGGATGCGGTCGATCAATCCCTCGCGGCCGAAATAACGGATCACAAACCATAGCTTCAATGCCCGGAAACGCCGCCCGAGTTGAATGCCGTAGTCCATACCGTTCTTCACGGTCGGTTCTTCGCTCGTCTTCAGGTATTCAGGCACGAGCGAGAATGCTTTCTTCAGGTCACCGAGTTCGCGGCAATAAAGCACCGAAAGATCAAACGGCGTGAAAAGCCATTTGTGCGGATTGGTCACGATGGAATCGGCACGCTCCCAGCCCTGGAAGTAATGCCGCATCTCCGGCACGATCGCCGCCGAGCCGGCGTAAGCCGCATCCACGTGCAGCCAGATGCCATGCTTCTCGCAAATGTCCGCGACCGCATCGACCGGATCGACGCTCGAGGTCGACGTGGTCCCAATGGTCGGGATCACGCATATCGGGACATGTCCGGCTTCGATGTCTTCTTCGATGGCCTCGGCCAATGCATCGGGGATCATTTCGAATCTTTCGTTAACAGCGATCTTTCGCAGGCTTCGCGTACCGAGCCCGAGCGTGATGCACGATTTGTCTATCGACGAATGGACATGCTCGCTCGTGTAAACGGTCATCAGCGGAAGATCGTCACGCCCGCCCATCCCGAGGTTGCGTACGTCAAGGCCGGCACGTTCGCGTGCCGCCGCGATCGCGTGCATCGTCGAGACCGAAGCCGTGTCGTAGATGATGCCCTCGAAGGCCTCAGGCAAATCCATCATCTGCCGCAGCCAATCCAGCGTAACGTCTTCGAGTTCGGTCGATACGGGCGACGTCCGCCAAAGCATCGCTTTCATGTCGAACGCGGTTGCGAACATATCGGCGAACACGCCGATCGACGAGCCCGACGTCGAGAAAAGCCCGTGAAAGTTCGGGTGGTTCCAGTTTGTCACCGCGGGAAAGATAAGCTTATCGACATCGGCGAGAACGTCCGCGAAGTCCTCGCCACTCTCCGGCGCCGACTCTGGCAATTCGCCTTTCAGCCAGTTCGGCTCGACCTGCGAAAGGACTGGCAGCGATTCGATCTCATCCAAATAGTCAGCGATCCGATCGACTATCTGATGTCCAAATCTTCGAAAATCTTCGGCCGGTATGTCGCCGAGCGGCGGCGTATCAAGTTTCGCGTCCATAGTATTTATCGAAGATAGTAGCCCAGACCTACTCGACATGCCATATAAATCGGGTATAATGCACGGATAACTCCAAAGCGTACCGACTCTCCTTAGTACGCAGTCCCGCAAAGAAACGATCAGCGGTAAGAAAAATTTAAGTAGAGGTGTAAATGAAGGACAGGATTATTCGGTTGGTTGTACTTTCTTCTTTCGCGATCATGATGCCCGCCACCGCGCTTGCACAAGAACAGGGCCTAGACGAGCGCATTGACGCAGCCTTTGCCCCGATCTCGGCGGCCTGGGAAGCAATTGTTTTCTATCCGGCCCCATTGCCCGTTCCCTTCGACCTTCCGATAGTCCTCTACCTTTTGGTCGTCGGAGCAACATTCTTCACAGTCGCATTCGGGTTCGTAAATATCCGCCGATTTCCGCTGGCTTTGCAGGTCGTTCGGGGCAAGTACGACGACATCGAAATGCGGGACGATCCGCAGCATTCGGAGCCGCATTCCTATCCTACGGCCGAGGTCGAAATGACTGAGGAAGGCGATGTGATGCGGACGATCAAGGATGAAAGCCACCACGGTGAGGTCAACCACTTTCAGGCCCTTGCAACTGCGGTGTCGGGCACGGTCGGGTTGGGGAATATTGCCGGCGTCGCGATCGCGATCGGTATCGGAGGCCCGGGTGCCACTTTCTGGATGATCGTCGCCGGACTGCTCGGGATGTCGTCGAAGTTCGTCGAGTGTACGCTCGGCGTAAAGTACCGCGACGTTGATTCGACCGGCACCGTCCACGGCGGCCCGATGTATTACCTGTCTCGGGGTTTTGCCGAATTGAAGATGGGCGGGTTTGGAAAGGTCCTTGCTGTCATTTTCGCGTTGCTCTGCGTGGGCGGATCGTTTGGCGGCGGGAACGCCTTTCAGGCTAATCAGGCGACCACGCAGCTGATCAATACGTTTGGAATTCAGGCCGGTGGAGCGGGCCGCACGGTGATCGGGATCATCATGGCCGTCCTCGTTGCGGTCGTGATCATCGGCGGTATCAAGCGGATCGCGAACGTTACCGAAAAGCTTGTTCCCCTGATGGCGATCATCTACGTTGTCGCATCCTTGATCATCATCTTCGCCCACTTTAGCGAGATCCCGGCCGCGATCGGCGTTATTCTCGCCGGAGCCTTCACACCGACGGCTGCGGTTGGCGGTATCGCCGGTGTCCTTATCCAAGGGTTCCGCCGTGCAGCGTTCTCGAATGAAGCGGGTGCCGGTTCGGCTGCCATCGCTCACTCTGCGGTGAAAACAAAGTATCCGGCCAGCGAAGGGATCGTCGCACTGCTGGAACCGTTCATCGATACCGTCGTCATCTGCACGATGACCGCGATCGTGATCGTTCTTTACAACATGGACGGCCACTTCGTTTACGGCCAGGTCGCAGACACGAGCACGACGGCGGGTGTGGCGTTGACCGCAAGTGCCTACAACGACATCCTTCCGCATTTCGATTACGTATTGACCGTCGCGGTCGCGTTGTTCGCGTTCTCGACGATGATCTCGTGGTCGTACTACGGTCTGCAGGCCTGGAAGTACCTATTCGGCAGATCCGCCGCCGCCGATATGTCATTCAAGATCATCTTCTGTTTGTTTGTCATCATCGGTGCGGCCGCTTCGCTCGGTTCGGTTCTCGCCTTCTCCGACGCGATGATCCTGGCAATGGTGTTCCCGAACATGATCGGCCTGTTCTTCCTGTTCCCGAAGGTCCGGGAGGAACTGGCAAGATATCTTAAAGCTATCGGGAAAGCCTAGTTTCATGTCAATTCTTTCGTGAAAGGGCCGGCTAGACCGGCCCTTTTCGCGCGATCTATAGTGGCCTCTGCCTTTGGAAAAAGCGTTTTACGGCTCGACAAGGGATGGCGGAAGCGTATAATAGGCGTCGATAATTCTTGCCTTAATGATCGACTGAAAATCTAACGTAGCGGATCCGGGCTGGTGCAGACCGCAATGCCCGCCGGTAACCCGGCCGCATAAATTTATGGCAACAGACGTTGCTGAAGTCGAACAACAATCGAAGGAAGGCTTCATTCGCGGGCTGGGCCTGGTCGATTCGACAATGATCGTGGCCGGCTCGATGATAGGTTCCGGCATTTTCATCGTTTCAGCCGATATTGCCCGGCAGGTCGGTTCACCGGGGTGGCTGCTGGTCGTCTGGCTCATCACCGGACTGCTCACGGTCGGGGCGGCCCTGTCGTACGGCGAACTGGCCGCAATGATGCCCCGGGCCGGCGGCATGTATGTGTATCTAAAGGAAGCGTACGGCGCGCTCTGGGGCTTTTTATACGGTTGGACCCATTTCCTTGTCATTGGCACAGCGACTATCGCCGCGGTTGCAGTTGCCTTCAGCCGGTTCACAGGCGTCCTCGTCCCACAGATCTCCGAATCGAGCTATATCGTCGAACCTTTCCGCATCGGCTCATCGAGTTACGCGTTCTCGCTTTCGACGGCCCAACTTCTCGGGATCCTGATGATCGCCCTGCTCACGGTGCTGAACACCAGGGGGCTAAATCTCGGCAAACTGATCCAGAATATATTCACCTTTGCCAAGACCGGATCGCTGATCGCGCTGATCCTGCTGGGTATCGGCGTCGGGCTTGTGTCGTATCCGGAGATCGCCTCCGCGAATTTCAGCGACCTTTGGACCGTTCGCGGAGGCCTGCAGGACGTCGGCCACGGCCTAACGTCTGCCGCGGCTTTCGGACTCTTCGTTGCCCTTTGTGTTGCGCAGACGAATTCGCTCTTTTCGGCCGATGCATGGCATAACGTGACCTTCACCGCGGGCGAAGTGAAAGACCCGAAACACAATCTGCCGCTGTCGCTCTTGCTTGGCACCGGCGGCGTCATCGTTCTCTATTTGCTAGCGAACATTGCTTATCTGGCCACGCTCAGGTTCGAGGACATTCAAAAGGTCCCGAGCGACCGCGTCGGCTCGGCAACGGCAGAAGTGATCTTTCCCGGCGCAGGGGCTGCTTTGATGGCCGTCGCAATAATGATCTCTACGTTTGGATGCAACAACGGCTTGATATTCGCCGGACCGCGGGCCTATTTTGCGATGGCCAAGGACGGACTGTTTTTCCGCGCGGCCGGCGAGTTGAACAAATTTCATGTCCCGGCGTGGGCGCTTGTGATTCAAGGCATCTTTGCATCTTTCTATGTCCTTCCGCGGACGGTGAGAGCGGATGGCAGCTACGGGAGCTTGTACAATGACCTGCTGACCTATGTGATCTCTGCAGCGCTCATCTTCTATATTCTAGCGATTGCCGCTATCTTCGTGCTCCGCGTTAAACGACCGGATGCTGAGCGGCCATACAAAGCGTTTGGATATCCGATCATTCCGGCACTATACTGCGTCGGTGCGGCGGTGATCCTTGTCGTTCTGTTCGTTTACCAAACTACTGCCACTTGGCCGGGTCTATTGATCGTTTTGACCGGCGTGCCGGTGTTTTTCATTTGGCGTTCGCTGTCCGGCCAATCGGCCGCTGCCGGCGGATCATAGATCTACTTTTTCACCATGTAGGAGGTTTTAATGTCACTTTTTGCGACTAAACCAATAAACCAGATCGTTGCCGAGGCATCTGAGACCGGTACGCATACTCTGAAAAAGACCTTGACCGGTCTCGATCTAACGATGCTCGGCGTCGGCGCCATTATCGGTACTGGTATTTTTGTTCTTACCGGGCAGGCCGCCGGCAAGCATGCCGGGCCGGCGGTCGTCATCTCGATGATACTGGCCGGAATCGTAAGTGCGTTCGCGGCCCTTTGCTATTCGGAATTCGCTGCAAGTGTCCCTATCTCGGGTTCGGCATATGCCTACGGGTATGGAACACTTGGCGAGTTTATCGCCTGGATCATAGGTTGGGACCTTATCCTTGAATATGCCTTTGGCGCGGCGACGGTCGCCGTCGGATGGTCAGGCTATGTAGTCAGCTTTCTGAAGGACATCGGAATTAACTTTCCGCCTTCACTGGCGGCGCCGCCTGGACAAACGGTGACGCTGTCTGATGGTTCCACCGTCGCCGGTTTCTTTAATCTACCTGCGTTCCTTATCGCCATCGGGGTCACTTTGCTCCTGATCCGCGGCATTAAGGAGTCGGCTACCTTCAACACTTTTATCGTTATCATCAAGGTGCTGGTCGTGGTCCTGTTCATCGTGGCCGGCATCGGTTATGTGAATACCAGCAACCTCGGCATCGGATGCGGACCGGGCGACCCCGGCTGCGCGCAGTTCATGCCGTTCGGATTCACCGGCGTGGTAACGGGTGCGGCCGTTATCTTCTTCGCCTACATCGGTTTTGACGCCGTTTCGACCGCTGCGCAAGAGGCGAAGAATCCTCAGCGTGACATGCCTATCGGTATTCTGGGCTCACTTGCGATCTGCACCGTGCTTTATATCCTGGTCGCGGGAATAATGGTCGGCCTGGTTGATTACAAGCTTTTGACCAATGCTGCAGCACCGATCGCGGTGGCGATCGATGAAGCTGTAAAAGTCTCCGCGGGCACCACGATGGGTGCGGTCCTTGCGGCATTTCCGTTCATAATCAAGGTCGGTGCGGTTCTAGGCCTGAGTTCGACAATGGTCGTAATGGTCATGGGCCAGCCCCGTGTTTTCTACTCGATGTCAAAGGACGGACTGCTGCCTGAGTGGGCTGCGAAGGTCCACCCGAAATTCCGTACGCCGCACGTAACGACTGCCATAACGGGCGCGATCGTCGCCATACTTGCCGGCTTTGTCCCGATCGGACTCCTCGGTGAGTTGGTCAGCATTGGGACGCTTTTTGCGTTCGTCATCGTTGCCACCGGCATCATCATCCTGCGATCGTCCAATCCCGCATTGAACCGGCCGTTCAAGGTGCCCCTGTCGCCGTTCGTTCCGATCGCGACGGTAATTTCGGCCGCTTACCTGATGAACAGCCTTCCGCTGGATACCTGGATCCGGCTGATCGTCTGGATGTCGATCGGACTTGTGGTCTATTTTGCCTATAGCTATAACCATAGCCGTCTGGGCAAGGTGTCGGATGCCGAAGCAAATGTTGAGACGCCGGTAGAATATAAGCCTCCGATCGCCGCCATGCTCGCGATGGTGTTTGCCGTCGCGCTGACGATTTGGCAGGTTTGGGGGGCGGCCTGGATAGAGGTGGCGGTGCGCACGTTTGCCTGGGTTGTGACGGGGACCCTGGTGGCGGTCCTGATGTACGGCAAGGGCGACCGAAGCGGCGGCCGAAATCCCAAAACGCGACAGCTTGGGCTGATCGCTTCACTTTTGAACCTGGCGGCGTGGGCAGCAATAACCTATTGGTTCTTTGTCCATTACGCTGAATTGCACGCTAAATAGGTCCGACCTATAGATATAGACCGCAGTGTTCACAGGGTCATGTTACTCTGTGAACCCTGCGTTCTTTTGTTATGTCCAACCAGTTAGTGAAGTGGCTGATCGTGGCCGGCTGTTTTGCCGGCGTTTTCCTCCTTGTGCCGGAAGGCGCCGGGCCCGTCGAACATCGACTGCTGCTTTCGATCTTCATTGCGACGATCGTCGGGTCGATCGTTCAGCCCCTGACGGGAAGCGCGATGGTCTTTCTCGGGGTCATTGCCGTTGCTCTAACGGGGGCGGTGCCGATCGACCGGGCGCTGACCGGTTATGCTGATAAGTTCGTTTGGCTTGTATTGGCGGCCTTTTTCATTTCGAGGGCAATGATCAAGACCGGGCTCGGCCATCGGATCGCGCTTATGTTCATCCGGATGATCGGGCGAAAAACGCTCGGCCTCGGGTATTCGCTTGTATTCACGGATTTCATTCTTGCGTCATTCATACCGTCCACGGGCGCCCGGTCCGGCGGGATCATCCTTCCCATCGCCCGGAGCGTGACCGAGACCTATGATTCACGTCCGGACGACGGCACCGCGGGCCGGCTAGGGACGTTCCTGATGACGATGCTTTACCAGTGCGAGGTCGTACTGTGCGCGACCTTTCTGACCGGCCAGGCCTCGAACATCATCATTCGCCGGCTGACCGCAGAGAATACACAGATCGACCTGACCTATTCTATCTGGTTCGTTTCCGCGATCGTTCCAGCCCTGATCTCTTTGATCGTGGTCCCGTTGATGATCTACAAGTTTTTTCCACCGGAGATCACCGAGACACCGAACGCCGTGGCATTTGCCCGCGATGAGCTCGAGAAACAAGGCCCGCTCCAAATTAACGAGAAGATTCTCCTCTTCGTTTTCGTTGCCGTCGTCATTCTCTGGATCACCGCTTTCTGGCACGGGATCGACTCTACGGTTGTCGCGTTCGTCGGGATCGCGACACTGCTTGTGACCAGGGTTCTCGAGTGGCGGGACCTGATCGACGAGACTCATGCATGGGAAGTCTTCATTTGGTACGGCGGTCTCGTGATGATGGCCTCAGAGCTCGGAAAGACGAACATCCCGTCGATCTTTGCCTCTTCCGTTTCCGGTTTTACGGGCGGTTGGAGTTGGCCGGTCGCTCTCGCCATTCTTGCCCTCGTTTTTTTCTTCGCCCACTACGGCTTCGCCTCGATCACGGCGCACGTGATGGCGATGTTCGTGCCGTTCCTCTTGGTGACGGTCGCCGTCGGCGCGCCCGCCGGATTAACGGTCCTCCTGCTTACGTACTTTGCCAACCTCTCGGCAGGGCTGACCCATTACGGCACGACACCCGCTCCAATTTATTTCGGGCTGGGTTATGTTACGCAGCGACGGTGGTGGACGGTCGGTCTGATCGCGGCGATCATAAATATCCTCATCTGGGGGATCGTCGGGCCCGCCTGGTGGAAGCTGCTTGGCTGGTGGTAAACAAGAAAACGGGCTGCCAGATCATGACAGCCCGCTTTTGATCGTTAACATCACGGATCTATTGGGTCGGGAAATCCAACGGTATCTCGGGGGTTGCGACCTGCTGATCCACCTTAGCGACCGCATCTTCATAAATGACGATGCTTCCGTCGGACTCCATCCGGCGCCTGACGGCCCGCATGTAATCGACAAAGAGTTCGCCGCGTTTTCGGTCGAGCATTTCATCCCTTAGGCGGTCACGGTCCCTGGCAAACTCTTCCATGCTCGCCTCGGTTCGCTTATTTACGCCGACCACGATCCAGCTGTCGCCGATATTTACCGGCGTCTTCGTCACGTCGCCTTCCTTCATCGCGTAAACGGCATCTTCGAGGTCCTTATTCGTCGAGGCAGAAGGGCCTGTGCCAAGCGGCGAACCCAGCGAATGGCTCTTGGCCTCGAGCACCTTTAGGCCCTTCGCTGCGGCGGCCGACGCGAGGGCTCCCGGTGTCGCTGCTCCGGCGGCGATCTGGTTTGCGATGTCCTGGATCTGGGCACGTGCCTTTTCAAGTTTGACCGATTCGACGACCTGAGCCCTTACCTCATCAAGTTCCGCGTCACGCGGGTCTTTCTTTTCGACAAGGAGCGGCACGGCAAATCCATTCTGGATGGGGATCCTGTCGCCCACGTCGTTCTGATTCTCAAGGCCCGCAATGCCCTCTTCGAACTGCGGCGAGTTGCCGATGTTGGGGACATCGTCACCGGGTTTGACGAAACCGGTCTCACGGACCATGTCCGAAGGGCTCATATTCGCCTCGGCGGCGAAATCCGCGACGGTCTTTTGAATATCCTTGTTCTGTTTCAGCGAATCAGCGACCTTTTGCGACAACTCGGCAGCTATCGAATATGCGCGCCGGTTGCGGAGGCTGACCTCGATCTCCTTTTTGGCCATCTCAAAGGTCTTCGGAACTTCCTCGCCACGTCTAAGCAGGAAATAACGCCCCTCATAACCGATCGGAGGGCTGACCTGCCCGGGTCTCATCGTCAGAAGCTGCTGATACGGGTCGGTCGGATTATTGGGGTTTTCGCGGACCGGACCGCTCAAATTGCCTCCGTTCCGTGCGGTCGCCGGGTTTTCTGACTGGCCCTTGGCCACATCCGCAAACTCGGTCTCGGTGACAAACTGGCTTCCACGCGTCAGCCGGTCGCGGATCTCATTTGCCTTTGCATAGATATCGCCGTCCTGGGCCGGCGTCGGTATTCGCAGGACGATCTCCTGGCCCATCACGCCGGCGATCTTCTTATCCGCCGGCAGCTGTTCGTACTCAGCCTGAAGCTCGGCGTCTGTAAGGTTAAGCTTTTCGCCGATCTTTGCAGTGTTGATGAAGATGTAGCGGATCTTCTTTTGGTGCGAGCTAATATAGTAAAGTGCCTTGTTCTTTTCGAAATAATCGCGGATGTCCTGTTCGGAGGGCGTGATCGTCGCCGCTACGTCCGAGACGTTGACCGAAACGTACGAGAGATCGAACTTGGCGTTTTTTCTTCTAAAGTCCTCGAGGATCTCTTCGTCCGAAACCGTCACGCCGGACGTGATGAAAGTCCTCATTTTAAGAGCGCTCAGGTCGTCACGGATCCTTTCTTCAAAAGCGGCCACGCTGCCTTCGGTCTCGCTGATATTCAGTTCGTACATCTGACGGTCGAACGGCCGTCCGTCCTCCGGCTTGTACTCGCGGATAATGTACGACGCCACCTCGTTGTCCGATGCCCTCAATCCGAGCCGTTTGGCTTCGATCCTGGCTATCCGTCCCGCGATCAGTACTTCAAGCAGATCTTTCCCGGTCGCCGGCATTCCCGGCCTTTGCCTTGCGAGATTCTCTTTTTGCCGGGCCACGTCGCCAACGGTTATATATTCGCTGCCGACCCGGGCGGCCGTCTCAGCGCTGTTCTTCAAGCCGGCGCCAAGAGCCGGGTCCGAAGGCTTATAAAAAAGCACGAGGCTCGCCACCATAACGACGGCGAACGCCATGAGTACAAAATTACGGGTCTTTTCGAGTCTTTTGAAAAACGTTAACATCTTTACATCCTGGGCAGTTTGATTCTTTGCTCGTCAAGGGCAAACCACAATCATAACAAAAACGGATTCAGCAACCAATTTTTCAAAGGGTGCAGCTTCCTTCAGTAACTGTGCCGTTGACAGATTCGATGCTTTCGGCCGCCCGGCGGTCGCCCGGGAAAGCGCGTCCTGAGTCGGCGAGATCTGTTGAATAATAGACACAAAACAGTCGTCGTCCCACATTTTTCGGATACGGCCGACACCTGACCCAACGCGGCCGTGGCCGGAGATCCGGCTTGTTTTTTGTACACATTTATTCAATCATTATCGGTCGGGATGCCCATCAAATGACCCCATCATCGATAAAGAGTGCCGGCGTCGTCGTGAAGCCCAACAATCCTGACGCATTGCGGACGGCCCTGGAGCTTTCGGAATGGCTCGAGAGGCACGGGCTTGCGACGGCCGGTGACCCGTTTGTCCAGAGCGGGAAACCGGCCGAAAACGAAGGCAGTCCGGCTGAAAGCACATCGCCTGTGTTCGCGGCCGACCTGATCATCGTGCTCGGCGGCGACGGAACTATGATCTCGACCGCACGGTCGATCGGCGACCGTGAACCGCTTGTAATGGGCGTGAACTACGGTAGCCTCGGTTACCTAACCGAATTCCGCATCGAAGAGATGTTCCCCGCTCTTGAAGCGATCATCGCCGGCGAGTTCGAGATTGACAGCCGGGTGATGCTGAGGGCCGAGCATATTCGGAACGGCACGGTCAGGGCTTCGGGCCGGGTGCTGAACGACGTCGTGATCAACAAGGCCGCCCTTGCACGGATAATCGAGATCGACGTTTCGCTGAACGGCCAGTTCGTCAATTCGTTCAGGGCTGACGGCCTGATCGTATCGACCCCGACCGGATCCACCGCCTATAACCTCTCGGCCGGCGGGCCGATCATCTATCCTTCAATGAACGCCGTCGTCGTTACGCCGATCTGCCCGTTCACGCTGACCAATCGCCCGATCGTCGTGCCGGATTCGGCCGAGATCGAGCTGAAGCTGATCAACGAGAACGAGGGCGTTGTCCTCACGCTCGACGGCCAGATCGGGCATACGATGGCGGACGGCGACCGGGTGAAGATCAGCAAAAGCCGCACAACGTTCAACATCATCCAACCACCGAACCGGAATTACTTCGACGTCCTGCGGAACAAGCTTAAGTGGGGCAGGTGAACAGTTTAGCTGTTTCGTCGGTCCATTGCGTTCCGGCTGCGTTCGGGCCGCGTTCCGAAGCGTGTCGGAACGTGGAACCCATTGACATCAAACCAGTTAGGTCGTTTGCGGGCCCGAATTCCGTCAAAAACGCGAAAAACTTTTTCCAAGCGGATCGAGAGACCGGATTTTCAAAGATCGGCCGATATTCTCGGCGGGATATTGTTGCATACATAGCACACCCATTTCAAGCATTTTCTCGTGGCGGCAATGAATTTCCAAACTGAGCCGGTAGCCGGTTAGATAAGCGGTTTCAAGAAAGCAAGCTAGGGTGAATCTCGTCCTCGGGTTCGAGGCCGTCGGGGTACCAGCGGTACTTGTTGAGGTCGCACTTGCCGCTCTTGGTGAATTCGATGCCTTCTGATTCAAGGATCTCCTGCTGCAGGTTGTGCGGGAGGGTCAGGCGGCCGGTCGAACATTTGCCCTGGGAGTTGATGACCCGCTGCCACGGGACCTCGTCGCCCGCGCCGTGCATTACGTAGCCGACCGTGCGGGCGGTATAGCCTTCGCCGAGGATCATCGCGATCTGGCCGTAGGTCATCACGCGGCCCGGCGGTATCTGCCGGACGATGGCGTAGACGCGCTCGCGGTATTGTTTTTCGTTGACGATGCTCATCCTTCAATTGGACCTGGTCGCCAACGGCGACCGACTTATAAAGCCTAGGGTTGTGCGAGCCAAGCGAACGCAACCCTAGGGCAGGTTTAACGACGGATCTCCCGTCGCTGAAGGCGACGAACATCAATCCCAGCAGAACCGCTCGTAGAGATCCACCTCGTACTTGCGGCACAGCTCCCGAAATTCGTCCTGAAAGGTTTGCTTTTTGTGATGTTCCTTTTGGCTGTTGATGTACCGCTTTGCAGCCGGCACCTGTGATTGCCCGATCGAGAATGCGCCGTAACCGCGCTGCCAATAAAATTTCTCAAATCTCCGGTCCTGTTGTTTCATCCACTTCGAGGTTTCGCGTTTGATGTCGCCTATCAAATCGGCAATATCGGCGCGGCCGATAGAGATAAGGATATGAATATGGTCGGCGTCACCGCCTGCAATGATCATCTTGGCGCCATTGTTCTCGATAATGCCGGAGATAAAGCCAAACAATCTTGGTTCGATCTCGGGCGTTATCAATCGAACGCGACCTTTGGTCGAGAAGACGACGTGGACGATGATCTTTACGAGTGATTGCGCCATCGATGTTCTGTAAGGTTAGGTTCGTCGCCTTCAGCGACGGAAAATCCTTTTCGGCCAATTCCTAGGGTTACGTTCGCTGCCGCTCACTTCACCCTAGGCTTTATAGGTTTGTCGCCGTTGGCGACTCACGGCCCATTCGCTGCCGCTCCCGGTACTGACCTGGTTAGCTCATCGTTCGCAGAAATGTTCGGGCGGGGGCGCCGTCGCCGCCGGCTCCCTCGTATTTCAGGGGCGAGCAGATCAGCTCGTAATCGCCTGGTTCGATCCGGCGGAGGTCGAGGCCTTCGAGGATGACGATCTCTTTTTCGAGCAGCGTGACGTGGACCGGATGGCCGGGCGAGCCGCTTTTTTCGATCGAGAGGTAATCGATGCCGACGAGGACGATGCCCTTTTCTACCAGCAGACGAGCGGTCTCAGGAGTTATGTAGGTGAAATCCTTGCGAAAGCCGCGCTCGGGCTCGCTCCAGAATTCCGAGTTGCGAGTTTTGAAAAGAACACGTTCCACGCCAGACAGATCGCCGACGTGTTCCGGTTCGATCGCGATCACGTCTTCGGGGACGGCGACGACGCGGCACGGGCCGACCAATTTATGCGGATCGAGCTCGTGTACGCGGCGGGTGCCGTCGATGAAATGGTTCGGGGCGTCAACGTGGGTGCCGGTGTGGACGCCGAAGCGGATCTCGGAAACGTTGGCCGTGTCGCCGTTCGCGATCGACGATGCGGCCGAGACGGAAACAGTCGGGTCCCCGCTGTAAATTGGGACCGTTTCACTGACGGCGACGGTTATGTCGTAGATCTCCATTCGAGAGGAAAAAAACCTATTGTTGATCGATCCTGCCAGTCTGGGAATTCGATGCCCGAATCTAAACGTGATCGGGCTGCCGCCGGCTCCAGCCTGCGGCCAGAAAAGTAAATATTTTCAGCATAAATTAATTCGGACACCGCGTACAGCGTTTGCAATCGTAAGGCCATTGTTTGTACGCTCTTAATAATGGAGATCCAACAGGAAGAGCACGGCCGCAAGGGTGCGTTTTTTATCGACGAGGACGGCGAATGGATCGCCGAAATGTCCTATATCCGGACCGGCGGCGACACGGTGACCATCGACCACACTGAGGTCGATCCGAAACTCGGCGGCCAGGGCATCGGGCGCAGGCTGGTCGAGGCGGGCGTGAACTTTGCACGCGAGAACGGGCTCAAGATCAAGCCGCTTTGTCCGTACGCCCGAAAAGTGATCGAATCGACCCCCGAATTCCACGACGTTCTCTCCTGAGCCAAGGATCTTCATGCAAGGCCCGCGGATCGCCGCTTCAAGCTACTCAAACACAGCCCCGCTCATCTGGAGCTTCCTCTACGGTTCACAACACGGCAAATGCGAGCTGATCTTAGACAATGCCCCTGCGCGGTCGGCCGAACTGCTTGCGCAGGGACGCGTTGATGCCGCCCTGACGCCGGTCGCGGCGTTCCAGACGATCGAAGCATCCCGGCTCGTTCCGGGTGTTTGCATTGGGGCAAGAGAACGGGTCAGAAGCGTTTGTTTGGTGACGAAAGGTCGGCCTTTGAAAAACGTGCGGAGCGTCGCCCTGGATATTTCATCGAGGACCTCAGTCTGCCTTACGAAGATCGTATTCAGGGAGTTTTTGGGCTTTGAACCTGAATGGAAACCGGCCGAGCCGGATATCGACTCGATGCTGTCGGACTCAGACTGCGGGCTGCTGATCGGCGACCCGGCCCTCCGTCTGGCGGAATCGACGGCGGCGGCGGCCGACACGCCATTTCAGGTCCACGACCTTGCCGGACTTTGGAACGAGCACACCGGCCTTGGGTTCATTTTTGCAATGTGGATGGACCGCGGAACGCAGGTTCCAGTCGAATTTGCCGCTGTCAGAGACGAAGGACTCGCCCATATTGATGAGATCGCCGCCAACTATACCGAGGACATCGGGACCAGTGCCGAGAGCCTCAAAAGATATCTTAAGGAGAACATCATTTACGCTCCCGACGCGTCGATGCTCTCGGGTATGGAGCTTTTCTTCGAACTCGCTTTCAAAAACGGCTTGACCGATCGGAACCGCCCGACGGGCCTGACCGGCTAGCTCATTGGAATATCCCCGACTGGAAAAGCAGCAGCCATCCGGCCACGATCACGAAGATCAGAAGGCCGATGTCTGTGGTGCCAAGTTGTTCCTCTCGATTCTGCATTGCTCAATAGACCCCGTTCTATAACTCCTACATTCTTAATCGCGAAAAATATCAGCAAAAAGTGTCAAGATTGTTCGGTTAATTATTCGACGGGTCCGGATGATCGGATTTGCCGGATTTTTTTGGCGTGAAGAACTAGAAGGCGGGACGCTTCAGTTCCTGGGTGAGTTCTTCCTGGACGATCTTGCCCTCGTTCCGCTTGATGTGTTCGATAAAGATGAGGGCCGTGTGGATGCGTTTGTCGATGTCCTTGATCTTGCCGACGAAATAAAGGATCGAACGCTGTTTGCCGGCGGTGAGCGAATGGAAAAGCTTGTCGCCCTCGGGGTCCTGATTCAGGACTTCCTGAAGCTCTTCGGGCATCGGCAGGCCGTATTTGCTCTCGTCGAGTTCGATGACGACCGCGATGGTGTCTCCGGCAGCTATGCCCAGCCGGTCACGCTTTTCCTTGTTGACGATGATGGTGAAAATTTCGCCCCATGGGATCAACGCACACTGAAAAGTTTCGGTGCCGTTTATCGTGCAGACGATCCGGCGGGTGCCGTCTTTCTTCTCAAATCTTTTCCCGATCTTTTCTTCGACAGGAATAAAATGCCAGCCCGAATCGGCCGGAGCTTTGCTGAGGATCGCTTTGAATTTGACCGGTCTCATCTTTTCGGATCACGATCCGTGCCCAGCAAACAAGCCGCCCGCATCGCATCATGCAAAATGTGATAATCGAACTTGCCCCCGCATTGCTTTAAGACCTCGATGCCGGTAAGCGACCTGATGATCCTCTTGTCTACGCTTTTGACAAAATCGACGAGCTTCAGCATCAGCCGCTGGTTCCCCGGCGAAAGCGCTTCGAACATCCGCTTGCCCTCGCGGTCCTGCCTAAGCACCTCGGCAAATTCGGCCGGCATCGGCATGCCGTATTTGCTTTCGTCCTTGCTTATGGCGAGGTCGATCGGGTTGCCGGGCTCGAGCCGGAGTTTCTTTCTTAAGGACTTGCTGAGTGTGATGAAATAGTCGTTATCGCTCGGGAATAGTGAGCATTGAAGCGTCTCGGTCCCGTTCAGGGTGCAGATGACCCGGCGAAGATTTCCCTTGAAAGCGAAATGGGCGACCTTATCCTTCGGTATCCGGGCGATATGCCATGGCGGATCGCTGTCGGTGACCTCGACCTTCGATCTATACAAAACGGTGCTCGGTCCGGCGGCCATACAAAGTTCAGGAGGCGTTCTATCTTACTAGATAAAAGCCGCCTCCAGATAACTGCCGGATCTATACCGGCCTACGAATCGGCCAGCACCGCGTAGATATCCTTTCTCGCCCGGTCTAGGATCTCGCCGATCCGTTTCTTTGTCGCTTCGTCGGAGCCGCGAGCGCCGTCGATGACCGCCGAGGCGAGCTTTTTAACCGCCTGCCGCAACTCCATAGCCTTTTTCATCTCGGGCGTGACCTCCAGGCACGGGCCGCCGCGTTCTTCCAACAATTTAAGCCCCTTGTCCGTGATCGTATAGACCTTTTTGCCTTCGACCTGTTCGCCGGTCAGGTATCCGCCCTCTTCCAGCATTTGAAGCGTCGGATAAACCGAACCGGGGCTCGCCCGGTAGCCGCGAAAGCTGCTCTCAAGCTCGACGATGATCTCGTAGCCGTGTCGCGGGCCGCCTTTTAGGATCTCAAGCAGAAGGTATTTCATGTCTCCGCGGCGTACCCGCGGAAACTCTCGCCACTGGCCCATTCCAAAACCCCGCCCGAATCCAAATCCATGTCTTCCTTTCATCTAAATTACCTCATTCAATTTCAAATAATTCCCGTCGAATCGAGTCGTCGAGAAACGATATGGAAAATGTATCACGATATATCGAGATAGGTCAAGACGTTTTTGTACAAGGCCGCTGTTTCTTACCGTTTGGAATTCGTGTTTGGTAAGATGGAGACAGATGAGCGACGCGATTCAACCGATATTGGACCGGGTGCTGGCGGGCGAGCGGATGACCGCGGCCGAATGCACTGCCCTGCTCAAGTCGAACGACTTTGTCCGCATCGGGCTGGCCGCGGACGAGGTGCGCCGGCGAAAGAACGATCCCGATGTCGTCACGTACATCATCGACCGCAATATCAATTACACAAACGTCTGCAACGTCGTCTGCACATTCTGCGCATTCTATCGCCGGCCCGGCAAGCCCGACACTTACGTCCATTCGATCGACGAGATCTGCAAGCGGATCGACGAGACGATCGGCCTCGGCGGCACGGGTGTTCTGATGCAGGGCGGGCTGCATCCCGACTTCAATATCGAGTGGTACGAAGATCTGCTGACGACGCTGCACGCGAAATATCCGAAGTTTCAACTGCATTGTTTCTCGCCGCCGGAGATACATAATATTCACCTGATCAGCGGTCTGGATTACGAAACAATAATGCGTCGGCTGAAGGCGGCGGGCCTGAATTCGATGCCGGGGGGCGGCGGCGAGATCCTGGACGACGAGGTGAGAAAGCGCGTTTCGACCAAGTGCACGACAGAGGAATGGCTCGACGTGATGCGTGCCGTGCACAAGGTCGGCTTGATCTCGACGGCGACGATGATGTTCGGGATCGGCGACCGCATCGAGCATCGCGTCCGGCACCTTGAACGCGTTCGGCAGGTGCAGGACGAAGCTCTCGCCGCAAAAGCGTCAGACCCGAATTACGGCGAATTTACGGCGTTCATCCCCTGGACTTTCCAACGCGAGAACACCGCCCTCGGCCGAAAGATCACCGAAGAACCGACCGGTATCGATTACCTGAAGATGCTGTCGGTCTCGCGGCTGTTCCTAGACAACATCCAGCACATCCAGTCGTCGTGGCTTACGCAGGGCATCCGCCTTGGCCAGGCCGCACTTCGCTTCGGGGCCGACGATATGGGCTCGATCATGATCGAAGAGAATGTGGTTTCCGCGGCCGGCGCCAACAACGAAGCGAACGAACGCGACCTCCGCTACCAGATCCGCGAAGCCGGCTACCGCCCGCAGCAGCGGGACATCCTCTACAACTACGTCAACCGCGACGACGCGGATTCGCTCGACAGGAGCGACTCGTTGAAACTGAAGCAGCTAAGCGTGGCGTTTGCGGATTAGATGCTCCTTGCAGTGACCGTTCGTTACGTGGTGATACGGCCGCGAGCTTTCCTTTGGCCAAGGTCTTTGGCCGAACATCGATTTAGAAGTAACATAAGGCGTTTCAGGAAGAGTTGAATTCACTGCTCTCGATATCCCTACAAATTTGAGGAGAAAACGATGGTTCGAACCGTTCTCTGCGACCTGCTGGGCATCGACGTGCCCATAATCCAAGCCCCGATCGGAAGCGCGACCGGGCCCGAACTGGTAGCGGCCGTGTCGAACGCCGGCGGCCTCGGGATGCTTTCGGTTACGTGGCGCACACCGGACGAGATGCGCAAGCTTCTGCGGGAGACGTTCTCCCTGACGACCAGGCCGTTCGGGATCAATCTGGTCATCAACAATGACGTTCACGACAAATTGGAGATATGCCTGGAAGAAGGCGTCAAGATCGTCTCGCTGTTTTGGGGAGAGCCCGGCCGGTACATCGAAACGTCGCACCGTGCCGGTGCCGTTGTCATTCATTCCGCCGGCAGCGTGGCCGAAGCGAGGGATGCGGTGGAGGCGGGCGCGGATATTATCGTCGCTCAGGGTTGGGAGGCAGGCGGGCATGTCCGCGGGACCGTCAGCACGATGGTGCTCGTGCCGACGATCGCCGATGCGATCGCTCCGACGCCGGTCATCGCGGCCGGTGGGATTGCGGATGGGCGGGGCATCGCGGCGGCTCTAGCCCTTGGTGCATCGGGAGCCTGGCTTGGAACGCGCTTCGTCGCGTCCGAAGAGGCCCGGGCCCACGAGATCTACAAACAGAGGCTCGGTTCGGCGAATGCCGAGGACACGGCGTATTCCGAACTCTTCGACGTCGGTTGGGAAAATGCGCCCCATCGCGCGCTTCGCAACAGCACCTACAAAATGTGGGAAAGTTCCGGCAGCCTGCCTTCGGGGAGACGGCCGAATGAGGGCGAGGCCGTTGCCCAACGTCCGGACGGTACCCCGGTCCTTCGCTACAGCAGCAGTATGCCCACCGATTCGATGAGCGGTGACGTTGAAGCACTAGTGATGTACGCCGGGCAGAGCGTCGAGCTTGTACGCGAGACGAGACCCGCCGCAGCGATCATGGAGCAGCTCAAGACCGAATCCGAGCGCGCTTTTGATACGGCGGACGGCGAGCGTCAGTTTCTGCGGCACGCCATCTCGACGCTTGCTTATCGAGCGGGCAAGGTGCTGAGGGACGCACCTGCGGGGTTTGCTTCATTTAAGATCGGCGAGGCCTCGCGAACCCCGGCGCAGATCCTTGCCCATATGGGTGACCTATTCGATTGGGCGCTCTCGATGGCGATCGGGGAGGAAAAATGGAGCGATTCGGAACCCATTGCCTGGGATGAAGGATCGGCACGGTTTTTCGAGGCTCTCGGCAAGGTCGACGGCCATTTGGCGTCGAGCCTTCCGCTAGCGTGCAGCTATGGCAAGATCTTTCAGGGGCCGGTCGCCGATGCTCTCACCCACGTCGGACAGCTTGCGATGCTCCGCCGGTTGGCGGGAAATTCCGTCCGCGGCGAAAACTATTCTCGGGCCGAGATAATCGTCGGCCGTGTCGGCCCGGAGCAGTCGCCGGGCCGGAGGGAATTCGACCGCGAAAACGAAACGGGACCGATAATTTTCAAGCGGAAAGAAACGAGGGAATAGTCCCGTTCTAGATCCAATTCGCAAGCCTGACCGGCCGTGTGTACCTTGGCCGAAGCAGATGGTCGGCTGATCGGCTCATTTTTCCGAATATCCGCATCGGCTTGCTATCATCTAACTTGTCCCGCTAATGTCTGCTGCAACCAAGGTATCTCGAGAAAGGTTATTAAGATCGGCCGGAAAAGGCCTCGGTCTGATGGCGCTTTTGTCCCCGAGCGTTTCGTCGCTTTTGAACGAAGTTCGAACGGCGGGCGAGATGGTCGAGGGGCTTTCTCCGACGGACGCCGCGGCCAAAGCGCCGTACTGGGACCGGATCGCGGACGCATTCTTGCTGGACAAACGGAACCTGAACCTAAACAGCGGGTGGACCAGCCCGAGCCCGCGGCTCGTGACCGAAGCCTATCGCCGTTACCGGCGGCTGGAAGATGCGACCGCCTATACCATGTGGCAGACGCTTGCCCCCCAGGCGGAGACGATACGTGCCGGCCTGGCTGAGCTTTTCGGCTGCGATGCAGGCGAGATAGCGATCACGCGAAATGCCTCGGAATCTCTTCAGATACTATTGTTCGGCATCGACCTCAGGCCCGGCGACGAGCTGATAGCGACGACGCAGGATTACCCGCGAATGCTAACGGCGTTGAGGCAGCGGGAGCTGCGCGAGGGTCCTAAACTGAAACTGGTCAAGATCCCGCTTGTCCCAAGATCGCCGTCGGAGATCGTAGAAGCGATCGAATCCGCCATAACGCCGAAGACCCGGCTGATCCTGATCTCGCACGAGATCTACTGCACGGGTCAGATAATGCCCGTGCGCGAGATCTGCCGAATGGCTCGCGGCCGCGGGATCGAGGTCGTCGTCGACGGGGCACATTCATTCGCCCAGCTCGATTTCAAACGGGACGACCTGGAATGCGATCTTTTCGGGAGCTCGCTTCATAAATGGATGTACGCACCAAAGGGGGCGGGGCTGCTCTACGTAAAGAAAGAAAAGATCCGGAGCGTGTGGGCGCTGATGGCTTCGGAGGATAAGAACCGGCACGACATTCGAAAGTTCGAAGAGATCGGAACGCATTCTTCGGCGACGCGCCTTTCGATCGGCGAAGCCCTCCTTTTTCACGAAGCGGTAGGGGCTAGACGAAAGGAGGAGCGACTACGGTTTTTGACGACCTATTGGATGGATCGATTGCGGGGGGTTGACCGCATCACGTTCAACACGCCGCAAGACCCGAAGCTTTATTGTGCTATTGGGAATTTTTCGATCGAAGGTGTTGATCCGGCGAAGGTCACTGACTATCTGATGTCCAGGCATCGGATAATCGCGGCGCCGATCGTGCATGGCGACTTTTCGGGAGTTCGGATCACGCCAAACATCTTCACACGGCTGAGCGACCTCGACCGGTTCGCCGATGCGATCCATTCATACCTTCGCAACGGCGGCGGACCTTGAGCCGGGTTTGTTTTGCCGCCGAACATGGGCGATCGTCTTTTTCCACGCTTCGAGCGTCGCCGTGAATGACCGATGATGGCGGAGCACGTTCCGGTCGTACCGGTCCAGTTCCGTACGGACATCGCCGAATTTCTCGTTCTGAAAATACCCGATCATTTTCGGGATGGCGATATCCAGCTTTCGCTTCATCTCGTCGACGGTCGTGCGGTATTGATCACGCTGGGTCAGATAAACGAGAAGAGGTTTATACCTTATCCACCCGATCGAAGCCTTTACAAATCGCTGACAAACCGCCGTCGAATGGGCGTCCACGCCGGTCAGACGGGTCGGAAGGATGCCGTTGAGTATCCGCTGATGCTCGAGAAATGCGTCGTGAAACGTATAGCACGGGACCTTCAGCACACGCAGGTCCGTGAGCGTCGTGCTCATGAATGCGTCCTCGCCGCGGGCACCCGGCGGATTGTAAAAGGCGGGCAGATGACGGATGCGTTTCAGGTTCATGCAGAGGTTGGCCCCGGAGATGAACTTCATCCCGTTGACCTCGACAACGTCTGCGGCCCTCGCCTTTTCGATCACACGACGGTCGGCATAGGTCACCCCGTCGTTGCCGAACACGATATCTTTAATGCTTCGCCACGAGATAATGTCGTTGCTCGTCGCCTCGACAAAGGCGCGGAAATCGCTTTCGGTCAGCAGGTTGTTGAACTCGAATCGCGGGATCGGCGAGATGTATCCGCAATGATGCCCGTGTGTGATGTCGGCCATGTCGCTGTAACGCAGGTGCGTGCCCAGTATGCTTTGGCCCATCCACATCAGGTTGTTCGGACGGTTGTCGAAGACGGCCAGGGGATACTCGTCGTCGTCGATGAACAAGAGGGAGTCCATTCCCTTTTGCACGGCAAAATACAAAGCGGCATTACGCTTTTTTGCGTAACCTTCACCGAAGAGAAGCTCGCCCTCCTGCTCGTCGATAACGCCTTCGTCGATCAATTTGCGGCGTTCGTTTCGTAACGCGGTCCGCCCGTAAAAATTGATCGAACCGACCAGAGCGGACAGCTCAGGCGGAACGCAGCGATAATCATCGGGTGTGGTGTCGGAATAGGCCGTGTCGTAAACGACAAAGATATGCAGCCGAACGCCGCGGTCTTTTATCAGGCCGTGTTCTAGCCAGTTGTTGACGTAGGAACGCAGAACGACCTGAAACTGCTTGCGTCCGGTAACGAACGCTATTCCGACATCCCTTGGCATATACTGATTATAGCACCGGCCTGGAAGAGGGATGAACTTTTTCCCACTGAGGCGAGGACGCCATAGACCGATCAAACGCATGAGAAAAGAGGCATTGCGGGCCA
Source organism: Pyrinomonadaceae bacterium (assembly GCA_050174305.1). Lineage (GTDB taxonomy): Bacteria > Acidobacteriota > Blastocatellia > Pyrinomonadales > Pyrinomonadaceae > OLB17. Next base: position 513,376 of record JBFXJZ010000002.1, on the reverse strand, counting down.
CTATCGTAACCGGGGTGCTAATGCCGGTTACGTCCATCCTGACGGCCTCGTTCGCGTCTTTCGCATGGGCGCTGGCCCTGTTCACGACCGTGCTGAGTTTGCTGGCAGTCTATTTTCTGGTAGTCAAACGGGCCTGGAACGCCGCCGGGGCGGCTGTTTTGTCGATAGTAGTATTCTCGATCACAACCGGCATTCTACACATCATCTGCGTTGTAATAAGTGCTGTGGCAGCGAATCAGATGTGGACCAGTCGCTGACAATGTACCTCGCACGTTCGCGAGCCTTTTTTTGCTCCGACCGCCGCGATTTCCCCGTATGAGATCGTCCGACGAAAACCGCTGAAATGCCGTCCGGATTCGCCATTTTTATGTCTGCTAAACGGAAATGGAAGGACCCGTAGAATACTTAGAGTACCTTGACGGCTGGCGCGGCCTCGCGATCGCGTTGGTGCTTGAGGACCACTTTGTCGGTTTGATGGTTAGTTCGTTCGACGCGGGGCGGCTTGGGGTGGATATCTTCTTCTGCCTATCCGGGTTCCTAATGGCGGGCATTCTGTTCCTGCAGCAGCAACCGCTCACGAAATTCTATAAACGCCGCATCAGCCGCATCCTCCCGGCCTTTCTCCTTTTCGTTTTTTTCGTTTTCGCGTATGCCTGGCTGGCGGGCATAGACTTCACAATTGTCGAGTTTATCTCGACGGTTTTCTTCTTACGAACGTATCTGCCGGTGGAGGTCGGCATTTGGGCGTCGGCGGTCCCGATCGGGCACTTGTGGTCGCTAAACATCGAAGAGCATTCTTATCTTTTCATGAGTGCGTTCATACTGCTAGGTTTTTTCCGTAAGCGGGAGGCGGAGGGGTTGCTCATCAGTGGTGTCGGATGCTTGGCTGTCAGCGTGATCTACGCGAAGCTTGGTCCTCGGGCACCGCATTCCGGCGGGATCGGCAGCGAGATCGCGGCCTCGCACATACTGATCGCGGCGGGCTACCGTCTGTTGCGCGAGAAACGCGGCATCAAGGTCCCTCCCTGGGCCCCTGTCCTGGCTCTGGCGGCGGCTCTGCCGTTCTATGTGAAGTCGTTCGCGTGGTGGGGTCACAGCCTGGTCACGCCTTTACTGCTGGCCTTCGCCGTTAATCATATATCTCAAACCTATGAGCGGCTTAAGGAGTGGCTTTCGCATCCCGCATTGCGGCAGTTGGGGCTATGGTCATTTTCGATCTATCTATGGCAACAGCCGTTCCAGCACGACAACATTACGTTTACAGGTTCGGTGGTTGGGCTTTCGTGCACCATGGCGGCGGCGCTGATATCGTTCTATATTATAGAACAGCCGGCCCGCGGCTGGTTGAACCGGTACTGGTAACGCGCCGGAGTCTTTTCAGCGGCCGAGATCGAATATATATTGGCTTGTAGCCGACGCCTGCAGAGAAATCCGGGTTCAAGGATGATCACGAGCTACAATGAATTTTGGCCTCATTACGTGAGGGAGCACAGCAAGCCGCTTACGCGTGCGCTTCATTTCGTGGGCACCTCACTTGGGCTGGCCCTGCTGGCGTGGTTTATCTGGCGGGGGACGTGGTACTACTTTCCGCTTTCGCTTGTCGTCGGATACGCGTTCGCCTGGTTCGCCCACTTCGTGATCGAAAAGAACCGTCCTGCGACGTTCACGTATCCGTTCTGGTCATTCATTTCCGATTACAAGATGATGTGGTACATGGTCACCGGGCGGATGGGACGGGAAGTCGAAAGGGTGAGCGGGACCGCGCGATGAGGGTTATTCCAGCGCTGTTCCGGGTGATCGGCCCCGGGCTTTAATGGTCCGAGGCCGAAACAGCGGTTCAAGAGTCTAAGTTCATCATCCGTCACGAGGACTTTCCACTACTGTCATCCCAAGAAACAAGCTCCGCAGGCATGTTTGCCTGACTCGATCCAAACTCCCCAATTAGCCTTTCGATCTGCCGGTCGAATAACGTAGAATCGGGCTTATATGGCCTCCGGCGATCTTGTAAACGTCAACCCCCAAGCCCTTGGTTCCACCATCGAGTTTCTGACCGCGATGGTCACCCCGACGCTGCTGATGTCGGCGACCGGTTCGCTTGTGCTTTCGACCTCGACACGTCTTGGCCGTGTGGTCGATCGCGTCCGCGATCTGGAAAAGCGGCTGAGCGAGCTGATCACGATGGAGGAACACTCGGGCGTGCCGCTCTACGAAAAACGGCTGGATACGATCGTCAATCTGCTCGACAAGGTAACGAGCCGTGCCCGCATTCTGCAGCGGGCGATGGGCGCGTTTTACTACGGTCTCGGCTTTTTCACCCTGACAAGCGTAACGATCGCGGTCGCGGCATTCTTCAACGCGTATCGCTGGCTCCCGATCCCGATCGGGATAGTCGGGATAATGTGCTTGTTTTATGGAACGATCCTGATGCTGCTCGAAACGCGGATGGCGACCGCGACGGTCAATGCCGAGATGGACTTTACCTGGGCCCTTGCCAACAAGGTCGCGCCCGAGAAGATCATTCGGAAATACACTTACAATGCTCATGGAAAGCGAAGGATCCGACGCAAGGTACTTGAAACTCTTGAAGAAGGGGACGCTCAGAAGTAAGGTCGAGGCCCTCGAAGCGCTTCTTGAATCGTGTACCGTTTGCCCGAAAGATTGCGGCAACGACCGTTTGCGCGACGAGATCGCGGCGTGCTATTCGGGGCGGCTCCCTATCGTTTCTTCATACACAGCGCATTTCGGCGAAGAGCCGTGTTTATCGGGCACGCACGGTGCGGGCAACATTTTTTTCGGCAACTGCAACCTTCGCTGCGTTTACTGCCAGAATTATCAGATCTCGCAAACATGGAAGGAACAGCGTAAAAACGAGGTCACGCATGAGCGGCTAGCCGAGATGATGCTGGAATTGCAGGACCGCGGCTGCCACAACGTCGGGTTCGTTTCGCCGACGCATTTCGCCCCGCAGATGGCCCGGGCGATATTGATCGCGGCCGAACGCGGCCTGCGGCTGCCGATCGTTTACAACACGAACGCTTACGATTCGGTCGAGGTACTCCGGCTGCTGGACGGCATAGTCGACATCTACCTTCCGGACCTGAAGTACGCTGACTCGGACGCCGGATTTCAGTATTCGAAGGTCCGCGATTACGCCGTCCATGCAAGGGCCGCGATCAAAGAAATGCACCGCCAAATGGGTGACGAACTCGTTTTCGATGAGAATGGGTTGCTGCGGCGAGGCCTCTTGATCCGCCTGCTCGTGCTGCCTAACGACATCGCGGGCCTGAAAGAGAACTTGCGTTGGATCCGTGCTGAACTTGGCCCTCGGACCGCCATCTCCCTGATGGCCCAGTACTACGCGACCAATAAGGCCGCGGCCGACGCGCGATATATTCTCCTGTCCCGACGGATCTCGGAAGGCGAGTGGTTCCAAGCTGTTTCGCTCCTGGAAGACCTCGGGATGGAAGAGGGGTTTATGCAGGAATACGAGTCTGCGTCGCATTACTATCGGCCGGATTTTACGGATAAGGATGAGCCGTTCAAGGATATACGGGACTTCGTAAACACCTAAACTGCACTGATCATGAGAACAATTGTCCTTCTGCTCGGGTTTCTCGCTGTGGTCGCAACGATCTTGATCGCCTGGCGGCTGTTGCGACCCAACGAACCGGCGCCTCAATTCGACAATGCAAACAGCAACGAATCGCCCGAGGAAGTGCGTTCTGAGAATCCGTATCTTGAGTTAAGGTCGATGGCACTCAATATGCCGGCCGACCAATTCGGCGTCGAGAGCAATTCGAAAACGGCGATTCCTTACGGTCTTGTAGTGGATTGGAACGTCGGTCGGGGAAACGTCACCTTCGTTGCTTTTTCAAGCGGTGACGCGAGCATGTACTTTTCCTCCGGCGGCGGAATGATCGGAGGTATCGGGCGGGAGAACGTGAAAGCCACGGCCCAATCGCTTGTGAAGGAGTCCGAGAAGTTCGTATCGAAGGCGATTCGGTCAGACGATACTCAAATGCCTCAAGCGGGTGGTGTCAAGTTCTTCTTCCTGACAAACCAAGGACGTTTTGTTGCCGAAGAGAGTCTCGAGAACTTCGACAACGGAACGAGCGAGTTGCTGGAACTATTTGTCGAGGCGAACAAACTGATAACAGAACTACGGCTGGTAGATGAACTGAATCAGAAATAAATCCGATTCTGAAAGAATGGATCAAAAACGTTGGACGGTTGGTTTGGAGATCGTATGAGAAAGAAAATCCTGAACGCATTGGTTATTCTCACATCACTCTTCGGTTATCTGGAGTGGGGAGGCGGCAACGGCGCGTTTTTGTTTCAGGCCGAATGGGAGGTGCTTCGCAAGCTTTTCAGCGATCCGGTCTCGGCGGCGCATCCGTTCACGCTGGTGCCGCTGCTGGGTCAGGTGCTGCTGCTGACCACGCTGTTCCAGAAGGAGCCGAGCAGGCGGTTGACGTACATCGGGATCGCATGCCTGGCTCTATTGCTGTTGATGATGGTGCTTGTGGGGGTGCTTGGGTCCAACTTTAAGATACTGCTTTCGACGCTGCCGTTCCTGGTGACGGCGGTTCTGGCTATCAGGGAGGCGAGGAAAAAATGAGCGAGATCGGCATCGGGAGTGAAGCACCGGAATTCACCTTAAAGGACGGCGAAGGCAGCGATTGGGCCCTAAGTAATTACAAAGGACATACGGTCGTGCTCATTTTTTATCCCGCGGATAATTCACCGGTGTGTACGAAGCAGCTTTGTTCCGTTAGGGACCATTGGTCGGAGTATCAGGCGACCGGGGCCGAGGTAGTGGGCATCTCGACGGATTCGGTGGAGTCACACAAGGGTTTTGCCGAGAAGAACGAGCTGCCGCTTCGATTATTGTCGGACCCTGACGGCAAGGTTTCGGCCGACTATGGGATGAAGTCATGGCTGCCGGGTCGGTCGGCCCGGGGTGTGGTCGTGATCGATAAGGAAGGCAAGATCGCATATCACAAGGTGCAGTCGCTGAGCCTGTTTCGGCCTGCGGACGAGGACGTGCTCGAAGCAATTAACAAGGCGGGCTGAGACAAATGAAAAGAATCGTGGCCGGCGTCATTGCAGTGATCGGATGGCTTTCACTGATACTTCAATTCGGGTTGGCGATGACAAACCCGGTCGAGCCTGAGCCCGGAGCCGTCGAGCGTTTCATCCGATTCTTCAGCTATTTCACTGTCTTGACGAACATCATCGTCGCCCTGACGACGACGGCGATAGCATTCGTTCCGGATTCAAAGATCGGCCGATTCACGGCCCGGGCGACCGTGCAGACTGCGGTCGCCGTTTACATTTCGATCGTCGGCCTGGTTTACAGCCTGTTTCTGCGGTCGGTTTGGGACCCGACTGGGTGGCAGGCAGCGGCGGACCACGCGCTTCACGACGTGGTCCCGTTGGCTTACGTGATCTATTGGATAATATTTGCTCCAAAGTCAGGCCTCGGCTGGTCCGAACCGCTCAAATGGCTTGTCTATCCGCTGGTTTACATCGCCTATTCGCTCACGCGCGGGGCGTTTGCAATGTGGTATCCGTACTGGTTCGTCGATGTGACGCAATTGGGCTATCCTCAAGCGCTTACAAACACGGGATCCGTTTTACTAGCTTTTGCACTCGTCGGGTTCGTTTACGTAATGATCGCCAAACTTTTTTCCCGGACTGCAATTGCCGCGTCGAACTGATATAACTCTAAATATCAGGAGCTCGTAATTATGGCTTTATTCGGAAGCGACAAATTCAAATGCGCCCGGTGCGGGCAAAAGGGCGATCCGATCGGGTACGCCCCGGTACCGACGGAGTTGGGAGAGAAGATCGGCAACGAGATGTGCAAGGACTGCTGGGCCGAGTGGCAGAAAAAGCAGATGCAGCTGATCAACCATTTCGGCCTGGACGTTTCGAACCCCGATTCCCACACGTTCCTTTTCGACAATATGAAGATATTCTTCTACGACGAGGGAGTCGATATGGCCGAGATCGACACTTCAAAGGAAGGGAGCGTCAATTGGTAGTCCGGTCCTTTCGATAATATGCACACCCGTCCTACATTTGCCGCCGCGATATTCGTTTTAGCCTGTGCGATCGGGGCATTTTCCCAGCCGCCGGCAAAAGTCGAAAAACATCCTGAAGTATCCTCAACAGAACGATCGATCAGGGAGTTTTTTGATTCCTACGCCGAGGACCTTCGGGGCCACAAACGCGAGGCCATCGCCGACAGGTATGACCGCCGTGGCGTTTATCTGGTAGGGAACGGTTCAAAGGCATTCATGCCTTTCGAACAGTTGAAGGATCGGTATTTGACTAAGTGGTCTGGGCCGAAGTCTTTCAAGTGGAAGGACCTGTCGGTTGACGTCATTTCGAAAAATACCGCCGTCGTGACGGGATTGTTCGAATGGCAAGATCAGGACGGTACCACATTCAACTATTCCTACACCGGATTGCTGATAAAGCAGGAAGGAAAATGGCGGATCCGCCTCGAAGACGAATCCACCGAACCATCAAAAGCAGGCAATTAAGCTCATTTCGCCTTTTCAAATTTCAACGCGGTCCCGTTGATGCAGTAGCGCAGGCCGGTCGGCTCGGGGCCGTCCTCAAAGACGTGCCCTAAGTGAGAGCCGCAGCGTGCGCATTCAACCTCGGTACGGACATCGCCCAGGCTACGATCTTCCTTTTCAACGATATTCTTCTTATTAACCGGCTGCCAGAAGCTCGGCCATCCGGTGCCCGAATCGAATTTCGTGTTGGAGCTGAATAGCTTCAGATGACAGGCGGCGCAGTAATAGTCGCCTTTCACCTTGTTGTCGTGGTACTGGCTTTTGAAAGGATAGTCGGTCCCGTCTTCACGCAGAATGTAAAACTGTTCGGGCGTAAGCAGCTTTTTCCACTCGTCGTCCGAGCGTTCCAACTTTTGTCCATCGAACACGGCGTCGCCGGCGGCCGCGACCTTTGCGGGGGTCGCCGAGACTTCGGGGCCCGCCTCTTCCGTCAGCGTGCGCGAGGCCGAGGAACTTCCGCAGCTCAATGCAATGCCGATCGCCGTCGCTGAAAATACGATCGCGAGTAGAAAACCTGTTCGATGTTTCATTTGCTTGGCCCTAGCCGGATGTCACTCGGCACAGTCTGTTATAAGGGTATCAAACCTGAATTGTAGTTTATTCCATGCTTGACGATAGAAGAAGGCCCTCGCAGGCGTGCCTTGTGTATGGCGCACGTCCTTAGAGGGCCCGTTACTTAGCAACTAGATACTTAGTTCGGCAGAACGACCGCATCGATCACGTGGATCACGCCGTTCGACTGCTTGACGTCCGCGATCGTAACCGTTGCACGGCCGCCCTTCTCATCCATCAGAACGACGTTCGAACCGTCGAGCATCGCCGTCAGGGTGTCGCCCGAAACGGTGGTGAAAGAGGCCTTGCCGTTGCCCTTCTGGATAGCCTTCACGACGTCCTTCGAAGTGAAGTTGCCCGAAAGAACGTGGTAGGTCAGAACCTTTGTAAGGGTCGCCTTGTTCTCGGGCTTCAGGAGCGTTTCGACCGTGCCGGCCGGGAGTGCCTCAAACGCCGAGTTGACCGGAGCGAAGACCGTGAACGGGCCTTTGCTCTTCAGCGTGTCAACGAGCCCGGCTGCCTTGACGGCGGCAACGAGCGTCGTATGGTCGGCCGAGTTAACGGCGTTGTCGACGATGTCCTTCGTTTTATACATGGCGGCCCCGCCAACCATCGGATTATCCGACTTCATCTGGGCCGAAACATTTACATTTGCTCCAACCAAAACCGCGACCGCGAAAAGAACTGAAAACGCAAAATTTTTCATTTTTTATTACCTTCCTTGTTATTCCCTTTAATCGAAATTGGTGCCCTGTTGGGCGTTCAGGAGTGGTTTCGCATCGAGGCGTGGTTCGGATTCAAAAAAACTTTGCGCGTCCGTCCGCCGAGGTCAGACGAACTAAAAGTTCGAGGTGCTTTTGCATCCGAGTAAATAATAGACGGCATAGGAGAAGTTGCGGCATGGGGGTTTCCATTTCGTGTTAACCTGATGAGCATACCCGGCAGACCGATGAGTAAAAGACTAGAGAGAAAGCACCCGCTCGCGATCCGGTGGCTGCACTGGATCAACTTTCCGCTCCTGGCGATGATGATCTGGAGCGGGCTGCTCATCTACTGGGCGAACGCCGTTTACGGACTTTGGATCTTCAACTACGAGGTATTCCATTTTTTCCCGCAATGGTTCTACGACGTCCTCGGTATCCCGTACCGCCTGGCCGAAGGTTTAAGGCTGCATTTCTTTTTTATGTGGCTGTTCGCGGCAAACGGCCTGATCTACGTGGTTTATCTCGCCGTTTCGGGCGAATGGAGGGCCATACTGCCCGTGCCCGGATCGTTCGGGAGGGCGGTCCGTGTCGCAATGCACGACGTGAAGATCGTGAAGAAGCTCCCGCCGCAGGGAAAATATAACGACGCGCAGCGGATCGCATACACGGCGGTTATTCTGATGGGCGTCGGGTCGGTCATCACCGGACTTGCCATCTACAAGCCGCTGCAATTGGCCTGGCTTACGTCACTGCTTGGCGGATACGGGTGGGCGCGGTGGATGCATTTTTGGCTGACTATCCTGTTCGTGCTGTTCTTTTTTGTCCACATCGTCCAGGTTGCCATCGCCGGGTGGAGTAATTTCAGATCGATGGTGACTGGTTACGATACTGTGAAGGCAGGAAGCGATATGGATTCAGCGTGAGGCGAGCTCAGACGAAACAAAAATGGGGCTTATTATTTGCGAAAAACACGGTCGTTCAGGGATCGTGTTAGTTTGCGAACATATTGCAGGTCATATCCGAAAGCACACGGAACCTGATCGATTAATCAAATTGAGCTTTATTGATCATGATGGCGTGGTAGATGTTATGGCACTTACTTTAACTTATTGCCCTAAGTGTATAGAAACGTATGGTCTTCCCTCGAAAAGTGAGGATCTGAGCATTGATTATCTCGGCCGCATATATTCACAGGGGTTTGTGCCGGTTTGCTTCCGTTGTTTCGCTGAATTGGAAGTCCGAATCCAGAGTGGGGCTGTATTATGACACACGTGAGAAGGTACTATTCGCGCACCGGAAACCACAGGAACTGAGCTAAACACGCTATGGAGCTGGGTCCGGGGCTGTAAAGTTAAACAGACGGAGCAACGTCAATGAGGGACGAAGGGTGAGCGGCGAAGAAAAGGACATTTTACTCGAAGAGGTCCGTGAGTTGCGTCGCGGCGAACCTGAGAATCGCGCAAACACAGCCCGCATCCTGAACGAAAAGCGGGTACTCGGCCCGCCGCTTGACGAGAAGCACGCGAAGGCCGAGATGTCGAAACGGTCGCGCCGAACGTTCCTGATCGGCGGTGCGGCCGCGCTTACAGCCTTCTTCGGCTGGCGGTGGATGCCGGATGAAGCGAAGATGGGGCTCCTGCGACGCACCCTCGAGTTCAACGAAACGTTCGGCCGGTTCTTCTACAAACCCTCGCGGCTCGCGCCGGAATTTCCGCCTGAGCGGATCTCGCCGCGGCGGGTGAACGGAATGATCGGGATGGAACAGGAACTCGATCAGGCGGCGTGGTCGCTGAACGTCGGCGGCGTTTACGGAGCGGAGAAAGACCTCGTCCTTTCGCTGGAAGACCTCAGGGCGCTTCCCAGGACCGAGATGATCACGGAGCTGATGTGCATCGAGGGCTGGAGCATCATTGTTCAATGGGCCGGCGTGAGATTCTCAGACTTTGCCCAAAAATACTCGCCGAAGACGATCGACGGAAGCCGTCCGGACGTGGCGGGCCGGCCCGACAAACTGCTGCCCTATGTCTCGCTCTCGACGCCGGACAACGGATATTTCGTCGGCTGGGATACGGCAAGCATCCTCCATCCGCAGACGCTGCTGGCCTATGAAATGAACGGCGAGCCGCTGCTGCCCGAGCACGGAGCCCCGCTCAGGCTCGCGTCGCCGACAAAGTACGGCATCAAGCAGATCAAGCGGATCGGGCGGATAGAGTTTACGGCCGAGCGACCGCGCGACTATTGGGCAGAGAGCGGATACGATTGGTACTCCGGCCTGTGATCGCAGAAATATGAAAGAGGGAATTCAGAAACCGATCCTCGAACATATGCTGACGCTGAAGGTCGGCCCCGACACGCTGGACGAGCTTTACGCCCTGGGCTGGCGCCATTCGGGCCTGGAATTCTATCGATACAATCTGGCCAGATACAAAAATGAATGGCGAAACGTAATACCTTTGCGGATCCGGCTTTCGGAATTCAGGCTGTCGCGGAGCCAGCGCCGCACGGCCAGCCGAAATTCGGATACACGGACCGTTATCCGGCCGGCCGAACCCAATATCGAGGCCGATGAATTGTTCATGCGGCATTCGAGCCGCTTTGACGAGCGGCCGCCCTCGAGCCTGGCGGAATATCTCTTCATCCCAGACCCTTCGCGTGTTCCGAGCGAGACGCTGGAGGCCGCGGTCTTTGAGGCAGACAGGTTGATCGCGACGAGCTATTTCGATGTTGGCCGCGCTTCTGTTTCGGGAATTTACGCGATGTTCGAACCGGATGAAGAGCGCCGCCGGCTGGGCATTTTCACGATGCTCAAGGAGATCGAGTTTGCCATTGCAAGCGGAAGGTCATTTTATTATCTGGGCTATACCTACGAGGGACGCTCTTTTTACGATTACAAAAAGCAGTTCATCGGGACGGAGGCCTTTGACTGGGACGGCCGCTGGGAGCCGTTCGCGCGACGCGGAAGCCAATAAATACGGACCGCCGAGAGTTTCAGTCATCAGGTATCCCCCGACCCCATACTGCTGAAATTCCCGACGGCCCGATGCTATATTCCCTCAGCCGATCAGATTCAATTCAGAACCCAACACTTTATTTGACGGCGGGTGCGTGTTCGCCAGAGTCTCGGCAAACGCGGCTTCCATGAACGCCGGATCGGTGATCTCTACGTATCGTTTGGTCTGTTCGGGCGTCATCACCTCCAGCATAAAGGTATTCTCGACCCAAACTTCGACCAGTTGGAACAGGCCGCCGCCGCGGTTGCAGACAAGCACCCGCCAGCCCTCTCGTTTTGCAAGTTCGCGGATCTCGTCGATGCTCTTTTTCGTGTTGATGTTCAGGTGCGTCGCTACATAGCGGGGCACGAATTCGCTCTTGACGAACTGGGCCTCGAATTCCTCGGTCGAAGCCTCGATATCGTTTTCATCGGGTAGGCCCTCGCCCGGCACGAGCACGGTGCCCGCGGGGGTTACCTCGACAGCGGTCCCCTTGCCGTCGTTGGCAAGGACGAAAAATGAATCGGGTGCCGGCGGGAACGGATACACGATGCCGTCCCAGATCTCGGCCAGGAAATTTGCGACCCGTTCGGGTTCATTAACAGCGATGGAAATATGATTGATCATTGCGTTTTACTCCTCACGTGTAAATGCTCGGGGAAATCTCCCCGCAACTGATACGCGGAGAAAGTTGTCGGTATGTATCAGGCTGAGGGGAACAAATGAAGAGCAAGGGTGTCTAATGTGATGGAGATCAAAATGGACATTCTGGAGAAGATCAAGATCGCGAGCCCGTGTTCCGCCGACTGGAACGAAATGTACGGTGATGATAAACGACGATTTTGCGGGCAGTGCCGGCTGAATGTTTACTACCTTCCCGGGATGTCGAGACAGGAGGTCGAGAATTTCCTACTCAGATCTGAAGACCGAGTTTGCGTCAGACTCTATGAGCGTGCTGACGGCACCTTCATTCCCGAGGACTGTCCCGTCGGATTCGCTGCGGCGCGACTGCGGGTGCGGCGGATCGCGACGGCCGCGATCTCGTTTGCTGCCAGTTTCTTTATTGGTGTGGGATCGGACCGCTTGGTGAATGGTCCAGGGTCTGAAAGATCTCCAGTGCCTGAGCCACCACCGTCTCCGACAAAGCAAGACGTAAAACCAAAGATCGAGTTCGGCGGAATGATCTCCAATCTTCACGAAATAAAGGCCGAGATCATTCGAGGCCAGGAACGATCGTAGAGGCTAGAGCGTCTTCGTCCACTCGATGTATTTCTCCGAATCGAACTTCTTTCCCGTGCTGCCGCTTTTCATGATGCGGATCTTGCCGAAGACATCGCGTTCCATCCATGGCCGGTCGTGTTTGCCGAAGCACCAGAGGATGCCGGCGTAGGAATTCGGATCGCGGCCATCGAGGCAGTATTTGTTGTTGAGATGGACGAGCGTCTCAAACGCGATCTCGTAAGACGGCGACCAGGCGATGACGTTCTTTCCCCAAAGCATCCGCACATAGTTATGCATCTCACCCGTCGCGACCATCTCCCGCTGAGCGGCGTTCCAAAGCTCGTCGTGGGTTTGCGCGTTCTCTAATTCTTCGAGGTCGTAAATGTGTTCGCGCTCATCGTCTGCGTGTTCACGCATCGTCTCGTGGACCCAGTCGGGAAGTGCTGTGAGCGAATCGTAGTTTTTGTTGTGCCGCGTCATGTTGAACGAAAGTTCGCGGCGGACGATGAGTTCTTCCAGATACGCGTCTTTCGCATCTTGCGGAGCCTTCGCATCTTTCACCGCCAAGGCGATCTCGAGCGGTGAGATAAAACCGAAGTGCAGCCACGACGACATTCGCGACGAGCCGTCCTTCTCGGGCTTGTTTCGTGCTGCATCGTAATCAGGAAGGATCTCCTCAACAAACCGCTTCAGCCGCTTGCGGGCGTTCTTTGTTCCGCCGTGATAGTAGGGCGACGGTTTGACCGTGTGGTCGATGTCGCAGCCGGCGACGAGATCGGCGATGTTGTCGGCGGTCACTTCGGTGTCGGGGCAGTCGACGTCGAGGTTCGGCTTTTTCACCTCGAGCTTCTCCATCTCCATCGGTTTCAGATACCGGTCGATTAGTTTGTTGATCTTCGGCCGGATAGTGTACGCCGCGTACTCTTCCTTCTCGAATTTCGACATTGGGATGATTCCGCAGGAATCGACGGCGTGAACGGCGATCTCCGCCTTCTTGCCGATCACTTCGTTATGGTGCGGAATGATGAAGCAGGGATAATCGTCCGTGACGATAAACGCGGCCTCTTTGGCTAAACGTGCGACGGTCTGCTTTGGCGAGTTGTCGTTCTGTTGCAAATAAAAAACATAACGGATGCCGAGCTTCTCGAAATGCTCCCGTTTCTCTTCGACGCCTTCGAGAATGAACGTATGCAGCCGGGCGCTCGCCCAAGGGTAGTAGTATTTCAGCCCCTCATAAACCACGAGCGGCAGCTTCAGTTTATTCGCCTTTCGGATAGCCCAAATAAGTGCGTGATTGTTCTCCACACGCTTGAACATCTGCATCCAATAAAGGACGTACCTGGCTTTCTCGTTCACCGGCTTGTCGTTCAGCTGAATTACCCTTTCGTTGATCCGCATCCTGGATTTAATATATGCCACAGAGGCCACAGAGAGCACTGAGAGTATGAATCTTCTAAATCTCCTTTTCCGCGAATGTTCAACTAGATATGGATTCGTTAAGCCATGGTATCTAGTTTCTATTCTCTCTGTCCTCTGTGCGCTCTGTGGCAGTTCCCTCGCGCAGGATTTCAAGCAGGTCCACCCCGGCGTCGAGTACGCCCAAGTCGAGCACAAACTCGGAGACGACCCGGTGAAGATCAATCTTCTGCGGCTCGATCTGACGAAAGTCCGCCTCGACGTCCACCATGCCCTCGACAAAGCTATCGGCCTCGAAACCACATCATCCATCGCAACGCGCAAAGGCGCTGTCGCGGCGATAAATGCAGGATTTTTCAGATTGGATAAGAGCGAGTTTGCAGGGGAGGCGGCGGGCATCTTGGTTGTTAATGGCGAATTCTATAGTGAGAGTGTCAACAATAGGGCCGCTCTGACAATTTTAAGTTCAAGTGACGGAACCTTATTAGTTGAGATCGGTCATCTTGAGGCGGCGCCGAGGATTTACTCATTCGTCGAGGGACTGCCTGAAATTAACGGAATCAATCGCGAGAGGAAAAGTGGTGAGGTGATTTTGTATTCTGGTTCGTTTGGCCAATCCACGCGCACAAAAGCGAAAGGTGTTGAAATCGCGATCGATCAGTGTAAAACCAAAGATGAAATGGGAACTCCAACGACTCGATGTAACCGTTTCAAAGTGAATGAGGACGTTGCCGATTCTATAATTCCGAAGAACGGATATGTTCTTTCGCTGGATACCAGTTCGGGAACCTCGTTTGACGAACACGTCGGCTCAATCAAAAAGTTGTCAGATAAACCTTCGAAACAACGGAAGCTGGCAGTTGGCACGTGGTTCCGGCCTTTCAATTCGACGAGCTTAGATCCGGGAAAGTCTAGGTTGCTCGATTTGAGCGTCTTCGCATATCGAAAAAGTGGATTGTCAGTTACAAACGGCGTTCCGCAGCTCATCAAAAACGGCAAGATCGACATTACGTGGGAGCAGGAGAAGGCGAGCAGGACGTTTGTCGAGACGCGTCATCCGCGGACGGCGGTGGCGAAGCTGAAGGACGGCAAGTTTCTGATGATGACGGTGGATGGACGCCAACCGGGCGTGAGCGTCGGGATGACGCTGCAGGAATTGGCGGAGTATCTTTTCTCGCTCGGGGCGGTCGATGCGATGAACCTTGACGGAGGCGGATCGACGACGATGTTTCTCGACGGCAAGGTCGTCAACAAGCCGTCGGACCCGACCGGCGAACGCAAGATCGGCGATGCGATCGTCGTTACCCTGAGAAATAAGCCCGCGGCGAGGAAATGAACACACATCTCCTTTTCGTTTACGGAACTCTCCGACGCGGCGGCGAGAACGAGATCATCCGGCTTCACCCGACGTCTCGTTTTGAGGGCGATGCCTCGGTCCGCGGCCAACTTTACGACATGGGCGGATACCCGGCGATTGTGCTGGACGAGGACGGGGTTTCGATCATTGGCGAGGTTTATGAGGTCAACGGCGAGACGCTTGCTAAGCTCGACGCATTCGAACTGGATGCGGCGTATGACCGGATCGCGATAGACATATCGATCGGCGGTTTGCCGCGTTCCTGCTGGATCTACGGGCCGGCAGCGGAGCTATGTGCCGGGAAACCGGAGATCCCGTCGGGCGATTGGATCGAATATCGGCGGGCCGGTTCAGGATAAGATCTTCTTCAAATAATCCTTCACGCCTTCGATGTCATAGCCCTTACCGATGAAACCGATGTAGTTGTCCGGCCTTAGAAGCACGCAGAAGGTCGCTTCTGTATCGAAGATCTCGGCGATGTGCGGATAAAGCGGGATCGTGTGGACGTCCGCCAGGCCGTCAAGATCCTCGCTCATCCCGGCCTGCTCGGCCGAGCCGTCGCTGAAGACGATCAGGTGGAATCGCGGTTCGTGCAGGCGGTCATAAATGCTCTGCCCGTCGACAAGGAAATACGGCATCCGGTCGCCGGCGCTCACCTTCACGGCCGCCGCGTCCTTGCTTAGCGACGACCGCCGATAGTTGATCCCGATCTGCGAAACGAGCGGGAAGACCATCCGCTGGACCCACTCCATTTTTGTCATTATGTTCGCGACGTACGGAAAGACCCGAACACGAAGCCACGCCGTGAACCACTCCTCGCCGGCACCGAGCTCGAACATCCGGTCGGTCGTTTTCAGCAGCCGCTTTGCATTCGGCAGGCGTTCTTCGTTGTACGTGTTTAGTATCTCGACACTGGCTCGGCCGTTTAGAACCATCGCGAGTTTCCAGGCAAGGTTGTAGCCATCCTGAATACCGGTGTTCATCCCCTGCGCCCCGGCGGGCGAGTGGATGTGGGCCGAATCGCCGGCCAAAAAGCACCGGCCGACCGAGAATTTATTCACGTGACGCGTGTGGACCTTATAGGTCGAGAACCAGTTGACATCGTGGACGTCCAACGGATGCTTCAGTTCGCTTTTGATGACCTCTTCGATCTCTTCGTAGAGAATTTCGGCTTCGTTCCTTTCGCTGCCTTCGGCCAGACTGCCCACGATGCGATAGTGGTTTTCGCCGCCGGGCATCGGGAAAAAGCCGAGAAGCGTGTCTTTGGAAAGATTCAGGTGAAGGGCGTCATGCGAATATTCCCAGTCTATCTGAACATCCGCCACGTAGAAGATGCGTTCGAACGTCCCGCCGGCAAATTCAAGGCCCAGCGAGTGACGAACAAGGCTCTTCGCACCGTCGCATCCGACGAGGAACCCGGCCTCGACCGTCTCCGAAGACCCGTCCGCCTTTCGGATCTCAGCGGTCACGCCATCGGCCGATTGCGAGAACGAGATCAGCTCCGTCTGCCACATCACATCCTTGCCGCCGTCCGTGATGTATTCGTGAAGGATCTTTTCGTGCTTGCCTTGTTCCAGGATCAGCAGGAACGGATAGGCGCTCATCCCTTCGCCGAAACGGGACAGGTCGATCTCTGCGCGGATCTCGCCTTCTTCCATTAAACGGGTCTTGCCGACGATGGCGCCTTCGGCTACCGCCCTTTCAGCCAGGCCTATTTGTTCGTAGATCTCGAGCGTTCGGGCATGGACGCCGATCGCCTTTGAGTAAGGGGTCGTGCCCTCTTTTTTGTCGATGATGAGAAAGTCAACGCCGTGGCGGATCAACTGACAAGCCAGCGAAAGGCCCGTGGGGCCGGCACCAACGATCAAGACCGATGTTTTCATATCCGTATACTACGCCTCCCAGCCGGTTCTGTGGAAGTTCGTCTTTTAGTTTCCTTCGAGGATAACCATCTTGAGCTAAACGGCGTAATAATGCTAACTTCGCTTTGCCCGAAAAAACTTCAAAATATGAAAACGATCATTTCAATCCTGACCGTTGTAGTCTGTGTTTTCTCTACCGCCATTGGGCAGGAGCCGGCCCGCAGATCGTTCGCGTCAATAGTCGAGCGAACCCAGAAGATCGACGGCTTCGTCCCCGTCTATTTCAACGCCGACGATGGAAAGATCTTCATGGAGGTCCCCGCCCTTAACAGCGAACTCCTTTATTTAGTGAGTTTGCCGACGGGCGTCGGGTCTAATCCGATAGGGCTCGATCGCGCCCAATTGGGACCGACGCGGATCGTGAAGTTCGAACGTTCCGGTAACAAGGTTCTGATGATCCAGCCGAATTACGAGTATCGCGCCATGAGCAACAACCTGGCCGAGCGGAAGTCGGTCGAAGAATCGTTCGCGCGTTCGGTCATTTGGGGTTTCAAAGTGGAAGCGGTCGACGGCGGCCGGGTGCTGGTGGATGCGACCGCGTTTTTTGTTCGCGACGCTCACGGGGTGGCCGATCGCCTGAATCAGGCCCGACAGGGAACTTACAACTTCGACGAAAGCCGGAGCGCGATCTATCTGCCGAATACGAAAGGCTTTCCGAAAAACACCGAGGTCGAGGCGACCGTGACACTTTCGACCAACGCAGAACCGGGCCCGCTTGTGCGGGACGTGACGCCGACCGCAAAGCACGTGACGGTGCGCCAGCGTCATTCATTCGTCGAATTGCCGGACAACAACTACAAGCCGCGAAAGTTCGATCCGCGGACCGGTTCGATCCCGACAAGTTTTTACGATTACGGAACCGACATAAACGAGGACCTGGAGAAACGCTGGATACTGCGGCATCGTTTGGAGAAACGCGACCCGAACTCGGCGACGAGCGAGGCGATCAAGCCGATCGTTTATTACGTGGACAACGGCGCGCCAAAGGCGATCCAGGACGCATTGATCGAAGGGGCGGCGTGGTGGAACCAGGCCTTCGAGGCCGCCGGATTCCGCAACGCATTTCAGGTGCGTGTGCTTCCGCCGGACGCAGACCCGATGGACGTTCGCTACAACGTGATCAACTGGGTGCATCGTTCAACCCGCGGATGGTCGATCGGCTCGAGCGTCGTCGACCCGCGGACGGGCGAGATAATCAAGGGAGACGTAACGCTGGATTCGCAGCGTGCCCGCCAGGATTTCCTGCTCGGCGAGGGGATGATCCCGGCTTACCGGGCGTCGGAAAATGCGTGTGAATTCGGCATGCTGCCCGACGCGGACTATCTGATGGCCGCTCAGGCCGCCGATGAACTTACCGCGATGTCCTACGCCCGGATCCGCCAGCTTTCGGCCCACGAGGTTGGCCACACGCTGGGCTTTTCTCACAATTTTGCGGCAAGTACGTACGATCGCGGTTCGGTGATGGATTACCCCGCCCCGATGGTCGAGATCAAGAATGGAAAGCTGGACCTCTCGAAGGCTTACGCGGTCGGGATAGGATCTTTCGACAAGTTCTCGACGCGATACGCGTATGCTCAGTTTGCTCCGGGTGCAAACGAAGAACGCGAGCTTGAAAGGATCGTCGCACAGGGTCTGGCCGATGGGATGCTCTATGTTTCAGACCAGGACGCACGTCCGGCCGGGGCCGCACACCCGCTGGCGAACCTGTGGGACAACGGCAGCGACCCGGTCGCGATGCTCAAACACGAGATGCAGGTGCGCAGGATCGGGCTTGACCAGTTCGGCCTACAGAACGTGCCGGACGGCTCACCTTTGTCGGAGCTCGAGAATCGTTTTTTGCCGCTATACCTTCATCACCGCTATCAGTTGACCGCGGCGACGAAGGTGATTGGGGGAGCTTATTACACGTATGCGGTTCGTTCGGGCCGCGGCCCGGCATCGGCCGTCGAGATCGTGCCCGCGGCCCGTCAGCGTGAAGCTTTGCAGGCCGTGCTGGACACGCTTCACCCGGAAGCGCTCGTCATCGAAGATCGGATCATGAAGCTGCTGCCGCCGGTCGCCTACGGCTACAATTCCGGAAGGAGCGAACGGTTTGCTAAGCGCACCAGTCCGATGTTCGATGAGATAGGGGCGGCTGAGATAGCGGCCGAACTTGCCATCTCCGGCCTGCTCGAACCGAACCGGGCGGCGCGGCTGATCGCTTACAACGCCCGAGACCGCGCGAATCCGCATTTTAGCGACGTAGTGACGGCGTTGGTCAAATCGACGTGGGGAGCTCTTGTGCCCGCCGATGCGAAACAAGCCGCTGTACAGCGTGCCGTTCAAAGCCTGACCGCCGCACGTTTGATGGACCTCGCGGCAAACGACCGTGCCCAGCCCCAGGTTCGAGCCGTTGCGGTCGACGCGCTTCGTGCCCTTTTGGCTTCATTGAAAAGGCCCATCGTGAACCGGGATATCGGGATCCACAATCGGGCAACTGCCAACGATATCGAGCGATTCCTCGCCCGTCCGGCCGAGCCGCGAAAGCCCGCGACGCCGCTGCCGGCGCCGCCCGGAGATCCGATCGGGAATTGATCTAACGCAAAGCTGAGCAGAAAACACTCGACGCCGATAAAACTTTCGAACTTATGAGTAAATCTAGGTTTTGGTTGCCTTTCAGGATCCTGATCACATTGGTTCTTGTCGCCACGGCCCACGCCGACCAGGTTGACGAATACATCCGTACGGTCCTGGCCGAACGCCACCCGCCCGGGGTTGCCGTCGCCGTGATCAAGAACCGCAAGGTCGTGAAGCTGAAAGGCTACGGCGTGGCGAGCGTTGAATTCGGCGTGCCGGTCACGACGGACACCGTTTTCGAGATCGGCTCGGTGTCTAAGCAGATGACCGCCGCTGCGATCCTGCTGCTGGTCGAGGACGGGAGGGCGAGCCTGGACGCCCCGATCTCGACATACCTTGTGAACATACCCGATGCGTGGAAGAACGTGACCGTTCGGCATCTGCTGACGCACACGTCCGGCGTAAAAAGCTATACCGGACTGGACGGTTTTGAACTGTGGCGTCGGTTGAAGACCGAGGACTTCATCCACAATCTTTCGTCACATCAGCTGGAATTTGTGCCCGGCGAGCGGAACATCTACAGCAACAGCGGCTACACACTGCTCGGGCACATCATCCAAACCGTTTCGGGCAAACCGTACATGCAGTTCATGCGGGAGCGGATATTCACGCCGCTCGGGATGACCAAAACCGCCGACCGAGACCCGCAGTTCATCATCCCGAACCGAGCCGTCGGCTACGAATGGTCCATCGACCGTCTGACGGGCCGCGACGGCAACCTGACCGACCTGATGGGTGCGGGCTCGATCGTCTCCACCATCTCAGACATGGTGAAGTGGGACGCCGCCCTGAACGGAAAGAACTTCCTCAAGCCTGAAAGCCGAGCCGAGTGGTGGAAGCAGTACGTCTTCACCAGCGGCAAGCCGTCCGTTTACGGTTTCGGCTGGCGCATCTCCGATATTCGCGGCCGCAAACTCATCGGCCACACCGGGCAAACAGCGGGCTTCGGCGCCGCGAATTTCCGCTATGTCGACGACGGCGTCACGGTGATCGTCCTCACCAACCTCGGCGAGATCGGCCTCGGCGGCCAGATTGCCGCACGAATAGCTAAGTTCTACGCCCCCGCGTTGTCACTGAAGGCGGTTGTTGGAAAACCCGAACCGGTTCCTGGCCTTGGAGAAAAGCTGCTGGCGGTGTTGCGGGCCCGCAACGAAGGACACCTTGAAACCGCCCCGCTCACGCCGCAGCTAACGCGGTCGCTTTCGACCGAACGCGCTAAGGCGAATTACCGAAGGATCGCCTTGCTCGGTGCTCCCGCAAACGCGATCTTCGTCGAAGCCGACGAAACAGGAACCCGACCCAGCTACCGCTACCGCGTCGAAGCCGGCAAGCGTTTATTCCTTTGGCGCGTCGCCATGAATGACGACGGCCGCATTTCGGAGCTGAACATGGAGGAGGAAGAAAACTAGGCCACCGTTAGTGCTCTGTGATAAGCAGAATTGCCGTCTCCGACGGATATCGCCCAGAGCGGCTCAACGCCTGGCGTTCCAGGATCCGGTCCGAATGATTCATTTGCAGAATTCTGACCGTTGCCTCGCCGATGTCCGTTGAGGGTTCGATGACAACGCCGTCGAATCGAAAATGGTCGCTCCAGCGGTCAATTCTGGGATCAAAAAGCCTAATTATCTCGTTCGTACCCGGCTTAATGGCGGCTATGTCACTTCCTTTGTGCCGATTGCAAAAAACGCACGCTAACGCGAGGTTGCCGGGTTCGGAAGAGCCTCCGTGTTTCCGACTGATAATGTGCTCGACCTGGAATCCGAAGTAAGAGTCTTCCTCGGCGATCAGGCAATATTCGCATAGGTAGTTCGCGCGGTTTGCGACAATTTGGCGGGTTTCAGGGCTGATGCTGCTACTCATTCGGCAAAAATTCGCGGGCGCGAGCCTTTGCCAGCCGCATCAGGTGCTCCAATTGCAGGTAGTGATCGAGTTCGGATCTTTCCGTGGGTGAGAGACCACCCTCTTTTTCGCGATCCATCAAATCCTCAACCCGGTTCTGCGCGGATTCCGAGGGGCGAAACGCGATGACATTCTGCGGGGTAGTCCCGGCGGCGATGAAATCGACAACTTCTTCGTACACCTTAATTGAATTCATAGCCACAACAGGATACTCCGAATTCGCGAATTAATCACGCACCTCTACATCACTACAATCATCAATGCCGGAGGGCCGCATTTGTAGAATAAGTTTTTTCTTTCCGGAACCAGAAGTGGAACTTACTCGGCGGATTCGTACGTTAACTGGACAGAGCCAATCGTATTCGATTCTGCCTACTAGGCGATAGTTTCCTTTACTAATCTTATCGAAGCGAAAGTAACCGTTCTCGTCCGTGACAGTCTGAGCAACGAACCTCTGTCCTTTTTCAGTGAATAGAGCAACGCAAATATTCGGGACGGCTACGTCGCTCGAATCGACCGCCCGTCCTTCTACGCCGCGCAAAGAAATGGTCGGCGGATCAACTTAATTACGATTGATATACTCAACGCGCTTCGGACAATCCGAAGTCGCGACTTGCGCCACAATCGGCAGAGCCAAGAGAAAGATCACTGAAAGGAAGTAACAAAAGCGAGCCATATGTTCTAAAAGAATCTTAGTTGGTGACATCGATCTTCTGTTTCTCGTTGAGATCGAGTTGGAGGCCGTTCTCGTCAGCTTCGACCAACACACTTCCCCCATTCGCCAACTTCCCGAACAAGATCTCATTCGCCAGCGGCTGTTTGATCTTGTCGTGGATCAGGCGCGACATGGGGCGGGCTCCGTAGCGGGGGTCGAAGCCGTTCTTGGCCAGCCATTCGCGGGCTTCTTCCGTGAGTTTTACGAGGACGCGCTTTTCGGCGAGTTGTCCGTTGAGTTCCTTGATGAACTTGTCGACTATCAGTTTGATGTGATCGATGTCGAGGGCACGGAAGGGCACCCAAGCGTCGAGGCGGTTGCGGAATTCGGGGGTGAAGGTACGTTCGATCACGCCCTTGGCGTTGCCTTTTGTCTCGGCACGGTTGCGGAAGCCGACACCGCCAGATGACAATTCTCTCGCACCGGCGTTGGTCGTCATGATAAGGATGACGTTGCGGAAATCGGCCTTTTTGCCGTTGTTGTCCGTCAGCGTGGCGGAGTCCATCACCTGCAGCAGCAGGTTGAAAAGGTTCGGATGGGCCTTTTCGATCTCGTCGAGAACGAGCACCGCGTGCGGCGTGCGCATGATCGCTTCGGTCAGCAGGCCGCCCTGGTCGAAGCCGACGTATCCCGGCGGAGCGCCGATCAGCCGCGAGACCGTGTGCGGTTCGGCGTACTCGCTCATGTCGAAGCGGATGAACTCGACGCCGAGTATTTCGGCGAGCTGTTTCGATACCTCGGTCTTCCCGACACCGGTCGGGCCCGAGAAAAGGAACGATCCGACCGGCTTCGTCTCGTGACCCAGGCCGGCACGCGAGATCTGGATGGCATCGACGATCGAATCGATCGCCTCATCCTGGCCGAAGATGACCTTCTTGATGTCGTCGCGAAGGGTTTTCAACCGGGTCTTCTCGTCGGAGACGACGGTTTTCGGCGGGATCTTCGCCATGCGGGCGATGGTGTTTTCGACCATCTGCACCGACACGCGTTTGGGCCGTTTGCTTGCGGGCATCAGCTTTACCGAAGCCCCGACCTCGTCGATCACGTCGATCGCCTTGTCCGGCAGGAAGCGGTCGTTGATGTATTTCCCGGCCAACTCAGACGCCGTCTTCAGCGAATCATCTGTGTAGCGGACACCGTGATGCTCCTCATAGAACTTCCGCAAACCTTTTAAGATCTTATACGTCTCATCGACGGTCGGCTCCCCGATATCGATCTTTTGGAATCGACGCGCGAGCGCCCTGTCGCGGTCGAACGCGGCCTTATATTCAGAGTGCGTAGTCGAGCCGATACATCGCAATTCACCCGCGGCGAGTGCCGGCTTCAAAATATTCGAAGCATCCATCGAACCGCCCGACACCGAACCGGCCCCGACGATGGTGTGGATCTCGTCGATGAAAAGTATCGCGTTCTCTTCTTTTTTCAGGTCGTTGATGATGGCCTTGAACCGCTGCTCAAAGTCGCCGCGATAACGGGTGCCGGCCAGGACGGCGCCCATGTCCAGGGCAAAGACCTTCGCCCCCTGCAGGACTTCGGGCACGTCGCCTTCGCTGATCTTCAATGCCAAACCTTCGGCGAGAGCGGTCTTGCCGACGCCGGGCTCGCCTACGTAAAGCGGATTGTTTTTCTTCCGACGGCAGAGGACCTGGATCGTCCGTTCGATCTCGGCCGTGCGGCCGACGATCGGGTCGATCTCGCCGTTCGCCGCTCGTTCGACAAGCTCTACGGTAAAACTCTCAAGCGGCTTTGGGCGCTCCTGCGAACCCATTCCGCCGAATTCCATATCCTCAAACTCACCCGGCACCGGACCGTCGAACTCGGGCAGGTCGATCTTCGATATCCCGTGCGAAATGTAGTTGAGGATGTCGAGCCGCGAAACGCCTTGCTGAAGAAGGAGATAGACGGCGTACGATTGCTCGGCCTGGTAGAGTGCGGCAAGGATGTTGCCGCCATTGACCGCCGGCTGCCCGCTCCCTTCGGCCTGTAGTACGGCATACTGGATCGTCGCCTGAAACGTCGAGGTCAGCTCAGGCATGTGCCTGCCGTTTTCGGGCATCTTTTCAAGCACATCCGCAAAATAATCTTCAAGAGACGCCCCGAGTTCCTCGAGACGAGCCCCGCAGTTGAACAGAATATCCCTTGCAGAACTGTCCTCGAGCAACGCGTAAAGCAAGTGCTCAAGCGTTACGAATTCGTGCTTATGCTTGACCGCCTGATCGACGGCGAAGCTCAAGGTCTCTTCTAATTCTTTGGTAAGCATTCTCTGAAGTTATTTTAACAGTTTTGTCCGATTGCGGAGGGGAGTTATTCGTTGCCCGCGTAAATCCGGACGCCATTACGGTTTATTTCGGAAACATAAGTGCTGAACGGGATCTCCGTTTTTCCGAATGCGGTTGTCAACGCTTCTTCAACCGCACGACCGGTTTCAGGTTCGCCGCTTAGCATGAAAACGGAAGGGCCCGAGCCCGAGATCCCCCCGCCCAAGGCCCCGGCTTCGAGGGCCGCACTCTTCATCTCGTCAAAACGTGGTATAAGCCGCTTACGGACAGGTTCGACGATCTCGTCCTTCAATGAATTTCGGATCACCTCAAGATCTGCTTTCGCAAGGCCGGCCACCAAGGCCCCGACATTTGCCCATTGTGCGACGGCAGTTTTCAAGGGCACATCGCGGGGCAGAATGGCCCGGGCCTCCGAGGTTTTGATCTCGATCTGCGGATGGATGACCGTGGCCCAAAGGGGCGGAAAGCTTAGTTCGACGATATCCAACGGATCCGTCGAGCGGACGAGAGTAAAGCCGCCGAGGAGGCAAGGGGCTAGATTGTCCGCATGGCGGGAACCCGACGCCAGCGCCTCGCCCTCCATGGCAAAACCGACAAGTTCGGTCTTGGAGAAGCGGTTTACGAGCAATTCATTGATCGCAAAGACCGCTCCGCAAGCGCTGGCCGCGCTGGAACCGATGCCGCTGCCTGGCTTGATATGTTTGGTTATCTCGATCTCGACGCCGAAGTCGGCCCGGGCCGCATCGAGGATCGCGGCGGCGGCCACGCCCGCGACGTTCCTTTCCGGCTCGGTCGGCAGGCCAAAGCTGTCGAGATGCGCGATCCGGATGCCGGGCTCATCGATCTTTCGGACGAGCATCTCATCGAACGGTTCGCCAAGCGCAAATCCGAGACAATCGAAACCGCAGACGACGTTTGCGACCGTGGCCGGAGTTATGACCCGAACTTCCTCCATAAATTTCCATTATCCGAGAGAACCGTAATATCATTACGAAGGCCCATCTCGCGGCCGGCTGCCTGATCCAATTTCAGCGTCCGAACCGCTTCACGCCAATCGATGCAATACTTTAGCACAAACCGCCGTTCGCCCGAGGTGAGCTTCCGCGAGGCAGTTCTTCGCGGACAGCCTGACGACCGGGGTCTGTATTTTCCGGCCTCGATCACAAAATTAGCTGACGGGTTCGTGAGCGGTCTAAAGCATCGATCCAATGACGAGATAGCTTTTGACGTCATAAAGCCTTATATCGGCGGCTCCATCGGCGACGAAGACCTATTTGCGATCTGCGTGGAGGCGTTGAGTTTTGAGTTCCCTCTAGTTCAAATTTCCGATCGTATTTACGCCTTGGAGCTTTTTCACGGCCCGACCCTCGCCTTCAAAGACGTCGGGGCGCGGTTCATGAGCCGATGTCTTCAGCATTTCTCCGCCGAACGCGGGCGTAAGACGATCGTGATCGTCGCCACATCGGGCGACACGGGCGGCGCGGTCGCAAGCGGTTTTCATAATGTCGATGGTGTCGAGGTAGTTATTTTATTTCCTAAGGACCGGGTTAGTAAGGTCCAGGAGCTTCAGCTTACGACGCTCGGCGGAAATGTAACTACATTGGAATTACGGGGAACTTTTGACGATTGCCAGGCGATCGCCAAAAAGGCCCTTGCGGATGCCGAACTGGCTGAACGGGCCCAATTAACATCGGCAAATTCGATCAACGTTGCGCGTTGGCTGCCGCAGCAGTTCTATTACTTCTCCGCGATCAAACAGTGGGAAGGTAAACCGCCCATTATGTCGGTGCCGAGCGGCAACTTTGGAAATCTGGCATCGGGTGTCCTGGCCAATATCTCGGGCCTGCCGGCCGCACATTTTATCGCCGCGTGCAATGCAAATGACGTGGTCCCGGAATTCTTTAATACTGGAGAATACAGGCCCAGACCGTCGATCGCGACCCTTTCGAACGCGATGGACGTGGGTGATCCGAGTAATTTTGTTCGGATACTCGAAATGTTCGGCCGCGATAACGCTCAACTAAAGAGCAAAATGTCGGCCGTCAGCATTTCGGACGAGAGAACGGCAGAGACGATCCGGGAAGTACATCGTAATTACGGCTATGTCCTAGATCCCCACGGAGCTGTGGCGTTCGCGGCGTTGGAGGAACATTTGGATCAGCATCCGGACGAAAAGGGCATTATCCTCGAAACCGCGCATCCGGTAAAATTTGATTCGGTAGCGGGCATACTTGGCACCGAGTTGGAGGTGCCCGCCAGTGTTGCCGAACTCTACGATAGGCAGAAGTCGGTGACCGAGATCGATCCTGACTACAGCGTCGTTCGCGAGATCATCCTCGAAAAAGCAAGATGAAGGTAATGAAGTTTGGCGGATCGTCGGTAGCGAACGCCTCAAACATTGAGAATGTCGTTGAAATAATCCGGCGGGCCGCCGAGGAAGGCCCGTGCGTCGTCGTGCTGTCCGCCATGCAGGGCACCACCGACGACCTTATAGAGACCGGCCGAGCGGCGGAACGAGGCGACGACGGCTTCATTGCTCGGCTTGACGAGATCCGGGATCGGCATCAGGCTGCGATCGAATCGCTCTTCACTGACGGGGACGAAACGGACATTGCCGAATATGTCGATTCGATAGTTCAGGAACTCGGGAATATCACCGAAGGTATAAGGCGAGTCCGCGAACTCACGCCGAAAACACTTGACCGCATCCTGAGTTTCGGCGAGATAGTCTCGTCACGGATAGTGTCCGCGAGGCTAACGGCCGAGGGTGTAGAGAACGAATGGCACGACAGCCGGCTTTTGATCAAGACGGATTCGCATCATGGCTTTGCGGCGGCGGACCCGGCCGAAACGGAAAAGCTGATACGGGAAAAGATAAATAAGTCCGAGGCTCGGCTGCATGTGGTTCCGGGCTTTGTGGCATCGGACGCCGGGGGCTATACGACAACCCTCGGACGAGGCGGATCGGATTACACGGCCGCCATCTTCGCAGCGGCCCTCGACGCGGAAATCCTTGAGATCTGGACCGATGTCAGCGGAATGATGACCGCTGACCCGCGTTTCGTGCGCAGCGTGAGGCAGATCCCTCGGATCAACTATCGCGAGGCCATGGAACTCTCGCACTTTGGAGCCAAGGTGATCTACCCGCCGACGATCCAACCCGTGATGGCGAAGGAAATACCGGTCAGGATCAAGAATACATTTGCTCCGGATGACGAAGGAACGCTGATAGAAGCGGCCACGGCCGCGGACGGCGAGATGATCCGCGGAATCACCAGCATCGACAACATTTGCGTGCTCAGCCTGGAGGGCAGCGGGATGGTCGGTATCCCGGGTTTCTCGAAACGACTCTTCGATGCTCTTTCCCGTGCCGAGATCAACGTTATCCTCATCACCCAAAGCTCCTCGGAACATTCGATCTGCGTTGCCATCGAAGAAAAACACAGCGAGCTGGCGAAACGCGTCGTCGATCGCGAGTTCGAGTACGAGATCGGCGCCGGAAAGATCGAGCCGCTTAAGGTTGAAAGCGGTTTCTCGATACTCGCCCTGGTCGGAGATCGAATGAAGGAGCACACGGGCGTTAGCGGGAAGATGTTCTCAACGCTCGGGCACAACGGCATCAACATTCACGCTATAGCGCAAGGGTCGTCAGAGCGGAACATATCGGCGGTGATCAGTTCGAACGATGTTCGAAAAGCCGTAAACACCCTGCACGAGGAGTTTTTCTCCGACGGACGGAAGCAGATAAATCTTTTCATCGTCGGCGTCGGGACCGTTGGGAGCCGTCTGCTCGAGCAGCTAAAGCAGCAGCACGAATATTTGCTCGACGATCTGCGTTTGAACGTCCGCGTGGTCGGCCTGGCGAACAGCAAGCGCCTCGTATTTGATGAGGAAGGCATCGATCTGAACGACTGGAGATCGCGGTTGTCCGGTGACAGCGGCGACGCGGTCCCTTCCGCGAAAACGGCCGAGGTCATCATCCAACAAAACCTCCGCAACTCTGTTTTTGCGGACGTGACGGCCGACGCGGGCATTGTAGAGATGTATCGGCCTCTGCTGGAAAAAAGCGTTTCGGTGATCGCGTGCAACAAGATCGCAGCCTCGTCAGGCTACGAGAACTATGCCGCATTGAAAACGCTGGCACGGGAATACAACGCTAATTTCCTTTTCGAGACGAATGTAGGTGCCGGTCTTCCGGTCATAAACACGCTTAACGACCTTATGCGCAGCGGCGACCGCATCAACCGGATCGAGGCCGTCCTGAGCGGCACGCTGAACTTCGTCTTCAATAACTACGACGGTTCGCGGCCGTTTGCCGAAGTGGTGAGACAGGCACAGGAGGAAGGCTATACCGAGCCGGACCCGCGGCTCGACCTGAGCGGGACCGACGTCGCACGAAAGATCCTGATCCTGGCGCGCGAGGCCGGATTTCGGCTTGAGATGGCTGATGTCGAGAACATTCCTTTCCTGCCCGCATCCTGTTTCGAAGGATCGGTCGAAGATTTTTATGCCGAATTGGCGAAGAACGAGGAACACTTCCGGCAGCAGTTAGATAAGGCGTCCTCGATCGGAAAGAAGCTCAAGTACATCGCGTCGTTGGTGGATGGCAAAGCCTCAGTGGGGCTTCAATCCATAGGGCCAGAACATGATTTTGCGAATCTGTCGGGCAAGGACAATGCCGTGCTATTCTACACGAATCGATATTCGGAACAGCCTCTTGTAGTTAAGGGTGCGGGTGCGGGTGCGGACGTGACCGCCGCCGGCGTATTTGCAGATATAATCCGGGCGGCCCGCTCATAAAAGTTCAGCAGACTTTCCAGTCTGCTGAATTCAACAGGCTGGAAAGCCTGTCTTACGAGATGGAAAGCATGTTGCATAGGTGGAAAACTATGATTAAGAATTCGATCCTGGTATCAGCGTTGTTTTTCCTGACGGCGGGCCAGTTAGCGTACGCACAAAGTAATTACGTCCCGCCGCCTGGCAATTGGGAAAAGAGGACCGCACAGCAGGCGAATCTCGATCCGGTCAAATTGAAGGAAGCCGTCGATTTTGCCGTCGCAAGCGAGAACCGGGCACCTCGGAACCTCGAGGCCGCGCATCACCAATCGTTTGGGCGGGAGCCTTTCGGCGAGCCGATCGGGCAGTTCAAGGCCCGCGGACCGGCGACGGGATTGATCATCCGCGGCGGCTACATCGTCGCTGAGTGGGGTGAACCGGGCCGCGTTGATATGACGTTCAGCGTGACGAAAAGCTTCCTGTCGACAACCGTCGGGTTGGCGTTCGACCGCAAAATGATCCGCAGCCTGCAGGACAAAGCGGGCGATTACGCGGCCCCGATAGCGGTCTACAAACCGGGACAAAAGTTCGACGAAGCGGAGCGTTTCGGTACCTCGCCGTTCATCGACCTTTTCGGGACCGAACACAACCGCAAGATCACATGGGAACATCTGCTGCGGCAGACGAGCGATTGGGAAGGCACGCTTTGGGGCAAGCCCGAATGGGCGGACCGCCCCGACCGCGACGCCTCGACCTGGACAACCCGTGCGCGGAAAGAACCCGGCTCGGCCTATGAATACAACGATGTTCGGGTAAACGTGCTCGCTCTTGCCGCCTTAGATGTCTGGCGGCGGCCGCTGCCAGAGGTCCTTCGCGAATACGTGATGGACGAGATCGGTGCGTCGAACACATGGCGGTGGCTGGGATACGAGAACTCGTTCGTTGTGATCGACGGCCGCATCATCCAGTCGGTAAGCGGCGGCGGCCACTGGGGCGGCGGGATGTTCATCAACGCTTATGACATGGCACGTTTCGGCCTGCTAACGAGCCGGAACGGGAAGTGGGGGAACAAGCAGCTTCTTTCGGCCGAATTCATCCGCCAGGCCAGGACCCCCACGCCGGTCCAGCCGACCTACGGCTTTATGAACTGGTTCCTGAATACCGAGCAGAAGATGTACGCGAATGCTCCCACCTCGGCCTTTGTGCACGTCGGCAATGGAACGAACATCGTCTACATCGATCCTGAAAATGACCTTGTCATCGTGGCACGGTGGATCGAGAACGGAAAGATCAACGAATTTATCGGAAAGGTGATGGCAAGCCTGCCAAAATGAGCTGTTCGCTGATCGGCAGTAAAGCCGGGGCGGTTTCCGATTTGCGGGCCTGATCGGCCGACCAAAACGGAAAAGTCCCGGCTATAACTTGAGCGATCGATCCGTTACGGAAACACCCAGCCTTTGAACTTGTTCTTATCGAGCCATTCTTCACCCTGCACTAATTGCGGTTTGTTAGTGACCGGGCTGAATACGAACCGATATTCCTTGCTTATTCCCTCTTCACGAAGCAGGCCCCTGGCACCGGCCGAAACAACGTACTCCTCGGCGTCGAACCACTGGGTCAGGACGCCTGCTCCGGGCGTCATTATCCCCTTGCCGTGAGCGTCGAGCTTGAATGACATCAGCTGAGTTTCGGACAGGCTTAGGCCCTGTTTCCTCAGTTCTTTCAAGCCGTTGATCAGGTCATCCTGCCGCGGCTTGTAATGTCCGCTCTTTGGGGTCATCGCGTGAAGCACGCCGTTCTTGACGAAGAGTTCGCCGGCCGCAAGCACGGGTTTGCCGCCCAGAAACGCCGCATGAAACCAACCTTTTGTGTCGTCGTGATTGTTGCAATAAAGCGAGCCTTCAGGTGACATCACGAAGATGCACCATCCGTTGCCGGCGAAATTCGTCCGATAACCGGCGGTACTGAAATCGGAAAGAACGTCGGGGCTGGTCAGCTTCTTCAATTTGTTGCCGTCCACAAAGACCCGAAACTCTTCGCGGCCCGCTTCTGACTGATATGACGTTGACAAAAGCTGGCTGCCCTTGGTTACAGCCATGAGTTCGTCATCACTCAATGTTTCAAACCACCGATAGAACGACAAGTCGGTCGACTTTTTTTCATGTCTTAATTCGACCCACTTTTGAAAGACGGGGCTATTCAAAGGGTGGTGCCAGTTGCGGTGAAGCGGGTCGATCGCCTCGGTCCAGTAATCCTCATGCAATTGCCGGCCAGATCCGAAAGGGCCGATGTATTGCTGCAGCCCTTTCAATTGTTTTGCAAGTGCGAGGAACTTGTCTTTGGTGGTGTTGGCGGCCTGCATCGGCGTCTTCGCGCCGACACCGAACATCGCAGGTAAATTCCTTTCGGCACCGAGTACCCGGGCAAAATAATCCACCTTGGCTTCGGCCATTTTTGCCAAAGCCTCGGCCGCATCTACCTTTTGAGTTCTCCGGTTCGCAAGGAACTGGAGTTTTCCGGAAGTGTCTTTGTTTTTAGCGTAATTTTCAGCGACGAGGATAAGTGCGTTCAGCTTCCTGATCCTTTCTTCGATGTTGTGTTTCGGGACGTTATGGTAATTGTCGAGAGCCGTGTCGATCGCGCGAAGATTATTATGCCCTTTCGACCGGGCCTGGCTCCAATGGCTCGTTGCGGTTTTCCAGTCCCGTGTCGTCATGATGTCCAACGGCATAGTTTTCCCTCCAGAAATGAGACAAATTTGCTCTACCAGGACTCGCGTTCAGGGATCGATCAGCCCTCATAGGCAGAGCGGCCAAAATGTTTTGTGAATTGAGCGAAATTTAACATACTGCCGGGCCGCGCGCAAATCTGATGTTTGCGCGGCCCGGCAGATGGGGGATCAGTCGAGGTAGCCGAATTTTCCCTGCTGAAAATCGTCGATGGCCTGGGCGATCTCGGCTTTTGTGTTCATCAGGAACGGGCCGTATTGTGCGATGGGCTCGTTCAGCGGCTCGCCGCTCATCAGCAGGAACACGCCGTCTTCAAGGGCGGCGACACGGAGAGTTTCGCCATTCCGTTCGAACAGGGCCAGATGGTTGAGCGGCAATTTTTCTTCACCGTTCAGCACTGCCGAACTTTCGATGGCGAGCAAGGCGGTAGTGTAGCCGTCGGGATACGAGAGATCGACCGTTTCGCCCTGCTTCATCTTCAGGTTGAAAAGATGAACGGGTGTAAACGTTGTCGCCGGCCCTTTTACGCCTTCGAACTCGCCTGCAATTATCTCGACCTCGCCGCCCAGGGGAAGTTTCACACGGCCCATTTCGGCATTCGTGATCGCCTGATATTTCGGCGCCGTCATCTTGTCCTTCGCCGGCAGGTTCACCCAGAGCTGCACCATTTGGAACGGCCCGCCCTGCCGGTTCGATTCCTGCTCGTGAAACTCCTTGTGCAGCAGCCCGCTGCCCGCGGTCATCCACTGGACGTCGCCTTCGCCGATTATCCCGCCTCCGCCGCGGCTGTCGTGGTGTTCGACCTTACCCTTGTAAGCGATCGTTACCGTCTCGAACCCGCGATGTGGGTGTGCCCCGACGCCGAACGGTTCCTCCCGCGGCGGAAAATTTGTCAGGGCGTTGTAATCGAGCAGAAAGAAGGGGCTCATCCGCTCACCCGTCAGCGGCCCGTGCGGGAAGAACCCATGAACGTTAAACCCATCACCAACCCAATGCTTCGGCGGCGGAGCAACGATCCTCTCAACCTTTTTGATCTGTTTTGCCTTCTGAGACTGCGCTGTCATCTTACATTCCTCCTTGTTTTCCTTTGCATCTTTGCGACTTTGCGTAAGAAGGAGTTTCCCGCAAAGACGCTAAGCCGCAAAGCCAATACAAGAAGTGTAACGACTTACCGATGGAATGTAATCATCAATTGCGGTGGACGCGCACTAATACTTTTGGGTGATTCGAACGATGCGGAAGCCCGCGCGTCAGCAAGGGCGAAATACAAAACCTAACCCTCTCGAAACTCGAATGGAATACCCTCCTGACAATACAGGACGTAATCGATCGCAGCCATCACATGATTCGGCTTCCATAAGTATCGGGTACTCGCACCACGTGACCAGATCTTTCGGTTCAATGAAACAACACCCTTATCTCTAAGCCTTCGAGTAGCATAGACCTTGAAATCGTTAACGATCTTTTCCGGTTTGACGGCACCGCTCACAACTACATGGGCGTGGTTCGACCGTACGTTAGCTGCCCTCAGATCATAATTGCGGTAATTAGAAACTTCGGTCAGGACTTCGCAAACTAGTCTTCGATGGTTCTGATCAAAAATGAATGGCGGTTGCGATTGTCGCGCCCTCATCACTTCCTCGAGAGGTACATTCGGTTGGATCATTGGAGATCCAAATATGTTCGTTTCGTCCCGACCCACCGAAAACCGCTTGTCACCGTGATGCCACGTTCCATATGTTCGAAGAGTAATTAAGTATGCTATTGGGAAGATATTGTTCTCGTAGATCTCGAAACCGTGGTCGTCAAGCATCGCTCAAATCCGTCCGGAGCATTTCGCCCTTGCTTACGCGCGGGCTTCTGCATTTCAGTTCTTGCATACCACCATCAACCCGTCCCTCACCGGAAGAAGGACGTTCGACACGCGGTCGTCGGCGAGGACCATTTGGTTGAATTCGGCGAGGGCTTTTGCGTTCTCGTCGTCGCCGGGGTCGAGGACCTTGCCGCTCCAGAGGACATTGTCGGCGATGATAAAGCCTCCGCGTCGGACCTTCTCGAAGATAAGGTGGTAGTAATTTGAGTAGTTGGGCTTGTCGGCGTCGATGAAGACGAGATCGAAGGGGCCGGACAGGTGCGGAAGGATGAATATCGCGTCGCCCAGCCGAAGATAGATCTTATCGCTCAGGCCGGCCTTATCGATAAAGGATTGGGCGACGGCGTTGGTCTCTTCGTTCGTGTCGATAGAATAGACGATCCCGCCGGGGGCGAGGCCTTCGGTGAGGCAAATTGCCGAATATCCCAGGTAGGTGCCGATCTCCTGCACGTAGTTCGGGCGGATCATCCGCGAAAACATCGCGAGCAGCCTGCCTTGGTAATACCCCGAAAGCATCGCGGAATCTTCGTAGTGCGCGTAGCAGTGCTCGCGAAGCTCTTTGAGGACCTCACTTTCCCCGGAAGTGAAGGATTCGGCGTATTCGGTGAGCGCGTTTTTGATCTCGTTCATAAAGGTTTGAATAGCCCGTGGCTGATCCAATTGGACATACGCTAACAGGTTCAGAACGGAAAAGACCCCGGCCGCTATCGCTCCCGGTTCTGACTAGAGATCGACCCGCACCAGGCCCCGCCGGATCGCGGTCGTCGCGGCGGAAGTTCGGTCGGAGACGCCTATCTTGCCGAAGATATTCTGGACGTGGGTTTTTACCGTATTCGCCGAAACTTCCAATGCAAACGCGATCTCTTTATTCGACATCCCGCCGACGATCATTCGCAGCACGTTGGACTCGGTCGGCGTTAATTCTTCTTTTCCGAGGTTCTCGCTAAGGATCTGTGCGATCTCGTTCGGGATGAACTTCCGCCCGGCCGCGACGGTCCGGATGGCCTTAACCAGGTCTTCGGGCGTCACGTCCTTGCAGATGTAGCCCATAGCACCTTTTTTCAAGGCCTTGGCGATCTCGGCATCGCCGGCATGTTCGGCCAGGACGATGATCTTTGCTTTGGAGTCGTGGGCGAAGTAACCGTCGAGGTCATCGATAGCACATGAGCCGGGGAGGCGAAGGCCTAGGATGGTGACGTCGGGCCGAAGCTCGCGAAACTTCGTAAAACCGTCCGAGGCGTTGTCAGTCTCACCGACAAGCTCGATGTCAGGTTCGCCGTCGATGACAGATCGAATGCCGATTCGCGTTAGCGGCTGATTCTCGATGAGGAGGATCTTATGCATACAAGTCGGCATCGGCACAAATAGCCGCTTAATAGACTGTTGTGTTTACTACAGCAGTTAGGCTCCGATCTTTAACCACCCGCTACCGCAGGTGATTCCGACAAGGACGCGGCGAATTCCACGAGCGGTTTGATCAGGTCCGTGTCGTAATTCGTTTTGACGTGCTGCATCACGGCGGTCATGCGTTCCAGACCCATGCCGGTATCGACCGAAGGTGCCGGAAGCGGCGTCAGCTTGAACGACCCATCGGCTTCCTGGGTGCGGTTGTACTGCATAAAGACGAGGTTCCAGATCTCCATCGTGGTGTCGCCGGGGCCGTTCACCCAATGGGCTGAATTCTTTTCAGGATCGGCCGGATCCTCGCCCATGTAGTAATGGATCTCCGAGCAGGGCCCGCACGGGCCGGTGTCGCCCATCTGCCAGAAGTTGTCCTTGCGGTCAAAGCCGAGCACGCGTTCCGGCCGGCCGCAGGCTTTGATCCAAAGCTCCCGGGCCTCGTCGTCGGGGCCGACCTCGTCATCGCCCTCAAAAACAGAGAACCAAAGCCGCTCCGGATCGAGCTTGTAAACATTGACCAGAAGGTCCCATGCGTATTTGATCGCGTCTTCCTTGAAATAATCGCCGAACGAGAAATTCCCGAGCATCTCGAAAAAAGTGTGGTGCCGTGCGGTCTTGCCCACCTCGTCCAGGTCGTTGTGCTTGCCACCGGCGCGGATGCACTTTTGCGAGGTTGCGGCCCGCTTGTAGTCACGCTTTTCGTTGCCGAGAAAAACGTCCTTGAACTGGTTCATCCCGGCGTTGGTAAACAGCAGAGTCGGGTCGTTCGCCGGCAAAAGCGGCGAAGAATGCACGATCTTGTGCCCGTTACGCTCAAAATACTCCAAAAATGTGCTTCTTACTTCGTCGCCTGTCATTTTCGCTTCCGCGGACCGCTTTTCACTTCATTTGTTAAAGGCCGCAAAAGTTATTGTGCTGAAAAAAAAGAGGGTGGTCAAACAGGCCGCCCGGGCGGAAGCTTCTGCGGATAGGCCCGTTTGATGGGTACTGACGGCCGCCTGAGCAGGTTGCCGAACGCGAAAGTGCCCGGATCGCAGAGACCGTTTTTTTGGACGCTCATGCGCCAAAAACATTGCCAAAATAGTAGAATCGCATGATACTTTAGAGCAATGCCGAAGGGATCCGGGGACGGCCGTGTCGAAACCCCGCTCCCGTAAGCGAATTGTTCACCCAGTTGCGTTTTCCTTTTTAGATGCCTAATACAAGTGGCGAAGAATTAGGCCCGAAGCCGGGCCATTATTCGGGTGTCGGCGATGTCGGGCCACTCGGCCGGGTTTTGTTCGAGCGCTTTCTCGTCATGAAGGACGTATCGGACCCCGTCTACGCCGGGTTCGTCAGGGCATATTTGGTAAAGGACCTCAAGGACTTTTGCCGGAAGGTGGTACTTCGCACGTTCCTGTGGGAGGACGAGAACAAGATCGATCCCGGGCCGTCCCTGCAGGACGTCTGCCGCATCCTGGCCAAGGAACAGCATCCGAACATAGAACCGGTCCTGGAGGCCGGGCATTTGTTCGACGGCAGCCCATTTTCGGTCACGGAGCATTGCGAAGGGACAACGCTCGATCGCCTGATCGACGGGCCAAAGCGGCTCGAGCTCGGCCGGATCGCCGGGATCGTCAGGTCGCTTTCCGAAGCCCTGGCCTTTGTCCATGCAAACGGCCTGCTCCATTGCGACATACGGCCGGGAAATGTCCTTTTGATCGGCGAGGCCGAATATGAACCTGAGGTCCGGCTAACTAATTTCGGGTGCGCGTGGCCGATCGATTCCCGAGGCGAAGGCCTTAGCCGCCTTCCCGCCGATGACGAGGCGATCTTGTACGCCGCTCCTGAGCTTCACACAAAACTCGGATACCGGGCGCCATCCTCCGATGTATTCTCGCTGGCAGTTTTGGCCCATCGTATGATGATCGGCAGGCTACCTTTCCGCGACCATGATAGGGGCGAACTTCTTTCACTAATGTCAAAGGGGCTTCGCAGCTTCCCGTCGGACGAGAGGACGGACATCTCGCGAGAAACCGACAATCTCATAGCGGCGGCTCTTCAGTTCGAACCGGCATGGCGGCCGCAGGATATCGGGGAATGGGGGGCCGCTCTCGCCGGGTCGCTGGTCTCGCGGAGCCCGTTCCCGGTAACGATCTACACACCGAACTACTCGGCCGCTCCGGCGAAGCCCGAGCCAGAAGCCGCAATACCGTCCGTAGAATATGATGACCTATCGGCGCCGATACCGACGCTATCGAATATTACAAAGTCCGGCTCCCGGCATCGGACCCATCTGTCGGACCGGTCGGTGGCTCTTTCACTGATCATCCTGCTGCTCGCCGGTGCCCTGTCTATACCGGTCGGGCAGATCTTTTTCTCGTCCGAGGAAAACGTCGGCGGGCCGCCGGCAGCCGTCCTGACACGCGAGCCCGAGATCCGGGAGCCGAAGCTCGTCCGGTTCTGGTTCGCATCGAAACAGGCCGGAACTTTTGCGACCGAGGCTGAAGGGGCTGCCTCGTTCGTCCTGGGTAATTCAGAATTGGGAATCGATGCCGAAAGGCCCGGAATCCTGTCGGTGATCGCGGAGATCTCGGACGCTGACGGCCAGATAATTTACCGGCGACTCGCCGTTTCTGAATCATCCGACAGGGAAACGGGCGGAAGCGACGGCTCCGCTTCGGTCCGCGTTCGGCCGTCCATCGATCCGGCAGCCGGGGCGGTGAACGCCGTTTGGATAGCCTGGATCTCAGCCGAAAAGCCGGAGCCGGAACAGATCGCTGCCGTTGACGATCCTGAAGGGGTGATCGAGGGCGAACCCGCCCGCCGCCTCAGGCATTTCCTCGAAAGGAACCGGAATGCACGGCTCGAGGTCGAGCCGGATGCCACGGCAGGCGTTACAAAGCTTACGGGCCTCGGCGATCGCATAGTTTACCGGATCGATCTGGACCGGCAATAATGCGGGAGCGGTAGATATGAAAATCCTGACCCTGTGCGCACTGATGATTTCGGCATTCGTTGCGCCGGGCAGCTTCGCCCAGGCCGACGGGAGCATCGCCGCGATCCGGGCCGAGGTGAATCTGATCAACCGAAACGCCCGATCATACCGAAAGGTCGAGCGGTCAGTCGAAGGCATCTCGCTTGAGGGCACCGCCGCTACCTACTTCCTTTCCGGGAAAGGCCTCAAGAAGATCGTCGGAAAGATGTACGGGGAAACTTTTCGCGCCACCGCGGAGCTTTTCTATTCCGGCGAGGAGTTGATATTTGCCTTCCAGCGGCTAGAGAGATACGACACCCACGCAGCGGCCGATCCGCCGCCAAAGGTAGTTAAGGTCATTGAAACTCGGGTTTATTACGCCGGCGGGGCCGCGATCAGGGTGATCGAGGATAAGAAGACGCTGACGAAGGCGTCGTCGGATTTCAGGGCGGCCGAAGAGGCAATGCTGGACCTGTCCGAAAAGATCAAGGCCGCGCTTGATCCGCCCTAAACTCTTCAATGACCGATTCGCCGGAAGAATGGTCGCCGGAAGTCCACCGCCAGCTTTCGCGGACCCGCATCCTGCCGTCGGGCAGAAGTTCGGGGGCCGACCTGCATATCCCTGTTAACAGTTCGCCATTGTCGTTGACGTGCTGATAACGGGCCTGCAATCGGCCGTCGGCATCGCAAATGCCGATCAGTTGCCCAAACCTTACCCCGCCGCCGCCATATTCCGCCCAAACGATGTCGCCGGATTGGTGATAATAAAAAGTGGTCCCGCCGCTGACGTTGCCTGAAGCTGAATTCTCAACTGGCCTGAAGGTCCTGCCGTCGTAACTGAAGTTCATATCGATTCGCGATCACCTTTTCTGATATGGTCCATTCGGGCTCGAATATGCTCGTAGTCAAAACCGAGGCGAAGGAGGTAGTCCAAAAATCGTTTTAATTCCTCGCGGCTTTCGGGGCGGCCTTTTACAGCGATGCGTTTGTCGATCGCCTCCTCGATCAAGTCCGATTCGGGCATTTTCTCAAAGGCGGCGTCAACAGCGTCTTGAATATCGTCGGATCCCAACCCCTTATTTGAAAGGGCCTGTTTGAGCCGCCGTCTCCCTTGTGGTTTTCGCCGCAATTTCGAAAGGGCGAGGTCGCCGGCAAATTTCTGGTCGTCGAGGTAGCCGTATTCCTTTAGTTTCTCGATCACGGCATCGACGATGGCCGCATCGGTCCAAAGCTTTTCAAGCAGGCGGGCCCGCAGTTCGCCAACCGAGCGCGGTTTGGCCGCGAGGAGTTTGACCGCACGGTTCATTGTCCGGTCCCTGGCTTTCACAGGATCGGCGACGAACCGTTCCCGTTCCTCATTCGTATCG
The DNA here is from genome assembly GCA_050174305.1 of Pyrinomonadaceae bacterium. Lineage (GTDB taxonomy): Bacteria > Acidobacteriota > Blastocatellia > Pyrinomonadales > Pyrinomonadaceae > OLB17. Next base: position 474,013 of record JBFXJZ010000002.1, on the reverse strand, counting down.
TGCCTTTTCCGCCACATTGCCCAATCGGTAAGATAGTAAGGCAATGGACGGCATTCTCGTAATCGACAAGCCTGAGGGAATTACCTCACACGATGTGGTGAACCGAGCCCGGAGGATACTCGGCATCCGACGCATCGGACATACGGGCACGCTCGATCCATTCGCCACCGGAGTGATCGTTTTGCTGGTCGGCCGAGCTACGCGGCTTGCGCGGTTCCTGGACAAGGACGAAAAGGAATATGAAGCCGTTGTCCAAATAGGTTCGGAAACGGACACGGGCGACCGGACCGGACAGGTGATCACTGAATGCGGATTGCGGACCGAAGAGTTGGAGAGCAAAGTCTCCGAGGTCGACTGGGACGAGATCTTCGAGCAGTTTCGGGGAGATCTGATGCAGGTGCCGCCGATGTATTCGGCAAAGAAGGTGGACGGCCGAAAGCTTTACGAACTCGCCCGGGCCGGCGAGGAGGTCGAGCGGAAGGCGGTGCCGGTGACGATAAGCAAGCTCGAATTGATCGATAGGACGGGCCGTTCGCAGTCCGAGATCCGCATTCGGGTCGCGTGTTCGGCGGGGACCTACATCCGCACTTTGGCGGAGGACATCGGTCGGTCGGCCGGGTTGGGAGCACATCTCACCGAACTTCGCAGGACCCGGGCGGGGAAGTTCAGGATCGAGGACGCGGTGACGCTGGACAAGCTTGAGGCGATGGATGATCGCCTCGGGCGGCTCGTTTCGATGAACGACGCGCTCGGCCATTTGCCGGAGGTCGTGATGAGCGAAGACAGGGCCGCGAAGACGAAGAACGGAATGTCGTCACGCATTGCCGGCCTTGATCTGCCTGACGGCACGGTCGTTCGAATGACCGAGGTCGGTGGGACGCTGATCGCCGTCGGCGAGTTTGCGGCGGACGAAAATAGCGTCCGGCCGGTCGTTGTTTTGGGTTAAAATCATCTATCAAGGGTACGGCGGCGCGTTTGCCGACCGCTGCCCGGAACTACCCCGATGAAGAAAAGTAATATTGCGATCGCGTTTGCAGGAGGCGTGGCCGTCGGCGTTGGCGTAAAGATGCTCACACGGCCGCGGACCGTGGTTTGGGACGAGGTTTACGAACTGGTGCCTCATTCCGAACATTCGAATTTCATAAATGTCGAAGGAGCCAGGCTTCATTTTCAGGAGTTCGGCGACCGCACGGCTCCGACGCTGGTGCTGATACACGGCTACACGGCGTCGCTTTTCGTTTGGCATAAGGTCGCGCCGCTGCTGGCCGACGCCGGCTTCCACGTCATCGCCGTCGACCTTGTCGGCTTCGGTTATTCCGAAAAGCCTCGATGGTTCGATTATTCGATCCAGTCGCAGGCCCGGATGGTCTCCCGGTTCATGAACCGGCTCGGCATCGGGCGCGCGACGCTCGTTGGCAGTTCCTACGGCGGTGCGGTCGCCGCGACGATCTGCTTGGATTACCCGGAATATGTTGAAAAGCTCGTCCTTATCGACGCGGTGATCAACGACGAGGTGCTTCGCCACCCGATCCTTCGGCTGGCTTCGATCCCGGGCGTGGGCGAGGTGATAACGCCGTTCCTTGTCGATTCGCGGGCGATGCTTCGGCATCGGATGAAAAAGACCCTGTCCCGCTCGAGCCGGCACCTTATCACGCAGTCGCGGATCGCCAACGTCCGTCGCCCGCTTTCGGCGGCCGATGCTCACCATTCAGTCCTTGCGACCTCGCGAGCGTGGGACGCAAACCGTATCGAGCAGGACGCCCACCTGATCAACCAGCCGACTCTGATCATCTGGGGCGAGGAGGACCAGGTCGTCGGCATCCACAACGGTTACAAACTGCACGATTCGATACTCCATTCACGCTTCGTCGTCCTGAAGAACTGCGGCCACGTCCCTGCAGAGGAGAAAAGCGAACTGGTCGCCGAACTCGTGGCCGAATTTTGCCGTGACCGCAAAGGCCGCATAAGCGAACGCAGGGCCCAAGGTATGCGGATCGCGAAACCGCGATGAGTGTGTCCATCGCAAAGAAACGAGCGATTGCCGGTTTAATCGGGATGGCGTATGCTGTCGTCTACGGTTTCTGGACGATGGTGGTGACAGGGGTTGGGCAAGGCAATATTATTTGGTTCCTCATGTTCTTCTTCGCGGGATGTTTCGGGCTCTATTATCCGTTAATGGCCATTCTGGCTTATGACCTGCGGGGTAGGTTCATTCGGAGCCTATTTGGCGGGTTGCTATGTTTCCATCTCATAGCGAGTGTTGTGATCCTAGTCGGTTGGATTACGGCAATCGAACCGGACGGCCCTAGTGACTTCATAAGGGCGATCAACCGAAGTGGACTCGGGCAGATCGTAATTGACGCAGCACTGCATTTCTGGCCCACCATCGTTTTTGCCGTTTTGCTCGGACGAGCGCTGACCGGTGGTGGTACGATCGCCGAAGATGACGGCAGCCCGATCGGACTTGACCCTTCCTAGTGTCACTCTCAGCAAATTCGAAAGCCTTGCTTTACGGTTCGGGCGTTTTTACGACGACCGCATTTGCCGGCGGCGAGCCTCTGCTTTGGGAAAAGCATTGGCGGCGGTTAATGCGTGATGCCGCGAAGCTCGGGATCGACGTTTCGGAGCACGACGAAGTGAGTGTATATCGAGCATTAGCCGAAACGATAGACCGAAGCGGGTTGACGTCGGGCCGTGCACGAGTGAGCTTCGCCGACGGTTCGGCGGCTGATCTCTGGCCCGGCGGTGGTGACGGCAATACCTCGCTTTCGATCCTGGTCGGTGAACGTCGGTCGGTTCCCGTTAATTTATCGCTCGCGATCTCACCGCACCGCGTCAACACGACCTCACCGTTGGCGGGGATCAAGTCGTGCAATTATCTCGAACCGATCCTGTCTTTGGACGAAGCGAAGGATCGTTGTTTCGACGAAGCGATCAGGCTGAACGAACGCGACGAGATCGCTTCGGCGTGCATGGCAAACTTGTTTTGGCTGAGCGACGGAGTGCTCTTCACGCCGAGCCTGCAAACCGGATGCCTTGCGGGCACGACACGCGAACATATCCTCGAAAATCTCGAGTGTGAAGAGGTCGAAGCCGGCATCGACGCCGTCCGCGAGGCGGATGAAATATTTCTCACTTCGGCGGGATTGGGTATCGTTCAGGCAGCCGCATTCGAGGGCAGGCCGCTGGGCAAACGGCAACACGAGATATTCGATCTGTTTCCTCGACCGGCGTAAGGACACACAAAAACACGAAACCGCACGGATAGATATCCGTGCAATCTCGTGTCGATATTCGGCGAAAACTTTCTTACGCAGCCGTCTCGAACAGGGCGAGGATCTGTTTGCCTTCGTTCGACCGGGGATCGATGGTACGCAGGTGCTTTTGGCCCTGCATTTCCCATATGGCCGTTACGACTCCGTCCTTTTCGACGGCCTGGTAATGCACCTCGTCGGGCGACGGTTCCGGGGCGGCCTCGGCCTTTTCCTCGACGGGCGCTTCTTTTTCGGCGATCGTGATCGTCGGTTTTGCTGCTTCGGCCGCGGTCTCTTCCGCCGCCTTTACTGCTTCATCTGACATGTGTGAAAAACGTTCTCCTGATGGTCCAACTATTCGCTAAAATTCGGGGCAAACAAAGATTCTGTCATAACACAAGCGAAAATGTCGAGAATCGCGGGGCTATCTGACACGTTTTGGCGAAAGTTCGTAGAACCAGAAATCATTGTTCGGCTGGTCTATCTTCATCTCGTCGGTCTTCCCGTCTCGGCCGATCGTGAACGTCACCCACCCGCGAGGGAAGTTATACGCCATCGAAGGCCGCCATTTGATCAGGAACGTGTCGTAGTGCCAGTGCTCGAGATCGGCCACGAAATTGGGCGAACGCGAGAAACGCATTACAAGCCGGCCGGACTCTTCCGCGATGTTGATCGCACCGTAGAGGTCGTCGCTGTACGTGCCGGCGTACTCCGAAAAAGCAAGCGTTGGTTTCGTGTTGGCAGCCCGGGCTGCGTCGTCTTTCCTGATCTGTTCCGCTGCCGCGGCTTTCGACCGTTTCATCTGCTCGATCGCCTCGGCGTTATAGTCCCGTTTTGGGGCGTTAACCATCACATCGCGTATCTTGCTCATCATTACCGCGAAGGCGGGAAATTCCGAATTAGAAAGCACGACGAATCCAGTATTCTCCTCCGGGATCAGCACGGTGTAGGAGAGCATCCCGTCCAGCCCACCGCTGTGATTTATCACCTTTCGGCCGTGATAGTCATAGACGAACCATCCCATCGCCACGCCCGAAAAATGCCGGGTCGGGTTTCCCCGCCACGCCTGCTCGCTGATCTGCTGGGCAAGATAGGGCTGGTGCATCTGCCAAGCGACGGCCTCGCTGAAGATCTGCTTGCCTTCGAATTTTCCTTTGCCGAGCTGTGTCCGGACCCACTTTGAAAGGTCGTTGACCGACGAATTCAAGGCCGCGGCCGAATAGCCGCTGTCAACATTCCCGCGGTGGAGTACGCGGAGCGTACCGCCCGATTCATTGTGCGGCATGGCCGCATTGTCGGGCAGGTCCTTGATGCTGCACGATGTGCGGTTCATCCCGAGCGGCTGCAGGATCCGCTCCGTGACAAAGCCGCACCAGCTCTTGCCCGAAGCCTTTTCGATCACCTTTCCGGCGGCGATGAACATCAGGTTCTGATAGCCGTAACGCGTGCGGAAGCTCGAGACGGGCTTGAGGTAGCGGACCCGCGTGAGGATCTCGTCCGGCGTAAAATTGGTCTCGTACCAGAGCAGGTCGCCGCTGAACGTGTCCAGCCCGACGCGGTGTGTTACAAGGTCGCGGACGGTCAGTTCGCTGGTCACCCAGGGATCGTAGAGCTTGAAGTCGGGAAGGTATTTCGACACCTTGTCGTCCCACGATAGCTTCTTCTCATCGACGAGGATCGCGAGTGCAGCGGTAGTAAAGGCCTTTGAATTGGACGCGATCGCGAACACCGTGTCGGGGTTGATAGATTCGGCCTTGCCGAGTTCCCGTGAGCCGTAACCCTTAGCAAACACGACGCGGTCGTCCTTCACGATCGCTATGGCCATTCCGGGGCCCTTCCAGGTTTCGGCAACGGTCGCAGCGTAGCTATCGATCTCGCGGATCTTTTCATCCAGCGTTTGTCCCGCCGCCGACAGCGACAGGACGACGAAAAGTGATAATAAAACCAAATACCTTTTCATAATTTACTTTGCACGGAGTATCCAGCCTTTCGGGTCGATCACCGGTGTTTTGTAAAAACTGATCGAGCCCTTTCCATCCTTCATTTCAACCCGTTGGATCTTGCCGTCCACCTCGACCTCGATCGGCATCGGGAACGGCAGATCGTTCGGCACCTCCCACTCAAATATCTGCTTTTGCGGGGTTTCGCTCCCGCCCGAAACGATCTCGTTCCGGACATTTAGTTTCGGAAGCTTCGGCTGGCGGAGATAAACCTCGAAGAACCAGCCGAGGTCCATTTTGGATTCCTGTTCGGCGATCTTCCTGAAATCCTCGGTATCGACCAGGCGTGTTTGGCTGCCGTCCGTTCTCTTTTCCATTGCCGGCGTCGGGTACGCCATCCGCCGAAGTGCGCGGAAGAACGCGTCGTCGCCGATCAAATAACGCAGCGTGTGCAGGACCACGGCGCCCTTGCCGTAGATATCGCCGTCGCTGCGGAGGTAATCGGGAGCAGCGAGATACACCTGATATGCAAATTTCGCTTCACGTGGGGCGACCGGCTGCATGTTCCGCGTCCGGGCGGCGGCTTGGCGCATGGCTTCGAAATAGGCTTCCTTTTTACCCAGGTGTTCGAGGTAGAGCCTGTCCATGAACGACTGGAACCCTTCGTGGATCCAGAAATCTTTCCAGTCGCGGGCGGTCACAAGGTTGGCCCACCATTCGTGGCCGAACTCGTGAAGCTGGAGCCAATCGAATCCGTGCTCGTTGTAAACGAACTTGTTGCCGTAAGCCAGGTGAGTCGAGTGTTCCATCCCGAGGTGCGGCGTCTCGACGATCCCCAACTTCTGCGAACGGAAGGGAAACGGCCCGAGATACTTTTCATAAAACGCGTTGTACTTCTTGGTCTCCTCGATCAGTTTGGCGCCGTTCTCGTAGCTTTCCTGCAGGATGTAGAACTCAATGGGGATGCTCTCGCCGGTGATGCTCTTGACGCTGTCCTTGATCACTCGGTAGGGTGCGGCGTCGAATAGGATCGAGTAGTTCGGGATCGGATTGCTCATTCGCCAGACATAGGTCGATGTGCCATCTTTGTTCTTGATGGTCTCGACAAGCTTGCCCGGCCCGGCTGCCACCAGGGGGTCGGGAACGGTTATCCGCATGGTCGCTGTTTCGGGCTTGTCCGACGGGTGATCCTTGACGGGAAACAAAAGGTCGGCCCCGTCGTTCTGCATCGCGACCGAGATCCAGTCGGCCCCGCTCGGGGTCTTTGCCCAAATAATGCCGCCGATCCACGGCGGCCGCGGAGCAACACGGGGGGTGCCGAAATAAGTGATGATGGTCTCGAAAGTCGTTCCGGGCTTCATTTTCTCGCGGAACGTGATACGAAGCTTCCCGTTGGTGTGCTCGTAGCGTAGGCCCTGCTGAACGTCGGCACTCTGCGTATATATGCGGTCGACTTTGTACGGTGTATCGAGATGAAGCAGGATCGTGTCCGTCGCATTGACAACCTTTGCGATCATCACGGTAGTCCCGGAAATGGTCTTCGACTTCGGATCGACCTTCAACGCGACGTCATACGACTGGACGTCGAACGCTGCCTGTTCCGGCAGCAGCGGCCCTCCGGTTTCGGTCGGGCGAACGCCTAATTCACGCTGGCCGAATGCAGCCGAAAAGAGAAGAAAGATCGAAAATGTGATCAGAAATGTGCGTTTCATAGAAACTCCGTCGAAGTGTGTTGGATCGGGCCCGGTCTGTATTGGTCTGGGCACAATATTAACATGGATGAGTCGAAGAATGTTCGCCGTTTACCCTTTACAGAGAACCGCTTTTTTCTGAGAATTGAAAAACAATGAAGTCTAGAACCCTTTATGTCGCTGGCCTGTTTCTGATTGCCGCGTCCGCAGTCGCAGGCCAGCAGCCTGAGCCAAAGGAACCCGCAAAAGCGAACAACCGGCCTGCCGCTGCTGCCGTAAAGTCCGAACCATATGACAAGGCGGACGCGAAAACGATGGCCGGTCAATGCGTGACGTTCGACACCGAGCTTGGCGTGATCGAGATGGAAATGTTTCCCGAACACGCACCGGAATCAGTGAGGAATTTTCTAAATCTGGCCTCAACGGGGCTTCTCGATACCACGACGTTCGGGCGTGTCGTGCCGGGATTCGTGATCCAGGGCGGCGATCTCTATACGCGTTCTACGCCGGTCACCTACGAGGTCGGGATGCGGGCCCGCCGGACGCTTCCCGACGAACCGAACAGGGTGCTCCACGAACGCGGAATCCTTTCCATGGCCCGCGGGGAAGAAGTCAACACCGCGATGACCAGCTTCTTTATCCTGGTCGGGAGCGGTTCGCATCTTGACGGAAAGTTTGCCGCCTTCGGACGCGTGACGAAAGGAATGGATGTCGTGGATGCGATCAATAAGGCTGCCGTAAATGAGGAAAAGCCGGAGAAGCCCGTCAGGATCAAGAAGGCAACTGTCTCACCATGCTCCACTAATCCCTAAGAATCTTGCCTTCCCGCGAGATCAAAGCTCCTACACAGGGTTTGGTATTAGATCTAGGATCCGCACATTCTTTGCTTGTAAATGATAGCTGTGGAATTGGCGATACATAATAATGCCGCCACACAACCGATCTGCCATCCGGTAGAATTAGCCAAAAAGACTGGTAGTATTCAAGTCCACCTCCGATCGAAAGGACGACAACTTTGTCTTGAACCTTCTCGACTTCAGAGGCCAAGTCCGATTTCCCTAGGGCTTTCATATCTGCGGCAAAGGACCGCATCCCTTTTTCGCTAAAAGACCGGTTCTTAACAAAGCGAAGCCAAACCGGTTTTCCGCTTGTACCAATAAAATCTGCTAACCACGGAACTGAGTTCACTAAACTCAAATACTGATCGATCTTTTGTTTGAAAATCTCAACATTCTGGACCTTGCCGTTTTCAACCGGAAGAATAAGCTTCAATGCGAACCCTTTAGGATAATCAGGTTTCCTTAACACGATGTGCAGGTTCTTTTCCGTAGGCTCTTTACTTGCCCAGGCTGTACCGAAGTCTGAATCGTGATTGGAATTTAATTCCATGGACACTATTTCGTAATCTTTCTCGAAGAGAGTCACCGCATCGCTGACTTTCTCCATGACCTCTAGGCGCTTCCAATCCTTCTCGGTGCCTCTTAACACCGAACCTGCGAGACTCTCCGCCAAACCCTCTGCTTTTAGTCGGGAAAAGTTTGTGAATTTTGGGGGAAGTATTGAAGCGAACGCCTGCGAGATGTGGGCATTGTAGGTCGTCTGATCCTCAACTGAATCCCTTATTTTCCAAGGAATCATAAACAGCGACTGACTATCCGAGGAAATTTCGGTATCGGAGCCGTCGCTAAACTTGATATGTGCTTCGAACCGTGGGTAGTCGTCCGTATGCTGACCTTGGAACATCACTTCTATCCGTTCCTGCGCGAACGACAGATCAGTATATTTTGTGAAGAACAGTTGCCGTTGATCAGGATTTGCTCCGTCTATGTAGCCGTTCACACAATCGCGTATACATTTACGCGCGTTTTCATTGAGCCATAACTGAGTTATCCCGAGATTTTCTAACAACGGCATTTCAAGAGCAGGTTCTCCGAGCGCCTTGACAAGGGTAGCGATCTTGGCACGTTCGATTCTTTTCCCATCTGCGACAAATTCTGCTCCTTTTCGAACGATAACGGTCTGGCTCCTCTGAGGCTTCCCTAGTCCGCCCCAGGTCGATCTAATCTCAATCCTTTCTACCTGACGATCTTGGGCGAATAATAGGATCGGCGATAGCAAAAACAGAACCGCAAGAGTTGCAGAAAATTTCATTGTCAGTGTTTAGGGCGGTGTCGCCTTTGGCTCGACGAGCCCTCAAGCATCACTCATCGTTGAGATCCAGATCCAGCGTCATCCGATATTCATTCGCCATCGACGGATGTCCATAGGCCGTCGAAACGTCGATGCCCTTCCGGTAGGTTTCTATCGCTCTCTCCCGGTCACCGGTTTTTTCGTACGCCTGTGCGAGCGTGCCATAGGCGTTGCCCTCGTCGTCGGCTTTGGCAAGATAGTCTTCAAGCAGCCGGATCACGTCCTCGTACCGTCCCTGTTTTTCATACTCTTTCGCCAGCCCGAACATAACCATCGTATTGTCCCGGTCCGCCGCCAACATCTCTTCGAATACTTCGATCCTGGATCCCATATCAAGCAGAATACTCCCTGACGGCCTCGGTTCGCCAAATGAAAATGCCCGGCAAACATATTACCGGGCAAGTGCGAACAATTTTGATCGGCTTATTATCGTGAATAGACCGCGACCGTTTCCGCAAGTTTTTGGAGCGATTTAGGTGCCTGGTCCGACGTCAGGGGCGGATCCCCGAGCACCGTCCGAGCCGATTTTTCATAAACCGCCTGATTCAGGTTCTCATCCTGGGTGATCACAACACCCTTCAATGCGACACCGGCAAAAAGCCCCTTGCTCCGGGAATAAGAAAGGATCTCGGCATCGAGGGTGATGTTGGTCGATGCCGAAGCAGTACGGCCGACGGGTCCGGCCGCGACGCTGCCCTCGCCGCCGATCTCGAATTTATCCTGCAGAAGGTTGGTCAAACCTTTGTCGTTCATGATCAGCAAAACGTAATCCGTTTTCGAACCGCCGATCTGGGCCCCGAAGCTTCCGCCGGCCATGTTCAAAAAGGCCGGCGCGCTCCAGCCGTTTCCGACTCGGCGGATCGCAACGCCGTGCCCGCCCTGCCCACCGACGATAAACGCCGCTTTCAGGGCACCCGGGAAAACGACGACGGCCTTTGCCTTTTCGATCAGCTCGCGAGGGATCGACTTCTCGGCCACTTTCATTACCTCGTTGACCACATCAGCCGATTTATCGACCCGCTCGACCGCCGTTCTCAAATGTTTGCCTTTGTTCTTGTCCTGCCCAATGCCGACGGCCGCGAAAACGCCGATTGCGGCCGCGACCAGCGAGGCAGTAATGAATCTCTTCATCATAACTAAATACCCTCCATGTCAAAGATTAATACCGTACTAATGAGATCATGGTCCGGACCTTCAAAACAAATTCAGCTGGGCGGGAGGAACTTCGGCTGCCGCCGCTTCGCTCCTTGAATGCTGTACGAAACCCAGCCTACGGGCGTGAAAATCGAACAGTTTCTGGGTGACCTCCCACTGCTCGGTCATACCGGTCCCACGTTCTTTGTAGCTACGATGCCGCAAGGTCCCGCCGCGTTCGCGCTTTATTGTGTTTATTATCCTGGAAATGCGGTTCGGTGTCAGGCGTTCGTTCATCTTTTGGACGAAATAGTCTTCGATCGAGTCGGTATCCAGATGAAGCATCGACATAAAGGCCCTTGTCGCCCCGCATTCTTTTGCGCGTTCCAGCAAGCCGGGGATGTCGGGCTCGTTGTAGCCCGGGATCACTGGCGCAATACCGATCCCGGTTGTGATCCCAGCGTCCGATAACTTTCTCATTGCACGAAAACGGGCCTCGGGCACGGGCGTGTACGGCTCGAACGGGTTCGAACTTTCCTTCGTCAGAAAAGGCATCGAGAAAAAGACCGACACCTTCGATTGTTTCAGCAGGACTTCGATGTCGCGCGTCACTAGCGGCGATTTGGTTATCACGGCCGTCGGCACGCGGAATTCAGCGCAAACCTCGAGGCATTGACGGGTTAGTTTGTACTCGGCCTCGAGCGGGATATACGGGTCGGTCGCGAACGAGAAATCGAGGTGCGGCATCTTGTCGCGGGTCTTTTTCAGCTCTTCGCGAAGGATCTGCGGCGCGTTCGGTTTGACGACGATCTTTGTCTCGAAATCGGTTCCGGCGCCATAGCCAAGGTATTCATGATACTGCCGTGCGAAACAGTAAGTGCAGCCGTGCACGCAGCCGCGATAGCAGTTCACGGTATATCTCCATCCGCCCTCCCAGTCCGACGCGAACGCCTTGGTTATGACCTTCCTGGTCGCCGTTTCTTCAAAAACCTCGAGTTTTGTGGGGGGCGGCTCGCCGATGTACTCGGCCGAGTAACGGTCATAGGGATTGGGAGGATTCTTGACGTGTCGCACAGATGCAACAATATCGCACCATCAGGAGAAATGCAATTTTTGCCACCGAGAACACAGAGAGCACAGAAAAATAATCGTGCGGGTGAAGGGATCTAAAAATGAACAGTAGGGCCGTTACCGTTTAGATTCTCTTTTTCTCGGTGTTCTCGGTGAACTCTGTGGCTAGAGTTCTCTTTGCATCAACAAGTCGGTTTGCGGGTCGCTGCCGAGGACGAATGTGTGCTTGCCAACAAGGCGAAAACCGTTCTTTTCGTAGAACCGCTGGGCCCTAGGGTTGTATTCCCAAACGCCGAGCCATATCACGTCGTGATCTTCCCGAAGCGCCCGTTCGAAGCACGCATCCATCAACGCCTGACCAACCCCCTGGCCGAGGAATTCCTGATGAGAATAGAGTCGGTTTAGTTCGATCGGCCGCTCGGCCGTGATGCCTTCTTCGATGCTCCCGGTGATGAGTTTTGCGTAACCCGCGGCCTTCTCGCCGATCTCTGCGATAAGAAAAACGCTCTTCTCGTCCGCCAATTCCGCCGTTATCTGCTCGATGCTGAATGCCTGCCGCATGTAATGCGCCAGGTCGTCCGGCGCGTTCTTCGGATGATGGGCGAAAGCGTCCCAGAATGTGTTGTAGGCCAGATCGGTGAGCAGTTTGGCATCCGCCGATCCGGCCTGTCTGATCAGGGTCGCGGACATCTATTTTCCGCTCGTTATCATTTTCGCGATCGTTTGCAGCTGCATATTCGAGGTGCCTTCGTAGATGGAGCCGATCTTTGAATCGCGCCAGTATTTTTCGACCGGATAGTCCTTTACATAACCATAGCCGCCGAAGAGCTCGATGGCTTTGGACGAGACGCGCTCGGCACATCGTGATGAGTAAAGCTTCGCGATCGCGGCTTCCTTAATGAAGGGTTTGCCGGCGTCCTTGAGCCGGGCGGCGTTGTAAACGAGAAGGCGGGTAGCCTCGATCTCGACTGCCATCTCGGCCAGCTGGAATTGAACGGCCTGAAAATTGTTGATCTTCTGCCCGAATTGCTCGCGTTCGTCGGTGTATTTGACCGCGGCTTCGAACGCACCCTGGGCGATGCCGAGCATCTGGGCGCCGATGCCGATGCGGCCTTCGTTCAGCGTTTCGATGGAAACCTTGTAGCCCTTGCCGACCTCGCCGAGGACGTTTTCTTTCGGGACCTTACACCCGTCCAGGATAAGTTCGGTTGTGGAGGAAGCACGTATGCCGAGCTTGTCTTCCTTCTTTCCGACCGAGAAACCATCAAATCCCTTTTCGACGATAAAGGCGGTGATGCCCTTGTATCCGGCCTCCGGATCGACGGTTGCGAACAGGATGAAGATCTCAGCCTCGTTTCCGTTCGTGATCCAAAGCTTCTGGCCTGTTATCTCGTAGTGGTCACCTTTATCGACCGCGCGTGTGGTCAACGCAAATGCGTCCGAGCCCGAACCCGCTTCGCTCAGTGCGTATGCCCCAACCCGCGATTCTGCCATCTGCGGAAGGTACTTCTTCTTCTGTTCGTCGCTGGCCCAACGCATGAATGCGTTCGTTACAAGGGTATTGTGTACGTCGACGAACACCGACACGCTCGCATCTACGCGGGCAAGCTCTTCGATCGCGACGATGGCGTTGAAGATTGTCGAGCCGGCTCCGCCGTATTCCTCCGGCGATTCGATGGCCATCAACCCGAGTTCGAAGCACTGACGGATCACATCCGGATCGAGTTTGCCGGCGTGTTCCATCGCCTCAACCTTCGGGCGAACCTCGCCCTCGGCAAACTCACGGACAGAAGAGCGAAACAGTTCTTCCTCTTCGGAAAGGGTCGTCAATCCGGTGTTCGATAATGCGGTTCCTGCGGCTATGCTCATAATTTTAATTCCGTAACGGTTTTGTCTGAAAAATCAGGTAGGATACCATTTTATTCGCGCCCCCGCGCGTTCGCAAAGCAGTGAACCTCGAATCGCCGGCAGAAATGCCGGCTTCAAATAAGAATCAACTCTCAGCCAAACAACTAAACCGTTTGAAGGCCGTTGGCGGCGTTCTGACCCTGTTCGGCTTGACGCTATTCGTGTTCTTTGTCTGGTCGGTAGGCCTGAACGAGGTGCTTGCGAATATCGAGCGGTTTGGGTTTGTCGGTTTTGCGGTGATCCTCGTCATTTACCTCGGCCGGCTGATCCTTCGAGCAACTGCCTGGAAGCTATCGGTTTACGAGCCCTACCGGCTGGACCTTCGCGACACTTTTCCCGCGGTCATCATCGGCGAAGCTATGAGCGCAATGATCCCGCTCGGCATTTTGATCAGCGGGACATCTAAGGCGGTTGCTGTCCGGCGAAGGGTCCCGCTTGTTGTGGGCCTGTCGTCGGTGGCGACGGAGAATTTGTTTTACAGCTTCGTGACGAGCGCGTTTCTTGCACTCGGGGCCCTTACGTTCGTCAGGAACTTTCAGCTCGATCCGGGATGGACGCTGACGATCGATGTGCTGATCGGGGTCTTGTTCTTTCTACTGGTCGCCGGCATCGTGATGATCATCAAGCAGTGGCACTTTGCCAGTGAGACGTGCGAGCTGCTTTACCGGCGTGGCGTCGCCCAGGGCCTCCTCGAACATGGCCGGGCCGACGTTCGCCTGTTCGAGAACTTTATCTATGGCTTTTACCGCAGGCATCCAAAGCGATTTCTTCCGATCTCCCTTTGCGAGGCCGGATTCCATGCCCTGGGCGTTGTCGAGGTTTGGTTCATTCTCAGCCGGCTGATGGAAACTGCCTCGCCGTTGAACGCCTTCCTGCTCGAATCGGTCAGCCGTCTCATCACGATCATTTTCAAACTCGTCCCGTTCCTGATCGGGGTCGATGAGGCCGGGGGTGAGTTCGTAGCGGAAACGGTCGCCATCGGCGCCGGGATCGGGGTTACGCTCGCGATCATCCGAAAAGGCAGGATCCTATTCTGGACGGTGGTCGGCCTGGCCCTGATCCTAAAACGAGGCCTTTCACCGCGAAGCATCTTCAGGTCCGTAACCGGCTAGAGCGGCCAAAACACAGGTATTAGCAGCATCGAAACGATGAATACGACCACTGTCAGGATCGACCCGATCTTTACAAAGTCAAGGAAACTGTAGCGGCCCGGGGTGTAGACAAGGACACACGCCGGCTCGAGCGGCGTGATGAACGAGAAGGAGGCCGCGAGCGTCACCGCGATCGCAAACGCACGTGGATTCAGCCCGAGGGCGACGGCCGTCTTGATCGCAACCGGCAGGACGACGAGAGCGGCCGCTTGATTAGACATCGGCTGGGTCAGGATCACGGTCAAGACGAAAAATCCTGCGAGGATCGCGATCGGCCCGAACTCTCCGAAATAAGCCTCGATTAGGCCAGCAAGGTAGCGGTCGGCACCAGTGTTCTCCATCGCCACGCCAAAGCTCATCATGCAAGCGATCAGCACGAGCAGGCGAAGGTCGATCATCGAATACATTTCAGAGTATCGGACCGTCTTTGTCGCCAGCATGATGAAAACTCCGGCGAGGACGCAAATCGTTATCGGGATATCGATGCCGATGGTCACTTTTGACACCGAGAGTCCGAGGAACGTCAGGAATGCGGCTATCGCCCATTTTCGCTTATCGATCCGAAAGCTCGATGCAGAGACGTCCTCAAGCAGGATGATCTCTTCTTCGGCCGCAAGCGCATCAACACTTTGCTTCGAGCCCTGCACCAGCAGCACGTCGCCAAAGCGGAGCATAACACTGTCCAGGCTTTCGACGATCGTCTCGCGGTGGCGGTTGATCGCAAGGACAGTTAAACCGTAGCGCTGCCGGAAGCGTAGCGTTTTCAGGGTTTGGCCAATCAGGGCCGAATCGCTCATCACAAGCACTTCGAAAAGTTCGATGTCGCCGCTTTCGAGGACTCCGTCATTTAGTTCGAAATCCGGCTTGATCTCGAGCCCGACCTGTTCCTTGACGCGAAGGATATCGGCGAGCTTTCCTTCAACGATCAGAAGATCGCGGCGGCGTATGCGCTCTTTCGGCGAGGGTGAAACGTGTTTTTCGTCGCCGCGGATGATGCCGATCACGTTCAGGTCCAGTTCGGTGTTCAGGTTGGCCTCGCCGAGCGTTTTGCCGACAAGCGGCGAATCCGGCAGAACCAGCAGTTCCGAAATATACTCGCGGATCTTGTATTCGTCGGTCAGCGAATCGCCGCCGCCGGTGGACGGCAGCATGTTTCGGCCGATCAGCAGCATGTAGATGATGCCCATGCCGACCATTACGACGCCGATCGGCGTCAATTCGAACATCGAGATCGATTCGAAGCCGTACCGCTGCATTGCCCCGCTGACCGCAAGATTGGTCGAGGTCCCGATCAGGGTGCAGCTGCCGCCGAGAATGGCGCCGAACGCTAACGGGATCAGGAGTTTCGAGGGCGGGATCTTTGACCTGGCGGCAAGGCCGAGCACGACCGGAAGGAACATGGCGGTCGTCGTCGTGTTTTTGAGCACGGAGGCCGAAAGCGCCGCTGTCGCCATTATCAAAGCCGTAAGCACGAACTGGCTATCGCCGGCGATGCGGTGCATCCGCCGCCCGATCAGGTCCACAAGCCCCGTCTTTGTCAGGCCGCCGACGAGGATGAAGAGCCCGCCGATCGTGATGATGATATCGCTTCCGAATCCGGCGACCGCCTCATTTACCGTCAGTATCTGGGTCAGGACGAGCGCCACCACCAGCAGCAGACCCACAACGTCGACCGGAAGTTTTTCCGTGGCGAAGAGGATGATCGCAACCGCTAGCAGGACGAGCGTGATCAGGATCGGCGACATTCAGTGGTCATAAGCATACAGGAACCCTGGGCAATTTAGAAGTATTTCGAGGCGGCCGGGATCGGGGCCGAAGAGGGTCGGGCGGCCAGAGCAAACTTGTCCGAAAATGGGCAGATCGCAGGGGGTGAACCGGCGGCTCAGGCGGCATCAGGAAGGAGCCGCAAATACCACGCGCCCGCAAGTTCCGCGGCGGCCGGGGCCTGAATTACAAGGCGCGAGCTTCACGGATATGCCGATGCGGTCTCATCTGTTACCGCAGCACGATGGCGGTACCACGGATCACGGCGAGTTCTTGGCGGCCATTTCCTTAATAATGCCGGAATCGAGCAGGCGGGTCCGTCGATTATCAAAGCACTCGAAAAGCGAATTGATGCACGCCAGCACCTTCCCTTTGCGGTTGTGGACCTTGTGGATCGAGCCTGCCTTTGCAAGGTACTCGATATCCTGAAGGTCCGTGTGGAAGAGCTCGGCCGCACGATCAAAGGAGATAAGCTCGACCTGCTTCGAGCAAACAAGACAAAATGCGTGTGCCGACCGGCGCAGCTGCAGGCGACCGCGGGCCTTGCCGTCGTTTGACAAAGGTTCGGATCCGTTCATGAGCAGTACTCCCTCAAATTCCTAAGGACACGATTCGAATTGCGGTAGAATCATTCTCATACAATTTGGCCATATTACCAATAGGGATCTTTTGAATCTTTAGAAAATTCTGAATCTTTTGTGAAGAAATTCTGATCTGCACCGTGAGCGTTTCGCAGCACAACATCTACAGATTCGCGTCGTTTGAACTGAATTCGGCCGAACGAACATTAAGGCGTTCGGGCGAGCCGCTTCAGATCGCTCCGCGGGTTTTTGACACGCTCCACCTCCTGGTGCGGAATAACGGGCATATTTTAAGTAAGGAGAGGCTGCTCGACGAGGTCTGGGAAGGAAGCTTCGTCGAGGAGAACAATCTTGCCCAGAACATATCGATGCTGAGAAGGCTCCTCGGCGATACAGGCGGGAATAAGTTTATCGAAACAGTGCCGAAATTCGGCTACCGGTTCATCGCCCCGGTCGAGATCGGCGAAGTCGAGAACGAAGCTCACGGCAATGATGAACTCGCCAGCGGGGGCAATCGCTCGGGTCCAAAGGCGGAATCAAGGCCGTCCGCGATCTTCCACGGCGAACCGAAACCGGATACCCGTTATGTACAGAACGGCGACGTCAACATCGCTTATCAGGTGGTCGGCGATGGCGAGATCGACCTTGTGTTTGTGATGGGGTGGGTCTCGCATATGGAGTACTTTTGGGAGGAGCCGCATTTCGCGTCCTTTTTGCAGAAGCTTGCTTCGTTTTCCCGTCTGATACTCTTCGACAAACGCGGGACCGGACTTTCGGACCGTGTGCCGCTTTCGGAACTTCCTACTCTTGAGCAGCGGATGGAGGACGTCCATGCGGTGATGGACGCCGTCGGTTCGGAGCGGGCCGTGCTTATCGGCGTGTCGGAGGGCGGGCCGATGTGTTCTTTGTTCGCGGCCACTTATCCCGAACGGACCGCGGGCGTCGTGATGATCGGGACCTATGCAAAGCGGATCCGGGATGAGGATTATCCATGGGGCGTTTCGTCCGAGGACCGTGACGCTTTTTTCGATCTGATGATGCGCGATTGGGGCAAGCCGGTCGGCATAGAAGAACGGGCGCCCTCACTTGCGGGCGACGCGGAGTTCAGGGAATGGTGGGCGACATACCTTAGGATGGGCGCCAGCCCCGGTGCCGCCGTCGCACTGACAAAGATGAACGCCGAGATCGACGTAAGAGACGTGCTTCCGTCGGTGCGTGTTCCCGCACTGGTCATTCACCGCAAAGGTGATCTATGCCTGAAGGTCGAAGAAGGACGGTTCGTTGCGTCGAAGATACCGGACTGCAGATACCTGGAACTCGAGGGAATAGACCATTTGCCCTTCGTCGGCGAGCAAGGCGAGATCCTTGACGCGATCGAGGGTTTTCTCTCGGACGTCCGGGAAAAGCAGGAGCACGACCGCGTGCTGGCGACGGTACTCGGCGTAGTACTGTCGGCTGAAGCCGGGCCGGAAACTCTGGGTAAGCTCCGCGACCAAATACGCCGTCAGATCGGGCTTTTTATGGGGACCGAGGTGAACGCCGCCGAGACGGAGTTGCTGGCGACGTTTGACGGGCCGGCCAGGGCCATCAGGTGCGCGGCATCGATAAACAGCGTGGGCGATCGTCTGGGATGGCCGGTCGGTACGGGCCTTCACACCGGTGAATGCGATCATTTCCATGGAAATTACAGCGGATTTGCGGTCGAACTCGCCCGCCGGATCGCGGCCTCCGCAGCCGTGGGCGAGACGGTCGTTTCGCGCACCGTCAAGGACCTCGTCGCCGGCTCGGGCCTCACATTCGAAGACATCGGCGTCGCTTCATTTGATGACGTCGAGGGCGGCTGGAGACTTTTCAAAGTCGCCGGATGAGCCCTCTTAAGTTCTCGATCTAATCCTCGCCGTTAGGGATTCACCAGGCACTACAGACCGCGATTGGGTGGTTTCAGGCCCCAGATCTGGGTCTATGCGCCCACAACATCGCACTAAATACTGTCAAGGATTTATGCTGTTGACAATGTATACTGTTAACAGTAATATTGTCGCATGATCCTTCGTCAAGAAAATCTTGGAGGCCCGGAATTCCACGGCGTTCGCGAACTCGCGGAAGAGGCCGAGAGGTATATTCGCGCCCACGGAACAATTCAGGAGAAAGGTACCGTCTCGGAATATCCGAATGAACGGACGGTTCGCTATTATCTCTCGGAAGGCCTCCTGGAACCTCCTATCGATAAGCGCGGCGTTTCGTCGGTATTCGGGTACAACCATCTTCTTAGCCTAGTTCTGATCAAGAAACTACAGTCAGAGGGGCTGCCGATAAACGTGATCAAGCTGTTGATAAAGGACAAGAGTAACGAGGAACTGGAAAAGTTGATCAACGAAGAGGTCCGCCTTTTCACTTCTGTCGAGGACCTTGAAACTTACCGCGAAACGCATGGACACACGGACGATAGCGACGTCAAGGTAATAAAGCGATCGGGTGGAGATCTCAGGCTAGATCCTTTTGGACAGCATGGAAGCAGAGCAACAAATTATTTAAATTCCCTTCGAAGCGAGAGCGGCCGTGAGGATGAACCGCACCCGTCGAAGATAATGCCTCCGCTTTTTAGTCGACCGAACGAGGACCCGGGTGATCCCGACGGGGAGCCCCTGTTTTCGGTATCGCCGCTTCCAACCGAAGAATGGCGGCGGCACGAGATCTTGCCGGGCCTTGAACTGCACGTCTCTTCGCGGTTCAGAACGCCGAAAGGCACCGATCTTAAAAAACGGCTTTTTTTGCTGATCGAAAAAATTCTGGAGTCAGGACGACGGTCCGACAAGGGATAAAAAACTAATAATAAAGGAGTTAACACGAATATGCCGAACAATAATATTTCGATCCATGTATCACCGGGGAGGCCCATTTTAAGCGCCGAAGCCGTGCAGACCGTTGATGTTCTGGTCAAGATCTCTCCGGTTTCGCAGCCGCCGGGAAATAGCCGCCGGCCAAAGCTCAATATCGGGATCGCCCTTGACCGGTCCGGCTCGATGGGCGGCGAGAAGATGCAACGAGCCCGCGAAGCCGCGATATTCCTAACGAAAGAGCTCAGTTCGACCGACCGTTTCGCGGCCGTCATTTTCGATGATCAGGTAGATACCTTGATCACAAGCCAGCACGCTGAGAATAAGGACTTCCTCAGACGATCTATCGAACGGATCGAGGCAAGGGGTTCGACCGCGCTCCATGAGGGATGGCGACAAGCCGGCTTGGAGGTAAGTGAATACATCGATCCGAGCGCGATCAACCGCGTGATCCTGATAACGGACGGGCTGGCAAATGTAGGTCTGACCGATCCGGACCGGATCGTCGATCATGCCCGAGGCCTGGCTGAAAAAGGCGTGACGACGTCAACCATCGGGATCGGCCGAGACTTCAATGAGGACCTTCTGCTCCGCATGGCGGAAGCCGCGGGCGGCAACGGCTGGTACGTTCAAGAGCCGGAAGATATGGCCCGGATCTTCGAGACGGAATTAAGCGGGCTCCTCAGACTGATCGGTGAGAGCGTAAAGTTGGAGGTTGAACCCGCCGCCGGTGTAAGGGTTGTCGAGGTTTTGAACGACTTTGAGACCGATGGGTCGGGCCGGTTCGTTCTTCCGAATCTGCAAGCCGGTTCTCCGCTCAAGGTTGTGTTTCGTTTGTCGGTCCCACCGAGAGAGATGGGCACCTCGCTTGATCTCGCGGCCTTTCGTCTTCACTACACACTCCAGGGAACCGATCAGGTCGAGGCCGTTTCCGCAAGCTGCAGCGTCACATTCGATTCAGCGGACGCGGCCGCAGCAGTACCGGCAAATGTGGCCGTGGTGGAGGCCGTTCAAATGTTAATTAACGCCAGGGCACGCCGAGAAATGGTCGATGCGATCGATCGCGGCGATCGGGATGGTGCACATCAAGTCCTTTTTTCGGTCGCAACCTCGTCAAGAGATCTCGCCCGTCGGTATACGATTCCCGATCTCGATGCAGAGGCGGATGAGTTGGACGATATTGGCCGGCATTTGAACACCGCTGAGCGAGCCATGTTGGCCAGAAAGCGCGGCATATACGGACGTGACAGGATCCGAAAAGGAAAAGGAGCCTGATCCGTCAAAGGGAGCTCCCACTCCCATTTATCAGGAAGAACTTATCGATGACGTTTCCGCTCTCCCGCGCACTTGTAGAGATCTGAGCACAATATTTAGGTCGCGTTCAGGGGTCGTATCCACGCCAAACCGTGCGGAGACGTGACTTTGTTCCGCCACATCGCCTGCGTTCATAGCCCATAAACACCAAGGTTCACTCCAGGTCCAGCGTTCCCGCCGCCTCGATCGTAAATTGCCCGGTAATTTTCGTTTTGGTATCCTATAAAGTTACTGTCCTATCAATAATTTTTATAATAAAAGGATCATAAAGAATGGTTACATCTGCGAAAAAGATCAACGGCAAAGGAGGCGGCAGCGATGACAATTCGGTGGTCGCCGAGCCGGCAAAGACGACCGAGGCCGACGGCTTTGTATCGGACACGAAAGTTCAGGGGACCGCTAAAGCCGATGCCGCCGAGACCGGCACCGCAAGATCGCGGGACCGTCATGGGCTCGATGAAGAGACGCTGGTCGGTCTTTACCGCACGATGTATCTTTCGCGCAGGATCGACGACAAAGAGATCCAGCTTAAGGGCCAGAACAAGATCTTTTTCCAGATATCCGGGGCCGGCCACGAAGCCCTGCTGGCGGGTGCCGCCCTGGCGATGAAGCCCGCTTATGACTGGTTTTTCCCTTATTATCGCGACCGGGCACTGATGCTGGGCCTTGGAATGACGGCCCAGGAGATGCTTTATTCGGCGGTCGGAGCGGAGAAAGATCCGAACTCGCATGGCCGGCAGATGCCCTCGCATTGGGGCCACAAGGACCTGAACGTACCATCGCAATCTTCCTGCACAGGTACGCAGGCCCTGCATTCGGTCGGTGCGGCCGAGGCGAGCTATCGCGCATCGCTGGTCGACGAACTTCGCGACAAGGTGACCGGTTTCAAGGGCGACGAGGTCGTCTATATGTCCGTCGGCGACGGCACGACCAGCGAAGGTGAGTGGTGGGAGGCCCTGAACACCGCCTGCAACCTTAAGCTGCCCGTGATCTTCGTCGTCGAAGACAACGGCTACGCCATCTCGGTGCCGGTCGAGGTCGGTACCGCCGGCGGCGATATATCGAAACTTGTCAGCGGGTTCCCCGGGCTTCTTATGCAGAAGGTGGACGGGACCGATCCCCTCGCTTCGTATGCGGCTTTCAAAAAGGCAGTCGAGTATTGCCGTGAGCGGAAGGGCCCGGCCTTTATCCACGGCAAGGTGATCCGGCCTTATTCCCATTCGCTTTCGGATGATGAGAAGCTCTATCGCCCAGACGAGGAACGCGAGGCCGACGCCCGCATCGACCCGATCAAGACGTATGCGGAGTTCTTGATGACCGAGGGCATTGTATCGTCGGAACAACTTGAGGCCCTGCGGAAAGAGGTCGATGAAGAGGTCAACAAGGCCGCCGACATCGCCATCGAAACGCCGCAGCCGGCCCCGGAATCGGCGTTGCGCAACGTCTTTTCGCCGGACGTCGACCCCACCGACCGCCAGTTTTTCGACACCGAGAACGGGGCCGAACTCTCGGGAAATCCGGGCACGATGGTCGATCTGATCAACCGCTGCATGCACGAAGAGATGGAACGCGACCCGCGGATCGTCATCTTTGGCGAGGACGTGGCGGACTGCTCGCGAGAGGAATACCTGGAGCAGGTCAAGGGCAAGGGCGGCGTGTTCAAGGTGACGGCGAACCTGCAGCGAAAATTCGGCTCGGCACGTGTTTTCAATTCGCCGCTGGCCGAAGCGAACATCGTCGGGCGTGCCGTCGGCATGGCCATTCGCGGGCTTAAACCGGTTTGCGAGATCCAGTTTTTCGATTACATCTTTCCGGCGATGATGCAGATCCGCAACGAGGTCGCGTTGACCCGCTGGCGTTCTGACGGCGACTGGAAATGCCCGATGGTGCTGCGTGTGCCGGTCGGCGGTTACCTTAAGGGCGGCGCGGTCTATCACTCGCAATCGGGAACAACGCTGTTTTCGCACACGCCGGGATTGATGATTGCCTATCCTTCAACAGCGCTCGACGCGAACGGCCTGCTGCGGACCGCGATCCGCTGCGACGACCCCGTCCTGTTCCTGGAACACAAGCACCTCTACCGGCAGGTCTACAACAAGTCTGCCTACCCCGGCAGCGATTTTCTTATCCCGTTCGGCAAGGCGAGGACCGTTCGCGAGGGCACTGACATCTCGATCATCACCTTCGGCGCGCTCGTCGAAAGGTCGAATCAGGCTGCAAAACGTCTCGAACAGCAAGGCATCTCTGTCGAGATCATTGACCTCCGCACGCTCGTCCCGTACGACTGGGAAGCGGTCGCCGAATCGGTCAAGAAAACCTCCCGCGTCATCGTCGCCCACGAAGACCCGATCTCCTACGGCTACGGTGCCGAGATCGCCGCCCGCATCTCAAACGAACTCTTCGAATACCTCGACGCCCCCGTCCGCCGGGTCGGCGCAACCGACACCTTTGTTGCCTACGCCCCGCAGGTCGAAGACTTCATCCTGCCGCAGTCGGAAGACGTCGAAGCCGCGGTGCAGGAATTGATGACGTACTAGCCTTATGACATACGAACTGGACTATGCCATCCGTCGAAATCCCGCCGAGCTGGATTCGACTGGTTATATGGAGATTGGTCCGGGCCGTTATTCTGGCGAGCACTGGCAAGACGGTTTCTTGTTTGTCTGTGAGGATGCGTTTGCTATGGCTGAAGGAATTCTTGCTAAGCATTTTAGGGATTACGATCACTTCGCGATGAACGAGATTCCAAGGGAGGTAGGTCTGAGGGTTATCGACGAATGGAGAGGTGCAGCCCGTTCGCTTCCCAATTCAAGCACTTCCCAAGCGCTAAGTCTGCTCAATACAGATGCTGCGTTTCGTATAAATCTCGAAAGCCTCGTGGATTCAGATCGCCACCAGATAGCCCAGATGCTCAGGGAGCTCTCAAGCGAATGCACCTCGTTTTATGAATCGCACGATTGGGTTTGCGTTCTTGGAATGTGATTCGAAAGTTCAAATAAACGCTCCCTGATAGTCGACGGCCCTAGACCGCGCTGTAAAATATTGACTCAAGCGAAAATTAAACACATCGGAATCGTCGCAGGCAGTGCAGAGGGGGCGGCGCTTTGTTACCGGACGATATGTCTCGAGGCTCAGGAGTTGCTCGGCGAGCACAACCACCCTGAAGTGACTATAAACTCGATCCCGATGGCGCGGCACATGCCGCCGATCATCGCAGGCGATTGGGAAAAGGTCGCCGACCTAATGCTCGAATCGACGGAAAAGGTCGCAAGAGCCGGAGCGGAATTCGCGATCTGCCCCGATAACACGTATCACCAGGCGTTCGAATTTCTACTGCCAAGATCGCCGATTCCGTGGCTTCACATCGCAAGCGTCGTCGGCGAAGAAGCACAGAGAAACGGCTATCGAAAACTTGGGATCCTGGGCACGAAATACCTAACCGAAGGCCCGGTCTATCCTTCACGGTTGAACGAGCTAAGTATCGAGCGAGAGATACCCGACGAAGCCGACCGCATCCGCGTCAACGAAATAATTTTCAAGGAACTCGTCAACGGCATCTTCACCGAAGATTCACGGCTCTATTTCAACGAGGTTACTGAGAAGCTGAAATCACGCGGCTGCGACGCGGTCGTTCTCGGCTGCACGGAAATTCCGCTGATCGTCCGGCCGGACGACTGCCCGCTGCCGACGCTTGATTCAACACGCCTGCTCGCACGGGCTGCGATCGCTAACGCATTGAACTAACCCGCCAGGATCGGAATCCGACCCCATTGGCCCGATTTGCGTCCAGGTCGTCAAATATGTGGCCATTTCGTTTGTTTTCGCGCGGTGTTTCGCTTACAACTGTGGGGTGAACATTCTCCAGATATGTTCAGCCAGGGAGATCGGGGGCGGCGAACGCCATTTCGCCGACCTGGTCAATTCACTTGCGGACAGAGGTCACAAGATCTTTGCCGCGGTAATACCAAACTCGCCTTTGTTGGGCGAACTCGCTTCCGTCCCAAAGGAAAATATTTATGAATTAAGGATGCGAAATTCTTTGGCCCTTATTGCCGCGTGCCGACTTGCTCGGTTCGTACGCGAGAATGGGGTCGAGATCATCCACGCACACCGGGCCCGCGACTACCCTCTCGCCGCGATCGCCTCATTTCTGAGCGGCAATACACCTTATATCTTGACGCGGCACGTTCTGTTTCCGATGAAGCGTTTGAACAGGCTCATATTGCGGAAAGCGACCCGCGTCATTTCGGTTTCAGATCCGGTGGCAGATTCTGTCCGGGCACAACGGGTCTTTGACGTCGGGATACAGATCACAATTCGGAACGGAATTCGTGTTGAGCGGTTCGCGGCGAAGGCCGGGGCCAAAAGCCGCCCGTCTTACCTGGCCGACCGTCAAGGAAGATATTTTGTCGGCATGGTTGGGCACCTTTCGGCCATTAAAGGCCAGGCCGATCTTGTTCATGCGGCGCGCATCGTCACTGACAGAATGGATTCCGTAGATTTTATTATCGCCGGCGAAGACAAATCGTCGAAGTTGGAGAATCGTGCCTCGATAGAAGAACTGATTTCGCGACTGGGTCTGAATGCTCGAGTCCATCTTATCGGCTGGATCGATGACGTGACCGAGCTGCTTGGCGCCCTGGATCTGTTTGTATCGCCATCACGGATGGAGCCATTCGGGCTGGCGATGGTCGAAGCAATGGCCGCGGGCGTTCCCGTGATCGCCTCTAGTTCTGAGGGTGCGCGGGAGATCATCGAGGACGGGGTCACCGGGCGCCTCGTTCCGATCGAGGATCCCGAGGCATTGGCCGTCGCGGTCACCGAACTGCTTGCCAACAAAAGCGAACGCGAACGTCTGAGCGGGAATGCCCGCGAAAAAGCGCTCCGATGCTTCTCGCTAGGGGCAATGGTCGATGCGACCGAACAGGTCTGTTTTGATGTTCTGAATCGCCGGGAAAAGGCCGAACACGAACGAACGCTAACCAGTTCTCGTTCGTGACCGCTGTCCAAAATAGAGGTCATTTTAATATGAAGAGAATCGCTTTCGTTCCTATCTGGCTTGCCATTTTAGTTGCGACGCTTCTTGCTCAGGGGCAAGTGGGTTCGTCCGTTCGACAGTTTCGGCAGGCAAATGAAGACCGCCTTCTAGCCGAATACATCCGCCTTCTTTCGATCCCCAACGTCGCGTCGGACACGCCGAATATTCGCCGGAATGCCGACTATCTTGTCGCTGAGATGCAAAAGCGCGGGTTGAAGCCGCAGCTGCTTGAGGCTGCCGATAAAAAAGTGCCGCCGGTCGTCTACGGCGAGTACACGACGCGGGGTGCGACGAAAACGGTGATCTTTTATGCGCATTACGACGGTCAGCCGACGGACCCGGCGGATTGGACGGGGAGCAAGCCGTGGGAGCCGGTGCTCAGGTCGGCGAGGCTGGATCAGGGCGGGAAGATAGTTCCTTTTCCGAAGGCCGGAGAAAGGATCGATCCCGAATGGCGGATCTACGCACGGTCGGCTTCGGATGATAAGGCCGGCGTGTTCGCGATCCTCACGGCCTTCGACGCGCTGATCGCAACGGGTATCAAGCCGACGGTCAACATCAAATTCTTCTTCGAGGGCGAGGAAGAGGCCGGTTCGCCGAACCTGAAAGAGATCCTTACGAAACACAAAGACCTGTTAAAGGCCGACGCGTTCATCGTTTGCGACGGGCCGGTGCATCAATCGGGCCGCAAGCAGGTCGTTTTTGGCGTTCGCGGCGACGTTAATGTCGATCTGACGGTTTACGGGGCCAAGCGGCCTCTGCACAGCGGACATTACGGAAACTGGTCGCCCAATCCGGCGATGACGCTTGCCCGGCTGCTCGCTTCGATGAAGGACGAAAAGGGCAACATCATCGTCAAGGGCTGGGCCGAGGATGTCGAGCCGCTCGGGGCCGCGGAGATGAAAGCTATATCGGACGCTCCGCGGTACGACGAACAGTTGAAACGCGATCTTGGAATCGCATTTACCGAAGGCGGCGGCAAGAGCCTGCTGGAGCGGATAAACCAACCGTCGCTGAACATCAACGGCATTCGCAGCGGCGATGTCGGCGAGCAGGCCCGCAATGTCATCCCGACGATGGCGACAACGGTGCTTGATTTAAGGCTGGTGAAGGGCAACGACCACATCCGCCAGGTCGACAAGCTGCGTAAACATATCGAATCGCATGGCTTCTATGTGATCGACCGCGATCCGACCGAAGAAGAGAGGCAGAAACACCCTTTTATCGCCAAGTTCATCCACGTGCCCGGCGGCTACAACGCTCAGCGGACGCGGATGGACCTGCCGGTCTCTTTGGCGATCGTCGACGCCGTTCAGAAAACGGTTACGGAACCGATCGTTCGAATGCCTTCGTTAGGCGGCAGCCTGCCGCTGTCGATCATCAGCGAGACGCTCGACGGGATGCCGACGATCACGGTCCCCATCGCAAACCACGACAATAATCAGCACGCCGAGAACGAGAACATCCGCATCCAAAACTTGTGGGATGGCATCGAAACCTTTGCAAGTCTGATGCTGATGAATTGGAAATAGGCTGGTTCAAAGTTTTCCGAAAAAAGCGACCGCCTGCCTCTCGAATACGTTAGAGCGGTTTTAACAGTTGGTCAGATGTTCAGCCGGAGGCATTCGCAATGAGGTCTATCGTCCTTTCGATTCTCTTAATTCTGGTCACCATTCATGTTCCCGCCCAAAACGGGGCCCCGTCTTCTCCGGATCCCGACCTGGAAGTCCTCCAAAAGAAATGGCGTGTTGAATTTCGAAACAAGGCGCTCGAACGGGACTTGGTCGCCGAAGCCGCCGAGAGAACGAGAGAAGACGAACAGCGACGTGAGATCGAAAGAACGAACGAGCTCCTGAGGGAACGAGGGATGCCGACCAAGGACATCCCGGTTCGTCCACTTAGACGGGACAATGAACGTCCTGGAAATACCGTCAGCTATTCTTACTCAGTGAAGCTGCGCAATCGCGGGAAGATAGGAATCCGTTCGATCGAGTGGGAGTACGTCTTTCTTAACCCGGAGACCAAGGAAGAACTTGGCCGCCGGCGTTTTTCGAGCAATTCGACCATCGGTCCCGGGCGGACCAAAAACCTTGTAGTCCGGTCCGCGATCCCGCCCACAGGCACCATCGACGCGGGCAATGTCAGCCAAAAGCGCGAAGACCGGTATTTGGAACAGATCGTTATCGTCGGCGTTGAATATGCCGACGGTTCACGTTGGCCGGCCTGACCCATCTGAAAATAAAGTAGCCGGGAAACCGTTCTCAGTTTCCCGGCGTGGATAGTAGCCTAGATCGCGGTTATTCCGAGTGAGAATGACTGGCCGGGTTGACGGCGAGCAAGGCCGGGAAATTGCCCTTTAGTTCATCGGCTTCGACCTCATGGCCGCAGACCGAAAAGCCGAGGCCCGAATTGCGGAATTCGATCTCGTCGAGCTCCCTCCGCAGATCGAATCCGGGCAGCAGTTGGGCCGACAGCGCCGACGGCGAACCCTTTCGCGGCAGCCTTTCGTCCATCATCGCCGTGTTATAGGCAAATGCGGCCATGATCACCGACGAACGCTTCAGGTCCTGTTCAAGGATCCGATCCGAAACGTCCTGCGTGGTGTGCCACGAGCGCGTGAAATACTCGATCGGGTCCTGAATGAATTGGAAGCCGGGCAGGCCGACGGCATCAAAAGCGAGGTGGTCGGTGCCGCCCGTATTGCTGATCGTGACCGTCGACGCGTTCCATTCCTTGAACGGTGCCAGCCAATCCTTGAAGATCGACCGAAGCTGTTCATTACCCTGCAAATAAATGCCGCGGATCTGGCCCGTGCCGTTATCGAGGTTGTAATAAGCGGCGAACTTGTCGTGCGCCGGTTTCTTGTTGATCGTAGGTTTCCCACCGCCGAAAGCCGCAAACGCCGCCGCATCCGAGCCGTCGCCGATCACGCCAAGATACTTGGACACATAACCACGGGCCCCCAAAAGGCCTTGCTCCTCACCGGTCCAAAGGCCGATGCGGATCGTCCGACGGGGCTTTAGGCCGGCTGCCTGGATGATGCGGAGAGCTTCCATCGCGACCGTTGATCCGGCCCCGTTGTCGGTGGCTCCGGTGCCCGCATGCCACGAATCAAGGTGGGCTCCGACCATCACGACCTCGTTTTTCAGCGCGGGGTCCGAGCCCGGGATCTCTGCGATCGTGTTATAACCTTGGAGATCGTCTTCGTACCACTGGACCTGAAGGTCAACGGTCATCTTCACCGGCACGCCCTGCTTGATCAGGCGGACGAGGCGATTGTACTGTTCAACCTCGGCCACCAGCTGAGGTATCGTCGTTGGCGCGTTCTTTGAAGAAACACGAAGGCTGAAATTCGGCGGTGTCCCGGGCGGGTTCGGCGGAAGGCTGGCCCCCATCACACGGATCGTGCCGCCGTCGACGCCAAAGCCGGAATCAATGAGAACGGCCGCCCCCTCGTCAAACAACATCTTTGTTTTCTTGTAGTTGAATGCCTGTGCAGCTTTCTGCTGCTCGGTCGGCTCCGGCTGAGGCTGCGGCGGGCCTGCAGGCTTGGCCGCTTCCATCTTCGCAAGGTCCTCGTCAGACGTGCGCGAGGCCGTCGGGTTGAAAATATTGCTGATCGGCCGCTCCGGAACAGTTAGAACAATTGCCCCTTTCAGCTTGCCCTTGAATTTTTCGAGATCGGCGTCGTTGGCGGCGTCATAATAGATCACATCAGATGTGACCGGACCGTTCGTCGAAGGCGACCACGCCTTCGGGTATGCTCGGAATGCGGTCGTCTGCTCGCCGGCGGTGACCATCGCCGAGAAACGCTTCAGCTCCCAGCCCCGGCCGAATTCGCCCCAGGCATCGACCTTTGCGCTCTTCATTCCCCATTTTTCCAACTGCTGTTTGGTCCACTGGTTCGCCCGTTTCTGTCCCGGCGAATTCGTAAGGCGGGGGCCGATCACGTCCGTCAAATGCCTGATCGTCGCCATCGCCTGCGACCTGTTCATTCCTTCGTCCTTGATCCTTGCGATCGCGTCGGGTGCGGCACCGGCCGTCTGCCCGAATGCTAGGGTTGGCGCGACCAAGGATGAGAATATTGCGATTACAATGCTCTTCCTGCGTAACATTTTTAGATGACTCCTATCTGATACTGATATTTAGCTGTGATGCTTTGAGGTACTACGAGTAGAATAGGCGCGTTGTTTCGGCTTTGGCGATCACATCGTGACGAGACGATAAATTCCGGTGCCGAGACGTTCGGCAAAACCCTCATCGACCAGTTCGTGATTGGCTTTGCCCGCCTCCCAGCGGTAGAAGCCGAATTTTCCGGCGAGAGAGCCCAGTTGGGTCTGGCCGCACATTTTAAGGTAAGCGCGGGCTATTTCGCGGACCGCTTCCTCTCTCGGAGGCTTGGTGCCGAGTTCATCAGGGAAGCGGGCTTCGGCAAGCGTCCAAATGTAAGTGAATTTCGGGACATAAACGACCTCCTGCGGCACGACCTTCATCTTCTTTTGAAGCTCGTCGATTGCCTTTGTCAGGTCGGCCTTGTTTTTGAAGCCGCATTCCGCCCGAAGGTCTGCGGTCGCCATTTCCCACTCCTTGCGGAGCACCTTCAGGACGCGCTGAGCGTTGGTCGACAGTGCGTTCGCTTCGGCCTTCTTCGAGCATCCCCAGATCGTGTTAAACGCCGGTATCAATCGGGGGGCGACGAACCATGACTTACCTTTGACGAGTTTCGCATAGTAAACACGGCCCCGTGCGATCACCTCATCCTTTAAGACCCATGCTTTGCTTGCCTCAGGGTCTTTTTGGACGTGCCTCGGCACAAAGGCGTCGCGCCGCCCGCAGACGGCAACATATATCGACGGAAGGTCGGTTCTGGCGTCCGTCAGCCCGAGGCAAAATCCGAGGTCTTCGACCATAGCCTCGACATCCTCGGCCGTATTGATCTGCAGAGCCCCCTCGCGATGCCATTTTCGGTCGCGATATTGTTCAATTTCTTCCGGCAAAGGCAATGGCATTCAGCTATTTAACCATACTTCATCCGCGGCGGCGTCCAGCATCAGACGGGGCCGATCAAACCACGTCTGGACGTTGGGGATTTTGTGTCCCCGTCATCCATTTCAGGGACGAAAAAAAATTTGCTTTCAGGCCCGTGAAATTACAACTTTTTACCCCTCTAGGGAGTCTAAAGACTCGGTCTAAAACTCGCCTTCGAGGAATTTTTTGTGAAGAAGTCATTTTTGCTCCTGCTTTTCGTCTTTTTAACGGCGGCCGGAGTGGTCCATGCGAACGAGATCCGTAAGGAAACAATGGTCTCGCAGCGGAAAAACCGCTCGTACTACCTGTATGCCCCGCCGAACCTCGATCCGTCGGCCCAACATCCGATGATCGTCGTTCTGCACGGTTCCGGCGACAGCGGAATGATGCCGGTCAAGCGGTGGAGGGATTATGCGAATCAACATGGGATCCTGATCGCGGGGCCCAATGCGCTTGACCGCCAGGCATGGCGGATCCCCGATGACGGGCCCGAATTCATTTATGAAATGGTGGAGTCGCTGAAGAAAAAACATCCGGTCGACCCTCAGCGTGTCTACCTGTTTGGCCACTCGGGCGGGGCGACCGTGGGCATTTACCTAGCACTTCTTCAGTCGG
This sequence comes from Pyrinomonadaceae bacterium, assembly GCA_050174305.1. Classification (GTDB taxonomy): domain Bacteria; phylum Acidobacteriota; class Blastocatellia; order Pyrinomonadales; family Pyrinomonadaceae; genus OLB17. Next base: position 442,497 of record JBFXJZ010000002.1, on the reverse strand, counting down.
AATACTTCGCCGCGGCTGCGATCCACGCCGGAGTTATGAACCCGGAAGACGGACCGGTAATTGACCGAGCAAGGCGCCGGATCCCGTTCTCACTGTTTATCGGTACGAAAGACACGCTTTTTTCAGTCAGCGAACTACGCCAAATGCGGAGCATGCTGACCTCGCGGGGGTTTACCGCTGAACTTAACGAGATCAAAGGCCATGCGCACGAGTATGGCGACCGTTCGGTCGAGATCAATAAGATGATCTGGGATTTCTTCCAGAAGCATCGGCTCGAAAACGCGCCCGTTCATCAGATCTACAACTGGGACAAGGTCAAACCGGTCGTTTCGGAGATCCTGTTTATGGGAGAGGCGGGAGAGAAGTAAAAAGTAAGAAGTAAAAAGGAAGAAAGAGAGGGCCGGAACATAAAGCAAACTGCTGCTTAGTTCCGGCCCCGTTTTTTGCCCGGGACAGTTCTAACGTGGAGGAGACCTAATTCTCGCTCACGTTCTCGTCTTTCTTAAGCGGCGAGGACGATACGACCGTCATCGTCGAACCTTTCTGTATCTTCACATCGGTCCGGCCCTGGATCGCCACCGATCCGGCACCCGCACCGCCACCAATTATCGCCCCGATGGCAGCTCCTTTTCCGCCGCCGGCGATCGCCCCGATCAGGGCCCCGATCCCGGCACCGATGCCGCCCCGCTTCACCGTTTCCTTGGTCTGGCTGTCACCTTTCGCGGCGCCTTCCTCATCGATCTTTACGTCTTTGCCGTAAACATCCTGAATGTTCTGCAGCGACCCGGCAAAATCGTACGACTTTCCGTCGGCCAGCGTGATCTTCGTGAAATTGAAGGTCACATTCGAGCGGCCCGAGACCTGCCCCGAGCGGCCCACGCCCGAAATATACCCCTCAATTATCGCACCGCGGTATTCGGCCGGGGACTGCACGGTCAGGCGGAACCGGTCGTTATTTTGCGATACCTTTGTGTCGATGTCGTTTTCAAGCACGCCGCTCACAGCCACGCCGTTCGGGATTATGAAGTCTCCCGACCGTTGAGTAACCGCCACCGGCGGGGTTCCGTAAGGGCCTGGCGTCTGGCCGGTTGAATCGGTTTGGTCGCTGCTCGAGTAGCCGTCGTCGTTCGAGGCGGTCGTTGCGCCGCGTCCGATGCCGAGGCCCGCGATGTTGTCGGTCTTCGTATAAACACTTTCGGCAAAGACCGTTTCATTAAGATACGAGGTCGTGATCCGCCGCGTTACCTTCAGCGTCCGGCCGTTGTCTACCGACAGGAACGTGATGTTGTAGTCGGTTTCGCCGCCCAGGCTGGAAACGACGAGCCGATCTCCCTTGATGGTCGCCCTTACGCGGATCTGCCGGCCGCCGCTGTTCTCAACCTTTTCCCGGCCGTCGGCATAAATGTTGACCGGTTCGGCGATGGATGACGCGAGCGTTACCTGGCTGCCGCTGACGAGGATGGCAAGTTCTTCGGGCGCTTCGAGCTTCGATTCAAGTTCCTGCCGCTGAGCGCCGGCAACTCCGGTCGCCGAAAGGATGTCGGCCGTTCTTTCGCTTCGTGCCGGGTCAAGTCGATAGGTGCCGGTCAGGCCGCCCGATACGACCGAGCGGGCCGGAATGACCGTGTCGCGGGCTCCGTTCGATATGCGGACCGACCAATCGGCAGCGACGCCGTATTCGAGAGCCAGCTTTTCGATGGTGCGTTTTGCATCGGCCCACTGGTCGTTGATGGACCGCAGGGTCCGGGCTGAACGCACGGCGGCGTCAACATCCTTAGCGGCGGTCACGATCTCGTTGATGTCGTCCCGGTTGTCGCGGCGTGCGTTCAGGTCCGATTCAAAGGTCCCGACCTTGTCCTTCAGGTTCTGGAGTCCCCGGCCGGCATCGCCCAAAGCGACGCTTCCGCTGTTATTCCTTATCTCGAAATCTATGCTGTAGCTCAGGTCGTCGATCTGGGTGTTGAGTGAACGGACCGCATCGCGCACGGCGCGGTCGTTCTTTCTCTGGGCATCGGCTGCGCCGACAAGTCCGAACAAGAGCACCGAGGCAGCGGCAAACGGAATAAGAGATCTAAATATGCGATTCATCATGATTTCTCCAAAACAAGAACGAAAGAACGGCGGCACACAGGTGCCCGTCGCCCATTATGAAGCATTTTGCATACCAAAAGTTGTTCGGGGCTTAGGGCGGGCCTCCGTATGGTAAAATGTCCGAAAATCTTATCAGCGATCCGGGAGCCGGCATAAATGTCAGCGAAAACTTATACCGCCACCGTGCAATATGCCGGCGACGAACTATTCATCGGCACACCGCCAAGCGGCCATTCGCAACTAATTGATACCAATGGTGATAGAAGATCGGCTCCGACACCGGTCGAAATGCTGCTGGTTTCGGTCGCGGCGTGCACGGCGGCGGATGTGATCTCGATCCTGTTGAAAAAAAGGCAGCAGGTTACGGATTATCGCGTGGTGATCGAGGGAGTGAGGGCCGAAGACCATCCGCGCAAATTCCTGAGTTTTCACATCAACCATATCGTGCGCGGCCGCAACGTTTTGGAAAAGGCAGTCGCCGACGCCATCCACCTTTCCGAGTCGAAGTACTGCTCGGTCGCGGCGACCGTCCGCCCGACTGCGACGATAACCACGGGCTTCGAGATCATCGAAGATCCGGAATGAACCCTCCCGGAAACCTTTCAATTATGAGAAAAACAGCGTCAATCATAGTTGTCTTCGCCGTTCTCTTCAGTTCCGCGGCCTTTGGCCAGCGGCTGCCTTCGCCCGTCATCGCTAGGTATCGCGTCCCGGATGACCTGCTGATCAAGATCGCGAAAGCTGAGGACGCCCGCGATGCAAAGCCCGTTATCGAAATGCTGAAGAACGTGAACACGGCCACGCGCTATCGGGCTGCCCTGGCGGCGGGGCGGATCGGTGACGAGGCGGCGGTGGGTCCGCTAGTGGAGCTCATGAAAGACGCTTCGCCCGAAGTCCGGAAGATGGCAGCGTTCGCGCTCGGCGAGATCGAATCGATCAAGGCGGCGGATGCTATTCTCGCCGCATTGTCGGATAAGCAGAACCCGGACCCGGTCCGCGCTCGGCTTGTCGAGGCTGCAGGGAAGATCGCTGCGGCGAATCTGGGCCCGGCAAACGCGCCGCCCGATTCGCGGAACCCTAAGGTCGTCGAGCTTGGCGAGGCGGTCCTCGACGTGCTTGAGGCCGAGGACATGAAACGCGAAAAACAGAGCAAGGAGACGGTCAGGCTCGGCCTTACGGCGGCGTTGCGGTCGCGGCCGGAAGGGACCGATGTGGTGACGGCCCTTTTTCTGACAAACCTCGATACTTCCGTCAGGGCCGATGCGGCAAATACGCTTGCACGGCTGCGAGCGAAGAACGCGAACCTCGCCCTGCGGGCGATGCTGATGAGCGACGACGACCCGATCGCAAGGGCGAATGCGGCACGAGCGCTCGGGGCGGCCGAAGACAAAGAGTCGCTAGGCATTCTCATCGATTCGGCCGCGACGGACAACGACAGCCGTGTCCGCGTCTCAGCAATTCGGTCGCTGGCGTTGCTGAGAGACCCGTTTGCGGTCGAGAGGCTGCTCGATCACGGCGAGAAACTTCTTGCCGAATTCAAAAAGCCTCAAAAAGCAGGCGGTATCCCGGCCGAAAAGAACGAGCTCCTCGAGATCGCGACGGTGCTCGGCCGTTTGATACCGAAGGCGAATGACCATCGAACGGTGCAATTCCTCAACGCGTTTCGCGAGGCGGACCGCTACCGCTCGCCGGAGACCGAGATCGCGCTTGCACGTGTCGCTCCGATTCGATACGTCGGCGAATTCCGGCCCCTCGTTGAGGAATTCAAAAGCGCGGCCGGGAATTCGAAAAAGTTTGATGGCGATTGGCAGAAACTGTCTGCAATTGTTCAGGGGATCGGGTCGATCGGCGCGATCGAGTTGCCTGGTGAAGAGGGAAGCAGGATCAAGAAGGATATTCCCCATTTGCTTAGACCTCTCGCAAAGGCCGCTGCCCAGGCCGAACCGGCTATTGACGGCGCATGGATCATGGCCGCGCCCGATATTCTGGTCGCATTTTCTCGGTACAAGTCCGAAGACCTCGGTGACGTATTGAGGACTGCCTTGAAAAATAAAGACACATTTGTTCGCGTTGCGGCGGCCCAATTGATCGCCGAGTTTCCTTCTATGCCGCCGCTTACGGATCGCCCCGCTGAATCAATACCAAGGTCGCAGAATGTCGAAGCGCTCATGGCGGCGTATGAGTATTCAAGCAAGAATGACGTTATGTCTAATGATGCGACGCTCGCGATATTGGACGCCCTATCAAAGGCTGATCCGAGCATCCGCAACTGGCAAAGTGTTTTTTCTGCCGCCCTCGGGTCGGCTGATCATCTGGTACGACAGAAAGCACGTTCACTTTTTCCAAAGGGTACAATTCTTATGGAATTCTTTCCTGAGGGTCTTAGTCAAAGTGCCCGTTCAGCAGAATTAACTCGTCTGGACGCGTATAAGGGCCGAGGTACAAAGAACGGTCTGATCTTGAATAAAGATGCGGATTACCGCCGGGCCTTGTCGCGAAGGAACGGAACCGTCAAGGCCGTTTTTACTACTCAGAAAGGAGTGTTCTCCATCGACTTGCTGCCGGAGGACGCGCCTCTGACAGTGGATAATTTTGTAAAGCTGGCTCGATCCGGTTATTTCAACGGGCTTGAGGTCCACCGCGTAGTACCGAACTTCGTGATGCAGGACGGCGACCCCCGCGGCGATGGCAGCGGCGGGCCCGGCTGGTCGATCCGCTGTGAGGTGAACATGGTCCCGTACGATCGCGGCGTGGTCGGCATGGCCTTGAGCGGCAAGGACACCGGCGGCTCGCAATGGTTCGTCACCCACTCGCCCCAGCCGCATCTCGATGGCGGCTACACCGTCTTCGGCAAAGTGAACGAAACCGGCATGAAGGTCGTCGACAGAATAGTCCGCGGCGATAAGATTCTGAGCGTGCGGATCGTAGGGAGATAAACCGCAGAGACGCGAAGGCGCGGGGAGAATGGTTAAGAGAGGTTTAAGCGATACCGATCGTGCTGCGATTACCAGCCACAAGGGCTTGGCGGATGTGTTGGCTTGGGCTGCAACGAAGCCGAAAACTGACGTTCATCCACAGACCGTTGCCGAAGTCATCACGCAGGATGAGTTTACACACGATGTCATAGTTCCGTATCGCTATGTATTCCTGGTTTATGATACGACCTGACTGGGAGCCGTGACGGCGGTCGCCGTCTGGGACAAGCATCCGACCGCGGACGACCTGCTCGAACGCCGCCTCGTGAACGGCTGGAAACCGACCCAATCGAATCGCAAGGACGGCGATGCGGTCGAGGGACACGCGGCGTGTTTGATCAAGGCAAGTTGAACCTTAAATAATCCGAGACGCGGAGAAATGAGAGACGATCTCTCTGTGAACTCTGTGATCTCCGTGGCTATAAAGATGGACGACATTCAGGAACGCCGGCGGGTAAAGGTCGAGGAGGGGCTTGAGAATCTGTCCCGTTATCTTGACGGGTTGTTCCGTATTCCCGGTACGACGTGGCGGTTCGGGTTGGATTCGCTCATCGGCCTTGTGCCGAACGTCGGGGACACGCTCACTTCGTTCGCGTCGTTTTACATCTTGCTCGCCGGCGTGCGCTATGGCGTGCCGAAGATCACGCTCCTTCGTATGGCGTTCAATATCGGGCTGGATTACGTGGTCGGGACGATCCCGTTCATCGGCGACGCTTTTGATTTCTTCTGGAAGTCGAACAAGCAGAACATGGACCTCATCCGCGAACGGGCGACGGGTAAGGACGTCGGCACGAAGGGCGATTATCTCTTTGTATTCGGGATCATCGGCGTGCTGATCCTGCTGCTGTTGGGCTCGATCCTGGTCAGTGCCTACGTGATCTGGGCGATCATTTGGGAGATCGTCTCGGGAAACATCTAGCCTGGTTGGAATTCGAGGGAGCGTGCAGGCGTCGTCGTCCGCACGCTCCCCTAATCGCTTCAGAGGTTCTTCAGGACATCGAACAGGACCTCGTTGTCCGGTTGGTCCAATATCTCGTGGACCTTCATATAGGCGATCTTGCCTTGCTTATCGATGACAAAAAGGGCCCTTTCGGAAATGCCGCCGGCCTCCCGCCAAACCCCGTATTTCTTGGCCACCTCGCCGGTCGGGTGGAAATCGGCGAGCATGTCAAAGCTGATCCCGCCGAGCGATTCGGCCCACGCCACGTGGCTCGGCACACTGTCGACTGAAATGCCCAGGACCTGGGCATCAAGGCTTTCGAAGCGTTCTTTGTCCGCTTCGTAGCCTTTCATCTGCACCGTTCAGACGGGCGTCCAGGCCAACGGGTGAAACGCGATCACCACGTTCGATTCGCCCCGCAGATCGGACAATTTTACCGTCCGGTCCTTGTCCAGATGGCTCTTCAGCTCGAAATCCGGGGCCTCGTCTCCTACGTTCAACATCAAGATTCTCTCCTTCAAGATCGGAATTTTTACGACGCCGTCTAGGTTACCTTAGTTCAGCAAAGGTCTCAATTTGGCGGGAACGGATCGAGAAAGGGCGAAGTAAGGCCAGACCGCGGCCGTGATCTTGGTTTCACGGAGCCGGATTTTCAGCACCGGGCGGAACGCGGTAGAGCTTTGTGTAGACGGTGCCGCTTTCGTGTGCGCCGCCGCGGATCATCGTGATGCGTGACCGATCGAAATTGCGGAAAGCGATGTTCTGCATGAAGAGTCGTTCGCGAGCCGCGATCTCCTTGTCGGTGCCGTAGTTGATGATATAACCGTGATCGCGTGTGTTGTTCCCCAGCTCAGCGAAGAACTTTCGAAATCTTGTCTCGATATCCGCCTTAGGCCTTTTGCCGAATTCATCGATCAACTTTGAAACAGGTGCAGGAAGGTATTCGAGATGGTCACTCGCGATTGCCGTGCAATTAACTGGCAGGCCGCTAATCTCGACGGTGACGGTAAGCATGTCTTGCTGTGGCCATGCTATTTCGATTGCCGAGGTGCCTTGACCTGAAACGACCTCGCCTTCGCTCAGCTTCCAATGGTACTTAAGGTGAGAGAGGCTATCCTTCCCTACCTTGACGGTGTACGAAAACTTGTCGCCTGGCTTCAGGATACCGGGCGGTCCGAAAAGTTCGATCCTTGGACATTCGGGTTTCGGGTCCTGGCCGAATGCAGTTGCGAGGCTGCCGAGGAGCAGAATGCAGAGTGGGATCAAACGCGACAACATAGTGAATTTTATTTTTTACCCAAAACGGGATGCCCAAACCACTTTTCCGCGCCGGAAAGCTCTTGTTGTAAAATAGCTTCAGCTAATTGGGAACATTATGAGTATTTCAGCAGTAGAAGTTCAACCGCTGGCCGTTGAGGTCGAATTTGCCGAAGATGCATTGAATGTCGGGCTGGCCGACGGGCGGATCATTTCTGTTCCGTTGAGCTGGTTTCCGCGTCTTGAAGAGGCCAACGGGAGCGATAGAAAGAACTGGCGTTTGATCGGAGGCGGGCTGGGGATCCGTTGGGCTTCGATCGACGAGGATATTTCAGTCGAGAGCCTGCTGCGGCTTCGCTGACCACGGAAGGAGGCCGCCAGATGTCCGCCAATACGCTCGAATGGCTGGTCGTCGCGATCTTTTTCGCATGTTTCTTTGCCTACACTTTCCTTGAAACTGGCTGGCTGAACAAAAAGAACGGCGTTCCGTTCGGCAAGGCGTTGGCATTCTCTTTCGCGACCAACATTCTCTGCATCTCGGTCGGTTTCTTTATCTCATTTATCATTTTCGGGGTATTGCTTGCTCTTGCCTGGGACGGCACGCTGGGTCAGGTCGACGGGAATGACTGGCGGATCTGGGCAGCCTCGCTGACAGGGGCTTTTGCCCCATTATTGCTGCTGATCGTTGCAAAGCGTGTGGGCCTTAGGCTTATCGTTCCGAACGATCTGGACCTTCCGTGGCTTTATTCGGCGGCCTCGTCGGTCATCTTCCTGCTTTTCGTCGTTTCCGTCCCCGTTCTGTTCGCTTACTTCTCCTGACCCTGGACCAAGAATGCATATCATCGTCGGCACCGCGGGACATATCGATCACGGCAAGACCACGCTGATCAAGGCCCTGACCGGCACCGACACCGACCGCCTTCCCGAAGAAAAGAAGCGCGGCATCACCATCGACCTCGGGTTTGCCGAACTCGATCTTGGCGAGCACCGGATCGGGTTCGTCGATGTTCCGGGACACGAGCGGTTCGTAAAGAACATGCTCGCCGGGGCGAGCGGCATCGACCTCGTCCTGCTCATCATCGCCGCTGACGAAGGGGTGATGCCGCAGACCCGCGAACATTTCGACATCTGCCGCCTTCTCGGCGTCCAAAACGGGCTGATCGTCCTGACCAAGAAGGACATGGTCGATGACGAGCTTCTCGATCTCGTCCGGATGGAAGCCGCCGAATTGGCCGAGGGATCGTTCCTTGAAAATGCTCCGTTGATCGCGGTCAGTTCGACGAACGGTGACGGGCTTGACGAACTGCGCGAGGCGATGGCGATCGCTGCAAACTCGGTCGGTGCACGCCGCGAGGATCAGGTCACTCGGTTCCCGATCGACCGCAGCTTTGTTATTAAAGGGTTTGGCACGGTCGTGACCGGTACGCTCGCAAGTGGCGAGATCCGCGAGGGTTCAGAGCTTGAGCTTCTGCCCGAAGGCCGAAAGGTCCGTATTCGCGGCCTCCAGACGCACGGCCGCGAGACCCGTTCCGCATCCGCGGGCCAGAGGGTCGCGGTGAATCTTGCGGGCATCGACCACAACGAGGTTTCGCGCGGAATGACCCTGGCGGAACCGGGAACGCTTGAAGCGGTACAGATCTTCGATGCCCGCGTCGAGGTATTGAAGAGTGCCCCGCGGCCGCTGCGTTCGCGGCAGCGGGTCCGCGTCCATATCGGCACGGCCGAGGCGCTGGCCCGGATCTTTCTGGTGGATCCGCAGGGCGAAATAGCCGCGGGCGGATCGGGGCCGGTCCAATTCCGGCTCGAAGGGCCTGTTGCGGCCGTAATGGGTGAAAAGTTCATCATTCGGAGCTATTCGCCGCAGACGACGATCGCCGGCGGAACGGTCATCGATCCGTTGGCGCCGAAACACAAAGGCCGGACGCGAGAGGCGGCCCGCACCCTGCTCACCGCGTTGACGGAGGCCGACGGCGATCATCAGAGAACCATAGAGATCCTGGTTCGGGACGCGGGTGCCGACGGCGTTTCGCCTGATCTTTTGCAGCATCGAACGGGATTGCGTTCGGACGTGATCGCTTCCGCCCTGACGGCGATCACCGGCAGCGGAATGATCCTGGAAACGGGCGGAAGATGGTTTGCAAAGGAGACGGTCTATGATCTGAAGAATGTGGTGCTTTCGGCGGTCGGTCGGCACCATGAGCGGGACGCCCATTCCCGCGGCATCCCTCGCGAAGAACTGCGCGAGAAATTGTTTGCACGAAGCCCGGTCGAGATCTTCAAGTTTGTGTTGACGGCCTTAGAGAACGAAGGCAAGATCGCCATCGAAAAAGATGTGGTGAGGTCGAAGGGGCATTCGCTCGAACTTTCAGCGCCTGAGACGAAATTCCTCGAAATCGTCGGCGACAAAGTTAAGGCGGCCGGACTCGGCCCCGCCAAGATCGACGAGGTGATCACCGAAGCGGCCGCGGCTGCCGGGCTCCCTGCGGCCAACCTGACAAAGCTGGTTGGCGTCGGAGCGGCCGGCATCGGACTGGTCAAGGTTTCGGATGAGTTCTATTTCAGCAATGAAGTGATCGAGAGCCTGGCCAGATCACTCCGGGCCCGTGCCGAGTCGCTGCCGAACAGGCTCATCGACGTGCCGGCATTCAAGGAACTCGCGGGCGTTTCGCGGAAATACGCAATACCGCTGTTGGAATACTTTGACCGCGTCGGCGTGACGAAACGCGCGGGTGACAAACGGATTGTTATGTAAAACAGGCCTTTCAGCCCGTTTTTTTGGAATCCCGTTCAAGGCCGGGATCCTTCCGGAATGGTAATATCCTGAAATTCTGGTTGAGTTCTGCCGCGGCACAGGCGACAGGCCGGAGAGCCTGTCGTACCATGTAGCGATAATGAAAAAATTCCTTACGGCAAAATGGCACGACCTGATAATGGCGAATTACGAGGTCGATCCCGCCTTGCTCGAACCGCGAGTTCCACTCGGGACCGAGCTCGATCTGCACGAGGGCAAATGTTTCGTCAGCCTTGTCGGGTTTATGTTCCTCGACACGCGTGTCTTGGATTTTCTGGTACCCTTTCACGTGAACTTTGAGGAAGTGAACCTGCGTTTCTATGTAAAGCGAGAGGCCGACGATGAGCTTCGCCGGGGCGTTGTTTTCGTAAAGGAGATCGTTCCCCGCGGTGCCATCGCCGCCGTCGCACGCATCTTGTACGGTGAGCCGTATGAACGCTGGAAGATGTCGAATTTCCGTGACGACGAACTCGTGAGGTACACCTGGGAAAAAGGAGAATGCATTAACACATTGAGCGTTCAACGCGGCGAGAATCTCGGCGTGCCGGCAGAGGGCTCGCATGGCGAGTTCATCATCGAGCACTACTGGGGCTACACGAAACGCGGCGACAAACGTACCGATGAATACAAGGTCGAGCACCCGAAATGGGAGCTGTTCTCGGTGGAAGATCCGAAGATCGATGTAGATTTCGGAGTGACGTATGGGAAGGAATTCGCTTTCTTGACGGACACGAAGCCTTCTTCCGTACTTCTCGCCGTCGGGTCGGACATTGCGGTCTACAAAGGAAAGAGCATCTCATAGATGAGTATCTCAATTGATTATCTCTTCAACTCAGACCTATCCCTTGATGAACTCTCAGATGAGATCAATAAGGAACTTGGTACGAATTTGCGGATTTCTTACCCAAATGGGAAAGAGCAGTCAGGGTGCATCTTCTTTGGAATGAGTCTCGATTTCTACGAATGCACGCGTGAGAGTGACGGCGTGATTGACTTCGAGTCCTTTCGATATCAGTTGGGTTTTGTCGGCCGGCCCGGAATTAGACAGTTGCGAGTACCCCTGACTGCCATGATTGGCTATTTTCTATATTCCAGGATGGGCATTTCAAGGGGTCTACTTGTTTATGATCTTCAAGTTCCGCTTGCAAGTTATGTGCAGAGGCTATTTGAGGATAATACGGAAGATCTCTTCGACACGATATCTGAAAAGCAGATAAGATTTCCCGAACACTTCATAGAAATTGAGACTCGAATTCTAGAGATCGAGTCCCGTCGTTTAGAGGGGCTGACTCGTTGATAAATGGCAATCATCGGCATAGTTGCGGTCGCGAAGAACAACGCCATCGGCAAGGGCGGCAAGTTGCCCTGGCATTATCCGGCGGACCTTAAATTTTTCAAGCAGACGACCACGGGCAATGCGGTCGTGATGGGGATGAACACCTGGCGTTCGATCGGCCGGCCGCTGCCGAAACGGCTGAACATCGTGCTGAGCCGCTCGGCGCAGATCGACCGCGCTGAGGATCTCATTTTCTTGCGGAGCGAGAAAGAGGCGATCGATCTGGCTAGATTCCTTAATTGCGATCTGTTCGTGATCGGCGGCTCGAAGACCTATGCCGAGTTTGCCGATGCGATCGAAAAGTGGTTTGTGACTCGAGTTCCCGTTACGGTCGATGACGCCGATGTCTTCATGCCCGAAGATTTTCTAAGCGGGTTCGAGGCGGTCGAGTCCCAGGAGTTGGGCGATGGTCTGCGGGTCGAAACATTTCGCCGCTAGGCCGTTCCTGGTATAGAATCATCCGAAACCGAAAAAGGAGATCACCACTATGATGGGCGGAAGGACCTGGGACGATTGGATCGAAGAATATTCGGCGGGGCACCAGCATCCGGTCAACCGGCTGATGCACAGCTTCGGCATCCCGATGATCGCTTTGTCGCTGCTGCTGATCCCGGTGTGTTTCTTTGTGGCCGGCTTGTGGCGGATCGCATTGGGCCTTTTCGTCGTCGGCTGGATACTTCAATTTATCGGCCACTATTTCGAAGGAAAGCCGCCTGAGTTCTTCAAGGATTACCGCTTCCTTTTCGTCGGCCTTCGATGGTGGTTCAAGAAGATCGTCGGGGTGGGCCGTTAGGCCGCGGCACGGTCCGGTGCAGGTGAAATGACAGCCCGCGCGGCGGAGTGTCGGACTATCAGTTCCCCGACGATCAGATTCGGGACCCAGCAAAGCCACGCGATGATCGGATAGGCGGTGCCGAATTTCATTCCGAATCCGGCCAGAAACAGCGGAAGCCAAATTCGCAGGGTCACCGCGGCGAACGTAAGCGAGAAATTCCTGATCATCCAATTTCGGTGTTCGGTTATGTCAACCCTTCGGATCGCCGTGTATGCACGAAAGTTCGAATACATCCACGCGATGGCCAACCCTGCAAAACCCGTCTTTGCGAAGATGCCGCCCTCCGCGAATATCGCGATGCCAAGCCCCGCGACCGAGGAGATGAAAACGCTAGCGACGTAGATCTTTCCAAGCGTCCTGTGCAGGGCGGTGACCCGGTCCCGAAGGCTTCCAAAGAATTGAAATCCGCCGATCAGCAGGGCAAGCGCACCAAGGGCAACGTGCAGATAAAAACCCGCCTGCCAGAGTGGATTCGAAAAGATCCAGTCGGGTTTGTCCGTAAGAATGTCGGTCCGTTCGAACGAAAAATAGCGAAGAGAGATAACCGCAATCAAGACCGAGAACAGCGTCAACAACGCCAGCAGGAGCCGTCCTATTATCTTGCTCTTCATCAAGCGCCGCCTCTTGCGGTCTTTGCTGTATCCTCGAAAAGAACGATTCGCCTGATGCGTAAGTTTCAAAAATTCCCTCGCGATCACAGGAGGAGCCCGCAATTTTGCCGAAAGAATTGATCCTATCGATCGACATTGGCTCGTCGAGTGTCCGTACTGGTCTATTCGACTCGGCGGCTAGATCAGTTTCGAAGACGTTCGTCCGACGCGACTGGCAAAGCCTAATGAAAAGCCGGGGCGAGGCTGAGATCGATGCGGGCGAGGCTCTCGATCAAGTGGCCAGCGCGATCGATGAGATGCTCCTAAGGGCCGAAGACGTTAAGGGCGAGATCACACACGCGGCCGTAAGCTGCTTTTGGCACAGCCTGGTCGGCGTGGATGAGAAAGGGAGGCCAACCACAAAGGTCCTTGGCTGGGCAGACACGCGTGGCCGCGATGCAGCGGCTATCCTCCGATGCAGGTTCGATGAATCGGAAGTACATAACCGCACCGGGGCCCGATCTCATTCGAGCTTCTGGCCGGTAAAACTGTTGTGGCTGAAGAAGGAGTTCCCAGCCGTTTGGGGGAAGACCGCGCGGTGGCTCAGCCTAAGCGATTATCTTTCGCTGCGGTTTTTCGGCGAAGCATCTACAAGTATTTCGATGGCTTCGGCGACCGGATCGTTCGATATCAGAAAATGCGAGTGGGACCGGGCACTCCTTAAATTCCTAAAACTCAAGCCCGAGAACCTGCCGCCGATCGCCGCTGACGATGCGACATTCAAGCTGAATTCGAGATTCACCAAACGCTGGCCGAGATTGAAGGATACTCGATGGTTTCCAGCGATCGGCGATGGGGCGGCGAACAACATCGGCGCCGGCTGCATGAAAAAGGGCAGGGCGGCGTTGATGATCGGCACATCCGGAGCGATGCGCGTCGCATACGCGGGCGACCCGCCCGAAAGGATCCCGCCAGGGCTTTGGTGTTACCGCATCGACCGCGAACGAGTAATAGTCGGCGGTGCATTGTCGGACGGTGGGGGGCTTTACGATCTGCTGAAGCAAACCCTGCGGATCGATGCGTCGGACGTTGAGATCGGAAAAGAAATGGCCCGCCGCGGGGCCGATGCACACGGCCTTACCGTGATGCCGTTCTTTTTCGGCGAACGCAGCACGGGATATCACGAGAATGCTTCGGGGGCGATCTTAGGGCTGAAGGCCTCGCACGACGCGATCGATATTCTGCAGGCCGCGATGGAAGCGGTCGCCTTTCGATTTGCCGAGATCTTCGACCAGGTCAAAATGGTCGCTCCCATCCGTGAGATCGCCGCATCCGGCGGTGCCCTTGATTCGTCGCCGGTCTGGCGGCAGATCATTGCCGATGTCCTCGGCCGCGATCTGTTGGTCTCCGGCACCCGCGAGGCCTCAATGCGCGGTGCTGTTTTGCAAGCCTTTGACCAACTCGGCAAACACCCGGCGGCCGATAACAATGTGACTTGGGAGAAGCTCGAATTTCACCCTAAGTGTCATGCGATCTATAAAAAAGCCCGAAAGCGGCACCAAGACGTTTATAACCATGTGATGTCTTGATGCCTACTTAGTTTGATGTTATGATGTCTGCATCATGCGAACGACGCTGACATTAGAGGACGAGATCGCCAACGGTCTGAAACGCATTCAGCGACGGCATCCGGAAAAATCGTTCAAGCAGATCGTTAACGAAGTGATGAGAAAAGGCCTGGCCGCCAACGGGGACGTGGTTCGCGTGCCGTTCAAAGTAAGACCGATGAAGAACGCCAAACCAAAACCCGGGCTTAATTTCGATAACGTATGGAAATTGTTATCCGAAGTCGAGGGCGATTTCTATAAATGATCCTGCTCGATGCTAACATCCTCATTTACGCTTATGTCGAAGATCTGCCGCAGCATCGCGTGGTGTCCGAATGGCTTCAAACATATTTGTCGGAAAGCATAGAAACGGTAGGCGTTACATGGACCTCGACAAACGCTTTTCTTAGGATATCGACCAACAAAAAGATCTTTGCGAGTCCCTGGGACATTGCTGATGCGACAGATCGGGTGGACGAACTGTTGTCGCATCCAATGGTGCAGACGGTGGGGCCAACCGACGACCATTGGGAAATTTATTCTAGAATATTGAAGGAAATGAACCTTCGGGGCGACATTGTAATGGACGCCCACATCGCAGCGATGGCTGTAGAGAATCAAGCTTCGGTCGCAAGCGTCGACAAGGATTTCCGCCGGTTTTCGGATCATGTAAAGATCATTGATCCGCTGGCGAAGTAGCCAAGAGAGTAGTTGCTCCTGATTGCTTGTTCATATGTCGATTGGCAAAATAGGAAAAATAGGTGTGCGGGCATTTTTCAAATTCTGGGCCGTTGCCGTTCTACTGCTTTCGTGGGCTCTTTCACTGCCCGCGCAGAGCGACAACCCTGATTGCCCACAAATCCGATTGAACGCGCCAAGACTTTTGACCCAACCAGAAGATAGAGCTTTAATAGCCGTTGTATTGTCAGGCGGCAGTTTCCAACACAGTACTTTATCGTACGAATGGTTCGTTTCCGCCGGAAAAATTGTTTCGGGTCAAGGTAAGGAAGCGGTTGAAATTCTGACCGAAGAAGATGACGCCGGTTCAAATATCAAAGCAACCGTCTTAGTTCAAGGATTGCCGAAGGAATGTTCCGCTTTGGCCGTCGCGGAGTTTGGGGTCGCTCCATATCCAATCGGAGAACCAGTTTACCAGTTCCGTGACTCGGAGATGAAGAAAGACCGCTATTTTTTAGAGAGCAGGTTGGACTTATACTTCGCCGAGATCTCAAACAATCCAGGTTACGAAGGCTTCGTCACAATTGAATTTAATAAGAAGGGTAGACTAGCGAACAAGATTGCATATCTTCAGAGGATCTACCGCCACCTTGCCTTCCGCAAACTTGATCTTGCTCGATTGACGTTCGCAATTGCGGATGTTGACCATGAAACGATCACGACCCTGTGGACAATGCACCCAGAAGCAAAAATGCCTAAATATGCGCGCAATTATCGAATCATCAAGGCCGAAAACTACCGAAATAGACTTAACTGCATATTCCCGTTAGATTGAGAACATGAGCGCCGCCACAAAACCTATCAAATCAACCGACATCGACCAGCTTTGCATCAACACCATCCGCACGCTTTCGCTTGACGCGGTGCAGAAGGCGAATTCCGGGCATCCGGGGCTGCCGCTTGGGATGGCCCCGGCGGCTTATGTGCTTTGGACCAAATTCTTGAGGCACAACCCGCAGAACCCGAAGTGGTTCAACCGCGACCGTTTTTTGCTGAGCGCGGGGCACGGCTCGATGCTGATCTACAGCTTGCTGCATTTGACCGGCTACGGACTTTCGCTCGACGAACTGAAGAACTTCCGCCAGCTTCATTCGAAAACTCCGGGGCACCCCGAGAACATTCTGACGCCGGGTGTCGAGATAACCACCGGGCCGCTGGGTCAGGGTTTTGCGAACGGCGTCGGGATGGGGATAGCGCAAAAGTATCTGCAGGCGACGTTCAACCGTCCCGGCCATAACGTCATTGATCACTTCATTTACTGCATCTGTTCCGACGGCGACCTGATGGAAGGGGTCAGCTACGAATCGGCCTCGCTCGCGGGCCATCTGAAGCTCGACAACCTGATCTATCTTTACGACGACAACAAGATCACGATCGACGGCCCGACAGATCTTGCGTTCAGCGAGGACGTTACGAAACGGTTCGAATCGTGCGGCTGGGAAGTGAGCGTGGTCGAGGACGGCAACGACCTGCGTGCGATCGAAGAAGCGATCAAAGCCGCACAAAAGAGCACCGGCAGGCCGAAACTCATCCGCATCAAGACGATCATCGGTTACGGAATGCCCAAGCAGGGCACAAGCAAGGCGCATTCTGACGCGCCGGGGACCGACGCGGTCAAAGAGACGAAGCGAAATCTCGATTGGCCGGAGAACAAGACCTTTTTTATTCCTAAGGAAGTGCTCGCTCATTTCCGCCAGGCCGTAAAGAATGGCCCGAAGCTTGAAAAGGAATGGGAGTCGGACGTTAAGAAGTACACAAAGGAGTTTCCGGAACTTGGTAAAGCCCTAAAGCAAACGCGGAGCGGTTCGCTTCCCGAGGGCTGGGAAAAGAGCCTGCCGAAATTCGACGGGGTCGACGCGAAAGCGACGCGGGCCTATTCGGGCGAGGTCATCAACGCGATCGCCGACACGATCCCGCAGCTGATCGGCGGATCGGCAGACCTGACGCCCTCGAACAATACATTTATCAAATCGTCCGCCGACCTTCAGGCCGACCGCTACGCCAACCGCAACATCCACTTCGGCATACGAGAGCACGCGATGGGCTCCACGATGAACGGCATGGCGCTTTACGGCAGTGTGATCCCGTTCGGCGGCACGTTCCAGACTTTCTCGGATTACATGCGTCCGGCGATCCGCCTGGCGGCGCTGTCGAACATCCAGGTGCTGTTCGTTTTTACGCACGACTCGATCGGCCTCGGTGAAGATGGGCCGACGCATCAATCGGTCGAACACCTCGCCGCACTGCGGGCGATCCCGAACCTCGCCCTGATCCGGCCCGCGGACGCTCACGAGGTTCGCGAGGCTTGGCGTGCGGCCTTGAATCGAACCGAGGGCCCGACCGCATTCGCACTATCTCGGCAGAAGGTCGCCCTCATCGACCGTAAGAAGTACGCCGACGCAAAGGGCCTGCACAAAGGCGCCTACATCCTGTCCGAAGCAGCCACGGCCAGCGGAAACCCGGCCGAACCGAAACTGATCCTGATCGCAACGGGCTCCGAGGTCGGCCTCGCCCTCGCGGCCCGTGAAAAACTGCAAAAGGCCGGCACGCCGACCCGCGTCGTATCGATGCCCTGCTGGGAGTTCTTCGACGCCCAACCCGCTCGTTATCGCGAATCCGTGCTTCCCGCCATGATCAAGGCCCGCCTCGCCATCGAAGCCGGCGTCAGTCTAGGTTGGGCAAAGTACGTTGGCGATGCAGGAGACACGCTTTGCGTCGACCGCTTCGGTGCCTCGGCCCCGGCGGAGGATGTGTTTCGGGATTACGGATTTACAGTAGAGAACGTGGTCAAAAAGGCGCGGAAACTCCTGAAGTAGGCGCGCGATGAGGCGACGCTTGATTCTGTTAAAACGCCGCGATTCTCCTGTTTTGGCATGGAGCTATCTCATTGGCGGGGCACTCGTATTTACGGGAACCACATAATTTTTAGTAACGGGTTGGCGGGGACTCGGTGGACTGGGCTTTTTCCTTAGTTTCGCTGTTGCCTGCATTTCGCTTGCGGTCGTCGTTAGCACAGCACGCTTGTTGAGCCGGAAGATCGTTTTTTTCGAAGAATACATTTCGTTTCGATTCTGGCCCGGCCGACCAAGAGTCTATCGTTATGAGGATGTGATTGACATTCGGACCGTCGAGGTTGATCCAATACTTGATTCCGAATGGGGAATGCTCGACCGTTTGCGCCGTTTGGAATTCAAGGATAACACCACTATATACTTCACCGATGGTCAGAAGCTTCGAATCCCGAAAAGTGCAATGCCTCACAATAAGGTGAAAAGGCGGATCGAGTCGAAGTTAGGCATTAGTTTTGAATCGTCGTTAAAGTTGCAAAAACCAAAGAATGCACGAAATAAAAACACCGGCGCTGTTTCTCGACATCGATCGCGTTCGAGGAAACGCGGCTCGGATGATTGAAAAGGCGAGCGAACCTGGCGTCAGCTTGCGGCCGCACATTAAAACGCACAAGTGTATCGAGGTGGCCCGGATACAGACGGCCGGGCATGACGGGGCGATCACTGTGTCGACGCTGGCAGAGGCACGGGCGTTTGCGCGGCATGGGTTTTCGGATATTACTTATGCCGTGCCGATCGAACGTGGGAAATTCGCGAGTTCGATCGAGATCCTGAAAAGCGGAGTCAAGCTGAACCTGCTGACGGACGATGCGGACACGGTGAAGGCGTTGGATGCTGCGGCGGGTGAAGCGGGCGTTCGATACGATGTATTCGTGAAGATCGACTGCGGTACGCATCGCGTTGGCGTGGAGCCGCACACGGAGGCGGCGGTCGAGATACCGCGAACCATTTCTGACGCAGCAAACCTGAGCTTCGTCGGCATTCTTACGCACGCCGGGCATTCTTACGACGCCGGGAACAAAGAGAAAATTCTTGAGGTCGCTCGGCACGAACGGGATTCGATGGTCGAGCTTGCAGAACGGCTGCGAGGCATGAGCATCGAAGTGCCGACGGTCAGTATCGGCTCGACGCCGACGATGTCGACGATCGACCATCTTGATGGCATCGACGAGATCCGCCCCGGCAATTACATATTCTTCGACAATTTTCAGGCGACGCTAGGAAGCTGCACTTTCGAGGATACGGCGTTGACGGTGCTCGCGGCCGTCATTCATCGTGACCTTTTCCGCAACAAACTGGTGATCGACGCCGGAGCCATCGCACTTTCAAAGGACCGCGGCCCCGTCGGCCTCGACCCGGGCTGCGGTTACGGGCGCGTGCTCGACCTGGACGGCAGCGAGACCGGCCTTCGCGTTACGGGATTGTCGCAGGAACACGGCGAAGTGGTGGCGGACGACGGGGCGACGATCAGCCGGTTCAAAGTCGGCGACCGAGTCCGCGTGCTCGCGAACCACTCATGCCTGACCGCCGCCCAGCACACTCATTTTAATGTTGTGGAGAACGGCGAGATCGTCGACCGGTGGGAGATCCACCGCGGGTGGTAGCGATGCTCAAAGAAACTCTTCTGCATCAATTTGGTGTCTGCTACGACCAAAACGAATGGTTCGTCGCGATAAAGAACGCGGTCGACGGTCTGACGGCCGAGGAGGCCGCGTGGAAACCAGCGGGAACCGAGCATTCGATCTGGGAGCTCGTAAACCACCTCAGCCATGACAACAACTCATTGCTCCATCGCGTTCTGGGGGTGGAGTATGGATCGCCCGCCGCGAACAACGACGAAACTTTCTTTTCCCCGAGCGGAAGCTGGGCTGCGGATCTTGAACGCTTCGAGGCGATAATGACCCGGTGGCGCGATCTGCTTGAAATCATAGACGACGCTAAGCTCGCCGAGCGGGTGCCGCCGCGTAATGAATTGGCAGAGATCGAGATCGCCAACATGAACGCTCACAATGCTTACCACGGCGGGCAGATCTTGCTGATTAGAAAGCTTCAAGGGGCGTGGGATCCCCAGAACGGCGTCAGCTGACTTCATTCCGGCAAAACGTTCGATCACAAAATCGTCGGTCGATGTCGCAAAACTTCAAGATTTTGCTTCTGTTTTTGCGCTATTCTCCCTTCCAGCATACCAAGACCCAAACGAGGATGTTTCGATATGAACTTACGATGTTTGTACGTGTATTTGATAGCCGCGATCTGTTGCGTCTGCGTGAACGGCCAGGGCAGCGGGCCGAACAAGGCTAAGAGCGCCGAAGCACTAAAGAAGCTAGAGTTTCTTGCCGGTGAGTGGAAAGGTTCGGGCTGGACGCTTACGCCGAGCGGGAAGCACACCTCACAGGTCACCGAGGTATTCCGATACAAACTCGACGGGCAGATCGCGATCGTCGAAGGCCGCGGAGTCACAACGGACGAAAAAACCGGTGCCGAAAAGCCTATCCACCAGGCCTTCGGGGTCTTCTCTTACGACCACGCCTCTGACAGGATCAGGTTTCGGTTCTACAAGGCTGAAACGGGCGAGGAAGGCGAGACGTTCATCGAGCCTTCAGGAAAGTCGATCACATGGGGCTTCGATGTAAAGGAATCCGGCTCAAAGATAAAGTTCGTTCAGCGGATCAACCCCGAGGGCAAATGGGTCGAAACAGGCGATTTCTCTCGCGACGGCGGGAAGACCTGGATCCGTTTCATGGAGATGGAACTTACCCGAACACAATAGGCCCGCCAAACGATCAACATCACTTTACAAGCTTGCCGTGCTTAATCGCTCGCACTCGCCTGGCAAACGAATGCGGCGATCTGCCCGTTAATGCAGACAGTTCCCGCGAAAGATGGGCCTGGTCGGCGAAGCCCATCGCGGCGGCGCGTTCGGCCCAGTTCACCTTCTCTGGGCCGGCTAGAACGGTCGCCGTTTGATAAAGACGCCGAAGCCTTGCGTACTGTTTAGGCGAAAGCCCCGTACATGCGGCGAAGCGCCGTTGCAACTGCCTCATGCTGAGTGACAAGGCGTCCGCAATGTCTGATATCTTGTCCCGTCCGCCGGAACTTTCGATCATTTCTACAGCCATAGCGATATCTTCGTCGATCTCGCTTTCCGATACGCTCAACGTCTGAAGTCCGACCGCGAATACAGAAACAGCGTCTTCAAGAGTTTGGCATTTTCTGAACCCTTTTATCATTTCTCGCCCCAGCGTTTCGAGCGCTTCGGGGAAGCCGACCGAATTCGACGGAAGTAGTTTGGGGTCGCCGCCAACGAGCAATGCGGCTGCTGCAGGGGCTATCCTTACTCCCCAGAAAATGTCGCCGGGTCGAACCGGGACTCTTGCCAGGGTGGTTCGAAGCCCGGCGCTCAGAAGCTTTTCCGAACCGGTCAACTGGTTGCGGTGATAGATGAGCGAAACCGTACCGTCAGGAAAAAGCTCGTGTTCGATCGGTTCGCCCGGCGGTGTACTCGCAAGTTCCATGAACAGGAACGCGAGATGCGATATTTCAGATGGTGGTGCAAGTTCGCGGTAGTAAAGCATGTGAACATTCGGCTCCCGATCAATACAATCCCTGAATGGCCCGCCGCAACCGCCCGAACACGTCCCGCTCGGCTGGCGTGTTTGCCGGATAGATGACGTTCGTATTAAACACGATGATCGAGGCCTGCCGGGTTGCGGGTTCGAAGTCGATATAGCTAAGAAACCCGTTTTGGTCTCCGCCATGACCGATGAAGGTGCGGTTTTCACGGCGGTTTAGGAAGAAGATGAGACCGATGTCGGTCGTAAAGCCCGTGTTGCCGTTTGCGTCGACGAGCGCCGGAAGATTCGGCCGCCACATTTCTTCGAGTGATGAGCGTTTGAGGACGGTTTCGTACATTCCCCGGTTGCTATCGGTTTCGTACGACAGGCTTTCCAGCCTGTCGCCCTCCGCAGACTGGAAAGTCTGCGGTACCGAAAAACCCCGGTCGCCACCGCTCCCGGTTCCGACAAGAAAATTCAGATATTTCGCCATGTCCGCCACGGGAGCGTTCAGCCCGCTGTTCGAGACGGTGATGCCGGTGTCGGCGTCGAATCGCCCTTCCGTCCGCTTGTCGTCGCGGATGTAATAAGAATGCGAACGATGCTTTAGCAGGTGCGGCGGAGTGGTATCGAAATAGCTCCGCGTCATCCCGAGCGGGCGGAAGATGTTCTTTTCGATGTAGGTCTCGTACGCTTCACCTGTGATCACCTCGATCGTTCTGCCCAGGTAAACTATCCCGGGATTGGAATAGCTGAACTTCGATCCGGGCTTGAACAGCACTTCCGTGAAAGGGAACATCGCCACGAGCTGCGACCATTTGGTCGGCTCGAACGGCTCCCAATCCTTGCCCTGCCTCCACGGCCACGTGCCGCCGCGGAAGCCGCCCGAGTGCGTCAACAGGTGGCGGATCGTGATCTCGTCCATCGACCCGAATCGATTGTGAATGTCGCGAAGTTCGGGCAGGTACTTCGTTACCGGGTCGTCCAATTTCAGAAACCCGCGGTCGCGAAGCTGCATTATCGCGACGCCCGTGAAAGGCTTCGTGTTCGAGGCCCAATGGTAGATCGTATCCGCGTCAACGGGTTGCTTTTTCTCGAGATTTGCGGAACCGTGGTGTGTCTCGGCAACGATCTTGCCGTCTTTTATGAAGACGAAGCTGCTGCCGACGACGCCTGCTTCGTTAAGTTCTTTGACGTAGGAACTGTGAAACGCCGCGAATTTCTCCTGTGCATGCGTTGCAAGAGGCATAAACGTGATGGAGAGGCAAAGGAAAGCGGCGGTCACCGAACGTTCCATATTTGCGGAAAGGCGCACGTTAAAAATTGATCCCATTCCGGAAAAATAAGGTCTGAAGTTTGTAAACAAAATACCGGATTCAAGCGATGCGTAAGATCTCCCGGTAACCGCTGTCGACCAGGTCCATATAGCCCGCCATCGCCGCCTGCACGTCTTCGCGCGAGCCGTATTCCTGCATATTCTTCGCATGTGCGGCCAGATCTTGGACCTCGGTTTCGATCACGACCGTCCAGAACGACGCGACCTCATCGACAAGGATCCTTTCGTTCTGGATGAGCCCCGCATCGCTCATTAGTTTTGTCGCGCCCTTGAACTTTTCGATCAGGGACTTCGCCTTACCCGGCTTGCACTTGAACACACTCCTGACAACGAACATCTGGCACCTCCTGTTAAATTGAATTCGAGGATTGTAGCACAAATCCAAAGACTCAATGCGATGCGCATCCGTCGTGCAACTTGTATAAAAGGGTGCGAGAATGCCGTAGAAAAATGAAATGGTTCCACCTCATTTTCGGCTTACTTCTGTTCGTCGTCTTCCTGATCACGGGCCAATTCATGCGTGCCGATTTTCCGGATAAAGAGGCGATCGGCCAGGACCTTCGGCTGCTGATGCGTTCGAGGCATATCTATATACTTTTCAATGCCCTGATCCACATTTCATTGGGAGTTTACCTGCAAACGCGGCCTGCACGATGGCAAAAGGCCTTTCAATTCGCCGGATCCGCTGTCCTTGTCGCCGCTTCTGTTTTCCTCGTCGTCGCCTGGCGGTCCGAGACATACGAACTTCAGCAATTCTCCGGCCTCAGCCGCGAGGGCATCTACCTTTCGCTCGCCGGCGTCATCCTTCACCTGATCGGCGGCCTCGGGCAGAAACACGACCGTTAGGGAATGGCTGTTTGTGTTCCAGGTTCCAAGTTCCAAGTTGCTCGGAACTCGGAACCTGGAACCTGAAACCTGAAACTTGGAACCCGATCTATTACCGCTCGTGTTTCCGCCTGTAATACAATAAAAGGTTATGAGTTCGTACGAAGGTCTTACCGAAATTCAACAGTTTGCCTGCCGTGTGATCGCGGACCATGCCCGTTCGACCGCGTTCGCGATCGCGGACGGCATACTGCCCGGCAATGAGGGCCGCAATTATGTCCTGCGCAAGATAATGCGGCGGGCGATCTATCACGGCCGCGAGCACCTGGGGCTGAAAGACGCGTTTTTCTATAAAGTATGCGATCTGGCGGTCGAACGGTTCTCCGGCGCATTCCCGGAACTGTCGGTCCAACGCGATTTTATCGGCAAGATGGTGCGGCTCGAAGAGGAACGGTTCGGGAACACCGTGACCGTCGGACTCGGCAGGTTGGGCGAACTGGAAATATCAAAGGAAACGCCAGCCGACACACTGTTTGTCCAGGTGGCGAAGCTATACGACACCTTCGGGACGCCGCGTGATCTGATCCGCGTTTACCTCGAAGAGAACGGGATAGAGTTTGATGAGGACGATTACAACTCCAGGTTTGATAACGCCCTCCAAGAGCTGCAGAAACAGTCCGGTATCGGGCAAACGCAGCGAAAGTCCGAGATCAGCCCGATCTATGCCGAGGTGCTCGAACGTGTCGGATCCAACAGATTCCACGGCTACGATACCACCCGCTTCGACGAGTCGAGGGTCGTTGCGATACTTGATGGCGAGAAGCAGTTGGATGTCTTGAACGAGGGCGAGCAGGGCGGCGTCGTGCTTGACGAAACACCATTCTATGCTGAATCCGGCGGACAGGTAGGTGATACCGGCGTTCTTGTCGGTACCACCCGCGGTAGCGGCTTGGGTGATCCTGTCGGAACCGGGAGCGGTAGCGACCTGGGTACGCAGCGCGACGCGACTGCTGCCCATGGCGGAACTGACCTTCGGGCGACAGTTGCCGATACTTACTCGCCCTTGGCCGGTCTGATCATTCACAAAGTGAAGGTCGAAAAAGGCTCGTTGAAACCGGGAGACCAAGTGGCCGCGATCGTCGATGCCGAGAAACGCGACGCCACGCGTCGAAATCACACCGCGACACACCTTGTTCATGCGGCGTTGAAAGAGGTTCTCGGTACTCACGTAAAGCAGGCGGGTTCGGTCGTCGCGCCGAGCTATCTGCGATTCGACTTCACGCATTACCAGCCGATGACCGACGCCGAGATAAGCGAGGTCGAGGATCTCGTGAATCGCTATATTCTTCAGAATGAACCGGTTACGACGAACATGATGGCCCTGGAAGAGGCGATGCGGAGCGGGGCGGTGGCGATGTTCGGCGAGAAGTACGGTTCCGAGGTCCGCGTGCTGAGCGTCGGCGACGGCAAATTTTCGCGAGAGCTTTGCGGCGGTACCCACGTCCGGGCGACAGGCGACATCGGCAGCTTTAAGATCACGTCCGATGAAGCGATCGCTTCCGGCGTGCGTCGTATAAGGGCGATCACCGGCTTCGATGCGTTCGAACGTTTCCGCGAAGACGAAATACTGATCGACCGGAGCCTCGAGGCGCTGAAGACCCAACGCGACAACCTGCCGGCGGCCATCGGGCGGCTGCAGGACGAATTGAAACGGACGCGGCGTGAGATCGATGATCTAAAGCTGAAGATCGCGACCGGGGCCATCGGCGGCGCCTCTTCCAACGGCGACGAGACCCGCGATATCAACGGCGTCAAAGTGATCGGCAAGATCGTCGAAGGGCTGGATGCCAACGGGATGCGCCAGCTTTCGGACACGCTTTTGGCCCGGCTAAAGTCGGGCGTGGTCGTGCTCGGCCGCAAGGACGAAGGCAAAGCAAGCCTTATCGTTCGTGTTTCGGACGATCTAAAGGACAAGGTTAAGGCCGGAACAATCGTTAAAGACATCGTTCCGATCCTCGGCGGCAAGGGCGGCGGCCGTCCCGATATGGCCGAAGGCGGCGGCCCCGATGCCGAAAAGCTCAGCGAAGCGATCGACGCAGCCTTTGCGGCGATCGAGAAACTGGCCTGACAGCCCTTTATTTACAACATTTGGTGAGATCTCTGCGTCTAAGTGCTGTAAGAGATTAAATCAAATGTTAAATCAAAATATTGCTAGAATCTTAATTTCTGCGATCTTTCTAGCCATTCCTTTTTTGGTGGCGGTCCAATCCGCGAGCGCGGGACCGCTATCAGGATCGATATCTTTCCAGGACACAGACCGTTACATTGGGACCTACCGGCGTGAAGAGATCGGGGCCAGTGGCCGGGTTGTGGAATTGCTCGACCTCAAATCCGACCTGTCTGCATTTATGACCGGCGAATACGAGAATCGGGGAAATGTCGTGCGTTCGGGAAATTGGACGCTCGCCCGCGATCGCGTGATCGTAACCTTTGCTCCGATCGAAACCGGCGGAACGCCGTTAGTTATCGAGTTTTCTCAGACTGGCGGCGGATGGTTCCGTTCCGGAAAAGACCTTAAGGTCCGAAAATCGACACCGAAAGGTACGGTAAAGGAAGGCGTCGTTTACAAACGTATGTCCGACGACTAGATCGTAAGTTTGGCAACTTTTTTCAAGCCCGGACGTTTAACCCCTCAGGAAGGTCTTTGCAATTTGCTCGAAGTCAGCACTTTGTCACAAGCCGCTTTGGCGCGGTGTTCCTAGATAAGAGGAGTTGACGCGTTAGGATCAAATGTTTGCGGGAACCCATTTTGGACGCTATGAGATCCGGTCGAAGATCGGCGAGGGAGGTATGGGCGAGGTCTATTCGGCCCGCGATATCGAACTCGACCGCGACGTCGCGATCAAGCTGCTTCCAAACGAATTCATGTCCGACGATGACCGCCGCGGCCGTTTTCGCCAGGAGGCCCGCGTCGTTTCGGCCATCAACCATCCGAACATCATCACGATCTACGAGATCGGCGAGAACGAGCACGGCAGCTTTCTCGCGACCGAGTTCGTCGAGGGGCGGACGCTTCGCGAGATAATGCGGAACGAGTCGATCACGCTACCGCGGATCCTCAAGATAATCGAACAATCCGCCAACGCCCTGGTCGCGGCCCACGCCGCCGGCATCATACACCGCGATATCAAGCCGGAAAACATCATGGTCCGGAGCGATTCGATCGTGAAGGTTCTCGATTTCGGCCTGGCAAAGCCGCTCATCCCAGCCGGAGCTCTTGAGAACGATCCGAGCAACAAGACCGTTCCGGGGACCGTGATGGGAAGTGCGAGGTATATGTCGCCCGAACAGGCCCGCGGACGCGAGGTCGACGAGCGGACCGACATCTGGAGCCTCGGTGTCGTCCTTTACGAGATGCTTTCAGGCAATCCGCCGTTCGACGGCGAATCGACCGCGGATACCATTGCATCGGTCGTTTACAAAGAGCCGCTTGCGCTCAGCCTGATCCTGCCGAACGTGCCGCTCGAGCTGCAGCGGATAATCCGAAAGGCACTTCAAAAGGACCGCGAAGAGCGGTATCAGAACGTAAAAGACTTTGCCCTGGACATCAAGGACCTGCTTTATGCCCTTGAACATGCCAACAGCGGCGAGCGTGCCGCGCAAGTGATCTCGGATCCCGCGTTCACCGAGAATCCGACGATGATCCACCAGACGGTGAGCGGGAACCACCCGACCGGGCTGAATACGGCCGCTGTCTCGTCGCCGCAGCATTCGTTCATCGAGTCGCGGACCGCTTATTTGATCCCGGCCGGTGCCGCGTTGCTCATAGCGTTCTTATCGGTGGTCGGGGTCGGAGCCTACTACTTTCTTGCCGGTTCCGAGCGGCTTGCGGAGACCGCTTTTGTAAAACCCCATATTTCGCGGGTTAGCACGGACGGGCGTGTGATGCAGCCCGCGATCTCGCCCGACGGCAAATACATCGCCTATGTCAGCGGCGAGTTCGGAAGCCGAAGCCTCGTCGTCCGGCAGGTTGCAACCGATAGTGTAATCACGCTTGTCCCGCCGACCAATTTGAATTTGCAGTCGGTCACTTTCACCCCAAGCGGCGATTACGTTTACTACACGCAAACGAGTCCCGATGCGACCGTCAGCACCCTCTACCAGGTGCCCGCACTGGGGGGTACGCCCAAGCTCGTCGTCGAGGACGTCGACAGCCCGCCGGCATTTACTCCCGACGGCAAACAATTCGCTTTTATCCGCCGCGTTCCGAAATCGAACGAGGACCACATCATCCTCGTTAACAGCGAAACGCTCGAGCAGGCCCGGTTCCTTGCCACCACGGCCACGAATTATGATTTCTTCGTGATGCGCCTCGCGTTTTCGCCCGACGGCCAGCGTCTGCTTGTCGGTGCGGGCACCCGGCAAAGCGGTTTTATCAACAAGACGGACATCGTCGAGGTGGGCATGAAAGACCGGTCGCTCAGGCCGCTGAACCGGCGGGAGTTTCTTTCGGTCTCGAATTTCGCCTGGCTTTCCGATGGCTCCGGCTACGTATTTACCGCCCGGCAAACGCTGAACGACCCTGTCCAGATCTGGATGGCATCGTACGCGACGGGTGACCTGCACCAGATCACGAACGACCTGAACGACTACGTCGATCTCGGCATTTCCGCCGACGGCCGGACGATGGTCACGATCAAAGGCGACCCGACCGGTTCGATATGGCGATACGGGATCTCGGACAAAGCTTCGACCCAGCTTACATCGGACGGCCGCAATACCGAGGGTCGTTCCGGGCTGCTTCAGCTGCCTGACGGCTCGATCGTGTTCTCTCGCAACGAAGGACGGACCGCACAACTTTGGGCGTCGGATGCGGACGGCCGCAATCCCCGGCCGCTCTTCGAGGAGAACGGTTTTGCGGTCGACCCCGTTCTTTCGGCGGACGGAAGGACGATCGTCTTTAACCTTCAGAAAGACCGCCGGTCACGCATCTGGAAGATGAACGCCGACGGTTCGAACGCCGTTCCGATCTCCGAGGACAACCCTGACTTCGCCGATTTCAGCCCGCAGGTGACGGCGGACGGCCGCTGGGTAATTTTCCAGCGGCAGGTTGCAAACGAAGAACGATACAGGCTGATGCGGATCCCGATCGAAGGCGGCCGATCCGAGGTCTTTTACGAAGATCCGGCCCGAGGCGTCTTTCACCCGCGTCTCTCGCAGGACGGCAAGCGGATCGCGTTTGCAAGCTACGACCTCGTCACGTTCGGCAAGCAGCTCCACATCGCCACGCTCGATGGCCCGGCATTCGGGAAGATCGAGCAGACCGTCGATTTCAATCTGATCAACGGCTTTGTCTGGGCGCCTGACAGCCGCGAACTGACCATTTTGAGTAACCGGAACGGTGCCCTCAACCTCTGGCGGCAGCCGATCGACGGATCGCCCGCAAAACAGATCACCGATTACAAAGCCGGCCGGATCTTCAATTTCCGCTGGTCGAACGATGGCAGGTCGATGCTTCTCGCCCGGGGGACGGTGAACAATGATCTGATATTGATCCGCGATGTCGACCCGTCGGACCCCGCGAGCGAGGCTTCGGCAAAGCGAAAACCGAGGACTCTCCGGCGGCAATCCATCTAAACGCTTGCGGCGATCTCGCCGACTGCTTCTATAAGCCTGTCAATCTCCTCCGCGGTGGTGTAAACACTTATCCCTGCACGAACGAAGCCCTGCTCCTCGATATCGTACCGTTCCAGCACCGTCGCCGCGTAGAAATCGCCGTGAGAAAGAAAAAGCCCTTTTTCTGCCAACCGCCGGCTGACGTCGGCCGAGGGAATCTCGCCTATCGTGAACGAAACAAGCGAAGTGCGTTGTGCGTCCGGCCCCGGCCCATAGACCCGGACATTCGCGATCGAGGCAAGCCCGTTCCAGAGTTTCCTGGTCAGATCGTTATCCTTCGCGTGCATGCGGGCGAACGCGGTCGCCAGCCTTTCGCGGCGGCTGCTTCCGGTGCCGATCGAGGCGATAAGATCGACCGCGGCGGCGGCACCGGCGATGGCTTCCTGGCCAAGAGTTCCCGTCTCGGCCCGTTCGGGAGCTTCATCCGGCGACGGCCGCAGTTTCGGAAAGTCCGTACTTTCAAGAAGCTCCTTTCGCCCGAACATGATGCCGATGTGTGGCCCGTAAAATTTGTAGGCCGAGCAGGCAAGGAAGTCGCAACCGATCGCTTTGACGTCGATAAGGTTATGCGGGGCGAAATGGACGGCATCGACAAAGGAAAGGGCACCGGCGGTTCGGGCCAGTTGGCACACCTCGGCAAAGTCGTTTATCGTGCCGATCGCGTTCGACGCGGCACCAATGGCGACGATCCGCGTCCTTTCATTGATAAGGCCGGGAAGTTTGTCGAGCATCAACTGGCCGCTCTCGGTATCGAACGGCAGCACTCGGCACACCATCCCGCGGTCCCGTTCAAGCGATCTCCAGGTATCCACGTTGGCGTGATGGTCCAGTTCGGTCACGATAAATTCATCGCCCTCCGCCCAACCTCGTCCCAATGCATGAGCAAGATGGAACGTGAGCGAGGTCATGTTCTGCCCGAAAACGATCTCTTCCGCCGACGCGTTGAACATCTCCGCAAAGGCCGTGCGGGCATCCGCGATGATCGCATCCGTCTCGTTGCTGGTCGGATACTCCCAGTGCGTGTTGGCGTTGTGGTTGAAAAGATAGTCCGTCATCGCCTCGGCGACCGCGCGCGGGACCTGCGTCCCGCCCGGGCCGTCGAAATAAGCGACCGGAAAACCGTTGTGCTCCCTCAGCAACGCGGGGAATTCGCGCCGGATCTCTTTGATCGGCAGTTCATTCGAAATGGCTGTTTCCATTGTTCAGGATCTGTATAGTCGGCTGGGTAAAATGTCTCAATCACACTTTAGCCGACGGCCCGATTTTCGCCAACCCGGGCGCGGAAGGGGCTTACAAATTTTCCGCCGCTGGGTTATGCTGAAGGCTGATCATGTCTGCACCGCTTGCATCTATCTCAGCCGCGAACGAGATCGTCTCGGTGAACCCTGCGACCGGCCGCGAACTGGGCCGCGTCCCGGTTCACAGTGAGGAAGAGGTTCGGGCCGCGGTCGAACGTTCACGGGAAGTTTTCCACAAGTGGAAAACTACGTCGTTCGCCGAACGGAAGGCTCTCGTGATGCGGGCCCGCGAAGCGGTGCTCGACGAAATGGACGCGATCGCAGACCTTATTTCCGAAGAATCGGGGAAACCCGTGTCCGAGGCTCTTTCAATGGAGATCGCCCCGGTTCTCGATCTAATGCAGTGGGTCGCGCGACGTGCCGAGAAGATGCTCAAGCCGCGACGGGTCGGCATCGGGCTTTACTCGCTGCTGGGCCGTTCGTCGAAGATCGTATACAAGCCGCTGGGCGTGGTGGGCATCATCCCGGCGTGGAATTACCCGTTCTCGATCCCATTGGGCGAGGCGGCGATGGCGTTGATGGCCGGGAACTCGGTGGTCATCAAGCCCTCGGAACTGACCCCGCTGGTCGGCCTGAAGATCGGTGAGATATTTGAAAAATCGGGAGCTCCAGCCGGCCTTGTCCAGATAGTCACCGGTGCAGGCGAGACCGGCGGCACTCTGGTCGATGCGGCCCCGGACAAGATAATGTTCACCGGCTCCGTCGCTACCGGCAAGAAGATCCTTGCCGCGTCCGCCGAGCACATGACCTCGGTCGTACTTGAACTCGGCGGCAAGGACCCGATGATCGTCTTTGACGACGCAAACCTCGAACTGGCGGCCGGGGCGGCCGTTTGGGGTGCGTTTTGCAATGCCGGCCAATCCTGCTCTTCGGTCGAAAGGCTCTATGTGCAGGAGGGAGCCGCCGCCGAACTGACCCGCCTTATCGTCGAAAAGACCAGGGAGCTGAAGATCGGGAAGGGCGACGAGGAGGATGTTTCGATCGGGGCGATGTCGTCGGAGCGGCAGATCCGCATTGTTGAGCAGCACGTTCATGATTTTCGCGAGGCGGGTGCGACGATCGAGACCGGCGGAGTCAGGAGTACCGACTTTGGTCGGCTTCATTCCGGATCTCAGCCGCCTGAAGGCGGGACTCCGAACCTATTCTACGAGCCCACGGTCATCACCGGTGCGACGAACGACATGCGCGGGATGCAGGAAGAGACGTTCGGCCCGACGCTGCCTATCGCCACATTCAAAACGGAAGAAGAAGCGGTCCGCCTTGCGAACGACTCCGAATTCGGGCTGACGGCCAGCGTCTGGACCCGCGATCATGCAAAAGGTCGCCGCGTGGCGGAGCAGATAGAAGCCGGGTCGGTCTGCATCAACGAGGTGCTCTACACACACGGCATCGGGCAAACACCATGGGGCGGTTTCAAGAACTCCGGCCGCGGACGAACCCACGGCCTGGAAGGAATGATGGAACTCGTCCAACCGCAGCACATCCACACAAACCGCCTCGCCGTCCTCCCCGACGCCTGGTGGATGCCTTACTCACAAACCGCCGTTGAAACTTTCCGCGGATTTGCCACGAAGTTCGCCAGCGGGTCACTCATAAAGACGGCAACGCTGGTGCCTCAACTATTAAAGCGGATAATAGAACTTCGGCGAAAAGGATAGACAGGCTATTTTGGTCCAAGGTATTCCGAAACTAACACAATATCCTTGATCACTGTCTGGTATTCGGCGTGGGTCTTGTGTTCGTCGGACTTCCAGAGCGTGCCTTCGTTTTCCTTCATATAGGCGTGATATTCGGGGGCGCCGGGGAATTTGATATTGTCGCCGACTGCGATGGAGCCGGGATGAAGCCAGCCGCGTTCGACGATCATTTTGATGTCCGGAAGATAGGCTTCCTTGGCGTGGTCCAGGAAGACGAGATCGACGGAGCCGGAGGTAAATCCGTGCTCGGTTTCGAGCGCGTCGGCGGTCTTGCCCCCATCACCGAGCGTGCCGACGATCACGGTTATCTGGTCGCCGACGCCGGCGTGGCGGTGGATGCTGCGGGCGATCTCGGCATTGTCAGGGTTGAACTCGATCGAATAGATCTTCGCGTCGGGAGCGGCCGCCGCCATCCGCATCGCGCTGTAGCCGCAGTAGGTCCCGAGTTCGAGGATCTTCTTCGCCTCTGCGCGGCGAACGGCGTCGTCGAGGATCTTGCCTTTCTCGTCACCCACGTTGATAAGAAAGCTCTCGTTGTAAGCGTATTCGTCGACGACACTGATCGCGTCGGCCAGGTCGCCGGGTTTCGCATTTTTTGTGACGTATTCTGCGAGTCTTGCTTCGCGTCCGTCGCCCACCTGCCACTCGGTCGTCAGATGCCTCATCCCGAACAGGATCCGCCAAAACGACCAACGCAAAAACGGTATTTTCTTCCAGCTCATGGGGTATCGGGCCTCCTGTCTCGGGATGCTCGTGGGACGTGAACGATGTTAGCCTCATTTGATCGGGCAGACAAACAGAACCCGGCGATAGGCCGGGTTCTTGCTGATGCTGAATTGCGCCGATCGGCCGTTAACCGATCCGAATATTCGGCAAAAAGGCTATGTATCGGAGCCGGACTGCCGACCGACAAACCACCAGGCAAGAAGCGAAAGGACGACCAACTGGCCCAAAGCGGCCCAGATGCCGGGAAGCATGGCTGCGACGATGTAGTTGCCGAAGGATTCGGGCACCGCACGCGTCGAGAAAACGATCGCAAGAAATACGATCCGGCCGCCGATCAAAGCCATTGCCGTCGCCGCTAACCAGTTCAGCCGCAGATACTCTCGCCCAAAGCCGGCCAAGAATCCGTAAGCCGCAAGTTCGACGGTCATCGACGGCAGAATGTGCGGAAGCGGCATACCCGAGATGAGGAAGCTCAGCACCGGTGCCGCCAACCCGATGATCGCTCCAGATCGCCACCCGTAACACAGGCCCGCAAAGATCACCGGCCAGTGCATCGGCAGCAGCGACCGCACCGGCAACCCGAGCGCATGTGCCCCTGCTGGCAAAAGAAATGCGGCGGCAAACAGCAGAAGAAGCTGTATCGCCACGGGTTTGGTGCCCAATGCCGGCAGCACGAATTCGCTGCGAGCGTCATTTGTCGAGACTGCGGAGTTTCCCATTCTAATCTTCCCCGAATTCTTTTCTAGTGGTACAGGAGAGATGGTAGGACAAACTTCAGGAAGTCACAAGGGCCGCGAGCCAACACGGATCAGGCCGGGAGTTCGCCCGCCGGTTCGGCCGGAGCCGCCTCGGCCTCGGGCCGGTAGGTCTTGATCATCACGAGGTGGATGGTAACGCCGGCGGCGATCGCCAGAAGCAGGAGGGTGATCCAGAAGCCGCTCCCTGTGATCCAGATGCTGAACCCGATCGAAAGCCAGAGCACGCCGATGGTGCTCACTTTTTGCCTGATCGAGATGCCGCGGCCGGACTTGTAATTACTTATATACGGCCCACAAAATCGATTGTTGAGCAGCCAGGTGTGGAACTTTTCGGAACTCCGCGAATAACAGTATGCCGCCATCAGGAGGAACACCGTCGTCGGCAGCAACGGGAGGAACATACCCAAAACCCCGAGGCCCACGAAAAGGGTCCCGGCGAAGATCAGAATTGCCTTTCTAAGGTCCATAAGTCCGCAACACCTGGATTATATCAATAAGCGCCCCCAAATTGTACATCCCGAAAGGGCTCACGACCGTTCGGCCGATTCAAAGACGTTCGGCGCTGACGCCAGAGAAAAACGGCATCCGTTCCGTATTCTAACGCGAAAAACATATATTCAACCGATCAGCCGGTTCCCGCACGTCGGGCCGCAATGGAGTTTTTGGTCATTGAATGTAAAACTATCAGGACAAGAAAGGAGGTAAACGAACAGTGGGAGATAAGATCAGGATACTTGGAATTTCGGGGAGCCTTCGTAAAGGCTCGTACAACACGGCCGCGCTTCAAGCCGCCGCCGGGCTTGTGCCGGAGGATGCGGAGATCGAGATCTTCGATATTTCCGGACTGCCCAATTTCGATCAGGACAGTGAGAAAGACCCGCCTGCAAAGGTGACGGAGTTAAAGCGGAAGATCCGCGAGGCGGATGCCGTGATTTTCTCGTCGCCGGAGTACAATTATTCGGTCCCCGGTTTCCTTAAGAATGCCATCGATTGGGCCTCACGGCCCTACGGCGATAGCGCTTGGGACGGCAAACCGGCCGCGATCATGGGGGCCTCGCCCGGGGCCATCGGGACGGCCCGCATGCAGTATCATCTTCGCCAGATCATGGTGTTTCTCAACATGCATCCATTGAACAAGCCCGAGGTGATGATCAACAATTGCACCTCTAAGTTCAACGAGCAGGGCGAATTGACCGACGAGAAAACGAAAGAGTTCATTGCCGACATGCTGCAGAAACTTGTTGATTGGACGGTAAGGATCCGCCCCGGCGAAAGGTCGGCCGGTTCCGCTTAGCCACCTGAGAAGATATGGCAACGGCGAAGTTCCTACCGCTTGAATTTATCCGGCTAGACGAGACCGAACAATCGGATCGGGCCGGGTCATTCCATGATCTGATGCAGCGTCGGCGCACGGTCAGGGATTACTCTGAGAGGGACGTCCCGTTCGAACTGATCGAGAAGGCGATCGCCACGGCCGGCACGGCGCCTTCGGGAGCCAACATGCAGCCGTGGCGATTCGTCGTCGTTCGCGACCCCGAGGTCAAACGTAAGATCCGCAAGGCAGCCGAAAAGGAAGAACACGAGAGCTACCACAGCCGGATGAGCGAGAAATGGCTGCGGCGTCTTGCCCCGCTCGGCACCGACGAGCACAAGCCGTTCCTCGAGATCGCGCCGTACCTGATAGTCGTTTTCCGCATCACCACTATCCAGGAGAACGGCGAGACCGAGCCGACATATTATTCGCAGGAATCCGTCGGCATCGCCGTCGGGATGCTGCTCGCCGCTTTGCACAATATGGGCTTGGCGACGCTGACGCATACGCCAAGCCCTATGAAATTCCTTCAGGAAATATTGGGCCGCCCGAAGAACGAGGTGCCCTTCGTACTCATCCCGGTCGGCTATCCGGCGGACGATGCGAAGGTCCCTGATATCGAGCGGAAACCCCTAGCCGAGATAATGCTGACGGTCTAACAAATCAAACGTTGACCGTAACACGGAGGAACGTAGCCGGGATCGACAGGTTGTCATTGGAGCCGGACCGATTCTGGGCGGCGAACAATTCTTCCAATTCCCGCTTCAGTTCCTCTGACCGGCCATTGGACCCGGCTGCGTCGAATGCGTTCATCGTCGGGCCGTAGTAGGTCCTGAAAAGATCGACATATTCGGGCGCGGTCCCCGGGAACTCGAACGTATAAGTATCGCGGCTGAAAGAGATGTTTTCTTTGGGGACACCTGCCGCTTCGAATCGCTCGACGACGTTATCCTCCACACCCCAGGTCATCGGGCTTATAAAACCCTCGGGCGGCGGGGGCGAATATGCCGAGCTGATCCTCAGGATCTGGGCAACGAACGTCGGGTCGTTCGGGATCCAGTTTCCCATCACCACCCGGCCGCCGGGTTTGGTCACCCGGACCATTTCTTTTGCCACATCGAACGGCTTTGGCGCGAACATCGCCCCGAAAATGCTGATAGCCAGGTCGAACGTGTCATCCTCGAGTTCGTTCAGGTCGGTTGCGTCACCCTCTTGAAAGCGAACGTTTGAAATGCCCAGGTCCGCCGCCCGCTTCTTTGCCGCTTCAACGAGGTTGCTGGCAATGTCGACCCCGAGCACGTCGGCACCGCGTTTTGCCGACGGGATCGCCGTATTGCCGTCGCCGCACCCCAAGTCGAGCACCTTCATTCCCTCGGTGACCCCGACACGTTCGATGACCTCGTCCGCACTGTTTCTCATAGAGTCCGCAATGCGTGTGAAGTCTCCCTTTTCCCATAATGCCTTGTTTGGATTCATTAAAATTGCTCCTTCAAATTATCTGATAACCACAAGAATTTGATCTTGTCCGTTACTGTTAGACGGAGACCGAGGGCAAATGCGGACAGAAATTTTCTCTCCTCGGTTGAAAATAAGGCCGCAGCCGGTATCATGCCGAACCGACAAGCTTCGCGAAGGCCCCGCGGATGGGCGACACCGGGCCGCCTTCGTAGAATTTCAGCAGCTCGCCAGGTTTCGTGCCGGCACGATAGCCCGCAAGGAGATCTTCGGGGTCATATTCAACGCCGATCGGATTCGCGTCAAAGCGGGTCGCCATCAGCTTGCTCGCGTCCTCGCTCGAATCCATCAGGTCTACCTGGAATTCCATCTGGTTCCCGTCCGGGTCCGCATAATACATCGAGAGGGTCATTCCATGATGAACACACCAATAGGGAGAGATGCCCTTTTCCCTGAGTGATGCGTAATTCTCCAGCAGGTCACCCACCGAGCCGAGTGTGTACCCGACATGGTCAACACCGATAGTGTCGCTCTTTTCGGTTTCGCTGCCGTCAGGTTGGAGAACGTCCATGTCCGCGAACGCGAAGCGGTGGTGCTCGTCGTCGTAGGTCATAAATGCCAGCGCCGGATTCTTATATTGAACACGAGCATTAAAAACGGTCGAGTACCAGTCCAGCATCTCCTGAAAACGCCGGGTGCGGTAAACGATATGAGCAAATTTCGTAGGTGCGGTAATTGCCATTTACTTGTCCCTCACAAGGTATGAAAGTCATCAACGCATAAGCGTGTTCAGCGAATTTACATCAAGCCCGGCGTCTCGTTCCCCCCGTGCGTGGGCGGCCATTAATAGAGATTATTTCGCCAACTGCTTATCCAGCCTTATCAAGCTATGAAGCAGCACGTTAGCACCGTTCGTGATATCCGACGGTTCGGTAAATTCATTCGGGCTGTGGCTAATGCCGGAGCGGCTCGGAACAAATATCATACCGACCGGGCATATATCGGCAATTTCCTGCGCGTCATGGCCGGCACCGCTCGGCATTGCGATAGTCGTCAGTCCCAAGGCCTTTGCCGAAGCGTCGATCGCGGCCTTGAACGCCTCGTCGGCGAGGGCGGGATTGGAGGATGCCGTTTCCTTAAATTCGAAATTTGTACCGGTTTCTTCCTCGATCAGTTTTACCGACTCCCGTATTTTCTTGAGCACTTCCTCGATCTTCGCCGGATCCAGATCGCGAACGTCGAGACTTGTAACGACCTTGCCGGGAACGACATTGGTCGCCCCTGGAAACGCCTGGATCTTTCCGACCGTGGCTACCTGTGCTCCCTGGATCGAGCGTGCTGCTCGGTTTACGGCCTCGATGTACTTCGCCGCGGCAAGTAGTGAATCCTGCCGCTGGCCCATCGGCGTCGTACCGGCGTGATTTGCGAAGCCGTTTATCGTGATATCAAACCAGCGCAGGCCTACAATGCCCTCGACAACTCCTATGTTGATCTTTTGCTGATCGAGCCGGCCGCCTTGCTCGATGTGAAGCTCGAGGTAGCCCGCGAGATCGCCCTTCGCCAGAAGCGGCTTCGACAGTTTTTCGGGGTCGCCGCCGATAAAACGAATGCCCTCGCGCACCGTCTTCTTGCTGTTCGACACCGAGTCTAATGTCTTGGGCGTGAGGCCACGGACCATCGCGGAGCTGCCCATAGTGCCGCCCTCTTCATTTTGGAAGATCACGACGATCAGCGGATGTCTGAGCACGATATTCCGTTCGGCGAGCGTGCGCGCTACCTCTATCGCACCCATCGAGCCGACCTGCCCGTCATAGCGCCCACCCATCGGGACAGAGTCGATGTGCGAGCCTATCATGATCGGCTTGAGTGACGGGTCGCTGCCGGCCCGGCGGCCGATGATGTTTCCCGCAGCGTCTATCGATAGATCGAGCTTTGCCTCGCGCATCAGTCCCATTACGTATTGACGCGCAGCTACGTCCTCGGCCGAATACGCGACGCGGTTGGTCCCGCTCTCCGCGGTCTTGCCGAATT
This sequence comes from Pyrinomonadaceae bacterium, assembly GCA_050174305.1. Lineage (GTDB taxonomy): Bacteria > Acidobacteriota > Blastocatellia > Pyrinomonadales > Pyrinomonadaceae > OLB17. The sequence goes on along the minus strand of JBFXJZ010000002.1, from coordinate 403,820 downwards.
CGGCCAGTTCACGGAGGCTCGCGTTCAGGCGATCGCCATTGACCGCCGGTCCATCCTGAGCGAAGCAAGCGGCCGCCAAAATACAGATAAGAGAAAAAGCTTTTATAAATTTCATATCTGATAGGTGTCCTGCGTTGTGCTAAGGGCGCAATGTCTGTTCGCTGTATTACTACGGCTTAATTGCGGCCTGCTTGACGCCGGACGGCTTTTCCGGGTTTGACGCCGTCGACGAGCTTCTCGTCACGCACGACAAAAACACCGCCGACCATCACGTGCGCGATGCCTGTCGAGTACTGCGCCGGGTTTTCAAATGTCGCGCGGTCGATCACGGTCGTCGGATCGAAGACGGTCAGGTCAGCATCCGCACCGACCTTGATCCGTCCTTTGTTCCGCATCGCGGGCACGACCTTTTCCAAGCGTTGTGCCGGCAACAGCGACATCTTGCGAATCGCATCCATTAACGAAAGAACTTTCTGCTCGCGAACATACCGCCCCAGCACGCGAGCGAAAGTGCCGACTCCTCGGGGATGCCCCTTCCCATTCTCGAGCCGTCCGTCGCTGGCGACCATCACTCGAGGGTTGGCGGCGGTCATGCGTGCGACCTCTTCGGGGATCGCATGGCCGATGACCGGCCCGCCCTGCTTGCGGTATCTCTCGAATGATTCGGCCGTCAGTCTTTCGCCTGTAGCCACCCACTGCAGATCTTTGTAGGTGATGCCGAAATTCTCTTGCCACCCATCGTTATAGAGGGCCGATTCGATCCGCGTTTGTGTGGCTGTGTATGGATAGGCTTCAGTCGTGACGTCCATGCCGCGTCGGGCCGCGCCTTCGATCATTATCAGGCACGTGGCTGTTTGCGCCAGACACATGCTGTTTATGTGTACGACGTGAAGCGAGGCTCCCGTCGCCGCCGAGGCCGCCAAGATCTCCTGCAATCCTGCGATGCCGCTTCCCGGCTCCTTCGCTCCGGCGAAGCGCATGTGAACGTAGTTGGCAACACCGCGTTCAGCCGCGAGCGCGAACAGATCGAACACCTCTGCTCGCGTCGTCGTCGGCACGTAATTGATGCCAAAGCCTATGCCAACAGCACCTTCGTCGAGGCCTTTTTTGATCAGGTCGGTAATTTGGCGGACCTCGTCGGCGGTAGAGGGGCGATTGATCGCATTGTCACGAGGCAAAAAGTTGCCGGTGTCCTTCATCACGGCCATCTTAGCCGGGATGTGGCCGACAGTCGCGCCAAAGTTGATGAGCGACTTGCCTTCGCGTGCGGCGTACCATGGATCGACCGGCGACACGCCGACCTCCATCTCTAACGCAGTCGTCACACCGTCGCGCGCCTGGTATCGATTATTCTCTTCATCCTGCCCGTGGGCGTGCAGGTCGATAAAGCCGGGAGCGATAACGAGTCCCTTCACATCGACCACCGTGCGCCCGCGAAGCGGCCGCGTCGAGATCGCCGCGATCTTCCCGTTGCGAATGCCAACATTCCGGACAGCATCGAGATTGGATTCCGGGTCTATCACGCGTCCATTGGCGAGCACAACGTCGAATTCACCGGCGCTTTGAGCCCTTATCACAACGGGGAAGATCGTTGACAGGATCAGGAATGTGATCAAAACCATCGCAATAAGACTGGACGATGCAGCTTGTCTGCGCGTGTAGTGTTTCATGGTTTTTTCTTTTGAGTTGTTAGTCTTATTTGATCGCTATCGGATTTATGATCGCCTGCACGCCGCCGGTTATGCGCGGTGCGCCGAGCGTGAATAGGAATTCCCACGCTTTGTCCTTAGCGAGTTCCATGGTGTTCATATTTTCAAGAATGTAAATGCCGTTCATTGCGAGTAAGATCTGGTGGACCTCGTAGATACCGGCTCAGTTCTCGAACGGGATCACTTCAAAGTTCGAAGTGTCCATGCCGACCAACGCCACGGCGCGCGATGCGAGATAGCGCGCGCCGTCGCGGCCAAGGCCTGGGCCGGATGTAATGAACCGTTTGTTATCCTTGCCGATCAGCTTGAGCCAGCCGGTATAGAAAAGCACCACGTCGCCTTTCTCGATCGCCTTTATACCCTGACGGCGCATCCGTTCCTTATCCGCGGCAAATTCCGCGGGCAGCGTCTTAACCGCGACCTTTCGATTGAGCTTGGTATCCTCGGCGAGAAAGACCTCACCCATTCCGCCCTTTCCGATCTCGGACAGGATCTTGAAATGAGAGATCAAGGTGTTGGGTTTAAGCTGCATAGCTACTCAGGACTGAGATTAAAGGACCGAGGACTGAGCCAAGAATTTGACAACGTTACCATAGAATCTAACCTCCCTCAGTTCTCGTGCGGGCTAAAGCCCGCGTTACGGTCCTCAGTCATCGTGCGGGCTAAAGCCCGCGTTACGGTCCTCAGTCCTCGTGCGGGCTAAAGCCCGCGTTACGGTCCTCAGTCAATCAGTCCTATCTTCTTCAGTAACGCCTTGAAGCGAGGTTCGTCCCGCAGATCTTCCCATCTTACTTCCGCTCCTAGCGTGGCAACGCCAAAAAGGCCTCTTCCGTCGGCGACCATTTTTTCCAAAATATCCAGTGCCTTTTCCTTGTCGCCAACACCAAGGTGAATCTGAGCAAGCCACAAGTCGTCATCTTCGGGGCTGTCTGCTTCCTGATGCAATTCAAGGAAAAACTGCCAAAAACCACGCTTGCCTGATGTCCTGAATGACTGTTCTAACTCTCTGGCCTTCTCCGCCGGGAAGTCTCCACTTTTTATTTGATCGATCGCGGCCTCGTACTTGTCGGCAGCGAGATAGGCTTGAAGAAGATGGATCAGGGCGACTCCAAAATCCGGCTGGATCTCGAGCGACTTCTTGAACTGTGCGATCGCGTCGTCATATCGACCAGCGTCCCTGTAGGCACTTCCCAGATTCGAGCTGATCATCGGCGAGAAAGGATCAAGCTTGTAAGCCAGCTCCGACTCAGCTATTCCTTCTTCGATCCTGCCCATTTGCATCAGGAACTGCCCGTACCACTGATGGGCGGAAGGGTAATCGGGATCCAGCTCTATCGCTCGCTTGAATTCCTTTTCCGCTTCCGCCTGGTTCCAATCGTAATACTGCAGTACGCTCGCGAGCACGGCATGCGGTCCCGCCAGGTTCGGGTCCAGTTCAAGTGCTTTCTTCGCGGCGGCCCGGGCCTTCGGATAGCTTTCGTCCGGAGGGACCGAACTGACGCCGGACAAGACCGCGTATGTTTCTGCCAGACCCGCGTGGGCGAGGGCATAAGAAGGATCAAGCTCGATCGCCTTGTTGAAATGCCCGATGCTTCTTTGAAGATCCTCAGCGGTACGTTTGTTCCAGAAGAATCTCCCCTGCAAATAGGATCGGTATGCCTCGGGGTTGGCGGTATTGCCCATTTCGACCTTCGCCGCGTCCGCCCCTGACAGCCTCGATCTCAACTGGTCCGACACGTCCCGGGCAATCTCACTTTGAAGCGAGACGACTTCCGCCTGTTTGCGATCATACTTGCCGCTCCAGATCACGTTCTCCGTCGCCGCATCGAGCAGCTCGAGGCTGAGAGAAAGTCGATCGCCCCGCTGGGTCACATAACCGAAGAGCACTGCTTGCACACCCAGATCGGCGGCAATCGTCTTCGTATCCACGTCTTTTCCTTTGTAGCGGAAGACCGAAGAGCGCCCTTTTACGTTCAGATCCGGAAGCTTGGAAAGGCTGCTGATGAGCGTCTCGGTCATCCCGTCCGAGAGGTATTCGGTGTCCGCGTTTCCGCCTTCGTTCACGAAGGGCATCACGGCGATGGATTCGATCTGGTTACCGACGCCGCTTGTGAGATACCAATAGCCAACGCCGATCGCCCCGATCAATACAGCCGCGGCAACGCCGGTCAGCACTTTGCCGACGCTCGAACGCCTGATCGTAATGCTGTCGTTGGTGCTTCCAGATGAGGTCGTATGCTGAGCGTCAGCCGCGGTGGTGGCTTCAAAGACCTGGGTGCCCGCTTCCGCCCTTTCCGGCTGGATCGTCCTGTCCAGTTTCTCCTGGAACTCGAGCTCCGATTTCGTTTCCTTGAGGTCCGCAAGAAGACCCTTCATCGTCTGGTATCGCTCATCCGGGTCCTTCCGGAGGCACTTGCCGATCATCTTCACCAGATCCGCGGGAACCTCGTGCGAAGGCAGGGGTTTCGGCTCGTCCTTGAGGATAGAACCGATGGTCTCCAGCGAGCTCTCGCCCTCGAAGGGAAGCCAACCAGAGACCATTTCATACAACACAACGCCGAAACTAAAGATGTCCGTGCGCGAATCGACGGGCCGGCCTTTCGCCTGTTCCGGGGACATGTAGTTGGCGGTCCCGATTATCATTCCGGGCGACGTGTTCACCTGAACCGCGGTCTTATCCTCTGATTCAATATCCGGCGAGCTTTTTTCAGTAAGCTTGGCGATACCAAAATCCAGGATCTTTACGAGACCGTCCTTGCGGATCATCACGTTGTCCGGCTTGATATCCCGGTGGACGATCCCGGCCGCGTGTGCCGCGTCGAGAGCAGACGCGATCTGCGTCGCAATATCGAGCGCGGTATTAAACTTCAGCTCTTTCTTAAGCCGTGTCGTAAGTGTTTCGCCTTCGATGTATTCAAGCGCGATATACTGAGCGTTAGCGGTTTCCCCGATCTCGAATACCGTTATTATATTTGGATGGTTAAGCGCTGAAGCAGATTGAGCCTCCTGAACAAAGCGATTCAGCTTGTCTGAATCCTTGCTCCATTCTTCGCTCAAAAACTTGATCGCCACATTCCGGTTGAGCTTCGTATCGTTTGCAAGATAAACCTCACCCATTCCGCCCTTGCCGATCTCGGAAAGGATCTTGTAATGCGAAATTGTCGTGTCTTTTTCAAGTTTCATATCTATTCGGGAAATCCGATCTTTTTAAGTAACTCCTGAAATTCCGGCTCATCTCTCAGAAAACCAAACTGCCGCCTTTTTTTCAGATCCGTTAATTCAGGTTCGCGTTGTTGATAGGCTTTATTTAGATATTCAAGCGTTTTTTCTTTGTCTTTCATAAACGCATAGGGTTCGGCAATAGGTTGATATCGTATAAACGCATCTTTATCTTTCTCCAATCTGGTCTCTATCCCAGCCAATCGACGTTCCAATTGTTTCCGCCGCACTCCATCGAGACCTTCTTTTTTGTAAACATCTTTCGTTTCCTGGATTTGGGCTTCGGAGTCTCCGCGTTTTTTTAACATGATCCACCCTTGCTCCATCGCTTCCCGTTCCATCCCTTTCCCCTTATAAGCTGAGAATAGAAACTCATGTCCGAAAGGGCTCTCAGGAAATAGTTCGATAAACTTTTTAGCCTGACTCAACGCTTCATCAAATTTTTCGGCATGCAGGAGGGTGCGTATTTTAGAGTCGTTGGTCACCAGATCGAAGGGGTCGAGTTTCAGAGCTTTGTCAAAATTCTTGAGAGACTCATCAAAGATACCTTTGGTTGCGAGGTAGTCCGCATACCACTGATGAGCTTTGGCATATTTCGGATCGATCTCTATCGCCTTCAGGAATGACCGTTCGGCTCCTTCCCAATCGTATGAGTAAAGCAAAACATTACCGAGGGCGGCGTGGGCTTCCGCCAGATCCGGATCAAGTTCGAGGGCTTTTTGTGCCTCTTCTTTCGCTTTGGGCAGATATTCTATTGAGCTGTAGTTATGAAGGTACGGCATCAAAGCATAGGAAGCAGCAAGTCCGGCATAAGCCAGAGCATAGTTCGGGTCTTTCTCAATTGCCAGCTTGAAAAAACGGACACTCCTCTCCATTTCCTGTTCACCATTTCCCGACCCAAATCTTTTATTAAAATGAAAGAGTCCTTTCAGATATAGTTGTTGGGCTTCGGAACTCGCAGTGCCTGATCCGGCTACCTTCTCCTGCTCTGAGGTCGTCAATTTCAAACGCAGATTATCGGAAACATTGCGGGCGATCTCACTTTGAAGTGTGACAAGATCGCTCATCTTGCGGTCGTAGGTTTCGCTCCAGATCGCCGCCAGCGTCTTTGTATCAACCAGTTCCAGACTGATTTTGAGATCATCACCCCGCTGAGTAACACGTCCGAGCAAGATCGCCTCGACATTTAGCTCTTCTCCGATCTGTCGCGGATCTGTATTCTTACCCTTGTAATAAAAACCGAACTTCTCGCCATCACTGAAAGACCCGGGATCTTGGTCAGACTACTGATCAGAGTTTCGGTCATGCCATCTGAAAGATATTCAACATCTTCATTACCGCTTTCATTGACAAAAGGCATTACGGCGATCGAGTTGATCTGCACGGCTCCGGAGTAGAAATACCGGTAGCCAAAGAACCCAGCGACCAGCAGTAGCAAGACACCGCCCGCGATCATAAGCGGCTTGGCCGCCCTATTTGCGGAAAAGCTGTGCTTTTCCGAAGGCTCTCCAACCCTACTCTGCGGCTCTGCCGCCGTCGTATGTATCTGCGCCCGGGTCGCAGCCTCGCCCGGTACGTCGGTCGAATGCAGGATCGCTGTTTGCGGCTCATCCGGCGACGGCACCGAACCCTGAACGAGCGCGGCTCCATCCTCGAGACAATACAGCAGACTGTCGTCGTAATAGTCCCGTCTGCATTCGGGGCATCGTTTCATATTCTATTCCGGGATCCCGACTCGTTTGACCAATTCCTTAAATCGCGGGTCGTCTCGCACGAATTCCCAGGTTTTATCAACATTTATCTCAAGCATGTACTTGGGACGCTCATCATACGCTTTGTTCAGATATTCGATAGTCTTATCTTTATCCCTGCCCAAAGCGTAGGCAATCGCGTAATCAATTGCTCTAACATAATTATTTGGATCGCTGGCCTGCCGGGAATTAAGTCGTTCGATGCGTATTTGCTGACGCATCAGCCAGTAGCTATCCCAACCGCCTTTCTCGTAGGCTTCCTTTAACTTCGCAAAATCCTCAGGTTCTACTCGAGCCGTCGCGAACGATGTCTGTCCTTCTACTTCCCACACGTTTTTTCCTGTTAGGTTATAGAGAAAATCGGAATAAACTACCCAAAAGTGACGAGGGGATTCATTGGGAATTAGCTCTTTGAGCTTTGTGAATCGTAAATTTGCTTCTTCGGTGCGTCCGGCTCGGCGCAAATATTCCGGCATCGCCCAATTGATGATCTCCGAAAACGGATCGAGTTCGGCGGCTTTCGTGATCTCTCTGACCGCTTCTTCGTGTCTGCTGCTGGCCAACAACAGTTCGGAGTACCATTGATGAGCCGATGCGTAATTCGGATCGAGTTCGATCGCCCGTTTGAGTGACTTTTCGGCCCCTGCAAAGTCGTATTCATAATCATAAAGAATTCGTCCAAATGAAGCGTGGGCTTCCGCCAGGTTCGGGTCAACTTCGAGGGCCTTTAGTGCGGCTTGCTTGGCTCGGGGTCTAAAGTCTTTCGGTCTGAAATCGCCGTAGATGGGCATGAGATTAAGACTATCGGCTAATCCGCTGTAAGCCAGGGCAAAGTTCGGGTCTACCTCGATCGCTCGATTGAAAGCCACAACGGCTTTCTCAAATTCCTTTGTGTCCCGTTTGTTCCAATGAAAACGACCTTGCAGATAAAGCTGATAGGCTTCCGGGTTGTCGGTGTATTTCTTCGCCAGCTTTTGCTCGCTTTCGCCCGACAGTTTTAGTTGCAGCTTGCCCACGATCTCGGTGACGATCTCGCGTTGGGTGGTCAATAGTTCCGAAAGCTTTCGTTCATACTGCTCGCCCCAGAGCGATTTGTTGGTGCGGGCATCCACGAGTTCGACCGTGATGTTCAGATTGTCGCCCCGCTTGGTAAGACGTCCGGTCATCACCGCATCTACGCCGAGTTCTGATGCGATCTTGGCGACATCAGTATCCTTCCCCTTGTAACGCATAACCAAGCTTGTCGGGCTGACCCGGAGATCGGGGATCTGCGTCAACCGAAAGATCACCGATTCCGCCAAACCGTCAGACAAATAATCCGTATCCGCATCCGAATTCCGATTCTCAAACGGCATCACGGCGATCGAGTTGATCTGCGTCGAACCGAACGGCCCGAAGTATCGATAACCGAAATACCCGGTGAGCGCGACGATCAAAAGCGCCAACGGAATTATCATCAGCCTCCGATCGAATCCACTGGATCTCGGGACCTCCTCGACCCCCGACGGTAGAACCGCTGTTTGCTCCGTCGTATGTATCTGCGCGCGGGTCGCCGGTTCGTTAGGGGGAGCTGTCTCATGCAGGATCGCGGTCCGCGGCTCGTCGGACGCAAACCCGGTCGCTACTGCTCCCGGTTCTGACGAAGCCGGGCCGTAGAGCAACTCCGCTCCGTCATCGAGACAGAACATCATCGTATTGTCATACTCACGGCCGCATTGCGGGCATTTTTTCATAATTTCATTCCGGCAGATTCAGTCTCCCTATCATCACGTTAAATCGCGGATCGCCGCGTAGCGGATTCATGAGCGGATCTACATTTAGTTGATGAAACTCCCAGTCCCTGTTTTCAGCCGATTTTTGGAGTTCAGCGAAGGCTTTGTCGTGATCTCCCAACGCAACATAGATACTCGCAATATGATAAGACTGGACATATTCGGCTCTGGCTATTTCCCTAAATTTTTCGATAATTTTTTCCGCATCCTCCCGACGTCCCGTTTTGGCGTAAGCGTAACCGACAAGTTGAAGGATGAGTTGACTATTCGGATTCTTTGACAACGATTTTTCACAAACTTCGAGAGCCTCTTGGTACTTTCCTTTGGTAATTAACGCCTGACTGAGATTATGAGAGCCTAGGACAAAATCAGGTTCAAGTTCCAAAATTTTTTTGGCTTGCTCGATTGCCTTATCATCCTGCCCGCTTACGTGAAACATTTCGGAAAGAACTACACCTTTTAACAGGTCGAGCGGTTCTAATTCCAACGCCCGACTCACAGCACGAATTGCTTCGTCATGCCGCCCAAGCGGGCTCAAGTAAACATGTCCATAACGAAAATATGTGTCAGCATTATTCGGATCGAGTTCGATTGCACGCTTAAATTCACGCCCTGCTTCCTCCCAATTCCACTCATAAACCGATAACACATATCCCAAATAAATATGACCTTCGGCTAAAGTCGGATCAATTTCTATTGCTCTTAAGGCAGCCGCTTTTGCCTGCGGAATTGCCTCTTTGGGAGTAAGAAACGGATAAGCGGGCAAACCTACATAAACTTCGGCAATCTGTGCTTGTGCCAAAGCAAAATTCGGATCGAGTTTAGTTGCCTGCCGATAGTATTCCATCGCCCGCAACATATCGTCTTTGGTCCGTTTGGCTAAATGGTACCGACCTTTTAGATAGAGCTGATACGCTTCGTTGCTGTTGGTGTAAGGCTTTTTTAATCCCTTTTCATTACCTGACAATTTTAATTTCAGATTCTGCGAAATCTCGGTGGTGATCTGTCTTTGCGTCGTCAGCAGTTCCGACATCTTCCGTTCGTATTTTTCGCCCCAGATCAGTTTATTGCTCCGCACATCAACCAGTTCGACGCTGATATTCAGATCGTCGCCGCGTTGAACAATACGACCGGTCAAGACCGAATCAACACCGAGTTCCTGAGCGATAGTGTTGGGGTCAGTTTGTTTACCTTTGTAACGCAAAACTGAACTTGTCGGACTCACTTTCAAATCGGGAAGTTGCGACAGACGATAGATCAAAGATTCCGCTAAACCGTCTGACAAATAATCCGTATCCGCATCCGAATTCCGATTCTCAAACGGCATCACGGCGATCGAGTTGATCTGCGTCAAACCGAACGGCCCGAAGTATCGATAACCGAAATACCCGGCGAGCGCGACGATCAAAAGCGCCAACGGAATTATCATCAGCCTCCGATCGAATCCACTGGATCTCGGGACCTCCTCGACCCCCGACGGTAGAACCGCTGTTTGCTCCGTCGTATGTATCTGCGCCCGGGTCGCAGCCTCGCCCGGTACGTCGGTCGAATGCAGGATCGCTGTTTGCGGTTCGTCGAATGACTTCGGACCAAAGAGCAGCTCCGACCCGTCGTCAAGGCAAAAGATCAGCGAATCGTCGTTGTAATCTCGTCCGCATTCAGGGCATCTCTTCATAATTTAAGCAAGGCAGGATATCACGATCAAGATAACATTGTTTTGCCAAACCACCGTTTCTTCCGAAACTCCTATCTTCCTCGGCAACCCCGCGCACTTAGGATCATCTTCTCCAGGAACAAAAGTTCGCATCTCGACGCTTAAAGATTTACAATTGCCGAGATCCCGATAATTCTGAAATAGATTTTCGAAGGTATCTTATGAAATCAAAGATCTTTATAGGACTCTTGTTGTTAAGCCATTATGTTATTTTTGGCCAGGTACAGACGACCGAAACGCCTCTGGATCCTGCGATCCTTAAGGATTCGGGAGCATCGGCAAAGCGAGCGATACGCCGGAATATTCCGCTAACGAATTCAATTGAAAAGGCTTATAGGGCCGGCACGAGAGACACCTCCGGCCGTCCCGGGGCGAAGTATTGGCAGCTGGAAGCCGATTACTCGATAAATGCGGGTCTCGATCCCGCAACGCAAACTATCACCGGCAGCGAAACGATCTCACTTCATAACAATAGCCCCGACCGTCTTGACCAGATCGTCTTGCGGCTCGACCACAATATCTATCGGCCCCGCGTGCCGCGCGGTTTTTCCGTTCCGGCGGAAACGACGGATGGAATGGTTGTCACCCGAATTAAGATCAATGGCGTTGAAATTGAACTGAGATCAAGTCCGTCGGGCCAACGTGGCCAGCAGGCACCGCAGAAGGTGGAAAGAGCGTTTGTCGTTGGGTTAGATCAAACGGTCGCTACTGTAAATCTCGCAACACCGATCGAGCCACGTAGTTTAGCAACCATTGAAATTGATTGGCGGACAAAACTACCCGGTGGCGAGGGTGGTCAGGGACATCGTATGACCCAGCGTTGGGAGAGCAAGCTTTTCCAACCGACGCAATGGTATCCGCGTCTCGCGAAATACGATGATCTGCGCGGATGGGATACAAATCTCTATCTTGGACCTTCGGAATTTTACAACAATTACGGAAAGTTTGATGTCAAGATCGAAGTTCCCGCCGGATGGATCGTCAGCGGAACGGGCGTGCTGCAAAATGCCGGTGAAGCAGTCGCTCCCTTTGTTCGTGAACGCCTTGCTTCTGCCTTAAAGACCGACGAAGAAGTAATGATCGTCAAGGAAGACGAACGCGGAGTCGGCAAAGCACTATTACCACGGGAAAGAAATGTTTGGCATTTCATGGCGGAAAGAGTCAACGATTTTGCCTGGGCAACCTCGAATGAATTTGTCTGGCGCAGCACACGGGCAAACATTCCGACAAAGGGGTTTATTCCCGTTCATATGTTCTACCTCCCCGAAAGGGCACGTTTCTTTGCAAACGCCGGAAAAAATTCCCGCCATGCTCTGGAGTTTTATTCCAAGCTCTTGATCCCATATGCCTTTCCGCAATTGACCCTGCAGGATGGCCCAAGTGCCGGAATGGAATATCCGATGGTTATCAACTCAAATCAAGGGGCCGCCGATCACGAGACTTTTCATCAATGGATACCGATGATGGTGGGAACCAACGAAACACGTTACGGCTGGATGGACGAAGGGTTTAATCAATATTCAAATATTCTCTCGAATGCCGATGCCCGTGGGAGACCTTTTGACCTTGATCGTTTGGGGCAGAACTACGGCAGGATCAGCGGCAACGAAGACGAACCGATGATGATGTGGAACGCCAACTATGGCGGCACTTTCTATGGTTTTCAAACTTACAACAAAGCACCGTTGATGTTTTCGATGCTGGGCGGAATCGTCGGTGACGACGCGATGAATGCGGCCCTCAAGAAATATGTGGAAACGTGGAAGTTCAAACATCCGTCGCCCTGGGATTTCACCTTCTTTATGAACAAAGAGCTTGGCCGTGACCTGAATTGGTTTTGGTATTACTGGCTCTTCACCACAGAGAGCGTTAACGGCTCGATCAAAGAGGTCGTTTCGCAAGGCGACAAGACAAGAGTTACGGTCCATCAAGCTGGCGAAATGCCTTCGCCGGTCGTGCTCAAAGTCGAATTCGCTGACGGCACTGAGAAGATCAAAGCAATGCCGAACGCGAAAATGACGGACGATAAAACCGCGATCGTAAGATGGAATGAAGATGTCTGGTTCAACGGCGACCGCGATTTTCAAGCCGAGCTTGATCTTGGAAAACGCAAGATCAGCAAAATTACTCTGGATCCGTTTGGAAGGTTCCCCGATTCGGACATTGGAGATAATGTTTGGGCCGCCAAATAATTAGAAAAGACAGATGGGCAAAGGGCATAACGGCAATTCCGCAGTTCCAACCCCGGGGAGGACTTAGGTATCGTTATTCGGGGAAGCCGACTTTTCTGATCAATTCCTTAAATCTCGGTTCCTCGCGGAGCGGGTCAAGCAACGGATCTACCTTGATCGCGACGACCTCGGTGTAACGCATTTCGAATATTTTTTCCAGTTCATCAAGTGCTTTGTCATTCTGTCCGAGGCCGACAAAGCAGTATGGTTTTATCGTCGAATCCTGATAAAATTTCGCGTCAGTATTCGAATCCGCAAGTTCGATCCGTTTTCGCAAGTAGCCTGTCCAACCGTCTTTGCTAAAGGCTCCTCTTAATTCCTCCGCACGTTCGCGGTTTCCGCTCAATTCGAGGCCTTTTGTAAACATCTCGACCGCTTTCACATAATCTTTTCGGGCTTCATAAAGATTGCCGAAATCCATGTACGTGACCGCGTAATTCTCATCGAGTTCGATCGTTTTCTTATGTTGCGCTTCCGCCTCTTCAAATCGGTCAGCATAGAACAAAATGAAGGCGTAGACTCGATTAAACGTCAGGGATAAGGGGTCAATTTCCAATGCCCTTTGAATGGATCTAATGGCCTCGTCGTGCCGCCCGATATTACTTAACAATTCGGCATTCCAATTATGAGCGAATCCATATTTGGGGTTTAGTTCAATTGCCCGCTGAAGCTCTCTTTCGGCAGCTTCGAAGTCGTAGTCATACCGGAACAGCACATTTCCCAAGGCACTGTGAGCTTCTGCCAGATCGTTATTGAGTGCCAACGCCTTCGTTGCGGCTTCGCGGGCTTTCGGCATTGTTTCCTTTGGAGTTGAGACGCCGTAGATCGAGAGAACTCCGTAAGATTCAGCAAGGCCGGTGTAGGCGAGTGCGTAATTCGGGTCTTCCGCAACCGCCTGATCGTAGAATTCGAGCGATTTTAAGAGGTCTTTTCCGGTTCGCTTTTCCGCATAATAACGCCCCTTTAAGTACAGCTTATACGCTTCGCTGTCATCTGTATTGCTGCCCGCTATTTTTGCATTGTCTTCGCCCGATAGACGGCTTTTCAGTTGACCTAAAACATCTTTGGTAATTTCCGTCTGAAGGGCGACCAATTCCGAGGATTTGCGTTCATACCGGTTTCCCCAAAGAACATTTTCCGTTCCCGGATCGATCAATTCCAAATTCAGTATCAGTTGATCGCCGCGTTGAACGATTCGCCCGGTCAAAAGCGTCTGGACACCAAGTTCGGAGGCAACCGTCTGCGGCTTGAATTCTTTTCCCTTGTAGCGGAATACCGACGATCGGGCTTTCACTTGTAAGTCGGTGATGCCCGAAAGACTGTTGATCAGCGTTTCCGTCATTCCGTCCGAAAGATATTCGATCCCGGGATCGCCGCTGTCGTTTGCGAACGGCATAACAGCGATGGAGTCGATCTGGCCCGAGGTCGGCGAACCCAAGTACCGATAGCCAAAATATCCGCCGAGAGCGATCACAGCAAGAGCGACCGGCGCGAGCAGTAGCCGTTTATCAAAAGCGCTCGTTTTTTGGACAGGCGTAATCCCCGATGGAAGAACCGCGGTCTGCTCGGTCGTATGTATCTGCGCCCGCGTGGGGGCGTCGCCCTGTGCATCCGTCTCATGCAGGATCGCCGTCTGCGGTTCATCCGGCGACGGCACCGAACCCTGGACAAGCGCAGTTCCATCTTCGAGACAATACAACAAGGTGTCGTCAGCGTAATCTCGTCTACATTCGGGGCAGCGTTTCATATGATTTCAACGGCCTATACGGCTGGCCTCAGACCGATGCCATTCTTTGGTCTGGCATGATCATCGGAAATCCGTTAACAAAACCGCGTTGGACGTGGTTTCGCCAAGCTCAAATGCGACCTGTTTTCCGTCCAGAGAATATTCAAAATCATCCAAACCGGTTGACCGATATTTAGGTATCTCCAGCTTCTTCGGCGGACCGCCATCGATCGGCTGGACCCAGAACCCGTTGTTGTAATAAGTGACGCCTTTACCATCCGGTGTCCAACGCGGGTGACCGACACTGTTGGCAGGTAGCTCAAGAACTTTTTCCGGGGCGCCGCCCTCAGCCGGAACTATCGCGATCCGGTCCCAGGTTTGAGCCTTCTCGTCCGATAGTTTGCAGGCAAAGTATTTACCATCAGGCGAGTATCTTGGGGCCATTGCTACATAATCGGTCAGCCTTACTGCACTTCCGCCGCCGGTCGGTATGCGAAAGATCGAAAAGCCTGTCGGATCGACCCAATCGTAATAAATGATCCATTGGCTATCGACCGAAAAACCGAAGGATCCGGCATTCACTTGCAGGTCAATGGGATTCCCGCCATCAATGCCGATCTGATAGAGTCTTCCGCCGGCACCACCATAAGCGATGAACCGTCCGTCGAGAGAAACGGATAAATCGCTCTTGAATTTGCGGTCATTGGTCAATTGCCGGGCGTTTTCACCCGTCTGATCCATGATCCAGATCTCCGCGTCACCGCTCTGATTTGAGGCATACACGATCCGTCCGTCAGGAGTCCAGGATAGGCCAAACGTATTGAAACTATCAGGCATGACCTGTTTTGCATTCGCCGGATCGGTGTCGGGAGACACCCAGATGCTGGAGGTCGGCCGTGACTGAATGGTGGCGATCGAATTTCCGTCAGCCGTGATTGAAAGGCCATAGTAATTGTCAATAGATTGGGTCAGTGCCCTCGAGGTACCCGTAGGATACTGAAACTCCCAGATCTGTAGTGCGCCGGTAGTCTCCGAACCGACAAAATAAAGTGTCTGACCATCAGGGTGCCATCTGATATCACCCCAGCTGGTAAAGTATCTTTCGCCCAGCGGATCAAACGTCCCGTCCGCGATCGAGATGGTCACAGGGATAAATTTGGGTTTCGGATTTAATGAGTCATCGCCAATTCCAGCCGCTAGAAATTTCCCATCGGGTGACCAGGAAGGAGACATTGCAAAAAACTTCGACTTATCCCTTAGACTGACGACTTTTTGTTCCTGCGAGCCATCCTTATTGGCAATGAAATACGCCTGCTCAATACCGTCTGCATTACCCCGGGCAAACGCAAACTGCTGACCGTCCGGCGAAAACGAGGCGCCCCAGCCGTCCGATATGATCTTCTCGGTCCGGCCACCGAGCGTAGGGGTCCGGTAGATGCTTCGCTCCGTGTTCCCCTCCTTTCTCCCCTCCAAATAAATAAAATTACCGTCTGGGCTAAAGATGAAGCCCCCCATTCCATCCGGAAATTCGCCACTCGGGATCACCTCGACCTCGCTGTTCGTTTCGATCTGTTTGACGCGGAGCGTGTTCCCGGTTCGAAAGGCGAGAAATTTCCCGTCCGGCGAGATCACTGCCTGGCGGGTCTTTCCGTCGCCGGTCAAACGCCTGCTTTTGAGTGTGTTCGCAGAATTCGGGGGGACATTTTCCTGACTCTCAAGAAACTGATAAAGTCCGTAACCAAGACCTCCGAATGCAACCAAACCAACTGCGAACAAGACCAACGGACCGCGTTTGCTAAAACGCCCTGTTTTTCGGCCGTCAGCCCATCCGGCTGGCAAGACCGCCGTGTCATCCGTCGTCGTTATCTGGGCTCGAGTCGCGGCTTCTGAGCGCGAGTCGGTATCGTGCAATAATGCCGTAGCCGGTTCGTCACCCCTTGAGGAGCCGCTCGCCGGCCCTTCGAGTAGGGGATTTCCATCGTCGAGACAATACAACAAGGTGTCGTCGTAATAATCGCGTCTGCATTCAGGGCATCGTTTCATATGCTTTTACAACTATCCCATCCGTCATTTGGTACCACCAATTTTTTAAATTGTTCTCATTCCAATCCTTTGACCAAGTACAGCTTGCTTATTTCTTCCTGGTATCCATAGGCAACCGTTCCCTTGGCGGATACAAAAAGTGAATAGACGCCCGAGCTTGAAGATCTTGCCGGCTTGATTTTTCTCCAGAGTGATCTTTTGCCGGAGACTGGATCAAGCCGGTGGATCTCAACCTCTCCCGGTTTTCTTTGATAGATCAGTAAACTTGACCCGTCCGCACTCCACCCTGCAAGGCTTTCGGCACTATTCATTCCATTTACGGGTTCGCATTTGCCGGTATCGATCGCGCAAAGTACCGGCTTCCCGGTGGTATCGGCGGCTACCATTCGGGTACCGTCAGGCGATACTCCGTTAAAGCCCGACCTTTCACGCCGTTCTGGGACCGAAACACCAGCCGGGAGTAACGGCGTTAGGATTTCTCCATCTGCATTTAGAACAAAAATTCTAAAATCCTCATTCGTAGTTATTTTCGCCTGGACCAGGATCCTGCCATCAGGCAGCCAACCACCCCAATCGATCTCAGCGACCGAATCCAAATTCAACTTTTGAGGCTTCCCCGGCCCTGTTGGGACTATCGAAACCGTCTTTTCCGGCTCTCGTACCAGTACAAGTGCTTTGTCAGCGTTGGGCGATAAGGCAAGACCGATCCCATCGGCGATCTTTACCGGCTGTATAGCTTCTGGTTTCCATATATAAGATGAGCCCTTTGATCCGCCGCTGTATCCGGTTTCGTTGATCAGTACGGTGTCGTTTGAGGAAATTCCGCCGATTCTGCCCAATTCACGCCAGGTTCGATCTTTGGGCGTTGAATCCTCTCCATCAATAATTTCGATCGCTGAAACATTCCGGTCTACAGATATAAGTACATCTCCATTCTGAGAAATGTCGTGCAAAGTAGCCGAACCTGGGAAACGAATGATCGTTCGTTCACGTCCGGCTGTATCCAGACTAAAAATCCCCACGTCTCGACCCGCAGTTTCAGTCGCGGCGATCCAGACTTCGCTTCGAGATCTCCAGGCAAGTCCCCACCAATCGAAGAAACTACGGCTCTTGGCGATCGGTTTTTTTGTCCCGTCCAGAATTGTCACTGGAAAAGCTGAAGGTTTCGTGGTGTCAAAGAAGGCAAGGTAATCTCCTGATCGCGATATACGTGGAACAACATAATCCGAAAGTGTCGAGACCTCCGTCCGCTGGGTGACTGACGTCCCGACTGGAAATTCAATAGTTGAACGCCCGTTCTCGGTGCGTGCTACCGCCATCGTATTGTTTTGACCAAAGTCAGCAAACTGGACATTTTCAAGTTCCGCCCGCGATGCTCCGCCCGTTAAAGACGCCTTTGCCAGAGTTCCGGTGCGGAAGTATGGATTGGCAAGCAGCACTTGCGAACCGGTAAGAACGGCGAGTTCGCCCGAGGGGGAGATCGCAAGCAGATCGGCACCCGGAAAGCCGAGCGGGCGATAATCGGGATTATCAAGACTAGTTACATACAACTGCCGGGGCTGTCCTTCCCAATCGGCACTGTAAACTATTGTCCTCCCGTCAGGGGCAAAACGGGCGGCGTAGACGAATCCCTTTTCGAAAGTCAAAGGTTGGTACGTGACTTCTGATTCTTTGGATGCCAACGTTGAGCTCAAAAGTCCGAAATACCACATCCCGAATCCTGCCGCAGCAAAGCACAATAACACGGCAGCGATCGCCGGAACTTTCCAATGGCTCGCCGGAATTTCGCTCTCTGAGATAACGTCGCGGGCAGTGAATCCAGAGCCCGACGAACTGGTGGGCATCGACAGGGCCTCGAGGGCAAACCCAAGATCATGTGCCGAATGAAATCGCTGGTCGGGCTTTTTCTCCAAGCATCGACGCATCAATTTGTCGAGGGCGGGCGGGATCGTAATTCCCGTTTCTGCAGTCTCCGGTACATCATCTTTTAAGATCGAGTGCATCATCTCGACCATCGAATCACCATGAAAAGCGCGGCGGCCGGTGAGCATTTCGTAAAGTATCGCCCCGAAAGAAAATATGTCCGATCGATGGTCTACCGAATGTCCTCGAACTTGCTCCGGCGACATATAGCCGGCCGTGCCCATCACCAGTCCGGGATCTGTCAGGGCTCGTTTCGTGGCATCCTCGGAACCATGTATCTCGGTCTTTGGCTCCCGGAGTTTTGCGAGGCCAAAATCGAGGATCTTCACACGGTCATCTTTGGTGACGAAAATATTCTCGGGCTTCAGGTCGCGGTGAACTATGCCTTTTTCATGGGCAGCGGAGATCCCGCTAACGATCTGCTGGGCGAGATCAATTGCCTTCCTAAGCGGTATCGGCCCTTCGTCAAGACGCTGGCGGAGTTCCTCGCCTTCGAGAAGTTCGGAGACGATAAACGGCGAGCCATCGTGTTCGCCGATGTCATAAACGGTGAGTATATTTGGGTGATTGAGTGCCGATGTAGCTTTCGCTTCCTGCTTGAATCGCCGCAGACGGTCCTCGTCGCCCGACATCTCAGCCGGAAGAACCTTAACGGCGACCTCGCGATCAAGCCGCGAGTCGTAAGACTTGTATACTTCACCCATTCCGCCCTTGCCGATCGCGGAAAGGATCTTGTAATGCGAAATTGTTGTGTCTTTTGCGAGTTTCATTTTCGATTGGGTAGCCCTACGCGATTTGCGATCGCGACAAATCGCGGGTCCCCACGTAGATCGTCGAAATAGGGGTGGACATTCATTTTCGAAACGTCCACGTCGCGGTCCTCAAATGCCTTTTCGAGTTCGGTGATCGCCTTATCTTTTTCCCCGAGGGCTCCGTATATTTGGGCGAAATATGAACTTGGCACCCATCGACTCTTTGAGATCTCCCGCAATCTTTGAATGACTTCTTCTGCCTTTCGACGGTTGCCGGATTTTGCATACGCATAGCCCGCATTGACCAGGCTGTCCTGATTGTCGGGATCCTTGTTAAGACCTTCTTTGGCAAGTTCGATCGCCTTTTCGTACATACCCGCTTTGTTGAAAATTACGCTGGAATGGTAGGCAACGGTGGGATGGCCGGGAGCAAGGTAGTTCGCTGCTGCCGCTTGCTCCGCGGCTTTGTCCGGCTGACCGTCGTACATATAGCTGGAAGCCAGGTGCGCTACATATACGGCCGACAGCGGTTCCAGCTCTAAAGCACGTTTCAATTCGACGATCGCTTCCTTAAAGCGCCCCATCGTCACGAGAAATGAAAAGCCGTAAGTTTTGTGGATCTCGGCGACATTGGGACCGAGTTCGATCGCTTTCTTGAATTCGCGCTCTGCTTTCTGCCAATCCCAATCAAAATTCATGGCCACACCGGCAACTGCGGCGTGGGCTTCGGCGAGGTCAGGGTCGATCTCCATGGCTTTCTGGGCGGCGGCTTTTGCTTTCGCCGCAACCTCTCTTGGAGCCATGTAGCCATAGCTCGGCATTGTTCTATAGGTTTCCGAAAGACCTACGTATGCCAGCACAAAACCAGGGTCACGGGCAATAGCCTGTTCAAAATATTCGACCGCCTTTTCGAGGTCGGCTTTCGTACGATTTCCATAGTGAAAACGCCCTTTGAGATAGAGTTGATAGGCTTGGTTGTCAGTTGTGTAATTTTTTTTGAGTTCCTTTTCACTTGCTCCCGCCAGTTTCAACCTCAGTTTTTGGACTATCTCTGCGGCGATCTCCTGCTGCGTCTCCAGTAGTTCAGACATCTTCCGGTCATATTTCTCGCCCCAAAGAGTTTTACTGTTGTGGATATCGACCAATTCGACACTGATGGTGAGATTTTCGCCCCGTTGCGCGATTCGTCCCGTCATCACCGAATCAACACCGAGTTCTTTGGCAAGAACCTGCGGGTCAGTTTCTTTGCCTTTGTAACGAAAGACCGAACTCGTCGGGCTGACTTTCAAATCGGGAAGCTGCGAAAGGTGATAAATCAAAGATTCCGCCAAACCGTCGGACAAATAATCCGTGTCGGCATCCGAATTCCGATTCTCGAAAGGCATCACAGCGATGGAATTGATCTGCTTGGTGCTTGAGCCAGAAAGGTATCGAAAACCAAAGAATCCACCGATAAGGATCACGACAACCGCAATTAGTGCTGCTAACGGCTTTGCCGCCCTATTTGCCGATAAGCTCTGCTTTTCCGACACCTCGCTCAACCTACTCTGCGGCTCCGCCGCCGTCGTGTGTATCTGCGCTCGTGTAGCAGCCTCGCTCCGTGCGTCCGTCGAATGCAGGATCGCCGTCTGCGGCTCATCAGGCGAAGGTACCGAGCCCTGAACGAGCGCGGCTCCATCTTCGAGACAGTACATCAGACTGTCATCTAAATAGTCTCTTCGACATTCAGGGCATCGTTTCATTCATTTTCTCGTCGGGAAGCCGACTTTCTCGATCAGCTCCTCGAACCGGGGATCACCCTTGAGAAAGTCAAAGGAAAGGTCAGTCCTAATATCGACCATAGCCGGTTCGCGTTGTTCGTATGACAAGTTGAGATACTCGAGCGTCTTTTCTTTGTCTTTAAGAGCCGCATACGCCCAGGCGATGTAGTTGCACCAAGCAAATGCCGACGGGTCTTTATCGAGAATGCTCTTTCGGGTTGCTAATTCCATCTCCAGACGCGCCGTCCACAACCCCTTCCACCCATCCTTCTCATAGGCCGCTTTGATTCTCCGGATCTGTTCTGGATCTATACCGGCCAATTCCAGCTCCCTGAAGTTGTGTTCGGCAGCCTTCTCGTAGTTTCCCTTTGCGGCGTATTGCCGGCTCAGATTGCTGTGCGTCATCGCGAAAGTCGGGAACAGTTCTACGGTCTTCTCCCCTTGCGCGATCGCTTCATCAGTCCGATCCGTTTCTTCCAGAATGAAACCCTTGGAGTGATTGATGATAAGTGAAAGCGGTTCGAGTTCGAGTGCGATATCGATCTCCTTAAGAGCCTCTTCGTACCTTCCCATATACGCCAAATTTTCCGCATACCATTGATGGGCGCCGGCGAATTTCGGATCGAGTTCGATCGCCTTTTTGTATGCACGGTCCGCTCCCGAAAAATCGTACTCGAAGCTCGAAAGTTGGCCGAGCGATGCGTACGCTTCCGGGAGTTCGGGGTTCAGCTCCAGCGCTTTTTCGACGGCTTGCCTCGCCTTTGGGAAATACTCTTTGGGGCGGAAGTTTCCGAAATAGGGCTTCAGGGAGAAGGTATCCGCAAGGCCTGTGTATGCGAGGGCGTACGCAGGGTCTTTTTCGATCGCTCGACGGAAATGATCCTCGGCTCTCTCAAAATCTGCAATATTTCTCTTGTTCCAATAGAAGCGCCCTTTCAGGTAGAGCTGCTGGGCTTCGGAGTTTCTCGTGCCCGTTCCAGCTACTTCCTGCTGCTCTTCGCCGGTTAACCTCGATCGAAGCCGGAGGGAAACATTCCGAGCTATCTCGCTTTGCACGTCGACAAGTTCGTTCATCTTGCGGTCGTAGCTTTTACTCCAAATGGCGTCAAGCGTGTTTGCATCAACCAATTCAAGATTCAGTTTCAGAGCGTCACCTCTTTGGACCACTCTGCCAAGTAGAACTGCGTCGACCTTTAGTTCCTCGCCGATCTCTTTCGGCGATAGGTTTTTGCCCTTGTAATAGAAAACTGTACTTCGCGCCTTTACCGAAAGGTCCCGGATCTCTGTCAAACTGCTGATAAGATCCTCGGTCATTCCGTCGGAAAGATATTCGATCTCCGGGTCCCCACTCTCATTTACGAACGGCATCACTGCGATCGAGTTGATCTGTCCGGTTCCCGGATAAAAATATCGATATCCGAAGAACCCAGCGACCAGTAGTAGCAAGACACCACCCGCGATCATAAGCGGCTTTGCCGCCCTATTTGCGGAAAAGCTGTGCTTTTCCGCAGGCTGGCCCAACCTACTCTGCGGCTCTGCCGCCGTCGTGTGTATCTGCGCCCTCGTCGCAGCCTCACTAGGATGAGCGGTCTCGTGCAGGATCGCCGTCTGCGGCTCGTCAAACGACTTCGGCCCAAACAGAAGCTCCGACCCGTCATCGAGGCAAAAGCTCAGTGAGTCGTCGTTATAATCTCTTCCGCAATCAGGGCAGCGTTTCATATGCCTTGGCTTTGATCTCCTTTGATCTCGGTACGAGATAGGATCTTGTTATTTCTGTCTGAATCCTGAGATCATTATCGCGTTTGAAAATCCCTCTCCTCTAACGATGGCTATCTGCTTACCGTCAAGGGAATAGTTGCGGCGGGCGACGCCATTTGATCCAAAATCGGTCAATTGCTTTGGCGCGCCGCCGTCGAGAGGAAGCAGGTAAAGGTGTTGAAAATCACCAGGCGAGACGATCACCACGATCCCTTTTCCATCAGGCGTCCAGGCCGGGCCCCTGCCGAGACTTGTTTCCGCGGGCATTTCGATATAACTGATCGGTTCGCCGCCCTCGGCTGGCAGTATTGCGACGCGGTCCCAATGCTGCGTCTTCTCATTCAACGCAAAGCACGCGAAATAGCTCCCGTCCAACGAATACTTCGGTTCATCGGCCGTAAATGGAGTGATTCGCACCGGCGGCGACCCGTCGATGTCGGTTCGAAAAATAGCGATCTTTCCCTTTTCCCATGCAGAAAAAATGACCGTCCGTCCGTCTCTGGAGATATCAGGGTTATCGGGAGCGATCTTGTTTACGATAACGACGCGATTGCCGCCGTTAATATCGATCCTGACGAGTTCGCCGCCGCCCTCCGCCGAGACATAGACGATGTAGCGTCCGTCCGGGGAAACAACCGGTACCGACTTAAAGATCCTGTCATTCGTGAGTTGTTTTGCCCCGGAACCATCAGCGTTCATGGCCCAGACCTCAGTGTCTCCGCTCTGGTCCGAGACATAAACTATCCTGCCGTCAGGCGTCCAGGAGAAGCCCCAGGTGTCCCCGGATTCGGGCATGATCCGCTTGGCGTTGTTCGGGTCGAGATCGGGCGAAACCCAAACGGCCGACCTCGCATACCGTTCCATAGTGACGATCGAGGTCCCGTCCGCTGTGATCGAAACGTTGCGGTAACCGTTAGTATTGTTTGTGACCCGACGGCTCTCTCCAGACGGAACCGCGACTTCCCAAACCTGCCCGGGGACAAAATCCACGTCCGACGCCACCGCAATGATCGAATCACCGCTCGGGTGCCATGCCACGTCGGATACCATAGCCCATTTCCGGCCGATCTCGGTGAGACGCCCGTCCTGAAGCGAGATCAGGACAATACCCTCGTCAGGGTCGGGAAGAATTGTGTCGTCGCCGACCACAACCGCAAGGGTTTTCCCGTCCGGAGAAAATGAGGTCGCAGTCCCCAAAAACCTTTCGCCCGCCAGCGAAACCACCTTTTGCTCGTTGCTTCCGTCCGGACCGGCCATATAGACCCCCGACTCACTGGTCACCTGGTCAGTGCGGACGAAAGAGATGTTTTTACCATCGGGCGAGAATTGAACGAAGTGACCGTTGGAGAGTACCTTTTCGTGTTTACCTCCTAGCGTCGGAATCCGGTAAACGGTTGATGGACCGAAGAATTGTCCCCCGCCATTGAAGTACACGAATTCGCTGTCGGGGGTGAAAGCCAACCCCCATAAACGTTCGAAAACTCCCGGCTCCAGTACCTGCACGTTGCTGTTCGTCCTGATCTGCTTTATCCATAGTGACATCTCATCGCCCTCGAGCTTTGAGTAGACCAGAAACTTTCCGTCGCGCGAGATGGCGGCATCGTAGGTCTTGCCGTCCCCTGTGAGCCGCTGTGTGTCGATCGGCCCCGCGCTCAGCATCGCCGGATTCGCGTCCGGCCCGCTCAGAAAGCGGTAGACTCCGTAGCCGAACCCAGAGATCACTACTAACGTTGCGATCACCAGGCCCGCGGTTATCAGCTTGTGCCTTTTAACGCCGCTCGAGAATAGGTCGGCAGCGGAGATCGTCTGCCGAATATCGATCGTCTCATCGGTCGACGGGCTTTCTCCTGATCTCGGACCGATCTGCCGCGTGGCGGCCTCGCTGGGCGCTTCAGCGTCGCGCAATATCGCTGTCTGCGGTTCGCTTGGTGATCCCGGGCCAAACAGAAGCTCCGACCCGTCGTCGAGGCAAAAGCTCAACGAATCGTCGTTATAATCCCTTCCGCATTCCGGGCATCGTTTCATAGATTCAGATCCGATCAGTTGTTTACGCGCAAACCAACCCGCTTCATGAGTTCGACAAATTGTGGATCGTCTCTCATAAAGTCGTAGTAGTGCGCAGTCGGCACGTAGATAACGTCCGGCTCATGTTCGTCGATCGCCTCTTTCAGGTATTCGATGGCTTTATCTTTGTTTCCGACCCCGGCATACATCTGGGCAATTCGCCAATTGCGAACATAGGCGGATCTGTCGTCCTGAAGAGCGGCCGCACTTTTGCCCTCAAGTCGGAGATACGTTAACAATTCGACTACCGCGAGTTCGTGATCTCCTTTCGCAGCATAGGTATCGCCAAGATAAACATGTCCCCACGAATCGTCCGGAAACAGCTTTGTCGATTTTTTTAGTTGCTCGATCGCCTCATCGTATTTTTCCCCGGCGTAAAGGGTATAGCCAAAACTCCGATTGATCACTCTCGAGAACGGATCGTGTTTGAGTGCTAATCCCACCTCGGCAAGAGCCCGATCATGTTCACCCCGTATTGAGAGAAATTCGCCGTACCAATGCCGGGCGGAAGAGTAGTTCGGATTGAGCTCGATAGCTCTTTTATATTCTTTTTCGGCATTCGCTTGATCGTATTCAAATGTCTGAAATATATTCGCGAGAGAATTGTGAGCTTCCGCTAGTTGATCATCTAATTCGAGTGCCTTTTGTGCCGCGAGTTTTGCCCGCGGGTAATAGTCTTTTGGCCTGAAATCTCCATACTGCAGTATCAACGCGTAGGTATCGGCCAAGCCGGTATAGGCAAGTGCATAGTTAGGATCTTTTTCTATCGCCTGCTTGAAATATTCCTCGGCCTTTTCGAAATTGTCCGTAGCTCGCTTGTTCCAATAAAAACGTCCTTTCAGATAGAGCCGTTGGGCTTCTGAATTGGTTGTGTAGGTTTTGGCGACTTGTTTCTGCTCAGCGGGCGTTAATTTCAAACGCAGCTTGTCCGAAACAGTTCGGGCGACCTCGCTCTGCAAGGAAACAAGATCGCTCATCGTCCGATCATAAGTTTCGCTCCAGATGGCATCGAGAGATTGTGTGTCCACCAATTCCAGACTGAGTTTCAGATCCTGTCCCCGCTGGACTATCCGGCCGAGCAGAACCGCTTCGACCTTCAATTCATCGCCAATCTGTTTCGGGGTCGCATTCTTGCCCTTGTAATAAAAAACGGTGCTTCTTGCTTTGACCGACAGATTCGGGATCTCGGTCAAGCTGTTGATGAGAGTCTCGGTCATTCCATCGCTCAAGTATTCGACATCTTCATTCCCGCTTTCATTAACAAACGGCATCACGGCGATAGAGTCGATCCGGTCCGAGGAGCCTCCGATATAGAACCAATAGCCCCCGATCCCAAGCGCCGCGACAAGAAGGGCTCCGACAATTCCCGCGACGATCATTCCTTTTCGCAGCGGGGCTTTTCCGACTTGGTCAGCATATCGCTTTGTCGCCTCTGCCTCCGCCGGTTCCAGGGTACGGGCCGGGGATTCGGTCGTGCCCCCTCCATCAGGCAGGATCGCCGTTTGGGGTTCACCCCGGGATGCAGGCCCATAGAGCAATTCCGCGCCGTCGTCGAGACAAAAGCTCAGCGTCGGGTCGTTGTAGTCACGGCCGCATTGTGGACATCGTTTCATAAAACTAATCCGGCAAACCCATCCTCTTTGTCAGATCAGCAAATCTGGGATCATCGCGAAGCGAAGCAAATTGAAAATGCCAGCGAATCTCGACTAATCTGGGACTTCGGTTTTGAAAGCACTTTTCCAGCCATTCAAAAGCCTTGTCCTTGTCACCCAAACCCGCGTAGACGGAAGCGATCAACAATTCACTTGATCCTTTTTCCGGATGTCCATCTTCCAGCTCGTTCGCGATGGCCAAGGCTTTCGCCCGGTTTCCCTGAACGGCATAGGCATAACCCAGGTTGCCAAGCTCACGACCCCTTCGCTTGCCCAGTTCAACCGCCTTCTCCAGATTTTCGACAGCTTCATCAGTACGCCCCTGTTGAAGAAGAGCGTCTCCCAACGTCCGGTAAGGGGTCGGGGAATCCGGATTCAGCTCAATTGACCTGCGGGCATTCCGGACGCTGAGATCGAAGTTCTTTTGGGCCCAGTAGATTATGGAAACCTGAATGTTTATCGCAGCCGAGAGAGGGTCAAGTACCTGCGCCCTTTCGATCATCGAAGCGGCTTCATCGACCCGGCCAAAATCTATCAGATAGATCGAATACCATTGGTAGGCCGTCGCGTAATTTGGATTCAGTTCGATGGCACGCTTGTACTTGTCCTCAACTTCGGACCAAAGCCACATCTGTTCATGGATCGCCCCCAGCGCGGCGTACGGCTCGGCGAGCTGGTCATCGAGCGCCAGCGCCTTCTCCGCAAAGGCTTTTCCCGTCTTCAGCCTATCCTCTGTACTTAGTTCCGTTCCCATTCCGAGCACGTAGCAATCTGCGAGACCGGCATAGGCCAACGCGAAGTTCGGATCTATGTCAGCGGCCGCTTTGAACTGTTCGATCGCCTTTATCGTGTCCTCGTCCGTTCGCTTGTTCCAGAAATACCGGCCCTTGAGATAAAGTTCGTAGGCCTCGGAGTCGTTGGTTTCGACTTTTGCGAGCTTCTGCTGATCATTCCTCGAGAGCTTTACTTTGAGTTTATTCAGGACGTCTTCTGCAATCTCATTTTGCAGCCGGACCAAGTCGGCCCGCTTGCGGTCGTACAGCTCGCTCCAGATGACATCCCCTGTCTTCGCATCGACCAGTTCAAGACTCAGCTTGAGATCGTCGCCCCGCTGCGCGACACGCCCAAGCAACACCGCCTGCACACCCAGATCTTCACCGATCTTCTTCGGCGTCGTCTCCTTACCCTTGTAGAAGAACACGATGCTTCGCCCTTTGACCGACAAATTAGGAATGTTCGACAAGCCGCTGATGAGTGTTTCCGTCATTCCGTCCGAAAGATACTCAATACCGGGATCGCCGCTCTCGTTGGCAAACGGCATCACGGCGATGGATTCGATCTGTTTTGAAGGCATGAAGTATCGATAGCCGAAATATCCGCCCAGGGCGATCACAGCGAGAGCAACCGGAGCAAGCAGGAGCCGTTTGTCGATACCTCTTGGCGGCTCCGCCGCTCTATGTGCGGAAAAGCTCGGCTTTTCCGCACCCTCTTCAAGCCTACTCTGCGGCTCCGCCGCCGTCGTGTGTATTTGCGCTCGTGTGGCAGCCTCGCTCCGTGCGTCCGTCGAATGCAGGATCGCCGTCTGCGGTTCGTCTCCCACCACCTCGTCAACGGAAGCGGCCGCCATTCCTTCGCGAGCAGGAGGAGAGCCGGAACCCGGGCCGTAGAGCAATTCGCTGCCGTCATCAAGGCAGAAGCTCATCGACAGGTCGTATTCTCGTCCGCATTTTGGGCAGCGTTTCATAAAAGAAGCTCAGCGAGACAAACTATTCTTACGGGTGCAAGTAAAAGACCTTGCTGATGATCTTCCACTCTCCATCGGTCTTGAGAAGCGTGAACATATCGGTAAAGCGGTGGCCGCCCCAGTTGCGGCACTCGGCCCGGACCGTCGCGATCGTCTCGCAAAGATCGACGGCGGCGACCTCACCGATCAATTCCGATGCCGCTTCGTTCTCATCGATCCAGTCGAACAAAACCTGTATCGGCCCGGCGATCAGGTCCGGACCGAGATATCCGTGAATCGTGGCATTCTCGTGAAAAGCGGGCTTCATATCGCTGCTTTTTCCGGAAACGCCGCCGTCGATGTAGGTTTGGATCACGCGCTTGATAGCTTCGCGGTCACTTGATAAGACAGGCGCTTGTGACATTTGTTTTCTCCTTTTCCTCGGGCGAGGGTGCATCAATTCTATTCGAATGTGAAACTTTGGCAAACCACTGAAAATTTCGCTTCGGTTGTTGAAAAACAAAAAAGCGGGCAGCAAATGCCGCCCGCTAATAGGAGGTCCGTATGAACGGATCACGGCTCAATAGTGTAATCGGGCCAGCACGACGTCGGGTTCAGATAAAGCTCAAGGAACCGCATCGCGAACTCGTCCGCCGCCGAAGCTCCCGCTCGTCCAGCTTGTTTAGGATCGAGGATCTTTGCGATCTGATCCTTGGTCGCTTCCAGGTGGATGCGGGTCGTCCGGTCCGTAGTCTTCGGCAGGGCCGAATCGATCATAGCCGAAAGCTCGCGAAGCTCAGCCCTATAGAACGCACGCTCGTCGCCGCTCGAAACAAACATCGCTGCGAATCCGGCCGGCAGCCCCTGCGGTGGGGTCGCGGGAGCCGCGTTCAGCTTATTGTTCGCAATGTCCAGGTACGAACGCTGCAGGTTCCGACGGTAGGCGTCGATAACCGGTGCGCCTGATCGAAGTTCCGACCACACGCCGTTCCGCACGTCTGCGAGAAAATCGCCCGGGTGGTACGCCGCGTCGCCGTCAAGCGTCTGCTGTTCGATAAGCCGCGCGAACCGTGTGCTGGAAAGCAGGTTATTCAGCACGCTGTTCTGAGCATTCCGGACCCTATTCAATGCACCGATCGGTTCGATCCGTCGAAGGATGTCCTTGTTGATCGCCCACGAAGGCGTGGCGAAGGCATTGTCGTTCAGGAATCTGACCGCGTTGCTCTGCCTTGCTTTCGGGATCAATTCGAAGCGGACACCGTTTTGGCCGATGTGCTTTTGCTGAGAATTGTATCCGCCGACGATGGCGGCTACGTGGTTCAGCTCGAGCGTCCACTGGCCAAGCATGCGCCCGTAAAGCTCGCTCAGGTCGCTGTACGGCTCGCCCTTCTCGGTCGTTGTTGCTGGAACGAGAAGATTCGCCACCCGCTTTAGGTTTGCGATCCCGAGCGTCGTAGAAGCGACTGCATCTCCGTCACCAACCGCTTCGGTGAGTTCGCCGGGGTCGCTGCCGGCCGAACCCTGCGTCGAAAATCGGAACCATGGCGTGGTGTCCTGCTCACGGGCCCACGTATCGAGCGTCGGCTTTTCCTGATCGGGCGTTTCCGCGTTCGGGATCGGTTTATATCCCCACATGGTCGCCCAAACGTCATACGGTCCGATGCCCGGGACGAGGTCGGCCGGATCGATGCGATCTTCGGGCTGTGCGACGTAATTGAACCGTGAATAGTCCATCAGGGTGGACACGTGGCCGTTCTTCTTTACCCATTCGCGGTCGCGGACCTTGTCAGCCGGGTACATCGAGCTCGCCTTCATGTTGTGCTGGAACCCAAGCGTATGCCCAACCTCGTGAGCGACAACGTACTCGACAAGCGTTCCCATCAGGTCGTTGGGCATCGGAAGCTTATGGACCCTCGGGTCGAGCGGCCCAACCTGAAGAAAATACCATGAACGCTGAAGGTTCATGATGTTGTGGTGCATCTGGATGTCGGTTTCGAGTATCTCGCCGGTGCGGGGGTCGTTAATGTGCGGTCCCGAGGCGTTCTCGACCGTTGAAGGAAGCCACCTGATCACCGAATAGCGTGCATCTTCCGGATCAAAATCGGGGTCTTCAGCTTTTGACGGCGCCAACTTCGCGATCACGGCGTTCTTGAAGCCCGCGGCCTCAAATGCTTTCTGCCATTTCTCGACACCGCGCTTGGTGAACGGCACGAGCCACGCCGGAGTTGCACGGTCGATGTAATACACGATCGGCTTTACCGGCTCGGACACTGCCGCATTCGGGTCCTTCTTTTCCAGACGCCAGCGGGTGACGTACCGCCGCTGCTGCGCCCGGTGTTCCGGCCTGCCGTAATCCATCTGAGTTACAGAGAAGAACCCAACTCGTTCATCGAAAAGCCTCGGCATCATCGGGTTTTCCGGCAGCTTGACCATGCTGTAATGCATGGCTACGGACGCACTTCCGGGCGGCATCCCCTGCTGCTGTCCCCCACCGCCCGGTCCCTGTCCGCCTCCGCCTCCGCCGCCGGGCGTCGGGTTCCGCGTGTAGGTGTGCGTCGCACGCGTCTCGATATTCTCTGGAAACGCCTTGATCCTTTCGATAAAGGTCCTCGACGCATCCATCGTGTTGGCATTGAGCCGCTGACGTGCGCTGATCTCGAGGATATCGGTCGTAAAAAGACGGCCAACGTCGATGACCGCCGAATTCTCGCCCGGTCCCCAGGCCGCTACCGGAAACGCCATAAGGATCGTCTCATTATTCGCGTTCCTAACCGCCTCGGCGATCGGCAGCCTCGGGTCCGCGACGATGCTGTAATTTACGTTCCTAAGAAAGACCCGGTTATCGTTCAGCTCCCAGCGAACAACCCTTCGTCCGAGCGCCTGGCCGCCGTGGCCTACGCCGAACGTCGTGCTTGCGATCTGGGTCACCCAAAGAAATTCCTTGCCGAATTCCGATTTCGGGATCTCGTAATAATGCTTGTCCTTTACCTGGTGAACCGTGAAGATGCCTTTCATCGTCTTGGCGTCTTTCGTTATCACACGGTCATACGGCTGTGGATCCTGCGACGCCGCACCGGCACCGCCCGGCCCTCCGGGCCTTTGTCCTCCGCCCGGGCCCGCGGGCGGGCCTGTCGGCGTTGGCGTCGGATCCTGGGCCGGGACGAACACGATGCCCGAGGTCGTAAAGAGCAAGAGCAGCAGAAAACCTGATATGGTCCTTCTCATTCGAAAAACTCCTGTATTTTTAATTTGTGATCGGATGAATGCCGTTTTCGAGGGCCTACTGCACCCTGCAAAAAATTGAACGGAATTCAAAAAATCAGATGGAGCGATATTTATAACACCGTTCCGGCGTCGTTTCAACGCAGTTTTTGTCAAGATTTGTAAAGGCTGTTGCCGGAATGGGATGTGGCAGGAAATTGAAGGATCAACGCCGGACACGGACCCGATTGCCGATCGCCACAGCGCCGCCCTCCAGGACCTTCGCATTGATCCCGCGGAGGCTATGCACACGCCCGAAATCGGAGTTGGCGAACTTCATCGCCTCGATCCCGAACCGTCCGACGAATTTCTTACAGCCAAGATGCGGGATCGCGGTCACCTCGATCACCGCCCCGCCGATCTCAAGGGTCGTCCCCGGCGGGAGGTTCGCCGGGCTCAGGTCGAGGTCAACGTAAAGTTGGTCACCGGCAAGCGGCACGCGTTCCCGGCTGCCCGCGATCAGGTGCGCAAAGCGGTAGTTAATCACATTCAGCTGCATCTCAGGATGGCCGCGGCCGTCGGTCGTTCGTGAACTCCCTCGCGTCAGCCAATTGTCACCGACGAGGCCGTTCTCGACCTCGAGCGACCCTCGGCTGAGCACCTCGCGCTCGTCGACCGCCGGACGCCGGACGATCATTTCGAGAACGCCTTCGTTCTTCGGCGAAGCAAGGACACTTTCCATGCCTTGTTCAAGCTCGGCTAGAGTCAGGTGGATAGGGAATAAAGTGTCGGGCATAGCGTCTGGAGCGTTCTTCAAACGGCGAATTCGGCCACGACCGGCGCATGGTCGCTGGGCTTCTCAAGGTCGCGGGTGGAGCGGTCGATAACGCAATCGGTGCATTTTTCCGCAAGTGCCGGCGACGTCCAGATGTAGTCTATCCGCAGCCCTCGGTTTCGCTGCCAGGCCCCTTCGCGGTAATTCCACCACGAAAATTCCTGTTTTCCGCGATTGATCTTGCGAAAGGTGTCGACGAATCCCCACTGCTTAACGTTATACATCGCGGCCCGCTCGGGTATCGAAAAATGGAGCTTTCCCTCCCACTGCGCCACGCTCCAAACATCAAGATCTTCCATCGCCACATTGAAATCGCCGCAGAGGAGCACCTTATCGTCCAATTCGTATGCTGCGTCGAAAAATCGCCGCAGCCGCATCAGCCAGTCCAGCTTAAAGGCGAACTTGTCCGTCCACAGCTCGGTCCCGTTGGGAATATATGTATTCACGATCCGAACGCCGTTGACCGTCGCGGCGATCAAGCGTTTCGGCGCTTCCTCATCGTCGTCGCTAAACCCCTTCTGGACATCACTTATATCGTGTTTCGAAAGGATCGCGACACCGTTGTACGACTTCTGCCCGAAAAATGCGATCTGAAAGCCGGCCTCGCGAAGCTGATCTGCTGGGAAATTCTCGTCGACGCACTTCGTCTCCTGCAGGCAAACGACATCGGGATCCGCGCGCTCGACCCAGTCCAGAAGCTGCGGCATCCGCACGTTTATCGAATTTACGTTCCAAGTGGCGATCTTCATCTAGAGATTTTTATCACAAAGGCCTAAGTCAGCACCACCTGCGGTACTGACTGTTCCGCTCCCAGAAAACTCCGTCCGCAAAGCCCTGAATTGACGTGTCCGTTTCTGCAAGTTCGAGTCTTTTTGCCGCAAGCAGGCAAAATTGCTCGTCGGATTCGATCGCGATGAACCGGCGGCCGAGTTTCTTTGCAACGACGGCGGTCGTTCCGCTGCCGGCGAAAGGGTCAAGTACAAGATCGCCCGGGACGGTCGAAGCAAGGATGATCTTCGCCAAAAGCTTTTCGGGCTTCTGCGTCGGATGATCGGTGTTTTCCGGCATCGACCAGAATGGGACGGTGATGTCGGTCCACAGATTTGACGGATGCGTATCGCGGTAATTCCCGTCTTCCGACTCATTCCAATCCTTGGGCTTTCCGTTCTCCCGATACGGGGCGATGACACGCCGACGCTGTTTGACCGCGTCAAGGTTAAAGGTGAAGTCGTCGGAAACCGTAAAGAACCAGATGTCCTCGGCCGCGTTCTTCCAATTCGCCTTCGCCCCGCGCCCCTTTTCGCGCTCCCACGTTATCCGGTTTCGAAGCTTGAAGTACCTGGACCCTACTCTCTGGATCGCGGCCGATGACCGCCAGTCGCCGCAGATATAAACGCTCGCCGTATCCTTCAATAACGGCACGCAAAGGCCCAACCACGAATCAAGCCAGGCTTCGTACCCGTCCATCGAAACCGAGGCAAATTTTTCCTTACCGAAGGCTTTGTTCAGATTGTACGGCGGGTCGGCGAAAAGAAGGTCGAACGAAGCTTCGGGCAGCTTTTTGAGGATCGCATTGGCGTCGCCGCAAATCAGCCCGTCGCGGTCCGGCTTGATATCGTCCTCAGGTACTATCAACTTCCTCAGGCGCGCCTCCTCGACATCAACCAACGATATCGTCCGGTTGCGCGGTGCCTTTGGCTTTGTTCTATCCGGTGAAGAGCGCATAATCAACAGGCAATTGTATATTAACTGACCCGATTGACCTGAGTTAGCATTATATGGATCGTCTAACTGCTCTGCCGGCGGTCGCCGCGCTGGCCGTTTCAATCTGCTGCCTGGACGCAATTGGACAGTCCGCGTCCGCCGATCGTTTCAAGGCACGCCGGGCCGACGCAATGGTCCGGGAAAAAATGGCCGAGCACCGTATTCCGGGAGCTTCTCTCGCCGTGCTTCGCAAGGGCAGGATCATTCATTCGCGCGGTTATGGGTTTGCGAACCTCGAACATCGCATTCCGGCGCTCGTAAAAACAAATTATCTGATCGCTTCGCTGACCAAGATGTTCACCGCTTCGGCCGTGTTGATGCTGGCTGACGAAGGCAGGTTCACGTTAGAAGACCGCATCGACAAACACGTTCCCGGACTGCCGGAGCCGTGGCGGCCGGTGACCATCCGCCAACTTCTTAATCACACAACGGGGATCATTTACCCTATGGAGTCTCCGTTTCCGTGCAAGGTTGACGGCAACCCGCTTCAGTACACGCGAGAGATGGTGATCGCCGAGACCGGCTGCCTCCCGCTAAAGTTTCAGCCCGGCACGAAATACGAATACAGCGGACGGGGCTACTACGTTCTGGGTTTGTTAATCGAGCGCGTCTCGGGCCGGTCTTTCGGAGCTTTCCTACACGAACGAATATTCACGCCGCTCGGGATGAACGACACAAACATGATCGATAATAAACGGATCGTCCCGAACCGTGCATCTGGGCACGTTTGGAAGAACGGCTCATTTTTTCATTCCGAACCGATGGAGGCGGTCATCGAACTATCCGATGGCGGAATTATGTCCACGGTTCTCGATCTGGCCAAGTGGGACGCAGCTTTATACACCGACAAACCAATAAAACGTACGATCCGTGAGCAGATGTGGGCCAATGGACGGCTGAACGACGGGACGCCGATAACGCGGTATGGCATGGGTTTTGAACTCTCCGATCACAAAGGCAGGAAAAGAGTCGGTCATTCCGGACTGATACCCGGTTTCTCTGCCAGCTTCGAGCGATTCTCCGACGGCAACATCACGGTGATCCTTCTCACCAATTCCGAACAGGCAAACTACAATACCGTCCCCTACCTAGGCCGCGAGATAGCTCTTGTTTATATCGCCGATTGGGTCGTGCCTTGATGCTGCAGAAACTCGAAGGTTGTCTATGTTGCTGACCGTCCTTCAGGGCCCGTCGTGATCGACGGGCCGTCGTTTGCTCCATCCCCGGGCCCTGGGACAGACGCGTATCGTAGTCAGTAAGTGGAATCGCCGCACCTGCGTAAGGCCTTTGCCCGGAGGGCAACTTAACTTTTTTCCCGAGGAATGACGGTTATACTCCCGTCGCGTTCGAGGAATGCGGTTTTCACGTCCTCGGGTTTTTCGACGCCGCCCCGTTCGCGGAGCGCCTGCAGCAGGTCGTCGTCCGAGATCTTGCTCTTCTCCATCGCTTCGCGGATCACCTTCCCGTCCTCGATCAGTTTGCGAGGATCGTTCTCTACCGTTCGCTCGAATGCGGGCCAGTAAAACGAGATCGTCGCCGTAAGCCAGTGCAGGCCCATCAGCACGACGACGATGATGATCATGTTCACCATGCTGATCGCACCGGTGACCGCCCTTGCCATTACGGACCCGACGATAAGCCCGAGCAGGATGTCGAACGCCGTATAATCGCCCATAAAGCGCCGCTTACCGACGCGTATCAGTACGAGCGCGATCACGAAGATCACTACCGTGCGGACCGCCACCTGCACGGGCGAGATATTATCAAACTCGCTCCCGACGCCGATGGCCCATAAGAGTTCGTTCCACAACCCGCCTGCCATCCCGCAAATTTACAGTATTTTCCGATGGGCGGGAAAGCCCCCGGCGCTTGCTTGACCGCCCAAAACCCAGGTGATAATGTTGTATGTTTTGGGATAATAACGATAAAGGACCGTCTTTTACATAACATTTTAAGATATGTTTTTGCTGGCACTTGCCGAATCGATCCAACTATTTCCTGACGGCACCATCTTCATCCACATCGCCCTGATCCTGATCATGATCTGGGCGTTGAACCGTACTTTTTTTAAGCCGATAAATGCGGTGATCCAGAAGCGGTCAAGGCAGAAAGTGGGCAGGGGCGGCGAGGCCGAAGAGATCTTGGAGGACGTAACGGCCAAGCGAAAGAAGTATGAAAAGGAGATGCTGGCCGCTCGTACCGAAAGCTACGAGATCATCGAAAAAGAGCGGCTCGCGGCGGTCGAGTTGCGGCAATCCAAGATCAATGAGGCCCGTTCGGAGGCGGCCGCTCTAATCGCCGCTGAAAAGGAATCGCTCCGCGACGCCGTCGCCCAGGCAAAGGTCGAGATCGCTCTCGAGGCCGATAAAATGGCCGATAAGATCAGCTCAAACATTTTGAAGGGTTAGTATGTTTGCTCTCTTTCTCAAACTTGCAACGTTCGCAGCTGCCGCCTCGCCGGGACAGGCGGGCGACGGCGTGCTTGCCCGGATATCGCAGTTTTGGAACGATTACCTGAATTACCCGGGCTTCGAGCTTTGGAAGTTCATCAACCTCGCCATCTTCGTCCTGCTGATCACCTACTTCCTAAAGAAGCCGCTCTCCGAAGGATTCAAGGCCAAGCGTGAGGAGATCCGCGCCGAACTGATCAAGGCAGAAGAGGCCAAGAAGGCGGCAATTGCCAAACTGACCGAGATCGAGGCGAAATTGGCCGGCGCCGATGCCGAAAAGGCGGCCATCCTCAAAGAGGCCCGCGAGGAGATCGAGGCCGAAAAGGCGAGGCTCGTCGCTCAGGCCGAAGCCGAGACCGGCAAATTGAAAGCTCAAGCCGCCGGCGAGGCCGTCCGTATCGGCCAGGTGGCGAGGCTCCAGCTCCGCCGCTTTGCGGTCGAAGAGAGCATCCGGCGTGCGGAGGAGAAGCTTCGGGCCCGCGTCGACCAGGAGACCGATTCAAAACTTATCAGTTCCGGCATTCATGCGATCGGAGGTATCAACTAAATGGGAGCAGAGACGGTCGCAAGACGATATGCAGCGGCACTCGCCGACGTTGTCACGCATTCCGGCGAAACTGAGGCGGTCCGTGAAGAACTCAGGCAGTGGGGCGAGATGATCGCGGTCAACCAGAATCTGGCCGATGTTTTAGCTAACCCTTCGATCGCTCATGCAAAGAAGGAAGGCGTCCTTGAATCGCTGATCAAGCGAACGTCGCCGTCGAAGACCACGGCAAACTTTCTCCGTGTGCTTCTCAGGAACGGCCGGCTGACGGATCTTTCGGCCATCGACGAGCGATTCGAGTCCGTGGTCGAGGAACGCAGCGGCCGTGTGCAGGCCCACGTTTCGTCGGCACACACTCTGAGCGAAGCGCAAATGAACGAGCTTCGTGCAAACCTCGAGAAACTGACCGGAAAGAAGGTGCAGCTGAATTTTGAGACCGATCCCGAGCTGATCGGCGGCGTCGTTACACGGGTCGGTTCGACCGTTTACGACGGCTCCGTCAGGACGCAGCTTGAGCATTTAAGGGAACAACTTGTAACTAGATAACTGTGAACAGTGAATACTTGATCGCGGATCATGACGATCATTTACCGGTCGGCGTTCACCACACAACATTAAAAAGATGGAAGCGATAAAAGCTAACGAAATAAACGAACTTATCCGTGCGCAGATCGAGAATTTCGATACCAGCATGACTGTCGACGAGATCGGGACCGTCATCAAAGTGGGTGACGGCATCGCCGAGGTTTACGGCCTCGAGAAGGTCATGGCCGGCGAGCTGCTCGAATTTCCGCACGGCGTGCGCGGGCTAGCTCTGAACCTTGAAGAAGACAAAGTCGGCTGCGTGCTCTTCGGCGATTTCCAGAAGATCAAGGAAGGCGATGAAGCAAAGCGTACCCGCCGGATCATGAGCGTCCCGGTCGGCGACGCGATGGTCGGACGGGTGGTCGACGCCCTCGGAAATGCCATCGACGGCAAAGGCGAGATCATCACCGACACCTACTTTCCCGTGGAACGCATCGCCCCCGGTATCATCGACCGCCAGCCCGTGAAAGAGCCGCTCCAGACGGGTTTGAAGGCCATTGACTCGATGGTGCCTATCGGCCGCGGCCAGCGTGAGCTGATCATCGGCGACCGCCAGACAGGTAAGACAGCCGTCGCGATCGACACGATCATCAATCAGAAGGGCAAGGACGTTATCTGCGTTTATGTCGCGATCGGCCAGAAGGCTTCGACCGTGGCCCAGGTGGTGAAAAAGCTCGAGGATTACGGCGCGATGGATTACACCATCGTCGTATCGGCCACGGCTTCGGACCCGGCGGCCATGCAGTTCTTGGCTCCATACGCCGGCTGCGCGATCGGCGAGTATTTCCGAGACAATGGCCGTCACGCACTGACGATCTACGACGATCTTTCAAAGCAGGCTGCCGCCTACCGCGAGATCTCGCTGCTGCTCCGCCGTCCGCCGGGCCGCGAGGCCTATCCCGGAGACGTTTTTTATCTCCACTCACGACTTCTCGAACGCGCGGCCAAGATGTCCGATGCACGCGGCGGCGGTTCGCTGACCTCGCTGCCGATCATCGAGACGCAGGCGGGCGACATCTCGGCTTACATCCCGACGAACGTTATCTCGATCACCGACGGCCAGATCTTCCTCGAGTCGGACCTGTTCAACTCGGGCGTCCGACCGGCCATCAACGTGGGTAACTCGGTTTCGCGTGTCGGCGGTTCGGCACAGATCAAGGCGATGAAGCAGGTCGCCGGTACGCTCCGTATCGACCTCGCCCAGTTCCGCGAGCTGGCGGCCTTTGCCCAGTTCGGCTCCGACCTCGACAAGGCTACGCAGTCGCAGCTCGAGCGCGGAAAACGTCTGACGGAGATCCTGAAGCAGCCGCAGTACCAGCCGATGGAGGTCGAGGACCAGGTCCTGATTATCTGGACGGTAACAAAGGGGTATGGCGACGACATAGCCGTTGACGATCTGAAGCGTTTCGAGGCCGAACTTCTCGACTTCATCAAGAACGCCCATCCGGGCACGCGAAACACGCTTCGAGAGAAGAAGACCATCGACGACGCCCTTGCGGCTGAGCTTAAGGAAGCCGTTGAGGACTTTAAGGCGACCCGATGGAACAAGGAAGAGGCCGGGGCTGCCGCGGCCTAGCAAGTTATGAATTTCGAATTTCGAATGATGAATAGATCCTGAAATTCATCCGTCATCATTCGACATTCATCATTCGAAGATATGGCAAGTCTTTTGGACATGCGCCGGCGGATCAAGTCGGTCAAGAACACACAGCAGATCACCAAGGCCATGAAAATGGTCGCGGCGGCAAAGCTCAAACGTGCGCAGGACCGCGTGACGGCCGCCCGACCTTTTGCGCAGAAAATGTCGGCAGTGCTCGGCGGACTTAGCTCCAAGGTGTCCGAAGAGTTTTCGCATCCGCTGCTCGCACCGCGAGGGGATGAAAACTACCTCGTAGTGCTTGTCACAGCGGATAAGGGCCTGGCCGGTGCGTTCAACGCCAATGTGATCAAAGCCACTCAGAGCTTCTTGGCCGAGAATTCGACGCGGAAAACGAGCATGATGGCTGTCGGCCGCAAGGGCCGCGATTTCTTTAAGCGGCGTTCCATCTCGATCGCCGCTGAATACGTCGGCCTGACCGGCACCGGCCAGGTCCGTTACACCGACGCAGCGGATATCGCCGAGGACATCATTAAGACGTTCACCGAGGACGAGTCGATCGACAAGGTCTTCCTGGTCTACACCGAATTTAAGACCGTTCTTTCGCAAAAACCGGTGATCGAACAGCTTCTGCCCATTCCCGCGATCTCGCACGGTGAAACGGAGGAAGCGGGCCCCGAAGCCGAGTACATCTACGAACAGCCGCCGGCGGAGATCTTCGGCAAGCTGCTCCCTAAGCAGGTCGTTACTCAGGTTTACCGGGCGATGCTCGAATCGGTGGCTTCGGAACAGGGTTCGCGGATGACCGCGATGGACTCGGCCTCGAAGAACGCCGGCGAGTTGATCGACTCGCTCACCCTAAACATGAACCGGATCCGCCAGGCGGCGATCACAAAGGAGATCATCGAAGTGGTTTCGGGGGCCGCGGCGGCGTAACGAAACATTCGAAGAAGAGGCGGCTCTTGGACGTGCCGCCGGGATCAAGCGTCAAATCAGCAGGCAGCAGGGAATTGAAATCAGGCGGGATTTCATATATCCTTTGCCTGCTTTTTCTTTGGATCAGACGATTTCGTGGAGGATCAAATGAACATTCTCGGAGTTCTCGGCGGTATACTTGTTTTGGTCGGCTGGATCTGGGCGATCGTCATCGCCTTCAAGACCAGCGGTGCTTTATGGGGCATTTTGAACATAATCCCGATACAGCCACTGATCGGGATAATCTCGGCAGCAATGAGCAAAACGGCTTGGCTGCCTGTCGGGCTGATGATCATCGGCGTCATCCTCTCGTGGATGGGCGGCGGCGTGATCAACTTTACCCAGTAAGAAATTGAATTCTGAAGTCCGTAATGACCTGCAGCGTGCGCGGCGGATAGCTTTCACGCTGCTATTTTTTTGGGCGGCCGTGATCTTACTGCTTGGCAGCGGCCAGGGATCGATGGCCCAAACCTCCCGTTTCATCCGCCCGCTGATCGAGTT
This sequence comes from Pyrinomonadaceae bacterium, assembly GCA_050174305.1. Classification (GTDB taxonomy): domain Bacteria; phylum Acidobacteriota; class Blastocatellia; order Pyrinomonadales; family Pyrinomonadaceae; genus OLB17. The sequence continues at coordinate 363,571 of JBFXJZ010000002.1, read as the reverse complement.
TTTCTTTCCTGCAGCCGCCCCGGAGACGGTGTTGCTCATTCACGCCTTCGTCCGAAAAACGGCCCACTTCATCGAATATTTCATATTCTCGCTCCTTGCCGTTCGGGCATTCTCAATCGCCCGGAAAAACGCTGTTTCGGAATGGCGATTTCCGCTTGCCGTGGGGGCCGCATTTCTCCTTGCGGTCGTTGACGAATCACTCCAATCATTCAACGTGTCGAGGACAAGTTCTCCCTTCGATGTGCTGATCGACCTGTCCGGTGCCGCCGCGGCGGCCGCGGTCTATTGGATCTTTTCGGCGCGCGGGCGAAGGCCCTCTCCCGGCTCAACGGCCGTCTGAAATTGCATCTGCAGGCCGCTCCGCATCGATCGCCGATTACTTCCAATTCGCTAAACTTTATGTCATATTTTATCGTTAAGTATTTCAAAAGGAGATCAATAGATGAGCATTATCGACAAGGTCAAGGAAGCGGCAATGAACCAGTTTATCGAGGTCATCGAATGGCTCGATGAATCGCGTGACACGCTTCTTTACCGGTTTCCGGTCTATCAGCAGGAGATCAAGAACGGCGCACAGTTGATCGTTCGTGAATCTCAGGCGGCGGTTTTCGTCTTTGAAGGCCAGGTTGCGGATGTATTTACGCCCGGCCGATACACGGTCGACGGCGGCAACACGCCGATCTTGTCAAAGCTTGGGGCTTGGAAGTACGGCTTCAACTCGCCCATCAAGGCCGAGGTCTATTTCGTTAATACTAAACAGTTTACCGACATGAAGTGGGGTACCTCCAACCCGATCATGCTTCGTGACTCGGATTTCGGCATCGTTAGGCTCCGTGCCTTTGGCGCCTACAGCCTTCGTGTTTCGGACCCGGGCGAGTTCATCAAGGAAGTCGCCGGCACCAACGCCCATTTCCAGACCGAGGATATCGACGGCCAGCTTAAACGAGCGATCGTCACCGAATTTTCCGATGCGCTCGGCGAATTGAAGATACCGGCGCTCGACCTTGCCGCTCAGTACAAGGAGATCGGCGACGCGATCCGCGGCAAGATAAATGAAGATTTTAAGAGCTACGGCCTTGAGGTAACAAAATTTTACGTCGAGAACGTAAGCCTTCCGCCCGAGGTCGAAGCCGCAATGGACAAGCGAGCGTCCATGGGAGCTCTCGGCGATGCTCAGAAGTATATGCAATTCCAGGCGGCTGACGCCCTTCGCGATGCTGCCCAGAACGAGGGCGGAGGCGCCGGATTGGGCGCCGGCCTCGGTGCCGGATTCGCCGTCGGCGGCCAGATGGCTAACGCCTTTGGTGCCGGCCCTCAGCAGAGCAATGCGGGGACGATGGCAGGGGCCTCGCCGGCCACCGCGGCCTGTCCGAACTGCGGCAAACAAAACGCCGTTGGAGCGAAATTCTGCGCTGATTGCGGCGGCAAGATGGAAGTCGCCCAGGTGCCGTGCGTCAAGTGCGGAGCTAACCTCCGCGAGGGGGCCAAGTTCTGCTCGGAATGCGGCTCGTCGCAGGAAAAGGCTAAATGCACCGGCTGCCAGGCCGAACTTTCCGCCGGGGCGAAGTTCTGTCCTGAGTGCGGGACAAAGACGCCCGAAGCGGCCTAAAGCCGAAACATTATTTATCAGTGGGCGTACTGGCTGATGGTCGTACGCCCATTTTCGTTATGGTCAACGCAGAGCCTTCAAGGCGGGAATTCTGTGCCACGCTGCTAGGGAGCTTGCTCACCTATTCGCTCCTTACCGCCTGCTCGAAACCACAAGTCGTGTCCACCGCGGTTGCACCCGTGGTGCGTCATTGGGCGATCGAGCTCAATGAATACTGCAGTGACCTGAAACTTGGCCGAATCCCGCAGTCCGCGTGGCAGGAATCGGTCGAGCGGCTCTTTTCGCGAGTAGACCTCGACGACCTGCTTGGTTTTATCGATTTTGAAACTCTTGAAAAGGGCTTGAAGTACCCTGATCTCGGTGTCGCGACCGAGAACGTAAAGCTGCCGCCGCTCGATGAGCTCCCACGGGATGTCGCATTCATCAAGAAGATCTTTGGAATGCGAAAGGGACGGGCGATCATTCCTCACGGCCACAGCAATATGGCCTCGGCTCATCTGGTGCTTGGCGGCCAGTTCAAACTCCGCCATTACGAGAAGATTTCGTTGGACAAAGGGCACATGACTATCAGGCCGACGATCGATAAAACGGCGGCAGCGGGCAGTGCGTCGAGCATTTCAGATGAAGCGAACAACGTGCATTGGTTTGTGGCCGAGAGCGACCGTGCATTTACATTCGACGTAATCATGCTCGACATCGCAGGCAAGCGATACGACATTCACAATCTTGACCTGGATCGAGCCGAACGTAGCGGAGTCGATATGCTACGCGTCCCTATAATCGACGTTGACATCGCTCTCAAACGATACGGAAAAGCTGCCATGCATTGAGGTCTTATCCTCTTCCCACTTCGGACGATTTCCCTTAAAATTCCTTATTATGCCGATAAGCCCCGAATTGCTTGAAATACTTCGATGCCCGAAGTGTAAGTCGAAGGTCAAGATCAATGGCGAGCAGACCTCGCTAACTTGTGAGAACAAAGATTGCCGTCTGGTTTACCCGATCCGCGACGAGATCCCGGTCATGCTTGTTGACGAAGCGACCCAAGCGAAGCAGTAATGGACGAGGTCGCGAACTATAACCGTGAAAGGTGGAAAGCGCTGAACGCTGCCGACGCACTTTTCACGCGCCCGCAGTTGGAGCTTGATATTCGATCGGCCGGTTTGCAGGCCGATCCGCATCAGAGATTGGGCGACATTCGCGGCTTGAAAGTGCTTTGTCTGGGCGGAGGCGGTGGAAAGCAATCGGTCGCTTTCGGCCTCTTGGGTGCGGATGTGACGGTCGCGGACCTTTCGCCAGAACAGTTGGAGGGTGACCGATTGGCTGCTGAACGGCACGGCCTGGCCGTAAGGACCGTTGAAGCGGACATGCGGGACCTTTCGGTCTTTGCAGCGGATTCGTTCGATATTGTCGACCAGCCGTACTCAATAAATCTTGTTCCGGACTGCCGAGGGGTTTTCAGGCAGGTGGCAGCCGTCCTGCGGCCACGCGGACGGTATCGCGTGGTGATCGCGAACCCGATCGGGATGGGGGTGCGTCAATCCGACTGGAATGACGGCGGATATTCGATCAGCGAAGCATACATCGACGGGGCCAGGCTTACCTGGGACGATCAGGAATGGGTCTATGACCGCGGCTTGAAAGCGGACGTCCCGAAGCCGGTAGAATATCGGCAGACCCTCGGGCGGGTGCTTAACGGCCTGATCGACCTCGGCTTTCGCGTAGAACATTTCTCCGAAACGATCGATATTCACCCGGACGTTAACGGCGAGCCCGGCACCTGGGACCATTACGTCGCTTTTGTTCCGCCGTGGTTCAGTATCCTTGCGAGGCTTGAGAATTGAGAAAGATCGACTGGCCAAGTGTCAGGAAGGTGCTTGTCGTCCGTCTGCGTTCTATCGGCGATACGGTGCTTTCGACACCGTCGCTGATCGCCCTCCGCCGCTTTCTTCCAGAAGCGCATATCGATGTCCTGCTCGAAGACTGGGTAGCTCCGGTTCTGGACGGATTCGACGCCATCGACCGAATTATCATCGCCGGGAAGACTTCGGCCGAGCGAATTGGGACCATTCGGGAGCTCAGGCGGCAACGCTACGATATCGCATTCAATTTTCACGGCGGAACGACATCGGGATTTCTCGTATTCGCCAGCGGGGCACGGCACCGCATCGGTTATCAGGAACATCGATATTCCTTTCTTTTGAGTGACCGGCTTTCGTCGTCGTCGGAATTCTGGGGCAGGGAAAAGACGCATTCCGCCGAACAGCAGCTTGCCCTCCTCGGCTTTGTCGGCGTTCCGGTTGAAGACAGGCCGCGAAGCCGCCTTGCGGTGACCGAAAAGGCAAGCTCATCCCTGCAGGTGAAACTTAATTCGATAGACTTCAAGATGGACGGGCCTTTCGCGGTTATACACCCGCTCGCGGCGTTTGCGTCCAAGCAATGGGCACCGGGAAAGTTTGCCGAGGTAATCAATTACCTGCATGGGTTGGGGATCAAGGCGATCGCGGTCGGCTCAAAAAGCGAAGCCGACGAACTCGAAGCACTTCGAACGCTCTGCCGAAAACCGTTTTGGGTTTCCGGCGATATCGACTTGCCCGAAACGACCGCACTTCTTTCGAATGCAAACTTGTTTGTCGGAAATGACAGCGGGATCGCACATATGGCGGCGGCGGTGGGAATACCGACGGTTGTCATCTTCGGCTCGATGAACCGCGACCACTGGTACCCGTGGACCGACGCTCCCGCCGAAATGGTCTTCGAAGCCCTGCCTTGCCAGCCTTGCCCTGGTTATGAGTGCAAGGTCTTCGGTGATCCGAAGTGCATTCTCGCCGTTCCTGTCGAAAATGTGACCGCTGCCATCGACCGCGTCCTGAACTCGCCCTCGCCCCCCTTTTCTTGATAATCGGGTTTCAATTCAATATCGCGACCTTCCGCTTGGGTTAAACCATGGGCAGCGGGCGGGTGCCGGTAGTCGAAATTCTGAGTATTAGGTCAAATATTTGAGAACTCGTGCCAAAACTTGCGTCCTGAGATCAGAAACATGAAACAGAAACAACACAAAGAAGCATGAAACATGAAACAAGAGATCGGGTATGAGTATGTAAGATCCTGAAATTTGGGATCCGGGATCTGGAATCCGCCCCTCGATCGCCCGCCGATCGGCGCTTGTGTCCTTCCCCAACTAACGGTATTATTTATGGTTTCGGCTCTTGTGGGGAAGTTGCGCCTTCCGAGCCTGTGAATATGTTCGAGTCACTATCCGACAAACTCAAGAAAACGCTGCGCGACCTTCGCGGCAAGGGCAAACTTACGCGCGAGCATGTCGACGCGGCGCTTCGTGAGATCCGGATGGCCCTGCTCGAAGCGGACGTTAACTACAAGGTAGCAAAAGAGTTCGTCGAATCGGTGCGGGCGAAGGCCGAGGGCCAGGACGTTTGGCAGGGCCTGAATCCGCATGAGCAGGTCGTAAAGATCGTTTATGACGAACTGGTCGACCTGATGGGCGGCACGTCGTCCCGCCTGGTTTTCACAAAGCAGATCCCGAACGTCGTGATGATCGTCGGCCTGCAGGGCTCGGGAAAGACAACTTCAACGGGAAAGATCTCCCGTTGGCTCCGTGATAACCAGGAGCGCAAGCCGCTGCTCGTCTCGGTGGACGTCTACCGTCCGGCCGCACGCGAACAGCTTCGAGTTGTCGGCGGCGCCGTCGGCGTGCCTGTTTATCAGGATAAAGAGACAAACGATCCGCTGACTCTCGTCCGCGGGGCCGTCAAACACGCCCAGGACACCGGCTTCGATACACTGATGATCGATACGGCCGGCCGTCTTCACATCGATGACGAGTTGATGGTCGAGCTCGAGCAGATCAAGGCCGAGACCAAGCCTATCGAAGTATTGTTCGTCGCGGACGCGATGACCGGCCAGGACGCGGTAAACTCGGCCGAGGTCTTCCACGAGCGTATCGGAATTACAGGGGTCGTACTGACGAAGATGGACGGCGACGCCCGTGGCGGTGCCGCACTATCGATTCGCCAGGTGATCGGCCAGCCGGTGAAATTTGTAGGTGTTGGCGAAAAGTACGACGCCATCGAACCGTTTTACCCCGACCGCATTGCCCAACGAATTCTTGGAATGGGCGATGTCCTGACCCTCATCGAAGAGGTCCAGGGCAAGATCAACGAAGAAGAAGCCCAGGAACAGCTGCTGAAAATGACGCGTAATCAGTTTACGCTCGAAGATTTTCGAAGCCAGTTGGGGCAGTTCAAAAAACTCGGTTCGATGTCGAAATTGATGAAAATGCTTCCGGAACAAATGACCGGCGGTCTCGCCCTTTCGGACGAGCAGTCGGCAGAGGTCGACCAGCAAATGAAACGGACAGAAGCGATCATAGATTCGATGACACGGACTGAGCGGAACGACCACAAGATCATCGATGCCAGCCGTAAAACCCGCATCGCAAAGGGTTCCGGCAGCACGATCGCCGAGGTGAATCAGCTGCTTCGACAGTACGAGCAGATGCGGAAGATGATGGTGCAGTTGAACAAGGGCGGCCTGTTTTCAGGGCTTGGCCGCAAGGTCGCCGGAAGTCTGACAGGCGGGCTCGGCAATCTCCTGGGTGGAGGTTCCCCGATTGGCGGGATCCCGGGCGGGCTGACAGGCCTTCTTGGAAGTGGCGCGGCAGACGGATCAGACGACGAACCGAATGGTTCAAGTTCAAAGAGTATAAAGAAGAAAAAGAGGCACAAGAAGCGACGTTAATGCTCCGATAGATCCGGAACTTAACCTCTCGACAGGAAACTTATGTTAGCAATCAGCTTGATGAGAATGGGCGCAAAAGGAAAACCTTTTTATCGCCTTGTGGTAAAGGAAAAGCGTTCGAAGCGAGACGGTGCGTACATTGAAAATGTCGGCACCTATGACCCAATGACGGATCCGGCCGAGGTGAATCTTAAGCACGACCGCATTCAGTACTGGATCGGTGTCGGAGCTCAGCCGACCGAGACGGTAAAGAGCCTGATCAAGAATAATCCGGTCCAGACCGAGGAAGAAAAGGCGGCGGCGTTGAAGGCCCGCGCCGAAAAGAAGGAAGCTGACCGGCTTGCTCGGGAAGAGGCCAAACGCGCGGAAGCGGAGAGGCTTGAAGCCGAGAGGGTCGCAGCGGAGAAAGCTGCTGCCGAAGCTGCCGAGGCCGAATCTGCGGCCGTAGAAGCCGAAGTTGCGGAGGCGGCCCCGGCTGAGGGCGGCGAACCGGAAACCGGGGCTGAAGAAGCAACGGCTGATGCGGCTCCCGCGGAGGAAGCCCCGAAAGAAGGCGATTAGTCAGGTCCTTTGTTCTTAAGCGGGCAGGTAACCTGCCCGCGGCCGGCCGTAATGAAAAATGCTATTGAAAAGGTCGTGAAAGCCCTGGTCGGTTCGCCTGACCTGGTAGAGGTGTACGAGCAGGCGGACGGCAAGAATGTACGGCTTCGCGTGCGCGTCGCACCGGATGATTACGGCCGAGTGATAGGACGTGAAGGCCGCACGATCAAAGCGATCCGAAGCCTTCTTTATGTAAGCGGGCAGAAACACGGCCGGCGGTACCACTTCGATCTCGAAGAGGACTAGACTTTGAACGAAGAGTTCGTTTCGATCGCCAAAATAGCCAGAACGCGTGGTTTGAAGGGTGAGGTAGTCGCAGACATCCTGACCGATTTCCCGGACCGATTCCAAGGGCTCGAAAATGTTACCGCCGTGCTCCCGAACGGATCGAAGCGGGAATTGACAATTGAGGGGTTCTTTTTTCAAAAGGACCGGATCGTACTGAAGTTTAAGGGCATCGATTCGATCGAATCGGGCATGGAACTCCGCGATGCTGAGATCTGCATTGATGAGGCCGATGCGGTCGACCTCGACGACGACGAGTTTTTCGATTGGGAACTTCAGGGCTGCACTGTTGTGACGACCGACGGCATCGAGGTAGGGAACGTTCGGGAAGTGCTCAGGACCGGCGGGACCGAGGTGCTCTTGATCGACGGGCCCGAGAAGGAACTGATGATCCCTTTTGCAGCGGCCATCTGCGTCGAGGTCGACGTCGAAGACAAACGGATCGTCGTAGATCCGCCGGAAGGGCTCCTGGAATTTTGAGTCGGTTTTTGGACTTTAGTCTCTGGACTTCCGAGGAAGCGAAGACCAAAGACCGAACGCCAAAGGCCACATGCGGATAGACGTTTTAACAATTTTCCCCGAATTTTTCGGGCAGGTCTTTGATTTTGGGATAATTCGCCGGGCTAAACTGGCCGGGATCGTGGAAATAAACGTCCACGACCTTCGCGAGTTCGCTACTGACAAGCACAAGATGACCGACGATCGGCCGTTCGGCGGGGGCGACGGGATGGTGATGAAGCCTGAGCCGATCTTTGCCGCCGTGGAGAGTTTGCTCGGCACCTGTGACCGCGATGCTTATCCCGAGGGAGCCAAAGTTGTTCTGCTTTCGCCGCAGGGTCATCCGTTGAAGCAACCCCGAGTGCGGGATCTGGCTGAAACCGTCGATCGAATGATCATTTTATGCGGTCGGTACGAAGGCGTCGATGAACGCGTAAACGAGGCGCTTGTGACCGACGAGATCTCGATAGGCGACTATGTTTTATCGGGCGGCGAACCCGCGGCGGTCGTCCTGGTCGATGCGATGGTTCGCTTGTTGCCGGAAGCCTTGGGCAGCGAAACGTCTGCCGAGAATGATTCGTTCTCGAACGGGCTGCTCGATTGCCCGCATTACACGAGGCCGGCGGAGTTTCGCGGAATGAAAGTGCCCGAAGTGTTGTTGAACGGCAATCATGCCGAGATCGAGAGTTGGAGACGCCAAAAGGCGTTGGAAAAGACAAAGAAGTTTAGAAAAGACCTTTTAGAAGGAGCAAATGGTGAATGTGGGTAAGACAGTTACTGAGTTGGAGAGTTACAGGTAGTTGCAGAGAAAAAACAGCTACCAACGTAACTTTGTAAACAGTGAAACTCTGTAACTTTTTATTGACCTCTGGCCGAAACTAGTATGAACAGATTGGATCTGGTAGAGAAATCACAACTGCGGGATAATATACCCGCATTTCAGGCGGGCGATACCGTAAAGGTGCACGTCCGCATCAAGGAAGGGAATAAGGAACGCCTTCAGGTGTTTGAAGGAATTGTTATCGCCCGTAAACACGGCGGTGTCCGCGAATCCATAACGGTCCGCAAGGTGAGCTTCGGCGTGGGTGTAGAGCGTATTTTTCCACTTCACGCCACCGTCGTCGATCACATTGACGTGGTCCGACGCGGAAAGGTCCGCCGTGCTAAGTTGTATTACCTGCGTGAACTCCGCGGTAAGGCTGCCCGCATCAAAGAAAAGGACACGCGCAATAAGGCACAGGCCGGCGGTAAGAAGTAACTCAACTTTCAAAAATGAAAATAGGGCGTCGCGAATTCGTCGTTACATCAGGAACGGCGGCCGCGTACGCCCTTTCGACTTCTTTCAAGGTTCATGGAGAGAGCAAGATGTACGGATTGATCGGCAAGATGCTTGCGGCGGAAGGAAAGCGTGACGAACTGATCAGAATTTTGCTTGAAGGGACGGACAAGATGCCCGGCTGTTTGAGCTACGTGATCGCCAAGGACCCTTCGAATAAGGACGCCGTCTGGATAACCGAGGTTTGGAAGGACAAGGAGAGCCACGCAGCATCGCTCAAGCTTGAGTCGGTGAAGTCTGCGATCGCAAGAGCACGGCCGATAATTGGAGGCTTTGGCGAACGATTTGAGACGGAACCGGTGGGCGGATCCGGGTTAACCTGACCTTCAACAATTACATTTCAGGCCACGGGCGGATATAATTCGTTTCGTGAACGGATTTAAGCTTCAGGCCGATCGTTTTGAATGGACGATCGGCTTTGATTTTGAGGACCAGGCCCGCGAGGAGGGATTCAGTTTTATTGCGGGTGTTGATGAGGTCGGACGAGGCTGTCTGGCTGGCCCGGTCGTTGCCGCGGCGTGCATTCTTGATCGGTCACGCCCCGTTCCGGACGGCCTGAACGATTCGAAAAAACTCACCGAAAAACAGCGCGACAAGATCGCCGCTGAACTTCGTGCTACAGCCCTTGCGTACTCGGTCGGGGTGATCGAGGCGGACGAGATCGACCGCATCAACATCCTCGAGGCGACCAAGCTCGCGATGATGAAGGCGATCGAAGAGCTCAACCCGGCCGCGGACCATATCCTCATCGACGCGCTCCAGCTCAAGCACCTCCGCATCCCGCAGAAAGCGATAATTAAAGGCGACAGTATTTCGTATTCGATCGCAGCCGCGTCGGTATTAGCCAAGACCTATCGCGACGACCTGATGAAGCGATACGACGACGAATTTCCCGGTTACGGATTTGCAGGCCATAAGGGTTACGGTTCAGCTGCGCACCTCGGGGCGTTGGCGAACTATGGGCCGTGCCCTATCCATCGGAAAACCTTTCGCCGAGTCTTGCCCTCTAATCCGCCTGAGGAACCTATTTTTGATGAAAGGCGACGAGGCTGAATCCCGCTCATTCGATTCCCAAAGGCCGCGAGCGGTCGAGACGATCATGTTGGGCGGCCTTGCGATCGGCGTGCTGGATTTCCTGGATGCCTCGATATTCTTCACTCAGTATTTCGGTATCGAGTTAAGCAGGGTTTGGCAGGGCGTGGCGGCTGGCCTCCTGGGACAGGAGGCAGCGACCGCCGGTGGATGGAACACTGCTGCATTAGGGATCGTCCTTCATTTCGTGATCTCGTTTCTGGTCGCTGCTGTTTATTTTGCCGGCACCAGGTTCACCGGCTTTCTTATACGCCGGCCCATTGTCTCAGGTATCGCTTTCGGCGTAATTGTCCATTTTGTGATGCAATACGTCGTCATTCCGCTTTCAGCGGCCCCGGGCACTGCGCCGTTTCGATGGGGGCCTTTTCTCAACGGCGTTATCGGCCATGCGTTTCTGGTTGGGCTTCCGGTGGCGCTGATCGCCAAATGGTCCGCCGGCAGAAAGAGAAATTAGCGCGACCTAAAACCAGTCAGACCCTGAAAAAAGACTTGAACTAAATATGACCAAAAGCGTATTCTGGTCATTATCCGATCTTTATGAGGAAAAACGGATGTGCAATTCATTGACCAAACTAGCATTTTTCATACTGTTTACAACACTTCCCGTGGTTGCGGTCGCCCAGCCATCGTCGGCACAAGCAGCAGCCGAGCGTCTCGCCCGATCTTTGGCCGGACACATCACGTCCGGCGACCAGGCCTCTTTTCGGAAGTTCGTTGATGAGAGCTTTGAGGCAGGTTTTCGCCAGAGGGCGATGAGTGCCCACTTCGGATTCTTCAACTCAGTGCATGATCAGAGCCGCGGATTGGAGGTGATCGAAGTACAGGATTGGGAAGAAAACGCGGTCACCCTTCTGGTGAAAAATAAGCTCACCGGGCTTTACGACGGTCTTTATGTCCGGATAACGACGGACGCCCCTTACAAGATCGCCGGGATCGGCTTGAGGCCCCCACGCGGAGAGCCGTCAAGCGCGAAATTGTTAAGCGTACGCGAGATGGCCGCCGAACTTGCGGCTTTCGGAAAAAAGCTGGCTGACATCGACGTATTTTCTGGCTCGATACTGTTGGCTAAGGACGGTCGAGTGGTCTACAAGGGGGCTTTCGGGATGGCGAACAAGGATTTCAACGTTTCGAACAAGATCGACACAAAGTTCAACCTCGGCTCGATGAACAAAATGTTCACCGGCGTCGCGATCGCCCAACTGGTCGAAAAAGGAAAGCTTTCGTATGACGATCCGCTTTCGAAGTTCATTCCCGATTTTCCCAATCCTGAGGCTGCAAAAAAGATCAAGATAAAGCATCTTCTCACGCACACGGCTGGATTGGGCGGCTACTTTTCGGAGCGTTACTGGTCATCGTCGCGAGACCGGATCCGCACAGTGGACGACATGATGAAACTCGCCCGCGAGGATGAAAAGGATGTGCGTTTCGAGCCCGGGTCGCGTTGGGCGTACAGCAACACCGGCATGATGGTACTCGGCAAGGTGATCGAGGTCGTCTCGGGGCAGAGCTATTTTGATTATGTTCGCGAGAATATATACAAGCCGGCCGGAATGACGAACACGGACTGTTACGAACTGGACAAAGTGAACACCAATCTAGCAGTCGGCTATGACAAACGATTCACCGACGACGGCATTGAGTGGGGCAACAATATCTTCGCCCACGTGATGCGCGGCGGACCGCAGGGCGGCGGATACTCGACCGCTGAGGACCTGCTGAAATTCGACCAGGCACTTCGGTCGGGCAAGCTGGTCAGCCCGGCAACATTCAAGCTGATCACCTCGGCGAAACCGGAACTGAACTCGCCGGAGTACGGCTATGGATTCGGCTTTGACGCCGGGCGCAACGTCACTGGACACAGCGGCGGCTTCCCGGGGATAAGCTCAAATTTGGACATGTACCTCGGCAGTGGCTGGACGGCGATCGTGATGTCGAACTACAGCCGCGGCTCAAGCCCGATCACGCAAAAGATGAGGCAATTGATAGCCGCAAGCACTGAGAAATAGTGATCAGATCCCGATCCACTCAGTCGGTTCTTTGTGGCTCGACAACGTGATCTTGGTTTCGGCCGGAAACAGGGGGGCGCGCATCTTAAGTGCGGTTTCAGCCGTGATGAGTGCGAGGTGTGTGTCGTTCGCTTTCTGCGAAAGGTGGGCAAGGACGATGTGCTTCGCGGCGCCGTCGAAATCGTTCTGAAGCCAGTCGGCCAGGTCCTCATTTGAAAAATGGCCGTGACGGCCGGCTATCCGCTGTTTTAGCGGCCAGCTGTAGACAGGACACGTCCGAAGCATGTCGCGGCTGTGATTTGATTCGATGATGATCCCATCACACCCGTCAAGTTTCTCTTTCATCAACGGAGTAATGTGGCCAAAATCGGTCAGGGTCGCAATACGTATCCCGCGATTCGTCGCGACAAAGCCGAAATTATCGGCCGCATCATGCGGAACCGTGAACGGCTCCAGGTCGATGTCGCCGATCTGAAAACCCTGATCAGAATTGATCTCGACGGTTCGCCCACGGATCGCGTCACGCCGTTTGGTCCCTTCGTCGCCCCCGTTGCCATTTCTGCTGCTGTAGGAGAAATAAGCATCTTCGGTCGCACGCGAAATGTAAACGGGCCCCTTGATCTTCCCGACAAGATTCCTCAAACCGCCAACATGATCACTGTGTTCATGGGTGATCAGAACCGCATCGAGATCCGCGGCATCAATGCCCATGATGCCGAGCCTCCGCACGATCTCGCGGCAGCTAAGTCCGGCATCAACCAGGATCCTGGTCCGCTCGGTAGCGATCAGAATTGCATTACCGGTCGAACCGCTTCCAAGTACGGTAAATCTCATAAGTAGGAATGCGGGTTTTCACGCCCGCATATGGGCTGAGGCCTCAATAAGTTCAAGTCGGTCCGACGGCCCGAAAGCCCGACGCCCGTTCCGCTCGGTTGCAGATCAAGACTTCTGGAATTTGCCGCGCATGCCCCGCGCCAATGCACGTGTTATCAACGAATTCGGGGCAAAATTCACACCGGACGCCACAAGCCAATTGGTCCAACCGGAGACGATCTTTGACCGACCCGAGCCGAGAGCTCTCATTGCCGTTTCGACCACCTGCTCGACCGTTTCCTGGCCCTTAAATCCGAGGGCACGATCCATGCCCGCGGCGGCGTGGAAGTTTGTCTCGGTCGAGCCGGGGCAGAGGGCAAGTATTCGAACGCCGAATGGCCGGCTCTCCTCGGCGACGGCCTCGGAAAACGAGGTGACAAACGCTTTGGTTGCCGCATAAGTCGCCATAAAGGGTATCGGCTGGAAACCGGCAGCCGAGGAAACATTGATTATAGTGCCCAGTCCGCGGTGACGCATCCCCGGAAGATAGCGATGGGTAAGGGCGACGAGACTTCGGACATTCAGGTCGATCATACGCAGCTCGCGATCCAGTTCGAGATCGGCGAAATCTCCCATCGACCCAAATCCGGCGTTGTTGACAAGCCAGTCGACAACAATTCCCCGCGTTTCGGTTTCGTCCCAAAGCCGTTTGTCTGCGTCGACTTCTGTAAGATCAAGCGGGACGGGTACTGCCGTGATCGCGTGCTTGCTCTCCAGTTCCTCGGCAAGCGTGCCGAGCTTGTCGGCCGATCTCGCGACCAACACGAGGTTGTGTTTGTCAGCAGCAAGGCGACAGGCGAAAGCTTCGCCGATGCCGCCCGACGCACCTGTGATAAGCGAAGCCTTCATATTTCCTCAAACTCCTGTATCGGAGAATGAAAGGCGTGGTAGATTGAAAGGACGGCTGCCGCGACGATGGTCAAAGTACCGGCTATGCGAATGAGTCCCGCGACGATCTTCGTCGATTCGAGCAGGCCCAACCGCGTAAGCATGTAATTCCAGTCGTGAAAGCTTCCTTCGCTGCCGGTCAACCCGCTAGTCAAGACAAGCTGCATGACCACGGCATCAGCGGCGTAAATGTAAACATTAATTACGCTTTGCCCGACCCAGAACAGCACGATCGAAGCAGAATAATACTTCTCCTGCCACCAAAAATAACCGACAAAAACCGCGGGCACGATCACCTGGAACAGAGAGCCTCCCGCTATCATCATGAATTCCCCGAAGAGCCTGAACAGCAGGTGCCCGGTTTCGTGTATCGGGAGATCGACCAGGTCCAAAAAGCTCCCGGCCATCGGGTCGAAAGCGATCCACAGAAAGTAGATCGTTAGCAAGATCGCGAAAATGAGCTTTGGATAGCTGAGGGTCATATGGGTCGGTCATTGGCCCGACAAGCCTGAGTAAATTATCTGGCGGTGACAGCTAGATCGTCCCGCGTGCAGAAAGAAGGGGGCGAACAACGTCTGGTCACAGAAGACCGTTGCGTGCGATGAACAGCCGTATCTGCTCGTTGAACTCGTTTGGCTTTTCCATGTGCAAAAAATGACTGACGCCGTCCCACACCTGGTAATCCGTTTTCGGCGCGATCGCCTTATACCGCCCTTCCATTTCAGCCGGCCACATTGGATTCGCGGCCATGATCGCAAGCACAGGCACGTCTATCATCCCGTGAGTCGCATACGCGTCGTCGAGCATCAATTTCATTGCGCTCGTTCCAACGTGTTCCGGTGTGGTCAGCATTGACGTTCGGATGAAGGATCGCAGGTCAGGCTTGACGGTTTCAGGCAGCATTCCGTCTATGAACGCCGGAACCCCGGTCTTGTAGTCCTTGAAAAGCGGAACAAAGAACTGCTCAACCTGATTGCGTGGTCCGAAGGGCAACAGGGCTCCGTCAACAACTATCAAACCTGCAGTTTTTTCCGGAAAGAGCTTGTAGTATTTGCGAATGATCGGCGTGCCCATGCTATGGCCGGCAAGCACCGCTCGCTTGACCCCGGCCTTTCTCATTACCGCGTCTACCCCCCACGCAAAAAACTCCATAGAGTACTCGACCTTTGGCTTATCGCTTTTCCCGTGCCCTGGAAGGTCCATAGCAATGACCCGATAGTTCGGGAAGGCGAGGTACTGTTCTTTCCAAAACTCGACGTTACAGGTCCAGCAGTGTACAAGGACGAGTGCGCTGGCGGAACGTTTGTTGCCGATGTCGTAATAGTGGATCTTGTTCCCGTCAAAGTCCGCTTGCAGTGACTGGGCTTTTACCTTCTGCTCTGATCTTGATCGGCCTTCAGGTTGGGCACTAACGGCGGTAATGATCGCAAACGTCAGAGTAGCCACGATCGTTAGCACTGATACATTCCTTACTCTCATACCTTCTGCACTCCACGTAAGAATTCCTCCCTGGAGATCGCGTAAGATCGGCATTCCATCCCGTAAGCGACTATCATCTTCTCGAAATTCATCCCGCATTTTTCCATTATTCGCCACGAGCCGATGTTTTTTTCATCGCAAACGGCGACGATCCTCTCGAGCCCGGCCGATTCGAATCCGTATTTCAAACACGCGTAGGCCGCCTCATAACCGATCCCCTGCCGCCAGTAATTCTTTTTCAGGCTGTATCCGACCTCGATCTCTCCGGTATCCTCGAGCGGCTGCAATCCGCTCCCGCCGATCGTCTCGCCGTTCTCCTTAAGGATCATTGCCGACATCCCGAACCCAAATCTTTCATAACATTCTAGGTAAAACTTGAAGCGTTTTCTGATCTCAACGGGGTTTTGACGTTCGAGCCCGCCTAAATATCGGTAAACATCCGGATCGGAACGCATCTCGATCAGTTCATCAAGATCATCGAAGGTATATGGGCGTATAAAGAGGCGTTCCGTTTCAAGCTGCATAAAAAATGGAAGAAACCGATAAGCAGGCCCGTCTAATTATCGTTGAAACAACTATAGAGGACAACAGCTATGATCCAAACCAAACAATCCCGTCGTGAGTTTCTCTTGACCGCGGGCCTGAGTGCTGCTTCGCTGCCGCTCTTCCTGAACTGCAGCGGCCTTGCACAAGCAACCGACGATGGAGACTCGATATTGGCCCGAATAAGGAAGAATGCACGGCCCGATGGAGCCGAAGGAATGGGTGCGATCAATTTTCCCGCGAATGTTGGTCCGAAGTTCGACCTTGCATCTGACAAGGACAAAGGCGAGTTGATGAAGATCAGCGGGACGGTCTTTCAACCCGACGGGAAAACACCCGCTGCAAATACCCTCATATATCTCTATCACACCGATATCGAGGGTTATTACGGTCGCACGGCTGATGTGCATAAGCACGGGCGGTATCGCGGCTGGATGCTCACCAACAAGGACGGCCGCTACGCCTTCGTCACGATCAAGCCGGCTCCGTATCCGGTCCAAAGGTTTGCGGCTCACATACATATGACAGTGACGACCCCTACCGCCCGCGAGGACTGGATCGATTCGATATTGTTCGAAGGCGACCGTCTGATCTCGGCTCGCGAACGCGAAGAAGCGGGCCGGCGAGGCGGCTTCAACCCCATACTGAATCTAAAGAAAGGTGACGGAGGGTTGTTCTATGCAACCAGGGATATAAGGCTCATGGCTTAGGACGAAGGAGAAAAGAAATGTTGATCGTTATTCTATTTATCGCAATGTTCTCCCCTGAAACTGCTGAAGCCGGTTTGCGAAAGCCCGCCGGATGCGATTTTTTTACCCGGGCGAATGCCGAGAAGATCCTCGGCAGCGAAGTGACCTGGACAGGGACCGATGCGAGCGGGAGCGACCCAAAGAAATGGACTTGCACCTTTGTTTCGAAAACGGAAGCCGATGGGCCGAAGGTACACTTCGGACTAATCAAGTTTGGGTCCGAACAAGCCGCACGGGACGACTTTGACTCGATAGTCCGTTCGAATACGGAACTTAAAGGGTTCGAAAAATGGTCGGGCATCGGTGATGATGCGATCGTCCACACCGATGGCCCTAACTTTCAACTCATCGTCGTGCGAAGAGGCCAGCGGAGCTTTCGGATCAAGGTAAACCCGGCCGGTTCAACGTCGATCGAAGACGTTAAATTCGTCGCTCGCGAACTACTCCGAAAGATGACAGAGCTCGATGGAGGGAGATCGTAATGGGGGGCACCCTGATATTGACCATGATCCTCGGCATCTGCTTGAGTACGACAGAAGGCGTCCAAGATTATAAATGGGAGCGGGTCACATCGGCAGCACCGTATCAGCAGGGATATAACTACCCGGTATTTGTTTTAGGGGACAAGATGGTCGCGCTCAACAACGGGGCATGGCTGTCGAAGGATGGCAGAAACTGGACGAAGTCCGGCCTGCCGGACAGCGGATTGAATTCAGCACTACTTAAGTATGTTCAATTCGACAATTCGATCGTCGCCCTTGGCTCGATGACCGGCAGTTATGAGAAATTCACAATTTATCCCCGAATATTGCGAACTCGCGACCTTGAGAAATGGGAGGTTATCGGCGAAAAGTCGAACCTCCCGCAGCGCATCTTTTACAGCGTGGCTGTCTTCGAGCGAAAGATCTGGATGTTCGGGGGGTATGATGGCGAGAATTATCACAACGACGTTTGGAATTCTGCGGACGGCGTAAATTGGTCGCTGGTCACCCGATCGGCACCATGGTCGCCGAGGATCCGCCCGGTCGTTGTGGTTTTCAAAGGAGAGATCTGGCTGCTTGGCGGCGGCGTGATCGATGGCCACGAACGTAAGAATCCATCATCGGAAAAAGAAGCCTGGGTTAGCCGGGACGGCAAGATCTGGCGTCGGGCGAACCCGGATCTCAAGCGAAAGTGGCGGGGCACGCCCGTCGTTTTCGACGATAAGCTCTGGCTCGTCGGGGCTAATCGGGGCGGAACATTTGAAAGCGCGGTATGGGTTACCGAGAACGGCTCGAACTGGACGGAATTAACCGCGCCGTGGTCGCCTCGCGGGGCCGTTGCGGCTTGGGTCTTCGAAAATAAGCTATTCATGACGGGCGGGAAATCGTCCCACGAAAAGGATGGGGACATTAGATTCGTTTATAGCAACGACGTTTGGGCCATGGCGTGGAAAGGAGAGTAGAATCGACGGGTCGAAGATCAAATGGAGAACGCCCGACGCGTGACAAGAGACCCGCAGCAACAAGAGCTGATCGCCGAATGCCGCCGCGGCAGCCGCGAAGCGATGAAGGAACTCTTTGCGACACATCAGCGAAGGGTTTACTCGATAGCCTTGAATTTTTTTGGCGGCAACGCGGACAAGGCGGCCGATGTGACGCAGCAGGTCTTCCTGAAGATCTTTACAACCATGAGTTTTCGCGGGGATGCCCAATTTACTACCTGGCTTTATCGCTCGACGGTGAATGCATGCATCGACGAAGCGCGAAAAGGGCGAAGATTTTTCGGTTTGGCCGAGCTATTCGGTGCTGAGGAACCAAGAGCGAGAACCCGGCCCGATGAGCAGGCACGGTCGAGGGAGATCTCAAGAGAGGTTCAGTTGGTCCTTGGGAGCCTGAAGCCGAAGTATCGGATACCGCTGTTGTTGAAGTATGTGGAAGAACTGTCCTACCAGCAGATCGCCGATGTCCTGGACTGTTCGATAGGCACCGTTTCGTCGAGGTTGAGTCGCGGGCACAGGATCCTCGCCGCAAAGCTCCAGCATTTGAAGGGGGAGGTCTCGTAAAGGGCCAATTGGATGAGTAATGATCACGTAAAAAAAGATATTCCCGGCTTCCTTGACGGCGAACTCACGCAATCCGAGAAGAAGCTCGTTGCGGAGCATCTTATCCGCTGCGAAACCTGCCGGAAGGAGCATGATATCGAGAAGCTTGGAGTTCTTTTTGCCGCCCGGCTTCCCCAAGCGGATGCGCCGGATCAGGTTTGGCAGAGAATCGTGAGTTCCATGGATCAGCGCTCGGGGCCACGCCTCGGCTTAATGCCGCAAGCATCTTGGTTCAGTCTGAGAAAGGGACTTGCATTTGTGACGGCGATCGCGATCGTCTCGCTCATTTCGGCACTAGTTTATATTGGGCTGTTCCGCGACGGTAATGCACGCGTTGCCGAAGTTGATGATGCCAGCCCAAGCGTCTCACTTCCGTCCGGACCTGACCAAACCGAGGGTGCCGATGTGGCGGATCCCGAGAACATTACGCATGCACAGACGGAACAGAACACGAATGCCGGCGTGAACTCCCCGCAGCCCGATTTGGCCGCAAGGCCGCCCGAGGCGCTTCCGTCGTGGCAGGTCGAGGCCATCGCGGGCGCGCCCAAGATCGATGGCGGCGGCATCGAGAAGATAGCCGTCGGCCAGCTGCTCGAGACCGACGGCCGTTCGCGGGCGCGCATCGTCGTGGCAGACATCGGAACGGTCGATGTTTCGCCTAACTCTCGTATACGGCTCGCCGAAACAGGCAAAGACCTGCACCGGCTCTCGCTGGAACTCGGCAAGCTTCACGCTAAAATATTCGCTCCGCCGAGGCTTTTTATTGTTGACACGCCATCGGCAAAAGCGGTCGATCTCGGATGCGAATACACACTTGATGTGGACAAGAAAGGGGACAGTGTTTTGCACGTGACTGGAGGCTGGGTCGCCCTCGAACGGGGGGGCCGCGAATCAATCGTGCCGGCGGATATGATGTGCAAGACCCGGAAGGGTATCGGCCTCGGGACGCCGTTCAGGCCGGATGCCACTGAGAAATTCAGGAATGCGTTGGATAACTTCGATTTTTCGGCCGGCGGTGCGGCAGCGATTCAGACTATCGTCCGCGAGGCCGACTTTTACGATTTGTTCACTCTGTGGCACCTGCTCTCGCGCGTTGAGAAGAAGGATCGCGGGCTGATCTTTGACACGCTGGCCAGGTTCGTAAAGCCGCCGGCCGGTGTCACACGCGAGGGTGTGCTTTCGCTGGACAAGACGATGATCGAGGCCTGGAAGACCGAAGTAGAAACGGCCTGGTTCAACTAAGGCGAAAGCCGCGAGATCTCCCAACCCGCTCCCACCCGTGAATACTGGATCCGATCATGGAGGCGGCTTGGCCGGCCCTGCCAGAATTCGAAAATCTCCGGAGCGACGCGATAGCCGCCCCAATGTTCGGGACGCGGCACTTTGCCTGTGGCGTATCTCACTGCAAGTTTTGCCGCCCTGGCCATTAGTTCGATTTTCGAGTCTATTTTCTCGCTCTGGTTAGAGGCCCACGCGCCGACGCGGCTTGTGAACGGCCGCGACTTGAAATACTCGTCCGATTCCTCCGGTGATACCTTAGCCGCCGGCCCGCTGATCCTTACTTGTCTTTCGATCTCCGGCCAGAAGAAATTGATCGCGGCGTATGGATTCTCTTCTAACTCGCGGCCTTTAGTGCTGTTATAGTTTGTAAAGAAAACGAACCCGTCGATGTCAAATCCTTTCAGAAGCACCATCCTCGAGGTTGGCCTGCCATTCGCTCCGGCGGTAGAAAGACACATCGCCGTGGGCTCGTGCAATTCCGCAGCGATCGCCTCGTTCATCCAGTGCTCAAATTGTACGAATGGATCCGGGGACACATGGTCCTCAGAGAGTTCCTCGCGAGAATATTCACGCCTGATATGTGCGAGGTCTTTGTTTTTCATTCCGCTCAGATCAGATGGACCAGAAGTCCGTCCTTGAGCTTGGGCTCGAACCATGTCGACTTCGGCGGCATGATCTCGCCGGCATCGGAGATCGCGAAAAGGTCTTCCATGGTTGTTGGAAACATCGAAAATGCGACGGCAAAATCGCCATTGTTCACCAATCTCTCGAGCTCGTCGATACCCCTGCCGCCGCCGACGAAACTGATCCTTTCGTCTGTTCGCGGGTCGCCGATGCCGAGGATCGGCCCGAGAACATTCTTCTGTAGGATCTCGACATCAAGCCGTTCGAGCGGATCCGGTTCTCGGAAATAATTTACGTTATATCTCAGGCCGTACCACTTCCCACCCAGGTACATCGAAAACCGGCCACGCTCCCTGGGTTCCCGCCCGGCGTCATGATCGACGATGAAAGTCGAGGCCAGTTGTTCCAGCAACTGTTCCGGGGAATGGCCGTTTAGGTCCCGAACCACGCGATTATAGGCAAGGATCGATAGGTCCTCTGACGGGAAGATCCCTGCCATCATGAAGTTATAATCTTCTTCGCCCGTATGCCCGGGGTTTGATTCCTTTAGCTCTTTACGTGCAAGCGACGAACTTTCGGCACGATGGTGGCCGTCGGCGACGTACAACGCCGGGATCCTGCCGAACGCATCCGTGATCGCCGAACCTTCCGGGACGCGCCAGACCGTTTGGCGAACCCCGGCAGGGCAAACAAAGTCATAAAGCGGTTCAGCCTCGCAAGCCTCGCGGATCAGTCCTCGCATTTCGTCCGTATTGCGGAAGGCAAGGAAAACAAGGCCGGTCTGAGCGCGAAGCTCCAGCATATGGTCCGTTCGGTCGCGCACTTTATCAGGCCGGGTTCTTTCGTGTTTCTTGATCAGCCCGTTGTCGTAATCATCGATGGCGCAGCATCCGACCAGGCCCGTTTGCTTGGTAGTGCCCGAATCGAGCCGGTAAACATAAATGCAGGGTTCCTCGTCAGCAACGAGAAGGCCGTCCGTAATGAATCCTTCAAGCCTTTCCCGTCCAACGCGAAAAGCAGCGGCCGGGTCGATGGTCCCCAAATCGGCCTCGGGCCGGGTTACGCGAAGAAAACTCTCGGGATTCTCCGAAGTGATGCTGCGGACCTCGGCGTCCGTCACAACGTCGTACGGTACACAGGAAACGGTCTCGGCCTTTTCTATCGGCGGGCGGATCGCCCGGAATGCTCTTACTATTGACATGTTCCGCGAATGGTCAGGGCTGCTGCGTGTTTTGGTTAGTCAAGTTATCGAGACCCCGCATATTGCGTTCAGCGTCTTCCATCAAACGCTGTGCGAATCCCTTCTTATCGATCTTCCAGACGCCGTCCTCAAGCACAAACGGGACGGTTTCCCACTGTCCCGTCGAATTCTCAACTTCGAGCGTTGCGTTGTCCCCGTCGATCTTTTCATTCCTAAGCTTTACGGTCGTCGTGGCCTCTGAAACAAGTGTTTCGCGTTTTACGATGTCGTCCACGGTCACGCCCTGGGCTTGGGCCTCGAGTTCGTGCATCTTGATGGTCGAGGACGAGAGCAGCAGCTTCATCGTCGTCGTGTCTTTGTTCTTGATCGCTTTAGAATAGGTCTTGAACGTCTCGATCGGCGTCGCCGGTCTGTCGTCGCCCGACGAGCAGCCGAAGGCCGCGGTAATGAGAAATGCGGCCAAATAAAAACGTGAGAATGCGTACTTCATTAATTCCTTATAAGATATATAAGATGGAACCCAAACTCGTAATTATATAGCAATTCAAGGGGTGGAAAAAGATGGAACGAAGGAAACTCGGGCCTGATGAGGTCGCAAAATTGCTCGAAGATCTTGACGGTTGGTGCCTTGACGGCAACTCGATCAGGCGTCGGTTCGAATTCGGAAACTTTGCCGAAAGCCTAGACTTTGTGAATAAGGTAGGGGCGATCGCCGAAGACGCGGACCATCATCCCGACATTTCGTTCGGCTGGGGTTATGCAGAGATCGCAACGACCACCCACGACCGCGGCGGTGTGACGGATGCGGATTTAGCACTCGCAAGCAAGATAGACGCGATCACGACTGCTTCTTGACGATAATCATAAACCCGACTAAAACACCCTGCTTTGCGCCCCAAACCCTTAATCGGATAAAATCGAGGGTTTAAGCAATTGATCATAAACTTTTCAGATACTTTTTAAGGGAAAACTATGTCTAACGTACCTATTACAGTTGCGCATGGCGACGGCATCGGGCCGGAGATCATGGATGCGACGCTGCATATCTTGAAAGAAGCCGGGGCCCGGATCGACATCGAAACGATCGACATCGGCGAAAAGGTCTATTTATCGGGCAATTCGGCCGGCATCGCACCGGAAAGCTGGGAAAGCCTGCGCCGAACAAAGGTCTTCCTAAAGGCCCCGATCACTACACCGCAGGGCGGCGGTTATAAGTCGCTGAACGTTACCGTGCGAAAGACGCTCGGCCTTTACGCTAACGTACGGCCATGTGTCTCATATCACCCGTTCATTCGTACGAAACACCCCGTAATGGACGTCGTCATTGTTCGAGAGAACGAAGAAGACACGTACGCCGGAATCGAACACCGCCAGACCGATATGGTCGAACAGTGTTTGAAACTGATCTCGCGGCCCGGCTGTGAAAAGATCGTTCGCTACGCCTTCGAATACGCGGTGACGAACAACAGAAAAAAGGTCACTGCCTTCATGAAGGACAACATCATGAAGCAGACCGACGGCCTGTTCCATAAGGTCTTCGACGAGATCTCGGCTGAGTACCCGGGGATCGAAGCGGATCACTGGATCGTTGATATTGGGGCCGCGAAAATGGCCGACACGCCTGAGAATTTCGATGTCATCGTGATGGAGAACCTTTATGGCGATATCCTTTCGGACGTTGCGGCGCAGATCGCCGGTTCGGTCGGCCTTGCGGGTTCGGCGAACATTGGCGAACAGATCTCGATGTTCGAAGCTATCCACGGATCGGCACCTCGGCGCGCCGGCCAAAACCTGGCCAATCCGTCGGGGCTCTTCCTTGGATCGGTGATGATGATGGTCCACATCGGGCAACCCGACGTCGCTGAGACGGCCCACAATGCGTGGCTAAGGACGATCGAAGACGGGATCCATACTTACGATATTTTCAAGGAAGGCGTTTCAAAGGAGAAAGTCGGGACAAAGGAGTTTGCGGAGGCCGTGGCCGATCGGCTAGGACAGAAACCGGAGACGCTCAAGGCCGTCGAGTATAAACAGGTCGAAGAGGTCGCCGAAGCCGACAAGAAGCCGATCTACTCCGTGCTTAACCCGGCGAAAAAAGAACTCGTCGGTGTCGACGTCTTCCTCCACTGGTGGAACGGCAATTATTACGGGGCCGGAGCGGATCTCGGGCCAAAGCTCGAAGCCGCTGCGAACGGCGACGGCCTAAAGCTCGTGATGATCTCGAATCGGGGTACCAAGGTATATCCGAAGGGATTTGAGGACACTTTCTGCGTTGACCACTGGCGTTGCCGATTTATGGCCGATGAAGAGGGCAAAAGCATTTCTCATCAACAGGTGATCGACCTTCTCTCGCGGGTTAATAGCGGCGGTTTTGATTTTATTAAGATGGAACACCTCTGTACGTTTGACGGTGAGCCCGGCTTCTCGCTTGGACAAGGGCAATAACGTGGGCAGATCTTGAGTGAACAAAGAGCAGCGAATCGATCCGCTGCTCTTTTTGTTTCATCAGGAATTTGTTCGGGTGAACAGAAGAATTAGCACGACGATTACGACCACAACACCGGCAACGACGGCTATTTTCAGTGACGACGACGCCGATTTTTTTATCTCTACATTCGTGGTGCCGGATGCCGTTTCAAATGTGCTATTGATCTTGAAATCTCCAACTTGATCGTCCAGAAGGTTAGCGTTGTGGATAAGATTTCGCATCTCGTCCTGCGCCGCCGCGTTCCTATACTCGGCTTTTCGCTTTTCAACAGCAAGGCGTACAACCTCATCGGCGGCCTTTTCGGTAACACGCCGAGCCTGCGTTTCGTCAAGGTTCTGAAGCGCGTTATCGACAATGTCCTCAGCCGAGATCGGAAACAAAGATTGCTTTCTTGGGGCAAGTTCTGTACTTTCGTCGTCCTTTTTCATTGGGTCCTTCGAACATTTAGCCGGATCGTGCCGTAGGGGAATTCTAGCATATGGGTGACTTTCGGCTTCAGATGTTGTTGATCGAGCAATTCCTCCATTGCATAGAACTCATCGCGAAGCGTCGAAACCATGATACGGCCTTCCTCCGCCTGCGATGCTCGCAGTATTGACTGAGCCGCTTGCATATCTCCGTCGCCGAGCCATTCAAGTTGGCGTTCGACCTCAAACGGAAGTTGTGCCGTAAACGCCTTTTCGATGATTTGCCGAACCAATGGCTCGAGCTTCCTCTCCCACTCTTCGGTCGTGACGTCCAGTTCGTAAGTCTCCTTCGAAGCGTATTCTTCCATAAAATGCCGCAGGACCTCGCATTTCAGATCGTAACTCATCACTTTGGGAAGATGCACCAGAAATCGCTCAAAGGTCTGGGTAGCCGGCTGGACCTTTCCCGTTCTCCATTTTGCGATCGTCCTGCGAGCATAGCGTGCCGGACCCGGGCCGAACTCCTTCTTGTAGAGTTCCATTAGATCCTCAACTACACTGTCGTTTAGTTGAAGCAAGGTGCTTACCAGGGTACTCGTGTGAAATCTCTTTTGACTGAGCCAACCAGTACTTAGGCTTGATCTTCGATGATCAAGTAACCATCGAATGAGAAAGCCCATCCCAATGACCAGCAGGACAAAATAAACCAGATCATCGGGAGTGAGAGTCATAGGTCGTTCAAGTCAAAGAAGCGAAACGAAAAGCAATTTTTTTGGGTAAGAAATTGCGAATAGACATGCACTAACTTTCTTGCCAGCATCACTCTATTTTAGTATTTCCGCAACAGCGAATCCCAGGTATGTTCCGATCGCGTTACCGACCGTGCCGGCCAATAGGCCCGGTAATTGAAGGTCCGGTCGTCCTAGACTTGCGGCGCAAACCGGGGCCGAGGTAGATCCGCCCACGTTCGCGTTCGAAGCGATGGCGACGATGTCCCAATCCTGCTTCAAAACACCTCCAATTACGAAGATCAACGCGCCGTGCAGGAAAACGATGGTCGTAACCCAGATCAACAGGGTCCCGGCAACGCCGCCGGCCCCGGCAAGAGCCCGGAAATCGCAGTAAGCACCGATCACGGCAAGAAACAGCATTATCAGGAGATAGCCAAGCAACCGGCTTCCGTGAAGTTTCTGAACGAAAGGGACCTGGGCAAGCAGTAACGCGATCGTTGTCAAAATGATGATCGAGGGCAATCCGGGCAACGCCGCCGCAACCTGCGAAGAAATAAAGAGACTCCCAAGTCCCAACGCGAGTAGCATCGCGATATTTCCAAGGCTGATAGTGCCCTCGTTCGAAGTAATTTGTTCCCTAATCTCCTCGTCGGACATGCCCTCAAGATAAGGCGGGATGCTTCGTTTTCGGGGAAAATACCGCTGCATCACTCGGGGAAGCGCAAGAGTCAGGATCAGCCAGATGGTCGTGAGGATATTATCAACCGCATTAACCGCCGCATACAGCACGCCGTCCTTGTTAACCCCGTACGACAAAGCGACCGCGTTCAGGTTGGCGCTCCCGCCGGTGTAGGTGCCTGTGTACATTCCGGCGATGGCGAATGCCGAGGGGATCTGTTCCTGTGGCGAAACGAGCTTATAGCCTATGATCGCACCGGCCACCGTCGCTGCAGAACCGATCAGGAACATCGAGATCATCGGGAGCCCGGCAAATCGAAGGTCCTTAAGCCTGACCTCGAGCAGCAGGAAGAATATGCCGAGAGGCGCCCCGTATTGAAATATCGTGTCGTAAAGCGGCGGCGGATCCTGGGACGATGGGATCAGCCCGAGATTGGCGAACACGGCCGCTGCAATGATTACGATCAATACCGAACCGATGTGGCTGAAGAATCGCTGTTTGGCCAGCCATTCGGAAGCAACGATCAAGAAAAAGAGGACCGCGAGGATGTAAACCGGTTCGTTGATGAACGTCATCTGAGGTTGGGCGCGGCTGTAACGATCACGTTCGCACTGTTAGCCGCCAGAATCATGAGGCGCGATGGCCGAGCCCTGGACCGCTGACGACGCTTCGTCATACGGCGGATAGAGGCGTTCGAACTCGGGGTCCCCGTGGAGCTTGGCAAGGTCCGGGTCTTGCCGCGTCCAGACCGGATTTCGGTAACCGGCCTCCCATGCTTTCTTGAGAGCGATGATCGCCTCGGGCAGCCGGTCCATCTCGCAAAGCGTGCAAGCGCTGTTATAGAGGATCATTGTGTCATCCGGACGAAGCGCCATCGCAAGGTCGAGTTCACGTTGGGCATCGTCGAAACGGCCCTGGTAGGCGTAATTGCCGGCGAGCAGCACACGAACGCGAGCATCCTCTGGAGTTTTTTTCAGCTGGCTTTCGAAGATCGCGATCTCGCGAAACGTGTAGTTCTTTAGCGCGTCGGTCTTGCCCATCGCGCCGAGGGCGTTGTGGATCGGGATCGTCGTGTTGTAGTTCTCGCCGGCGTGAGCGAGGGCATCCTCCATAATGTCGAGGACTTCCTGATACCGGCCCGATTCAAAAAGAGCACGGCCGTAAAGGTGATATCCCCCGTCGATGTCCGGATCCCGGGCGAGGGCGGCGCGGATCTTATCAACGGCCGACCCATAATGGCCTTGGGCAAAGTCGAGCCAGGCCTCGGCACAACGGATCTCAGGCTCGTCGCGGCCCGTGGCGATCGCCTTTTGAGCGGCGACGTGCACCCTGTCTATCCACTCCTGTTTGCGTTCGAAATAGTAGTAATACTGCGCGCAAACGTTAGCGATCGCCGCATGAGCCACCGCGAAATTGGGATCAAGCGCGACCGCGTTCTCATACATTTGCAGAGCGAACTGCATATCCTGCCGACCAACGCGGCGAGCGAAGTTGCGCCCACGCAGGTATAGATCGTAAGCGTGCAGATTCTCGGTCGGTTTTGCGGCAAGGGCTTGTTGCTCCTGCGGAGATAAGGTTATCCGAAGTGCAGCGGCTATCTTAGATGCGATCTCGTCCTGGACCGCGAAGACGTCCTCCATTTCGCGGTCGTACCTTTCGGACCAAACAGGAAAGTCGGTCGCCGAATCGACCAACTGGGCGTTGATGCGGATCCGATTTCCGGCGCGACGCAGGCTTCCAGAAAGAACGTATGCGGCACCAAGATCCTGTCCGACACGGCCGGCCGTGACCGTCTTGTCGCGGTACGGGAGCACTACCGCCCTCGAAAAGGTCTTGAGACGCTTGATCTTTGAAAGTTCAGTCGTTATATCCTCGGTGATCCCGTCGCGAAGATACTCGTCCTCTTTCATTCCGCTAAGATTCTCAAAATACAGTACGGCGATGGAGTGTTCGTGCGTGGGCGCCGAGGGCATTCGGCTGGTATGAATTGCGGAACTGGACTCGCCGGAGTGACGGCCGGAATCGAGGTCTCTTTTGAGCCGCTTTAGTGCCGTTTTAAGCTCAGTTGCACTCTGAAAGCGCAGGTCGCGGTCCTTTTCGAGTGCCTGTGAAACGATCCTTTCGAGTTCAAGCGGTAGAGCCGGATTCGCTTCACTCAATGGGGCGGGACTGCGATTCAATATCGAGTCGAAGACGACTGCTGACGTATCCCCCTGAAACGGGAGCTTCCCCGTCGCAATTTGATAAAGCACGGTCCCGAAAGAGAATATATCGGTGCGCGCATCCGTCACCTCGCCGCGGGCCTGCTCCGGGGACATATACGAGACGGTACCCATCGTCGCCCCGGCCGACGTCAGTTGCTCGGCGATAGCGGTCGGAACGTTTGAGGCCGCCTCTGGCTTCTGCTGATCGATCTTGGCAAGGCCGAAATCCAGTATTTTGGCTTGTCCCCGAGAAGTAACGAAGATATTCGCGGGTTTGAGGTCCCGGTGGACGATGCCTTTCGAGTGGGCCGATTCCAACGCGTCTGCGATCTCGATGCCGAGTTTCAGCACGGAATCAACATTCATTGGTCCGAACCTGATCTTGTCCCCCAGCGAATCGCCTTCAAGAAGCTCCATGACAATGAAATGTTCGTCCCCGAACTGCTCAATGCCGTGTATCGTGCAGATATTCGGATGGTTAAGGGCCGACGCCGCACGGGCCTCACGCTGGAACCGTTGTAAGAGATTCTCGTCCTTCGCCATCGCCGGCGACAGGAATTTTAGGGCAACGTGTCGTCCTAGCTTCGTATCTTCTGCTTCGTAGACAACACCCATTCCGCCCTCGCCGAGCTGCGAAGTTATACGGTAGTGCGATACAAGGTTACCGATCACTGGTTCAACCTACCTCTTCTAAAGATTTGGGTGCTGAGTGACAAAAGAGTAACACAGCTTTCTCATTGCTGTTAAGCGGCGACCAAACTCGACAAATTTGCTTTCGGCCTTTAACTCCTTTATTTTTAGGAAAATGAAAGCCCGCCCTCATCGATCTTTGAAGATGCTGTCGTCCGGCCTGGTTATCCTCATTGTAGTGGCGGGCTGCTTCGGGCAATCGAATCCCACGCCGAAGGAGGTGTTTCGAGACTCCGACGGAAATCTGGTCTCGAACAATGAATTCGTCGATATAAGGATGGCGAATTTCCATTACCCCGACAAGACCATTGTGAAAAAGTTCGATGACGGGACGACAGAGTTTCGCCTCCAGAAGATCCCGCAGGAAGGCATGCGCGCCCCAGATCTCGCGGTGCGGACGATCGACGGCAAGGTGCTGGACTCGGACGATCTGAAGGGTAAGGTCGTCGTTCTGCATTTTTGGTTCATCGGCTGTCCCGTATGTCACGCTCATATTCCGATGCTCAACAACTTGAAAATGCGATTTGCCGGCATTGAGGATGTGGTCTTCGTCGCGATGACGGGCGACCCGGCGACCGAAGTGCGAAGGTATGCGGCCCGCGAACGACTCGATTATTTGCATGTGGCTGATGCGAAGTCGGTAATGGACTCATTTGTTTTTTCCGGTTACCCGAAGAACATCGTTATCAGTAAGACGGGCGAGATCGTTTACTGGCGAAGCACGATCAGAGCATGGGACAAGTTCGAGTCCGTGATCCGGACCGAATTGGCGCGATGAAGGACCATTACGTTTGCCCGATCTGCGGGAAACCGGGTGAGCGGTCGCCCAGATATCCGAAGTACGTTTGTCTTGATTGTGCAACGCGGGCCGCCGACAAAGAAGGACGAGGGCTTACATTCGGCAACGTTTCGATCTCGGGAGGTTTTGTTGCCTGGTACCAGGACAACAAAGAGCCGTACGATAGTCACATCTGCTACGTGGATGGCCGGACCTGCTGGGCGGACGAAGCCCACATGGGCGGCATAGTTGTGAGCGTTTATGACGGTCCGATCAACGAAAAATAAGCAGCCGCTTGTTTCGATCATCATGGGCAGCAAGAGTGATTGGCCGACGATGGAACAAGCGTCGATTACGCTCGATGAGTTCGGGGTATCGCACGAGACCAAGATCGTTTCGGCACATCGAACGCCAGACCTTCTTTTTGAATTCGCCAAAACAGCGGAGGAACGCGGTATCGAAGTGATCATCGCAGGGGCTGGCGGGGCGGCCCACTTGCCCGGGATGTGCGCATCGCAGACAGTCGTGCCGGTGCTTGGTGTGCCTGTTGAAAGCAAGGCATTGAAAGGGCTCGATTCGCTCCTTTCCATCGCCCAGATGCCAGCCGGGGTTCCGGTCGGAACGCTGGCGATCGGCCAAGCGGGAGCGACAAATGCCGCCTTGCTGGCGGTGGCGATCCTGGCCAATTCCCGTCCGGCGCTCAGGAAAAAACTGGCTGCTTTTAGATCCAGGCAGACGAAGACCGTTTTGAAGACCAGGCTAGCCAGATGACGGCTGACGAGATCATCGAGGAACTTCGAGCACTGAGTGACCCGGCGAAGATCTCCGATCTCGAACGGTACGCGATAAAAACGCCGAAATGGTTCGGGATCCGTACGCCGGAACTCAAATTGTTCGCCCGAGAGGTCAAGAAATTGGTCCCGGACCGCCATTCGATGGCTCTTGAGCTTTGGAAAAGCGGCATTTACGATGTTCGAGCGGTCGCGTTCATGATCGATGATCCCAAGCGGGTGACGCCCGAGCAAATGGATGCATGGGCTGCTGATTTCGATAATTGGGCGACCGTCGACGGGACGTGCAGTTACTTGTTCTGTCGAACGCCTTATGCGTACGAAAAAGCGTTTGAATGGGCCGAACGTAACCCTGAATTTGAGAAACGTGCCGGGTTTGCGATGATGGCCTATCTTGCCGTTCATGACAAAAAGGCCGCGAATGAAAAGCTCGCGGAATTTCTTCCGGTTATCGAACGGCATTCCGACGATGGACGCAACTTTGTCAAAAAGGCGGTGAATTGGGCGCTTCGGCAGATCGGAAAACGGAATACGATCCTCAATGGCCTGGCTCGTGAATCGGCCCGAAGGATCAAAGATTCGGGCAGCAGTGCCGGACGCTGGATAGCTTCTGACGCTCTTCGTGAACTTGAAAGTCCGGCCGTCCGCGAGCGGCTTATCAGAAAAAGTGGCTAAGACGATTCTTCCAGGATCAACCATTGGCGTATTCGGCAGCGGTCAGCTCGGGCGTATGTTCGCCATCGAAGCCCGTAAGATGGGCTATCGCGTCCATACTTTTTCGCCCGACGCAGACACCCCGACCGGTCATATCTCCGACACCGAGACCACCGCTGCTTACGACGACCTCGACACGGTCAGGAGATTCGCTCAGTCGGTCGACGTCGTAACCTTCGAGTTTGAGAACGTTCCGTCGGCAACGGTTGAAGCCGCGGCGGATATAGTCCCTGTCCATCCCAAAGGCGAGATACTTCATACGACCCAGAATCGGCTTCGGGAGAAGATCTTTCTTTCGACAAACGGGTTTCCGGTCGCACCGTTTCGGCGGGTAAAGCTGATCGACGATCTTTATCGTGCGGCCGACGAGATCGGTCTCCCGGGCGTTCTCAAGACGGCTGGATTCGGCTATGACGGAAAGGGCCAAGCCAAGATCACTGCCCGCGGCGAGGCCGACGCCGCTTACGCCCGAATGAATGGGCAGGACGCGATCCTTGAGTCTTTCGTTGATTTCGAAGAAGAGGTCTCCGTCGTCTGTGCCCGTGATCAAGCGGGAAATTTCTGTCATTTTGGAGTGATAGAAAACGATCATGCGAATCATATCCTCGATGTCTCGTTCGCCCCGGCCCGCGTTTCGGACAATGTCGTGGCTGAAGCTGTCGATATCGCCCGGAACATCGCAGATACGTTCGACTATGTGGGAACCTTGTGCATCGAATTCTTTCTAACTCAGGACCAACGATTGATCGTCAACGAGATAGCCCCTCGGCCTCATAATTCGGGCCACCTGACGTTCGATGCCTGCGTCACCTCGCAATTCGAACAGCAGGTTCGGGCCGTCTGTGGGTTGCCCTTGGGTTCCACGGAGTTCTACCGGCCGGCCGCAATGGCCAATCTGCTCGGTGACCTTTGGAAGGACGGTGAGCCCGATTGGAACGCAGGCCTCAGTGACCCGAAGATAAAGCTCCATCTATACGGCAAGGCCGAACCGAGGCCGGGAAGGAAGATGGGTCATATAACCGCAACCGCTGATTCCGCAGAGGCAGCTGTTCAGGCGGTCATCTCGGCACGTCAAAGATTCATGCCTCAAACTCAGCCAAGATCGACGGGAGTTCACCTGACCTGACGCGCAAGGGCGATGCCGAGGACAAGGCCGATGAACCCAACGGCGACGCTCAATGCAAGATAGACCGCTGCGGTTGTGAAGAGGCGGTCGCGGAAAAGTCCGTATATCTCCATTTCGAATGTCGAAAAGGTGGTAAAGGAACCGAGGAAGCCGACTATCACCATCATCCGAAGGTTGTCGCTGACCTGGACCTTGTCGGTCAGAAAGATCAGTAGGAAGCCGATAAGGAACGACCCCGCGACGTTGACGAAAAAGGTCGGAAACGGGAAATTCGTGAAGAGTTTCGCAAGCGGCGAGATGTTTACCAAATAACGGGCGACAGCACCGGCCGCGCCTCCGCCGGCAATAAACAAAACCTTTGTCAGGAATTCCATCTCGACAAATTCCGCTACACGGATCGCCGGCCGTTGCCGCTGTATCACCGACGGCGATAGAATTCGATTATGGCAGAGAGCATTGCTTACACGAAATCGGCCGGCCGCGAGCAGATCTATCAAGAACTCGCCCCTCAGATCGAAGCACTGATCGGCGCCGAGCCGGACCTGATCGCGAATTTGGCAAACGTCGCTGCCGTCCTCAAAGAGGCATTCGGCTTCTTCTGGGTCGGGTTTTACCTGAAAAAAGGTGAACAGCTAGTTCTCGGCCCGTTTCAGGGCCCGCTCGCGTGTACGCGGATCAACTTCGATCAAGGCGTTTGCGGGCGTGCATATTCTACAGTTCAAACCGTGATCGTGCCGGACGTTGACGCGTTTCCTGGCCATATCGCCTGCAGTTCGGCCGCGAGGTCGGAGATCGTTGTGCCGATATTTGACGCGAACGGAGAAGTTTTTGCCGTTCTTGACGTCGACAGCAACCAACTCAACGACTTTTCCGAAACCGATGCCAAAGGCTTGAGAGCGATCGCAGATATAGTCGAACGAAGCCATTCCCGCGTCTGATTCGGTCACCCACATTCGCGAACCGTCTCACATGTGAGACGTTTTTCGCACAAAGTGAGACGGGCTAACTGGTGCGGGAGCGAGGTTTACGGGCAAAAATCGTCTCACTTGCCGTTTCGAAACACGCTAAGTGAGACGAATTGGCATAAGTACTTTTACTTGCCGCATTTAACCCATTGTCGGCTGCCTCCGATCCGACCTCTGACACCCCACCAACAAACGCGATTTTTTTGAGGCGACGTCGTGACCGCTAGCTCCGCGCGGACGCGAAAAAGCCTCTTTTCAAATAACCGAATGAAGCATCGCACGTGTTGCAGCGATTGTCAAGTATTTTATGTATGCAACACAACTCAAACACTCTATCTCATTGACCCGGCCCCTTTCGTCGGTGCAAACCTAGGCCCCCCGCTTCTACAACCGAATACACCGGCTTTGACATCTTACGCCGTGTGGATCGAACCTTTATCGATGAAGGCAAGCGGGTGAAGAAATAAGTCCCGCCGGTCGGTGAGGACCCAGCCGAGGTGACGATCTTTGTGTATGACGCGGCCGGGAAGCTGGTAGCTGAATACTCCACGATCGTTGCCTCAACCAACGACGCTAAGGTCGCCTACCTCACCAACGACCACCTCGGATCGCCGAGGATCAACACCGACAAGAACGGCAACGTCACCGCCCGCCACGACTATCATCCTTTCGGCGAGGAGATCGCCACGTCGCAACGAATAGCAGAACTTGACTACGAGAGCGATACGGTGCGGAAGCAATTCACCGGCTATGAACGGGACGAGGAAACCGGCTCGGATTTTGCCGAAGCAAGATACTATACGAACGCACTCGGACGCTTTAGTTCGACCGATCCTGAGAACTATGGGGCTGCAGTTTTGGATCCGCAGACTTGGAATGGATACGCCTACGTCATAAACAATCCCTCGAATTTCGTCGACCCTGATGGGCTCGAGTATTTGATCTGCCCTACCGATGGCAGTCGGTGCTATACCCATGATGATGATCTGGTGCGTAAAGCGAAGAAGGTGGGTGAATACAATTGGGTCGGCAGCCGAAACTCTAAAACCGGGCTTGATTCGGGTACGATCCAAGATGCGGGTGGCAATGTAATAGCTACCTACCAGCAAACTAGTCACGATAGCCAAATTCAACAAATGCTTTGGGGTTCCCAACCAACTCTACAGGTATGGAAACCGGTGGTGGACAATGTTTTTACGGGAATGGTTTCTGGTGGAGCGATTCCAGTCGCTTCAGCCGCTGCGCCTGCCACATCGGTCGTTAGAACCGCCGCGCCAGGTGCCGCGCAGACCGCTAAAAACGCTCAGCTTGCATTTAATGGGGCAAAAGGAGCAATTGGTGAGGCGATAGCCTTGGCTAAACTCGCTGCCGACGGGGTCGAAGTGGTTGGAACTCGTGTTTCCGCGAAGTTGGCTAGCGGTGGTAGACGGGTTATCGATATCCTGGTAAAGGTTGGGGACGAGGTCGTTGCCATCGAGGTCAAAACAGGTGGAGCGAGGCGTGGCGCGGCTCAAGTGACGAAGGATGCTGAAATGTTGTCGAACGGCGCTACCTTGGTCGGACAGAACGCCGGTGGTCTCTCGGGGCAAGTTTACCAAACAATCCGAACTATTGTCTTAACGCTCCCTTAGTCTAGCTTATGGACGACACGAGAGAAAAGCTAAGAAATCTTCGCAAGTCGATTAGGGAGTCTTTCGCGACTCGGATGCTGAAGCATGGCTTTGACCGGCATAGCGGTGGAACCTTCTACCGAAAGACCGCTTCTGGCAGAATCGGAATCACACTGTTTTATCATGACTACGGCGACTCGATAAAAATCGAAGCAAGCGCGTCTCTGAGGATCGATAAAGCTGAGGAACTTCTGTTCGAATATCGCACGACGGCCGAAGTAACGCGATTCGGTCCACCAAAGAAACCGAATGACTTCACTGTTTGCGAGAATCTAGGGAATATTAAGACGGGTGTCTGGCGGCAATGGTTCATATATCAAGAATCAGATGTCGAAGAAACCCTGGATCAAATTGAGACCCTCGTTGAAGAAGTAGGACTTCCGTTCCTCAAACGACTTAGTGAACCAGAATTGCTTTTGGAGGAAATGATCAACTCAACGCTACAGCGTAGCATCTTGGGTAGCCCGGTTCACCGGTTTAGTCAGCTGTTTGCACTCATCTTGGCTCTTGATCGTCGAGACGTTTTTGACGAAATGCGGGGTTTCTTTGAAGACCGGTTAAGGGATAACGGACAATTTCGCTTCGAAAACGTCGTCCACTATCTTGACTGGATTGATTCGAGGCTCTAGCCTTACAGGCTAGCGTCTTAATTGTGTAAACGCCCGATAGCCTCGAACCGGGGGGACGTTTGAGTCGATTGAGCTTTCGTCCTCCGCGTTTATCTGAAGAGACCAGTTTTGACAGTCGAGGCCGCTTCTTGGGCACAGGCTGGCGGACGGGCAGAAGCGATTCGATCATACTTACAAGCTGTCGCGTGCCTTGATCGAGCAAACCTACCCCAGCGGCAGGAAGGTGCAGAACATCTTGGATGCCAGCGGCGATCTTGAGATGGTCACAAGCCGGAAGAATGCCAACTCTGGATATTGGGCTTATGCAAACAACTTCACCTACAATGCCGCCGGTGCTGTGACGAGCATGCAGTTGGGGAATGGCACTTGGGAAGGCACCACTTTTAATTCGAGATTGCAGCCGACACAAATTGCTCTCGGCGTGACCCAAGGGACGATGGGCTTGTTGAAACTCGATTACGCCTACGGTACAACGGCGAACAACGGGAATGTGCTGACGCAGACGATCACCGTTCCCGATGTCGGTGAAAAGGACGGATTCGCAGCGGTGCAGACATACAATTACGACGACCTGAATCGTTTGGACGACGCGACTGAGATGCTGACGCCGAATGGCGGTTCGGCAACTCAGACGTGGAAGCAGGCGGTCATCTTTGACCGATACGGAAATAGGAACTTCGACGAATCTAATACTAACTTCACCGGGTTCCTGAAGGAATGCGGCGGTTCGATGTGCACGGACTTGAAAAAGAGGCTGAATCCGTCTATCAATACCTCTGACAACCGGCTGAGCAGCGGTGACGACTACGCCTTTGACGATGCGGGTAACACAACCTCTGACCCGGACGACCGCACCTTCATCTACGACGCCGAGAACAAACAGGTCGAAGTTAAAGACGATCAGAATTCAGCCATTGGGCAATATTGGTACGACGGCGATGGTCGAAGGGTTAAGAAACTCGTTCCCGGCACCGGCGAAATCACGATCTTTGTTTACGACGCTGCCGGGAAATTGGTCGCAGAGTATTCAACCATCGTTGCCTCAACCAATGACGCCAAGGTCGCCTACCTAACAAACGATCATCTTGGTTCACCGAGGATAAACATCGACAAGAACGGCAAGGTCACCGCCCGCCACGATTACCACCCGTTCGGTGAGGAGACCTTGACCTCCCAACCCGCAATTACCTCGGACGTCTCGTTCAGGCGTTAGATTCGATTTAGGACATCGGTTAGAATCAGAGGTTACGCATTTTGTGAGCGTAGCCTTCATTGTATGACACCTGTCGAACACCCGTTATGGGTCTGGCTTCTATTTTTTGGAGTCGTCCTTACCGCTCTTTTTGTCGATATAGGCATCGTAAACAGGCGTTCGCACGTGCCTACACGGAAGGAGACGTTCGGCTGGGCGACCGTTTGGGTCTCGCTTGCGATCGGATTCAACATTTTCCTTTACTGGCAGGTTGGAAATCACTATCAAGACTGGTCGCTGGCCGCGGACCAGGCAAAGCTCTTCCTGACCGGCTATCTCATCGAGCTCTCGCTGTCGGTCGACAACCTATTCGTTTTTCTCCTGATATTCGGCTACTTCAAGGTGCCGAAGAAGTTCCAGCACCGGGTCCTTTTCTGGGGGATCATGGGCGCCCTGATCATGCGAATGATCATGATCTTCGCGGGCGCCGAGTTGGTGGAGCGTTTCCATTGGATCATATACGTCTTCGGGGCCTTTTTGCTGTATACGGGCCTGAAAATGTTCAAGGACGAGGACGAGAATTTTGATCCGACCGAAAGCGGGATCGTCCGGCTGGCAACGCGATACATACGCATCTCGAAGGAGTATCACGAAGACAAATTCTTCGTGATGAAGGATGGCGTGCGCACCGGCACGCTGCTGCTGCTGGTCCTGATCGTGGTGGAATTCACCGACCTTATTTTCGCCGTCGACTCAATTCCGGCGATCTTCGGTATCACGACCGACCGGTTCATCATCTATACGTCAAACATTTTTGCGATCCTCGGGCTAAGGAC
Source organism: Pyrinomonadaceae bacterium (assembly GCA_050174305.1). Classification (GTDB taxonomy): domain Bacteria; phylum Acidobacteriota; class Blastocatellia; order Pyrinomonadales; family Pyrinomonadaceae; genus OLB17. The sequence continues at coordinate 325,766 of JBFXJZ010000002.1, read as the reverse complement.
GTTTTTCTTTCTTCTTGCCGATGTGGCCGACCGATTTCATTTCCTGAAGATCGGCCTTGCGTTCATCTTGTCGTTCATCGGCGTCAAAATGCTCTTGCCTCTTTTGGCGGAGGGGATGATAATGATTACCGGCACCGAACACTCGGTCGGGAACCTGGCAAAAAGGTTTTTAGATCTTGAGTTCAAACAAGAGGTCATCAATATCTCGCTCGGTGTTGTCGTCCTGGCAATTGTCATTTCTATAATTGCTTCGCTTATTTTCCCGCCAACTCATTCGAACGAAGCGGAAGCTGACGCCCCGGGTACCGATTCTGACGAAACCTAGCCCATTTTGATGGAGCAGAAATACCGCAAATTTTACGTTGAATGGTGGAAGATCAGGCGAAGCACCATCACGGGGCTCTTTGTGTTCATTTTTGTTTCCGGAGCCGTGGTTTTCGGCGGCTGGTGGGCGATCCGGAATAACTGGTTCGTACCTCAGGAAATGGGCGAGGCTCCGAAGAACGCGGCGAAGATCATTTCGTTCGAAGGGGAGGTGCGGATCACGAGGGCCGCAACCCGCGAGACCATCGTTGTTACCAAGGAAACCTTTGTGGCGGCCGGCGATACCATTCAGACCCAGGCCGACGGACGTGCGATCGTCCAAATGATCGACGGATCCGTTTATACGGTTCGCCCTAACAGTACGGTGGTCATCCGCGACAATTCATCCTTCTTTGGCGGGAACAACGTGCGTGTCTCGCTTGATGACGGCCAGCTGAATGTCCGCACCGAGGAACAACCCGAAAATACTGAGAACATCGTGGAGATGCGCGATTCCGAGACGCAGATCCAATCTCAGACCGACGCAAGCTTCAACGCGGACGACCGAGTTGCAGAGATACGTGTCAATCGAGGAGGGGTCGAGACGACGATCGCCGGGTCGCGTACGACGATAACCGAGAACGAATTTGCTTCCGTTTCTGATGGCCGAGTCTCGAGAAAGGAAGATCTGCTTCCACCGCCGCGGCTCGCGTCGCCGGCAAATATGTCGCAGATCGCCGAGACGACCGGGAATGGAGCAAGCGTTGTCTTCAGCTGGCAGCCCGACGGCCCGGTGCCCATCAGCGGCTACTACCTCCAGGTCGCTCGTTCATCTTACTTTGCTTCGGATTCTATCCTGGTCGATCGCTCGGGCCTCTCGGCCCGCGAATTCAGGCTTGGAAGCCTTTCCCCAGGCTCCTATTACTGGCGGCTCAAGGCGACGGCCCGTTCAGGGCAAACGAGCGATTGGAGCGAGCCGTTCCGCTTCGCGGTTGTCAAACGCGAAGCCAGCAGAAACCTGGAGCTGGGCGGCCTAAGCGTGGAAAGCGTCGGAGGAAGCGTGTTTATCCTTGCCGGGACTACGCAGCCCGGAACGCAGGTACGATCACAGGGCAATCAGGTATTTGCCGGTCCGGACGGCACCTTTCGCCTTCAGATCTCGACGCAGCTCTCCGAGGCAGCCATAGAGCTCGGCGATGACCGCGGGAATCGGGCAGGGTACGTCGTTTCGCTAAAGACGGCCAAGGTCCTGAGAAAGTTTTAGGTTACGGAGGGTAGCATCCTGTCGCCAGTTCACGAACATGACACAGAAGCCCGATCCGGCCGAAGTGTGGGCCGGCTTAAGATCGCTCTGGGGATCACGTTCGTTTATATGCTGGCCGAGGCGGTCGGCGGCTGGTTCACAAATTCGCTGGCGCTGATAGCAGACGCCGGCCATATGTTCACCGACGTGGCCGCGATGTCGCTGACGCTGTTCGCGTTCTGGTTCAGTGCACGGCCGGCCACCCGAAAAAAGACGTACGGTTACTACCGGATGGAGATCCTCGCCGCTTTTGTGAACGGCGTTGCCCTCGCCCTGATCGCGGTGTGGGTGATCTTCGAGGCGGTCGGCCGGTTCAGTTCGCCCCCGGAGATAATGGGCGCACAGCTTCTGGCGATCGCGGCCGGCGGCTTTGTCGTCAACGTCATCGCCGCGGCTCTCCTGCATTCGGGCCATAAGCATAACCTGAATCTTCGCGGTGCTTTCCTCCATGTTATCGGCGACCTTCTGGGCTCGGTAGCGGCGGTCACCGCCGGAGCATTGATCATCGCATTCGGCTGGATGTGGGCCGACGCCGTCGGCAGTATTCTTATCAGCCTGATCATCATCGTCGGCGCCTGGCGTCTGATACTCGAATCGGTGAATGTCCTGCTTGAAGGGACGCCGGCACACATCGACCTCTCTTCGGTCGCCGATTCTATCCTTGGATCGGATGGTGTTACCGGCATCCACGATCTGCATGTTTGGACGATCTCGTCGGGGATCTATGCCCTTTCCGTCCACATTAGCCACGATCCGTCGGTGGCCCATTCGGACCTGCTGGCGATCGTTCGCGACAAACTGCATGAACGTTTCGGCATCGATCATCTCACGATCCAAATGGAAACAGCCGATCGCGAGACAGAGGCTGTCTATATATGTGAGACCGGTACAAAATGCTTTGAGCCTTCGGTCCGATCCAAGTTCGCAAACGGATAGATCCCGGATCCTGCGTAAATGGCAAACATAGAACTCAGGTACGGCGACACGCATTTCTATTTCGATCATGACCCGTCCAGATTTGAAGTGGTCGCACCCCGACCAGCCCCGCCGCCCCTGACGGATGCTGAGATCGGGCGCCGCTTTGACGAGCCGATCGGATCGGCTCCGTTGGATGAGATCATCAAACACGGCGACAAGATCCTGATCGTGGTACCGGACGCCACCCGCGAGGCAGCTTGCGGACAGGTTGTGAATCTGCTCGTGCGCCGGCTGATCGCGGCCGGTGTCGGGGCCGCTGACCTTTCGATCATTTTCGCCACAGGCATTCACAGACCAGTTTCGCCGCAAGAAAGGTCGGAGATCCTAACACCTTTCATCGCGCAACGTATAAGAACCATTGACCATGCACCGAGGGATATAACCCGGCTTATTCGGATCGGAGAAACAGAGGGCGGCGTCCCGATCGAGTTGAACCGAGCTCTGTTCGAACATGATCTGGTCATATTGATTGGCGGGGTGTCGTTTCATTATTTCGCGGGCTTTACGGGCGGCCGAAAGCTCGTGTGTCCGGGGCTTGCTTCGACGCGGACGATCGCCGGCACACACAAGATCGCATTTGACTGCGAAAAGATGTCCCGTCGCGACGGTGTAGGGCCGGGCCTTCTAGGTGGAAATCCTGTCCACGAGGCATTCGTCGAGGCCGCGTCCCATGCGAACCCGGGATTTCTTTTCAATACCATCGTAGATGACCATGGGGCCCTGATCGACCTTTATTGCGGCGATTGGCTGGCATCGCACGAGAACGCTTCGAGCAAATTCAACGAACGAAACAGTGTGGCGGTGAATGGGAAACGGACCCTTGTGATAGCAAGCTGCGGCGGGTACCCGTACGATATCAATATGATCCAGGCACACAAAACATTCGATGCAGCCACACGAGCTTGTGAGGAGGGCGGGACCGTGATCCTGTTGGCGGAGTGCCGTGACGGGCTCGGCCGCGACGACTTCCTGAAGTGGTTTGACGTCGAGAACAGCGGAGATCTGGCGATCAGGCTTTGCGGGTCGTATCAAGTGAACGGACAGACCGCCTGGAGTCTGCTCACAAAGGCCGAAAGATTTGAGGTCAGGATCGTGACCGAGCTTGCGGAAACGAAAACGGCGGCGATGCGAATGCAAAAGTTCGGAAGTTTGGCGGCGGCGTTGGAGGGACTTGACTCAAGGTCCGGCTATATTCTGCCTTCCGCTGCACGATTGAAGATAGATGCGTAAACTGCTGCGATCCGGGGCCGACCGCGGTTCAGCGAGAGGAAAGCCGGCAGAGGTTCAGGATCTCTTGACGTTAAATGTCCGGGCGATCGAATCCGTCTGATGCCGGATCGACCTCAATTTGTCCCTGAACCCTGTAAATCTCAGGACATAAACCGTATCGTCTGACGCTTTGAGGAAATAGAACCGGCCACTCATCGGCTTTCCGGCCCTAACGAACTCAAAGTTGAAGATCGCACCGTTTAGGAATCCACCAAATGGCTCTTCGCGTCCGGCAACATATCCGGGCAAGAACTGCAGTTTCTGTTCTTCGTCACGGATAACGTCGGAAACGATCCCCTTTGGGGGCAGACTGAGGCGTCGAACCTCTAAATGGCCATCGGTCCGGTCAACGAAGACAAACTCGACATTCGGGGTTGTTGCTGAGGGCTTTACCGTCATCTTCCAGCGATCATCCGGTAACTCGAAGACGTAATCCACCTCAGGGCTCGCAAAACTCTCCCCCTGGCCGAAAACGGACCCGACAGCGAGCAGTGTTAAGGCGAATGCAATCAGCGATTTGATCGGTTGAATTCTCATTTTCCCGTCGTAATCTGGATCGTCAACTGAAAATAATACCTGAATTTACGCTCGATTTCGAACTTTTGATGCCGGGCCGCCGGTATTTGTTGCTCATTTTCCGTAGAGTTACGGTTCTCACGATGGTCGCCTTTGTTCGCGCCCGGGCCATTTTTTCGCCCAATCGGTTTTGGGAAGCGTCTAACAAATTGCGGCCCAAACGGCCAGCCGAAAATCAGGACCTTGATCCGATACTGCAATGAAACTCAATACTAGTAGACCCGTTCTCGACAAATTCTTCGCTTTTTTTGTCATCGCTGCATTCCTTTTGCCGTGTGTGCCCGTCGGGGCAATGTCGCCTAAGGACAAGAAGTCGCTGTCAGCCGACGAGAAGATCATTCATATCCTTGATCGGCTTGGTTACGGCGCCCGTCCCGGCGACATTGAACGCGTCAGGGCGATCGGCCTTTCCAAATACATTGAACAGCAGCTGGATCCGCTCTCGATCGACGATTCGGCCGCCGAGCGGAGGTTCCAAAACATCGAGACCAACAAGATGACGACGGCCGAGATATTCGCCCGTTATCCGAATCCCGGTGCACTTCTGCAGATGCTTGAAGGTGGGCAGAACGCGCAGCGAAATCCCGAGGAGATGAATGAAAAAGAGCGTCAGGAACGGCAGCGGAAACTGCGCGAATATTACGCGAAATATGACCTGCGGCCTGCCAACCAATTGCTTCCCCAGATCACATCGAATCGAATACTTCGCGCAGTGTATTCCGAAAGGCAGTTGAACGAAGTGATGGTCGATTTTTGGCAGAACCACTTCAACGTGTTCGCGGGGAAGGGCGCGGTCCGATGGTACATCCCGAGCTACGAACGCGATGTACTTCGCAAGTACGCTCTCGGCAATTTCAAGGATCTTGTCGTCGCTACGGCCCAGCACCCGGCGATGCTTTTCTACCTCGACAATTTTGAATCGGTCGCTCCCAACCAGGGCCAACCTGCTGCTCGGCCGGGGCGGCTTCAGCAATTAATATTGAACGGCCAACTGACGCCGCAAATGCGCGAACGGATCAAGGAGAATCAAGGGCTCACCGACGCCCAACTTGACCAGCGTATCAGGCAGGCAAGAAACATTCAGCAGCAGCCGCGACGCGGCCTCAACGAGAACTATGCACGTGAGTTGATGGAGCTCCATACCCTTGGAGTGGACGGAGGTTATACCCAGAAAGACATTGTCGAGGTGGCCCGCGCGTTCACCGGTTGGACCATCGCCGATCCGAGAGGTTATCGGCGTGCGGCAGCGGCGAACATTAACGGGACCGAGGAAATGCGGCTCGCTCGATTACAACGCCAGGCTGGAATCCCGGATAACGTCGAGAGCGGTGAGTTCTATTTTAATCAGAACTGGCACGACCGGAGTGGGAAGGTGGTACTCGGCCAGAAGATAGATGAGGGAGGGGTCAAGGACGGCCTCAAGGTCATCGATATTCTTGTGAGTCACCCCTCGACCGCCAAGCATATTGCACGCAAACTTGCGGTCAAGTTCGTGAACGACAAGCCGAGTGAAGAGTTGATCGGCCGCGTTGCATCGGCGTTCACAAGATCGAAGGGTGATATGAAAGCTACGCTTCGGGCCCTCTTTACGGACAAGGAATTCTTCGCACGCGACAATTTCCGGGCAAAGATCAAGACACCGTTCGAGCTGGCGATATCGTCGATCAGAGCCATCGGCGCAGATACGAACGCCGGCCCGCAGATGCTTGCGATGCTGAATAAGCTTGGCGAAGTGCCTTATGGTTACCAAGCTCCGACTGGGTACCCGGACACTTCAGAAGATTGGGTCAATGCAGGGGCCCTGCTAGAGAGGCTGAACTTTGCGATCGCACTTTCAAGCAACCAGATACCCGGGACGAGGGCCGATCTGAAAAGATTCAGGGGATCCGACAAGGCCGGCACGATAAACATGGCCGTGGAGGAGATCCTTCACGGAAATATTTCCCCGGCGACTAAGACCACTCTTCTAAAGCAGGCCGAACAGCCGCTCCAGGAGGTGAAAGCTCCGGCGGATCCGGCTGACGACAGCTATGTTCCGAACATGCGTCAGGGACAGGCCGGGGCGCAGGGCCGCCAGATGCGGCTCCTCAGGCCCAGCGGCGATCCTGACGTGTTCAAGGTCGTCAGCCTGGTGCTCGGGACGCCCGAGTTTCAGCGGCAATAAGGGTCGGAACTCTCGGCGGCCTGATCTTAAGCGGCGGTTCTATTCACCTCGATCAGGGATGAATATAAGGTTCGGAGCTGACGCAGATGGGCGTCGATGCTGAAGTTTTCTTCAGCAAATCGCTTTGCATTGTTTGCTAGTTCGAGTCTCCGTGAATTGTCGCTCAACAGGCTGATCAGCCTGCCGGCAAGCAACTCCGCATTGCCTACGGGAAATGTGTCGGCAAATTCGCCGTTTTGCGTGGCTTCGAGCAGGGGTTCGATCGCTGAGACGATCATCGGCACGCCGGCCAGCATGGACTCGGAAACGGCGACCGGTAGGCCCTCGTGCAGCGATGAAAGAACGAAGACATCCAGGTCAGCAAGGATGTCCGGCACATCGCTTCGCGGCCCGACGAAATGGACACGATCCGTAATACCGTGTTCGATGCAGAAGTTCAGGCAGTCCGCCATTTTATCTTCGGCACCTTTTTCGATCCGTCCTACGAAAACACAATGCGATTTCGGGACCTTTTCGAAAACGCGGGCCAGCGCGCGGCAGACGGTCATTTGGTCCTTTCGCGGATCGCGGTAAAAATTGGCGATCATTCCGAAAAGAAGATCATCCGGCTGAAGCCCGAGTTCCCTTCTAATTGAACCGCCGGTGGGCCTTAATCGTTCGGGATCGGCACCATTGTATATCTCGGTGAAGCGGTTCCCGACATCGAGCCGGTCGGTCTCCTTGAGCCATTTCGTCAAGCCCCGGCTTACCGAGATATTGGCATCCATCCGCGGGATAAGGAATCGCAAGGTGACGCGGTTCTTTCTGTCTTGAACGAATCCCTGAAAGCTTAGAACACGCCTGACCCCATTCAAACCGCGCGTAGAAAGATACAGATGCAGCCCGTCGACGGCCTGGTAACCGTGGACGATCCGGATGTTCCTTTCGCGGACGATCCTGCGCAGCTGAGCCGCGACATTTAGATCCACGGGCAATTTCCGCGAGAGCCGGATAAATTCGAAACCGGCGTCCCTGAACTCGTCTTCCAGGGGACCGCCGCCGGCTGCGACGGCGGTCACATTGATGCCGAATCGGGCGGCGTTGCGGCATACGTCCAACGCCTGCATTTCGGCACCGCCTCGGTTTAACGAATCCAGATATTGGAGTACACGCATTATCCGCAAGAGTGGTCTTTATTACCGCGGCCTCGGTCAATCATTCGGGCTCGTCTCAAATAGAAGCAGGCCATGTCGCCGCGGGAACTCTCGTTCAATTCTTCGGCCTCTTTGGCCCAGCCTTCAAGCTGTTCCTTCGTGAAGAACGTCGACTCGGGGTTGACCCAAAGCGACTTTTCGTCAAGCAGCGGGATGTCACGGACATACTGTTCGCTACCCCAAAACTGGAACGCGCCCGAGTCGTAATAAACGTGCTCAACCTGCAATCCGCCTTTTGTCGCTGCAAGCCGAAAACTCTCTTCAGTGTAAAGAAACAAGTGCCGGGGCGGGTCCATCTGCACCCAATCGCAGCCGTAACGCATCCATGCTTCGCCCAGGATCGGAATGCGGACGATACACCAACTTTCGTCGGTCATCAACCGCCATATTTCCCGCATCGACAAGATCGGGTCGGTAAAATGCTCAAACGAGTGATGAAGCATTATCAAGTCGTATGTCGGTTCAAGTTCGGCGAGGGAAGCGCGGTGGACCGTGATCCCTTCCGGAAAATGCAGGTCCGACTCGATAAAGGGGTCGGCCCCGGACAGATCGCGAAATCCAAAATAGTGAAGCGAGCGAAGAAGTTTGCCCCTGCCGCAGCCCACGTCGAGTATCCTGGTGTCGAATCGGAGGCCGATCGGATGACCCCTCATCGAATGGGGAAAATAATCGGCCAGCCAGGGTTTCATCGCTAGAACTGCCCGGCCTATCGGACTGTCGCCGAAGAGGAGCTCGCGTCCGGCGAAACGGGATGCGATCCGCCTCGGAAGCGTCTTTGCGACCTCGACATCCTCATTGAATGAGAGATAATCGGGCGGATAGAATCGCGACATTTCAGGGAACTCTGCGATCTGGACGGTACCACAAACTCCGCATTCGAAATACTCAAAGACCTCGCGAGTCCCATACATCATCTCCCGAGCAGTCATAGAGCGGTGATCCCCGGGGCTCTCGCAAATTCTGCAAACAAAGGCCATACTTCTGAAATTAGAACAATAGCACATCGACCGATAGCGACGTGCTCTGGGTTCTTGTTGATCTAAATGGGGGTCTTTTTACGCACAACATCCTTTCTCCGAAAGCTATTCGCCTACATTCGGGAGTCGGGTGTTGGTCCGGTGGCCGAAACAGCACTGAGGGCGGCGCGAGAGCGTCGAGCGTATCAGAGATGGATCCGGAAGCACGGCTCAATAACCCAAGCTGATCGGCGTGAGCTCACGGCCCGCATTGCCGAATTCGGACATAAGCCGCTGATCTCGGTGATCCTGCCCGTCTTTAACACGGACGAGGTCCTTTTGAGGAAATGCGTCGGCTCGGTTGTCAACCAGATCTACGACAATTGGGAACTTTGCATCGCCGACGATGCCTCCACCGAACCATACATCCGCCCGCTGCTCGCGGAGTTGACCGCCGATAGGCGGATCAAAGTAGTTCTCCGCAAGTCAAACGGCCATATATCTGCCGCATCGAACTCGGCTCTTGAGATGGCAACGGGAGAATTTTGTGTCCTTTTGGATCACGATGACGAGTTTTCGGAGGATGCCCTTTTTCGGGTAGCGAACGAACTCACTGAAAACCCCGACACCGCGATGATCTACAGCGACGAGGACCTGATCGATGAAGACGGCCGTAGGAGTTCGCCGAAATTCAAGCCTGGCTTCAGCCGAGATCTTTTGCTTGGGATCAATCTTGTAACCCACCTATCGGCATATCGGACCTCCCTTTTGAAAGAGATCGGCGGTTTCCGCATCGGATTCGAGGGCAGTCAGGATTACGATCTCGCTCTTCGGGTTGTGGAGCGGTTAAAGGACGAGCAGATCCGTCATATCCCGAAGATCCTCTACCACTGGCGGGTAACCGCCGGTTCGCTGGCCCATGACCTCGAGTCGAAACCGTATGCGCACGAAACCGCCCGGCGGGCGATCCGTGAATATTTGGAAAGGACCGGGAAAAAGGCCCAAGTCGTTGAAACCGGCTACCTCCACCGCGTCCGGTACAGTTTGCCCGAGCCACTCCCGCGGGTCAGTCTCATCCTTTCAGGCCATCGAGAGGCAAGGGCGGGCGAGTGGGCGAGGATCGTCCGCGATCGGACCGATTACCAAAATTTGGAGATCATCGAGGTAGGCGATCGCGCGGTGATGGCGGGCGGAAAAGGCGAAGCGAAGTTCGTTGGATCGACTCTGAATTGGACGTCGAGGCTGAATGCCGCGGCCGCAGATTCGGCCGGCGGTCTCCTTTGCTTCCTCGATTCCGGAATCAGGCCGCTATCCTCGGATTGGCTTCGCGAATTGGTTTCGTTCGCCATCCAGCCAGAGATCGGCGTCGTTGGGCCGCGGCTGCTCCACCGGAACAACACTATCGCAGGCACCGGCCTACTCATTGGCGTCGGCGGCATTGTCGCGGCGGCACATGACGGGTTTCTTAGAAACTCTCCAGGGAATATGTCTCGAAACCGGCTGATCAGCAACATTTCGGCCGTTTCGCCTAGCTGCATGATAATGCGCCGCGAAATCTTCGACTCGGTTGGCGGATTTGATGAGGAATGCCTGTCGGAAGCGCTTTACGGCGCGGATCTTTGTTTGAGGGTCCGAGAGCAGGGATTTCGGGTTACGGTCACCCCGTTTGCTGAACTTAAATTCCAGCTCGGCCAAACCGGCGATTACTTTGTTGGCAGAGAAAGAGATGGAGATCGTTTTTTGAAACGCTGGAAAACGTACGTCGATAACGATCCATTCCTCAATCCAAACCTCTCGAAGGTCTCTCCTGATTTTTCCATCAAGGTCTAAACCCGCCTGCCAAGAGCAAACAACTTCACGAGCGCTACCCCGGCGACGAAGCCGCCGATGTGAGCGGCATAAGCTACGCCGCCCGTTCCGGCCGGGGTCATATAGCCCAGGATAAGCTGATAGGCTATCCAAATCCCGATCGCGACAAATGCCGGCACTGTAGTCAAAAAGTTGAAAATGACCGCTCTGACCCGACGCTGTGGGAACAGAAGAACGTAGCCGCCGAGAACTCCGGATATGGCTCCGGAAGCACCCAGCATCGGAATGACCGAATCGCCGTCCATAAAGATCTGGGCCACCGCAGCGGCGAACCCGCAAACCAGGTAGAAGGCGGCGAAACGGATGTGACCAAGCAGATTTTCGAGGTTGTCGCCGAAGATCCATAGGAACAGCATATTGCCAAAAATATGGGCAATGCTGCCGTGCATGAACATCGAACTCAGGAAGTTGAAGTATACCGGAAGCGGTGTCGAGTAGTGCTGGATCTGGGCAGTATTTCCGAATGAATCCCTGACTACCTGCACCCCTGAGAGATCGACGCCATCGGTTATCTCCTTTGGAACCAGCGAGAAAGCGTAGGTGAAAGATTCGCTTGATCCGATCTGCTGAAAGAGGACGAAAACGATAACGTTCAAGCCGAGTAAGATGTAATTTACGAACGGCGTGATCTTAATGTCGGAATTGTCGTCCCCTATCGGAAACACTTGGTATACCCCCTTTGATCTGCTCGACGGCCAACGGGATCGTCCGAGGCCGTCGGCCATGTAAACTGCCCCGGTAACTACGGTTCCACCTTTCCGTGCCGATCGAAATTCTACCCTAGGCCGGCATCTTCACGAGCGTGGAGCAACTCGTAGCCTTCGCTGCGGGCAACGAAAGTCGCTGCGGTTATGTCGCCGACGACATTCAGCGTCGTGCGGCACATATCCAGGATGCGGTCCACGCCAATGATGATCGCGATAAGGGCCGGGTCGATACCGATCATGAACAATATGCCGATGATGAACGGGATCGATCCCGAAGGCACGCCCGCCGTCCCGATGCCGCCGAGTATCGCAAGATATACGACCGAAAGCTGAAGGCCGAGCGTCAGGTCAGCGCCGGCTAGCTGGGCGAGGAACAACACAGTAACACCTTCATAAAGTGCAGTGCCGTTCTGGTTGGCTGTCGCCCCGACCGTCAGCACAAAGCTGTTGATCTCCTTTGGGACGCCGAGGTTCTCGTGACTTACCCTGAGTGCCGTCGGGAGCGTCGCATTCGAAGATGAGGTCGAGAATGCGGTGATAATTACCGTGCGGATCCGCTTGAAGAATTCAAGCGGATTGATCCGCGAAAGGAAATAGATCGATAGCGAGTAGATGCCAAAAAAGTGGATCGACAGCCCCAAGAGTACCGTCGCGACAAACCATCCGAGAGATTGAAGCAGTTCGAGCCCGAACTGCGCGATGTTATTAAAGAGCAGGCACGCGACCGCATAAGGCGCGAACTTCATCACGATGTCGATTATCTTGGCCGTGATCGCAAACAAAGCCTCGCAAAAACTTACGAACGGCGCCGACACCGTTGCGGGCAGAAGCGTGATCGCGACCCCGATGATCAGAGCGAAGAACATTATGTGCAACATGTTCGGACTCGCGCCTGAGATCGAGTTAAAGACATTGCTCGGGACGACCGTCTTGACCGCCTGCATCAGCCCGCTGTCGGCTTTCGCGGCCTCGACCGCCTTCCGTTGGGCTTCGGTGGCCGCGCTGCCTGCGCTGGAAAACTCGGCCTTCAACGCCGCTGCCGTATCGGGACTGATGCGTTCGCCGGGGCGGATGGTATTTGCAAGCGTGAGCCCGATCACGACCGAGATAGCCGAAATGATCAGGGTGTATGCGAAAGATTTCGCTCCGATCCTTCCGAGCTTTCTGATATCGCCTATGCCGGCGACGCCGACGACGAGGGACGAAAAGACCAACGGCACGACGATCATCAACAAAAGGTTGAGGAACAACTGTCCTATGGGACGTGTGATGTTCTCGACCGTCCAGATCAGATTTTCGTCATTTCCGCCAAGCGTCCAGTTAGCGACCAAGCCTCCAACGACACCGACAGCCAGACCGATGAAGATCTTGGTATGAAGCGGAATGCCCTTCGGTTTGTCCGGCGTATCGTCATCGAGGTCTGTTGTCAGTTCGCGTTCGTAGTCGTCGGGCGGGATCAGGTCCTTATCGTTTTCGGCCATAGCGGTTTTCGGTTCCTTTTGCTGAAGGTGTGGACAGGTCTTGCAAGAGTCGGTTTCCGAGAGTGTAGCAGAAGTAGCGTAATTTTAGTAAATTTGGCTGGAGGCACAGCATAACAATGTTTCGCTCCATTCACTTCGAATCAGGGGGACGCAAGACTACCAGGGCGTCCGACCCCGACGTCATCGATGCTCTCAAGGCGATCGTAGGCGATGAGCATGTGGTCGTAGAACCGACCCGTGTCGAGCCTTACGGGGCAGACGCGGTCAAGGAAAAGTTCCCGCCCGAAGCCGTCGTTTTCCCGGAATCGACTGCCGAAATGGCGGCGATATTGCGGCTTGCGAATGAGGTTGTCTTTCCCGTGACGGCACGCGGCGGCGGCGTAGGGTACACGGGCGGAGCGGTCCCTGTCGATGGCGGCATCGTGATCGGGACCGACCGGATGAAGCGGATCTTCGAATTGAACGTTGATGACCTCTACATTACTTGCCAGCCCGGATTGACCACCTTCGAGGTGCAGCAGGCGGCGGCCGAAGTGGGGCTGATGTTCGCCCCCGACCCCGCCAGCTACAAGGATTCGTTTATCGGCGGCAACATCGCCGAGAACGCCGGCGGAATGCGGACGCCTAAATATGGCGTGACCAAACATCATGTCCTCGGGCTCGAGGTCGTGACCGCGGCCGGCGATGTCATACGCACCGGCGGCAGGACGGTCAAGAATGTTGTCGGATTTGACCTTACGGGATTGATGTGCGGATCCGAAGGGATGCTGGGCATCATCACCGAAGCGACGCTGAAGCTGCTGCCGATGCCCGAGGCCACCGCCACCGTGCGGGCGAATTTCCATTCGATGGAGGCCGCGTGTAAGGTGCTTACAAAATTCACGCCCGTAGGACTGCTTCCGATGGCTATGGAGGTCATCGACAAGTTCTGCGTGGCGGCCGTCGAGGAAAGCTTCGCATTCGGCCTCTCGAAGGATGCTGAGGCGATATTGCTCGTTGCCGTTGACGGTTCCCGAGAGGAGGTCGGGCGGCAGGCCGCGATCATCGAAAAGATCATCAGCGAAAACGGAGGTTTCGACGTTATCCGGGCGCGGACCAAAGACGAAGAGGACAAGCTGTGGGATGTTCGGCGGGCTATCTCGCCGGCCCTGATGAAGTACGGTACGTTGAAGATCAACGAAGACGTAGTCGTGCCTCGAAGCAAAGTGCCCGAACTCGTTTCCCGCATCGAGCAGATCGGAAAAAAGCACGACACTTTTGTCGCCAATTTCGGCCATGCGGGGGACGGGAATATTCACGTTAATTTCGTTGTGGACCGTGATGATCCTGAAGCTATCGCCCGTGCCCGCGAGTGCGTTGCCGAAACTTTTCAGCTGTCGGTCGATCTCGGCGGTACCATCTCCGGGGAACACGGAATCGGGTACGTCAAATCCCAGTACCTGCACTACGCCGTCGACGCGGCAACACTTGAAATGATGAAGGGCATCAAAAAAGTCTTCGACCCCAAAGGCATCCTGAACCCCGGGAAGATGTTCATCTAGAAACTGGAAACGCCCTTCTGTAATGGCCGATTTCGCCGCCCCAGATATTAAAAACGAATAGCGGATCTGGATCTTGGCTATACGTCTGATCCGGTAATGCGTAATGCTCCGACTTGGCTCGGGCGTAATGCGATCGAATGAAGGGGAGAAAACACGAAACGGACGCCGTGGTGGCGTCCGTAACTTGTTGATCTGATTGGCTCCGCAGGTAAGACTCGAACTTACAACCCTTCGGTTAACAGCCGAATGCTCTGCCATTGAGCTACTGCGGAGTGTGCATCGCCCATTTGAGGCGAACCTAAAGATTAGGAATTTAGGCATATATTGTCAAGTAAATCGCGGCGGCAGGCGATGGGAAGATCAGATTCCCGCGAAGCCGCAAAGGCCGCCAAGAAGAGATGCCGCCGGTTCAGGCAGGCATGTTCCAGTGTTCTGCGTATTCGGCGGCTGTGACTGAGAGAACGATCAGTTTCCCGCGAAGCCGCAAAGGCCGAAAGCAAGAAGCGCCATCGGTCGCGAACATTGCCTCGTACAACCCGAAAATTGTTTGAGGAATTCGTGCCGACTTCGTCAAAACCGCGAAACGGGATTAAACTTGGGCTGACCCGTAAGACGAATCGAATATTGTGCCTACGGTAACTCCTTCGAATCTGTACGACTATCTCCAATGCCCGCACAAGGTGTGGCGGGACGTTCACGGCCCGCGTGAAGAATTTATTGAAGGGGACAATCCGTTCCTTAAGCTCCTTTGGGAGCGCGGTGTTCAGCACGAAGCGGACGTGGTCGCAGGATTCGGGTTCGATCTTTTCGACTGCAGCAGCGGGAGCGAGGCAGAGCGGATCGAGGCGACGAACGAAGCGCTGGCAAGGCGCGAGCCCTATATTTACCAGGGGATCCTGGCCCATGGCGATCTTTTCGGCATTCCCGACATCCTGCATTTCGACGGTGCGGAATATCTGCCGATAGAAATAAAGTCCGGCTCGGCGGAGGTCGGTGCGACCGAGGACGCGGCCGCGAAACCAAAGAAGCATTACGCTGTTCAATTGGCCCTGTATTGCGAGATCTTGCGGCGGCGGGGGCTGCACAGTTCGTTGAAGGGCTTCGTAATAGACTCCAGCGGAGAACGATTTGAGTATGATCTGGCGGCCCCGCAGGGATCCCGGACACCCGAGACGTGGTTCGAAATGTATGAACGCGTGAGGCAAGAGGTTGTGTCGCTGATGTCCGGCGAGGTGCAGAACGATCCGGCGATGTGCGGCTCCTGCAAGGATTGCGGATGGGGCACGTCGTGCAAGAAATGGGTGGAGGAGAGCGACGACCTGACACAGCTTTTTTATGTAGGCCGCTCCGTCCGCGACGCGATAAAACGCGATCTTGGGTCCGCGTCCGTCGCCGATCTGCTCCGGCAGGACCTTGCCGGCCTGGCGGCACGAAAGAAGGCGGATAAGAACTATCTGAAAGGCGTCGGTGCGCCGGCGATCGAAAAGATGGCATTGCGGGCCCGTCTGCTGAAGGATGGCGGCGAGCCGCTTATGCATTCGCGGTTTGAATTTCCGGATGCCGCCGCGGAGCTCTTCTTTGACATCGAATCCGACCCGACCCAAGACTTTGTTTACCTTCACGGGTTTTGGATCCGCGACGGTGCAGGTGAGCGATTTGAGAGCCGGACGGCACGGGCGGTGACGCCGAATGATGAAAAGCGAGCGTGGCAAGAGGCGTTGGACCTGATAAACGCCTACGATGCCGACACTTCCGCGATCTATTATTATTCCCCGTACGAAAAGACGAGCTATCGCCGTCTGCGGAGAAAGTACCCGGACGTGATCGGCGAGGCCGAGCTTGACGAGCTGTTCAGCCGGGCGACATGCATCGACCTGTATGACATCGTCTACAAGAACACTGATTGGCCGCTCGGCAGCTACGGCATCAAGGCAATCGCCCAATATCTCAAGTTCGAATGGCGGGACAAGACGCCGTCCGGCGCGCTTTCGATACAGTGGTTCAACGATTTTGTGAAGACCGGTGACGAGGCGATCCTGCAACGCGTTCTCGAGTACAACGAGGACGACTGTAAGGCGACGATGGTCGTGAAAGACTACCTTAAACGGCGAATGGATGCGATGTGAATTATGGGCAAATACGAACCGAAAACAAGGCAGACCGATGCCAGCGTCGAAGATTTCCTTAATTCGATAGAGAACGAAGAACGGCGAAAGGACGGCTTTCGTTTGCTGGAGATGTTCAACCGCATTACGGGCGAAGAACCTAAGATGTGGGGCCCGGCCATCATCGGCTACGGCACCTACACCGTGACCTATGCCGACGGCCGAACGCTGGATTGGCTGATGACGGGGTTTTCGCCGCGCAAGCAGAATCTTTCGCTGTATGTGAAATGTGACTCGCCGAAACAGCCGGCCCTGCTTGAAAAACTCGGGAAACATTCGACGGCCGTGAGCTGTCTTTATATCAAGCGACTGTCGGACGTGGACGTAAATGTACTGGAAAAAGTGATCGCAGACACGGTAGCGTATACGCGGTCCCGACGCAACGCTTCTTAGAGTTGAGCTACTTTACTTCTAACTGTTTACCATAAGCTGCCGAGTACTAACCATCCGTAACCCACGGCTTAGGGCGGCGAGACCCTCACGGTCAGAATCGGAAATACCAGTTTCGCCTGCCAAACCTGATCCAGATCGAATAAGAAGCTCCTCGTTCAGCTCGGAACGGTAGACGTATGATCCGCTTTCCTGCCTCGTGTTCCGAGAGTGAATCTGTTCGGGCAATGGCGATGCGTTTGCGTTCGTTGAAGAATTGAAGCCTTGTTCTTTCAAAGCGAGCGGCGGCTTGTGCTTCGCGGTGAGGCTCCGCGGCCCTAGATTCGATGTAGCGGCAGAAACCCAGGGCGTCATGGTAATGTTTCGCCGGGCCATCCGGGCTGCCGTTTGCGGCGTAATCGTAGAATGATCGTGAGGCGTCAGACCCCAGTTTTCCGCAGGTGAGTGGCAATAACTTTGCGATCGCTCTTAACCGCTTTGAAAAGAGAGCACAGGCGTACTCGGCAACAGCAGCGGGTAGTATGCTGGAGAGCTCATCGGCTTCATTGGCGGTCAACCCGTGTGCATCTCCGGTCCGATTCGGTGCATTCTCGAACTCAGAACGAAATCCCGAATCTGTAAAAAGCTTCGCGAGAACATCCTGTTTTTGTTTGAGGCCCATTCAATTTGTGCCGATCCCGGCCACGCCGAAATTCTCGGCCAGGCGCCGATCCGATCGCCTTGACTCGCTAGGATCAGTCATTATTGCGCGGGCCGTTCGAACTTCGTCGAGCAGATCCGCAATATCCGGGATATTTTCATCCCTTTCGAGGATGGCGCCCTTGATGTCGGACCGCTGGCAGACTTCACGGAAGACTCTCCAGATCTCGGTTTCCGTACGGTCGGCGTGTGCGTCGATGAGCCTGCCGTTGTGGCGGTGGGAGCCGACAAAATGCACTTGCACGACCTGCTCCAGCGGGATCGAATCCAGATAATCCCGCCAGTCGTATCCGAGGTTGACGGAGTTTATATACAGGTTCGTCACGTCCAGCAGCATTCCGCAGCCAGTTTCGCCAAGCAGAGTTGAAATGAATTCGCCTTCGGTCATCTCCGACGACGGAAAACGCACGTTGTAGGTGATGTTCTCGAGGATCAGCGGCTTTGGGATGCACTTTTTCACCTTTTCTATATTTTGGTTGAGCACGTCGAGAGCTTCACGGGTGAATGGCAGCGGCGCCAGGTGGCCGATGCTAACGCCTCCCGAGCGGGTGAAGCAGATATGGTCGCTGAACCAAGGCGGCCGGACGCGTTCGATGACTTCAGCGAGTTTGTCGAGGTATGCGTCGTCGATCCCTTCGGCACTACCGAGCGAGAGATCAAGCGAGTGCGGGACGAGGGGGAAATGTTCGCTAAGAAGGTCGAGCTCTTCCATTTTGCGAGGGCCGGCGTCGATGTAATGGTCGGCGGTGATCTCGAGCAGGTCGATGTTCGAACGGTTTAGGAAGATCCCGGAACGCAGCGGCGCCCGGAAACCTAGACCCGCACCAAGTTTTGGAAGTTCAGCGAACATCAGATATCAGCCCCCGCAACCGCCTCCGCATCCGCCGCCCCCACAACCGCTTCCGCAGCCGCTGCCGCCATCACCGCCCGAGGAGCAGCCGGAACCGCAGCCCGAACCGCAACCGCCGGCCGCGGCCTGCTGCTGGGATCGCTGGAAAGCTGTGTTGTAATCATTGAAGACCGTCCCGGCCAGCACGCCGCCGCCGAAGAGGCCCACCGAGAGGAGGAGCGGATCGACGCCTGCAAAAGTTGCTTGCGGGACCACAGCTGTTTCAGAGCCGGGCAGGTAAGGCTGCACTGAAGTTCTCTTCAGATCATCGAAAGCGAGTTGGAGACGGTCGAGATATAGCCGGCCAAGTTTGGTGATCCGCGGCAGGGAACCTGCGGAGAGGACGGCGATGACCGCAATGATGGTCAGGATAACAGTGAATGCAATGTTGTAATGTCCGTAAACGATCGACGTGAGCACCCGATAGCCGCCCACCAATGCCAAGAATCCGGCCGCGAAGCGTGCGTACTTCTTCAACTTTCCTGAAACGGCCTCGGCCGTTAGAAGGTTCTTCGCCGTAAGCCGGTCATGATAAATGTCCAGATGCGGGCGCAGCCGAGCGACCAGGCCGTTCGCCCGGTCGAACAACTCTTTCACCTCCCGCTTGGAGCCGATCCATTCGAGGGCCGCGCGTTCCAACCCCGTCGCTCTTTCGATGCCGACCGCAGGAGCGACCTGCAAAAGTGTTCTTTTGCCGTCCTTGCGAAGCTCGGCCATGTCATTCTGCATCAGCGAGAAAACCACGGCCCGCGCGGCTTCATTCGAACCGCCGCGGAGATACGCTATCTCGAACGGGTCGGGGTCGGGCGGGACCGCAGGTAAGGGCAGGCCTCCGGTTTTGTCGGATTCGCGGCGGGCGATCCAGATAATTGTGAATGTTGAGATTATGGTAACGACGTAAAGGGCAAGGAATGCGTAGGCATCCATTGTGACCAGCGGGTTATCAAGCAGAAAGTCCATTGCGGAATTTCCTCCTCATAGACATTATAACGCTTCGCGGCCGGACGTTGTTCGTAATGTAACAAACAATTAACGTGCCCCGATTCAGGGATTCGATGGGATAGATAGGAACCGCGAAAACGTGAATTGACGAGAGATCGGACGAAGTGGCAACCGCAAAAAACAATGAGTTCATTCCAAGAAAGGCGGGCCCGCGAAGTATAATCAGTCCCTTATTTACCAAGGTAACTCGATCATAGGGTAAAGGAGTAGATTTCTCTTGCAGCACGAGCTAATAATAATTCTCGATTTCGGGTCGCAGTATACGCAGTTGATCGCGCGGCGGGTGCGTGAGCAGGGCGTTTACTGCGAGATACATCCTTTTACCCTTTCGGCTGAAGCGATCGCGGCGAAGCGGCCGAAGGGAGTGATACTTTCGGGCGGGCCGTCGAGCGTGACGGATGAGGACGCCCCGCGGGTCGAGGCGAATTTCTACGAAGGCGTGAAGTCTCCGATCCTCGGCATATGCTACGGCATGCAGTTGGCCGCGATCGACCTTGGCGGGCGTTCTGAACCGGCAATGCGCCGCGAGTACGGGCATGCGAAGCTTAAGGTGTTGAGCGGGGGGTCGAGGCTTTTCGACGAGCTGCCGTTCGAGCTGGATGTTTGGATGAGCCACGGCGACCACGTGACCGAGCTTCCGCCCGGTTTCCACAAGACCGCGACGACCGGCGACGTGGTTACGGCGATGGAAGATGAGGCCCGTGCGATCTACTGCGTGCAATTCCACCCGGAGGTCTCGCATACGCCGCTGGGCAAGGAAGTGCTCAGAAATTTTCTGTTCAAGGTCTGCGGATGCCGGGGCGATTGGACACCGGCGAGTTTTATCAGCGAAGAGATCGCGAAGATCCGCGAAACGGTTGGGCCGGATGACCGGGTGGTCTGCGGCTTGAGCGGAGGCGTCGATTCGACCGTGGCGGCCGTGCTGGTACACGAAGCGATCGGCGAGCGGCAGACGTGCATTTTTGTCAATAACGGCCTCTTGCGATTCCGCGAGTTCGAGGACACGCTGAAGATCTACGAGGAAAATCTTCATTTGAATGTGCGAGGTGTGGACGCTTCAGAACAGTTCTACTCCGTGCTTGCCGGTGTGGCCGATCCGGAACTGAAGCGGAAGGCGATCGGCGGGAAATTCATCGATGTGTTCGACGCGGAGGCGCACAAGATAGGCGGCGTGAAATGGCTTGTGCAGGGGACGCTCTATCCGGACGTGATCGAGTCGGTAAGCGTGCGGGGAGCGTCGGTCACTATCAAAACCCATCACAATGTCGGCGGGCTGCCGGAAAAGATGAACCTCAAGCTGATCGAGCCGCTGCGCGAGTTGTTCAAAGACGAGGTCAGGAACATCGGCCGCGATCTCGGCATTCCGGAGATGATCCTTGAGAGGCATCCGTTCCCGGGTCCCGGACTGGGCGTTCGGATCCTGGGCGATATCACGCCCGAGAAGGTCGAACTGCTGCAGAAAGCTGACAAGATCTACATCGACGAGCTTCACAATTTTGGTCTTTACAATGAGGTGTGGCAGGCGTTCGCCGTGCTGCTGCCGATCCAATCGGTCGGGGTAATGGGCGATTTCCGCACTTATGAAAAGACCGTCGCACTCCGCGCCGTTACGTCCACGGACGGGATGACCGCCGACTGGGCACGGCTGCCGCACGATTTTCTCGCCGCTGTTTCATCCCGGATCACAAGCGAGGTGCGGGGCGTCAATCGCGTGGTTTACGACATCTCTTCCAAGCCTCCGAGCACGATCGAATGGGAGTAAGATCTTGTGTTCGGTTTCGATGCATAAACCCACCGTTTGGTGCTTCGGCCGAATCTTTGCTTTAGCAGCAGATTCCCGAAACGCCTAAGATCTCACAAATACGATTTACGGCAATTGCCATGCGTTGATGCAGGGTAGTTGTTTGCGGGGAATTCTCCTGCGCCGGTGTCGGATCGGTCCTGATACAGGGCCGCGGCGACATGGAACTGGAGCCGGGCAGCCGGTTCAGCATCACGGCAACCGCTCCGCAGACCGTTGGGCGCACGAACTAAGACCAGGCAACTCTCCCACCTAGTAATGCAGGGCCGCTCGGATATTTATGATCCGTGCGGCCTTTTTTTGACCTATTTCGCCCGGGAGACCGGGAATGTTTTTCCGTCGGCGCGGTAGAAGGTGCCGGTGTGGTAGTTTTCGTCGTCGAAGACGAACTTGTTCGCTTCCGATTCCACGGTCGACGATGCAAAGGTCGTCCCTTCCATGAAAGAGAAATATTCGACGCCGCTGCCTTTCGCCCACTTTACGGCGTAGCCCTTATTTTTGAATTCGACGGTACAGGTGGTGTCGCCGACGCGGTAACGGCCCTCGAACTCACCCGATGGCGAGGTGACGGGCTGGTTTTCGGGTTTCATGTTCTCGCGGATGATCCCGAGAAGTGTGAAGCCGTTGGTGTATTTAATATCAGCGATCTTCCAATTGCCGCCGGTCTCCGTGAGGTCGAAGGTAACCTTGTTCTTTTCTCCAAAGTTTTCGAACGAGGCAACTACAACTGCCTTTGCTCCCGTGACCGAGGCCTGCCCGACCGAAAAATTTTTGATGGAAAAATCCTGTCCGTCGTAGAGAGGATCGAAGTCGATGGCGCCGATCTCGCCCTCGGGCGTGTCCTTGTCTTTCCAGATCAGATCAGCAAGCGGCTTGGCGAAATACTTGTCCACGACCGCACGCTTCTTTTCGCGAAACGGGCCTTTGTCGGCATCGTGGAGCTTGTAAAGTTCGGTGACAAGGGCTGACGCCGATGAGGCCGCAGACTGGCTGCCGCCGGAGAGGGGCGGCGCGGCCGGCGACTCGGCGGTATTCGTCGGCGTCGCAGTGTTGGTGTTCGCGGACCCGGTATCCGATGCCGTACGGAATGTACAGCCCGCCAGAACAACTCCGGCCAATATAAGAGAAAAAATACGGATCGAGTTTCTATTCATACGATCAGCGATCAAAAAAAGCTTTCAAGCTTCGCCGCAGTCAGCAATGACGGGACATTCGAACTGATTGAGGATAATATCGCAGATATAGAAAAGCCAGTCTAATCAAACCCCCATGCTGCATTGCGAGCCGATGTCGTGAGATCCGGGGATGATGCCCCGGAATGAAGAACGGATGAACCAAAGAGATCGAGAAACCGAGGACGGCAAGCCGATCATCGTGCTTTCGAATGTGAAGTTCGCCGTCGGTGGAAACGAGATACTTCGCGGGATCGATCTTGCTGTCGAGCGGGGCGAAGTGCTTGTCCTTCTCGGCGAATCGGGCTGCGGCAAGACGACAACGTTGAAGCTTATTAATCGGCTGATAGAACCGACCGGGGGCGAAGTGTTCGTGAGAGGTAAGCGAACGGCGGAATATGACCCGATCAAACTTCGACGAAGTATCGGATATGTCCTGCAGGAAAGCGGCCTTTTCCCGCATTTCAGCGTAGAGGAAAACGTCGGGATCGGACTGAGGCTCGCGGGCCGCGAGGGTGGGGACGCCAAGACGAAGGTCCGAGAAATGCTCGGGCTGGTCGGCCTGGACCCAGATGATTTCGCGTCCCGATATCCACACGAACTCTCGGGCGGGCAGCGGCAGCGGGTCGGGGTCGCGCGGGCACTGGCGGCGGACCCTTCGATCGTGCTGCTCGACGAGCCGTTCGGGGCCCTCGACCTTATAACGCGGGCCAACCTTCAACGCGAATTCTCCCGGCTGGTCCGCGAGCTCGGCAAGACTGCGGTCCTTGTGACACACGACCTTCACGAAGCCCGAATATTGGGCGACCGGATCGCACTGATGGAAGGCGGAAAGATAATTTTTACGGGCACGCCGGACGAATTTCTGGCATGCGACCTGCCGCTTTCGAAGGCCTACGTCGATGCTGTGAGTATCTAAGGTAGCGGGTATACCGGCAACCTGGTTTACAATAATGGAAAACGAAGTGAAAAGAATATGAGCAAGAACAGACGAGAATTTCTGAGTGCCGGGGCGGCGGGGCTTGCCGCGATAGCGATGATGAGAGGGAATGCAGCCGCAATCTTGCCGAGCGACGACGCCGGGCCTTACCCCGAGTTGATCGAGATGACGATCGCCGAAATGCAGGTGCGGCTTAAGGACGGCCGGCTTACCTCACGCAAGCTGGTCGAGATGTATCTTGAGCGGATCCGTGTCGTCGATACCAAAACGCGATCGGTCATAGAGATAAACCCGGACGCGCTTGCGATCGCGGACCAGATGGACCGCGAGCGAAAACGAAACCGCATCCGGTCGAAGCTTCACGGGATCCCTATCCTGATTAAGGACAATATCGACACCGCGGACAAGATGCAGACCACGGCCGGATCGCTTGCATTGGTTAATGCTCCGACGCCAAAACGCGATGCGTTCGTGGTTGAGCAGCTTCGAAAAGCCGGTGCCGTGATAATCGGAAAAACGAACCTGTCCGAATGGGCAAATTTCCGCGGAAATCGTTCGATCAGCGGCTGGTCGGGGCGAGGCGGGCAAACGAATAATCCTTACTTCCTGGACCAGAATCCCTGCGGGTCCAGTTCGGGATCGGGCGTCGCCCCTTCGGCCAACCTCGCGGCAGCGGCCGTTGGGACCGAGACGAACGGTTCGATCATTTGCCCGGCCGTTACCAACGGGGTTGTCGGAATAAAGCCGACCGTCGGGCTAATATCGCGAAGCGGCATCATCCCGATCGCGCACACGCAGGACACCGCCGGCCCGATGGCGAGGACGGTTGCCGATGCGGCGATCCTGCTCGGGGGGATGATCGGCGTCGACCGGGCGGATGAGATCACGGCCGAAGCCGACAAGAAGGGAATGAAAGACTATTCCCGGTTTCTCGATCCGAACGGTTTGAAAGGAGCACGACTTGGCCTGGTGATGCTTCCGCCGCGTCAGAACCCCGAGCCGTGGACCGCGTTCTACCGGCCGTTCATCGAGAGCCTTCGTGAGGCGGGTGCGGCGGTCGTCGATGTTCAGTTCCCGGACCAATCAGGCACGCAGGCGGACCGGCTTGCGGTGCTGCAATATGAATTCAAGTACGGTGTGAACATGTATCTTGCGGGCCGCGGCGGCAAGTATCGCACGCTCGAGGACCTGATCAAGTTCAATGAAGAGAACAAGGAAAAGGAACTACCGCTGTTCGGACAGGAATTGTTCATCCAGTCGCAGGCGAAGGGCGGCCTGACGGACAAGGCCTATGTGGATTCGCTTGCAAAGGTCAAGCGTTTGACGCGAGAGGAAGGCATCGACGCAGTGATGGCTGAGCACAAACTGGATGCCCTTGTGGGTCCGACGGTGGGACAGGCATGGTCGATCGCCGCGGTCGCGGGGTATCCGTCGATCACGGTCCCGGTCGGGCTTCGGGACAATGCACCGGCGGGAATGCTTTTCTTCGGAAAAGCTTTCAGCGAACCCGCCTTGATCAAGTTCGCCTATGCGTTCGAGCAAAAGACGAAAGGCCGTGTGACGCCCCAATTCATCCCCAAGCGGCCGGTGCCGCCAACCCAGCCGACGCGGGGTTAAACTTTTGTTGAACGGCGACCGGCCGAACGAGGCAGGGTGAGAGACTTCTTCCAATTCGTCTCGACCAACTGGCAGGAATTGCTCGCCTTAACGAGCGAGCACGTCCTGCTGGTCCTTATTTCAACGGGTGCGGCGGTGTTGATCGGGGTCCCGCTCGGCGTTGCCGTGACCCGGAAAAAAGCCCTGCAGGGCCCGATACTCGGCGCCGCGAACATACTTCAAACGGTCCCGAGCCTGGCTCTGTTCGGGTTGCTCATTCCGCTGCCGTTCGTCGGCGGGATCGGGGCTCGGACGGCGATAATCGCCCTCGCCCTTTACGGACTGCTTCCGATCATTCGCAATACGGTTACCGGGATCCTCGGCATCGATCCGAAGATCCGGGAGGCCGCTGTCGCCATGGGAATGACCGATTGGCAGGTCCTGAGGATGGTCGAACTTCCGCTTGCGGCACCGGTGATCCTGACGGGGATCCGTGTTGCGGTCGTGATCGGCGTTGGCGTGGCGACGGTCGCGGCAGCGGTTGGGGCCGGGGGGCTGGGGACGTATATCTTCCGCGGGCTGCGGCAATACGACAACAACCTTATCGTCGCGGGCGCATTGGCATCGGCGTTACTGGCCCTGTTTATCGACTTCCTGCTGGGACAGCTTGGGGCCTCGTTCCGGATCGACGCAAAGCATCGCCCGGCCCGCAGAATTGCGGCCGGGGCGGGCATCGCTTTGCTGGCGGCCGTTGCAGCGATGAGCTTGTTTCCCGGTATCGGATCGTCGATGGCAGGTTCGGAACTGCCGGATGGATCGAATGCGGGCGTTGCGGGAAACGAACGCGTTGTTGTCGGTTCCAAAGATTTTACCGAGTCGATCATCCTCGCCGAGATACTTGCCCAGAGCCTCGAAAAGCAAGGGATCGCCGTCGAGCGGGTCTTCGAACTTGGCGGCAATCTGGCACATGAGAGCCTGCTTTCAGGACGCATCGACGTTTATCCCGAATACACCGGCACGGCCTACACAGCGATCCTCAAAAATTCGCCTATCACCGATCCGAAGGTGGTTTACGAGAAGACGAAAGCCGAGTACGCCGAGAAATTCGGCCTTTCGTTGAGTCCGCCGCTTGGGTTCGCGAATGATTTCGCCATTCTCGTGCGCGGCGACGCTGCGAGAAAGAATGGCTTGAAGACCATTTCTGATGCCGTGCCGTTCGCACGTGATTGGCAGGCCGGTTTCGGACAGGATTTTATGTCAAGGGAAGACGGATATCGAGGCTTTACCGCAGCGTATGGCTTCAATTTCGGCAAACAGCCGCGCGAAATGGACCTGTCGCTGACCTACCGCGCCCTTCAATCGGGCGAACTCGACATCATCGCCGGCAACTCGACCGACGGGCTGATCTCGGCACTCGACCTCTTTCAACTTGCGGACGACAAACGATACTTCCCGCCCTATCAGGCTGTTTTCATTGCCCGACGCGAGAAAGCTCCGCTTTTGGCGGACACGTTCAGGCGACTCGAAAATGCGATCTCGACGGAAGAAATGCGGCGGCTGAATTACGAGGTTGACGGTAACAAACGAACGCCTAGGGATGTGGCTGCAGAATGGATCAAGTCCAAGTGACCGGGCACGGACCTCTTTACGCGGAACAAGGGATAGAAGGCAACCGTAATTGAGGAAGGAACGGGCGGCTACCCGCCCTGAGGCTTCATTACGCGGATCAGACAACGCATCATTCTATTCTTCATCATTTCGTACGGGCTGACCTGGTTCGGCTGGTTCGGCAATTGGCTTGCGCCGTCCGACTATTGGCCCATTCCGATGTTTCCGCTCGGCCCCTTGATCGCAGCGCTGCTGGTCATTGGCCTAATTGAAGGGAAAACAGGAATGAAGGCGTGGTGGGATCGGATCAAACGCCTTCGCTCTCCGTTATGGGTGTATGCGGCAGCGGCCATAATTCCGGTTCTTATTATTCTATCTTCGATCGCACTGGCGGCGGCGTTTGGGGCCCTGACACAACCTATTGCTTCGCGGGGCGCAATGGAATTTCTGATCCTGGTCCCGATAATGCTGTTGCTCGGACCGCTTCCGGAGGAGATATCTTTTCGCGGTTACGGCCAGCATGAATTACAGGAGACGATGACTCCGCTAAGTGCTTCGATCTGGATCGGGATCGGCGTTTTGATATGGCACGCGCCGGTGTTCCTGCTTGGAAACGTGACGTGGCCGTTCGGGATTACGATCGTGGCTGTATCGGTGGTATATGCGTGGCTGTACCGGGCGGGAAATAGTGTTTGGCCGCTGGTGCTGCTGCATTTTCAGGTCAATTATTTCGGCGGCGAGTGGCTTGGCCGATCCATTGCCGACGAAGGCCAGGTAGTGTACTCACTTTTCTTCATGGCCTTTTATTTGATCTGGATGTCTATGATCATTTGGCGTTGCGGGCCCGATCTTTGCAAGCCCGCCTCGACGTTCGGAACTGACGACTTACGATAGTCTGCGAATTACCTTGCAACTGCCCGTAAATTATTGTAATCTAATCATTTGAAATTCCTCCGCTCGTTTGTCGACGGTAATTTCGCTCTCGTTGTGAGTAGGCGATCAGAAATTTGAGGGGAGGGCCTGTTAATCACAGTCAGAAGCGGCTCCGTTGTTTTTGGGAGCCTTCTACACGTTGGTCATTCGCTGCCTACCGTTACATCGAACGTATTAACCCACCGTTAGACACTTCTTTTACAGTCACGAAGGATCGAGATCCCTCAGGCTTATTCGCGAGCTGCGTCGCCGTTCTGTTTTTTCAGTACCGGGCGCGGCAGCGTGAGGAGTTCTGAGGCGGGCACAGAAGCCCCACCCGCTGCGGCAGGTGGAACCGATCGGGGTCCTTACGTTCGAGGAGAAAACCAAAAACTTAATGAATTTTAGAGAACTTGGCTTGCGCCCCGAAATGGCGGAAATGTGCAAGCGTATTGGGTTTACCGAGCCTACACCCATCCAAAAGCAGGCTATACCGGTGATATTGGAAGGCGGCGACGTGATCGGGACCGCCGAGACCGGAACAGGAAAGACGGCCGCATTTTTGCTCCCGATCTTGCAGAAAATGGGGCCGAAGACGAAGCCGGGGACGACGGTCCTTGTGCTTGCACCGACCCGCGAATTGGCGACACAGATCGAGGAAGAATGCCGCAAATTCTCGCCGAAAGGCGTGACATGTGCATGCCTGATCGGCGGGACCGGCTACGGGAAACAGACGCAGGCCCTCAAACGAGGCGTCAACGTACTGATCGCGACCCCGGGCCGGCTGATCGACTTTATGGAACAGGGCCTAGTGAACCTGAAAGGCCTGACAACGCTGGTCCTGGATGAAGCGGACCGGATGCTTGATATGGGTTTCTTGCCGGCGATCAAGCGGATCGTGAAGGCGTGTCCGGAAAAAAGGCAGACGCTGTTCTTTTCGGCCACAATGGCGGGCGAGATCGAGTACATCGCGAGACAGATAGTAAAGGACCCGACCTACGTTGAGGTTTCGAAACGCGGCATAGCCGCCGTCACGATCGATCAGAAGGCCTATCCCGTCGCGCACCAATTCAAGGTGCCGCTGCTCCTGGAACTGTTGAATAAAGAGGACTTTGACCGCGTGCTCGTCTTTACCCGGACGAAGCGTGGGGCCGACCGAATCGCACATATTCTCGAACGGCAGGAGCTCAAGTCGAACCGTATTCACGGAGACCGCTCTCAGTCGCAGCGAGAGGCCGCATTGTCGAGCTTTAAGGCCGGCCGGACGCGGGTTCTGGTCGCGACGGACGTCGCTGCTCGAGGTATCGACATCGATGCGGTCTCACACGTGATAAACTATGATGTGCCGGAGGCGCCCGAGGATTATGTCCACCGGATCGGCCGGACAGGCCGAGCGGGAAATAAGGGCCAGGCGATCACGCTTTTCACACTTGCTGAAGAGCATTCGCTGCGGGCGATCGAGAAACTGACCGGGCAACAGGTTGAACGGGTCTTCCTGCCGGATTTCGGCGGTATCAAGCCGATCGAGCGGCCGGCAGGTTCGCGAAACGGCCTGTTCCGGGCAGGGCGAAGACGCCGTTAGAGTGTGGGTTCTATGAAAACTGAAAAATACGAAAGCGGTGCAAAAGTTTCGATGTACTGTTCCGCATGTGAAGACGATACCGAGCATACGGTGGGGACCGTGACCAAGCTGGGCAAGATATCTTCGGCCGTCTGCGATAACTGCCAAACGGCAAGCACCTTTAAGGGCGGCGTGAAAACCGGGGTCACGGCCGGTAAGGGTAAGGTGCCCGAATTGTACGACCGAAAGAAACGTTACCGAAAGGGCCAGGCGATGATGCACAACATCTTCGGCCACGGCGAGGTAACGGCCGTCTTCGAAGCACAAAAGATCGACGTCCTTTTTGGCGAGACGACCCGAAGGCTGATCCACGATCAGGAATAAGAACGACCGACAACAAATAAAGAAAGGCGGCACCGGTTTGGCGCCGCCTTTTTTGTCTTCCAAATGTATGGGTCCCCGCGGGGCCCAACCTATTTGCGGCCCTTTAGAAGGAAACCGATGACCAGGCCTATTGCGGCCGAGATCAGGATCGTCTGGCCGGGTTTCTGCCGCGCAAATTCCTTTGCGTCCTCGACCAGTTCACGCGGATCCTTGTTCTGCAGTTCCTTGAACTTGTCCCCCGCCCAAGCAACTTTCTCTTCCGCGTAAACTTTTGCCTTTCCGGCCACGTCCTGAATCTTTTGGCCGTACTCTTGAGCCTGCATCTTAAGATCTCCTAAAAACTCATCGTCCAACCCCTCGGAGCCCGCTTCCGGGACAACCGGGACGAGACTCTGCTCCAATTCTTTCTCCGCCTTTTTAACTTCTTCCTCGAATTCCGACATTCATTGTTCCTCCAATCTATCGATACCTGCCTACCCGGCCCGTTCGGTCGATTCTGATGGTCAAGCCCATTATTTGGTTGTAACGAAAATAGAAAAGCAAAAGTTCCGGAACCGGACGAAAACGTGAAATGTGACCTAGGTTTTTCGAGCGAAAAACAGCTTCCGGCCAAGGCGTAAAGACCGCAAAGAAGAACACCCACGGGCTTTGGGCATTGCCACTTTACTCCCGGCGTCTTGGCCACTTGACAAGGGATAAAGCGAAGTGCAAATCTTTAGGTTCGCGTCGGTAAGTAAGCACTTACTTAATATTATTGGGAGACAGAATTGATCCACGAACTTTTCAAATGTGACCATACGGGCCGGATGAGCGGAGACCAGCGTCGTGAGCAGATACTGCAATCTGCATTCGACCTATTCTCGCGGAGCGGGTTCAGCGGGACGACGACGAAGGATATTGCCAGGGCGTCGGGCGTTTCAGAGGCAATGGTCTTCAAGCATTTTGCATCGAAAGACGAACTGTACGGGGCGATCCTCGAAGCAAAGAAATGTGCGGACGGCCTGCATGAATTCCCGTGGGAATCGAACGAGGCCATTCTCGAGGCGATGTCGTCGGGCGACGATTTCGGGGTTTTCTATAACTTCGCACTGCAGGCTCTGACCAAACACCGATCGGACGTCGCTTTCATGCGGCTGCTGTTTTATTCGGCGCTTGAGGAGCATGAACTTGCGGAACGGTTTTTCGGCGAATTCGTTACTAAGATCTATGAATTCCTCGGAGAATATATCAGCAGGAGGCAAAAGGATGGCGCCTTTCGCGAGGTCGATCCAAAAGTGATCGTTCGATCTTTTCTCGGCATGATCATACATCACTCACTTAACAATATTCTTTGGGACCGGAACCGCCGGATCCTGGACATCAGCGACGAAGAGGCAGCGAAGAATTTTACTGAGATCGTCCTTCACGGGGCTGCGGTCGTCAAGAGTTAGTTCATAAAATGAAGAGGACGGAGGTCCTTATAAAATGAGTTCATACAGGACATCTTTTTTGTTCACGGCCGTGATCCTGGCCGGGGCCGGTGTATTCGGGCTGACGGGTTGCGGATCGAACGCGAATTCGGCAACTACGGCAAACTCGAACAGCCAGCCGGTGGTCGTGGACGTCACCACGACCCAGGCGGTTATCCGGCCGATCCCGACGTATTTTGAAGCGACCGGCAATCTGGTCGGGGATGAAACGACCGACGTTGCCCCGACGATCGCCGGCAAGATCGTCGAGGTGAATTTTGACATCGGGAGCTACGTCGGGCAGGGTGACGTCCTCGTCAGGCTCGACCCCAGGGACGCTGCGATCAGGCTGGACCAGGCGAAGGCACAGGTCGAACAGCAGCGAAAGGCCGTCGAGCAGGCGGAAGCGAATGTGGAGCAGGCGGTCGCCACGCTCAGGCAGACCCAGGCAAGGTTGGGCGTTCGCGACGGCGAGACATTCCAGATCAAGGATTTTTCGCAGGTCAAATCGGTCACCGCCCAGCTTGAGCTTGCCGAAAAGGAGCTTCGCCGGGCCGAACGTCTGATAGAAACGGGCGATATATCCCGGGCGATCTTCGACCAACGGAAGGCGCAGAGAGATTCGCTCCTCGGCCAGCTTGACGAAGCCCGGTCGAATGCCGCGGTCGCGATCAGGGCAATCAGTACGGCCCAGTCGGCGGTGGATTCCGCCAGGGCAGCCGCCGTGAGCGCGCGGGCCGCGATCGCAACCCTCGAAGCACAGGTCGCGCAGGCCCAAAAGGCGGTGAACGACACAGTGATCAGGGCACCGATCAGCGGCTATGTAGCCGAAAAGGTCGCCGACATGGGTGAATACATCTCTCCGAACGTTCCTAATTCGAAGATCGCGACGATCGTCAAGACCTCGATCTTGAGATTGCGGATCGACGTACCCGAACAGGCGATCGGCAAGATCTCGACAGGCCAGGGGATCTCGCTGCAGACGAGTGCGTTCCCCGATCGGAATTTCGCGGGCAGGGTGGCCCGGATCTCGCCCAGCGTCAACGTGACCGCCAGGACATTGGTTGTCGAGGCCGAGGTCCAGAACTCCGAAGGGCTGCTGAAGCCGGGACAGTTCGCGACGGTCAGGATCACCCAATCGAAGCCGGAACCTGCCGTGATGATACCTGTCAGTTCGGTCAAGACCGTGGGCGATACCAATTCTGTTTTTGTCGTAAAGGACGGCGTCGCCCGCGAGCAGTTGGTCCAACTTGGGCTGCTCGAAAACGACATGATACAGGTGAAAAGCGGATTGGTTGAGGGCGATATGGTCGCGACCGGAAATCTGGCGGCGCTGACGGATGGGGTTCTCGTCAGACAGTAGCATTCATAAGTCGCGGGTGCCGGGTTCAGAGACAAACCCGGCCATTTCGCACTCGGAAGTCGAAACGCGGAACACGGAAAAGAAATTATGCAGTGGTTAGCCGAAGTTTGCGTCAAGCGTCCCGTCTTTGCGACGATGCTGATCCTCTCGCTGGTGGTCGTCGGGCTTTTTTCATTTATGAGCCTTGGGGTCGATCTGTTCCCGAAGATCGATTTTCCGACACTGACGGTAACGGTGGTGAACCCGGGTGCCTCGCCCGAGGAGATCGAGACCGAGATCACGGACAAGATCGAAGAGGCCGTTAATTCTGTCAGCGGCATCGACGAACTCAGGTCGTCTTCGCTAGAAGGAATTTCGCAGGTGTTCGTCCAGTTCGTCCTCGAAAAGGACGTCGAGATCGCATTCAACGAGGTCCAGCAAAAGATCCAGCAGGTGATCCCGAACCTTCCGGACACTGCCGAACAGCCGACAGTACTGAAATTCGATACGGATGCCGCACCGGTGTTGAGGATCACGATCTCGGGTACGGCATCCCTGCGTGAGGTGACGCAGGTAGCAAAGGACAAGATCCGAAAACGGATCGAATCGATCAGCGGCGTAGGCCAGATCACGATGATCGGGGGCCAGGAGCGGCAGATCAATATTTGGGTCGACCCGGACAAGCTTAGATCGTACAACGTGACCCCGGCCGAGGTGACAGCCGCTCTTCGCGTGCAGAATATCGAGTTCCCGAGCGGGCGGATCGACGAAGGACAGCGGGAAACGAGCATCCGGACGATGGGCAAGATCCGGAATCCAAGCGAGTTTGAGGATATCGTGGTGGCGACCCGCGGGCAGTATCAGGTGAAGGTCAGAGACCTGGGGTACGCGGAGGACGGAGCCGAGGAGATCCGGTCCGAGGCCCGCCTGAACGGCTCGCCGGCGGTCACGCTGGTGGTGTCCAAGCAATCCGGCCAGAACACCGTAGCGGTCGCCCGCGAGATCAAGGAACGGCTCGATGAAATAAAACCGACGCTCCCGCCAGGTTATGAAATGCGAGTCGTTGGTGACAACTCGATATTCATTGAGAATTCGGTCGCCGCATTGGAAGAGCATCTGGTGCTCGGTTCCATCTTTGCATCGATCGTCGTGTTCCTGTTCCTTTGGAGCTTTCGTTCGACCTTCATCGCAGCCCTGGCGATCCCGACCTCGATCATTTCGACGTTCGCATTGATGTATGCGATGGGCTACACGCTGAACTCGATCACCATGCTTGCGCTGACGCTGATGGTAGGCATCGTTATCGACGACGCGATCGTCGTGCTGGAAAACATTTTCAGGTTTGTCGAGGAAAAGGGCATGGACCCGTTCCAGGCGGCCATCGAAGGGACGCGGGAGATCGGCCTGGCCGTGATGGCCACGACGCTGTCGCTGATGGCGGTCTTTGTTCCTATCGGGTTTATGCAGGGGATCGTTGGCCGGTTCATGTCGAGCTTCGGCCTGACAGCTTCGTTCGCGGTGGGTGTTTCGCTGATCGTCTCTTTCACGCTGACGCCGATGTTGGCTGCCCGGCTGATCAAGAGGAAGATCGACCACAGAAAGGAGCAAGCGGCCGACGAAGGGCACGGGATCCTCGACGACGAAGCGATGGAGCGGGCCGAGTCCGCACCGCCGAAAGAAGAACACCTGTCGAAGGAAGCCGGCTGGTTCAGGCATCTGGACGGCGTTTATTCGTTCCTGCTGAGGTTTGCGATGGGCCATCGGTGGGTGATCGTCACGCTTTGCATCTTAGTCTTCCTTTCAACGATCCCGCTGTTCATCTTTGTCGGAAAGAACTTTTTGCCGGTCGATGACCAATCGCAATTCGAGGTCCAGGTGAGGGCACCAGAAGGCTACAGCCTCGGGGCGTCGGCACAGGTGGTTGAGCGGATCGCCTCCAAGATCCGCCAGATGCCGGGCGTTACCGACACGCTATCGACGGTCGGCGGCGGCACCGCCCAGGTCGTAAACAGCGCGACGATCTACGTAAAGCTGACGGACATCGGCGACCGGGGGAAATCGCAGGAGCAGTACATGTCCGACACGCGCGAGCTGCTGAAGGAATATCCGGACCTGCGAACCGGCGTCCAACAGGTCCAGGCGTTTTCCGGCGGCGGATTTCGGAATGCGAATGTCCAGTTCCTGATCGCCGGGCCGGACCTGAGCAAGCTGGAGGAATATTCGGAGAAGATCCTCGAAAAGATGAGGACCATCCCGGACGCGGTTGACGTTGACTCGACGCTAATTTCGGGCAAACCCGAGGTGCGGCTTGAGGTCGACCGCGAGACGGCGGCCGACCTGGGCGTCCGGATCGGCGACGTGTCGCAGGCCCTCAACACACTGGTCGCGGGGCAGGAGGCAACCACCTTCAACGCGGGCACCGAACAGTATGAGGTGCGAATGAGGGCTATAAATACCTTTAGGACGGATATCGAGGGGCTGAAGCGGCTTATTGTTCCATCGACTAAGGTCGGCTGGGTAACGCTGGACCGATTGGTCAAGGTTTCGGAGGGTGCGGGCCCGAGTTCCATCGAGAGAACGAACCGCCAGAGACAGGTGACGCTACTCGCGAATACAAAGCCGGGCGGGTCGGCTGCCAGCATCACATCGGCGATCGACAACTACGTCGCACAGCTGCAGCTTCCGCAAGAATACCGGACGGGTTACGTCGGACAATCGAAGGAAATGGGCAAGGCCGGGTTTTACTTCCTGCTCGCTTTCGCATTGTCGTTCATCTTCATGTATATCGTGCTGGCGGCACAGTTCGAGTCGTTCATCCACCCGGTGACGATCCTGCTGACGCTGCCGCTCTCGGTACCATTCGGGATCGTCAGCCTGCTGGTGGCCGGGCAGACGGTGAACATCTTTTCGGGCCTTGGGCTCCTGCTGCTGTTCGGCGTCGTGAAAAAGAACGCGATCTTGCAAATTGACCATATAAACAACTTACGGTCCCAGGGGATGGGCCGCTATGACGCGATCATTCAAGCCAACCGTGACCGGCTCAGGCCGATCCTGATGACGACGATCGCGCTGGTTGCCGGAATGATCCCGCTGGTGGTCGCAAGCGGTGCTGGATCGGGCACGAACCGTTCGATCGGCGTTCTAGTGGTCGGCGGGCAGACCTTGTGTCTGCTTTTGACGCTCCTCGCGGTGCCCGTCTTTTACTCGATCTTTGATGACCTCGCCGAGATGAGGCTTTTCAGGTACGTCTCAAGGTTTTCGGAATGGCTTTTCGGAGGTATCAGAAGGAAGTTTGCTGCGGCGGCAAGTTCGATCTTCGGGAAGAATTGAGGTTCGCAATTGGGGCATTGCGGGTATGATCCCCGTGAAGCCGCAAAGACGCAAAGTCAGAGGGTTAAAATTATGTTTTTGCGATCATACATAACATTCATATTTGCGATCGTACTGTTTACCGGCTCGGCCGCGGCTCAGACTCCAACGCCGACGCCGACGGCCGCACCGGAGCGATTGGGCGGGGTGCCGGCGATCGCTCCGAATTATCGCTCGGATGACCGTTCGCTGCCCGACCTGGGACGGGTCGGCGTGGATATGACCGACCAGCAGACGCTCACGCTTGCCGAGGCGATCACCAAGGCGCTGGAGAACAACAAGGACATCGAGGTCACGCGAAAGAACGTGAAGATAGCCGAGTTTGACCTGAAGGCAGCCCGCGGGGCCTACGAACCGCGGTTTACGGGCCAGACTTCGTACGAAAGGGCGACCGTCCCGAACATCAGCTTCTTTACGCCCGACATCGATAAGACTAAGTCGGGCGCATTCGTCGGGAATGCGGGTTTTAACGTCCCGCTGCCGCGGTTCGGCACGGTCTTTAATGCGACGGTCAACAATCAGCAGGTCCGCACAAACAACCCGATCTCGATAATCAGCCCGCAGCTGAACTCAAGCATCACGCTTGGGGTGACCCAGCCGTTGTTTCGGGGCCGCGGCTTTGACCAGCCTCGCAGGGCGGTTGAGATCGCAAAGCGGAACCTTTCACTGACAGATACGCAATTCCGCCAGCGTACGATCGAGATAATCACGAACGTCCAAAGGGCATACTGGGACCTTGCCTACGCGCTGCGCAACCTTCAGGTCCAGCGGGACGGCGTGAGAGATGCGAAAGAGCAGCTTGCACATAATAAAAGGCTGGTCGACGAAGGCCAACTGGCGCCGATCGATGTGGTGGCTGCCGAAACCCAGGTGGCCAACTTTGAGCAATTCGTTTATGACGCACTGAATCAGGTCGGGATCGCAGAAAACAATTTGAAGAACATGATCGCCGCGAATCGGGTCGATCCTCTCTGGGCGAGATCGATCACGCCGGTCGATCCGGTCGACCTCGAAGCACCGATCACGACGCTGCCGGAGGCGATCCAGGCGGCAATGCAAAACCGGCCCGAATTAGAGATAAACCGGGCCCAGCGTGACCTGAACGAGATCGATCGCCGTTACTACGCCGAGCAGAAAAAACCGCAGATCGACCTGGTGGCGAGCTACACTTCGGCCGGTGTCGGCGGAACGCTGAATCCCGATTTTGCGAATCCGCTGCTCAGGAACTGCCAGGCCGACCCAACGCTGCCCGAGTGCATCTCGGCCGCCCAGGCGCAGCAGGCGCTTCTACAGAATGTCGGAAGTTCGGGGACCACATACAGCGATATCTTCAAGAACAAGTATCCGACGTTCCGGTTCGGGATCCAGTTCAACCTGCCTCTGTTCGGTGACAAGACGTCGCGTGCCCAATACGGCCGGGCGCTGGTCGAGGGCGAAAAGATCGAGGTCCAGCGAGAACAGCTGGAGCAGAATATTCAGGTCGATGTGAGGAACGCTATCCAGGCCTTGAGAACCGCAGAGGCCCGACTGCGGGCGGCGGCCGTCGCAAGAGAGAATTCGGCAAAGCAGTACGAATCGGAGCAGCGAAAGCTGGATAACGGACAGTCGGATATCTATCAGGTGTTGGACCGGCAGACGGCGTTGATGGTCGCCCGTTCGAACGAGCTAAGGGCCCAGATCGAACTGAACAAATCAATAGCCGAACTCCAGAGGGCGACTGGCAACTCGCTGAAAGCGAACAACGTCGAGGCCCGGATGGTGAAGTGAAAGCAGTCTATATCGCATCGTTTGGGGGAGCGGAAAAGCTTGAGATCCGCGATGTCCCCGACCCGCCACCGCCGAAGGGAACGGAAGTATTGATCAGGGTCCGTGCCGCGGGCGTAAATCGTGCGGACCTGCTCCAGCGACAGGGACTCTACCCCCCTCCGGCCGGTTATTCGCCGAATATCCCGGGCCTGGAGTTCGCCGGGGACGTCATCGAAGCGGGTGAGCAGGCGGGCGAATGGAAAGCCGGAGACCCGGTTTTCGGCATCACAGCCGGCGAGGCCCAGGCCGAAAAGCTAACAGTCGATGCGTCGCTGGTTGCCCGGATCCCGGCGGGGCTCGACTTTGAACAGGCGGCGGCCGTGCCGGAGGCTTTCATCACAGCGCACGACGCGGTGATGACGCAGGGGGAGCTCAAGCAGGGCGAAGTGTTGATGGTCAATGCGGCCGGATCGGGAGTCGGGCTTGCGGCGATCCAATTGGCCAAGGCGATCGGAGCGAAGGTGATCGGGACTTCCCGCACTGCCGGGAAGCTCGAAAGATGCCGCGAATTCGGCCTCGATGAAGAGGTGCTCACCGCCGAACCCGGTGACCTCGAAGATCACGCGGATGAGAATGCGGAGACGGTGGATGTGATACTCGATCTTGTCGGGGCGGCCTTTTTTGGAGCGAATCTAACGCTGCTCAGGCCCAAGGGCAGGCTGCTGCTGATCGGGCTGACTTCGGGGCGGAAAGCGGAGTTCGACCTGTCGGTCGCCCTGCGGAAAAGGCTTAAGATCGTCGGGTCGGTCCTTCGCAGCCGGAGCCTCGAGGAAAAAGGGGCGGCGGTCCGGGCGTTTTCCGCCGAAGTCTTGCCGTTTTTTGAAAAGGGAATTCTGAGGCCGAATCTGGACCGCGTGTTCGACGCGGTGGACGTTCGCGAGGCCCATGAATTTATGGCGGCAAACAGGAATTTCGGGAAATTGGTTCTGAGATTCTAATCCTGAAGGCGGCGGGCCGCTTCATCGGTCACAAGGCAAAGGCCGGCGATGCCGTGATCTTCAAGGCGATCCAGCTCGTGCCGGGCCTGCTGATAAGTCAGGCCGGCCTTTTCGCAGCGTTCGAAAGAGATGACGGCCCACCGCGGTTCGCCCAATTCACTGACGACGGAACGCGGGGAAGACACACCTTGTTTTTCAATGGTAGACATAGGGCCTTTTCGATCGGGTTTATATGGAAAGTTATCACGGTTGGCCGCCGCGTGTAAACGATAATTCGGGTGGGCCACCGGCCGCCGTCGATAATGCGAGCAGTGACCGGCCGGGACTAGAATGAGCTTTTCGCGATCCATTTTCATGACCGGTTTTCCGGGATTCATCGCCGAGCGGCTTTTGGAAAAGTTGGCTGCGGTGGACCGGGAGTTCTATCTGCTCGTCCAGCCGCAATTCGTCGAGGCTGCGCTCGGACACCTCGAGCGTATTGCCGAAACGACGCAAACTCCGCTCGAGAATTATGCTGTGATCGAGGGTGACATCACGCAAAAAGAACTCGGAATCGGCCCCGAGGACGCGGAAACCCTTGCGGACCGTGTCACGGATGTGTTCCATCTGGCGGCGATCTACGACCTTGCCGTTGCTCGCGAGGCGGCCTTTGCGGTGAATGTCGAGGGCACAAGGAACGTGAACAACTTCGTGGCCGGGTGCCGCAAACTGATCAGATATAACCACATTTCAACGTGCTACGTGGCCGGCAAGAGGACCGGCCGGATAGCCGAAACAGACCTCGAGCACGAAGCCGGCTTTAGAAACTTCTATGAAGAATCGAAGTATCTGGCGGAGCAGGAGGTCGAGAAATTCAAGGCCGAGCGCCCGACGACGATATTTCGTCCCTCGGTCGTCGTCGGCGATTCACAGACCGGCGAAACTGCCAAGTACGACGGTATTTACTACCTCATTCAATACCTTAGGAAGGCACCGTCGCTGCTTAGGCTGGTGAATGTCGGGAATGAACGGGTGCGATTGAATCTCGTACCGGTGGACTTCGTAGCCGAAGCGATCGCCGCTCTCGCCTTCGACGAGCGGGCGGCCGGGAAAACGCTTGCCATCGCCGACCCGGAACCGCTGACTACCAGGGAGTTGTTCGATTCGATCGCGGAAGGACTTGCCGGGCGCGGATCGCTAATCACGCCGCCCGCAAAACTCGTCGAATGGTTCCTTTCCAAACCTTTTTCGCCGCCGATCACCGGGCTGCCGCTGTCCGGCGTTCCTTACTTTTTTATCGATCAAACGTACGATATGGGTGTCGCCGCTCAGCTTTTGCGCGAGCACGGGATCGAATGCCCCGGATTCAGGACGTATGTGAAGAATCTCCTTCGGTTCGTTGAAGAGCATCCGAAGCTATGATCCTGTCATCCTATAAAGACCGATCGATTTGGGAGTCAAGTATGCTGCGAACCGGTGCCGTCTCGTTCTTTATTTTGGTCTTGTCCGCTCTGTTGGGCCAAACTTCAGTTGCTCAAAGCGGTCGCGTTCAGCCGAAGACGGCGCCGACCCCGGACGATACCGTAAAGATCAAGACCGAAGAGATCAAGCTTAACGTCATTGCCTTCGATGGAGACGGCAATTTTGTTAAGGATGTCGATGCGGATGACCTGGTGATCACCGAAAACAATATACTCCATCAGCCCGCAAGCGTACGGAGGCTGCCGGCCAACGTGCTTATAGTCCTGGACACGGGCGGAGAGTTGAGGTGGGTGAAGAGCCTTGACCAGACCCGGAAGGCCGCGAATGCCCTTATAGCGGCGCTCCGACCGGAGGATTCGGTCGCCGTACTCCAATACAGCGACAAAGCCGAGATCATTCTGGAGTGGACGACAGACAAAGACGAAGCCCATGAGGCGGTGAACAGATCAAAATTCGGCCGCAGGTCGGTGCTTGTGAAGGCATTAGGGCTGTCGCGGGAGTTTCTGAACCGGAGTTCGGTGGATAACAAGCACCTGGTACTGATAACCGACGGGACGGACAGCACCGCGGGCCACTCCGCGAAGTATCGGGCGATGAGGGAATTGCTCGCCAGCGATATTTCGGTCCATGTCCTGAGCTATACCAAGCTTGAGTCGAACGATATTGAACCGCGTACGAAGAGCGTTTCAACGACGCCTCCGCCAAAGGCGATGCCGGATGAGGTCGTCGCGGGCCTTCCGAACGGAGTGCGGCAAACCGCTCAGGCCCCGAAGATAGGGCCGACGATAAATCTTGACAGAAAGTTGCTCGAGACGATGCGTGCTCGAAAAGCCGATCTTGACACAAGCGAAGAACAGCTGACCGAGCTTGCCGAAAATACGAACGGGATCATCATCCTGCCGGAAACCAAGGAAGAGATGATCGATAAATCGCGCTTCATAGCGCGTTCGATAGATTCTTCCTACGTTGTCACATACATTCCGAAGATCCCGGTCGAAGAGGTCGGCGGCGAACGGAACATCGTCGTGTCGTCGAAGCGGGCGGGCCTGGTCGTTGACGCGCGGCGGAAGCTGATCGTCGATACCCGCCAGCGTTGAGCCAGTCCCAGATCCGAATTAACTGTTTACAAAATTGTTAATTCGACTTATCATCGAGTCACTCGCGAATCAATATAGGATCGGCCGCTGAAGCGGCCAACGTTTGCTCGGGCAACCTTTCATTTAGGTGTGCCCGGGAAACGACATGTCGAATTATGGAACAAAATTGGGAAGAATTTACTCAGAAGACCAGCTATCGTGCTGAGAAATTGCGGGTTTCGCTGAATGCGCGCGGTCAGTTTATGCTCAGCCAAAAGGTTGTCGATACGTTGGGCTCGCCGGATTCGGTGATCTTTCTTTTTGATCGGGCATCACGGAACATCGGGATCAAGCCGAGCAGCCCGGACGTGGAACATGCCTACGAACTCAAGAAGCAGGGCAATTCTCAATCTTATTACATTAGCGCGAAATCATTCTGCAGCTATTACGACATCGATATCGGCGACACGGTCGTCTTTAACGATGTCGAGGTCGAGGACGATCTGATCATCTTAAATCTGAACAACGTAAGCGAGCTCGTCCGGCGGGCAAGGTTGGCGGAATTTCCCGTGCGGCTTACCGAGCGGGCCGCACCTGCACCAGCACCCGCACCTAAGTTCACCAGGTTCTTGAGCATGCGGGCGCCTGAGGGCGACTGAACGCCCGACAGGGCCAGTATCTAAGACCTTGCCGATCCGTGTTTATGATGCGCGGATCGGCAATTTCTTTTTTGATCACAGCAAACCTTTGAACGAGGAACTTCGTAAGGACGATGCAGGTACTGAAAGACTTGTAACCGCGGCCGAGGGGCGGCCGTCATTTAGTCTGGCAGAAAGCTTCGCCACGTTAGAAAGACAGAATGGGTTTTGGAAGTACTGCATTGCACGAAGATGCGCTGGTTCAACAAGGCGAGGATTCGTTCGGACGTGCCAAGGTCGCGGCCCTGAGGACCGACTCGCAGCTGGTCGAGCTCGTCCTCGCCGGTGACGGCAGGGCCTTTGAGGACCTGTTCGACCGGCACAAACGCCTGGTCGCCGGCATCGCTTCCCGCTACTTCAACGCTCCCGATCAGATCGAAGAAATTGTCCAGGTGGCCTTTGCAAAGGTCTTTCATCAGCTGCAGAACTTTCGCGGCGATCATGATATGTCGTTTGTGGGCTGGCTGGCGAAGATCACGGCAAACTCGTGCCTGGACCAACTCAGGACGAAGAAGAGACGAAACGAGGACCTGGCGGCCGACCTCGACGGATTCGACCTTGCTCAGGTCTATTCGACCGGCAGCCGTGGAGCAGACATGTCGATCGAGAACCGCGACCTTGCACGAAAGCTTCTGTCACATGTTGCCGCCGACGACAGGGCCCTGCTTCAGATGCTCTATGCAGACGAGATGAGCATTGCAGAGATCGCGGTCCGATTCGGATGGTCGGAATCAAAGACAAAGGTCAGGGCGTGGCGTGCCAGGCGGCATTTGAGGAAAGTGCTGAAGCGATATTTGTAACTATCAATAGGAAGATCGCGTCCTATCAGGTGAGGAAATGAAAGGGTCGAAGGTAAGAAACAAAGAGATCGACGAACTTG
The DNA here is from genome assembly GCA_050174305.1 of Pyrinomonadaceae bacterium. Lineage (GTDB taxonomy): Bacteria > Acidobacteriota > Blastocatellia > Pyrinomonadales > Pyrinomonadaceae > OLB17. The sequence goes on along the minus strand of JBFXJZ010000002.1, from coordinate 283,289 downwards.
GCGAGAAGCTCGTGAAAGCGTCGAGAATCTCCGCGGACGAGGCCGAACGGGTCGTTGAGGATCCGGCACTTTACGGCCGCGTGCTGAAGCGGATCCTGAACGAACAGCAGAAAGAACGGCCCGTCGGCGGGTTTGGCTGGCAGGTCCCGGCCGCTTGCTCGGCATTGGCAGTGATCGCCGCGGGAACCATCCTGATGCTTCCCGAAGGCGAAGAGCGGGCGGGGAGCGAAACGATAACGCCGCCGCCGGCCACGGCCGCGGAAACGGCCGCCGTCGAACCGCCGGTCAAACCGGCACCGGTTGCCGCGAGCGTTTCGACTCCGGTCGAAACACGGCGTGCTCCGAAACCCCGCCGAAAGAGTGCCGCAAGGCGTGCCGAGGATAAGTCGGTTCATGCAACGGTACCTGAATTTTTTGAGATCGGTTTTGCCGGGGGCCTCGAGGACGCGGCGATGGAAGGCCGGGTCGTGCGGGTCGAACTTCCACGATCGGCCCTCTTCGCGATGGGGGTGAACGTTCCGCTCGAGAATGGTACGGGAGCCCTGACGGCAGAATTATTGGTGGGCCCGGACGGCGCTCCGAAGGCGATCCGGCTTGTTGAGTAAAGTTTTGAGGTGAAGTAAATGAAGATATTGATGGTTTTAGCGTTGTTTGTATTGCTGGGGGTTCCGACCTATGCCCAGCAGGCGGCCCAGGAGCGTATCCTGGCAGAAGCGGCTGCGATGTCGGGCAAGATCGTGAAAGGGGCCCCATTTTCCGCGGATGCGGTGAACGAAAGCATCCAGGTGCTTGCCGACGGCAACCGGATCGTCCGGTCGACCACGAATAAACTTTATCGGAACAGCGAGGGCCGTTTTCGCCGGGACATGTCGGGCGGTTCCGGCGGCCCTTTGGCAACTTATTACAACATAACGCCCGGAGTGACGATCCTCGATCCGGTGGCCGGCCAGAAATATTTGCTGGATTCTGAATTAAGGACAGCCCGCGTTGGGAAATTGGGTTCGGGATCGGGTGGGGCGGTTGCGGTACTGCCGAGCATGTCGCCCGATCGGGCGGCAGAGGTCGAAGCCAAGCTTAGGGCAGAGCTAATGGCTGCCGGCGAGGTGCCGGTCGCGCCATCGCCACCGAGACCTCCAACGGCCGTGTTGGCGGAAGAATTGGCCGCCAAGGAACGGAGTCTTTCGGTGATCTCGTCATCAGGCGGGTTCGCATATGTGACCGGGCCGGTATCCAAGTATGAGAGAAGGGTCGAAGACCTCGGCACGCAAAATATCGAGGGTGTCGAAGCGGTCGGGAAACGGACCGTGACGACGATCCCGGCGGGTGCGATCGGAAACGAACGGCCGATCGAGATAGTTTACGAACGCTGGTTTTCGAATGAGCTTCAGCTGGTCGTGTTCTCAAGACATACCGATCCCAGATTCGGCGAACAGACCTATCGGTTGACCAATATCGTCAGAAGCGAGCCCGATCCGTCGTTGTTCGAATTGCCCTCGGGATACCGGTTATTGACTCAACCTCCGAAGGCGTTTACGATAGAAAGTCCTAAAGGGTCAGGGCAAAGGGCCGTGACGGTGAAGCCTTCGGCTTCGGTTAGGACGGTCAGCACGACGCAGACAAAGCCCTGAACTCAAGAGTTTATTCGTGCGTCAAAGTGCTCCTCCAAGAGTCAGACGCATTCGATGAGCCCGCCGGTCCGCCAATCGGCGGGCTCTTACTTTTGCCGACTCGGCCGCAAAGATCGACCCGGGTTCCCGATGCCCCTGGTCGCCGAAATGCCCAGGCCTGAGAGCATTTCGAGACCCTTATTTCGGGCGGCACGGACCTGATCTCTTGAACTTCTTCCGGCGGCCGTAAAACTCTGACTTGCTTGACTTGAAGGTCCATTTCGCGTAAAAACAGAACTGCCCAGACTTCAGATAGATCTTCCGGAGAGTTCTAATTACGGCGGGGCCTGTCTTGCCCGTTCGCGTGACGACAACCTCCGGCAGGGCCCGATTACTTAAATGGCTTCAAACCTGGTTACGATCACAAGGCGTGGTTTTGGCGAAACGTCGCGCCGGGGTGCGTGGTGGCTGCAATCGCTGCTGACCTTTCTCGGCTTTGCAGCCTTTATTGTTTATTCGACCTGGGCGGCTTTTCAGGGCGAGCATTACACTTTCGGGCCGTACCTTTCGCCGATGTACTCGCCGTTGATCTGGGAGGCGGCCGGGCAGCCGCTCTCGACACATTCGTGGTTCGGGGCGTGGCCGGCGTGGATGCCGAATATCATCCTTCCGTTAACGCCGGCTTTCCTGATCCTGTGGGCCCCGGGCGGATTCCGTTTCACTTGTTACTATTATCGCGGCGCATATTACAAGGCCTTTTGGGCAGATCCGCCGGCGTGTGCGGTCGGTGAACCGCGGCACGAATATCGCGGAGAGAAGAAGTTTCCGCTGATCCTGCAGAACATTCATCGATATTTTCTCTATCTCGCACTACTGTTCATTGTGATCCTGGGTTACGACGCGATCGTCGCCACGCAGTTCGATGACGGTTTCGGGATCGGTGTAGGGACGCTTGTGTTGACGATGAATGTGATACTGCTGGGCAGCTACACTTTTGGCTGCCACAGCTTACGTCACCTGGTCGGCGGCCGCTGCGACACGCTATCGACCCGCCCCGTTCAGCACAAACTATGGCAATGGGTGAGCAAGCTGAACAAACGGCATATGCTGTTCGCTTGGATGAGTTTGTTCTGGGTCGGATTCTCGGATTTCTACGTGCGGATGTGTTCGATGGGGATCTTTACGGATTACCGTATTTTATAGGAATTTTGCCACAGAGATCACAGAGAGCACGGAGAGCCGAATCAGCATTTCTCGGTGACCTCTGTGTTCTCTGTGGCTAAGAGTTTTGATGGGTGAATATACATCATTCGAACATGACGTTCTGGTCATAGGCGCCGGTGGAGCCGGGTTGCGTGCGGCGATCGAGGCGAGTGCGAGCGGCGTCAGCGTTGGGCTGATCTGTAAATCGCTGCTGGGTAAGGCACACACGGTGATGGCTGAGGGCGGGATGGCGGCCGCGATGGGGAATGTGGACGACCGTGACAATTGGAAGGTCCATTTTTCGGACACGATGCGCGGCGGCCAGTATGTGAACAACTGGCGGATGGCCGAACTTCATGCGAAGGAGGCACCGGACCGAGTCCGCGAACTCGAAGCCTGGGGAGCGGTTTTCGACCGGACGAAAGACGGGAAGATACTTCAGCGAAACTTCGGCGGGCATCGATACCCGCGGCTTGCTCACGTCGGCGATCGCACCGGCCTGGAACTTATCCGCACATTGCAGGACCACGGTGTCCATCAGGGCATCGACGTCCATATGGAAGTGACCGTGATCTCGCTGCTGAAAGACGGGGATCGGGTCGTCGGAGTCTTTGCATACGAACGCGAGCACGGGCGATTCAGGATCTACAAAGCCAAAGCCGTTATTCTCGCGACCGGCGGTGTCGGACGGGCTTACAAGATCACTTCCAATTCCTGGGAGGGTACCGGCGATGGCCACGCCCTTGCCTATCACGCCGGAGCGGATTTGATCGACATGGAATTCATCCAATTCCATCCGACCGGGATGGTTTGGCCCCCGAGCGTTCGCGGCATCCTCGTGACCGAAGGCGTCCGCGGCGAAGGCGGCATCCTGAAGAACAGCGAGGGCAAGCGGTTCATGTTCGACGACATTCCGGACCTCTATAAGGACCAGACCGCGAAAGATCCGGAAGAGGGCTGGCGATACACGCAGGGCGACAAATCAGCGAACCGTCCGCCCGAACTGCTGACCCGCGACCACGTTGCGCGCTGCATCAACCGCGAAGTCAAGGCCGGTCGCGGTTCGCCGCACGGCGGAGTTTATCTGGACATCGCGTGGATCAAGGAAAAGCTGCCGAATTCGGTCGAGCATATCAAGAAAAAGCTGCCGTCGATGTATCACCAGTTCATGCAGCTTGCGAACCTGGACATCACGACTACGCCGATGGAGGTCGGCCCGACCACGCACTACATCATGGGCGGCATCCGCGTGGATGCGGACACGCAGGCCTCGACACTGCCCGGACTCTACGCTGCGGGCGAGTGCGCATCTGGCATCAACGGGGCGAACCGTCTCGGCGGTAATTCTCTGTCGGATCTTATCGTTTTCGGCAAACGTGCGGGCGAGTACGCTGCCCAGTTTGCGAAAGAGAACGGTCACGGTTCGATCGACGATTCGCAGATCGAAGCCGAAGCGAAACGGGCGCTCGAACCATTCGAACGCGAGGGCGGTGACAATCCGTTCAACATCCAGCACGATCTGCAGGATATGATGCAGAAACTGGTCGGCATCGTGCGGCTCGAAGACGAAATGCAGGAGGCGTTGGCGGGCCTCGAGAAATTGAACGAACGTGCGTCGAGATCGTCGATCACGGGCAACATCGATTTCAACCCGGGCTGGCACACGGCGCTCGATCTGCGAAACCTGTTGACCGTGAGCGAAGCGATCACGCGTTCGGCGATCGAAAGAAAAGAAAGCCGCGGCGGGCAGTTCCGCGAGGATTATCCGAACAAGGACCCGGAGTTTGCGAAATTCAACATCGCGGTGAAGGAGGTCGATGGCCGGATGCAGATCTCTCGCGTCCCGCTGCCGGAAATGCCGGCGGAACTGAAAGCTGTTATCGAAGAAATGGGATAGAAACAGTAACCACGAAAAGGCACGAAAGAACACAAAAGTAATGTCCGAGTTACTGTTCAAAGATGAGGTGTATGCCATAGTGGGGGCCATGTTTGAGGTGTACAAGGCCTTTGGAACCGGTTACCTCGAGCCTGTTTATCAAGAGGCGCTGGCGATCGAATTCACTGACCGAGGTATTCCGTTCGAACGAGAACACAGGCTCTCGATATACTATAAGGATGTGAAACTTGAGAAATGGTACGCGCCTGATTTCGTGTGCTTTGGCCAGATAATTTTGGAACTCAAAGTGATGTCGAAGCTCTCAAAAATTGAGATAGCACAGCTTCTCAATTATTTGAAAATAACAAAAATGCGTCTCGGAATTCTTGCAAATTTCGGGAGTACCCCTCGACTGGAATGGAACCGTTTTGTCGTTTGAATGGAACATCAACGGAAACAACACAAAATAGGTGTCGGTTGATTTAGTGCCATTTCGTGCAGTTTCGTGGTTACGGATCCTATGGCGAAAGCAACATTCAGCATAAGACGCGGCGGCCGCGAGGGCGGGGAGATGGTGGATTACCAGACCGAGGTGACCGAAGGGATGGTCGTGCTCGACGCCATTCATCAGATCCAGGCGGAATCGGCCCCGGACCTTGCGTGCCGCTGGAACTGCAAGGCCGGCAAATGCGGGTCGTGCTCAGCGGAGATCAACGGCATGCCGAAGCTGATGTGCATGACGCGGATGGACACGATCGACACTTCGCAGCCTGTCACCATCGAGCCAATGCGGGCATTCCCGGTTGTCAAGGACCTGATCGCGGACGTCTCGTGGAATTACGACGTCAAGAAACGCATCAAGAAATTCAAGCCTCGTCCACCCGACGCCGAGGACGGAACATGGCGGATGCAGCAGGAAGACATCGACCGCGTGCAGGAATTTCGCAAGTGCATCGAGTGCTATCTTTGTCAGGACGTCTGCCACGTGCTGCGCGATCACGTGAAGCACGAGGAATTCATCGGGCCGCGGTTTCTTGTGTATTCGGCAGCCTTGGAAATGCATCCGCTCGACACCGAAGACCGAACGGAGGACCTGAAAGATATGTTCGGGATCGGCTACTGCAACATTACGAAATGCTGTACCAAGGTCTGCCCGGAACATATTACAATTACCGACAACGCCATTATCCCGTTGAAGGAACGCGTGGTCGATGAGCATTACGACCCGCTGGCAAAACTCGTGCGGATCTTTCGCAAAAGAAAATGAATCCACCTGCCGAGGTCTGGGCCAGGAAACGCGAGGCCGGTATCGTCCGCTATCTGTTGGTGGACGGGATCGTGATAAACGGCGGCCCATTCGCCGTCGTAATGCAGATCGTCGGCATGATCCTCTTACGCGACGAAGGGCAGACCATTGGACAATATTTCACTTCGACGCGGACGTGGGTGACGTTTCTCCTCCACGGACTGCTGTTTGGCCTTATAGTTGGCTATATCAAATGGCGGCGCAACGAAGCAGCGTTTGCCAGACCAGGTGATCAATAAAGGCTTCGTTATGTTCGAACTAAAACCACTATCGCATGAAGCCGTCCCCGCCGCACTGGAGAAAGCAAACAGATATCGTTTGCTAAACGAACCGGGTGCGGCTGAGAGCATTTACCTCGATATACTTGCGGTCGAGCCGGACAATCAGGAAGCGCTCAAGAACATCGTGCTTGCGATGAGCGACCGCTTCGGCAAGGATTACGCGGTCGGCGATACGCACGTGAATGAATACCTGGCGAAGATCACGGATGAGTACGAGCGTGCGTATTACGCCGGGATCATTTACGAACGCCGGGCTAAAGCAACGCTTAATAAAGGCGGCGTCGGTGCGTATGAACTATTCCGGCAGGCGATGGACCGCTTTGAAATGGCAGAAGCCGTTCGGCCGCACGGGAATGACGATGCGATCCTGCGCTGGAACGGTTGTGCCCGCGTTATCAACCGGAACAAGCTGAAACCGATCGAATCGGCCGGCGACTTTATCGAATGAAAAGGCCGTAAACTTTTGGTCCTAAATTGCTTGTGATACTATCCCACTGTTTGGGAAACCTTGCACCAGGAATGTAGATCTACCGAGGAAAATCAAGACAAGGAGCGAATGATGGCAGGAAAATTTGAGATCAAGACAGGAAAAAGCGGTAAGGTTCATTTCAATTTGAAGGCGTCGAACGGACAGGTGATCCTGACCAGCGAGACATACAGCGACAGAAAGGCCGCCGAGAAAGGGATCGCGTCGGTACGTAAGAACGCCGGAAACGATGGCCGTTATGAAAGAAAGACGGCAAAAGACGGGTCGCCCTATTTCGTCTTAAAGGCTGCGAACGGCGAACCCATTGGCAAAAGTGAAATGTACAAGAGTGCTCGGTCGATGGAAAATGGGGTCGCATCGGTCAAGAAGAACGCCCCAGATGCGCCGATCGCAGACGCCGCGGCAAAGTAAACCGGCCCAAGCATGATCACGAAAAAGCCCCGGTGCGATCCGCAGGGGCTTTTCTTCATCTTGTTGCTTCGCTACACCTTTGCGAAAGACGAGATTTCCCGCAAAGTCGCAAAGGAAGAACACCAAAAAGGACAAATGACGCAATCGAAAAGGGTCCGGCCCGGAATTGAAGTTCTCCTCAACGAAAAGCTCGATCTGATCCGAGGCCGGCGGATCGGACTGGTCTGCAACCAGGCTTCTGTGCTTCCTGATCTTCGGCACGCCGCGGATGTTTTTTTTGAGCATCCGGAAATCGACCTGACCACGCTCTTCGGGCCGCAGCACGGCATTCGAGGTGATCTGCAGGACAATATGATCGAGACGGACCACGCCGTCGATCCGCACACCGGGCTGTGGATCTACTCACTGTACAGCGAGACCCGCGAGCCGACCGAAAGAATGCTGGCCGATGTGGACACGATCGTCTTTGACCTGCAGGACGTTGGCTGCCGCATCTATACTTTCGTTTACACGATGGCGAACTGCATGCGGGCGGCGAAGATGTTCGGCAAACGCGTCGTCGTTTGCGACCGCCCGAACCCGATCGGCGGCATCGCGGTCGAAGGCAACATCACCGAGCACGAGTTCAGATCGTTCGTCGGCCAGTTCGAGATACCGACTCGTCACGGCATGACGACCGGTGAGTTGGCAAAGATGTTCAACGAACACTTCGGCATCGGCTGTGAGATTGAAGTGGTAGCGATGGAAGGGTGGCGTCGCGAAATGTGGTTCGAAGAAACGGGCCTGCCGTTCGTGATGCCTTCGCCGAATATCCCGACCGTGGATACATGCGTCGTCTTTCCCGCGACCGTTCACGTCGAAGGCACCGAACTAAGCGAAGGCCGCGGTACAACGAAACCGTTCGAGCTGAACGGAGCGCCGTACATCGACCCGTGGGAATGGGTCTCAGCCCTCGAAAAATACAACTTCCCCGGCGTTGCGTTTCGCCAAACATATTTTCAACCGACCTTTCAGAAGCACGCCAAAGTTACCTGCGGCGGCCTGCAGATCCACGTTACGGATAGAGAAACGTTCACGCCGGTGATCGTCGGCATCGCGATGATCAAGACCGCGTACGACCTATACAAAGATCAATTCGAATGGAAACGCGACGCGTACGAGTACGAATTCGGCAAGAACCCGTTCGACGTCGTCTGCGGCACGGCCAAGATCCGCAAAGCGATCGAGGCCGGGGGTTCGTTGAGCGAAATTCAAGAGTCTTGGAAGGAACGATGTGATGGGTTTATGGAACCTAGGCGGAATTTTCTAATTTATTAAGTTCCCTTTCTCCTCCGAAATCGCAGGATTACAAAAGCGATGCTCGAATAGACCAGAATATCGATTATCAAATAAGCTGCTGTTACAAGTAAGCTCTTTCCTGCGAAGCCCAGGCTCTGTAGAAAATCCCAAAACTCTACAGGTGGGATGGCAATCGGAAACGTAATAGGCCACTGCAGATACGCATATGAGCCTGGATCGTATCCGAAGTAAAAAATCGCTCTGAACGTCACAACGACGAAAACAAAATAAAGCGCCACAAATGCAGTCCCTGCGATCAAAGCTTGCTTGAACGTTGTCATTTTTTCTGCCTGAGTGCTTGCAAAACTTTCTCGCCTCGAGGCGACAAGCGATATCCGGGCCGCAGGCTCTCAGTCAGGCCGAGGGCTTTTAGTTTGCGGACCCAGGGTTTGAAGGTCGGGATGGTGAGGCCGATCTGTTCGGCCAGGATCGCGGCGTGAGTGTTCGGCTGGTCGCGGATCAACTGTAAGTACAATTGTGTCCAATTTCCGCGTTGGCTGTTTTGGTCGAGTTTGCGGAGTTTTTCGACGATCGCGTCCAGTTCTTTCTTGCCAAGTTTGTCGGCGACGCGAAGCGCCTTCCGCGGGTCTTCGCCGACCCAGTGGACGCCGATGCGATAGATCTCGAGCTCATCGGAGGCCGGCGGCATCGTCGCGACAAGTTCTTTTTTTGAATCGTATCCTGCTGCTTTTGCATCGGCGGCGGTGATCTTTTTCTCGGCGACTATCTCGACCGAGTCAATGCCAAGGACGCCCCTCTGGGTCATCTGCGTCCCGCCGGCCTTTACACCGGGGCGTTTCCAGCGGCGGAAGATGAGCGTGATCTCGCCGGCTTTGATCCTGTCGAGAATGGCGTTCTTGATGAGCATTTACTCGTGCTTCGTTCTGAGGCGGACGATTGCGTCCGCGTTCCGTCAGGGTGCAAGTCCCGGTTCATACTGCATGATGAACGAGAGGAACCGTGAGACTTCGATGATATCGCGGCCCTGAAAGCGGATGGTGTGGGCGTCGGTCCGTTCCACGGACGAAAGAAAGGCCAGCACCTCGGCCGGACGATAATTCTTGAACTGGACCTCGAGGCGGACCGGCGCTTCGGGTTTATACGGTTTGAATTCGCCGATACGGCCGATCGCGCGAGTCACCTTTTCACGGATCAGGTCGTTGGCGGTGTCTGGCGTCATCGTCCTTGCCGAATGGAATCCATAATTCCATTTCACGATGGCGCCTTCGATCGGGCCGAGAAGGTCGGTCGCCTCCTTAACGGCCGCGTCGTCGCCTGAGATCATGATGACCGGAACATTGAAATGGCCGGCGATCGCCGCATTTACGCCCGCCTCGGGCATCGATACGCCGTTCAATCTGATATCGGCAAAATTGGCCGACGACATTGTGTGTGCCCGTACGCCCGCCGGATTGGTAGTGCCGGAATGGTAACCGATGAAGATAGCTCCGGCGAAGGAGTCGTCGATGCCCTGCATCATCATCAGCGGCCGCGGCCACGACCGGACGATCGTGACGTTCTTCGGCAGCTTTTCGATCAGAAGGTTCTGGCCATTGCCGTGCGAATCGGCGACGACGATCTCGGTTGCCCCGGCGGCAAAAGCGGCCTCTATGGCGGTCGTGGCCTCGCGGGTCATGAACTCGCGAAACCGCTGGTATTCAAAGCCTTGCGGCCCCAATTGCTCGCCGGTCACGACGCCGACAATGCCTTCCATATCAACTGAAACAAAGATCTTCATTTTCTTTACCTGTGCATTGGCCGCGATCACGGCAAACACCGTAAGTGCGGTGACGAACATGGCCCTTTGGATCATACTTTTCATAATTTTGCGGGCGTGAAAAAGACATCGGTCTTGAAGGCGTCGCCCTAGCCGCCGCTGACCGCATTAAAGATGTGGAGCTGTTTATCGGTCAAGGGCGTTTCGAGGCCGCGGCGGCGTTTTACGTCGTCACTCCCGACAAACACGTTTACGTGCGTGCGGATCTCGCCCTGCTCATTCAGAATGCGGTCGCGAAGGGCGGGATGAATCCGCCAAAGCGATTCAAGAGCATCGCCTACCGTTGCAAGATTGCCGTGTATCGGCACCTCAAGTTCGCCACCGGAAAAGGACTTAAGATGTCCGCTCAAATAAACGGTTAGGGCCATAGATCCCCTATTGCCAAAAATAATTACTAATTATTAATTCCTAATTAGTAATTAACTCTCATAAAAAGGTCTAAATCGAGTACGCCTTGACGCAGCAGATCTCCGGCAGCGAGCCTTCTATCATCTTCCACGAATCGCCGTCATCATGCGAAGCGAAAAGCTTGCCGTTCTTTGTGCCGAAGAAAATGTTGTTGCCGGTCGATGAGACGGCGTCGCGAAGAATGACCTCGTAGGCGTTCTTCTGCGGAAGACCTTTTGTGAGCGGCTGCCACGACCTTCCCTCGTCCCGCGTGCGGTAAACGCGAAGCTTGCCGTCGCAAGTGAACCGCTCGGCGTCTTTCTGGAGCGGCACGATGAAAACGGAGCCGGCTTCGCTGACGGTCAACCCGAAGCCGAAATTCGACGGCAGCCCGTCCTCGATCTCCTGCCACGTTTGGGCACCATCCCGGCTGCGGTAAACTCCGTGATGGTTCTGAAGAAAGAAGAGCTTTTTCTTGGAGGGGTGCCGGGCGATCTTGTGCACGCACTGGCCGAATTCCGGATATTGATCCGGCAGAAAGTAAGCCGAGACGCCCTTATTCGTGACCTTCCAACTTTCACCGCCATCGGCGGACTGGTAAACGCCGCCGGTCGAAATTGCGATCTTGATATCTTTCGGGTTTTTCGGGTCGGTCACGATCGTGTGCAGGCAAAGGCCACCGAAACCGGGTGTCCAGTGCTTTCGATGCGGGTGCGACCAAAGGCCCTTGTTCAGATTCCATTTTTCGCCGCCGTCGTGCGATTCGAATAACGCGGCGGGTGCTACACCGACATAAAGTGAATCGGTCTTTGCTCCGGGTGCGATCTGCCAGATGTTTTCGAGCGACTTCTTTGTCGTCTTCGGCATTTTGATCCGCCGATCCTCGGGCTGGTCCCAGGTCTTGCCCATGTCGGTGCTTTTGCAGAGCTCGGCCCCGAAGTGCCAGCTTGCCGGGGCAGCCCACATTTCATTTCGGCCCTTTCGTTGATCCAGGAATGCCGAATACACGGCAAGGCCGGCAAAATGAGGCCCGTCGATCGACCATTTTCCGTTTGTGCCGCGAAGGATGAACAGCCCTTTGGCCGTCCCGACCATTAACAAGTTAGCGTTACTCATAACATTTGTTGCTTCTCGCACGTGGGCGAATGTCGATCCGAAGAGATCAGGCCGACCTGAATTTTTATGGGTCTCTGTTGACCTACGCCGCTTCCTTCGCCCTTACTGACGCGCGGGCTTCTGCACCAAAAAAAGAAATCAAGCTGACCTATATTTTTCGGTCTTCGTTGACCTGCGTCGAGTTTTACGCCCTTACTGACGTGCGGGCCTCTGCACTAAAACCAACTACTTTTTGATTTCGACTTGCCGCCAAAGATGCTTCCGAGCACGCCGCGGACGATCGAGTTTCCGATCTGGCGGCCGATCGAGCTACTGGCCGACCGTGCGACGCTCTTTGTAATTGATTCGACAAGCGTGTCGGGTGCCCGAGCTGCAGCACGCTCCGCCTTCGCTTGTTTCTCGGCCTCCTTAGCTGCATCGGCTTCGGCCTTTGCTGCTGCTTCGGCTTCAAGGCGTTCGTTGGCCCTCGATGAGAGGATCTCGAACGCCGATTCGCGGTCGATCTCCTGGTCGTAGATCCCGGCGACTAACGAATTCGCGACGATCTCGGCACGCTGTTCGGGCGTGATCGGACCGATCTGCGAAAACGGTGGTACGACAAACGCCCTATGAACGACGGAAGGCACTCCCTTTTCATCGAGCAGTGAAATGAGCACCTCGCCGACGCCGAGTTCGGTGATAGTTTTTACCGTGTCGAGTTCGGGATTTTCGCGGAAGCTCTTGGCGGCAACCTTGACAGCCTCCTGCTCTTTCGGCGTGTACGCCCGAAGGGCGTGCTGGATGCGGTTGCCTAGTTGAGCAAGCACCGAATCGGGAATGTCGGCCGGGCTCTGCGTCACGAAATAAACGCCGACACCTTTTGAACGGATCAGCCTAACGACCTGTTCGATCTTATCGACAAGTGCTTTGGGGGCGTCGTCGAAAAGCAGATGGGCCTCATCAAAAAAGAAAACGATCTTCGGTTTGTCGAGATCACCCGCTTCCGGGAGCATCTCAAAAAGCTCCGAGAGGAGCCAGAGCAGGAACGTTGAATAGATCTTCGGCGAATTGATCAGGTCATCGGCCGCGAGGAGATTCAAAACGCCCTTGCCGCCGAGCGTCTGCATAAAATCTTCCAGCCTGACGGCGGGTTCGCCGAAGAATATCTCGCCCTGCTGCTGTTCAAGCTGAAGCAGTCCTCGCTGGATGGCGCCCACCGACGCCTTTGAGACGTTTCCGTATTTCGTGGTGAATTCGTCCGCGTTCTCGGCCACGTAGATCAGAAGCTGTTGAAGGTCATTCAGGTCGAGAAGCAGAAGTCCCTGCTCATCGGCGATTTTGAAGGCAAGCGTGAGAACTCCCTCCTGCGTGTCGTTCAGCTGGAGGATACGCGAGAGCATCAAAGGGCCCATCTCGGATATCGTCGCCCGGAGCGGATGTCCTTGCTTACCGAAAACGTCCCAAAGCGTGACGGGCGAGCCCTCGAAAACGGCGTCCTCGATCCCAAGCAGCTTTAGCCGCTCGACGATCTTTGGGTGGGTACCGCCGGGTTGCGAGATACCGGTCAGGTCGCCTTTGATGTCGGCCATAAAGACCGGGACGCCCCGTTGGCTGAAACCTTCGGCGAGCTTTTGAAGAGTGACCGTCTTGCCGGTACCCGTTGCTCCGGTGATCACGCCATGCCGGTTTGCCATCTGCGGGAGCAGGTGGACCTCGCCACCGTCATGTTTCGCTACTAAGATTGGATCTGACATATATTCAAAGCCGAAAGTTAAAAGTAAGAAGTGAAAAGTAAAAAGGCAAAGAGGCAACAAAAAGAAGCAGGCTTTTTTTGCCTTTTGCCCTTTTACTTCTGACGCTACCTACGCAGCCGCGGACTTATCAACGTCTTGCGGGGCGTCGCAATTTACCATCCAATTGATACCGAACTTGTCCGTCACCATCCCGAACGCCTCGGCCCAGAAAGTTTTGTCGAGAGGCATCGTTACATTCCCGCCGTCGGCGAGATTGCCGAAAAACTTCTTCGCGGTCTCGACATCGTTCAGTCCGATCGCCAACGAAATGTTGCCGCCGGTAGAGAAATTCTCCGAATGAAGATCGTCACAGAACATAACGGTCGAGTCCCCGATCCTTAAAGAAGCGTGCATTATTGCGTCGCTGCTTCCCATGTCGGGCATCGGCGAATCGCCGTAGGTCTGCGAATAGAGCTCCTCGGCACCCAGCGCCTGCTTGTAAAAATCGATGGCCTCGCGGCAATTCCCTCTAAATGCGATATATGGATTAACACCCAACATGGTCAGTTCTCCTTAACATTTCTCGTATTTCCAATTCCTTGACTTCCCTTCGCTCAGCCATTCTAAGGTCGTCGTAAGCCGCTTTTCACGCGTCGGTTCGGTCTTTGCCTCGTTGATCCATTCAACATATTCCTTCTTGTGGGAATAACTGAACTTATCGAATTGCTCTTTGGCCTTCTTATTCTTGGAAAGGGCCTCGGTGAGTATCTCAGGAACGATAAGCTCCTTTTTCTCAGAGGGCTTCTTTTGCGGCGTTTTGACGCCTTTCTCATTTAGTTCCATCGCCTGATGGATCAAACCGATCATCACTTTGTCAGACGGCAGGTCCTTGAGCGAGGTTATGCGGCCAAAACTCCCCATGGCCGTCTTGGTCTTTGGGATCGCATCGGATTCGAGCAGCGACTGTTTCCAAAAGCCGAAAGAACAATGCTGCTTGAATGCTGCCATGCTGCACAGAACGCCTTTGTGATCGAAGTGAGGAAAGCTCCATTTCCACGTTTCTTCTACGTCAGGGCAAGCCCGATGGACCAGTTTTCGCAGATGTGTCAGGATCGGCTTGGCAAAATCGGCGGACTTATCGATATAGGCGTCAATCCTCGGATCGGCAGAAGGCATTTCGTTGACACTCCCGGTGAAATGACCGTCAAAGGCGGTGCTGTTTGAGCCCGAGAATTATATACGATTTTCCTTTCGAATGACCAATTTCAAGCCCGACCATTTCTCATCGACGGCGCAGACCTTTACATCGACCAGACCGAGCGGCAGCGCAGCATCACGAATGATGTCCTCGGTTATCTCGGTCGGCAGTTTGGCAGCCTTTTTGTACCAAGAGACCCAGATCGCACCGTCCTGTTTGATCGAGCCCCGGAGGCGGGCGAGGGCCTCAAAAAGCTCGCTGCGGTCGTTGGTAAAAAGATGAACGATGTCAGGTTTTGGCCGGGCATGCCGGTCGCCGTCCCAGTCCAGAAACTGTGGGAACTCCATAAGTATTAGGCCCTCAGGAACCTCTGAGAAAAGCCGTAAGTACTCCGCCGGACGATTTATTGTCACGACCACATGGTTCGGCCGGAAGCCGAGCTTTTTCGCCAGCGGGGTTCCGGAATAGCCGGTCGTCATAAGATCTTCATCAGGACCGACCGTTCACGCGGGCCGTCAAATTCGCAGAGGTAGATCCCCTGCCAACGGCCCAAACAGAGCTTTCCATTGTTGATGGGGACGGCCACACTCGACCCGACGACCGTGGACTTGATGTGAGCGTCAGAATTGTGCTCAAAGTGCTTGAAATTCGGTTCGTATTGAGGAATAAGGCGTTGAAGGAAGCCCAGCATGTCGCTCTGCACATCCGGGTCGGCATTTTCGTTTATCGTTATGCCGCAAGTCGTATGTTGGACAAAAAGTACGCAGACGCCGTCGTCAACCCCGATCGCCGTGATCCTTTTCGAGACCTCACCGGTAAACTCGATCATTTCTTCGCGAGCCGAAGAAACGATCCGCAACTCGTTCGCTCGCTGCATCTTATTGAATATATCAGCAAGGCCGTTAATCCCGCACACGCATTTGCCGAGGTGTGGCCGGCGGCTGATAAAATCGAATCATGCAAAAACCAAAAAGGGGAAGTTTGATGAATCGTTGTACTTTATTCCTGATCCCGGCCTTGGCCGTACTCGTCACCGTTTCGAATGCCCAAAATCGCTTCGACGGCTATTCTCTGACCGTCAACGCCGACGCGACCGGTGCCTGCCCGATCCGCTTTCTGCCCCAGCAGAACCAGGCCAACCACATCGAGGTTTTCCTCGCAGGGACCGGAATGACCAAGCCGGCGACAGGGCTTTCGGCCTGCAATAACAGCACGGTCAGCGGCAATCGGGTGGCACCGAGCCCGCAGGACCAACGGTGGTGCTTCGAAGGGCCGGAGGAGATGTACGAGATCCGATTGAGTAACGGCAATTCATATCTATGGCCGACGGCAAGCGGCCGTGAGATGGGCTTTTACAACGTTAAGGACTTCCGGCCGGTACGACGCACTGAATCGCCGAACCGGCGTTACGAGTACAGCGAGCCAAGCGACCATACGAAGGCGATCGAGAACGCCATGATGGTGATGGCGAGCCGACAGGGCGGAACGCTTGTATTTCCCGACGGCGACTACATTGTCGGGACCACCGATGGCAACACACGCGACCCGTCGTTTGACGGGATCACGATCCCTACGGGGGTCACGATCCTGGGCGCCGCAGGGAATTACTCGATCCCTACGACGAACATGCCCGGACGTATCAGCCCGACGCGGATAAGGCTTCGGAACAACCGGCAGGCGATCTTTAGGATCGGGGGCTGCACAAACGCAGTGACGATCCGCAATGTCGAGCTGATGGGAAATTCGGCTTTGTACGGTGAGGGCCCGCGAGACCGGGCAGGCACGAGCGGGATCGTTGCGGCGGGAAAGTGGGCGATCGATCCGCGAACTAAGCAGCATACCGTGAACCCGAGCCAGTATTTCCGTATCGAGAACGTCGTGTTCCAGAATTTCGAGACCGGATTTGTTGTCCGGAACCTCAACCAGGAAAACTGCAACGCCGCCGAGCAAATGTGCAATCAGTGGCAATTCGATAATGTACGCGTGGATCACGGTGTCTTTATCAACAACAACACCGGCATCTCGATCGACACGTTCAACACCGACTGGACGATCGCAAACTCGCAATTCAACTACCTGGAGGCAAACGCGCCGGGCATAGGGATCCATGTAAAACGAGGGGCTGCGATCCTGATCGAGAACACGTTCGGGGGCGGATACGACTACGACCGGCTGATCGGCGGGACATTCCTCCAGGTCGAATCGGTAGGTTCGATCACGCTGGTCAGCGTCTCGTCCGAGAGAAGCCGACGGAGCATCTTCACCGCGGCCGCGACCACGGCCTCGTCACAGATGATGACCGTGATCGGCAGTGTCTTCAATGATCTGATCGACCTTAACGGAAGGATGAATTTTGCCTCGTTCGGAAACCGTTATTTCGGATCCACGATGAAAACGGCCCCGCAGGTGGTGGTCAATTCGGTCGGAGACAAGTTCTGCCACGACCCGCTGACGTTTCCGGGGCACTGCACGGACAGGGTCGGTGGAGGGAATCCCGTAAATCGACCGGGGTTCAACGGCGGGACGATCATGTTCCGCTCCGGCCGGCTTCCCGAAGGAGAAGGACGGGACCTGATCGACCGCGAACCCAATTATTTCGGCTATGACGTCGAGATCGGTAAGGGTCTCGTTCAGTTCGATCCGAACATCACTTTTCGCGATCTCGCCGGTTTTGTTTCACCGGAAAATGGGAGTTCGAGGGTGAAGGACGGAGCGATGGTCTATTGCAAGGACTGCCGAAAAACAGCGGCGGGAATCTGTTCGCAAGGACAGGCCGGGACCGACGGTGCGTTTGCAAAGCGGATCAACGGCCAATGGCGATGCGACTAGGGGCCGCATCCTACCGGGCCATCGAAAGAGCCTTTTTCCGATCGGCCCGGCCGGAACTATCTTTTATGACCGAGATCTCATGCCGCCGCCCGGATCGATATTCAGGCGACGAGAATTGATTAAATCGGCCAACTATTTGATAATCAATAATTTTGATATTTAACAGAAATCCAATATTTGGGCCTCAAACTTCGGTGACGTTGACTGCGTGATTCGGATGCCGCGAGCGAGGGCCCGAAGATTTTAAGAACTTATGAACGAGTACGTTATTTATTTGGTGCCCGCCCTCGGGATCTTCGGCCTGCTGATAATGGCTTTCAAGTCTGCGTGGGTCGGGCGGCAGGATGCCGGCGACGCGAACATGCAGGAACTGGCCGGCCATATTGCCAACGGCGCGATGGCATTTTTGAAGGCCGAGTGGAAGATCCTGAGCATTTTTGCGGTGATCACAGCGGCATTGCTTGCCTATTCGGGAACGATCCATGAGATAGGAGGGCGGGCGATCCATTCGCATTGGATCATCAGTGTCGCTTTCCTGATCGGGGCCGTGTTCTCGGCGACAGCCGGCTATATCGGCATGAAGGTCGCGACCAAGGCGAATGTCCGGACGACCCAGGCGGCGCGTTCCAGCCTGAAACAGGCTTTGAAGGTCTCGTTCACCGGCGGTGCCGTAATGGGCCTCGGCGTGGCCGGACTGGCGATACTTGGCCTTGGCGGCCTGTTTATCGCGTTCCTTGCGATGTTTGCCGACCTAGGGGTCAATCAGGTCCGCACTGCGATCGAGGTATTGACGGGTTTCTCGCTCGGCGCCGAATCGATCGCATTGTTTTCCAGAGTCGGCGGCGGGATCTACACGAAAGCGGCGGATGTCGGCGCTGACCTTGTCGGCAAGGTCGAAGCGGGCATCCCGGAAGACGACGTTCGGAATCCGGCGACGATAGCGGACAACGTGGGAGATAATGTGGGCGACGTGGCCGGAATGGGCGCCGACCTTTTCGGGTCCTACGTTGCGACGATCCTAGCCACGATGGTGCTCGGCCAGGAAATAACGGCCAGAGACACGCTCGGCGGGCTCTCGCCTATTCTTCTTCCGATGGTGATCGGCGGCCTTGGGATAGTTTTCTCGGTGATCGGGATGCTCTTCGTCAGGATCAAGGACGAGAAGGCGAGCGTTCAGTCGGCCCTGAACGTCGGCAATTGGGCGGCAATGATCCTGACCGTCATCGCTTCATATTTTGCGGTGATGTGGATACTGCCTGACGGCCAGTTGACACTTAGAAGTGCCGGTTTCGACAAGATGGGCGTCTTCCTTTCGATCGTCGTGGGAACGATCGTTGGGGCGATCATGAGTTTTTCGACCGAGTATTACACGGCGATGGGCAAAAAGCCGGTCAACTCGATCGTGCAGCAGTCGTCGACCGGGCACGCGACGAACATCATCGGCGGCCTTTCCGTCGGGATGAAATCGACGGTCATCCCGATCCTAACGCTTGCCGCGGGTATAGTAACTTCTTATTATCTCGCAGGGCTTTACGGCGTGGCGATCGCCGCTTCAGGGATGATGGCGACGACCGCGATGCAGCTTGCGATCGATGCATTCGGGCCGATCGCGGACAACGCGGGCGGGATCGCGGAGATGAGCCAATTGCCGCCGGATGTACGTGAACGGACGGACAAGCTTGATGCGGTCGGCAATACTACGGCGGCGACCGGAAAGGGATTTGCCATCGCTTCGGCAGCTTTGACGGCTCTTGCATTGTTCGCGGCGTTCGTCGGGATCGCCGGTATCGACCGGATCGATATCTACAAGGCTCCCGTGCTGGGAGGCCTTTTCATCGGCGGAATGATCCCGTTCATATTTTCGGCACTCTGCATCCAGGCGGTCGGAAAGGCAGCGATGGACATGGTGCAGGAGGTCCGGCGGCAGTTTCGCGAGATCCCCGGCATCATGGAGTACAAGGCAAAGCCGGAATATGAGAAGTGCGTCGCCATTTCGACCAAGGCATCGATCCGCGAAATGCTGATGCCCGGGGCTATCGCACTGATCACGCCCGTTGCCGTCGGGTTTACGTTCGGGCCCGAGGTGCTTGGCGGTTTGCTTGCAGGCGTCACGGTATCGGGCGTGCTGATGGGCATCTTCCAATCGAACGCCGGCGGTGCCTGGGACAACGCGAAGAAATCTTTCGAGCAGGGAGTCGTCATTAACGGCGAGACCTACTTCAAAGGCTCCGAGCCGCATAAGGCTTCTGTAACAGGCGACACGGTCGGTGATCCTTTCAAGGACACCTCAGGCCCTTCGATGAACATCCTGATCAAGCTGATGTCGATCGTCAGCCTGATAATCGCACCCTATATCTACGGGATCGGGCAGTAAGTCTATCCTCGATTGTTAGGAAAAAGGCCGTCGATTGACGGCCTTTTTCGATCTTCGTTGTATTCCAACCCAAAAGCAGATCACTCATTTGATTTGCGTTGGCCGCTGCATCCTTTTACTTGGCAAGAAAGTCACGCGTAAGTTTGATCGTCTCGTCCTTGGATGGACCGAGGAAAATGTAGTGGGTCGCTCCTTTTAGCTCCACTACCCGTCCATTCGGCATCTCCTTGCGAAACTGCTCGATGCTCGCACGGGTCAATGGAGTACGTTTCTCCTTCCAGTAAGCCTCTAGTCTTTTACGGGTTTCGTCGGTTACGTTGCCCGGTAGCTGGGCAACTTCGGCATCGGCGTAAATGGACAAAGACAATGCCTTGACGTCCTTGTATGCGGGCCGATACTGCGATGCCGATCTCATGGTCAATACCTGAACCCTGTACATGTCCGGCGGAGGCATGTCTTTGACCTTAATTTCGGCCCAGCCCGGGCATTCCATGGCCTCGCGCATCATGCGTATCGCGGCAGGAGGTGCGATCTCAGGCGGTAATTCGTCAGCGCACGTGACCATTTTGGTTCGGTCGTAGGCAGCATCGAGATAGACCAATTTCAAGAGGCGGTTTGGGTGCAATGTCGCAAACATCGTCATCTCATCCCCAGCAAGCGAATGCCCGACGAGGTGCGCCCGTTTGATCTTTTTTGCGTCCATAAAGGCCCTGATGTCCTCGACGCGAGTCGTCGTGTCATAGCCGGTGGCGGGCCGCTCTGTCTCGCCGAAGCCCCGGCGCGTCAACCCGATGACGTGAAACTTGTCCGTAAAAGCAGTGGCAAATTCGTCAAAAATGTGTGCGTCGTTGCCAAATCCGGAAAGCAGAATGATCACGTCGCCGGCGCCGCCCCAGTCCAGGTAATTCATCTTGATCCCGTTCGCCGTTACAAACTCAGACTTGTGCGGCGATTTGTCGCTCGGCGCTTCTGACGACGAGTTCATCTTGGCTGCCGGTACGTCGACCCCGGACTGATGAATAACCAGGCCGGTCACTTTGCCGGCGGCGTCGGATTGAAAGGTGATCTTGATCGGTGCCCCTTTTATTTCGTAGTTGTCGCCAGAGATCAATTCAAGCTCCGCCTTCGGTTGTCCCGTCGCCTGCAGAGCAAGCTTGCCGTTTTCGGCAGTCACCGTGATCACCAGGCCTGCACCCGTTACCTGATACTGACCGACGTATTTCTCAAGTCCGCCTTGACCGAACGACGGGATCGCAAGCAATCCCCCAAGCAACATCACTAAACAGATTCCTTTCATTGTTAGACCTCCGGCCCCGCAGTTCGACATTACACAATACTCTTGATCTTCAGACCCATAGCACGCAGCTACCTACCCGCCATTAGTTCCACGAATCGTTCAAACAGATACTCCGAATCGTGCGGCCCGGGGGCGGATTCCGGATGATACTGGACAGAGAAGACAGGGAGCGTCTTGTGGCGCAGGCCGGCGACGGTGTGATCGTTGAGATTAATGTGCGTGACCTCGACATCGGCGGGAAGGCTTTCGGCGTCGACGGCGAAGCCGTGATTATGGGACGTGATCTCGATCTTGCCCGTCGTCAGGTCCTTGATCGGCTGGTTGCCGCCTCGGTGCCCGAATTTTAACTTGTAGGTCGATCCGCCGAACGCCGATCCGATCAATTGGTGCCCGAGACAGATACCGAACATCGGCTTTTGCGAGGCGGCCAGCTTTTTGATCTCGTCGATCACGGACGTCATGGACGCAGGGTCGCCCGGGCCGTTCGAAAGAAAGATCCCGTCCGGCGAAAGGGCGAGGACCTCATCAGCCGGCGTGTCCGCGGGCACCACGGTCACCCGGCAGCCATGCTTAGCGAACTCGCGAAGGCTGTTTGTTTTCACGCCAAAGTCGTACGCCACCACGTGAAATCTCTCGATCCCGGATCCCCGGCCATCTCCATCATCCGATAAAGTGACCTGCGGCGATCGATAAACGTAGTTTTCTTCAACCGTCACGGCACTTGCCAGTTCTCGTTTTGCCATTTCAGGCGAAGCCAACACTCTTTCCAACAACGCCTTTGGATCGGTTTCTACGGTCGAAATAGCGGAACGCATCGCCCCTTTGTCGCGGATATGCCGCACGAGCGCCCGCGTGTCGATGTGCTCTATCCCGACAATTCCATTGTCGGCCAGATAATTCTGAAGGGTGTTTGTCGATCGAAAGTTGGAAGCGATCCGGCTGGCCTCGCGAACCACAAAGCCCTCAACCCACGGACGGCGGGATTCGACATCCTCTTCATTTACACCATAATTGCCGATCAGCGGATAGGTCATGCAGACGATCTGGCCGGCATAGCTCGGATCGGTGAGGATCTCCTGATAGCCGGTCATCGACGTGTTGAAGACCATCTCGCCAAAGCATTCGCCATCGGCGCCAAAAGACCGGCCCGTAATGGACCGGCCGTCCTCAAGAACAAGGATCGCGGATTTAACAGAACCCATAAAGCGGATTCTAACACAGAGAGCCGGCGGGACCCGGAAGCAGGATCATTTATCGTCCGAGGATGTCACACTTTCGACGGCGGGCGGCGATGGGATGTCATACTCACCGTGCTCGAGAAACCCGGCCTTCGACGGCTGCCAGTAGCGGAAAAAAGCCTTGCCGTAAATGTACTTTTCCGGAACAAGGCCCCAAACACGTGAGTCCGAGGAATTGTCGCGGTTGTCGCCCATGACAAAGTAATAGTGCTGGTCGACCGCCTTTACAATGCTGTCGCGAAGATTTTGGTTATGAATTTCGTCTATGTAAGGTTCTCTCAGTTCGCGGCCGTTGATATAGACCCGTCCGTTGCGGACCTCAACGGTCTCGCCGGGCAATCCGATGATCCGTTTCACATAGCTTTTGTCCGGATCACTCGGGTACCAAAAAACGACGATGTCGCCACGTTCCAAGTGTCCCCAACTTACGCTTTGCCACTTGTAGTAAACCAACTTGTTTACCAACAACCGTTCGCCATCCGCGAGGTGGGGAAGCATCGACGTTCCCTCGACGACCACCGGTTGGACCGCGAAAACACCAAGCAAAACGAAAACCACGATTATAAGGAAAACGTCGCGAACGAGGCGGAGGCCTTCGGACCATAGGCCCTGCCGGGACTCGCGCCGAACCTCCATAACGTCGATGCTGCCGTCATCATCCGCCGAGACAAGGCCGAACTCGATATGGTTTTTCTTACGGAATTCGAACATAATTCAATTCTGAAACAGGCGCGGGAAGCGCTCCACGCCAATCTAGAAGTTACAATTCAGTCAATTGTTTGTCAAAAATTTTTTTGAGACGCGTATGAATGAACACATCAGGTCTTTGTTTCCTGCCTTGAAAAAGTGGAATTACCTAAACAGTGCCGCGGTGTCACCGATCCCAACGACGGCGATCGACGCGGTAAATGCCCAACTGGCAGACGTTTCAGAAAACGGGGCGATACATTATCCGGATTGGGTGGCAACCAAGGACAAGGCCCGGCGGCTGGTCGCCGAAATGCTGCGGGTCAGGCCGGAACAAGTGGCATTCTTGCGCAACACCTCCGACGGGTTCGCGGCGGTCGCGAATGGCCTGCCCTGGAAGCCCGGCGACAATATCGTCAGTTTCGTCAACGAATTCCCGGCCAACTTTTACCCGTGGCGGATGGCCAGCCAACGGTTCGGCGTCGAACTTCGGCTTTGCGGCGAAAAAGAGGGCCGGGTGGATGTTGAAGAATTGATTTCAATGATCGACGGTAACACGAGGCTGGTCTCGATCAGTGCGGTCCAGTTCGCGTCGGGCTTTAGGGCCGACCTTGAGCGTATCGGCCAGGCGGCGCGCAATGCCGACGCGCTCTTCGCCGTGGACATAATTCAGGGACTGGGTGCATTCGGTTTCGATCTTCCTTCGCAGTTGGTGGATATCGCTTCAGGGGCAAGCCACAAATGGCTATGCGCCCCTGAAGGTTGCGGGATGCTCTACCTTTCAGATCGGGCAAGGGAACGCGTGGAACCCGCACTTGTCGGTTGGATCAGCGTTGAAACGCCCTGGGACTTCAACGACCGTGAGCAGGCCCTGAAACCGAATGCACTTGCACTCGAGAGCGGAACTGGGGCCACCGCGCTTTTCTACGGACTTGAAGCAAGCCTTAAGCTGCTGACGGAGACCGGCCTCGACAATATCGAGAGGTATCTTGACGGCCTGACCGATCAGCTTTGCGACGGCCTCGGCGGGAGCGAGTATTCGATCGTCAGCTCACGCACGCCAGGGGAACGGTCGGCCATCGTCTGTATTAGGCACCGTGGGGGCGAAGATTGCCATTCTATCGCGAAACGGTTGATGGAAAAGGGGATAGTGGTCAGCCCGCGAAATGACGTGGTGAGGATCGCACCGCATTTCTATAACAACGCGGATGATATCGACGCTCTGATCGAGGCCCTGTAGGCGGTTCAGTTTTCGCTTAGGTTGTCGAGATTCAGCCGGACTAGCCCGCCGGCGTCCGAGAATGTGCGTCGCGTCGCCCGCTGCTGCTCGCGCATCTTGAAGAAGATAAAGCCGGAAACTATGCCGATGAGGATTGAAATGCCGAATCCCCCGATGATCCAAAGGACGGTAGAAATGAAAATATCGCGGGTCGTGGTGACGAAATAGCGCTCCAGTTTCTGGAGAAGGAAGGGGTCCTCGCCGAGCCATTGGATCGTTTTCTCATATCGAACCTGGTCGAGCAGAGCCGCCGCAGCGTCCGCGGACGCTGAATCGAAAACAAAAACGCTGTAGTTGCCGATCCGCCGGTAAGCCGCCCCGGGATCGGAAGAGGCCACGTTCAATGCCAAAAACTTTGTATCTGCATCAGCGGCCGCCTGGGGGGTTGCGAACTCGATGATAAGAAGCCGGCCCGAAGAATAACGGGCGGTGACGGCTTCGGTCCCGCCGGCAAAATCGACCAGATCGACGAAGTTCTTTCCGGGAAACTGCGCCCGAAGCGACGATCGATCGGTGATGAAAACGGTCGAATCGCGAACGCTCTCCCATTCGGGCAGGTGTTTGATCAACACCGGAATGCCGTCATCATCCGATATTTCCTGGGATCCCTGGCCCAAGATCCCCGTCACGCCGCTCACTCCAAAACAAACTACGAGCAAGAGCAGTTTGCCGAGGGATCCAACAACCTTCGATCTCAAGTCTCGATACATCAACTTAAATATGGCCGATCCGCCGAGCCGATCCTAATTCGCGGGCTTAATAATAATAACATCAGCATTGAGCAGGGAGAATAACCGAATCGTTTTGATACACACCATTTCGTATGAGACCGTACGATGACGACAGCTAGGGCTGACCATGAATCTAATCTTTGATGCCCGCCGAAAACCAGAGTATGCCCCATAAAATGCAACATTTACTAAGCTTATGCGTTCTATAGTAACGCCATTTTTAAGGGCAACCCGGTTTGGCACACCATTTGATTGACTAAAAAGCGGGGGAACAAGCAATGACAACAGACACTTTAGATTTTCCGATCTTCCAAACCGCAACCGATAAAGAGGCGAAAAGGGACTTGTCGAAGTTTGCAGTTGAAGTCGCTAAGGCGAAGGATTTCGACCTGACCCAGGCCGCGTCGAAGGGTGACATGGCCGCATTTGAGGAACTTTATCAACGTCATCACCGCCGAGTCTATTCGATCTGTTTGCGGATGCTCCAGAATCCGTACGAAGCTGAAGACCTTACCCAGGATGTTTTCATCCAGCTTTATCGTAAGGTGGGAAGTTTCAGGGGTGATTCGGCATTCACGACCTGGCTCCATCGGATGACCGTGAATCAGGTGCTCATGCACTTCCGCAAGAGAAATGTGAAGTTTGAAAAGGTGACCGAGGAAGGGGACACGCCGGACCAGATCGTCGCCGGTACTGCAGACCCGGAACGGATGCCGATCGTTGACAAGATCGCACTCGAAAACGCGATCGAAGAACTTCCGGACGGATACAAGAACGTCTTTCTCCTTCACGATGTGGAGGGCTTCGAGCACGAAGAGGTGGCCCGTATCCTGGGCTGCTCGGTCGGCACGTCGAAATCGCAGCTGCATAAGGCGAGGCTGAAACTGCGGAAGCTGCTTAAGAAGAAAGCGAATCCGCGTCTGATCGGGATCAACGTTTAACGTCAACAACAAGATCTAAATATAGGCCTTTGGGAAACCGAAGGCCTTTTTTACGCGCTCAAGGTCCGCAAAAATAGACTATCCACGCCAGTGAATGATAAATTTGACGAACTTCCGATCACCTGACGCTGACTTTGAATTAAGCCTGATGAAGCCATTATTTCTTCTATTTTTGACGACCTTCGCCCTGACACTCGATCTTAGCAGCCAAACCGTCCGTTCGCAGCGAGTGAGCGCGGGCGGCGTCCAACAAAGTGAGCCTTGGCGGCGGGTCGAGGTGATCCGCACCGAGAAGGGCGTGCCTCACATCCGGGCCCGCGACCTTTTTTCGGCCGGTTATGCGCTCGCATGGGTCCAATCCGAAGACTATGGAAACGTGACCGGGATGCGGATGCTTCAGTCAAGCGGGAGATGGGCGTCGGTTGCCGGGTACGAACGGATCGAGTCAGACTTCTACGTCCGGCGGGAACGCGAAAAGGCAAGGGCGAAGTACCGCACCCTTTCGAAAGGTGTTCGCGACGTTTATGAGGGATTCGCCGCGGGTGTCAACCGATTCATCGAACTCCACAGAAGCGATTTCCCCTCAGGAATGCCGAGCGACTTCACCGGCTTTGATGTGCTCTCGTCCGAATTGGCCGGACCCTCGCCGCAGAAGATCAGGAACTTCCTCAATCAACGACCCGTTCGTTCGGCCGACGACCCGGCGGCAATGGATGACGAAGGAGAGGGGCCGGATGACGGCTCGAACGCCTGGGCCTTAGCGCCAAGCCGGACAAAGTCCGGCAAGGCTATCCTACTTCGGAATCCACATCTTCGCTGGACGGCGGGTTACTATGAAGCTCACATGACCGTTCCGGGCGTCGTCGATTTTTACGGCGATTTCCGGATCGGCGGGCCGTTCGGGGTGATAGGCGGATTCAATCGAAATCTCGGCTTTTCGACCACGAACAACTCACAGGACCTTGACCAGATCTACGCCCTGAATGCCGACCCGGCGAAACCGGACCACTATCTCTTCGACGGACGATCCGTTCCTTTATCGAGGGAGTTGATCACCGTTCCATTCCGCAATGGAGAAGCGACATCGACCGAAACCCGCGAATTCTGGTCCACGCCCCTCGGCCCGGTGATCAAACGCGGGGACGGCAAGATCTATGTCTTTAAGTATGCCGGCGCCGGCGAGATACGCGCCGGCGAGCAATTTCTCAGGATGATGCGTGCGAGCACGCTGGCTGAGTTTAAGGCTGCGATGAAGATGCGGGCGCGCGTAACCTCGAATTTCACTTACGCCGACCGCGAGGGCAACATCTATTACGTTTGGAACGCTTCACTTCCGCGGCTGCCGCACCCGCCGGTGAACGACCTGACGGCCTTGCCGGCGAAAGGCCTTAAGGAGGTTTGGACCGAGTACGTTCCGTTTGATGCGCTCCCGCAGGTGCTGAATCCGCCGGGCGGCTATGTGCACAACGAGAACAGCTCGCACCATTTCACAAATCTGCGGACGCCTGTCGTGACGGCCAATAAGTTTCAAAATTTCGAGCCGCCTCGGCTTTCCCTCCGCAGCCAGTTGGCGATCCAGCTTATCGACAACGGCGAGCGTTTCAGCCTGGAGGATGTATGGAAGCTCAAACATAACTACCGCGCACTGCTCGCCGACCGCGTGAAGGCCGACTTGCTGGCAGCGATCGAAAAGAGCGGACCGACTGGTGACGTCGCGGCCGCAGCCGAGTTACTTAAGAAATGGGACAATACGACCTCGCCGGAGAGCCGCGGCTCGGTTCTGTTTCAGGAATGGTGGAGGCACTATTCGAATATCGGCGAGGGACGCGGGCCGGCCTTGCCGGACGACAAGCGTTATGCTCAGGTCTGGACGGCGGACGAACCGGTAACGACACCGCGAGGACTCGCGGACTGGACGAGGGCGGCCGAATCATTTGCCTGGGCGGTCGATGAGGTCAAGAAGAAGTATGGGAGTTTTGATGTCGCCTGGGGCGAGGTACACCGCGTCCGACGCGGCAGTGTCGATGTTCCGACAGGCGGCTGCGGCAACGACCTCGGCTGCTTCCGTATTATGACCTTTGAGAGAGCGACCGATGGCAAAATGGCGGCGATCGGTGGCGACTGCTGGGTGCTCGCGGTCGAATTCGGAGACGTGCCGCGGGCATTTTCGGTGCTCGCTTATGGCCAAGGAAGCCAGCCCGAATCGCCCCATCACGCCGACCAGGCTGAGATGTTCGCGAAGGGCGAAATGAAGATGGTCGCATTCACGTCAAAGGACATCGAGGCCCGGGCGATCCGACGATACCGTCCCGGGGCCGAGCGGCAGAGATGATACCGGGACCCCCCGAATTCAATGAATCCTGGAGAAAAATATATGCGCAGCGCAGTTTTAGCATTGTTGATCTTTTTGCTTTCGTTTCCGGCGGCCGGACAAGGACGGCGTGTCGAGTCGCCACAATTCGCTCCCGGTTACAAACCGGCAGAGTTTTCCGATCCGGAAAGGCTCGAGAGGATCAAAAAGACCTTCCCGGCGATCGAGAAGATGTATAAAGAACACGCGGCGAGGAATCACTATCCGGGGATCGCGTACGGGATCGTCGTGGACGGAAGGCTCGAACTAAGCGGGAGCGACGGCTTCACGAACATCGAGAGGAAGACCCCCGTTTCGTCTCGATCGCTTTTTCGGATAGCGTCGATGAGCAAGAGTTTCACGGCGATGGCTATCCTAAAACTGAGGGACGAAGGCAAGCTCAGTCTTGACGATCCGGCATATCTTTACGTGCCTGAGATGCGCAACCTAAAGTACCCGACCTCCGATTCCGGGCATATTACGATCCGTCACCTGCTTACACACGGCGCCGGTTTCCCCGAAGACAATCCATGGGGCGACCGCCAGTTGGCGGATACGAACAAGGAACTCGCCGCCCTGATCGAGAACCAGATCTCGTTTTCGAATCCACCGGGAATTACGTACGAATATGCGAATCTTGGTTTCGCACTGCTTGGCCGTATCATCACCAAAGTTTCGGGAAAACCGTATCAGCAGTATATTCAGGAAAATATCTGGCGGCCGCTGGGGATGAACACGTCGGAGTGGGAATATTCGAAGATCGCGCCGGACAAGCTGGCACACGGCTATCGTTGGCTGAACGAGAAGTGGAACGAGGAACAGCTTCTCCACGACCAGGCGGACGGTTCGTGGGGGGCGATGGGAAGCATGATCTCTTCGATCGATGAATTCAGCCGATATATGGCCCTGCACCTTTCGGCGTGGCCGCCGTCGAGCGCACCCGACAACGGGCCCGTACGCCGAGATTCGATCCGCGAAATGCAGCATCCGTGGCGATTTTCGGGTATGCAGCCGAATTTTGCATACCCGGGCGGACGTGTGTGTGCTTCGGTCACGGCATACGGATATGGCCTCGGATGGCAGCGAGACTGCGAGGGCCGTGTTTACATTGGCCATGGGGGCGGCCTGCCGGGCTTTGGCAGCCATTGGCGGGTGATGCCCGATTACGGCATCGGCATCGTGGCCTACGGCAACGTGACCTATGCCGGGCTAGGGAACATCAATCTACAGATACTCGATCACATCATCCGGGAAGCCGGTCTGAAACCGCGGCAGCTACCCGTTTCCGCGATACTGGAAAAACGAAAGGGCGACCTGCTGAAGGTGCTTCCAAATTGGGAGAATGCCGAATCGAGCGGGATCTTTGCGGAGAATTTCTTTCCCGATAACCCTATCGACCTTCTGAAGAAGCAGCATGCCGGACTTTGGGCAAAGGCGGGCCGGATCGTTTCGGTAAAAGAGATGAATCCGCAGAATCAGCTTCGCGGGAGTTTCGTCCTTGAGGGCGAGAAGATCGACATTCTGGTGTTCTTTACACTGAGCCCGGAAAATCCACCGTTGATCCAGCAGTTGATAATAAGAGAAATGGCTAAACGGTAATGCCGGGTTCGGCCCGTAAACGGTTCGGAAAAACTCATCGCCACGAGTCGGCTATCGAGATGTCCCTTCGTTCAAGTTCAGCGACGAATTTATCGGGGTCGATCGCCTTCTCCTGCGGGGTCGCGCCTCGCATCAGTACGTCTCCCTTCGCCATCATCTGAGCGATTATCGATGCGGGGAAGGCGGTGGTTCGCATCATCGCGGAGAGGCCGGTTGTTTCATCCTGTCTGTCGACAATGTCGTAACGGAGGCGGTCGAGGCCGTTTTGAGCCACACTCCCTACCGGTCGTGTTTCTGCCTTTCGTGTACCGACGAATTCGAGGCGGACCAGGACATAGTCGGGGCCGTCGGCCGGCAAGTGTTTTTGCAGCAGTTCGCCGAAGACCTTGCGGGGCGTGACCTTTTGAAAATCAACCATAAGCTCTTCACTCGAGCAAAGCCCGAGATCGATCATCGTCTTGAATTTTTCGCAGTGGCCGGCATAACGAATGGTCTTATAGTCGAGTTCCCGCAGCTTGCCTAAGAAAGTTTCGGTCAACGTGGACGTTCCTCCGCTCGTTTGAAATGCTTCGAGGGGCGGAAATCCGTCGAATTCTAAGGACTCGAGTTCGGTCATAGACGGGACTTCGATCACATGGCCGTCGCGAATAACGCGGGCCAGCTCAACATACTCGTTGATCAGGCCTTCTACCGAAAAGACAAGCTGATAATCAAGCGGGGGCTCGGGCTTTTGGGGCAGGCCGCCGACCCGAATGTGGATCTCATCGATCCGCTCGAACTGTCTTGCCCCGTGCATCGCAAGGATCGACACCATCCCGGGTGCAAGCCCGCAATCAGGGATGATGCTGACGCCGGCAGCCTGTGCTTCGGCATCAAGGGCAAGCTGGGAATCAACGACAAAGTTGTTCCCGCCCAAATCGCAAAAATGGGTGCCAGTCTGGATCGCCGACCGCGATAAACCCTCATTAAACCAATAGTTTACGCAGGAGATGGCCGCATCGTGGCCGTTCATCAGCCGGGCGATGTCGGAATGGTTGGCAGCATCGATATGGTGGGCATCGATGCGCGATGTACCGACCTTTTCTGCGACGGCCTCGGCCTTTTTCAGGTCCGCGTCGGCTACCGTGACCCGTTCGACACCGGGCGAATTGTGGATGAGGTCATAAGCTGCGCCGTGGCCCATGCGGCCGGCACCAAGGACTAAGATTTTCATCACGTGAATGTATCGAACAACCGCGCGGGAGCCAGGACGCAAAGGTCAGTTGCGCTCGCCGCCGAAGACTTACGGCTACCAATCGTCGCCGTCTTCGGGCTGCTGAGCGGCTATCGTTTCAGCGGCATATTGCCAAACTTTCTTCTTCCATGCACGCATGCCGTCGACCAGTGCGAGTGCCACCTGCGGGTGGGCCGCGTTACGTTCGAGGCGGATCACCTGAGCGTTAACGACGACCTCGTCGTCGGACTTCTCGGTAATCGTCAGTTCGACCTTTGAACCAACGGTCGGCAGTTTTCGCGGCAGGTAAACGAGCGCGCCGGATTCGGCCACGTTCTCCGTAAGCCCTTCTTCTACGACAGTTACGCCGACATCATCCTTCCATCTGACGCGGATCGGGAAGGAAACGGGATACCTTTGGCTATTACGCCTTTCTTGCATAAGGTGGGTCTCGACTGCGGATCTGCGGGGGCGGAATTCCCCCGACCATGTCCGCAATATACCTGAGAAGGGGTCAAAAAGTCCATCTGAAGGGCCAGATTTTGCCAGCCTAAGTGGTTTAGGAATGGGCAGTTGGGCCCTGGAGTGTGGCTCGTGGGCGGTTTCGCGGGTGGACAAGGCCCGCGGGCAAGTGTTAGGCTTTCTCATTGTTCCGTTCCCGGTCGGACGGAGCTGAGGCGGAATGGGCCGCCAACACGGTTTCCAAAATTTATGCTCTAGGGCAAGGCAAAATGAGCGGTTGACGGAAAACGACCATCTCCCGCTGATTTTGCGCTTTTTGTTTTGGGGACGATAGAAAAGGAGATAATGAATGAAGTACCTCGTTAGAGGGGGCCTTGTTCTGTCGGTGGTAAGCCTTTGCGTGGTGATCATTTACTCGCAGGCTTCGACGGATACGAGCCTCAGTATAGCGAATGATTCGCATTTACAATTAAATAATTCAGCTGTTCATAATAATTTAGTATTTGAAAATATTTCGGTTGAACCTTTGGCAGAAGCAACACCAGAAACGCAGAATCCTGCGCCGAAGCAGGACCCGGTAAAAGAGAACAAGGAAGCTCAGCCCGCCGGGCAGGACGCGACAGAAGGAAAAAGCAAGGTCGAAAAGACCGTCTCTTCCAGAGCGGTAGGGGCAAGCCGGGGCAAGTTCACCGTGACCGCCTATTGCCTGCGGGGCAGGACGGCAATGGGTCACGGCGTCCGCAAAGGGATCATCGCCGCCGATCCACGAGTGCTTCCGCTGGGGAGCCGCATCAGCATCGATGGCTCGTACGGAGGAACCTACCTGGTGTCTGACACCGGTGGAAAGATCAAGGGTAAGCGGCTAGATATATGGATGGCGAGTTGTGCCGAAGCAAGGCGATTCGGGCGCCGATCCGTTTCGGTCACCTACCTCGGTAGATAGATAAAATTGAATAGGAAACAGCGAAAGGCTGCGGATCTGATCCGCGGCCTTTTTTGTTCAGAGTTCTTTAATGCCGAGGGGGAAGTGTAGGAGGATGCCGATGGCGCCGAGGGCGATCCAGAGGAAGAAGTACTGGTAATCGAACGCGAATGCGAGTGCGAGGCCGAAGAGAGAACTGATCTCGCAGAGGGCGAGAGCGATGATCAGGCCCGTCTGGACCAGCGAGGGGTCCTTTGTCTCGACGGCCCGCTCGTTGAGGCGGCGTTTGAAGGCGAACGAAAAAAGCACGGCGGTTACAGCCGCGGCCGCAAAGCCGACGACCATCGCGGACGTCAGGCCGCTGTCACGGGCCCCATCGCCAAGCAAAGGCTGTGTGAACTCGAAACTGAAAAGCCCCGGCCGCGTGAGGAAAACTATCGCGACAAATACGATCTGTGTGAATAAGATCGAGGCCCAGATGACGAGAAGATTGCGGTAGCGAGACACTTTGAAAGGATAATTGATTTAGTGACCGGTGACGAGTGACGAGGAAAGGGGAATGGTGAAGATGCAGTTAGTGGATAATGGATAGTGGACAGTGGATAATGAATACCCACGAATGCCTTAACATCGAGCGTTACCGCGGAACCGGTAATTGTCTTGGATCATCATTTCTCATTTTCTGATCAACTAACAACGAACCACGAACAACAATCCGCGGCCCCCGATCTGCTTCCCAGCGATCATTCCTCCGCATCGAGTTCCTCTTCGAGGAGTTGGCGGCGGTAGAGTTCGGCGTATTCACCGTCGAGTTCGAGAAGCTCGTCGTGGGTGCCGCGTTCGATGATACGGCCGTGGTCAAGTACGCAGATGAGGTCGGCGTCGCGGATCGTCGACACGCGGTGCGATACGACGAGCGTCGTGCGGCCCGAACGAACGTCGCGTAGGTTGTGGAGGATCTTCTCTTCGGTGAAGGTGTCGACGGCCGAAAGCGAATCGTCGAGTATCAGGATGCGTGGGTTCCGCATCACTGCACGGGCGATGGCCGTCCGCTGCTTTTGCCCGCCTGAGAGCGTGATGCCGCGTTCGCCCACAAGCTGTTCGTACTTTCCGGGGAAAGAACGGATGTCGTCGGCGAGGCCGGCGATCTCGGCCGCTTTTTCGACCGATATGTGGTGTCTGGTGTCGTGATGAGCAGGCAGCTCATCGTTGTCTGATCCTCCCGCCAAAGTGCGTGCTCTTTGCTCGCCTGAGCCAAAAGCCCCACCCGCTACCGCAGGCGGTACCGACTTGCCGTTCGCGGGAACTCCGAATGCGATGTTTGCGGCGAGGGTGTTGCTGAAGAGAAATGTCTCCTGCGGCACAAAGCCGATCGCCCGGCGGAGCTGTTCGATCGGGAAATTCTTTACGGGTACGCCGTCGATCAGGACCGTGCCCTCGGGTGCATCCATTAGCCGCGGGATCAGGCTGACCAGGGTCGATTTGCCGCTGCCGGTGCGGCCGACGAAAGCGACCGTCTGGCCGGGGTCGATCTTGAGGTTGATGTCGCTCAGGACCAGATTTGGAGTGCGGAGTGCGGACTGCTGGGTGCGGATCTCATCCGTTCCGGCTTCGTCGGGTCCGTCAATCGGTTTAGTGGGATCAGCATTTGAAAGAACCACCCCGTCAGCCGAAGCGGCTGACACCCCTCCTTCGTAAGGAGGGGAGCCGTTGGTCTGATACGCGAAATTTAGATCGCGGAATTCGATGCCGCCTTTGATCGGGGGCTGCGGCCGGGCTTCCGGCCTGTCGCGAATTGCGGGCTCGGCGTCGAGGATCGCGTTAAACCGCTTCAGGCTGGCGGTGCCTCGCTGATATAGGTTCACGACGTAGCCTAGCGCGATCAAATACCAGATCATCCGCTGCAGATAGAGGATGAATGAGGCGAAATTGCCGGCGGTCATCTCGCCACGAACGGCCATCGGGACGCCGACCGCGACGATGATCACAAATCCCAGGCCGATGAAAAAGAAGAGCAGCGGACGCATCGCCGCAGCGAATTTTACGAGGCGGATGTTCTGGGCGGCGTATTCGCGATTGAGCTCCTGGAACTCGCCGATCTCGGCGTCTTCCTGTGCGTAGGCACGGACGACGCGGACTCCGGTGAGGTTCTCCTGGGTGCGGGCGGTGATGGATGAGAAGAACTCCTGTATCTTCTCGAACCGGCGATGGATCTGGCTGCCGAGGAACTTGACCGTCAGCGATACAAGCGGGAGCGGGATCAGAAGCAGCAGCGTGAGCTTGACCGAGATACTGAGCAGTATCGGCAGCACGATCGATAGAGCGAAGATCGCCTGAAAACTGTAAAGGATCATCGGCCCGACGATCTGGCGTACCGCAGAAAGGTCGTTCGTCGCACGGGCCATCAGGTCGCCGACCCGATTGTCATAAAAGAATTCGGCCGGCTGATTGACCAGGCTATCGTAGAATGCCTCGCGCATGTCGAATTCGATGTGGCGCGAGGTGTTGATCAGAATACGGCGTTGAAGGAAGAGGAATATGCCGCTCATCAGATTGACGCCCAGAATTACGAGCGGGTAGTAGATGACCTTGTTCCAGGTGACGCCCGCCGCGAGATCGTCCACCGCAACGCCGACCAGATACGGCACCGTCAGGCCGAAGACAAGCGATGCCGCAATGCACGCGATGCCGATAGCCATCCGCCAACGGTACGGGCGAACGAATCTTGCGAATTTCCTAATGGGACTCATTGGCTCTGGTCGTGGATTTTAACTTATCACTTTCCACTTATTTCGGAATAAATGATATGTGAAAGGTAATAAGTGTTAAGTTGCGTTTAGACTTTTGTATACGTCGACAGCGCGGTGGCGATCTGGTTGCCTTTACTGTTTTCCACATCCGCCGAAACGGTGATGATGCGTTTCCCGGCCCGGACGACCTTAGCCGTGCAGGTAAACGTTCCTTCGAAATGCGGGCGGAGGTAATGGACCGTAAGGTCGACCGTCGTGGCCTTTTCACCCTCGTCGAGCCGCGTGATGATCGCAAATGCCATCGCCGTGTCGATCAGGGTCGCCGTCACGCCGCCATGGAGCACACCGTGCGGCTGGCGCAGGTCGTCGCGCATTTCGATCTTGATCGTCGCCTCGCCCGGCCGTACGTCAACCAGCCGCATACCGATGAGTTGGGCGAACGGAAGGCCGTGTAGGGCGTCCGCGATCCGGCCTTTCTGGTCGGGGGTAAGCCCCGCTGCATCATTCATATTTTTGGGCCAGCGGCGACCTCCTCGATGGCGACCCGGCGAAAGCCGGCCGGCAATTCGAACAGGCCGGGATCGGGCTCGAGCGAGAAATTCGCGATCTCGATCGTAAATGAAAGTGTTCTTTCGCCGTTGCGGACCGTGAAAAATTCCTGCTTGGCGGGAAGCTCAAGGGCCGTGTCGTAGTGAATAATTACCTCGCTCTGCTCGCTGTTATCGGACGCGGCACGATATCTTATGATCGTGCCTTCGCGGCCGATCTCTTCAAAATTCGTACGAGGGTTCGCAAGGAGCAATTCACGCGTAAGATCGCTGAAACGGCCCGCCTCGCCTGAAGTGGCGTTCGGAACCTCGGCGTAGGTCCGCCGGCCAAAATCGATCAGGTATTCCTTGTCGGTAACGAGGACGGCCCGGTGGCCGGGCGTTCCAAGGTCGAGGTCCAGCCGGGACCACGATCCTCTCATCGCCAGGCGTTTGCGGCGGGTGACCCCGGCACCCGTTTCGACAATGTCGCACTGGAAATTCTCAGGCTCCCTGGTCTTAAATGGTAACTTCCCCGCCGTTTCTTCCGCAGACTGAGGGGGCGAATTGACCGCCGGGTTCAGCCATCCGCAACCGGTGAACGAGGCCAGCATCGCCGCAAAGAGCACCCGTGAGATGGCCGGATTTGACAAAAACATCTAGGTTATTCGAAGTTTATCATAACGATGTCGGAGAACGGCAAAAGCTCAGATCTGACACGGTGGCAGGCGGCTTACGTTGCCGCGGCGGCCGCCGTCCTACCGCTTTCGCCTCTATTGTACCTGCAGGGACAGTACACGCGGCGTAAGGTTGGCCTGCTGCCTGAGGCGGCCGGCCCGAAGACCGGCACGAGCGGCGATCCGGGCGAGCGAGCCCGCCTGCTGGTGATCGGGGAATCGACGGTAGCGGGTCTCGGGGCACGAACCCATCGCGAGGCGTTGGCCGGTCAATTTGCCGAGCGGCTTTCGGAACGCCTTGGCCGCGGGGTGGAGTGGACGGTGATCGGAAAGAACGGCGTCACGGCACGGCGGACGATCGAAGAGCTGATACCGAAGGTTCCGGATAAGGAATTCGACCACATCCTGCTCGGGATCGGCGGCAACGACGTGATGAAGCTGAGCAGCCCGAAAAAATGGCGGCGCGACATGCTGGACCTGCTCGGTATCCTTCGGCGGCGGAATCCAGAGGCCGTGATCTTTATCTCGAACTGCCCGATGATCGTTTACTCGCCGGTGATCCCGCAGCCGATCAAGTTCCTGCTTTGGGAACTCTCTAAAATGCACGATGCGAACATCCGCGAATTTACCTCGGGAATGGAGCGGGTGCATTACTATCCGCAGCCGGCCGATGTGACACTTGACGGATTTTTCGCCGACGGCATCCACCCGTCGGAACAGGGATACTCCGATTGGGCCGAGGCGATGATGCGGCATTTCGACACGAAGCACCGATGGTAGCCCCGCAATTTTCGATCGACGAGGCCGGCGAACTTCTCGACAGGTACGCCGAGTGGCTCATCGTCGGCGAAGACGG
Organism: Pyrinomonadaceae bacterium; assembly: GCA_050174305.1. Taxonomy (GTDB): domain Bacteria; phylum Acidobacteriota; class Blastocatellia; order Pyrinomonadales; family Pyrinomonadaceae; genus OLB17. Next base: position 245,858 of record JBFXJZ010000002.1, on the reverse strand, counting down.
CCGCACTTTCCCTATAGAACGAAGCGAGATCGAGATGAGGCGCGGACCGGGCGGATTCCGGTTCGGATCCCCCGGCGAGAAGGGATTCAGGTCGCGGCGGATCGTCGGGTTCACACCCGAGGGCGAGGAAATAAAGATCAGGTTGGCGGGCCCATTCGGCGGAAGCGTCGAAGAGATGAGGCTGGTCCCGCGGACCTCGGCCGCAGAACTGGCAGCAAACATCGAACTCGCCCGGCTTGAACGCGCCAATGCGATCGCGGAACTCGTCGCCTCTTACGACGATGCGTTCAGGCTCGTCCGTGTTGCGCTTAACGCAGGAAACGGTCGATTCGCGGAGATCATCGCCGAACACAAGACCGGAGGCACCTTTGCGGTGATCGCGGATGTGGCCGGCGGTGTGACAGCGGAGTCGATGTTGGCGACCGCGATACTGTGGTTTGAGAAGCTGCAGGCCCGGGCTAAGAAGCCTGCACGCAAGCTGCACATCGTTGCCGAACGGCGTGCCGCAGCGAACCTGCAAAGGCTTCACGCTCTGCTGAAGGCCCCGATGCGGGACGCGATCCGGATATTCGAACTTCGACGATCGGGCGGCGAAGAACTTTTGAAGCCGCGTGCCGAACTCGCGATCAATCGGCTCTGGCGTGAGAAACCGAAGCAGCTTAACTTGCCCGATGAGCTTGGGCCGAGCGAGGTCGCGCGCCGCATCATTGCTCTCGCGCCGGACGCGATCGACGTACTACATTCAAAGCAGGGCGAGACGCTTCGGTTCCGCGGGATGTCATTCGCCCGCGTGCGAACGGTCGCCGGACGGGAGTCGGCTTGGTTTGGCGTCGAGCGTTCAAAACGGCCTCTCAATGAGCAGAACTGGCCGGAAATGGAACGGCTGGTCGAAAGCCTTTGCAGTTTCCGCGTTGCCGCGACTGCCTCAAAACGGCATGAGCTATATCGCCACTCGCCGGAGTCATGGCTGGAATCTATCTTGAGGCGGAACATCAAGCTGCTTGACGCGAATCTCATCCTTGCTCCGATCTACAACCAATTCCGGACAGCCGCGGCCGACAAGATCGATCTGCTCGCATTGAGACGCGACGGCCGGCTTGTCGTCATCGAAATAAAAGCCTCCCCCGACCGCGAAACTCCGTTCCAGGCCGCCGACTACTGGCGTAAGATCGAACACCTCCGCCGCCGAGGGGAACTGAGGCGTGCCCGCGTCTTCGGCGACCTCGAGATGATCGATCAGCCGCCGTTGGTTTATGCGGTCGCCCCTGCGTTGAGTTTCCACCGCGATTTCGAACACTTTGCACGAATGCTGACGCCCGAGATCGAACTGTGGCGATTTGAACTGCACGAGAACTGGCGGGAGGAGATCAAGGTCATCGCGAGAAAGAACTATTTTGACAGATAGGTTAAGAAAAGCTTTTAGCTATAAGTCGGAAGCTGTAAGCGGATTTCGAATTCTATAGTTTCGGCCTTTGGGTTCCCATAAACTTGTATCCTACGCCGCGGACGGTCCTGACGATCTGCGGTTCGTTCGGCTGGTCTTCGAGGTATTTTCTCAGCCGCACAATAAAATTATCGATAGCGCGCGTGTCGGTGTCTTCCTGCAGGCCCCAGACGTCTTCGAGGATGGTGCTTCGTGAGACGGTCTGCCCTTCATGTTCGATCAGGTAGCGGAGGAGTTTTATTTCCATCATCGTGAGGTGGATGGTCTCGTCTCCGCTGCGGAGCTCGAGGTTGGCGAAGTCGATGGTTTTGCCGTTGATCTCGACGGTGTCGCCGAGGCGTGCCCTGGTCGTTTCGCGGCGTGTCCATTCGCGACGCCGGAGCATACCGTTAAGGCGTGCGAGGAAGATGTCGAGTTCAAAGGGTTTCGGCAGGTAATCGTCGGTGCCGGCCTCGAAGCCTTTGAGCACGTCTTCAGGGCGGCCGCGGGCGGTGAGCATCAGGATCGGAACATAGTTGCTCGATTCTCGCAAGCGCCGTGCAACCTCGAAACCATCGATGCCAGGCAGCATCACGTCAAGAACAACGGCATCGAAAAGGCCGGTTCCGGCGAGCTCAAGCCCGGACTCGCCATCCGGGGCAATCTCAGCCTCGTGCCCCTCGGCCTCGACGTTGTACCGCAAGCCGTCAGCTATGTGGGCTTCGTCTTCAATGATAAGAATTTTCATTGTTCTGTTGACCGATCTATATTTCCGGATCAGGTGAAAAGGGAGACGTGAAGAGTGTTGATCTCCATCGATTCACCAGAACTGAATTGCTAACACTGCTCACACGATCGGAAGCTGAACGATGAACGTGCTGCCGGAGTCCTCGCCGCGGCTATTGGCCGAGACGCGCCCGCCGTGCCGCTCGACGATCGACTTTACGATAAAGAGCCCGAGGCCGGTGCCGCCGGGCTGAGTGGCGGAGCGGCCGGGCACGCGATAGAACCTTTTGAAAACGCGCTTCAGGTCGGCCGGCGGGATCCCGATGCCGTTGTCCTTTATCAGGACCTCGGCACGGCGGTTCAGCGCCGCCTTTTTTACTCGGATGGAGACCTTCGGGTCGTCCGGTGAATATTTCACCGCATTATCGATCAGGTTCACAAAGGCGGTCTTAAGCTCCGACTGGTCACCGACGAGACGGACCGGTTCGGCGGGTTCGGTGAACCGGATGACCGCCGCATCCAGTTTTCGCTGAATTCGGACGGTAGAAACGCACTCTCTCAACAGAACAGCCAGGTCAATCTCTTCGCTGGCCGGCTTTGGCAGTCTTTCTTTGGTGCCGCCGGCCTTTAGGACCTGTTCGACCGTGCCGAGCAGGCGGTCGGTGTCCGCAAGCATCACTTCATAGAATTCGCGCTGTTTTTCCGGGTCGACATCGCGGCTCTTCAGCGTTTCCAGGTATAGCTTGATCGAAGCGATCGGGGTCTTTAATTCGTGCGTGACCGAGTTGATGAACGCATCGTGCTGTTCGTTTCGGCGTATCTCCCGAATGAGAAAGATTGTGTTAAGGATCAGCCCCGTAATGATGAGTGCAAAGAAGATGATCCCCAGGACCAGAATTGCGACCTGCCGCAGGTTGAGCAGGATCCAGCCAATGTTGAGAGCCACGGCCAGCACGCTCAGGCTGATGCCGAGAATTAGAAAGAATATTGCCGTTTTCCGCCGCCGCATCAGTTACAAAGTAAGAAGTAAAAAGTAAAAAGGCAAAAGCAATCTCGTGATCGCTTTTGCCCAATATTTTTTACTCACGTCGAAAAAGATCAGGCTACGTCCTGGACGGGCTGAAGCTCGATCGGTTCGAAGGGTTTCTCGGTCTTCAGGTCGAAGGCGTAAACGTTCTTGATCAGGCCCGCTTTTTCCAACAGCCAGATCTGCATCCAGTTGATGTCGAATTCGAACCAGCGAAGTCCGTGCTTAGCAGACCGCGGGTAAGCGTGGTGGTTGTTGTGCCAGCCTTCGCCAAACGTGACGGCGGCGACGAGCGGGTTGTTGCGCGAATCGTCGCGTGTTTCGAAACGCCGTGATCCCCAAAGGTGCGTGGCCGAATTCACCAACCATGTGAAATGCCAGCCAATGACCGTTCGGAAGAAAATTCCCAAAAGAAGTGCAGAGACGCCGCCGAACGCTAACAAGCCGACGCCGACGAAGGCCGTCGGGACCCAGAAATATTTGTCGAGCGCGACGAGGAACGGATCGCGCATCAGGTCGGGCGAGTACCGCTGCATCGTTTCAACGGAGTTGTTCTGTGCGGTGCCGCGGATGATCCAGCCCATGTGCGACCAGTAGGTGCCATGACGCGGGCTGTGCGGATCGCGGTCGGTATCCGTGAAAGCGTGGTGGATGCGGTGCGTGGTGACCCAGGTGATCGGGCCGGACTGCATTGCAATGGTCCCGAAAACCCCCAACAGCCGCTCAAGCCAGCGTGGAGCTTTGAAGCCGCGATGGGTCATTAGGCGGTGGTAACCCAGCCCAATCCCGAGGCTTCCCGAGATCCACCACAGCACGAAAGCTGCGGCGAGCCCTTGCCAGCTAAAATTAAATAGAGCCACGACCGCCAGCACGTGAAATATGATCACTGCCGAAAGTGTACTCCAATTGATCTTCCTCGAATCTGCTTCCCTTGTAACAACTTCGTTCATTCTTTCCCCTTATTAGCCGATGCTTATGCGCGGCGTTCCGCACTACACAAGAAGGCTAACAGGTTTCGCGACTCCCGATTGTAAGAGTTTTGTAAAAGCGGATGTGGAGCACGAAAGATCAAAACGCGGCTCAATCAGCGGGGACGTGCTCGACCGCATCCGACGAAGTTGGCGGGACCGACAAGAAATTTTGCAATGCCGACGAAGGTGGTTTATAGTCACTTTATTAACCGGCTCACCCCGGCTGCCGACCTTTAAGTCACTGAAGCCCAAGTTGAACGACATTGTTCCAATGCGCGCGAAGAGCGCCTCGGAGGGACTAAGCATTATGGAACTACCGTTCGAAGTTGAGGTCAGCGACGATCTACTGCACATCAAGCATCCGCCCGGACATCTGATAACGCCGGAGTCCGCTGTGAAGAATTGGGCGTATATCGGCGAACTCTGCCATAAGCACGGGTGCCGCAAAGTGCTTGTCGAGGCACACAACCCGCGGCGGCAGCTGGACACGATACATGCCTTCGAATCGGGCCGATCGCTTGCAGAAAGCCTGAAGGGGCTGATGATCGCGATGTGTTTTGTCGGATACGAGTTCGACGAACTTTCCGACTTTTTCAAGACTGTGGCCCAAAACCGCGGAGCGACAGTCGAATTCTTTACCGATGTCGACGAAGCATCGAAGTGGCTTGGTGTAAAGACCGGGGAGATGGCGGCAGAACCGCGTTGAAGACAAAGGCCGCATGCTCAACTTGCCTTAATGCGGCCTCAAAGATTAAAAAAGCTGTGTGAGTAAGAAAAGCAGACCGCTGGTCTGGCTTGAGTATGGGGCCGTCCGCGGTTTGCTTGGGTTCCTCGGGCTGCTGCCGCGTCGTTCTGCCGTTGCTGCAGCAAGCGTGGCGGCAGGTGCCGGTTATTATCTGCTTGGCGGGTTGCGGCGGGTCGCATTCACGAATCTGACGATCGCATTCCCCGAACTTGACGACGCCGAGCGGCGAAAGCTGGCAAAGGGAGCGTTCCGGAATCTGGGCCGTATCATCGGCGAGATGAGCCAGTTCGCAAAAGCGTCGCGTGAAGACGTTAATCGGCTGATCGAATTTCGCATTGACCCCGAGGTCTATAGCGCGTACAAGCGGATGCAGTCTGAGGGACGCGGCGTGATCATCGTAAGCCCGCATCTTGGCAACTGGGAGGTGCTAGTGTTCGGGTGGGCGGTTTACGACGCGCCGATGAGCTATCTGGCGCGGCCGCTCGACAATCCGATGATCGAAAGGTTGACGCATAGGCTAAGGACGAAATTCGGCAACCGGCCGATCGGAAAATCCAATTCGGTGATGAAGGCATCGAGGGTGTTGCGCGAAGAGGGGCTCCTGGGGATCCTGGCGGACGTGAATGCCCATCCGAAAGAGGGCGTTTTTGTGCCGTTTTTTGGAAAGGATGCCTGCACGTCCAACGGCGTCGCATTGCTGGCACTGCGGACAAATTCTATGATCCTCCCAATGTGTGCCGCTTGGGATGAACGAGAGGGCCGGTACATCGGGATCCATGGGCCGCTAATGGCGCCCGTCGCGACGGGTGACCGAAAGGAGGACGTCAGGCAGACGACCGCTGCATTCACGGCCGAGGTCGAAAAACTGGTTCGGCGTTTTCCTGACCAATGGCTTTGGATCCATAAACGTTGGAAGACACGGCCGCCCGGCGAGCCTTCGGTCTATTGAAATGAGATTTCGCAATCTGCTGGGTTTGTTTTCCCCACGGTATCGAACGCCCTCGGTTTGCGAATCTTGCGGCGGCGAATTCGTTTGCGGGGCGGCAGTAACTGGGTGCTGGTGCACTGAGATCAAACTGAAGCCCGAGACTCGGGCCGAACTACGCGGCAGATTCGAGAAGTGTTTGTGTCGCAAATGCCTTGAGGAGGCTTCGGCCGCGGGTCAGGTGTAGAAAATGAAAAATTCAATATTGACGATCGCTATCCTTACGCTGTTCTCGGCAGCCGTTAATGCGCAAAGCAGCGATGCGGCTACGCTGAGAAAAATGCTTGACGAATTTTTGGCGGGAGCGGGCCGGAACGATGCCGAGGTGCACGACCGCTTTTGGGCCGACGACCTGATCTATACGCGCGGGACCGGCCAGCGTGTGGGAAAGGCCGACATAATGACAAGCGTGCGATCGGCACCGGCCGCGAAACCAGGCGACCCGGTGACCGTATATTCGGCCGAAGATGTGCGGATCCAACTCTACGGCGACGCGGCAGTGGTCGCATTCCGGCTTGTCGGAACGACGACAAACGCCAGCAAGACAACGGCCGTGCGGTTCTTCAATACCGGTGTTTTCGTTAAACGGAAGGGTGAATGGCGGGTCGTCGCTTGGCAGGCGACGAGGATACCCGATCCGGCGGAAACGCCCCGCTAAGATCGAATAGCCCAGGTATGCCTAACATGATCAGACAAAGAGCGTCGGGCCTGATAATCCTCCTTCTCGCCATTTTCACCGCTGCGGCCGACGGCCAGCAGCGGCTGCTGGTGATCGGGGGCGGAGCGAGGCCGCCGGAGGCGATGAAGCGGTTCGTTGAATGGAGCGGAGGCGAGCGTTCGCGGATCCTGGTCGTTACGTGGGCCAGCGGTGTGCCCGACGAGAGTTTCGCATCATTGAAAAAAAATTTTGAAGACGCAGGTGCGGGGATGGTGATCCATGCCCCGATCCGGCCGCTGGACGAAGAAAAGGCCCGGAGGTTCAAAAGCGTGCTTCGCGAATCGACCGGTGTTTTCTTTTCGGGCGGCGACCAGAACCGGATAATGGATGTGCTTTCGGACGAAGAGCTTCTGAGGCTGGTCCGTGAAAAATACGCCGCCGGAACGCCCTTCGGAGGAACGAGCGCCGGGGCCGCCGTGATGTCCGATCCGATGATCACCGGCGAGGCCGACCTGAAAATACTCGACGGCAAGAAAGTCGGTGTGCGGAAAGGCTTGGGCCTGGTGCCGAATGTGATCTTCGACCAGCATTTTCTCGTCCGACAGCGGCATAACCGCCTTTTCGGGCTGATAATGGAGAACCCGAAGATGCTCGGTATCGGGATCGACGAGGATACGGCAGTGCTGATCGAGGACAACCGTAGGCTGATGGTCATGGGAAAGACACAGGTGATGTTCGTCTCTGGTAGGGCCGGTCAGTTGAAAATAGAGGTCAGTATCCTAAAGGCCGGCGACTCCTATAACCTCGGCAAAAGGAAAGGCAAAGCAGCGAAATGACCCTTCTTTTCAATATGGGTCTTCCAATGATCGTCCCTGCAATGGTGTTCATGATCATTGGCCTTATTCCGATTATTCTTATTGAAGCAATTTACTTGTCAAAGCGTCTGACGATTGCTTTTAAGCCAACAATCGGTTCAGTCATTATTGCAAACGTCGTCTTAACCATTGTCGGGATCCCCGCTACCTGGCTCATACTGTTCATTGTCCAGTTGATCACTGGCGGCACATCGAGCTATGGAGTCAATGGTTTTCTGGGAAAGCTACTTTCAGTAACTCTCCAAGCTCCCTGGCTGCTTCCGTTCGGCGAGAATGAAGCGTGGATCTTTTACGTCGCGGCACTTTTCCTGCTTATTCCCTTCTTCTTCTCAACGTGGCTTGTTGAGTATGTTGTAATGAGAGACAAGCTGGCGATCGAAGTTGTGAACATCGAAAACGCCGATCTTGATCTGAAGGTTGCCGAAAAGCTTGTTTTCAAGGGCACAAGAAACGCAAACCTATTGACCTATGGTTGTTTGGCGTTCCTTCTTTCTGCAGGTCTGATTACTGCTGTTATCGGCTAGCGGTCCTTGAACCGCACGACCGACCCGATTGGAGACCAATTTGGAGACCAAAGATGCTCAAAGTCTTAATCACCCAAGCCGTTGTATCAGTTTTGCTACTTACTTCATGCTCGCGGTCAATCGACACCTTTCCGGCTGGACAGTGGATCGATCTGACCCATGAATTTTCGGAAGAAACCGTCTACTGGGTGACGGCCGAGCCTTTCAAACGTACGACCGTCTTCGAGGGGCAGAATCCGGCCGGCTTCTACTATTCAGCATACAACTTTTCGGCAGCCGAGCACGGCGGCACCCACCTGGACGCCCCTATCCATTTTGCCGAGGGGAAGAAGACTGCCGACAAGATAGAGCTTGACCAACTGATCGGCGAGGGCGTGGTGATCGACGTTTCGGCCAAAGCGGCCGACCGCGACTACGAGATCACCGCCGACGACATAAGGGCGTGGGAAGAGGCGAACGGGAAGATCCCGGAATGGGCGATCATCCTGTTTCGGACCGGGTTCGGGGCAAAGTGGCCGGACAAGAAGGCCTACTTGGGCACCGACCAGAAAGGGCCCGAAGCGGTGAAGGACCTTCATTTTCCGGGCCTCCATCCGGATGCCGCAAAGTGGCTGGTGGAGAACCGCAAATTCAAGGCGGTCGGCATCGACACCGCAAGCATCGACCGCGGGCAATCGACGACGTTCGGCTCGCACGTGGCGTTGATGACCAACGACATCCCGGCCTTTGAGAACGTCGCGAATCTCGACAAGCTGCCTGCGAAAGGTTTCCATATTGTCGCCCTGCCGATGAAGATAAAGGGCGGGTCGGGCGGCCCTCTGCGCATCGCGGCATTCTTGCCGGCGACCCGAAAATAGAGCTGTCCTAAAACCCGGCGGCCCCTGGGTGCATCCTAAAATAGCCGGGGCTTCGGGGGCGGTCGTCGAAATTATGGCGAGAGAGAAGCGCGATGAGATCCGCGTTTGGTGGGACGCAGCCATCGATGGTATCGAATACAGGATGGGCGTCGCGGTGGCCGAGCCCTATCCAAAGCACTGGCACGAGGAATACCAACTCTGCCTTGTGACCGAAGGCGGCGGGGAGCTTGTTTACCGTGGGCGGCACGATACCCCGGCGGCAAGCCTTTTCATCGTCCACCCCGGCGAGGTCCATTCAAACAGCACAGACACAGGGTGTTCGTTCCGATCGGCCTATATCGATCCGGGCGTGTTCGAGGAACTTCTCTCAGAGTCCCCAACCAGCCAAAGGTCGATGCCTTTTTTTCGGGATTGCATGATCTTTGATACCGGGCTGATCAAAGGTTTTCTGGCCCTTCATTGCGCGAGCGAGGCCGGAGCGACGCCGCTTGAAAAAGGATCTCTGCTTCAGGACTTTCTGATCGACCTAATGATGCGGCGGGCAAACACGGGGCGGGCTCTTAAGGAGGCCGGCCGCGAACCGGTGGTCGTCGACATGATCCAAAACTATATCATCGATAATCTTGAGCGCAACATATCGCTGGCAGAGTTGGAGCGTCTCACAGGGTTCAGCAGTTTCCACATCAATCGCGTCTTCTCGAAGGCGGTCGGTGTGCCTCCGCACGCATTCCAGACCCAGGTCCGGGTTGCCGAGGCGAAACGGCTGATCCGGCTCGGGCACACGATCGCGGAGACCGCCGCCGCCGTAGGATTTGCCGATCAGAGCCACTTTCACCGTCACTTCCGCCGCCTTATGAAAGTCACGCCGGGAGAATATTTCAGGGCAAGCAAGAACGTTCAATATTGAATACGGCGGATGCTGTACGATCAAGGGCCTAATTAGCGATAGGAGCGATCAACGATGCGCCTTGCCCTTAGACTGATCTCGATCTGCCTTCTTATTCTTCAATTCAGTGCGATCCATGAAGCCCAACCGACGCGGACGCCCGTGCCGGGAGGAAACGGCGATTGGTTCGTCGAGAACGCCGAACGGGCCGTCGATGTTCGCTTTGCCGAGTTTGCCGGCCGTCAGGCGATGTGGCTTCGGAACAATACCCAAGTGATCCGCAGCGACGCCGAGTTCGCCGACGGCACCATAGAGTTCGATGTGGCCCCGATGGAAAATGGAAACTTCGTAGGTATCCTATTTCGGCGGGAGTCGGCTACATATCACGAAAATATTTACCTGCGGCTTCATCGTTCCGGTCTGTACAATGCACTGCAGTATTCGCCCCGGATCAACGGTAGTTCTACGTGGCAGCTTTACCCCGAATTCAATTCGAATATCGCCCTTCCGCGGCTGGCCTGGACCCGGCTGCGGGTAGAGGTGCGTGGGGCCCGACTCGAGGTCTTCGTGAACGGAGAAAAAGAGCCGGTGCTGAAAGTGGACCGGCTTAGAGGGCCGACCGGCAAAGGAAGGGTCGCTTTCTGGGGCCGGGTAAACGACAAGCCTCAAGAATGGGGAGCCGCTTTGAGCAATATCTCGATCCGTCCGCGAGTACCGGACGCAAATGCCGGGCCCTTGTCCAACGACCCGGATCCCGGAAGCCTCAAGGGCTTCCTTACTGAATGGGAAGCTGCGGACGGCGGCCCGGCGACTCCCGAGCCCGGCTTCGATGTTGCAAAGCTGAAAGATTGGAAACGCGCCAACGCTGAAGAGAATGGGCTGGTCAACCTAAATCGGATCTTCACGGTGACGCGAGGCCGACGGACTGCGTTTGCAAGGACGTTCATCGAATCGGCCGAAGCGGGAAGGGCAAAGCTTGAACTGGGCTATTCGGATGATGTGGTGGTGTACCTGAACGGGGCGGCCGTCTATAACGGCGTCAATAGCTACGAAAGCCGCCACCCGGAATTCATGGGTTTCGTTAAGCCAGGCTTTGAGAATGTTTTCCTTGATCTTCGGCGAGGCCGGAACGAACTCGTTCTGGCAGTTACCGACGGGCAGGTCTTTGGATGGGGTTTTGCCGCCCGGCTTATTCGCTGATCGCCGCACGTCGGCGGGCTTGTGACTGGACGGCGGTGATCGCGACGGCGTCGACGATGTCTTCGGCTGTGCAGCCGCGGGAGAGGTCGTTGCAGGGGCGGTCGAGGCCCTGAAGGATCGGCCCGATCGCGGTACCCCCGGTCAGGCGTTCGGTCAGCTTATAAGCGATATTGCCGGCGTTCAGGTCGGGAAAGATCAGCACGTTCGCTCGTCCGGCCAGGCTCGAGCCGGGGGCTTTAGATGCCGCGACCGAAGGAACGAGGGCCGCGTCGGCCTGGAGTTCGCCGTCGATGTTCAGATCCGGCATACGGGCCCGGACGGTCTTTACGGCTTCTACGACCTTATCGATGCTCTTGTGCTTTGCGCTTCCCTTCGTCGAGAACGAAAGCAACGCGACGCGGGGCTCAGCAGCTATGAGGGCCCGGCAGGAATCGGCGGACGCGATGGCGATCTCGGCAAGCTCGCCCGCGTCGGGTTCGATCACGACGCCGCAATCGGCGTAGATCATCGCCCCTTTCTCGCCGAACTTCTTATCAGGCACGACCATCAGGAAGAACGACGAGACTATGCGAAAGCCCGCCCTGACGCCGATGCAGCGAATGGCTGCGGCGACCGTGTGAGCGGTCGTGTTGGTCGCACCGGCGACGGAGCCGTCGGCCTTGCCCTCGCGAACAAGCAGGTTGCCGTAATAGAGCGGGTCCTTGACGGCCTGCTCGGCCTCTTCGAGTGTGGTGCCTTTTGCCCGGCGAAGGCTGTAATAAAGGGTTGCGATCCGGCCAAAATCCGCGGACTTTCGATGGTCGATGATGGCAACGCCGTTGAGATTGGCACCTGCGGCGGACGCGGCGGCCCGCACCTTTTCTTCATCTCCAAGCACACTGATCCTCGCGATCTTGTCGCGAGAGCAGATCTCGGCGGCGGCAAGCACGCGAGGGTCTTCGCCCTCGGGCAGAAGGATGTGCTGAGGATCGGCGGCCGCTCGTTCTCGGATCTGTTGAAGGATCATAAGCTTGGAGTCCCGGCTTTAGCCGGCCACCTATTGCGGAAGGCCTGCTGAAGCAGGGACTCCGAACTGAATTTACCATACAACGCCGGGCGGTGAAACTTGCACAAAGCGCCGGTAGTTCATAGACTCTAACCAAACGAAAGAGGGAACGAAGAATGGCGGACATTGTCAGCGGTAATGATAAAGGAGTAAAGCGTTCGCGGCGGCAGGCGAAGGGCCGGATGCGGAATTTCCTTATGTTCCTTCCGAACATGGTCTTGCTGCTCGGGAGGCTGCTTAAGGACGCGCGCGTACCTACGGCGGAAAAGGCGCTGTTCCTGGCGGCGATCGTATACGTGATCTCACCGCTGGACTTCATCCCGGACTTTTTTCCGTTCATCGGGCAGGTCGATGACATCTACGTGGTTGCCCTGACGCTACTTCGGTTGGTTAACCGGTCGGACGAGACCGTGGTGCGGCAGCACTGGTCAGGCGGCGGTGACATCGTAGCGCTTTCCGATTCGGTCGCGAGCATCGCCCCGATCCTGCTTCCCAAACGCGTGACACGTGTTCTTTCGTCGAAGGTGGAGCTTGGTTCGGCGGCCGGCGTGCTCAAGAACATCAAGACGAAGCGCGATCCGCTGGTGGTCGAGATACCGCAGGCCGAGAAGATCAAGATCGATTCGCGGTCGAAAATGACGAATTAATCTTTTGGATTTCGCTTTCGTTTGCGTCTTTAGTTAGCCAAGTTCGTAATTTATTGAATTTGATCAGCTTCCTGAGCCTGCGCGGGGCCCTTTCCGGTCATTTGGGACGGGCGATGCACTGACGTTATGTTCGAACGGTATACCGAAAGGTCTCGACGAGTAATCTTCTTCGCCCGCTACGAGGCACTTCAATACGGTTCACCCGTTATAGCACCCGAGCATCTCCTGCTCGGTCTGCTTCGCGAGGACAAGACGATAGCGGCACGCTACTTTCCGGGCCGCCGCGGCGTTACCGTCGATTCCGTCAGGAGAGAGATCGAAGACCGCATCGTCGTCCGCGACCGCATCCCCCAATCCACCGAACTGCTGCTCTCACCCGAAACCAAACGGATCTTATTTTACGCGAGCGAAGAGGGGCGGGCTCTGAAAAGCCGCCAGGTCGGCCAGGAGCACCTTCTTTTGGGCATGGCCCGCGAAGAGCGTTCGATCGCGGCCGAGATACTTTTTCAACTCGGTTTTCGCCCACAGGACGTGCGGGACGAGCTTGGCCGGCAACTTGGGCTGCCGACGGGCCAGCCGGTAATGCCGGAGCCTTCGCGGACGCCGAACCTGCAGGAATTCACGCGCGACCTTACCGAAGATGCCGCCCAGGGCAAGCTCGACCCGCTGGTCGGCCGCGAGCCGGAGATCGAGCGGCTGATCGAGATACTCTGCCGGCGGACAAAGAACAACCCGGTACTGATCGGCGAGGCGGGCGTCGGCAAGACGGCGATAATCGAGGGCCTTGCGCAGAAGATAATCGACCGGGCAGTGCCGAGTTTTCTCGAGAATAAACGGATCCTAGCGCTCGACCTATCGGCGATCGTTGCCGGCACGAAATACCGGGGACAGTTCGAAGAGCGGCTGAAGAAGATAATGACCGAGCTGAAAGAGAACGACGAGAACATCGTTTTCATCGACGAGCTTCATACGCTGGTCGGTGCCGGCTCGGCCGAAGGGACGCTTGACGCGGCGAACATCCTGAAGCCTGCATTGTCGCGTGGCGAGGTGCAGGTGATCGGTGCCACGACGCCGGGCGAATACCGCAAGACGATCGAGAAAGACCGGGCACTCGAACGCCGCTTCCAGGCGGTGAAGGTGCAGCCGCCGAACGAGGAAGAGGCGCTCGAGATCATCCGCGGGATCGTGGACCGCTACGAGGCGTTTCACCAGATCAGGTATTCGAAGGACGCGCTTGAGGCCGCCGTCCGGCAATCAAATCGCTACCTCAACGACCGCTTCCTGCCCGACAAGGCGATAGACGTACTGGACGAGGCCGGAGCACGTGCAAAGCTGCGGTACCAGCACGAGAATACCGGCGAGCCGTCATGGAAAGAGACGGTCGCGAACTGGAAACGGGCTGCCGCGAACGAGGACCAGATAATCTCGTTCGAGCTGAAAACGCTGGAAGATTCGTTCTTTGCGGTCGAGGTGACCAAGGACGACGTTGACGAGGTCATCGCCCGCTGGACGGGCGTACCGGTGGCATCGATAAGGCAGGAAGAAGCCGCAAAACTGCTGAAGATCGAGGATGAACTGCACAAGCGCATCGTTTCGCAACGGCCGGCGATCTCAGCGTTGGCGAGGGCGATACGGCGGTCGCGTGCGGGACTAAAGAATCCGGGGCGTCCGGTCGGTTCGTTCCTATTCCTCGGGCCGACGGGCGTCGGCAAGACCGAGGTCGCACGGACGCTGGCCGAATACCTTTTCGGGACCGAACGGACCCTGATCCGCTTTGACATGAGCGAGTTCATGGAAAAGCATGCGGTCGCGAAGTTCATCGGCTCGCCTCCGGGGTATGTCGGATTCGAAGAGGGCGGCCAGTTGACCGAAAAGCTGCGGCGTTCGCCATATTCGGTGATCCTTTTTGACGAGTTCGAGAAAGCCCATCCAGACCTTTTCAACGTGATGCTTCAGGTTTTCGAGGACGGCATCCTGACCGACGCGCAGGGGAACACGGTAGATTGCCGGAACGCGATCTTTATCATGACGTCGAACCTAGGGGCCAAATACATCCAGAAGCGGACGGCGGTCGGGTTCCAGGGCAATGCGGAATCGACTCGCGAGAAGATGGAAGAACAGGTCCTCTCTCAGGTGAAACAGACCTTTGCTCCGGAGTTCATTAACCGGCTGGACGAGATAATCATTTTCGATGAACTATCGGACGATGACTTGCTGGCTATCGTCGATCTGCAGATCGCGAAACTGAATCTGATAATCGAGAACCGGGGATTGTCCGTGACCCTGACGGACGAGGCCCGCGACTGGCTTGTCAAGAAGACGCTCGCAGAAAGGAGTTACGGGGCCCGCCCGCTCAAGCGTGCCTTGCAGAAGTATGTCGAAGACGAACTGTCGGAGGCACTAATCCAGGGCAAGCTCGACGAAGAAAGCGCGGTCGAGATCTTTGTCGCGGACGACCGGCTCGAGTTTCGTCCCATCATGGCCGACGGCCTTCAGCGTGCCGTTTCACAGCCCTAGTTTAATTTCCTGAACTTAAAATAAAGAGGCCGGCAAGACCGGGATATCCTTAACGGACGCTCCTTCGATCTTGCCGGTAGTGGGAGTATGCTGGTTGCCGAGCCTGGTTGGGGCAGCCGCGTTTCCGAATCCGTCCCCATTTTGGCGGCAGGTGCCTGAAATCTGAAACAGCCACCACGATAGCGAATGGGTGATACCGGCCTCAGGGGGACGCTCAACCTTTGGTTGTCAATGGTCCGTCATTTTCGGGACCGCAGAGGAGAAGTATTTTTGCTTCTCACCTATACACCGCGACAAATTTTTGGAAATGGGCTCAAAATAATTTCAACTATTTTCAGAAGCCGGAAAATATTGACAGCATTTGGCGTATTGGCTATCCTCGACCTACCGTTCAAAAGGTTCCCAGGTCAGCTCATCCGCGTATGCTCCCAGTCAATCTTCCAACGGGTGATCCCGAACAGGTTAGCGAATTGCTAGCGGAGTGGAATTCCGGTAACCGGGATGCGCTCGACAAACTAGTGCCGCTCATTTATGACGAACTCAAACGGCAGGCCCGGCGGCATCTTCGGCACGAGCGTGCGAACCATACGCTCGAAACGTCGGCGATCGTCCACGAGGCCTACATCAAGCTCGCCGAGCAGCGTGACGTGATCTGGGAGAACCGGGCGCATTTCTTCTGGCTGGCTTCGGAGATAATGCGCCGGGTCCTGGTCGACTACGCCCGCGGCCGGAACCGAAAGAAGCGAGGTGCCGGGGCCGAGATGATCAGCCTCGATACCGGGTTGGGGGCGGGTGTCCGACCGGGGACGGACCTGCTGGAACTGGATGATGCGCTGAAAAAGCTTGAAGAAAAAGACCGGCAGCAGGCGAAGGTGGTGGAGCTTCGGTATTTCGCGGGCTTGAATGTCAGCGAGACCGCGGAAGCGCTAGGCGTTTCTGAGGCGACGGTCAAACGCGATTGGGCGGCGGCAAAGGCCTGGCTCCGACGCGAGTTGGGACCGGGCAAATGATCCTATGGCAGATGCCGAATGGGAAAAAGTTAAGGACGTTTTTTACAATGCTCTATCGATCGAGCCGAGCGAACGTCCGTCCTATTTGGAAAAGGCATGCGCGGGGGACGCTGCCCTCCAGGCCGAGGTCGAGACGCTGCTTGATTCCTACGAAAGTGAGTTCCTCGAGGTCCCGGCGATCGCGGCAGGCGGCGATTGGCCGCCGAAAGAGGAGCCGGCCTTTCACGGCGGCGAGACGATCGGGACATATGAGATCGTCAAACCCATCGGCAGCGGGGGCATGGGCTCGGTCTACCTGGCAAGGGACAAGAAGCTTCGGCGAAACGTGGCGATCAAGGTGATCCTCGAAGCATCGGGGCCCGGCACAGCCGCCAAGAGGATACTTCGCGAAGCCCGGGCAGCCGCACAACTCGACCATCCGAACATATGCCCGGTCCACCAGGTGGGCGAGCACGAAGGCCGCCCGTACATCGTGATGCAGTACGTCGAAGGGGTGACGCTCGACGAACTTGTCCATCAGGGCCCGATCGCCCTGACGATATGCTTTGAATATGTAAAGCAGATCGCCCAGGCCCTCGAGGCGGCGCATGCACGCGACGTGATCCATCGCGACATCAAACCGGCGAACGTGATCATCACGCGGAACGGCGGACTGAAGGTCGTGGATTTCGGGCTGGCAAAGCGAACCACGGGCCTTGATGAGGATCCGGAACTGAGCAGGCAGGGAATGATCGCCGGCACAACCTCGTATATGTCGCCGGAGCAGCTTCGCGGGCGAACGGCCGACGCGAGGACCGATATATGGAGTCTCGGCGTTCTGTTCTATCAGCTTTTGACTGGAGCTCTTCCCTTTCGCGGACAGACCAAATCCGACAAGATCAGTGCGATCCTTCAGAAGGATCCGAGGCCCGTATCGGCTTTTTTGTCGGGCAGGATCGGGGTGAAGATCGACCCGATATTCCAAAAACTGCTCGCAAAAGAGCCGGACGATCGGTACGGCTCGGTGACAGAATTCCTCGACGACCTCGAGCAGCTTAACGACGAGCTTTCATTCGAGGGGGTCGCGAGACTCGGTGGCGTGCCGCGAACGCGATTGACCACCCTGACCGAAGTGCAGCCGACGGACGAGCGGAGCCAGGGCCGCTCCGAACCCGACCGGGGCGAGACGGACGAATCGACGGAACCGGGCCCGGCACCGAAAGGGCGTGCGGCCGTTGTCGGCGCGATCGCCCTACTGGTCCTGATCGCGGCCGGGCTGGCCGCATGGCGGACGGGGCTGATCTGGCCGTCCGAAACCGAAGTGCTCCCATTCGCGTCGGACCGAGGAGCGGGGACGCGGATCACACCTATATTCGGGGTCAAGAGGCAGGTCGGCGCGGCGCTGACCTCGCTCAGCTTCTCGCCGGACGGCAGGCTGCTCGCCTTCGCACTGAGTCAAAACGGGCGGAGTGCGATCTACATAAAGCAGCCGACCGGGGGCGAGCCGATCCGAGTGACCGACATGAAGTTCGCCGACCAGTTCCCGGTGTGGTCGCCGGACGGCCAGCGGATCGGGTTCGTTTCGAACCGCGGAGGAGGCTGGGGGATCTGGTCGGTCTCGTTCCTCGGCGGGGCACCGGAACTGCTGACGGAAGTCGAGGGAGAAGCGGCCGATCACGTCCTGAAGAAATGGCGGAACGACGGCAAGGCGATGTTCTTTACGAACGGTACCGAACTGAAAGAGATCGAACTTGCTTCGGGTACGGCCCGCACTCTGGACCTTTCGGGGATCGAAGGAAGGGTCAAGCGCGATTTTGCCATCTCGAAGGATGAGACACAGCTTCTCACCGTCGCGGCGAGGGGAGACCGCGAGCAGATCTGGCTGCGGTCGCTTAAAACGGGGGCCGCGCGGCAACTCACCGACGGCGACAACCACAATTGGGCCGCGGCATGGTTCCCCGACGGGCGAAGGTTCGCATTCTGTTCAGACCGCGCGGGGACGAACCAGGTCTTTGTCTATGACCTCTCGGAAGCTGCCGCAAGGCAGGTCACGTTCAGCAGCGTGAATTCGATGGAGCCCGCCGTTTCGCCCGACGGACGGCAGATAGCCTTTCCTTCCTATACAGACGAGGCGAGCGTCCACTTGAACGACCTCACCTCAGGCCGCGAGACCGCGATAACTTCGAGCGTCACGATGGACCTCTTTCCGGTGATGTCGCCCGACGGATCGAGGATCGCATACCAGTCCACGAGCGACGGCCCGAAGATCTTCACCAGCACGGTGCGTGTGGAGGCAACCGCGGCCGAGGGCGGGCCGCCGCCGCTGACCGTGGGTTCGACCGGCTGCTGCCCGAAGTGGTCGCCGTCCGGTGACGCGATCGCCTACCTGCGCTCGGACGGTATCGACTATTCTATCCACCGGTTCGGCATCACCGATCAGAGGGAAACGAAGCTGACGGCGGACGGTGTTGCAAGGACGGCGTATTCGATCACGCCGTATGACCTGACCTCGAGCCTGTTCGACTGGTCTCCGGACGGGACGCGGATCGTTTACGTCTCAAAGCGGTCGGGCAGGTACAACCTCTGGATCGCGGCTGCGGACGGATCCGGCGAATCTATGGCGACTGACCTGGAAGAGGGGGCGGCGGCCGTTTCGGGGATCTGGTCGCCCGACGGAAGTAAGATCGCTTTTGTCATAGCCGGCGGCTCCGGCTCACCGGTGATGTCCGCCGACAACTGGCTCGCGGTGCTCGAAGCCGGCACGGTGACGATCCTCGGCCATTATCCCGGCCAGATCGATCTTCTCGGTTGGGGAAAGGCTTCGGACCGCGTTTATGCGGTGCAGAAGAACCAGGCGGCGTCGGAGGTGTATTTTTCGAAGCTGTCCGCAACTCAAAACCGGACCCGGGCCGTGACGATCTCCGGAGCGCGGAAGGACGGCATCAGGTTATCGCCGGACGAAAGGTGGATCGCTTACACAGAAAGAAAGGATGCCGTTGATAATGTCCACGTACTCCCGCTGAGCGGCGGGACACCGAAGAAGGTGACGGCGAACACGGACGCGACGATATTTTATGCGGGCCTGGCATGGACACCGGACTCGAAAGGACTGCTTTACAGTAAGCAGTCGGGCGGCATCCAGATATCGTTGATCACCGAAAATTGAAGAGGTAGAAATTCATGGAAGACGATCAAGAGACGATCTCGAACGAAGCCGAAGGCGAGGCAAAAGACAAGGGAACGAAAGGGGCCGAGAAGGCAGAGGGTGAAGGAGCCGCCCACCCCTGCGGAAAGGACGAGGTCTGGGACCCCGTCCAGCAGAAATGCGTACCGAGGACCAAATAGGTATCACAGACGGCCCTCGCATATTCTCCTAACGGCCGGAAGCGGGCGGAGCTCCGACGAAATGTCGATCGGTTTCGGGCCGCCGAAAGAGCCGCCCGGGCCCTATTTCGCCCCAGTTCCGCTTTTCATTTTTCTTTTCTTTACCTGTATAATTCGGAAGTTTGTGATAAGGGCGAGCGCAAGGCAACCTCGGCCGTACCGGTCGAATCAAAAGTTGAGTCATTCTCCGGCCCCAAGCTCTTTGTCCTGTTCCCGGCCGAACTGAAGGTATAACCCTCGTGTTTGGTAATATTTAGGTTGCCTTTATGCCCGCCGGACCTTGATCGCGGCGAATGCGGCCGCTATTAAAGGGGTTTAACTTTTCTTATGCTCAAATTCAGCGCAGTCGGGCTTGCACTCGCGTTACTGGCCTTTTTAGCGGCCCCAGCCCGGGCAGAAGTTATTGCCAATGCGGATGAGTTCTCCTCCTCGATTCAGCAGCAGATTGTCGAAACGGTCGATATCCAGGGTAATCGACGCTTGAGGGACGACGACCTGCTGTACTACATCAAGACAAGGCCCGGAGACGTCTACGACCCCGTCGCGCTCGAACGGGACCTTCGCGAGCTTCTCTCGCTGAATTTTTTTGATAAGACGGCAACACGCGTGCTGACGACCGAAGGCGTTCGCGGCGGCGTAAACGTGATCTTCGAAGTGCGCGAATGGCCGATCATCCGCGACCTTCAATTCCAGGGAGCTAAGTCGATCACGGAATCGGACATCCTTAAGGCATTTCGCGAGCAGCGGGCAGGCATATCAAAGGAATCGGTTTACGACCCCGTAAAGGCACGCGCGGCCACGCGCATCCTGCGTGAGATGCTCGCGAGTAAAGGCTATCCGAACGCGACTGTCGACGTACGGGAAGAGGAAGTTTCGGCAACGTCTATCGCGATCACATTCGAAGTGAACCAGGGGAACCGGTCGCGGATCGTCGAGATCGATTTTGAAGGGAACGAGAAGTTCAAGGACGGCGAACTTCGCAACGCCCTTGAGCTTGTAAAAGAGACCGGATTGATCGCCCGGTTCAAGGGCGAGGACATCCTGGACATGCGGAAGCTGGAGTACGACCTTCAGCGAAACGTCAGGTCCTACATGTTCTCAAAAGGTTATTTCCAGGCAAGAATCGGCGAGCCGGAGGTGGTCGGGCTGGGTGTGAAACGGACGGGTTTCGTCCCGATCATCGTGCTGCCGATACCGCTCCTGACGTCGAAGGACGATACCCTGAGGATCGTCGTACCGGTGAGCGAAGGCCGGGTCTTTCGCGTCGGCGAATTGAAGGTCGAGGGCAATTCGATCTTTTCAGAGCAGCAGATCCTGGCCTATGTCGGGCTGAAGACGGGCGAGATCGCGGACGGCAAACGGCTGCAGGATGCGGTTTACGAGAACCTGAAAACGGTCTACGGCGCCCAGGGATTCGTGAACTATACGGCCGAATTCGAGCCGGAGTTCAAGGACAATCCGACAAACCCGAACGAGGGTATCGTGGATATCACGATCCGTATCGAAGAGGGCAAACAGTTCAGCCTGAGACGGCTGGAATTCACCGGCAACACATTCACGCGCGACCGCGTGCTGAGGCGCGAATTCCTGCTTAACGAAGGCGACATTTATAACTCCCGGTACCTTGAGATCTCGGTCGCGCGCGTGAACCAGACGCAGTATTTCGATCCGATCGACAAGGACCAGGACGTTGAGATAAGGACCGACGAGGAACAGGGCGACGTTGACCTTCTTGTCAAGGTAAGGGAAAAAGGCCGCCAGCAGATCTCTTTTAACGGCGGCATCTCCGGCATCGGCGGAAACTTCTTCGGTCTTGAATATTCGACGAACAACCTGGCCGGCCGCGGCGAGATCCTCTCGTTCGCGCTCGGGGCCGGCAACCGCCAGCAGAGCATCCAGTTCAGCTATCAGGAACCCTATTTTAGGGACAGGCCGATCTCAGTCGGGTTTTCGATCTTTGCCTCACGTTACAAATTCTTCGGCGAAGGAACGTTCCTGACGCAAAATCAGGACATCCTCGACGATCTCTTCAATCCGCTCGGGCAGATCATCACAGACGAGAGCAACCTCTTTACGCAGACGACCTACGGCGCCAACGTATTTGCAACGGCCCCGCTGTCGGAACTCGCGTTCAGGAAACGTGCGTTCACGCAGTTCTCGAGGGTCGGGCTTACCTATCAGTTCTCGGCGACGTCGATTCAGGACCCGCCGATCAATCAATCGGCTGACCCGTCGGAGCGGATCCCGATCATTTACGAACAGCCGAATATCATTACCAGCCGTGTGACCGGGACTTTCGTTTACGATACGCGGCAGCCCGCCGCCAACGGGATCGACACCCTTCGGGGAACGCAATTTGCGGCATCGTTCGCCCTCGCGGGCCTGGGCGGCGACGTGCGGACATACCAGCCGAACCTCTCGTTCTCGAAATTTATCCCGGTCCGCCGCCGGAACACGAAGAATCCGGAAGTTTTCGCATTCCGTGTCCAGGCGGGGACGATCGGCGCGTTCGCACTTACCGATAAGGTGAGAACGGCCAACTCGATCGCGTTCGTCGGCGGGGTGCCCGCATACGAGAGGTACTTCCTAGGAAGCGAGAACGATATCCGCGGCTATAATTCGCGGAGCATCGGCCCGATCGCACCGTTCGATACTTATGTCACAAGCCGGAATGTTTCGGTCGTAACGAATTCTTTCGGGACGGCGATCCCGGCGACGGGCTTCGAGAATCCGGAGATCCCGATCGAATTGGCCGGCATCGGCACCGTTACCGGGCCGGACGGAGCGAACCCTGCGCTCTTCGCAAAGAACTACCGGTTTATCGGCGGCGACACGCAGATACTGGCGAACCTTGAGTACCGGATACCCATTTTCGGGCCTGCAACTCTGGCAGCATTCGCCGATGTCGGTACCGTCTTTAACCTTAGGAAAACAGGGACCCAGCGTATCAATACCGAGTTTTTGCCGGATGATCAGCTGCTGGGGCCGGGCCGTCTGACCGCACTCGGGCTGATAAACACTCCGGTGCTCGAAAGCAGTTTCGGGAGCATCCTCTACTATCGCGGGCGCGTGATGACCAAGACCGACTTCATCAACGAATTCTGCCGCGGAAACCGGTTCGGATGCCCGACATCCCTTTCGCCCGAGGTACAGCAGCTCTATCTTCGCGGCGAGGTCCAGCAGAATTCGCTGCTTCGCGTTGATGACTCGACATTCTCGAAACTCAAAGATTTCAAATCGAGCGTGGGGGTCGAGCTCCGCGTCCAGGTCCCTATCGTGAACGTTCCGTTCAGGCTGATCTACTATTACAACCCGAATGCCAAGCTCGGCTTCACGGAGGAATTACCCAACATTTTCCTGCCCGGAAAGAGGAACGGATTCAGGTTTACGGTTGGGCGGACCTTCTGATACGCAGATTGACATCGATGGCCCAATCAAATAAGATTTCACTCTTTCTCATTTAAATGCCCGCAAGCAGGCAACAAAATCGGAAGAAATAGTTTCAAATAGAGCGGACCTATCCAACAGAATCATTTGGTGTGCAATTTTAAGGAGTAGTTTTTACAATGAGAAGATCCAAGTTAATTTTCGGCTGCCTCGGCATCATGGCCGCTCTTGCAGCGTCAGCATTCAGCCAGGGAACGGTCCCGGCGGCGGGTACCGGCAAGATCGGACTGGTGAATATCAACGTTTTCGCGGCCGAGAAGGACGGGATCACCCGCTTCCGCGCGGCGTTGGCCGCGCTCGATAAGGAATTTGAGACGCTGAACAATGACCTGAAAACGAAGTCGACCAAGCTTCAGGGCCTGGCGACCGAGATCCAGAAGGCGCAGCAGCCTCCACCGGCCGGCGTTCCGGCTACAACGAACCAGGCCAATCTTTCAGCCAAGATCGAAGAAGCGCAGAACCTCGAGATCGAGATCAAGCGGCTGCAGGAGGACGGAAAGAGGAAGTATGAAGGCCGCTATCAGGTGGTGGTCGGCCCGGTCTTTAACGACATCATCAAGGCGATGAACGAGTATGCAAAGGCCAAGGGTTATGCGGTGATACTCGACGGCGCTAAGCTGGAAGAGTCCGGCATCCTGATGGGCTTTGACGAAAAGTACGACGTGACGAAAGATTTCATCACGTTTTACAATGCCCGTCCTGCCGGCAGTGCGGCAACGACAAAGCCGTAACCAGGGGCATATTGATCTTGACCAAGTCAGTGGTCGGTCGAAGTTTTTCTTCTACTGGCTGCTGACTTTTGTTATATGGCGAACACCGAGATCGTTTACGATTCGACAGCGATCCAAAAGATCCTTCCGCACCGATTTCCGTTCCTGATGGTAGACAAGATCATCGAACTGGAGCCGCGTGTCCGGATCGTCGGGGTCAAGCAGGTCACTGCGAACGAGCATTACTTTTCCGGCCACTTTCCGGGAGCCCCCGTGATGCCGGGCGTGCTGCAGATCGAGGCCTTGGCGCAGGTCGGCGCGATCCTTGCGCTTCGCGAATTTGAGGACCGCGACGCCAAGATCCCATTTTTCAGCGGCATCGAGAACGCCCGTTTCCGTAAACCGGTCGTGCCCGGCGATACGCTAATCCTCGAAGTGACCGCCCTTCGGATCGGTTCTAAGGTGCAGCGGATGAAGGGCGTCGCGCTGGTTGATGGGAATGTCACCGCCGAGGCCGAGATCATGAGCGTGATAGCCGACCGGCCCGCAAACCTCTGACCCCCTCCATATGGCTGCCGAGATCCACGAGACCGCAATAATTTCGACTTCCGCCGAGATCGGCGATGGCTGCCGCATCGGGCCTTTTTCCGTCGTCGGGGACGGCGTCACGCTTGAAGACGGTGTCGTGCTGGGATCGCACGTCGTCGTCGAAGGCCGCACGACCATCGGCTCCGGGACGCAGATCTTTCCGTTCGTTTCGATCGGGCTCGCTCCGCAGGACCTGAAGTACGCAGGCGAGCCGACCTCGACCGTCATCGGCAAACGAAACCACATAAGGGAGTTCGTGACCATCCACCGCGGGACGTCCGGCGGCGGCGGCGTCACCGAAATTGGTGACGATAATCTGCTGATGGCGCAGGCTCATGTGGCCCACGATTGCCGGCTAGGGGACGGCATCATCATGGCGAACGCCGCGACGCTTGCGGGACACGTCGAGATCGCCGACCGGGCGAACGTAGGCGCCTACTCGGGCGTACACCAATTCTGCCGCGTGGGATACGAAGCATTTGTCGGAGGCTATTCGGTCGTCGTCAAGGATGCCCCGCCCTTTGCGATCATCCAGGGAAACCATGCGAAGTGCTACGGGCTGAACCGCATAGGGATGAAGCGTCGCGGCTATCCTCGCGAGACCATCCAGAAGCTCGGGCACGCCTTTCACCTGCTGCTCTCGTCCAAACTCAACACCACCCAGGCTCTTGCCCGCATCCGCGAAGAGATCAGCGGCTGCCCGGAAGTGGACTCGCTGGTCGAATTCATCGAAACATCAAAACGCGGCGTAGTGCTTTAGTTACACCGCGCGGTGCCCCCGAAGGCAAAGATACGGTGGCCGGGCCGCTGCGGGACGCTGTGTTAGAATCGGGAAAAGGAATGGAGAAGATCGACGACGAGTCCCTGATCGTAGACTTTGGCAAACGCATCCAGCGTTGTTACGGCTGCTTTATCGCCTATCACCTGAAGGACATGTACCTCGGCGAGGACGTCACGTTTTTTTGCGAGCACTGCCGCGACGAGTCGATGTTCCACTTCAGCGAATTCTCGAAATTGATGGACCTTTCAAAGCTGAAAGAGGCTTCGGAAGACCATCACCATTGACGCGTGAAAGTCTCACTTCACATCCGATCGGGTCACCAGGAAAAGACCGTTGAACTCGGGAACGAACTGAGCATCGGGCGGACGCCCGAGGCCCAGCTGATGCTTGACGACGAGGGCCTTTCCCGGGTCAATACGACGATCTTCCGCGAGGGCGACGACGTGCTCGTTGTCGATGAAGGATCGACGAACGGCACCTTCCTAAATTCGGAACGGGTCGAGGGGCCGCCGAGGCTCGTTAAGCACGGCGACCGGCTGAAGTTGGGAAGCCGGACCGAGATCACCTTTGAATTCAGCGGGACCCGCGAACCCGTCGCCGCAGTTCCGGTGTCCGTCCAGGCCGCACCGATCCAAACGCCGGCAGCGGCGGCGCCAGGCTTGCCGCCGGCAGCCGGAACAGCCGCTAACGCTGCGGGCGGGCCCGACACTTCAAAGCTTATGCTGCTTGCGGCGATCGGGATGACGGTGCTGATCATTGCATTCGGCGGTATCGCGTTTCTGGTCGTTTCGGGGAGCGAACCCGGAAACGGGCCAAGGGGCTTTCGAACCCCGCCGCCGAGCACGTCTCGGATCCCCGTCCGCGTGATCGACCCGCTTGGCGGCGAGAACGAGGACAGTTTGGATGACCTGATCGCCTCGTGGGAGGTCGAGGAGCAGGAATTGAACGCGGCAGACGTAGCGGATATCAAGGCCGAATCTTCCACCTCGGAGGAAGAGGAACTGAACGTAACGGCGGCCTTTCTTGCGGATCGCCAACGGCTTGCGCTTGAGGGCCGGCCGCCGGTGAATATTCGGCCGCCGGGGTTGGACGTCCCACGCGAGCTGATGGGCGACGGCGTGATCAAGCAAAAACTCAAGCTCGCCCAGATGAAGAACGTCGGATACGAACAGCCGATGGACTTTGCCGACCTTGCGTCGAAGAGGATGAATCGGGAGCTGATCGAAATGCCGATGGCGAAGGAGAGCTTCTACCTTGATGTCGGCGGTTCCGCGCAAGACAAGCCGTTCTCGTCATTCAGCTTCAGCGGCGGGACGGCCGAGATCGCCCCGGGTCATCCAAAGTACGAACCGCTCAGGAAGCTAGCGGAGAATTTTGCGGGCGCACGGTACGACCTGAACGACGCATCGCACCGAAAACAGATGCGGCGGCGGCTGCTTCGGATGTTCCAGCCGAAGGCAAAGCCGATCCTGCAAGAGCTGGCGGACACATACTTTCAGCAATTCCAACGGCCGCTTCGCGTGACGTCGCTGACGCGGTCGATGGATTACCAGATACTTTTGAATTCGAACAATGCGAATTCCTTCAAGGTCCGCGGCGAAGGTTCGCTGCCGCCGCACACATCCGGCTGTGCGTTCGACCTTGCACGAAAACACATGCCTGCCGAAGAGCAGAACTTCCTTATGCGAAAGCTGGCGGAGATGGAACGCGCCGGCAAGCTGGATGCCTTGATCGAATACGGGGCGAACTCCTGTTTCCACGTTTTTATTTACCACGACGGCCAGTCGCCGCGGGCCGGCCTGTTCGAACCGCGTTTGGATGAAAGCTTCCCGTTCCTTGCACGCATCAGTCTGACACCGCGCTGATCCGGGCCCACGTGCCGGTCATTCTATCTACTTTTATTCAGACACTACCCGTTCGGAGTATTCGTCCATCCATCCCGAAAGCCCGGCGGCGGTTGCAAGTTCCGCATCGGGCTACCTAAACTTGAATCTGGATGAAAGGGAACGAAAAGGACACGCTGGCCTCGCTGGCGGGCAAGCTTTCGCGGCTTCCTGCCGACAAGCGGCGGGCGGCGGTGGAGGTGAGCGCGTCGCTTGCCGGCGTCAGCCTGCGTGTCAGCCGCGATTTCGTCGAGGCCGTTCCGCGGGCCGCAAAGGTCCTTTCGGCCGACGGCCTTCGGTCTTGGGGAGAACTCGGCCGAAGGCTCGCGATGGGGAGCGCCGACCTTGGGTCAGATTTTTTCGGCCGCGGCGTTCGGAACCTCTCGAAAGTGCCGGAGGCGGCGAGGCCCTTTGTCTTCCAGATCTGCAACCGGCAGCTCATCCTTTCAAGTTCTACCGCGGTCGAGACCTTCGGGCTGATCCCGGAACTTGCCGAGACGGTCCGCGATCCATGGTTTCTGGCGGAGGTGCTGCGTTTGACCGCGGATGTCGCGGGCCGGTCGGCAAAACACAGTACGGACTTCCTGAAGAGCACGCCGGCCGTCGCAGCCGCCTTGGGAAAACTTGCCACGGATAACGGCATACCCGATCGCCCCGCCGCCGAAGCACTGCTCGCGCTTGCGTCGAAATTCGCTGCAAGAACGGGCGGGATGGCAGCCGATCTTTGGGTAAACCTGCCGGCTGCTCTGGACGGGCTCGATAGCGGGCAGGCGGTGCTTCTGGCCGAGAAAACGGGAGTAATGCTCGAACAAGGAGGCAGCGTCGCGATCCATTTCCTTTCGGCGGGCGGCGAGGTGCTTCGGCGTAATCCGAACCTGATCGACGATTGGTGCACGGTGCTCGAGCGGATCGCCCCGCAGGGCAATGCCGTTCTGATCGCCTTCCTGCGAGCGACACCCAAGTTCTTCGGGCAGGTGGCGGGGATAAAGCTCGACGGTGCCGAGGATGGCAGCGTCCGTACGGCCGCGATAAAGCGCGTTCTGCGGCTGACCGGGGAGATCGCCAAAACCGACGCCGAAAGCGCGTTGGCCGCTTTTCGATCTTCGTCGTCTGCATTGAGAAACGTCTCGCTGGACCAATTCGAGCGTTGGATCGAAGAGGGCCTGTCGCAAATGAAGCAGGGCTCGGCAAAGGCCCGGCGAAGCTACTTCGCACTTGAGACACGCCAGTCGAACGACCAACTGCGCGAAACACGCTCGGGGCTCCAGCTCGATGCGGTCCAGCACATCCTCAAGCTCTACATCGAAGGCCTGACCGGCCGCGATATCGAGATCGCACCGCTTACCGCTATCCCGCAGGAATCGCGGATCGGCGACGGCAAGACCATCTATTTGCCGGCGTCGATCGCCGAATACGACACCGAGGAGATGGATTTTCGACTCTACAAGGTCCTTGCGGCTTACGGTGCAGGACAGATCGAGTTCGGTACGTTCGCCAAGGACACGGTGGAGTTGAAGGCTGCATTCACCGAGCTCGCGGAGCTTTATTCCGCAACGGCCGAAGAGATCGACGCGTTCTCGCTCGCGGGCTATATCGAGGACGTGAAGAAGGGCGAGCGTGCGCTGACTGACGAAGAGATCCGGGAAGAGATCGCCCGGCGGAGAAAGTCGCTTCCGAGGGGATCCGACTACAAGGCGGTGCTTGGCATCTTTCCGGAGCCGCGGCTTGCCCGCAAGATCTTCACCACGATGGAGAACGCCAGGATCGACGGGATCCTGCGGCGAAGCTATCGAGGTCTGCGGCGCGACCTTGACCTGATGCAGGCTTTTCTGCAGAAGAACAGGCCGTTCATTTTCGATGTTCCGTTTCATCAGGTTCCCTTCGAACTGCTCTTTCAGATCACGCTTTGCGGCGGTGCGACCGACGACGCCCGGAGCTTTTACGGCCAGATCGTTTCGGAGATCGAAAGCGTGATCGAAAAATTCCTGTCATCAAATCGACGGATCCCGAACCGAATGGACAAGGGACCATGGACAATGGAGAATGCCCAAGAGTCTTCGGAATCGTCCACTGTCAATTATCCATTGTCCGTTTCCTTTCCCACCGTTGCCGATTCGCTTTTTGCGACGAGCCGCGTGTACAACCTTTTCCAGAACATCTCGCAGGAACAAACGCAGGAATCGACGAGCGAGGAGTCGGAAGAAACAGGCGAATATTCCTACGATCAGGATCGGGCAGAGGAGTCGCCGATCGAGGACAAGGTGCGGCGCGAAGAGCGGCCGCAAACGATGCAGGACCTTCGCGATCTGTTCAATGCGTGGAACAGCGACGACGACGATGGCGAGCCCGACGACCTGCAGGGTGCCGAAGCGTGGTCGCATAACGAGATGCCGGAACTGCCGCTGGAGCCGAGCGACGAGGCCTTTGCCTATGACGAATGGGACCGCGAACTGAACGATTACCGCGTCGGGTGGAGCCGCGTGATCGAGAAGCGCGTCAAGCAGGGCGACCGGAAGTTCGTCGAACTTGCACGCTCGCGGTACCGCGGCGTCATCTCTTCGATCAGGCACCAGTTCCAGCTGATGAAGCCGGAAAATCTGACAAAGATCAATCGCGAGATCGACGGCGAGGATTATGACCTGAACGCCCTGGTCGATTTCGTCATCGACCGAAAGGCCGACGGCCGCCAATCGGAGAACATCTACACCAAGCGGCTGCGGCGGCAGCGTGACGTCGCGGTTTCGCTGCTGCTCGACCAATCGTCATCGACCGCGAGGACCATCACACGCAACCCGCTGCAGCCGTACACCTATCCGGGTCGGCGGATAATCGAGATCGAGAAAGAAGGCCTGGTCCTGATGAGCGAAGCGCTCGAAGCCGTGGGCGACGTCTATTCGATCAACGGATTCACCAGCGAGGGCCGGCGGAACGTGAAGTTCTACGTCGTGAAGGATTTCGACGAGAAATACTCCGACGAGACCGAACGGCGGATCGGCGGCATCACCTTCCAGAACAACACGCGGCTCGGGGCCGCTATCCGGCACGCCGCCCATAAGCTGCTCGGCCAAGAGAACCGGACCAAACTGCTCATCATCCTCACCGACGGCCGCCCTTACGACCACGATTACGGCGACGCCCGCTACGCCCGCGAGGACGTCCGCGAGGCTCTGATCGAGGCAAAGGCGAACGGCATAACGCCCTTCTGCATCACCATCGACCGCGAATCCGAAGCCGAACTCCGCGACCTGTACGGCGACGTCGGCTACACCATCATCGACGACGTCCTCTCGCTCCCTGAACGAATGCCGAATATCTATCGAAGGCTGACGAGCTAGCCAATCCCTTTGACCCTAACCCCCCCAATTATCGTTCGAGTCGTCTCACTTAAGGATGCGCAAATGAGACGGCTAACTGTTGGACATGAGTGGGTTAACCCATGTCGACCGTCTCACCATCCGAGAAAGGCCAGTGTCCCTGGTCACAACCCTCGGCGTTCCGATCCGTTCAGCCCGCGTTCCGGCCGTGTTCCGGCCATTGTCGGAACGTGCAACTGTTGCAGTTAGTACGGTTACTGCACTCATTCGGCAAAATTCCGCGTTTTTGTGAAAAAACTTTTTCGGCCCATCACGATCGAGTTTTCAAAGATCAAACGCCTCTGATAGGCGCAACACGATACAGGTGTCCTGCACCTGTTATGCAACAATGTAGCATACACAGTACATTTCCCAAACACCTTTTTTGGAGGACTTCGAATTGAAGGCAACAAGGGTTGGACATTGGACACGATTCCGGTCAATTTTCCGTAGCCGGCATTGATCTGATTTTTATTGTCGGAGTATGCGCGGTCTGGTAAACTTAGGCGAATTTAACGGGTCGATGATTTTCCTTTTGTTAACCGTTACCGCAATACTCCACGCAGTTTCATCGAATTAGCATTATGAATCATCCGGTTTCCCACAGGCTCCCTATATTGGCCCTTCTAGTCTTGATGTTTTCGGGCGTGTCCAGCGCCGCGACTTTCGTTGTAACGAAAACCGACGATACCAATGATGGGGTGTGTGATGCTGATTGCAGCCTTCGCGAGGCCGTCGCAGCCGCAAACGCGGCTACAAGCGACGATGAAATAGTTTTTGATGTGTCAGTCTTTAACGTTCCTAGGACAATTATGATTACGCCCAATCACTTATCAGTGTCTTCCAACGGATCGCTAATCATCACTGGCCCTGGCACAGCGCTTTTATCAATTAACGGCAACGATGCGAATAGGGTCTTCGTTACGGACGTTGGAACGACTTTACAGTTAACTAACCTAACAGTAACAAATGGAAGAAGTACTACACCGATAAATAGTGAATTCACGGGAGGTGGCATTTACAGTAGAGGAGCGCTCGCGCTCGTAAACGCGGCCGTGATCGCCAACTGGGCCGGTAGTGGTGGGGGTGGCATTTATCACACCGGCGGCGGAATGCTAACGGTAAGTGGGTCAGACATCAGGAACAATACTTTGGGCGATGGTACCGGCGGCGGAATCTACAGCGATGGATCTCTGAATATTAGCGGATCGACGATAAGAGACAATTACAATGGCGGCTGGGGCGGAGGGGGTATTCTAGGTATCGGGACGGTTTCAATCGCAAGTTCTACGATTTCTGGAAACAGAGCAGAAACTGGGGCAGGCATTCGGACCGAGAACGCAGCTTTGACAATAACCAACTCAACGATCACGGCAAATAGTGGCGGCTCTGCCCCTGGCGTTCATATCAACAGAGGCGTTGCGACGATTTACGACTCCATAGTAAGTAACAACGTTGCATCTTCTGTATTCGGCGGCGGGGTGAAGAACAATGGTGGTACAGTAAATGTGATGCGGACAATGTTGACGGGCAACATGGCCGCTAACAGTGGATGCGGCGGAGTCTGTAACGGACCTTACGACAACGAACAGGGCAACTTCAATATTGCTAACTCTACAATTTCGAATAACTCCTCATTTCAAGGTGGCGGTATTCACAATCGTGGTTTTATGTCTATTTCGGACTCAGCGATTGTTGGTAACTCCTCCTCACAAACCGGTGATGGGGGCGGCATATTTAACGATAGTCCGCAAGGTTCGTTGCAAATCTATAACTCTACGATAAGTGGCAATTCTGGGCGTTTTGGTGGAGGAGTCTATAACTTCCAGGGCTCTGTTTCGCTAACTCATGTAACAATAAGCCTTAACACAGCAACTTCTGGCGGAGGTGGAATTCGCGGTTCCGGTGCGGTCAGTGCAAAAAATAGTATCATCGGCGACAACATGTCTGCGAATGGAACATCTCCGGATGTTTTTGGCCCACTAACTTCGCTGGGATTCAATTTAATTGAAAACCCAAATGGCAGCACGATTGCGGGTGTTACGTTGGGTAATATAATCGGACAAGATCCGCAGCTTATGCCCTTGGCAAACTACGGTGGGTTGACATCTACGGTCGCCCTTCTACCAACCAGCCCTGCTATCGATGCCGCCAACACGGAAGGCTTTTCCGCGTTTGATCAGCGAGGGTTTCCAAGGTCGCAGGATGGTGACCTCGACGGGAACAATCGTCCAGATATCGGCGCGTACGAGTGGACGCCTACATTATTTGTGGTAAACAAAACTGCTGATACAGATGACCAAGTTTGCGATAACGACTGTTCTCTGCGTGAAGCGATAGCGGCGGCTTACTTGTCCGAGGCGTTTGATAAGACAGTTGTGTTTGACCCAGCTGTTTTTGATCTGCCCCAGACGTTGATATTGACGCTGGGACAACTTGAGGTTAACGGTACGATAGGCGTGTTTGGTCCTTTGGCCAACAACGTCACGATCAGCGGAAACAATGAAACCCGGATCGGTGTTGTAAATGATGGTGGCTTCCTGGGTGTTCGTCGGATCTCGTTTAGAAATGGAAACGGGATTGGTGTACCTACCTCCGGTTCGGGAGGTGCATTTCTTATTTCACCAGGCGGTGGTCTTGGTCTAGTTGATGCCGAGTTTAGAAATAATGCGGCAGCCCCCTCAACTTTTGGAGGCGGTGCAGTATTCAATATTGGTAAATTGTTTGCCCTGAGAACGCGGTTTATAAACAACAGTGTCCATGCAAACGATCCTTTTCTGAGCGTCGGCGGAGGTGCGATCTTTAATCGTGACGCAATCAGTGATCTCATAGATTCCTTAGTCTCTGATAATAGCGTCCATTCCGAGGGATCTGGCGCTCAGGCTTCTGGTGGGGGAATAAGAAATCTTCGGTCTAGGGTTGTCATTCGGAGAACCACGATAAGCTCAAACAAGGTAACTCGCGGACCCAATGCATCTGGCCTCGGCGGAGGTATTATGAACAACAGCGGATCGCTTACTGTGGATTCGTCGGTGATCCATAGCAACTCCGCTGTCGGAAACGGTGGAGGGATAAATAATAATGTTAATGGTGTGCTTGAGATCTCTAATTCGACCATTTCTGGGAATTCCGCTACCGGATCGACCGGCTTCGGCGGCGGTTTGATTAGCATGTCTTCGGTCGGGGAGCCTAGTTCAACGGCGACACTGATCTCTAATTCGACAATTTTCAATAATACAGCTGAACAGAACGGGGGCGGAGCGTTTATCTGCTGCACGAACGTGAGTGTGTTTTCCTCACATTCTTCTATTATTGCCGGTAACAATTCCCCAAATGCTCCGGATTTTTCTGGAACATTGTCGTCGCTGGGATTCAATCTAATTGAAGACCAAAGCGGTACGAACATAATCGGCAATACTACTGGGAACATTCTGGGAAAGGACCCGAAACTTTCGATGCTTCGAAATAATGGCGGGCCCACCTGGACCCATGCCCTTTTGCTGGGAAGTCCGGCGATTGACATGGGAGATCCGACGACGTTTCCTGTAGCAGATCAACGTGGCATTGCCAGGCCGATCGACGGTGACGGTAACAATGATGCGAGATCAGATATAGGTGCATTCGAATTTGACCCTCTGAGTGACCGTCGCGTACTTTTCGACTACGACGGAGATGGGCGGAGCGATCTGTCCGTTCGGCGGCCGGGGAATAATGTGTGGTATCTGCAGCGAGGGACGGCGGGGTACACGGCGCAGGAGTTCGGTGTTGCCGG
Organism: Pyrinomonadaceae bacterium; assembly: GCA_050174305.1. GTDB lineage: Bacteria > Acidobacteriota > Blastocatellia > Pyrinomonadales > Pyrinomonadaceae > OLB17. The sequence continues at coordinate 211,865 of JBFXJZ010000002.1, read as the reverse complement.
GGACAAGATGGTGCCGGCGGATTATGACGGCGACGGGAAGACCGATGTTGCGGTCTTCAGGCCTTCGAACGGGACGTGGTACGTATTTATGTCTCAGTCGCAGACGTTCCAGACATTCGGTTGGGGCGTGGATGGCGATATGCCCGTGCCGACCGACCGCGACAACGACGGGAAAGCCGATCTTGTTATCTACCGGGAATCAAGTAATACGTGGTACACGCGGTTTGCGAACGCAACGTTCAACCAGTTCCAGTTCGGCGTCGCGGGCGACAAGCCGATGCTTGGGGATTTCGACGGGGACGGGATAGGCGATGTGGCTCTATTCAGGCCTTCGAATAACAACTGGTACCTGCTGAAATCTTCGCTCGGGTTCTTCGTCCAGACGTGGGGCCAGGCCGGTGATATTCCGCTGACCGGCGATTTCGACGGCGACGGCGCGACCGATCAGGCCGTCTTCAGGCCCTCGACGGGACAATGGTTCCTTTCGCAGACGACGGCAGGGTTTTCGTCTCAGACTTGGGGATTGGCGACCGATATCCCCGTCGCGGCGGATTATGACGGCGACGGGAGGACGGATGTTGCGGTATTCAGGCCATCGAATGGAACGTGGTATATCGTGAATTCGACCACAGGGATCCTGGTTCTGCCGTTCGGGCAGGACGGGGACGTGCCGACGCAGGCGGCGTATATAAATTGATCTCGGGCCAGGTGCGAAAGCCCGCACGGAGTAAGGGCGAAATGCTCAACGTTGGATGTTAAGCCCTTACTTACGTGCGGGCTTCTGCATGAGATGGCGGGCTTGTGTAGGAAGACAGAACCACTCGGGATTCCAAATTCCAAATTCCAAATTCCAGGTTCCTAAAACCCAAAACCCAAAACCCAAAACCCACAACCAAGAGTTGGGTCACCACCGAGGTCTGCCGAAGCGGCGGCCGGTTTGCACACTCCCTAACGGTCGTGTTTCTGCCCGAGACGTGCGGGCTTTTGCATGAAGAGAGAACCACCCGGGATTCCAAGTTCCAGGTTCCAGATTCCAGATTCCGAGTTCCAAGTTCCAGATTCCAAATTTCAAATTCCGAAGAACCCGGTCGCTACCGCTCCCGGTACTGACAGGGAACCGAGTTCCAGGTTCCAGGTTCCAAATTCCAAATTCGGAAGAACCGGTCGCTACCGCTCCCGGTACTGACAAGAGGGATCAGATCCCGTCGGCGAGGCCTTTGAGCAGGACCCCGACGGCGTAGGCCAAGGCGGCGGCGAGTGCTCCGACGAGGAGCGTTTCGAAACCGGAGCGGAACCATGACCGTGTTGACCAGCGGCTCTTGAACGAGCCGATCAGGAAGAACGTCAGGCCCGTCATGATACACGCGGCGAGGAACGAATTGCCGGAGCCAAAAAGATACGGCAGCAGCGGGACCAGCCCGCAGATGACGAACGCGCTGAACGTGCTGCCGGCCGCGAGCCACGGCGAACGGATCTCCGTCGGGAGGCCGTACTCTTCGGTCATCATCGTCTTGACCCAGCGTTCTTTGTCGGCGGTGATGAGGTCCACCGCCTTATCCAGTTCTTCGCCCTCAAAGCCCTTTGCACGGTAGATCTCGCGAACCTCCTCGCGTTCGCCTTCGGGCTCGAGCCGGATGTGTCGATGCTCGATCGCCTCGAGCCGGCGGTAATCGTCGATCTCGGCACGCGTGCCGAGGAAGTTGCTCGCCGCCATCGAAAAACCGTCCGCGACCAGATTCGCAAAACCAAGGATCAGCACGATCTTCGTCGAAAGCTCGGCACCGGCCACGCCCGACACCACGGCAAAGGTCGTGACGGCACCATCCACCCCGCCATAAATGAAGTCGCGAATGTAGTTGTGATTCGAGGCCGCGATCCTCTCGGCGATCGCCTCGCGGGTGTGTTCGTGCTCGAGTTTCTCCACGTGCGAATAATAACGCTGCAGAACACGAAATCGAAAACGGCCCGCAAGCGAGCCGTTCATATCTGTGGTGGCGGGGGGGAGACTTGAACTCCCGACCTCGGGGTTATGAATCCCGCGCTCTAACCAGCTGAGCTACCCAGCCACGAACCCTTGATTATAGTTTGCGGCGGGGAAAATGCAAGTTATTTGGCGAGCGGTTTGGACCGGGGGATGATCGTTGTTGCTGCGCGGCCGGAAGGCCGCGTTTTGGTTTTGAACTCTGACGGTTGATAAAATGATGTTTCGTTAGTTTTACTTAATCGCAGCAGAGTCTATGCCAATCGTACTTGCAGCAGCGACCGAACAGGCCGGCGTGATCCTTTCGCTATTCATAATGATAGCGGCCGCCAAGCTAATGGCGGAGGTCTTTGAACGGCTGAGGCAGCCGGCGGTGGTCGGCGAGATCCTGGCCGGCGTGATCATCGGCCCGAGCCTTTTGGGTTGGGTCAGGCCGTCGGAGATGATCGGGGTCCTGGCCGAGGTCGGTGTGATCTTCCTGCTTTTCATGGTCGGCCTCGAGACAAAGCCGCAAAGCGTTTTCAGGGTCGGAAAGAAGGCCCTGTTTGTCGGGACGGTGGGTGTCATCTTGCCGTTCATCGCCGGCTATGTGATCGCGATGGCGTGGGACGGTTCGTTTGTCGAGGCGATGTTCATAGGGGCGGCGCTTGTCGCGACCTCGGTCGGCATCACGGCCCGCGTGCTTGGCTCGATGGGCCTGCTCGACCTTCAGACCGCGAGGATCATTCTCGGGGCAGCCGTGATCGACGACATCCTCGGCCTGATAATCCTCTCGGTCGTTTCGGCGATGAGCACCGGTTCGGTCAATTACGTCGAACTTGCCAAGACGGCGGGACTGGCAATTCTCTTCGTTATTTTCGTCGCATTGGTCGGCTCAAAGGTGATGAACCGGCTGGCACCGCGGGTCCGAAAACTCAAGCTAAGCAAACCGTTCTTCACCATCGGCCTGATACTCTGTCTGGGGTTGTCCGTTGCTTCGATCTATGTGGGCGTCGCGGCGATCATCGGAGCGTTCCTCGCCGGGATGGCTATGGCCGAAGCCACCGAAGGCAACTACGGCATGCACAAGCTGACGAACGGCGTGACGGAATTCTTCGTGCCGTTCTTTCTTGTGAACATCGGAATGCAGCTGAATCTTGCGGTGTTCAAGGATTGGAACGTCGTGCTGCTGGCTGTGATCATAACGATAGCCGCCGTGATCACGAAATTTATCGGCTGCGGCCTGGGAGCCTGGGGAATGAAGCCTCGCGAGATGGCCCAGATCGGTGTCGGGATGATCCCGCGGGGCGAGGTCGGGATCGTCGTGGCCCAAATAGGGCTCAGCTTTGCCGTAATTACCGAACGATTCTTTGCCGCCGTCCTCTTTATGGCGGTGGCCACTACACTGATCGCCCCGCCGCTGATAAAGCTGTTATATTCAGAGGATAAGGACCATGACGGCATCGATGACGTGATCGTGGATACGGACATTTCAGAGCGTTATCCGCGGATCGGCTGACGGTGAGACTATGTTGACGAAATGGTGGCGGTTTGCCCGGCAAGGTGTCTCGATCCATGTCGGGACCGACGTGAACGGCACGATCGAGGACATTCGCGAAAACGTCGAAATTCGCCGCTCGAATATTTGGCTGTTGGTCTGTTCGGCATTGCTGGCGTCGATCGGGCTCGACCTGAACTCATCGGCCGTGATCATCGGGGCGATGCTCATCTCGCCGCTGATGTCGCCGATCCTTGGTGTCGGCCTCGGGTTTGCGATCGTTGATCGGGATCTTCTTCGAAGGGCGTTAGGCAATCTTTCGCTTGCGACCGCCCTTTCGATCGGAGCGAGCTTTTTGTACTTTTCATTGACGCCGCTCGGCGAGCTTACGAGCGAGCTCGAGGCCCGGACGACGCCGACGCTGCTCGATGTCGGCGTTGCGTTCTTCGGCGGGGTGGCGGGCATAGTGGCCGGTTCGCGAAGCAAGAAGACGAGCGCGATCCCGGGCGTCGCAATCGCAACGGCCCTTATGCCGCCGATATGCACCGCCGGCTTCGGCCTTGCCCGCGGAAATTCGACGATCTTTCTCGGGGCATTCTATCTATACTTCATCAACGCATTCTTTATCGCCCTTGCCACTTACTTGATATCAAAGATCCTTCGTTTTCCGGCCCGTGCAAAGCTCGACGAGGAACAGAGCGTCACCGTAAGAAGGGCGATCATCGGGCTTGCGATCATAATAACGCTTCCAAGCGCGATCATATTCTATGGGCTTATCCAAAAGCTCCGTGTTGATCAGGGAATCCGAAATTTCGTGAACACCGAGATCCGCCGCGACGACCGGATCCCGATCAGCTGGGACCTGGACGGCCAACCCGGCAGCGGGACGCTGAAAGTTTACTGCGTCGGCAGAAGTTCCGAGACGACCGAGATGGATCTGCTGCGAGCGGCGATGGCCCGTTACGGGTTGGAGGGGATCGACCTTCGAATGATGCAGATGAACGTTCCGCGACAGGACTTTGAGCGACTTGCAAGCACGGTCGAAAGTGATGTGACGAGCCAATTGAGGCTGCTCTCGGATGTCGTTGAACGAAGGCAGTCCGAGATCGACGAACTCCGGTCCAGGCTCGATGCTGTGACTAACGCAGCGAACCGGGAGAACGAATTTGTCAGGCAATTGATCGAGGGCGAAGAAAGGATCGAGAACGCCTACTGGGAAACTCCTGCAACCACGCCGGAAGGTGAATCATCGAAAATTACACGAAAGCTGATCGTTAAATTCCGCGAAGGTGTCGGCCCGGGTGCGGTCCGTGCGGCAAAGGCGGAGATCGCAAGGGCGTCCAGGATCTTTTGGCCGTTCGAACCGATAGAAATATCCGAGGAAACTAATAAGGTTGTCGAAGAGACGGAACCCCCGAAGAATTAAAGGCTGGCTGCTTGCAGCGGCCGCCCTTACGGCGCTGTCGGCGGCGGCGGCTCAATCACCCTCCCGGACGATCACCATCAAGACCGAGCCGAACGCATCGGTCTGGATCGACGGAGTGCTTTACGGAAAGGCGAATGCCGACGGCGTTCTGACGATCAAGCAAATGGGCGCCGGGAGGCGGCAGGTCCGCGTCCGTGCCGACGGATTTGCGCAGGCTGTGAAGCCGATCCCGGCCCGCGGGACCGCTCCGATCACGATCGTGTTGAACAAATCCGAGGACCCGGCTGAGCTTGCTTTTCAGGAGGCTGAAAAGAGCTCGACGGTCGATCGCGCTAAAGCAGCCGCTGCCTATCGCAAAGCGATCGAGATAAAGCCGGCGTTCATCGACGCACATATCGGACTTGCACGCGTCCTGCTTGATGGCGGCGACTTCAGCCGGGCCGAAGAGGCCTTGAAGAGTGCCCGGCGCCTAGGGCCGGCAAATGCCGAGATCTCGGCGATCGAGGGCCGATTCTTCAAGAGCGTCGGCGAGGAAGATAAGGCGATCGCTGCTTTCAAGAAGGCGATCGCGCAAGGCGCCGGTTTCCAACCGGAGGCGTACGCAGGGCTCGGCCTTCTTTATAAGGATCGGGCCGAAGCGTTCGGGTCCGCCGGGGACTTTCGAAACGAGGCAGCGAATTACACCGAAGCCGCTAAGTATCTGTCGACCTCGATCAAACAACTTTCCGGGGCTCCCGAATCGGTTGTGATATATCAGATGCTGGGCCTTATCTACGAGACCCAGAACAAGAATCAGGAAGCCATCGCCCTTTATCGCGAGTTCTTAAGGCTTTTCCCGGGACACCCGGAATCGGCCGCCTTTGAATCGTTTATCGTCCAGCTTCAAAAACAGTGAGCCCGACCTGAGATCCGGCCGTCACAGGGCATTCTGAACGAATTTCACTCACCGGGAATTCAAAAAGAAACCTTGACACTCTATTGCCAAACATCTATTATTTTCATTGAACGATGTTGTACTCATCGTCATTGACCGGCCTATCCTTAATGATTCAAACAGTTTAGCTTCCAAGTTTTCCAACTGGCCCGCCCGGCGATAGGAATCGATACATTTAGATGTCAGCAAAACTAGGGGAAATTCTTGTCCGTGAGAATCTGGTGACGCCGGAACAGTTGCGCCAGGCTCTTGATTATCAGCGGACATCAGGCGGTCGGCTCGGGTCAAACCTCGTCAAGCTCGGGATAATCTCGGACGACGTGATCACCTCGGTGCTGTCGCGTCAATACGGCGTTCCGTCGATCAATCTCGACCTCTTTCAGATCGAGGATGAAGTGATCAGGCTGATATCTCAGGAAGTGGCGCTGAAGTACATGGTGCTGCCGGTCTCGCGAAACGGTTCGACGCTGACGCTGGCGATGGCGGATCCGACCAACGTCTTCGCGATGGACGATATCAAGTTCATGACCGGGTTCAACGTAGAACCGGCCATCGCGTCTGAGGCTTCGATCCAGTCGGCGGTCGGAAAATATTACGGCGGTTCCACACAGATCGACATCTTCGACGCGGCGTTTGCGATCGATACCGAAAAGGCCGCCGCGGCCCTTCGCAACGGAAGAAGCGGAAAGAACGGCCACTCAAAGAACGGCTCCGGTCCATCCGTTATCGAGAATCAGAAGATATCGGCCGAAGACATCGACGTCAATATCAACAACTTCGATTTTGAGGGCAATGACGCCGAAGAATTCGAGCTGGTCCAGGAAAACGAAGAGATCGATCTGGCCCAACTGACACGCGAGAGCCAGGACGCTCCGGTCGTCCGTCTCGTGAACATCCTGATGGTGGACAGCCTTCGCCGCGGCGCGTCGGATATCCACATCGAGCCCTACGAAAAAGACTTCCGCATCCGATTCCGCATCGACGGCGTCCTTTACGACATCATGCATCCGCCGATGAAGCTGAGGGACCCGCTGATCTCCAGGCTGAAGATCATGTCCAAACTGGACATCTCTGAAAAGCGGCTGCCGCAGGACGGACGCATCAAGATCAAGGTCAAGATCGACAACCGTTCGCGGGAGCTCGACTTCCGCGTCTCGACGCTTCCCACGCTGTTCGGCGAAAAGGTCGTGCTCCGGCTTCTCGACAAAGACAAGCTGATGCTCGACATGACGAAGCTCGGCTTCGAGCCCGAAAGCCTCGAAAAGTTCCAGCGGAACATCTCGAACCCGTACGGAATGGTGCTTGTGACGGGGCCGACCGGTTCGGGTAAAACGAACACGCTCTATTCGGCGCTTCAGTCGCTGAACACCCCTGAAACGAACATCATGACGGCCGAGGATCCGGTCGAATTCAACCTTCAGGGCATTAACCAGGTGCAGATGAAGGAGCAGATCGGGCTGAATTTTGCCGCCGCACTCCGCTCGTTCCTGCGTCAGGATCCGAACATCATCCTGGTCGGTGAGATCCGGGATTTCGAGACGGCCGAGATCGCGATCAAGGCCGCGTTGACGGGCCACCTTGTGCTCTCGACGCTGCACACCAACGACGCACCCTCGACGGTTTCGCGGCTTGTGAACATGGGTATCGAACCGTTCCTTGTTGCGACGTCCGTCAACATCATCCAGGCGCAAAGGCTTATTCGCCGGATCTGTTCGAACTGCAAGGAAGAAGCGAACATTCCGCCCGAGGGGTTGATCGAGATCGGTTTTTCGGCGGACGAAGCAGCAGACCTGACACTGTACAAGGGCGCGGGATGCGAGACATGCCTTAACACCGGATACAAGGGCCGGGTCGGGCTTTACGAGACTATGGAGGTCACCGATGACCTTCGCGAACTGATCATCATCGGGGCAAGCTCGATCGAACTTCGCCGAAAGGCGATCGAATCCGGCATGATCACGCTTCGCGGTTCAGGATTGGCCAAGCTAAGGCAAGGCATAACGACAGTGGAGGAAGTTGTGAAGGAAACGGTCCTTTAGGAAAAGGGAGGAATTATGATTAGGGCAATCGCACTATCGATAGCATTGTTGATCGGAATCGGGGCGTTAATTCCACTGGCGACCGAAATGGCCGAGGCAGGGGCGAAGAAGACCAAGCGTTATAAGAAGAAGAGGTCCTGGAAGGGCGTCAAAAAATATTCCAAACGCTGGTGGCAGCTTTACCGGGCCCAGGAGCGGCGCAAGAAGAGGCTTCGGGCTCAGCGGCGAAAGCTCAGGCTGAAGCAGATCCGACTCGCGCAGGCGAGGAAGGCGCAGACCGCGAAGCCGCAGCCGAAGGCGGCCGCTCAGGTACCGGTCCCGGTCCCGGAACCGAAAGCCGCGCCGGCAATGCTCCCCTCGGGCGACCCGGCACCTGCCACGTGGAAGCGCGGTCAGGCGAGCGGCAGCGAACTCCAGTTCAGCGTCGATAACGGCGCAGGTTCGGCGGCGATCTCGGTGGTCGGCCCGGCAACGGGCGAGACCGTGAATACGGGCCGTCACCGAACGGTCGGCGGCGTGCCGACCACATCGCTCCGCCGCGAGGTCATCAACCGGATGATCCGAGAGAACGGCTGGGTCGTCAATGACTATCAAAAGGACATCGGCGGCAAGCCGGTCTATGTGGTCGTTGCCCAGTCGCAGGCCCCCGGCGGCAGGGTCAGTTCCAGGATGTTCTATTTCACGGAAGTGAATGGACGGATCTACAGCGTTGCGACGGACTCGCGTACAGATGCGGCCGAAAGGATCGCGGAAGAATCGGAAAAGGTCATCACTTCGCTGCAGAGCCGTTCACGGCCGCTGCAGGCTTCCGTGAAGGAGTGATCAGAAACTTTGCCGGAGGCCGCCCAAACGGCCTCCTTTCCCCGCCCTCGATATGAACCTCGAAAACAACCCGGAAACCACTATTACCCTGCCCGAACTCCTGCGCCGCATGACCGACGCCGGCGGGTCGGACCTTCATATCACGACGAACTCACCGCCGCAGGTCCGCGTCCACGGGCACCTTGCACCGCTCTCGGGTTTCGGCGTTATGACGCCTGCGGACACAAAGAGGCTGGCGTATTCGGTGCTGACCGACGCGCAGAAGCACCGGTTCGAGGAGAACCTGGAACTCGACTTCTCGTTCGGTTTGAAGGGGATGTCGCGATTCAGGGCAAACCTTTTCAACCAGAAGGGTGCGGTCGGTGCCGTTTTCCGCGCGATCCCCTATGAGATAAAGACATTCGAAGGACTTGGGCTCCCGCCTGTCGTGTCGGACCTTTGCAAAAAGCCCAGGGGACTGATCCTGGTGACGGGCCCGACGGGTTCGGGTAAATCGACGACGCTCGCTTCGATGATCGACAAGATCAACGTCGAGCGTCACGAGCATATCCTGACGATCGAGGACCCGATCGAATTTCTTCATAACCACAAAAGCTGCGTCGTCAATCAGCGTGAGGTCGCGGCCGACACGCATTCATTCGCATCCGCCCTGCGTACTGCCCTTCGTCAGGATCCTGACGTGGTGCTGGTCGGTGAAATGCGTGACCTCGAGACGATCGAGATGGCTCTTCGGATCGCTGAAACGGGCCACCTTACGTTCGCGACGCTCCACACGAACTCGGCGTATTCAACGATCAACCGTATCATCGACGTCTTCCCGTCGGCCCAGCAGGCCCAGGTCCGCACACAGCTATCGCTTGTGCTGGAAGGCATCATGTGTCAAGCCCTTCTGCCGAAGGCGACGGGTGACGGCCGTGTGATGGCGCTTGAGATATTGATACCGAACTCGGCCATCCGGAACCTGATCCGCGAGGACAAGATCCACCAGATCTATTCGATGATGCAGACCGGACAGGACAGGTTCGGGATGCAGACGTTCAACCAGGCCCTTGCAACGCTGTACCACAAGAAGCAGATCTCGCTCGACGTTGCGACGCAGCGGTCGTCGAACCCGGACGAGTTGAAGGAGCTTATCGAACGCGGTTCGGGGCTGAACCAATCCTACACCGGGCAGGACCGGCCGAAAGTTCCCCCAAGCGGCCACGCAAGCCCGTATGCACAAGGCCGGCCCGTCGGGTCTCGGCCACCGGTGAGATAGTTTGAAATTCCAAGTTCCAAGTTCCAAATTCCAAATTTGGGGATCGAGGAATCAAGATCCGGAATTCGAAATCTGAAATCTGAGATCGGAAATTTGAAAGCTGAAAAATGGATTTGGAATCTGGAATTTGGAATCTGGAACCCAGAATCGGCACTAATCAGGGAGCTAACAAAAAGCAATGCCAACCTACGCATATAAAGGCAGAAACAGATTGAACGAGCTTGTATCAGGCGAGCGTGAGGCCGCCAGCCAGGACGAGCTCCGTGCACTGCTCAGACGCGAGCAGATCGTGATGACGCAGGCCTCGGAAAAGGGAAACGTCATCTCGATCCCGAAGCTCGGGCGTCGTAAGAAGGTCGGGGCTAAGGAACTTGCGGTCTTTACGCGGCAGTTCTCGGTCATGATCGACGCGGGACTTCCGCTCGTCCAATGTATCGAGATACTTGCGAGCCAGCAGCAGAACGCGTTCTTTAAGGACGTGCTGCATCAGGTGCGCCAGAATGTCGAGGAAGGAGCAACCCTGTTCCAGGCGCTGGAAAAGCACCCCAAGGTCTTCGATTCGCTCTACACGCACATGGTCGAAGCGGGCGAAACGGGCGGTGTGCTCGACCTGATCCTGCAGCGGTTGGCGACACTCATCGAAAAGGTCGTTAAACTGCGGCGAAGCATCGTTTCGGCGTCGATCTACCCCGCAGCTGTTGTGCTGGTCGCCATTGCGGCGATCGCGGTGATCATGGTCGTCGTGATCCCGCAGTTCGAACAGATCTTTATCGGCCTGCTGGGACCCGGCGAATTGCTCCCGCTCCCGACGCGAATCGTAATGGGCATAAGCGGATTCCTGGCCGGATGGGGCGGCATCGCCCTGCTTGTGACGTCGATCGGCACCGCGGTCGGCATCCGGCAATATTACAAGACCGAAAAGGGCCGCTGGCAGATCGATACCATCCTGCTGAAGCTGCCTATCTTCGGAAGCATCCTTCGGAAGATCGCGGTCGCTCGGTTCTCGCGGATCCTTTCGACGCTGCTTTCTTCAGGTGTTCCGATACTGCAGTCGCTGGACATTACCGCAAAAACGGCCGGTAACGTGGTGATCGAGGACGCGATCCTGAAAGTTCGTGCGGGCGTTGAACGCGGTGAGAACTTCGTCGATCCGCTGAAGGCGACGAATGTCTTCCCGCACATGGTTTCGCAGATGATCGGCGTCGGTGAACAGACCGGTGCGATGGACGCTATGCTCGGCAAGATCGCAGATTTTTACGAAGAAGAGGTCGATACGGCGATCGCCGACCTGCTCGCGATGATCGAGCCGGTGCTGATCGCATTCCTCGGCGTCACGATCGGTTCTATCGTTATCTCGATGTACCTTCCGCTCTTCTCGCTCATCGGCAAACTCGCCGGCGGGCCGAAGTAAGGAACGAGGTACTGTCTACCCAGGCGAGGCCGTCCTTCGGGGCGGCCTCTTTTGTGTATTTATGGACAGAAACGCGGCCGTCAGGGAGCGTGCATTGGGGCGTTGATTCTACCCATCCGGCGCAGTATGCACGCTCGTTCACGCTCGCGCTTCTGTCCGTGGAGCGCATGCACGCGTTCACACTCGCGTTTCTGCCCGTGGAGCGCATGCACGCTCCCTGACAGTCGCGTTTCTGCCCTTAGTGACTAACGATAATTTGCGGATACGTATTATGATAATTGCGTCTCCATAACCTTAATCGATCAATAAACCTGAATGGCACTTAAGATAAAGTCAAAGGACGAATGTCGCTGGGACATCGTCAGTCTCGGTGAAGTGATGCTCCGGATGGACCCGGGCGATAAGCGGATCCACACGACGAGGTCGTTCGAAGTGTGGGAGGGCGGCGGCGAATACAACGTGGCCCGCGGGCTGAAGCGATGTTTCGGGATGGACGCGGCGGTCGTTACCGCACTCGCGGACAATCCGATCGGCCGGCTGGTGCAGGACCTGATCTATCAGGGGGGCGTCGATCAAAGCCACGTGAAATGGGTCAAGTACGACGGTGTCGGCCGAACGGTGCGAAACGGGATGAACTTCACCGAACGCGGCTTCGGCGTGCGTTCCGCGCTTGGGTGCAGCGACCGCGGTCACACGGCCGTATCGCAATTGAAAAAGGGCGACATCGATTGGGAGAAGATCTTCGGCGAGGAAGGCTCGCGGTGGTTTCACACCGGCGGCATCTTTTGCGCCCTTTCGGAAACGACGCCCGAAGTTGCAAAGGAAGCGATGGAATGTGCGAAGAAGCACGGCACTATCATTTCTTACGACCTGAACTATCGCGACTCGCTATGGAAGGCCATCGGCGGCCAGGCGAAGGCCCAGGAAGTTAATCGCGAACTTGCGAAATACGTCGACGTGATGATCGGGAACGAGGAGGATTTTACGGCGTGCCTGGGCTATGAGGTCGAAGGACAGGACGAGCATCATTCGAAACTGGACGTGGATAAGTTCGAGAAAATGATCCGCCGTGCAGTAGCCGATTTCCCCAACTTCGCCGTGGCCGCTACGACGCTGCGAAATGCGAAGACCGCATCGGTTAACGATTGGGGAGCAGTGTGCTTTACCGACGACAAACTGCATCAGGCGATGATGCGGCCGGACCTGGGCATCTTTGACCGCGTTGGCGGCGGCGATTCTTTTGCGTCGGGAATGATCTACGGCTTTTTGACCGGCGAGTCGCCCGAGTGGGCGGTGAATTGCGGTGCAGCCCACGGAGCGCTCGCGATGACGACGCCGGGCGATACAACGACCGTCGGGCTTTCGGACGTCCTTCGCGTGATGAAGGGCGGCGGCGCTAGAGTCGCGCGCTAAGGGCTGATGGCTTGCGGGTTTGCCGCCGAATTTGTCGGAAATAATGGCGGCAGAGCCGCAAGATTCTATTTGGCACTTGTCGGAAAAGCACAGCTTTTCCGCAAATCGACGGGCATAGCCCAAGAACAAAAATGACAAAAGCAGATATCGTTGGACACATTGAATCGCTTGGTTTAGTGCCGGTGGTGCGTGCTTCGTCGGCGGACGAGGCGATGCAGGCGATCGACGCCATCAAGGCCGGCGGGGTCGACGTGCTGGAGATCACGATGACGGTGCCCGGGGCTGTGAAGGTCATCGAAAAGGTCGCGGACAAGTACGGCAGCGAGGTCGTGGTCGGGGCCGGGACGGTGCTCGACCCTGAGACGGCCCGGGCGTGCCTGCTTGCCGGTGCTCAGTTCATCGTCAGCCCGGCTCTGAACCTAGACACCATCGCGATTTGCCACCGCTACAGTGCTCCGATCTGTCCCGGCGTGCTTACCCCGACCGAGGTCATCACCGCGTGGAGTGCCGGAGTAGATTTCGTAAAGGTTTTCCCGTGCGGATCCGTTGGAGGAGCAAGCTACGTCAAGAATCTCAAAGGCCCCTTCCCGCAGGTAAAGTTCATCCCGACCGGCGGCGTTTCGCTGAAGACCGCGGCAGATTTCATCAAGGCAGGAGCCTCGGCTCTCGGCGTTGGTACCGACCTGGTGAATACAAAGGCTATCAGGGACGGCAATCCCGAGGCGGTCACGGAAGCGGCGAAAGAGTATATCCGTATCATCAAGGAAGCCCGCGGCGGATAGCGGATCAATTAGTGGCGAAAGCCCGCACGAAGTAAGGGCGAGGTATTCAACGCAGTGAATATCGCCCTTACATCGTGCGGGCCTTTGCATTGACACACATGGCGGACTAGCCCGCCTCTGAACTGCTAGGTTGCCTGGGCATCGGAACGGGCCAGCATCATTCTCTCGACATATTTCGCGATGACGTCGGCTTCGAGGTTGACGGCGTCGCCTGCGTGCAGAGTTGAAAGGTTGGTCATTTCCCAGGTTTTCGGGATGATGGCGATCTCGAAACGATCGTCCGCGAGGGCCGCGATGGTCAGGCTGATACCCTCGACAGCGACAGATCCCTTGTAGACGAAATAGCGGGCCATTTCGGCCGGGTAGCCGATCGTGACGGTCCAGAAATCGCCGTCCTTTTCGGCTGAACCGAAGGTCCCGCGGCCGTCGACGTGGCCCTGGACGATGTGGCCGCCGAGGCGCGTCGATGGAGTGACCGCGCGTTCCAGATTTACGCGGGAGCCGATCTTGAGCCGGCCGAGGGTGGTCCGGTCTAGTGTCTCGGTGGAAAGATCGGCGGAGAAGCCGTCCTCCCGAACATCGAGTGTGGTAAGGCACACGCCGTTGACAGCGATCGAATCGCCGTCGGCGGTGCCTTCCGCGACGATCCGGGCAGAAACATCGATCCTTGCCCCGCCGGCGGTTTCGCTCCGGGAACTGATCGTGCCTAGCTCTTCAATGATGCCGGTGAACACGCGGTGCCCTCCGGCCTAGAACCAGGGTTTTTTGTTTAGGACGTAGGTTTGGACGAATTCCTCGTCGGACTTCGTGAGGTAAATGATGCCTTCGATAATACCGATGATGGTCGGAACGAAGATCAGCGGAGCACCGATGCCGCAGGTGATCATCGCGACCACAATTGCGAGGACATAAACAGAGATCAGGATGATGCCTTCCTGGTTGTAGCCGAGGATGAACTTGTGGATCCCCAGGCCGCCGAGCAGGATGCCGCAGATGCCGGCAGCCAGCTTCTTGTCGGCTCCGGCCGGTTTCCCGGTACCCGGCCGCGGCATGTGCTGCATCGGCATCGGGCTTACGGGCAATACAGTGCCGCAGTTTGTGCAGCGAACATTGATCCCCGGATTCTGCGTTGCACAGCCCGGACACGTTGTGTATTGAGTTGCCATAAGGAATCGCCTGCCCCGAAGCCCTTAGGGCTCCAAACGATAAGTATCGGGCAGATGCAGATCGATGTCAAAAAACGACCTTGCCCTTCGATTGCTGTAGAATCGATGCAAAGATGAGTGAAGCCGGACAAAAAGAAAACCGTCCCCCTGGACTGAGGCGAAACGCCGACGGCGGATTGGACCCATCGTCGGTGGGAGATTTGATCGAATGGTTTTTGAATTTCGATGAACGGACGGCGCGGATGCGGCTCGCGGCAGCCGATGAATTGTTTGCTTGGAAGCAGGCAGACGACGCCGCAAACGGCGTCGGGACCTACCCGTTTGAGAACGCCGAGAGCCGTTTCGCGATCGGCACATTCCAGGCGTTGAGCGAGAACGGTTCGGAGCCGCTGCTTGGCCTTTGGCTGAATGACGTGCTGGCAGCGCTCCATGAGGCCAGGACGACGCGGGCCGAGGTCGCTGAAGCCAATAAGATAGACGAGACAACGCCGGACTCGGCCCTGACAAAGGCCGAGAAATTTACGACGGCCGCCGAAAAGCGGATTTACTTGACGAGCTGTTGGTTGGAGTTGCTGTGCACCGCGGAGGCCCGCGTGCTCGGATGGGCCTATCAGGAACTCTACGGCCGGCCGTTTACGCCGACTACTTGAACGGCTCGCACTGCTTCATTTGGCCGTATTTCAAGCCAATAGAAAATGCTTCTTGACGCTGGGCTGCAGAGCCGTGGGTGAATGAGTCCGGAACCACAAAGCCCTGTGTCCGGCGCTGGATCATATCGTCGCCGACGGCGGCAGCCGCGCGAAGCGCCTCGTCCACGTCGCCCGGCTCAAGCCGGCCCTGTTTTTGAGCATAGTTCGCCCAAATGCCAGCATAGCAATCCGCCTGAAGTTCGAGTGCGACCGATAGCTGATTGTTCTGGCCCTGCCGCTGGACGGCGCCCATGATGCCGGTAAGGTTCTGGATGTGATGGCCGAATTCGTGGGCGATGACGTACGCCTGGGCAAAGTCGCCAGGCGCCTTGAATTCGCGGCGGAGTTCGTCGAAGAAACGAGAATCGAGATAAAGCTGATTGTCGCCGGGGCAGTAAAACGGCCCCATTGCCGCGTCACCGTAACCACAGGCTGACGAAACCTGGCCGGTAAAGAGAACGAATCGCGGATCCTGATACCGGGCCCGGCTCTGTTGCGGAAGGATCTGCCGCCACGCGTCCTCGAGGCTTCCCATGATCGCTCCGACAAATTGACGATCCTCGTCTACTTTGTTCGCGACGGAGTTGCTAGCCGCGGGGGGTTGCTGGACCTGAGGCGGCTGCGACTCGAGGAACTGACGCGGATCGCCGCCGAGAAGGCAGACGATCGCGGCTAGGATCAAAACACCGAGCCCACCGCCGCCGACCGCGATGCCGCGTCCCATGCCGCGGCGGTCCTCGATATTTCTGCTCTGTCTTTGGTCCCGCCAGCGCATAGAATCCGTGCCCCCCAAAAATTGATCGAGATAAACGTTCGGATGGATTCTAGCATTTTTGGTTGAGGCGGCGAAGAACGCGGACGCGGCCCGACCGGCCGCCCTGTCCGCAAATTCCTGTACAATAGCAAGTTAGTTGATTATGATGCTATAATACGGACCGTCCCATTGCCTTCCACGTTCAATCGCGAAAGGAGGAAAAGATGATCAAGTTGGACATTGTCAACCAGGTCGCTGAAAAGACCGGTGTCCCGAAACAAAAGGCCGAACAGGTTGTCGATTCACTTTTCAACGCGATGAAGGATGCCCTTGCCGAAGGACGACGGATCGAACTTCGGGGATTCGGGGTTTTCGTCGTGAAGCCGCGAAAGCGCGGTGTCGGCCGCAATCCAAGGACGGGCACCGAGGTGCCGATCCCGGCCGGAAAAACGATCCGATTCAAGCCCGGAAAGGAACTTTCAGCCAAGGCCGTCTGAGGCACGGCCCACCGTTGGACCATCCTCGAGCCGTAATTTGACCTGGTTCCAGTCCGCAGCCCGCATAACTGTGTTTTATGTGCGGCTTTTTTTGTAAGTAATGGACGCGTCGCAGAGACAACTCGTTGAAGATATCTTCGAGCAAAGCCGAAGGCCTTCTGCGAAAACGTGGATGAAGCACGGGGCATTCCTACTGGCGACGTTCATTACGACCACCATCGCCGGCGTGCTTTATCCGTTCGGACTGATACCGGTGTTGCCCGAGGTCGAGCCGCAAACGATCCCCGAAGCGGTCAATTTCGTTCTAAGCCTGCCCGTCCGCTACCTGTCACTTGTCGGCACCGCCGTCACTTACTTGTTCACGGACCTAAAGTATCTGACCTACGGGCTGAGCTTTTCGGTTTCGCTATTGTTCATCCTCGTCTCGCACGAGATGGGGCACTACATCGCCTGCCGGATCTATAAGGTGGACGCTACACTGCCGTTCTTTATCCCTACGCCGCCGATGGTAGGTCCTGCGGGAACGTTCGGGGCATTCATCAAGATCCGGTCGCCGATGCCGTCGCGAAAAGCGGTCTTCGATATCGGTGTCGCCGGGCCGATCGCCGGGTTCATAGCTTTGATCCCGATCGCCGTGATCGGTGTCCTCACGATGGAACAGACGGCCGCGGCGCAGGCGGCGATTAACCCGGGCATTTATTTCGCCGACCCACTTTTCATGAGGTTCATCGCCTCTCTGGCAGGGGTTGACCTTAGCCTGGGTGTGAGGAATGCGTTTTATTTCGCGGCGTGGGTCGGCCTGCTGGTAACGGCGCTGAACCTGATCCCTTCGGGACAGCTGGACGGCGGCCACGCGGTCTTCGCCGTCCTCGGGGAGCGGGTACATTGGTGGACCGGACGGATCGCGTTCGTTGTGATGGCGGTCCTCTCGATCGTAGGCTGGCTCGTTTACAACAGCCCGAGCGGTTTTCTGATCGCGGTGCTTCTGGCGGTGATGCTCAAGATCCGGCACCCGGTTCCGTGGGACATGTCTCAGTTGGATACAAAAAGGAAGGCCGTGGCCTTCCTTACTCTGGTCATCTTTATCTTGTGCGCGATGCCGTTCCCGATCCGTATCTCGTGACGGCCGTGTTTAAGCGGCAACCGACTCCGGCAGCAGTCCCTTGATCTCCTTCACGATCCGCTCAACATCGTCCTGCCCTTCGAGCGCGACCATAAAGAAATCGTAGCTGGTCTTGAAACAGACCATCCCGTTGCCGAAAAACCAGACGCCTTCAAGCAGCGGGCTTCCGCCGATTAGCCAATCGATCGGGGCCCCGGTGATCGTCTTTGGGTTAAAGACGTTCGTCATCATTACCGCGCCCGACGCGAACGAGAAAGCTCCGAGAAGCGGCGCGCCGATCCGTTTCGCTATATCACGTTCAAAGCGGACCCGTTCGGCTTCGGCCTCCTCAAGCTCACCCTTTTCGATGAGCGCCTCGCGTTCTTTAAGATAACCGTTAAAGCGGTCGGCGAAAAACTTTACCGACCATGCCGGCAGAGCAGAGTTGAAAAGCCAATGCGAGCTGAGCCCCGTGAAAATGACCCCGAGGCCGGCACCGACGGCCATCGAAGCTCCGGTTGCGGCGGCCTGAAGCGGATTCTCCTGGACCCAGCCGGAGGTCTTTGAGATCGCCGACAGCGCGGAATCGATGGTGCGCGTCCAGGAAGCGCCGAATGAAAAGGCCTTTGAGACGCGTTCGGCGTTGCGGCCGACCGAATCGAAAGCCCCTTCTATCACTTCACCCGCCTTTCGTCCGGCTTCCTTGGCAGCACCGGCTGCCTTTTCACCTGCGTCCTCGGCAACGTCCCGGATCGGTTCACACGCCGTCCACGCCTTTTTTGCCGCGGATCCCGCCGTCTTTATGGTCGCCTCTGCGGCCTTGACGGCCTGTTTTCCGACGTCGGTCTTTTCCGCCTCGGTCTTGATCTTTTCGGCTCCCTTCTGAGCCGTTTCGACCACAACCTTGGCACCTCCCTCGATCTTGTCTTTCAGCCCAAGCTGCTTGTCGATCTCATCGAGCTTTTCACGGGCTTCCTTTTGCCATTTGTCGAATTTGTCCTTGTAATCGCTCATCGAAAGTACCTCTCCGAAATTGTACGCCGGGTTGCACCGCAATGTTCATTTTGATGCCGCCGGCACAGCGGACCGTTCACTATCTTTACACCTAAACCACGAACAATCAATCGTTTTGTTGATCGCGAGAGCGGTTCCTGGGCGATCGGAAGTTATGCTATCCTGCATCTTCCAAGCGGTGTAGAATGCGTGTAAAGTGTCCAAATTGCGGTCTTGAGACCGAATGGGAAGGCAATGAATTCCGACCGTTCTGCTCCGAACGGTGCAGGCTGCTCGACTTTGGGGCCTGGGCCGATGAGGAGTACTCCCTGCCGGTCGAGAGCCCGGACGGGCTGGCCCCGGAGGAACTGGACGAGATCGAAAAAGCGGCCGAAAAGAGGACCACCGAATGAGCATAGAATTGATGTTGCTTCAAACGGCGCCGAGCGGGGCGGTGATCGGGGCTGTCGTAGCAGCGGCCTTCTTCCTGATGTTCCTCGGTATCGCTTATGTGGCGTACAAGGCTCTTCGGAAGACGGTTACGTTGGCCGTAAGGGCGATGATAGTGGCCGCTATACTCGCGATCGCGGTCGGGGGCAGCCTGACGCTCTGGTATTACAGTTCAAGCGGGGCACCGAAGATGAAGCCGCCGGCCGAACGCCGCCGATAGGCGGCCCGCCGAAAGCGGAGTCTATCCAGGAAAAAGGATCCGAACGTCATGAACAGGCAATTCGCCTGTTTTGTTCTTAATGAGGGACCAACCGCAGGGCAAAAAGGGTCGGTTTTGGCATCGATACCGCGGTCTCGGGCCGAACGTCGCCGCCATCAGCCTGGTCAGCCTGCTGAACGACACCTCGAGCGATATCATCTACCCGCTCCTTCCGGCCTTCCTTTTCCTTACGTTGGGCGCAACGCCGTTCTTCATCGGCCTGATCGAGGGGTTTGCCGAATCGGCGTCAAGCATCCTGAAGCTCTTTTCTGGATACCTGAGCGACCGTTATCGCCGTCGGAAGCTGCCCGTCTTTTTAGGCTATGCGGTCTCGGCGGTTGCCCGTCCACTTCTTGCTTTTGTCAGCAACTGGCCACAGGTTCTCGCCGTCAGGGTAACGGACCGCGTCGGCAAAGGAGTTCGCGGGGCCCCGCGAGATGCCCTGCTGGCGGCGAGCGTTCCGATCGAAAAACGCGGGCTCGCTTTCGGGTTTAACCGGGCCGCCGACCACATGGGGGCCGTGATCGGGCCGATCGTTGCGTTCCTTCTGCTCACCTGGCTCGCAGCCGATGCGAATTCCCCAACGATTAGCGAATACCAGCAGGTCTTTCTTTTCGCATCGATACCTGTCGTGATCGGCCTGATCGTGATCGTCTTTTTCGTTCACGAGGGTACACCGCCGGCCGGCGGGGCCGTGCACGAGCCGATCAAGCTCTCGCTTCGCGAGTTTGACGGGAACTTCAAGCGGTTCCTCTTTGTCATAGCTCTTTTCACGCTGTCGAATTCGACCGACGCATTCCTCCTGCTTCGGGCACAAGAGGCGGGGATAGCACCGCCGCTTCTTCCGATACTCTGGATGGTGCTTCATTTCAGCAAGGTTGTGACCTCGCTGATCGGCGGCGACCTATCGGACCGCCTCGGACGAAAACGGCTGATCGTGGCCGGGTGGGCGGTTTACGCAATGGTCTATGCAGCGTTCGGCTTTATCGACGCTCCATGGCAGGCGTGGTTGCTGTTTGCCCTGTACGGGGCATACTTCGGCCTGACCGAAGGCTCGGAAAAGGCACTTGTCGCCGATCTCGTACCAGAAGAGAAAAGGGGAACCGCATACGGGCTCTATAACCTTGCTTTCGGTATCACGGTCTTTCCCGCTTCGCTGCTGTTCGGCGCCCTCTGGACCGGTTTTGGGGCGATGACGGCATTCCTAGTGAGCGCGGCGATCTCGATCACGGCGGCCGTAGTGCTTCTGAGTGTTTCGGCAAAACCAAAAGGCCCCGCCTCCGCATAAGCAAAGGCAGGGCCGACGGTCCGAGCGGGTCCGCTCAAGAATAGATACGCATCGAATTCAGCATTGTGCTGAAAGCCCGGTCGTACTGAAAGAGTTCGTCTTCCGGAGCGACGGCGGCCAATGTAAGCAGGTTGCCGTTCCTAAGCTGTATGGTATACACGTAAACCACTTCCGTGCGATTGGTTATTGGTGAACGTCCGGCGAGAACGGTCGAGTAGGCCGGGCGCGAGCCGACGGTCCTTCTGACGAAATTATTCCGCTGCGAGAGGTATCGATTCGATTGAAGAAGGCCGTTGACGTAGTTTCTCGTTTCAGTGAGCAATACTCGGCTGTTCGGCCGGTATATTCCAAACATAGTCCCGTGCGTGATGCCCTGATCGCCGAACGCTCCGTTAGGCGCAAAGACAAGCGAGCCTTCGCCCGAGAATTCACGCCAATTACTGGGGACGCTGAAACTAATATCGCCGCCGTTATAGGTCCGGTAGCCCGGGCCCGGATACGGCACGCTTCGCGAATAGGTGCCGCCAGCGGTCGGACTCGTTCCCGTGCCCTGGCCGCTCTGGCTCTCCTGCTGGATCTGGGCCATCGTGCGGGCCGGCGGCATCTCGGCAAGCCTTGCCTGGGCACGTTCGAAGTCGCGCGTGTTTTTGATCGGATTCGACGAGACATTCAGCATCGAAGCTTCGCGGTTGATCTTCTCAAACCGGTTGCCCGGATCGGGGTGGCTGCTGAGGAATTCCGGGCCCCGGCCGCCGCCCTGACGCGCAATGGTCTGAAACATATTGGCAAGGTCCGCCGGATCGTATCCGGCCGCAGCCATGATCTGAGCGCCGAGGATATCTGCCTGCGTCTCGTAGTCGCGGCTATATTTTGTCTGCCACGCGGTCGCGGCAAGAGCGCCCAGTTGGGCACCGGCCTGGCCCCCGGCGACCGCTCCGCCGAGAATAAGCCCGACCGTGCCGAGTTGGTTCCAAATATTGCTCTGCTTGGTCGCCTGGGCCGTAGCGTGGCGAAGGGCGACGTGGCTGATCTCATGGGCCATGACGCCGGCCATCTCTCCTTCGTTCCTTGCCGCCTGGATCATCCCCCGGTTGACGAACATCGGCCCGCCCGGCAGGGCGAAGGCGTTGATGTCGCTGGCGTTTACCACCTTAAAGCTGTAATCGAAAGCCGGTTGTCGGAAATTCGCCGGTATCACGGCTACGAGCCTCGCGCCCACTCTTTCGACGTAGTTCTCGACAAAGTTATCATTGACCATCGGGAACTGGCGCTCGACCTGCCTCGCTACTTCCTGGCCTTTCTCGACGTCAAATTTGACTTCGTACTTGTTTTTCGGGAGATTGACCTTCGTTTGGGCCAGTCCGGCGACCGGCATCAGGGCCGTCAGCAACGCAGCCGAGAATGCTGCAGCAGCTTTCATTCTGAACCTAATTTTCATTGTTTCCTCCATTTTCAACCTACAACGTAGTATGCCAAACGTTGAGTTTCAATCAACGCAGGGCGCATATAAGGGTTCGATGAAGGGGTTCCTAAGGCTGGTTTGCCGTAAATTGGGCGTGAAAGAACGGCTGCAAGGGCCGGAAAAATTGCAAGAATTGAAGGTTTAGCCGGTCACCGCGGCCTTGTCGGACTCGATGGGCGGGAGCGGGTCGCCATAGTATTCGACACGCGGCGGCCGGTCCAATTCGCTGCGGATGCGCTCGATCAGGGCAAGAGCGTCGCGGAGCGCGATCTTCCGCGAATGCCGTTTCTCCACCAAAAAAGCGATCGCCAGATCACTTCCGAGATCATTCACTAGATCCATATTTATTCGGCACCAGAAGGCAGCTTTCCCAGGTTTCTCGTTATGACGGACGTGTGTTCGATAACGTCATTATAGCCAAGCCCGGCCCAATGTCTATGTCGGAAGCCTTACATTAATGTTACGAGAATGTTAACAACCTGAACCCGTGCGATAGCGGCAATTCTGTTTTAACGATAATTTAACACACAACGAAGACAATATCGGCCTGTTGTCAGCTATTCTATTCAGGCTGCGCCTTTCACGCCGAAACCGGGTTTACCGACGACGGCCATTTTGTATGAGGTATTCACTTTGCGTCCTGTTGATTGGGATCATCCTGATGACCGGCTGTTTCAGCGGGCGGCACAGCCGGGGCGATTCCGTAAAGATCCAGGGTGCCGGATCGACGTTCATTAACCCGCTGATGCAGAAATGGGTCCATGAATTCGGGGCCCTCGAACCGAGCATTAGGATCGATTACCAGTCGATCGGTTCCGGTGGTGCGATAAAACAGATAAAAGAACGGACGATACAATACGGAGCGACCGACATTGCGATGTCGGATGCGGACCTTGCGTCGGCTCCGGGCGAACTGCTCCATATCCCGGTGATCCTCGGCGCCGTTGTGCTGACATATAACCTTGAGAGCGTTACGCAGACTCTTCGATTCTCGCCGGAGACGATCGCCGACATTTTCCTTGGAAAGATCACGCGATGGGATGACGAGCGGATCAAGGCCGACAATCCGGATGTCGCACTGCCGCCGGTCGAATTGACCGTCGTTCATCGATCGGACGGAAGCGGTACCTCGGCCGTGTTCACCAACTATTTGTCGAAGGTGAGCTCGGAGTGGAAAGAAAAGGTCGGCGAGGGGACGAGCCCCGCGTTTCCTGTCGGGCTCGGCGGCAAAGGGAACGAGGGCGTGACCGGGCAGGTGAAGCAGACGCCGAACACCATCGGCTATGTCGAGCTTGCATACGCGGTCAAGAACAAACTTCCGGTGGCGGAGATAAAGAACAGATCGGGGAATTTTGTGAGCCCGAATTTCGCGACGGTCACAAGTGCGGCGGCCGAGTCGGTGAACACGGCGCCGGAGGACCTTCGCTTCACGATCACCGACGCCGAAGGTGCGAACGCCTATCCGATCTCAAGTTACGTTTTTGTGCTGATCTATAAAGACCAACCGGAAAGGCGGCTTGGGGCGGCACTCGTGGACTTCCTTGCATGGGGGCTTAACGAAGGGCAGCGGCATGCGCAGCCGCTTTATTACGCGCCCTTGCCGCCGGAAATGGTGCGGCGGTCGACGGCAAAGATCGCACAGGTCAACTTTCAGGGCGAGAGCCTCCTCGGCCGATCGCGCGAGGGCAACTAGCGAACACGGTGGCAAATAACTCTTCGAGGATAGTTAGAGGTGACCGCGTCTTCAGGACGGTGCTCTATATCTGCGCCGGTTCGGTGCTGGCGATCACCCTTACGATGGTCGTGGCGATGACCCAAAGCTCGTGGCTCTCTATAAGGGAGTTCGGCTTGGGGTTCCTTGTCGGCCAGGTGTGGGACCCCGTCAAGGGTGAATTCGGGGCATTGCCCTTCATCTGGGGCACTATTGCATCGTCCGTCCTGGCCCTGATCATCGCGGTGCCGCTTTCGGTGGCCGTCGCTATCTTTTTGGTTGAGCAGGCGCCGAGATCGCTGGCCCGCCCGCTTGGTTTTCTGGTCGAGCTCTTGGCGGCGATCCCGTCGGTGGTCTACGGCCTCTGGGCTATCTTTGTCCTTGCCCCGTTGTTAAGGATCTACGTTCAACCGTTTCTTCAATCGCTGTTCGGCTGGCTTCCGCTTTTTCAGGGGACCGCGACCGGGATCGGGTTGCTGACCGGCGGCGTCGTGCTTGCGATCATGATCACGCCGATCATCACGGCCGTCACGCGCGATGTGCTTGAGGCGGTACCGGTCACGCAGCGAGAGGCCTCGCTGGCGCTGGGGGCGACCCGCTGGGAGACGACGAAGATCGTGCTTTCGAATGCTTCGTCGGGGATCGCCGGTGCCGTGATCCTGGGCCTCGGGCGGGCGATCGGCGAGACGATGGCGGTGACGATGGTGATCGGCAACCGGCCGCAGATCAGCGCGTCGCTGTTCGATCCGGCGTACTCGATAGCGTCTGTGATCGCGAATGAATTCACCGAAGCGACGGGCGACCTTTACATAAGCGCGTTGACCGAAATGGGCCTGATACTTTTCATAGTCACATTCGTCGTCACCGGCCTGGCAAAGCTGCTGATAATGAGCGTTGCGAACCGCAACCTGCCCCAGAACTGAAGAACAGGAAGATGATCGAAAGGCGAAGACTGGTAAATTCAATAATGACCGTAACGACGGCCGCCTGTGCGTTCGGGGTCGTTGCGGTGCTCCTGGTCATTCTGGGCTTCATCACCTATCAGGGCATTTCTTCTGTCAGCTGGGAATTTCTGGTCGATACGCCGAAGCCCGTCGGCGAGGGCGGCGGGATCGGCAACGCGATCGTCGGCTCTTTGATCCTGCTGGGCCTGGCGTCGGCGGTCGGGATCCCGGTCGGCGTTGCCGTCGGTACCTATCTCGCAGAGCTCGGCGGAAATTGGTTTGGAAAGACGGTCAGATTTGTTGCGGACACTATGATCGGCGTTCCGTCGATAGTTTTCGGCGTGTTCATTTACGGCCTGATCGTGGTAAGGCAGGGTTATTTTTCGACATTGGCCGGGTCGGCGGCGTTGGCGCTGATCATGATACCGATAGTCGCACGGACCACCGAGGAAATGATAAAGCTGGTGCCGAACACGATGCGCGAAGGAGCTCTTGCATTGGGTGCTCCGCAATGGAGGGTCACGGTCGATATCGTGCTGCCGGCGGCCATGGCGGGGATCGCGACTGGTGCGATGCTGGCGGTTGCACGCGTGCTCGGTGAAACGGCCCCGCTGCTGTTCACCGCATTCGGGAGCCGGTTCTACAACATTTACCTTGACGAGCCGATGGCATCGCTGACGGTGCAGATCTATCATTACGCTATCTCGCCGTTCGAGGAATGGCATGCCAAAGCGTGGGCCGCCACGCTTGTGCTGATCACGCTGATCCTGGGCATCAACATCCTCGTCCGCTTCGTCACGCGGCGACGGTTTTAGGGAGCCGGCCGGATACGGGCGGCAAGAGTTTATGGGGAATAAGATCGAGGTCTCAAACCTGAATTTTTATTACGGCAAGGCGCAGGCCTTGTACGATATCTCGCTGGCGGTGCCCGAACGGGAGGTCGTGGCGTTCATCGGCCCCTCGGGGTGTGGAAAATCGACCTTTCTTCGCACACTGAACCGGATGAACGATACGATCCCGACGGCACGCGTCGACGGAACGGTGACTATCGACGGCCGGAACATCTATGCTCCCGACACGGATGTGGTCTCGCTTCGCCGGCGGGTTGGAATGGTCTTCCAAAAATCGAACCCGTTCCCGAAATCGATCTTCGAGAACGTCGCCTACGGCATCAGGATCAACCGGATCCACAAGGACAAGGCAGACCTGGCTGACCGGGTCGAAAAGGCCCTGCGCGATGCGGCCCTTTGGGACGAGGTAAAGGACCGCTTGAGCGAATCAGCGTACGGAATTTCCGGCGGGCAGCAGCAGCGTTTGTGCATCGCACGCGCCTTGGCGGTCCAGCCGGATATCATACTGATGGACGAACCGGCATCGGCGCTTGACCCGATCGCTACCCAGAAGATCGAGGAACTGGTGGTCGAGTTGAAGAAAGAATATTCGATCGTTATCGTCACGCACAATATGCAGCAGGCCGCCCGGGTGTCGGACAAAACGGCGTTCTTTATGCTGGGCAAGCTGGTGGAATACAATTCGACGGACAAGATGTTCACCAACCCGGACGAGAAGCTCACGGAGGATTACATAACGGGAAGGTTCGGTTAACCAAACCGGGCGTGGAATGCCTTTCGTGTGCTAGATTATCAACCGATGGAAAACAGGATCATAGACCAACAGTTGGGCCGCCTTAAGGACCGCATACTTCTGCTCGGCGGAGCCACGGAGACGGCGTTGAGCCGCGCGATGGAGTCGCTCGCAAAACGAAACAGCGAGCTCGCGCAGAAGGTGCTCGACGAGGACAAGATAATCAACGAGATGGAGCTCGAGATCGACCGGATGAGCATCGAGATCATCGCGCTTCACCAACCGGCCGCTCACGACCTTCGATTCGTCATCGCTGTTGCGAAGATCACTCCGATCCTTGAGCGGATAGCCGATCACGCCTGCAATATCGCCGAATCGGCGCTTGTACTTAACACCGAGCCGCCGATCATGAAGCACTTCGACTTTTCGCGAATGGCGCAGGTCGCCGCAGAAATGTTAAGGTCAGCGCTGGATGCGTTCACAACGGAAGACTCGGACGTCTCGAGGCGGGTTATCGCACGTGACAAAGAGATAGACGAAGGATATCATCGCGCTTTCGGCGAACTGCTCGAGTTGATGATCGACGATCCGACAACAACCACGAGCGCAGCCCACCTGCTTTTTGTGGCCAAGCACCTTGAACGGATCGGCGATTACGTGAAAGATATCTGTGAGCTTAATGTCTATCTGCGCGAGGCCGTTTTCATCAAACACAGCAAGCAGCTATCGAAGGAAGAAAATTAGAGGTCCGAAATGGGATTCAGTTTCTTACCGAAAGAGGACGAATATTTCACGTTCTTTTCTCAGATGGGAGAAAAGATTGAGCAGGGTTCGGATCTTCTCGTACAGATGTGCGAAGAGGATGTTTCGAAGCACGCGATCTTTACTAAACGTATCAAGGACGTTGAGCACGAGTGTGACGAGATAACCCACAAGATCACCACGAAGCTGAACAAATCGTTCATCACGCCCTTCGACCGGGAGGATATCTATCATCTGGCAGTCGCGCTCGATGACATTTGCGACTATATCGACGCGGGTGCGCGGGCCATAGTGATGTACAGCCTTGGCGTACCTAACAATCACACGATCGATCTCGCAAAGGTGATCCAGAGCCTTAGCAGAGAGATAAGCAAGACCCTTTCGATGCTTCGCAAACCAGACGCGATCAACACGCATTTCGTTGAGATCCATCGGCTTGAGAATGAGGCTGACGATATCTATTTCAAGGCGATCAAAGAACTATTCTCCAACGGCAGCGACGCATTGAACGTCATTCGCATGAAAGAGATCTATGAGATCCTGGAACATGCGACCGACCGGTGCGAAAGCGTAGCGAATATTATCGAAAGCATAGTTCTAAAGCACAATTAAGCCAATAGCCGGTAGCCAGTATTCAGTAGACGGCGGTAAGACCGCCAACGGTACTCATGGCGCGGGTCGACGCGTTTCTGCCAATTGACCCCTGCCTTCTGCCAACTGTTCCATGGACGGACAAACCGCAGCCTTCAGCCTGGTCGTATTTATTATCTTCATCGCACTCGTTTTCGATTACGTCAACGGGTTCCACGATGCGGCAAACTCGATCGCTACGGTTGTTGCGACACGGGTGCTTTCGCCGGGGGCAGCGGTCGCCTGGGCGGCGTTCTTCAACTTCATCGCGTTCGCGGTCTTCGGGACCGCTGTCGCCAAGACGATCGGCAGCGACATGGTGGACATCGCCAAGATACCGGGCAACGACCAGCTCTTCGTGCTGCTCGCCGCCGTGATCGGGGCCGTGATCTGGAACCTGATCACATGGTACGCCGGGCTGCCGACATCCAGTTCCCACGCTCTTGTCGGAGCCTATGCCGGTTCCGCCATCGCTTCGTTTTTCTGGCATTACGGGCTGACCAGTCCCTTACCCGTCCTAAAAGCCGCCGGGTGGATCAAGACCATCTCGTTCATCGTCTTGTCGCCGTTGATCGGGATGACGCTCGGCTTTCTGCTTATGGTTGCCGTTTACTGGATCTTCCACCGCGTTTCGATCAATCGCGTTGACCGGGTCTTTCGCGTAGGCCAGCTTTTCTCGGCGGCGGCGTTCTCGTTAGGCCATGGCGGGAACGATGCGCAAAAGACAATGGGCATCATGATGATCGCCCTGGTCGCCGGAGGTTACTATGCGATGTCTCCGGATGGAAAGCTCCCCGAGATCCCGCTTTGGGTAGTACTTTCGGCGCACACGGCGATAGGGCTCGGCACGCTGTCCGGCGGCTGGCGGATCGTCAAGACGATGGGCACGAAGATCGTGAAACTTCAGCCGGTGGGAGGCTTTTGCGCGGAGACCGCCGGTGCCGCCACCCTCTTTTTTGCAACATTTACAGGCATTCCGGTTTCCACGACCCACACTATCACAGGATCGATCGTGGGCGTCGGCTCGGCGAAACGATTCTCGGCCGTCAAGTGGGGCGTGGCGGGTCGAATTGTTTGGGCATGGGTGCTGACCATCCCGATGGCGGCGACGATCGCGGCATTGACCTACGGCGTCGTTCTGATCATCGAGAAACTGACCGGCCATATCTGATGCACACCCGCAGGGCCGGTGCTTGCTAATTCGAATTCCAAGCGCAATGATTTTTATTTAGGCAAGGGTTGGCCGCCGACAGGCCGGCCGGGAGATGGAAATGTCAGCTGTGCTTGAACAGGTACGCCCGCTGGAAGATTTTCTGGTGATGCCCGAGGCCGATATCGCCGAGCGGATCGAGGCGGCAAGAGCCGAACTTGGCAAACGCGTCGTCATCCTCGGCCACCACTACCAGCGTGACGACGTGATCCGCCACGCCGACCTGACCGGCGATTCGTACCAGCTTTCGGTGATGGCGTCGCAGACGGATGCCGACATCATTATTTTCTGCGGCGTTCATTTCATGGCCGAATCGGCCGATATCCTTGGAAAACCCGACCAACGAGTGATCCTGCCCGATATGGGAGCCGGATGTTCGATGGCCGACATGGCGTCGATCGACCAGGTGGAGGACGCCTGGGAGCAGCTTCGCGAGATCGGCGTGCTCGACCAGAAGGTCGCCCCGATCACTTACATGAACTCCACCGCCGCGATCAAGGCATTCTGCGGCATGAACGACGGCGTGGTCTGCACATCATCGAATGCGGTCCCGCTGTTCGAGATCTACCTCCGAAATTACGAGAAGATGTTCTTTTTCCCCGACCAGCATCTCGGGCGGAACACGGGGGCGAAATTCGGGATCCCGCTGGACAAGATGGTCGTCTGGAATCCGCACGAAGAGCTTGGCGGGAATTCGCCGGAAGAACTGCACGAAGCGAAGCTGATACTTTGGCGGGGACATTGCTCGGTCCACGGGCGTTTCAAGGCCTGGCACGTGGACAAGATCCGCGACGAAGTGCCGGGCGTTCAGGTGATCGTTCATCCGGAGTGCACGCGTGAGGTGGTTGAGTTGAGCGACCTGGACGGATCGACATCGTTCATCATCAAGACAGTCGAGAACTCGCCGCCGGGTTCAAAATGGGCGATCGGCACCGAGGTCAATCTGGTTAAACGGCTCGCGGACCGCTTTCCGGACAAAGAGATCCATCTGCTCGCCCCGGACCTCTGCATGTGCGCGACGATGTACAGGATCGCACCGCAAAACCTGGCCTGGGCCATCGAGAATGTTCGCGGCGGGACCGTCGTGAATGAGATCGTCGTTGACGGCGAGACGAAGCATTACGCGAACGTTGCCCTGGAACGTATGATCTCGCTGACGGAGAAGAAATAGTCAGAACCGGGAGCGGTAGCGACCGGGGTCTTGCTGCAAAGCCGAAGTTCCCCGCTCGCTGCCTGCACCCCGTTCGGAGGTGCTCCGGCGGGGCCCCGCCCGCTCCCGGTTCCGACCTACACCAATGGCCGAGGTTAAAGACAAGCTTCCCGATAATGTCCCGGGCCCATTCTACGTCGACCGCGAATGCATCGACTGCGACGTCTGCCGCGATACCGCCCCGGCGAATTTTACCCGTAACGATGACAACGGATATTCCTATCTTTACAAGCAGCCGGACACGGAGGAGGAACTCGAGCTTTGTGTTGAGGCGATGAACGCCTGCCCGGTGGAGGCGATCGGCGACGACGGTGCCGAGGCAATAAAACGGACCGTATGATCGCGGACCGCCGGAGAATAAAATAACTATGGAATGAAAAGGGGGAGACGATGAGAAGAACATCCATATTATTGATAACGCTGGTGTTTCTGGCCGGAGCGGCGTCGGCCCAGCGATCCTGGCTTGACCGCCCGGCCGATTCGAACTGGAACAACGGGAACGGGGTGGTCCCGAATGCGCCGCGCAACGCCGGCCGCATCGAAGGCATTTGTCAGGACCAGGTTCGCCAACCGGAGAGCATCGCGGACCGAGCCGTCACCCGTGCGGGATGGTTCCTTTTCGGGGCATCACAAAGCTACGGACCGGTAACCCTGGTCACAGCGATGGCCGATGTTGACGGGATGTGCCGTCCTAAGAATTACAACGCTTTCGTTTTTGTCGGGAACCGTTTTGCCGGGACGCTTTCACCGACACCGGCCGGAGCCAGATCGGACGGCGCTTTAGGAAGCGTCCACCTCGCCGGCCCGAGGCGTATCACCGCGGAGTTTGCCCGATATACGTCGCAGGACGCTCTATGCTGCCCGTCGCAGATGAGCTTTGTCGAATATGAAATATCGAGCGGCGCTCGCGCAGTTGTTCGGGTAGCGGACGTCCGGACCGAAGCCGTATGCCGAGATGGAGGCGTCGTCGAAACGCAGGACAACGTCGTCTCCGGCACGGTCACTTATCGCCAGCGAAGCGCGTTGCCGCGGACGGCTGTGCTTATCGTGAAGATCGTCGACGTTTCGCGGCAGGACGTATCGGCGATCGTGGTCGCGGAGCAGAGGATCGAGACCGCCGGCAAGCAAGTTCCCATCTCGTTCGACATCGCCTATGACCGGAGCCGTATCCAGCAGCGAAACAGCTATGCGATCCAGGCCGAAATACGGGACGGCGGACGGCTGCTCTTTATCACCGACACGCGTTATCCGGTGATCACGCAGGGGAATCCCCGTTCGGTCCAGGTTACGGTCGTTCCTGTCGGCGGCGGCCCCGGGCCGAGAGGAGGGACGATCCGCGGCAGCGTCACGTTTCGCGAAAGGATCGCCCTGGCGGCGAATTCCGAAGTGATGGTCAAGCTTGTCGATTCGGCCGACTCGAACAGAACAGCCGTCGCCGAGACGACATTCTCGACCGGCAATCGACAGCCGCCTTATTCTTTCGAACTCGATTACGAGCCGCGTGAGATCAACCGCCAGCGAAACTATGAACTATATGCCGAGATCCGCATCGCCGGAAGGCTTCGGTTTAAGAGCGATGCCGGCCAAAGGGTCGAACTTCGCGGAAACCGTACGGACAATGTGGAACTTGTGTTAAGGTCGGCGACCGACACGCCAGAGCCGACAACCGGCCGGTCGCTGGACCTCTCACGGTTGGGAGCCGGTTCGATAAAGATCGGCGACCGAAGCACGCAGTTCCTGATAAACGGAAGAGTGAACGTGAGGACGGACGGCACCGCCGAGGTCACCGTCTCAAGCCTTCAAGGGACATATCGGTTCGGCGGACGGGTTACCTTTTTCGACAACGAGACTGTCAGGATAGCAGTCGAGAACTCGGGAGATGCCGACGCAAGCGGCGAGATCGAAGTCAAATACAGCGGGCGGAACCTTCGATCGGTTGGGGGCACCGACCTGATGTTAGATGGACAGGCGGTCACACTCCGCTTCTAGAAAAAGTAGGGGACGGGTTCAAATGAGGATCCTGATCATCCCGTCCTCGACGTTTACCTCGTACTTTGCGACGCCGCAGGACTTTTTCGTGAAGCATTCGCCGGTGCGGACGTCAAAGCGGTAGCCGTGCAGGTTGCATTCGACGATGCCACCGTATAGCCGGGAATCGGCCAGCGGATAGCCTTTGTGCGGGCAGAAGTTTTCGATGGCGTAGAACGCACCGCCGACGTTGTAAAGGGCCAACTCCGTGCCGTCTTTCAGCTTGACGGTCGCCCCGCGGCCGGGTGGTACGGACTCGGCCTTGCCGACCGTTACGACACGGCCTTCTCGCCTGGGCTTTCGTTTATTTTCCTTTTGCTTACCCATTTATTTTTTGCAGAAGCCCGCAAGAAGTAAGGGCGAAATCGATATATTGAGCTTATTGCCCTTGCTCACGCGCGGGCTTCTGCATTCTTCAAGTTTCGCCAAACCAAATTGCAAATCGCAAATCGAAGATCGCAAATTCCCAAACCTCTTGCTTTATCCGGCGTAGTCAAACAAAATAGTGCAAAGGAGTTTCGAGCAAGCGCATGACCGAATCGACCGCTAAAACGCGCATCCGGTGCCGCGATATCATGACGAGCAGCGTCACGACCGCTGCCCGTGAAAATACGCTGCGCGATGTGGCGGCGATGATGCGAGGGGGCGACATGGGCTCGGTTCCTGTGGTCGAGGATGGAAAACTCGTCGGGATAGTGACGGACCGCGACATCGTTGTGCGGGCGGTCGCCGAGGGGAAAGGGCCGGAAACGAGCGTGGCCGAGGCGATGACGACTGACATCTTCTCGGTCAAGCCGGATGACTTTGCGTTTGAGGCCGTTCGGTTGATGGGCGATAAACAGGTCCGCCGAATTCCGGTCGTCGATGAGGAAGGTAAGCTCGCCGGGATCATCGCAATGGCCGATGTCGCGCTCGAGATGGAAGACGAACGCGAGATCGCGGAAACGCTCGAGGAGATCTCCAGCGGTGCCGGATTTTGGGGCAAAAAGTAGGACAGGCTTTCCAGCCTGTCCCGGCAGCCCGGTCTGAAATGGATCGACATTGACTTCATAGTTACGAACGACAGGCTGGGAAGCCTGTCGTACTAAGAGATGGCCAAATCGACAAATCGTTATTTTCAGTTCCTGGGCTCGTCGAAGAACGCGCGGTCCGGACAGCTTTGGTATCCGGCGGCGGATGTTTACCGGACGCCCGAAGGCTGGGTGGTCAAGGTCGAACTGGCGGGCGTTTCGGTCGAGGATGTCGAGATCGACGTTCAGGGCAATGTGCTTATGATCGCCGGGTGCCGCAAGGACCGCTCGTGCGGGTTCGGCGGATCCTACGAGCAGATGGAAATAACCTACAGCCGATTTGAAAAGACGCTGAAATTCCCTGCGTCGATCGAGGGGGTCAAGCTCGATCATATGTTTGAGAACGGCCTGCTGATAATTCGTCTGAAAAGAGGAGAGGCAGTAGAAACAAAGGCTGACGCCGTCTAAGAAAAGGGGAAACGATGGTGGAAGAACGGAAAGAGGAGCAAAGGCCCGAAAGCGATGAACCGAAGCCGGAAGTGTTTGAGGTAGCGGTCCTGCCGCTGCAGAACACGACGCTGTTTCCGGAGACGGTCGTTCCGCTTGCGGTTGGCCGCGACCGCTCGATGAAGGCTGTCGAGGCGGCCCTGTCCACCGAAGAGAAGCTTATCGCCTGCGTGACGACAAAAACGGAGAACGTAACAGGCGACGACGCGAAATACCAAGATCTTTATCAGGTCGGCACCCTTGTGAACATCAAGCGGATGATGCGCAACGAGGGCGTCATGCAGCTGATCGTTCAGGGGCTTGACCGCTTTAAGGTGGTCGAATGGCTGCAGGACGAACCTTTCCTGAGGGCGAAGTGCGAGATCCTTCCCGATCTGACGACCGAGGACGAGGAAGAGGTCGAGGCCCTCAAACGCAATATCCAGACGATGATCCAGCAGGCGCTTGCCTTGCTGCCCAATATCCCGCCGGAGATCCGGATGGCCGTGATGTCGCAGCAGGACCCGGTGCAGCTTGCATATTTCCTTGCTTCGGTGCTGGATCTCGGTGTTGATACCGAGCAGAAGATGCTCGAATCGGATACCGTCGATGACCTTCTGACGCTCACTCATGCGGCCCTGGCGCGTGAGGTCGAGATCATGCAGATCCGGTCGAAGATCGCGACCGAGGCCCAGACCGAGATGGACAAATCCCAGCGGGATTACGTCCTCCGGCAGCAGATGAAGGCCATCCAGAAGGAGCTTGGCGAGGACGAATCGGGCGAAAAGGCCGAGGCCGGGCAGCTTCGAGAGCGGCTTGAGACGGCCGACCTTCCCGACGACGTCCGAAAGGAAGCCGAACGCGAGCTGAAGCGGATGGAACAGCTCCCGCAGTCGGCGCCCGATTACCACGTGATCCGGACATATCTGGAATATGTGCTCGAATTGCCGTGGCGAAAGTCGAGCGAGGAAAAGCTCGATCTCAACGAGGCCCGCAAGATCCTCGACGAAGATCATTACGGCCTTGAGGACATCAAGGAGCGAATCCTCGAATCACTAGCCGTTGTAAAACTGCGGCCGGATTCCAAAAGCCCGATCCTGCTTTTCGTCGGCCCACCGGGCGTCGGAAAAACATCCTTGGGGCGGTCGATCGCCCGTGCACTTGGCCGCGAATTCGAGCGGCTAAGCCTTGGCGGCATGCGTGACGAGGCCGAGCTACGCGGACATCGCCGTACCTACATCGGAGCGATGCCGGGCCGGATCATCCAGGCACTTCGCCGGGTCGGCGTAAATAACCCGCTCATGATGCTCGACGAGATCGACAAGCTCGGCAACGACTATCGCGGCGACCCGTCGGCAGCCTTGCTCGAAATACTCGACCCGGCCCAGAACAACACGTTTCGCGATAACTATCTCGATCTTCCGTTCGACCTGTCGAAGGTGTTCTTCATCGCGACCGCGAACCAGCTTGGGCCGATCCCGATGCCGCTCCGCGACCGGATGGAGATCATCCAACTCGCCGGTTACAGCGACCACGAAAAGCTGAATATTGCCAAGCAGTATCAGGTCGGCCGGCAGATAAAGGAGAACGGGCTGACCGAAGACCAGCTTGAGATCACCGACGACGCGTTGATGCTGCTCATCACGCGATATACTCGCGAGGCAGGCGTCCGCCAGCTCGAGCGGATGATCGGCAATCTTGCCAGGAAGGTCGCGCTTAAGGTGGCCGAAGGCTCGGCCGACAAGTTCGTGATCAAGGCCGAGGATGTGAAATCCTATCTCGGGTCGCCGAGGTTCCATCCGGAAGAGGCCCGGAAGGAATTGCCTCCGGGCGTTGCGACCGGAATGGCCTGGACCGAGATGGGCGGCGAGGTGCTCTTCATCGAAGCGACCGCGCTTCCGGGCGGTAGCGGGCTGACGCTCACGGGGCAGCTAGGCGAAGTGATGAAGGAATCGGCCCAGGCGGCACGCAGCTACCTTTGGTCGCATGCGGGCGAACTCGGCATCGAGCCCGACGCCATCAAGCAAAACGGTGTCCACGTTCACGTTCCGGCCGGAGCGATCCCGAAAGACGGCCCGTCGGCGGGCGTGACGATGGCGTCGGCACTCGCTTCGCTTTATACGGGGCGGAAGGTCCGCTCGGACACGGCGATGACGGGTGAGATCACGCTTTCGGGCCTTGTGTTCCCGGTCGGCGGCGTCAAGGAAAAGGTCCTGGCGGCGCACCGTGCGGGAATTCGGCGAATAATCCTGCCGGCCCAGAACGAGCCGGATATCGAAGAGATCCCGGAAGACCTGAGAAAGGAACTTGAGGTGATCCCGGCCAAGCACATCAGCGACGTGATCGCGGCGGCCCTCGAACCCCAGCCTTCTGCCGAAGGCATCAAACCGATCCCGACGGCGGCCCCGGGCAACGGGCGAAAAGCCGCGGAACCGCTTGCGGCAAAAGACCCTGACAGCGATCCGGCCTAGTTCTGCGATCACGCTAACAAGCCAGTGTGAGGAAGGTTCCGATCTTCGCAGATAACCGCGATCCGAAAGATCGGGCTTGGACGGCGTTGTCCCGCAGTGGGGAGAAAGGTTTGAATCCGTCCGGGCCTGAAAGCTTTTTGGAATCAAGCACTTAGACTTTAGCCCCACCGAGAGACGGTCTTTGTCCCGGGACGTCCCGCCGCTGTCCCGGGCCCTTTTTTGCCGGTAACCTGTTTATTCACTTAGCTTTAGTTGGTTGTCCCACGCCTTTTGAACAAAAACATCGTGTCAACGGTGTTTAAGTGGTCTGGGGACGCGGGTTACGATTTTGCCTGTGCGATCTTCACGTGGGACAGATCGTGCGGCGGTTCGGGCTATTTGCCCCCATGCAGGACTGGTGCACCGCCATTTCCTCATTACAAATTTTCAAAGAGCTAGCCCCCGAAAAGGGGCCACGGCCTTATTGTATCATAGGTTATAGTCTGTTGCGACAATAATACATTCTTGAAAGAGAATTATTTTTGATCTTTTGGGCGATGTTTGCGTAAGTCTCTATTTCGGTTGGAGTTACGGGCAGACCTCAAACGCGGAGATCGCGGAGGGGCGGACGCGGAGGCCGCAGAGAAAGTTCGTGCGGGACATCTGCAGGTTTTCCAGGATCGAGGCTCGAAATTGAACTCGATCATTGGTCGAAAGCCTGTGTTTTAGCCTCTTCAGAAACCTGGTTTAATCCGTGATCCTGTCCCAGGCGGGCTCGGACAAGGATAAATTGGCTCTCCGGCCCGTCTTTATTGTCCCTCGCACCTGTTCCGGTCACGAAGCGGACACTTCGATTGTCTCCCAAATGGGACGATCTCCGGGTATGCCCGGCAATGACCTGAATTTGCGTTTGTTGGGGTCCTTTTCTCTTCTTGATCTGTTTTGTGATTCTTGTGGAAAAAAAGATCTATCCACGAAATCCACGAAACAAGAAAATAAGGAACACGAAGAGGCGTTGTTCTTCGGGTGCCTAAGGCACTCGGGAAATTAGCCCGATGCGGAGCGTCGGGTTACAATGCCGCAAAAAGAATTGCACGCTGAAGGCGTGCCGCAGCCGATGCCACAAACGCACCTGAGCCTCCATTACCACATCGTCTTCCATACAAGGGACAATCGGCCATCGATATCCTCCGAATGGCGGGATAGACTGCATGCGTTCATCGGTGGGTGCATAAAGACGGCCGGCGGCGTGCCTGTGGCGATCGGCGGGACGGCCGACCACGCTCATATCGTGACCGGCCTGCGGGCAACACATTGCCTTGCCGAATTCGTTAAGGACATCAAGGTCGCTTCATCCAAATGGGTACATACCGAGATCGGAGCACGGCTATTTGCGTGGCAGAAAGGATACGCGGCATTTACGGTGAGCCCGGGAAATTTGGAACGCGTTCGGCGGTACGTGCTCGATCAGGAGGTTCATCACCAACGGCGCACATTCAAGGAGGAATACCTAGATCTGCTCAAAGCCGCGGGCGTCGAATACGATGAACGATATATGTGGTAATGACCCGGCACGCCTACAGCGTGCGAGCCTCGAGGGGCATCCTAACCCGATGCTTCGCATCGGGCTAACTTCCGGCGTGCCTTCGGCACGGATGAGGGAGTTTCGAGTTCGGAGTTCTGAGTTCCGAGTTCCGAAATCGGAAGAACCCGTCCGCTCACGCGGACGGTACTGACAGGAGGCGGGATCCTAGATTCCAAATTTCAAATTCCAGATTCCAAATTGGAAGAACGTAAATCGTGGATCGTGAATCGTGGATCGTAAATCGTAAATCGTAAATCGTGAATCGTAGATCGTAAATCGTGAATCGTAAATCGTAAATCGTAAATCGTAAATCGAAGACCAAAAGCCGAAAACCAAAGGCCGAGGACCAAAAGCCGGAAGTCAAAAGCCATTAGCTGTAAGCCGTAAGCCGTAAGCCGTAAGCCGTAAGCCAGAATCCCTAAGTCGAAAACCGAAAGCCGAAAGCCAAAGACCAAAGACCAAAGACCAAATTCCAAAACCGAAGACCGAAAGCCGAAGACCGAAGGACCCCGGTCGCTACCGCTCCCGGTTCTGACCTCTTGTCACTTGTCACCACCCGTCGGTCGCTACCGCTCCCGGTACTGACAATAAGGTCGTTACCGTTCGGAGGTTCTGACAGAATGAGCGAACCACCCCGTCACCGGAAGCCGGTACCACCCCTCCTTCGTAAGGAGGGGAGCCTGAATGCGGAGGCGGCGGTAGATCTCTCAAAAATCTTTATAAAACGGCAGTTTCTGCAAGATTCCAGTAGAAAATTGCATCTACTTACGTGTATGCTAATAGGTTAGTTGTTTCGGCGCGATTTCACTTCCTAAGAACTACCCCTTTTGAGATGTGGTCAGGCGATTTCGATACAGGCAATGCGGTTTGGTTTGCTTTATTCACGGCAGCCGATTGATTACATAAAATGGCATTAAAATCATTGTTTAGTTTATTTTCCAGCGACCTTGCGATCGACTTGGGCACGGCCAATACGCTCGTTTACGCAAAGGGCCGCGGCATAGTGGTGAGCGAGCCTTCGATCGTCGCGATCAACAAGGTGACGAACCAGGTGGAAGCCGTCGGCCGCGATGCAAAAGAGATGCTCGGCCGCACGCCGGGCAACATCGTCGCGATCCGGCCGATGAAGGACGGGGTGATCGCGAATTTTGAGGTCACGGAGAAGATGCTTCAGCATTTTATCCGCAAGGCGCATAACGGGAAATCGTGGGTGCGGCCGCGGGTGGTGATCGGCATCCCGTCGGAGATAACGCAGGTCGAGAGACGTGCGGTCGAGGATAGTGCTTACCGGGCAAAAGCAAGTGAAGTTTACCTGGTCGAAGAGGCGATGGCCGCCGCGATCGGTGCCGGGCTTCCGATCACGGAACCCCACGGCAACATGGTCGTCGATATCGGCGGCGGAACGACCGACATCGCGGTCATTTCGCTTTCAGGCATCGTTTATTCGCGTGCCGTGCGTGTCGCCGGCAACGAGATGGACGAGGCCATTACACAGTACATAAAACGCAAGTACAATCTGCTGATCGGCGAACGAACCTCGGAAGCGATCAAGATCGCGTTGGGCAGTGCGTTCCCGCTCGACGAGCCGCTTTCGATGGACGTCCGCGGGCGTAACCTGATCGAGGGGATCCCGAAGACGATCACGATGACCGACGAGGAGGTCCGCGAGGCACTTTCGGACGCCGTTTCGACGATCATCAACGCGGTCCGCGTCGCTCTTGAACGCACGCCGCCCGAGCTTTCGGCCGACATCGTGGAACGCGGCATCGTCCTCACCGGCGGCGGAGCACTGCTCAAGAATCTCGATAAACGCCTCACGATAGAGACAGGCCTGCCCGTGGTAATTTCCGATGATCCGCTTTCATCGGTCGTGCTCGGTACGGGAAAGATGCTGTCCGATTTCGAGCTGCTCAAACGCGTCAAGTGGGACAATTCATTGATGACAGGCAGTTAGTTCCGAGTTCAAAGTTCCGAGTTCCAGGTCATGATCCCCGACTTAGAACTTGAAACTCGGAACTCGAAACTTAAAGAGGATGGCCGAGCGAAGTCAAAAGGATGTTTGGCGGATCACGCCCTGGCTGGTGATCATACTTTTGCTGGGTAATTTCCTGTTGATGGCGTTCGACGCGCGGCAAGTGGCATCGGGCCAGCGCATCATCCGGGTTTGGGCCCAGACGGGTGCCGACTTCGTTCAATCGCCGGTGACGACCGTAACGGCCGCCGTAAAGAATTACTTCGCTTCCATCTCAAACCTTCGTTCGGCACAGGACGAGAATACCCAACTCAAAGAGAAGATCCAGGAGCTTGAGGTCGAGCTGAAGGGCCGCGAGGACCTCGAGGCCGAGAACGAGAGGCTGCGCGACCTGCTCGGGTTGAAAGAGAACACAAATTACAAGGTCCTGAACGCGCGGATAATCGGCCGCGATCCTTCGATCTGGTTCGATTCGTCGATCGTGAACCGGGGAAGCCTGGACGGCGTCAAGCTGAACATGCCGGTCGTGACCAACGGCGGCCTTGTGGGCAGGATCACGGCGGTCGGGCCCCTGACGGCCCAGGTCGACCTATTGACGCGCGACAAATCTGGGGTCGGCGGGATCGTCGGGCAGATCGGCGAATCGAATGCACTGGGTGTCGTTTCCGGCACCAGCCGGAAGAACGTGGTCGAGATGAGATACGTCTCAGGGAGCATCGACGTGCAGCCCGGACAGATCGTTTACACCAGCGGCCAGGACGGCATCTATCCGGCGGGCCTGAAGATAGGCGAGATCGTCGAGGTCAGGACCGGTTCGGCCACCGTCCCGCATCAGATCTTTATCCGGCCGAGCTCGAGGATCGACTCGATGCAGGAGGTCGGCATCCTCCTTTACGAGCCGCCCGCGCGGCCCGATTTTGAACGTGAACTGCCGAACGCAACGAATACGCCGCGAGGCGCGCGTTAGCCGTTGGCCGTAAGTCCGATTCTTGAATGGAACAGCTGAAGATCACAATCGCGCTCGTCATTGCGATCGTCCTCCAATGGACGCTGCGTAACGTGGCGGAGCCGCTGGCGTACATCGATTTTCCGCTGATCATTGTTGTCTATGCCGCATTGCAGCGTGACGCGATAAAAGCCATCTTCTTCGGCACGTTTGCCGGGCTGGCGGTGGACGCCTTGAGCGGCGGCCTTCTGGGCTCGAATGCGTTCTCGAAAACCCTTATCGCATTTGTAGTTTCCGAGATCGCCCGCCGGGTATACATGGACAACCTTTTACTCCGCATACCCGTCATAGCGGGAGCGTGTTTACTGGACGATCTGCTCTATTTTGGCCTTCACAGGCTGTTTGAACAGGAACCGGCGGGGCAGCTGCTGGTGACGGTCGCATACACGCTGATAGGCACGACGATAGCGGGTACTTTCATTTACATTTTGCTGGATTTTGTCCTGGTGGAGAGGAAGGGGGCGCGAAAACGCGATTTCTTTTCGAAGCGGCGGCAGACGCGACGGCGCAACCCGATAAAATTCAGCCGCTGAAAGCGACTTAGAATGCCGAAGGGCAAGGTATGAAGCTCAACGAACATGGACAGAATTTGACGGTCAGGATCGCGACGATCCAGGTCGTGGCGTTCGTTCTGCTCACGCTCCTCGGTATCCGCCTGTACAACCTTCAAGTCGTCGAGGGAGATTACTACGCCGAGCGGGCCGAGAACCAGCGTATCCGCATGATCCCGATACCGGCCCCGCGTGGAGCCATTTTCGACCGGAACGGCAAGATACTTGTCGATTCGCGGCCGACCTATAACGTCGTCCTTTCGAACGAGCCGATCAAGAATATCAATGTCGACGACCGCGTTTACGACTACGCCACGGGCCTTGAGCTCGAGCCTAAATGGGTCGTCGACCGGCTGAACACTCTTAAAAAGCAGAACGATTTCGAGACGATGGTGCTCAAAGAGAATGCGACGATGAAAGACATCGCGTGGGTCGAGTCGCATTCGCTTGAGTACCCGGAACTTCGTGTCGAGCTTCAGCCGCAGCGGTTCTATCCGCACGGGCCGATCCTGGCCCACGTGCTCGGGTACGTCGGCGAGATCAGCCCCAGACAGCTTGAATCTGAAGAGTATAAGGCCCGCGGGATGAGG
Source organism: Pyrinomonadaceae bacterium (assembly GCA_050174305.1). Classification (GTDB taxonomy): domain Bacteria; phylum Acidobacteriota; class Blastocatellia; order Pyrinomonadales; family Pyrinomonadaceae; genus OLB17. The sequence goes on along the minus strand of JBFXJZ010000002.1, from coordinate 169,933 downwards.
CCGGGCGACATCATCGGCAAAGGCGGTGTGGAGGAATATTACGACGAATACCTGCGGGGCAAGCCGGGCTATCGAAAGGTGATCGTCGACAGCCGCGGCCGTGTGCAGAGCGAGATCGACAAGGTCGACCCGCAGGCGGGCCAGGACCTGATCACCACCATCGACCTAGACATCCAACTTGAGGCCGAAAGGCAGCTTGCGAATTCCGTTACAAAACGCGGAACGATCATCGCGACCGACCCGAACAACGGAGAGGTGTTTGCGATGGCATCGCTGCCTTCGTTCGACCCGAACGTTTTCGTTCAGGGGAGCAAGACGACCGAGGGCCGCAAACAGATCGCGGCCTACTGGCAGGACGAAGAGCGCCCGCTCTTCAACCGTGCGATCCAGGGCCGGTATCCGCCCGGATCCACGTGGAAGATACCCGAATCGGTCGGGGCATTGCAGCAGGGCGTGATCACGGTCGAAAAGTCAAACCTTGCCTGCGGCGGAGGCATCCAGATCGGGAACAAATTCACCCGCTGCATGGGCAGCCACGGCGCTCCGCCGCTCTCCTATGCGGTTACGAAGTCGTGCGACGGTTACTACTACCGTCTCGGGCTGAAGATGGGCATCGAAGGCATTATCAAGATGATCGAGGAGTTCGAGTATGACAAGCGGTCGGGCATCGACCTGCCGAACGAGAAGATCAGCGGAACGCCAAAAAGCTGGAAACCGATAATCGAGAAGCGCGAGGGACGGTGGAGCGATATCCGAACGGTTTATGCATCTATCGGGCAGGACACCGTCGTTGTAACGCCGATATCGATGATCCGGGCGGTTTCCAGCATCGGGGTCCACGGGCGAATGTACGTTCCGCACTTCCTGAAGGAATTCAAGCCGATCGGGCCGATCGGTGAAGAGGGCGAGCCGAACTACATCGAGGGCCGGCCGGGATTCAAATATCAGGCGACGGAGCCGAAGATCATAAAGATGACCGACGCCCAGAACGAGGTGATGGTGAAGGGAATGTGGGGCGTGGTCCAGGGCGGCGGTACCGCGGCGAGAATAGCGATACCCGGATTCGAGATCGCCGGCAAGACGGGAACCGCGCAGGTGGCCGAGGTCGGAAAGGACGTCGGGGCAAAGAAGGACCACGCCTGGTTCGTGAGCTTTGCGCCTGCATACAAGCCCGAGATCGCCGTCATCGCCCTGATCGAGAATGTCGGGTTCGGCGGAAGCCACGCTGCACCGGCCGTCAAGGGTGTTTATGAAGCTTATGTAGCGAAAAAGAACGGGGGCGTACCTCCGTCAGAGGCTGACCGGGAACAGGTCGCAAAACGATAGCGGAGAGTTCCATGGTCCAAGTTCCAGGTTCCATGATCGGAAATATTTAACATTACGTGAAACTTGAAACTCGGAACTGACAAGAATGGTTGCGATAATCGAAAAGAAGGACCTGCGAGATTTTGACTGGCTGACATCTCTGTTGGCCATCGCGATCGCGTGCTTCGGGATCTGGCAGATCCATAATGCCCTCCCGTCGGAAAGCTACTGGTCCAAGCAGATCATCGGACTGTTTATCGCGGTGGTCGCGTTTCTGGTCGTCGCGATGAGCGATTACCGGCGGATCATCGATCTTGCGCCTTTCTTTTACGGATTCGGACTGCTTCTGCTTGCTCTCGTGCTTACGCCGCTCGGCGTCGAGGTGAACGGGCAGCAGGCGTGGCTGAAGCTTCCGCTGATCGGGCAGTTCCAGCCGTCGGAGTTCGTCAAGATACCGACCGTCCTGATGCTTGCGAAGTATTTCGGCGCCCGCAGATCGGGGAGTCTTTCGATCGTCGAGGTCCTTGTGGGGGTCGCGATCCTCGCCGGCCCGGTCGTGCTGATCATGCTCGAGCCCGACGCAGGACAGGCGATCACCTATTTCCCGCTGCTTGCGGCCGTGCTATTCCTTTCCGCGATCAAGATCCGGTACGTGGTTTTGGTGCTTGTGGCGATGGCTGTTTTGATCCCGTCGGCATACATGATCGGGGTCAAAACGGGGAAGATCAAAAGGTATCAGCAGGAGCGGATAAATGCGATCATCGACCCGGATTCGGTCGACCCGAGGGGCTACGGTTATCACACGATCCAATCGGTCATCACGGTCGGCAAAGGCGGGCTTTCCGGCATAAAGGGTGAATCGGAAACCTCGCAAAGCGTGCTGAAATTCCTTCCGGAACCCCACACCGATTTCATTTTTGCCGTGACGGCGGAGAACACGGGGTTTATCGGCTGCATCTCTTTGCTTCTGGCTTATGCCCTCCTGATATCGAGGCTTATCGCCGGCGCGCGCGAGGCCAACGAGCGGCCCGCCATGCTGGTGATAATGGCTGTCGCGACGGCGATGTCGTTTCAGATATTCATGAATGTCGGGATGACCCTCGGCATTCTTCCGGTGATCGGCGTCCCGCTGCCGTTGATGAGCGCGGGCCTTTCGGCGATCCTCTCGACGTTTATCGCCATCGGATTTGTTGTTAGTATAAGAATGCGCCGATTCGTCAATTAGGCAGGTTTTACTATGGCGAGAGATGTAAAGAAGATTAGGACGACTGAAGTTTCTGCGGTTTCCGCAAGGAACGGCGGGATGGCGAAGCTAGGGTGGTTCGCGGCGGCCCTTGTGCTTGCACTGACAGCCGGAGCGATGACCGGCATCCTGGCCTCATATCACCTCAACAACTCGCGTTACGCCATCGAGGTCTCGGCCCTTGCCACCTATCGCCCGCCTCAGGTGACGACCATTTACGCGGATGACGGAGAGACGGTCCTGGCCGAATTCGCGATCGAAAAGCGGATCCCGATCAAGGAACAGGACATACCGCAGAATGTCGAGGACGCCCTGATCGCCATCGAGGATTTCCGATATTACAACCACATCGGGATCGATGTTTACCGCACCGTCGGTGCCGTGATCAAGACCTTCACGGGCGACCGGGTCGAGGGCGGTTCGACCATTACGCAGCAGCTTGCCAAGAATCTTTTTCTTTACAAGGACCAGACCTACACGCGAAAGGTCAATGAGTGGGCCGTGGCCCTCCAGATCGAGCGTTTCTACACAAAACGGCAGATCCTGGAAATGTATATGAACTACGTTTTCCTGGGTGCCGGCGCCTACGGCTTCGAGGCAGGGTCGCGGACCTACTTCGGCAAGACGCTAAAGGACCTCAACCTAGAGGAAGCAGCACTTCTCGCGGCCATCCCGAAATCGCCCGAATATTCGCCGACGCGGAACATGGAAAGGGCGAAAATGCGCCGCGATATCGTCCTCGACCAAATGGCGAAGTACTTCCCGGAGAGGTACTCACAGGCCGCGGTGGATGCCGCAAAGGCAAAACCGATCAAACTCGCCGACACGGCGTATTATCAGGCCCTTCCAAAATCGACCGCGTGGGATTACCCGATCGAGGAGATCCGGCGGTATCTTGAGAATAAATACACGACCCGCGTCGCCCAGGGAGGGCTAAAGGTCTATTCGACGATCAACGTCGAAGCACAACAGGCGGCGACCCGGGTCATCCGCGATCGGCTGAGGGCGTTCGATCGAGGGCGAAGATGGCGTTCGGACTATCAGGACATCCTCGTTAATGCCGACGGCGAACCGCTGACCGACCCGAAAGACATCGAGAAGGCCCTTGCGAACTACAAGCACGCCGACTGGTACGGGAACGAATTTGAGGAAGGCGAATATATAAAGGGCCTGGTCGTCTCGGTGAACCCGAGGGCGGACGAGGTCGGGGTGCGGTTCGGCAAGTACAAAGCAGTGGTCGGGCCGCAGAACATGGGGCGGAGCGGAAAGCGGCCGAAGGCGGAGCTTAAGCCCGGCCTTCTTGCTGAATTCCTTGTCAAAAAGGTCGACGCCGAGAAGCAGGAGCTTCTCGTCGATCTCTCGCAGGTCCCTGAGATCCAAGCCTCTCTTGTCTCGATCGATGCTTCGAACGGCGAGATCGTCGCGATGGTCGGCGGGTACGATTTTCATACCAGCAAGTTCAACAACGCAACACAGGGACTTCGTCAGACAGGGTCGGCATACAAACCGTTCATTTACACGGCGGCCGTTGAGGACGGAATGACGCCCGAGATGCTCGTGAGCGGGGCGCCGATCAAGCGGGGCGGCTGGCAGCCGCATAACTACGACGGCAGCCTTAGCCATGCGAATGTTCCGATGAAGATCGCCCTGGCGAAATCTTACAATCTTGCGGCGGTCCACCTGTTGGAGCAGGTCGGTATTCAGGCCGGAGGTCAGATGGTCCGCCGGTTCGGGATCAGCAACCCGATGGCACCGAGCCTTCCGTCGGCGCTCGGGGCGAGCGAGGCTTCGCTGCTCGAGATGACGTCGGCCTATTCCGCCTTTCCAAACAAAGGAGTCCGGGCCCATCCTCACTTGATCAGGAAAGTTTACAGCCGCGACGGGACGCTGCTCGAAGAGTGGGGAAATGATAGTTCGCGGGTCACGAGCGAATACGTGGCCTTGACGATGGTCGAAATGATGCGGGGCGTCACGTCGGGCGGCGGCACCGCGGGCGGGGCCAGCGCAGCCGGGCACCCGCTGGCCGGGAAAACGGGTACCGTGAATGCCCACACCGATGTGTGGTTTATCGGCTATACACCGCGTTATGCGACCGGTATCTGGATGGGGAATCCGGCAAGGAAAGAATCGCTCGGGTCCGGTATGACCGGCGGCGGTGCAGCATTACCGATGTTCAACGGATTCATGAACGCCTTTATGAAAGGGAAACCGGTGGACCGCTTTCCTTCGGCACCGCCCATGCCTTCGGAGATCAGGTATCTGATGGAACGGAATAAGCGGGAAGAGCTTGAAAAACTCGCGAAGGCCGAAGCGGCCAGCATCCGGTCCGGGGCAGCTACCGAGGTCAAGACCGAGGCTCCGGCCGAAGAAGGTACCGCCGACGGGCCAAAGCCCGATGGTGGGACCGATCCCGTGAAGTTCCCGCCGCCGAATACCGATCCGCCCCCGCTGAGGCTTCCTCCGGCACAGCCGAAAAAGCCGAATCCGGATCCGCCGCCCGCCGAAAAGCCCGAAGGCACCAAGCGTAAGGGCAAGAAGGGGGACGGGGAGTGATAAATGGTGAATGGTGAATGGTGAATGATGAATGATGAATGGTGAATGATGAATCGAGTTTTGGGTAACTTGAGTGCTGCCGAACGCCTTATTTATAGCAACCAGAAAAACTAGGTCAATTTAATTCGAATCACCACTCACCACTCACCGTTCACCATTCACCATTCGCTCATAGGATCTCATCCTTCACAGAACCGTCCCAGATAATACGGCAGCATCTTTCGCCACCAGGGCCAGTCATGGTTCACGTCGTGGCCCCATAATTCAAGCAAGTGCGGGATCCCCTTTGAATGAAGAATTCGGGAAAGGTCGCGGCTGCGTTCCGGTGCCTCGTAGTTTCCCTGGCCCGAAACTATTACGATCGAGTCGGCCTTGCGGAGACGCGGCAAGTGGTAGTCGTCATTAAGTTTAGGCAGGTACATTGCCGGGTTGTTGAAATAGACGTTGTCGTCGTAGAAGCCCTTGTCAAGGTAGTTGTAGATGTCGTAACTGCCGCTCATCGCGATCGTTCCGCGAAAGAGATCGGAGTGCTTGAAATAGGTGTTCGCGGCGAGGAACGCGCCCAGGCTCGCTCCGGTCGTCAACGGCCTGGCATCATCGCCGCATTCGTTTCGGATCAATGGCAGGACCTCATCGACGATGTAGCGGTCATATCGCTGGAGCATCTCGACCTTCCACGCCGGGTGCGATTCGCGGTTGAGCAGACTGTATTTATTTACCGAGTTGATCGAATATGCACGGATCAGGCCGCTCTCGATAAAGGATTTGATCGAATCGACCAAATAAAAGCGTTCGTATTCAAGGTAATCGGCCGCTGCCGTCGGGAACATCAGCAGCGGATAGCCCGCATGCCCGTAGGCCACCAGCGGCATGTCCATGTTGAGATTGTGGCTGTACCACGAGGTAATATCGCGTCGCATAAGCAAAATTTCATCAGCCCAACGTGTCGCAGGCCCGCACGTGGGCTCGGCTAAACTAAATTTTTCGAATAATCGAGGTTAAGTGAATTTGCCTGCGTCCGCAAGTTCATATGCGGCAGCCCGCGCTCGAACTAGGGCGCGATCGATACGTTGGGCATTTCGCCTCCCTAACGCCCGGGCTGCTTCATCAGGAAGTCGAGGTCGCCTTCAGACCGGCGATCCCTGCAATGATCAACCCGATGAATACTATCCTCAGGGCGTCGCGCGGTTCATCGAACAGGACCATCCCGAGAATCGCGGCCCCGACGGTGCCGATACCGGTCCAAACCGCGTACGCTGTTCCGATCGGCAGCGTCTTGACCGCGAGCGACAGAAAGTAGAAGCTCGCGATCAAAAGCACGCCGGTAATGATGCTCGGCACAAGCCTTGTCCACCCTTCGGTGTATTTCAGCCCGATCGCCCAGGCGATCTCAAGCAACCCGGCGATGCCTAGGTAGATCCAGTTCATAAAAGGTCCGGAGGCACTCGACCCGAAAGATGCCTTTCCAGGCTAGTTTTGAGGCGCTGCCTTCAGCACCATAAAGTAACCGGTGGTCGAATTATACCCGCCGTTGTCGACCTGGCCGCCGTTCTTATCCACAAGCTCAAGCGTGATGAATGCCCGGCCTGCAGGCACGCCCGACACCCAGATCGGCTCCCATTTATCGATGAAACGCGCCTCGCCGCCGTTAATTGAATACCGTACGCGATAATCGCCTCCGTCGCCGACAAGCTTTGCGTTGGCCAGCCAGAAGTCGACCATGATCGCGTCGGCATCGGCATCCCTATATTCGCCCTTCGGACGGCTGAACGTGAGCAGCGGCTTTGAAGGGTCGGCCTGGCCCGCCGCCGAATTCTGCATCTTCTTGCCTTCGATGCCGGGGCGAGGCCCTTCGGTCGGCGGAGGGGCCGGAACTGCATTGGCATTCGCTGCCGACGCGGGATCCGCCATCGTGTTCCCTGTGCTGGTGGTGGTCGGCTTCGAGGCGTCGGCCTTTCCTCCTTTCACGGTAAAGCGCACCATTTGGAACGAACCTTCGTTCTTATAACTTTCATGCCACGGCCGCGAGGCAAAGACGCGGAGTGTGTGCTCGCCGTCGGCAACGTTCCACAGTTCGAACTCCCGCCGAAGGTTGTAATAGGCCTCATACGGCTGGTTGTCGAGTATCACGTGGATATGATTCCCCATCCTGGTCTGAGGGTCCATGCCCGGCATATAGCCCTTCAGGTCGCCGCCGAGTTTTAACCGGACCTTTACGGTGCTGCTGTTTATGGTCGAACCGGCCGCGGGCGACACGATCTCAAGCGTCGGGGCCGCCGAATCCTGCTCTCCGCGAGCCGCCATCATTTCCTTGATCTTGGCGGGGCGTTCGGCGATCGTGATCGTGCCGCGATTCGCATCCGGTTCGGAATTCACGTTCCCACCCGTGTTCGCGGTGTTCGAGTTTTGGGAGGGGTCAGGGCCGCATCCCATTGCGAAGGCAATAGTTATCAAAAAGGCTAATATCTTCGTCTTTTGCATTCTTCCTCCAAAAAATTCGTCTTATGGGCCGGCAAACGGTTTCGGTTCTATCATCGGCGGGGGCCGCAGCGGTCCGCCTTCATGCAGCGGCCTGGCCAACGGGTGCGGCCGCGGCCTTCATCCCGAAAACGGCCGCGAAGTTCCCGATAATAAGCTCTTCGACCTCGGCCAGCGGCACTTCGCGTCCGAGCAGCCTTTCGACGGACGTGACCGGCTCTCCCTCGCAGGCGATTATCCAGTTAAAATAGCTGAGGTCCGTGTTTACGTTCAGCGCAAGTCCGTGCGTAGTCACCCAGCGTTTGATGTGGATCCCGATGGCGGCGACCTTGCCTTCGGCCGTGTGAACACCCGTCAGTCCCTCGATCCGAAAAGCGTCGATCCCGAGATCGGCCAGCGTCCGGATCAGCACTTCCTCCAGATCGCGGACATATTTATGAACGTCCTCCCGGTCCGGCGAAAGGTTGATTATCGGATACCCCACCACCTGCCCGATGCCGTGATAGGTGACCTTGCCGCCGCGGTCCGTTTCGAACACCTCGACGCCCAACGCCCTGAGCATCTCGGCGGTCGCCAATACGCCGGCCTGTTTGGACCTGCGTCCGATAGTAAAAGTATGAGGGTGTTCAAGCAGCAGAAGATGGTCCCGCAGACGTTCGTCGATCACCCGCTGCTGAAGCTCTTTCTGAAGGTCGAGGGCCTCTTGGTAGGCAACGCGCCCGAGCCTGTGAACTTCCAACAACCGCTCCCGCATAACGATTATGATAAGATGTTTATTGGATATTGAACAGGCAAGGGCAGTGATGAAACGCGGACATTTGGCAATAGTTTTCTCGATCCTACTGCTTTCGATGGCGATCCCGGCCGCGGCCCAGCGGACCAGAAAGCCGGCTCCGAAGCCGACCCCGAAGCCAACCAAGCCGGTTGCAACCCCCGAAGTCGCCGCCGCGAAACAGAAGGTCTCCAATCAGCTCTACAACGTGAACACGTTCGTCGATAAGATGGGCCCGGTCGCCGTGGCGATAGAGGATGTCGACAAAGAATCCGAGACCAAACGCCTCAGTCAGGAAGTGATCGACGCGAACGAGGCAAACAAGCAGAAAGTGATCCTTGCGATAAGAGGGTTGAGGGAAGGACTTCGCATTCTGGAGTCGGATTTCCGGACGAAACCCGCACTCACAAAATACCTGCCCCAGATCCAGGGGATCGCAAATCTATGCGCCCTGTCCGAGGACAGCGCGATCGCCGGAAAGTTCGTGGCTTCGAAAGAGCCGCTGCGGCAGGTGGCGATGAAGCTGACGGATACGATGGCCGTGATGCCCTAGTCCGTTATCGGCCCGGCAGGCCTAAAATTTCAACTTCGAACGAGAGGCGGGTCTTCGCTAGGGGGGCCGCCTCGAACCTTTTTGCAAGCCCGCCGGGAGCGGCCGAACTCGAGGCAAGCCCGAGTTTTTCCCGAATGAACTTCTCGGCTTCCGGTCGGATCAGTTCGCCGTTGACTACCGGGACCTTCGTGGCCAGCACGTCGCCTCCCTTCAGCAGCTTATCAGGCTCAAGGAACACGTACCACGGCGTGCCCCACTTTCGGTTATCGCCTGCGGCACGGCGGCGATTGTAATGGTCCGATGTCAGGCGTTCGGTCAATGCGGTCGAATCATACACCGACGGAAAGGTCAGCTTTGCACCCCGCTGGTGGCGTTTCATCGAGGTCACGGGATCATAGAGACCGACGCCGATGATCGAAAGCCCGTCTTTGGAATATTTCTGGTGGAGTTCCTCGACGAACGCCGCGTCATGATTCCAGTTCAGGCACCAGGGAGCCCAATAAACGACCATCACGAGCTTCTTTCCCTGGGCAAAGCTGCGAAGATTTGTCTCGCCGCCGTCGATATTCTTAAGGGTCCAGTCCTTGTATTCGAACTCCCTTTCTACGATCGGTGCTTGCTCGCCCTGTGCGAGAACCGCGAACGTAAGGACCAAAATAATGAGTGAAGCTTTGATAAAACTCATAAATACACCAAATGAAAGCGTATAGGTTCAGACGGCCGAAAACAAGGATTAGTTGCCGTAAGATAAAGCTCGCACGCCAAGTGGGCGGGACCGCGACGGCTCCGTCTCCGGAGATTAGTTTCGGCAGGGTAATATGATAATCTGTCGGGACAACGTCTATGAGCAACCCAACTGTCACCGATATCTTCAAGCGAGCGCTCGAGATGCGTTCGAAAAACCCGTCCGGGACCTACTCGAACCTTGCCTCGCAGCTTGTTAACGAATTCAAGGGCAAGCCGTTCCCCGACACGGCCTACCTCACCATACCCGAATACGACAACATCGTCCCCGAAGAGGATTGGACCGCGGGCCTCCCGGTCACGCTTCGCGGCATCCAGAACGAAGATTGGAAGGACGTTATCCACGGCATCATCATCAGCCTGGAGCAGGTTGAGAACTATCCGAAACAGTCCGGCCGCGAGGACGATCCATCAAAGAATTGGCGAAACCGCGGGCGAAGGATCGCCGAAGCCGAAGAAAAGGTGATGGAAAAATGGATGCCCGAAGAGTTAATGGCCGTCGCCGAGCGAAACGTAAAGGCCTGAGTTCGCCGTGTCCAACAAAGTACTTCTCCCAAAAGATGAAGGCCCATCACTGACACACCAAAAATGAACAGTTAATTAATCGGCGATTTATTGGGCGTGAATTGAATGAAGTTTGTGTTGATCATTCTTCTAAGCTTGTCTTGCTTTGGATGCTCTCCCCTCCTATTGGAGCAAGTAACCGTTGATGACAAGACGTTAGAATACGCTCCCTATCCTGGCTTCCAAAAGAGCGAGTTGTTTGTGTTCGTGGGCGAGAAGATCTCAATCACTTACGTCCCGCAGAAGCCGGGCGAGCAACGTTTCGATTCGGAGTTCATTGCCACGTATAAAATATTGGAGCCGGTATACGGCGAGTTTGACGGACGGTTTGTCGAATTCCGTGTTTTCGACCATTACGGCATTCCGAGGTTCGCGGCTTTTGAGAATGTGCTGCTATTCATTCGTAAGTGGGGAGACGATCTTCACCATGTGAAGTTTCTGTTCTACGACGTCTACAAAACGACGGACGGCAAATGGGCTAGTTGCAGAGCCCCAGTGCCAGGCAGCGAGCACGCGAGGACAAACGAGCCGAAACCTCTAACGTTCCGGGAACCTGTGATTTTCGAGATCAATGATCCGTCCCGACCGTTCGATGAAAACTTCTTCTACCCGCCGTATTTTGAGTTCGAGGATGGTAAGGCCATCTGCAAAATGGGAGTCTATGTGAGCGAGGTTTCCTACCTTATAGTCACGGACCTGATCGAAACAGGCAGAATCAGCGGACAATAGCGGAGCAAACTTGCCGCTCACTAACAACCGACGTTCTAGTCCCTGAAAGGGATGCATTCAATAGCGTCGGGTGGAGCCCGACGACAACGCACGACACAACTACCGTCCCTGAAGGGGACGCAATGCACGCCTTAAATTGCCGCCTCGGCTTGCCTGAGGTACTCGACTACCTGTTCACGGCAGACGGTCGGGAAGCCTTCAAGAAAATCGTCGATGGTGTCGCCCGCCGTAAGGAAATCTATCAGCGTCTGTACCGGCACCCGCGTCCCGGCAAAGACCGACGTTCCGCCCATTACGTCTTTTGAAATAGATACGACCGTCGTCTTCATGACCTATATTTTATGCCAAGTTCGTATGACTTTCGAAGAAGATAAAAGAGCATCTTTGAAAGCCCAACATCGAAAACCAAGATATCTGCCCCTAAAGTAAACGTTTTCTGCCTTTATGGCGTCTAGCACAATATGAAAGCATACATTCTGCTGTCCATCGGCACAGGGTTGCTCGCGTGTCTCAGCGGCGTTCCAAGCGGGGCCGTTTTGGGTGAGAACCAACGTGGGGACGGAACCGACTCACATCTTTCTACCGTTCCGCCGTCAGACTGTGTTCGTTTCGACTTCCAGTACCTTATCGTCTCGGATGAACAAATGTCGCCAAACACACGCAAGATTGAAGTGTTTATGGATGAAAAGGCCTTCAACGAAAACAATCTTAGAAAGCTCTTTCGGCATTTGTCGGATACACATCCCGACCCGAACAAGTTGCCCAACAACTTACTTTTGTACGTGTACACCGACTGGAAACAACTGGGCACCTATTCTGACTGCCCCGTTATAGCAATGTCCGGTGGCGACGGCGGTCGAGACGCGTACGACTATTATTGGGCTCGATTTCGGCGCCGAGAAGGAAGGGAGTACTTCAGGTACAACCCGATCAAGAAGGTCTGGAACGACAAGACCGTAATACTTAAAGGGGACGAGATCTACGAAAACGGCGCATGGCAGAAGCCCCATTGATCAGGTTGCTTCCCGCGCACATTCAAAGGTTTTTGTCCCTGAAAGGGACGAATTCAATAGCGTCGGGTGGAACCCGACGACAACGCGCCACACAACCACCGTCCCTGAAGGGGACGCACCGCACGCCTTGAATTGCTCCCCTTCAGGGAGCGCATTCGATAAGCCGTTGTTTCGTAGGGTTACGCTCGGTTCCCTCGCTTCACCCTACGCTATTAATTTTATCCCCTTCGGGGAACTACAAAGTGCTCTCCCTGAGTCGCGGACAAAAGCCAACGCTTATTACCGACAAAATCTTGACTTGATGTGCAGTCTACGATACAATGTCCCGTTGTCGCAATCAGGCGGCGCTCACTGGATCTTTGATAATCGAACGGAGCATTCAAAGTGGGAAGAACGGCCATGCCAAGGCTGGTTGTTGTTCCGGGGCATTTTGTAACGCATCGTTGAAAACAAAGGACTTACAGCTTCGACAAGTTTTTTGTTAAATTTAGCAAAATGTTGGAAGAAGACAGCCGTAACCGTAATGATAGCAATAGGTTGCACGTTCCGAACGTAGCCGGAACGCGGCCCGAACGCGGCCGGAACGCCGTTCAGCCTATTTCGACTCTCAGGCCGTCCCGAGCCTCGATGATCTCGCACGGCGGCGAATACTTCGCAGCCTCAGCGACTAGGTCGACGCCATCCCAATCCGGATACAAATGGGTCAGAACGGCACGTTTGGGCTCGGCCTTTCTGACGATCCACATCGCCTCGGCCAATTCAAGGTGTTTGGGGCCGGGTTTGTCGGCGGGGAAAGAGGCCTCGATCACGAGAAGGTCCACTTTGCGGGCAAACGAACTGATCACGTCATAGAAGCCGGTGTCCGCGGTGTAAACCAGCGTGGTGCCGGCCGCGTCGCGGATGTGCAGGGCGTGGCTCTCGTCGGTGTGCGGCGTGCTCAGGGCGACGGCTTCGAGACCGGGGGCAAGCTGGAAACTCTCAAGCGGTTCGACCTCGACGAATTTCAGGGGAAACGGCTGATCGAACAGTTTGTAATTTCTTGCATCGCTGAAGGTCTGGATCAGTTCCTTCAATCCGGGGCCGCCGAAAATGGTTAGCGGCTTCGTCCTCTTTTTCATTTCCGGGCTGTGCCGCGTACCCGCAAGGAACGGGGCCAGGCCGCCGACGTGGTCGAGGTGAAAATGAGAGATCCAGATGGAATCAAGCCCGGCCCAGTCGAGGCCTTCCTCGCACATCCGGAGGACGGCCGAGGCCGAGCAATCCAGAAGCACCTTGCTGCCGCCCGACTCGAGCCAGTAGGCCGAACTCGAGCGCGAAGGATGCGGGACCGACGTACCGGAACCGAGGACAATGAGTTTCATAGAAACCATTCTAGCAATGCAGAAGCCCGCGCGTGAGCGAGGGCCTAATGCTCAACCCGCACATCAAGCCCTTGCTTACGCGCGGGCTTCCGCATTAGATTTAACCCTATGACCACAGTGGACATACTTGCCGTCTTCGCCCACCCGGACGACCTGGAAATGGGCGTGGGCGGTACGATGCTGAAGCTTAAAAGCCTGGGGCACCGCACCGGAGCTTTGGATGTAACGCGGGGCGAGATGGGCACCCGCGGAACGCCCGAAGGCCGGGCTCGCGAGGCCGAGAACGCAGCCGAGATCCTTCAACTGGACCTACGAGAGAATCTGGAACTTTCGGATGGACAAGTGTTTGTGGACGACGGATCGCGGGGAAAGATGGTCCGGGTGCTGCGAAGGCTGAAGCCGCGGGTGATCCTGACGCACCAGATCGACGATCCGCATCCGGACCACGACCACATTGCCCGGCTTGTTCGCGAGGCGGCCCGGCTGGCCAGTATGAAGAACTACGATCCCGAGAGCGGAGACGAGAAGATCGCCGTGCCGATGGTCGCTCACAGCGTTTTCTCGCGGAACGTACTGCCGAGTTTTATCGTCGATGTTTCGGCATTTCACGCGGTCAAGATGGAGGCGATCAGGGCACACGCGTCGCAGTTCCACGACCCGAACTCTTCCGAGCCGGAGACGCGGCTGACCGGCGAACGCTTCCTGGCCGAGCTTCAGACCCGGTCGGGATATTTCGGTTCGCTGATCGGTGTCGAGTTCGGCGAACCGTTCTATGTCCGGGAGGCCCTTAATATAGAAGACCCCGTCGAACTGCTGACGAGGCCGATGAACCTCTATTCGTAAAACGGGCGTCCCGGCCTGTTTCCGTAGTGTGGCAGGGACAAAGCGGAAACCTGCGAACGTAGATTGCTGACGCGACAGGCTGGAAAGCCTGTCGTACGAAGAAAGGAAAGCCTTCCGTACAAAGAAAGAAAAGCCTGTCGTACGGCTTATGAACGAACTTGCACCAGAAGAGATCGAACTTGCGAAGAAGCGCCGCGTCGTTGACCGGCTTGCCGAACGTTTGGCCGATGCCGAAGAGGAGATGGCCGACCTGCGGGCAGAACTCGAGCGCTTCGAAGCAAGATACACGATGGAGGTCGGCCGGCTTTACGCCGAGCAGGACGAGATAGATGCACAGATCGCCGAAGAGGAATTGAAGCTTGTACCGGACGACGAGGAGATAAAGAAAAAGGTCGAAGAGCTAAGGCGTGCTGCGGAAGAATCGGCCGCCCGGGCAAAAGCTGCCGAAGATCGTGAGACCGAAACATGGGAGCCGACCGCCGAGGCCCGAAAGGCCTATCACGATCTTGCTCGGTCGATCCATCCCGACCTTGCGTTGGACGACGGTGAAAAAGAAAGGCGGCACTCGCTGATGGCCGAACTGAACCGGGCCTACTCCGAGGGCGACCAGGGAAAACTCCGGCGGCTGGCCGCCGACATCCGCATCAGCCCGGAAGCGGTTGTGGGCGAGACGGCCGGCGACCGGCTGGTCAGGGCTATCAGGCAGATCGCGCAGATGAAGCGGAGGTTCGCCGAGATCGCGGGCGAAAAAGCCGCGGCCGTTGATTCGGAGGTCTATTCATTGAGCCGCAAGGCGGCCGACGAGGCGGAAGCGGGCCGCGATCTGCTGAAACAAATGGCAGAACGTGCGAAGACGCACATCGCCAAATCTTCGAGGCGGCTTGAGAACCTGAAGAACGTGAACCGTTCGGCGGAAGAATACGTGAAGGAACGCTTCGGAATGGACATTGCCGATTTCCGCGAAGGGTGAGGCGAAGCTTGGACATGACCAGAAAAATATCAGACGGCGTTGCCGGCTGCGAAGCCGGACGCCCAGGCCCATTGAAAATTGTACCCGCCAAGCCAGCCGGTCACATCGACGACCTCGCCGATGAAGTAAAGGCCGGGCACCTTTCGCGACTCCATGGTTTGCGACGAAAGCTCGCGGGTGGATACGCCGCCAAGGGTTACCTCGGCCCGGCCATATCCCTCGGTATCGACGAATTTTACGTGCCAGTCATGAAGCATTTCCGAAAGCCGGTCGATCTCCCGGTCGCTGAGGCTGTTGAGCCTTCGGCCAAGCAACGCCTTTTCGGGAAGCGTTTCGACAAATCTCGCCGGGAGGTATCCGGTAAGGAAGTTTGAAACCTGAACGGCCCGGCCGCTGGCCGAGTTAAGAAGATCTTTGACATCCAATTCCGGCATAAGGTCTAGGTGCAGCGGACTCTCCTTTTGCCAGTAATTCGAGACCTGAAGGATCGCCGGGCCCGACATTCCGCGATGCGTGAAGAGGATGTTCTCGCGGAAGGTGTGGCCTTCGGCGGTGACCTCGGCGTCGACGGAAATGCCGGCAAGTTCGGAGCGTGCTTCGCCCTTTGGCCGAACAAGCGCGACCAGCGAAGGCCGCGTGGGAACCTGTTCGAGGCCGAATTGCCGTGCGATCTGATAGCCGAACGGCGAGGCCCCGATCTTAGGAAACGAAAGGCCGCCGGTGGCGATCACGAGCTTTTCCGCCGAGAACGTGCCAAGCGAGGTCTCCACAGTGAACCCCCGGTCCCTGGATATTCGCGTCACCGTGCAACCGGTCACGATCCTGGCACCTGCTCGGTCGCATTCGGCTAGAAGCATATCGACGATCCTGCGGGAACTGTCGCGGCAGAAAAGCTGGCCGAGTTTCTTTTCGTAGTACTCGATCCGGTGTTTGCGTACCAGTTTGACGAAATCGTCGGGCGTATAGCGTGCGAGGGCCGAGCGGCAGAAATGAGGATTCTCGGAGATAAAATTTTCGGGAGCGGTGCCTAAATTAGTGAAGTTGCAGCGGCCGCCGCCGGAAATTATGATCTTTCGGCCGACCCGCGGGCCGTGCTCGATAAGCAGCGTCTTTCGGCCCCGGCGAGACGACTCGATCGCGCAAAAAAGGCCTGCCGCTCCGCCTCCGATGATGAGAACGTCGAGATCCACTCAGGCGAGGTAGCGTTCTTTTAAGATCGCGAGGTGATGGCGAACGTGGCCGATCGATATGTTCGCAAGGGCCCGGACTGAGACCGGAAGTCCGCTGGCCGTTCCCATCCGCGAAAGGGTGGCTTCGTCCATGTTGTTGAGCATCAGTACATTCGCCGCCCGTGCGAGCTCGAATTCGCGGAGAATTTCGTCGAAAGGGCGCTGGTTTGCATTCGAGTTTTCGATATAGCCGTCCTGTTCGAAACCCTCGATCGGCGTCTCGTCGCCGCGAGAGATGCGGTGCATTCGATAGGCGAACACACGCTCGCCGTCGATGATGTGGCTAAGAACTTCCTTGACGGTCCATTTGCCGGGCTCGTAGGCGAACAGGCCAACGCTTTCTTCCTGGCCATCAAAAGTGCGGCGAAGCTCCGCCGGCTGATCGGCGTAAGCCTGGCGGATGTCGTTTTCAGGAACGAGGGAAACGTATTTGGAATAATAAGCGTCGTATTCTGTCGGATCGGGCTTATACACCTTGCGTGGCTCCTTATTTCAAACTAAATGGATAATGTGTAATAGTAGCAAAAAGCGCGGAAAGCATGGCCGCTGATACCGGGGATCGTTGCAGCGAATTTCAGAAATCAGATGATCGATCGGGGTAGCCGGCCTTTCGGCGGTGACACCGTCCGCGGATCGCTATAATTCAAATCAAGTAAATCAGGAGTGATCTAAATGAAACGCACCGTATTCTTGTTTGTCGGCCTGTTGATCGCCGGCTTTGTACTTTTTCAGACCGGGGCCGAGGCCGTCAAGCTAAGCCAAGCTGAGAGATTTGAGGCGCTCGGCGCGGTCCAGACCGGCGAATCCGGCACCTACAATCTGGACCGGGCACACAGCTTTATCGGCTTCAAGGTCAAGCATATGGGCCTGATCGAAGTGCCGGGATTCTTCCGGGATTTTACGGGTGCGATCACCTACGACGCCAAAGACCCGGCAAAATCGTCTGTGCAGTTCACGGCCAAGGCGACAAGTGTTGATACAGGCGTTACCGGCCGCGACAACCACCTGCGGACAGCGGACTTCTTCGAAGTGGAGAAATTCCCCGAGCTCTCGTTCAAGAGCACCAAGGTTGAAAAACGCGGAGCCGGCTGGATGGTGACGGGTGATTTCACCTTGAAGGGCGTGACAAAAAGCATCTCTTTCCCGTTCAATATTTCCGGTTTTCTTCCGCCTGACCAGAGAAGCGGAGGCAAGATGGGAGTGACAGCTGAGACTTCGCTAAACCGACGGGACTACGGAGTAAACTGGGGAGGCAACATGCCGAACGGCGTAGCGACGGTTGCAGATGAGGTGAAGATCGTACTGCAGATCGAGGCCAACCGGCCGCGGCCTGCTCCGGCTGCAACCCCTGGAAGCGAATAGTTTGTAACAAAAATCAAGATGAGGCGGCCTTCAGTTCCGAGGGCCGCCCTTTTCATCTTGAACCGCTGCGGCCATCGCGGCTGCTTCGTCAAAAGAAACGTCGTGGATCGGGTGATCCTCCCAATTCTTAAAATCGAAATGCCACCACTCCCGCGGGTTGACGGTAAATCCTTCGGACTCCATCAGGCGGCGCAGAAGTTCTCGATTAGCCGTCTGTTCGGCGGTCCCGCCCGTGTAGTTAGGTGAAGCGCGTTCGGTGAACTCATCATAGCCCGAAGGCATTTCAAGCTCGCGGCCTGAATTCCGGTCGAAGATACTTAGATCGACGGCGCATCCCCGGTTGTGCTTTGACCCGCGTTCAGGGTCCGCGACGAATTTACGCTGATCGTCAGACGTTACTTCCCAGAAGAGCTTCGTGATCGACCAAGGACGATAGCCGTCGAAGATCACCAGGCCGAGGCCCCGGAGCGCCAATTCCTGATGAACCCGAACAACGGCTCGAGCGGCCTCTTCCTGCAAAAAGACCCGGCCTTCAGGATAAACCCTGCGGCCGACGAAATTATCGTCCGTTGCGTAGCGAATATCGAGCTTGATGGTCGGGTCAAGCGTAATCAGTTCGATCAAGGCTGCCTCTGGATATTTGTAATGGAATGGCGGCACGCGTGGCCGCGAACCGCCGGATGAATTGACCTGCCAAACGACCGTAATCGGTCGATGCGAAATTACCTGCGTCGAACTATGGCTTCGGCTTCTCTTCTTCGGCCGGCTTCGTGTCTTCTTCGACGATCGTAACCTCGGTTCCGTATTTCTGGTAACCGCGGAATCGGATAAGGTTACGTTGTTCGAAAAGCTTCCCGGAACCTTCTACCTTTCCTCGAAAATCAGAAAGGACGGGCAAAAGGTAATTCTCTCCCGCGATCGCTACCTCATCATAGTCGATCGTCTTGGTAACGGCCTTTACGGGGAAGTTCGGTTCGATATCGGTCAATTCGTATTCGATGCGGATGACACGGAAATTGTCGCGATCGATCCAGATACGTCCTTTCTCGCCGGCCGGTGACGAACGGTACACCGGTCCTTTCAGGCCGACACCACTGTGTTTGTTGTTGGCTATGTCGATCTCGTAATTGTAAACGATCGCTTTTCGACCGCGGACCACATCGGTGCTTTCGGCCTCGAATCTCGTTTTGCTGTCTTCCTTGAATATCTTTCTGAGGTCTTCGACGAACTCGCCGCCAGATGTTGCGCCGTCAAGGCCGCTGTAGCTTCCCGACGTCTGGAAATCAACCGGAGCGCCGTTTTTGGAAAGCACTTTGTACAGCTCTCCCTTTTCAGCGCTGTAACTGACGGCGATGATCAGGTTGTCGTATGGGCGCCAATTGCCTGTACCGGCAAACGCTTCTGAGCGGGTGATGAGCTGCTTGACCACAAAGTCGGGCATGTCGTCGACAAGGGCAAGCGTATTCGCCCGGGTCTTTTCCAATACCGAGGCAGCCTCCGCCGGGGCGGGCAAGCGGGTACCCTCGGGGTCCCGACGCCGACGTTCAGCTTCCTCCAACGCCCGTTTCAGTCCCTCGTGGTTCTTACTCTTAGACCGGGTCAGGCTGCGGATCCCATCGGTTACCGGGAATGCGACCCCGCGACGGCGCACTTCGACTACGAGTTCGTCAGCCGCAGCGGCACTTTGGATCCCGTAGAGCTTCTGTACGTATTCGGTTTGCGAGATTGGCCTCTCCTGTCCCAGCGCAGCGATGCACAGAGCGGCAAGAAGTGCCGGTACGAAAAATAATCTCATTGATCGAAAAGATGCGGCCATGACGGTGCCGGTTTGCCCGCCACGTGCCGAAAAACCAAAAAAGCGGAGGGATCCCTCCGCTTTTTCAGCCATAAAACAAGTAACGGATCAATTGACCCATTCCTCTTCGTAGTTCAATTGCCAATGCCGTGTGACCCAGTTCTGTGCCGCCGTCATGGCCGTGTTCTTCCACTTCTTGAAATTGTCCAAGAGCGAAAGAGCTGCCAGCGGCTTGCTCGGATCACGCTCAACGCGAATAACCTGTGTCGCAACCTCGATCACGGTCTTTTTTTCCTCAAAGATCCGTAACTTAACGTGACTCCCGACAGGCGGAAGCCTTTCAAGATTAACCAATGCGCTCGATTCTCCAATATTCTCGGTGGTCCCTTCGACTTTGATCGTCTCGCCGCTTTCGGTATCAACCCAGCTTGCTATAACAGGCATGTTCGCGAGTATTCGATGATGTAAAGGCGTCTTATAAGACGCTGTCGCGTATTCAATCTGTGCCATATATATATCCCCCTTTCTCGTCGACCCATAACATCTGAAAAATGTTTGTTAAATGTTCGGTTTTCAAACAACTGATCGAGAAGACAGAAAAAAATAAACCAATTTTACAAAAAAGTCAAGTTTTCAGCTATACCGAAACCGTCTTTGCACTAAACCTTTTAACCGCAGGTGTTTACACTCCTTTGTATGCCTTTAGATTCGCCTGATCGACGCGGGTTTGCCCAGAAAATCTGCTTGAGATCGAAAAAAATCACCTGGACCGGCCAATCGTAACTTTCGCGTAACCTGACACGCTCATAATTCCAGGTTTCGGTTTTCAATTCTGCCGGCTATGAGGTCGTACTTTGGGTACTCGAATTGCCTGTAAAAGGGCGAAACAAAGTTCTCAACTCAGCTTTTTTGGTCGGGTGGTTTTGGAAAGAAGTTCCGACTGACCTGTAAGAGTGTGCAAAAGCAGATGTTACAAAAATCGCCACTTGCCGGGGTCGGGAGAATGATAATCGACAGACGGCCAGCTAGACCAAAAACAATCCGAAAAGCGGAAGAAAAATCCAAAAATCGGAATGAACAGGCTGACCTAAGCACTTATTGAGAGATTTTTTGAACCTATATTGAGGCAAAAACAGATGACTAAAATTTTGAACCTTCGATCGTTCGTACTACTTGGCATCCTGCTCACCGCGTTTGCGATGGCGGGAACGGCCCAGGTCACGACCGCTGAGATGACGGGACGCATCCTCGACGCCCAGGGCCAGCCATTGCCCGGGGTCAACGTTGAAGCCGTCCACGTGCCCAGCGGAACAAGATACGCGGCCGTTACTAATGACTCAGGCCGATTCACAATCCCGCTGATGCGCGTCGGCGGCCCGTACACCGTTAAAGCGGTGGCACCCGGGTTTGCCGAGCAGACCCGCGAAAATATAAATCTCAGCCTTGGCGCGCCATACACCGTAAACTTTGATCTTCGGTCGGCGATCACGGCCGAGGTCAACGTCCAGATCGACGATATTTTCAGCGAGGGCCGGACCGGTGCGTCAACAAATGTTTCGAACACGGTCCTGACCGCTCTGCCGACGATCGGACGCCAACTGACGGACTTTTCAAGGCTTACGCCGCAGTACGGCGGCAGCGGATCGTTCGCCGGCCAGGACAACCGTTTGAACAACATTACGGTCGATGGATCGTACTTCAACAACTCGTTCGGATTGGCAGGCGCACCCGGTGAACGTACCGGTGTTTCGCCGATCTCCCTGGCTGCGGTCGAGGAGTTCCAGGTGAGCGTTGCGCCCTACGATGTGCGGCACGGCAACTTTGTCGGTGCTGATGTCAACGTGATCACCAAGAGCGGGGCCAACAAATACACCGGATCGGTCTATTACCTCTGGAGAAACCCGAGCCTGGTAGGCAAAGACGCGGGCGACAATACTTTTAACCCCGGCGATTTCAAATTCCGCACGTGGGGGTTCACCGCCGGCGGCCCGATCCCGTTCTTTAATTTCGGAGACAACAACAAAGGCTGGTTCAATTCCGGACGCGACAAACTGTTCTTTTTCACAAGCTACGAAGATGAACTGCTGACCCAGCCGGGAACGACCTTTCAGGCCTGCCCGGGAACCGGATGCAGAACCGGAAGCGTAACTCGTGTTCTGGCCTCGGATCTCGACGCTCTTAGCAGCTTCCTCAGAACGAATTTCGGTTACGAGACCGGCGGTTATCAGGGTTACGACCATTCGACGCCGGGCAAGAAGTTCCTGCTCCGCGGTGACTACAATATTAACCTGAAGAACCGGCTGACGCTTCGCTACATGCATCTTGATTCGGAGACCGACGTCCTCATGTCGAACTCTTCGTCGCTCGGGTTCGGAAACCGCCGGACAAGTCTCGATGCTTTGAATTTCCAGAACTCGAACTACACGATCCTTGAGAATATTCGTTCGATCGTCGGTGAATGGACCTCGATGTGGGGAGACAGCGTTTCGAACAGCTTACTTATCGGCTGGACGAAACAAGACGAGAGCCGAGGGGCGATCGATAACCTATTCCCGATGGTAGATATCCTGGAAGGCGGCGTTACGTACACCTCGTTCGGATCGGAACCATTCACGCCGAATAATGAGCTACGGTACAAGTCGCTCCAGATCCAGGACAATATGTCGTTCTATCGCGGGGCCCACACCTTCACCGCGGGCGTCAGCTTTGAGCAGTACGAGTCAGAGAACGTTTTCTTCCCCGGATCGCAAAGCGCCTACGTCTATAACTCGCTCGCCGATTTTTATACGGACGCTAACGACTATCTTGCGAACCCGAACCGGACCACATCCCCGGTAAATCTGAGGAGGTTCCAGGTAAGGTGGGCCAACATTCCAGGTCTTGAAAAGCCGATCCAACCGCTTGAAGTGTTCTATGCGGGCTTCTACGGCCAGGACGTCTGGAAGGTCAGGGATAATTTCAGCTTCACCTACGGTCTCCGCGTCGACGTGCCGTTCTTTGGCGAGACCGGGTACGAGAACCCGGCAGCCAATGCCCTGACATTCAGGGATGAGACCGGGGCCAGCGTTCAGTATCTGACCCAGAAACTCCCGGATGCGAATCTTCTTTGGTCGCCTCGGGTCGGTTTCAACTGGTCCGCTAACGAGAAATTGCAGATCCGGGGCGGCTCGGGCCTGTTCTCGGGCCGGCCGGCATACGTCTGGATCTCGAACCAGATCGGTGAGAACGGCTTGCTGACCGGCTTCGAGCAGCGAGACAACACGACGACGAGGCCGTTCAATCCGGATCCGAACGCTTACAAGCAGGCAGCTACCGGGCAGCCCGCCTCATCGTACGGCCTGGCAATTTCGGACCCGAACTTCAAATTCCCGCAACTGTGGCGTTCGAGCATCGGTCTTGATTACAGAATGCCGCTCGGGCTGATCGCGGGTACGGAATTCCTTTATTCGAGGGACGTGAACGGCATTTACTATATTAATGCCAACCTTGCCGACCCGAGTACCAGCTTCACCGGTGCCGATAACCGTCCCCGGTGGACCGCGGGAAATCGGATCCACAGCAACATATCGAGCGCGATCGTGCTCAAGAATCAGGATGTCGGCCGTTCGTGGAATATGGCGTTCACTCTTGAGAAGCCGTTTGCAAGTGGTTTCTACGCCAAAGCTGCTTACAGCTACGGTGTTGGCCGGAACACGGTCGATCCGGGTTCCATCGCATTTGGCTCGTGGAATAACAACCAGCATTCAGGCAACCCGAACAACCCGGGTGTCGCTTACAGCAGCGCGACCGCGAAGCATCGCGTCTTCGGTGCGGTGACCTACCGCAAGGAGTACTTCAAGTTCGGTGCGACGTCGATCTCAGGATTCTGGGAATCGAGGCCGGGTGGAAACAGCAGCTATGTCTTCGGCGGCGACCTGAACGGCGACGGCGGCACGAGCAACGACCTGATCTACATTCCGCGTGACGCGGGGGAAATGAATTTCGGCAACATCACTACTTCGTCGGGCACGATCCGTTTCACGGCTGCGGAACAGGCCGCGGCTTGGGAAGCGTTTATCAACCAGGACCCGTACTTGTCGAAGAACAGAGGAAAGTATGTCGAGCGTGGTGCCGTTTTCCTTCCGTTCATTCATAGGATGGATCTCGGGGTTGCCCAGGACGTTTTTGTGAAGCTGGGCGGCCAGCAGCATAAGTTCCAGTTCCGTGCGGATATTCTGAATTTTGGGAATATGCTCAACAAGAGCTGGGGGGTCGGCGACAATTTCTCGACCACGCAGCCGCTTGTGACGACGAGCACCAGCTCGTCGGCAACGTGCCGGATCGGGTCAGCCGTTTCGACAGCGGCGGCATATTGTCTGAGAACCGTCGGTTCGGGACTTCTTTCAAATTCGTTCCAGAAGTCGGCTGGTATCAATGACGTTTACCGTATTCAGTTTGGAGTTCGCTACTTCTTTAACTAATGCGGCCTAAGAGGTAGGGCGGTGCTCGTTTAGACTCCGCTCCTAAATAGACAGGGCTGTCCGATGCATTCGGGCAGCCTTTTTTCGTGCAGGCGTTCCCAACGCACGTTTCTGGAAGTTTCGGAGGCCAGGCTGGGGAAACGCCCGGTTGCCCGTTGCATCGGTCGATCGAATCGAGTGATACGGCCCAGGGTGTCCTCAGCGCGTCTTGATTCATAGTATCATTAGCCTGAAGCGGAAATGCGTGTCCTTCAGATCTCATCGTCCAGGACGTACGGCGGCGGCGAACGCCATTTTGTCGACCTTTGCCGCGGCCTGGCGGCGCGCGGCCACGAGGTCTTTGCCGGGATTCGGCCGACGAATATCTGGCAGGACAGGCTAGACTATCTTCCGCCCGAGAACATTCTCCATGTTTCGATACGGAACTCGTTCGGCATACTCAGTGCGACGCGTATCGCGGCATTTGCACGGGAGAAAGAGATAGACATCGTCCACGCCCATGTCGCACGGGACTACATTCCGGCCAGCATAGCGTGCGCCCTGAGCGGAAGGGCAAAGTTCGTCCTGACGCGGCACGTGCTTTTCCCGCTGAAGCCGTTCAACCGCCTTGCGCTGACCAACCTTTCAATGGCGATAGCGGTTTCGCCGGGCGTCGAGCGTTCACTGCAGCGGATCTTTCCGCGGAACAAGGTCGTCGTGATACCCAACGGTATCGACCCTCCATATCCGAACGGGCCCGCCGAGATCGCAAAGCTCAGGAGCGAATTCCGGGCGTATCACCAAATACCGGAAGACGCATATCTGATCGGCACCGTTGGGGAGCTCACGCCGCTTAAGGGCCAGCGGGACCTCCTGCTCGCGGCCAATGAGATCGCCGCCGAGTTTCCCGATATCCGCTTCATTATCGTTGGCCGCGACAACAGCGCCAGCCAGGCGTTTCGAAGGGAACTCAAGCGCCTCGTCCGCGTACTCGGGTTAGAAGACCGCTCTTATTGGCTCGACTGGGTCGAGGACACGAAGAGCCTCTATGCCGCACTCGACATGTTTGTGTCGGTTTCGCACACAGAGAGTTTCGGGATGGCAATACTCGAGGCGATCGGATCGGGAGTCCCCGTGATCGTGACCGACACCGAGGGTGCCAGGGAGTTGGTGCGGGACCGCGGCCGGCGCGTCCCCGTGGGCGAGCCGGTCAAGCTGGCCGAGCGGCTCCGGAAGGCCGCACTCGACCGGGATGCCGAAAGATCGGCGGCGTTGTCCGCGATGGACGAGGCGGTGAAGACGTATTCGCTCGACCGAATGATCGAGCGGACCGAACGGGTCTATCTTGAGTTGTGAGCCGGCCGCATATTCGGGCGGGCCAAACTGTGTGATGATCAGCTTTGACCGAAAGATCTGCAACGACCACGATGCCGCGTCTTCACGCGAGTGGCTCGAGACCAACGGCATCGGAGGATATGCATCGGGGACCATCAGCGGAACAAACACGCGGCGATATCATTCTGTGCTTACTGCGGCGCAAGATCCGCCGCTCGGGCGTGTCAGGCTGCTTTCGAAGTTCGAGGAAACGTTTGTTTTAGGCGGGCGATCCGTCGAATTGTCGTCAAATCAGTTTCCGGGAGCGGTCGAACCTAAAGGCTATGAAATCCTCTCGTCCTTCCGGACGAACCCTTTCCCCGTCTGGACTTTCGAGATCGACGGCATCGTTCTGGAGAAATGCCTCTTCATGCCACACGGCTCGAACACAACATATCTCCGATGGACGATCGCCGGAGCCAGACATTCGGATGCTGAGCTGATACTGCGGCCGCTGTTGTCATTCGTGGACTATCACGGCATTCGCCATGAGAGCGACGGAACTTCCTTTAGTTTTGAGGCGAATGACGGTGAGGTTTTGGTCAGTGCTTCAGATGCCGAACTGACTTGCCGTCTTCTCCACAAAGGGGCACAGATCGTTCCGACCGGCTACTGGTACCGGGATTTTGAGTACGCGATCGAACAGGAACGCGGGTTCGAGCACCGCGAGGACCTTTATCAGCCGTTCGAGCTGAGGTTTCGGCTTTCACAGAGGGCGGCCGAGGTCACGGTTACGACCGAAACCGGCGATATCCAGGAATTTGCCGCGGCCCGCAATGCAGAGATCGAACGCCGAGCCGAGCTGGTCCGCAAGTCCGGGGCCAGGTCCGACGCCGGAAAGCAACTTGTTTTGGCCGCCGATCAGTTCGTCGTAAAGAGGGGGGCCGGGCACACCGTCGTTGCCGGGTACCCGTGGTTCACGGATTGGGGGCGTGACACGATGATCGCGTTGCCGGGACTGGCGCTTGCTGCCGGACGGCCGGAGGTCGCCCGGGAGATCCTGCTTGAATACTCAAAGCACATTTCCGAGGGAATGATCCCGAACCGTTTTCCGGATGAGGGAAGCGAGGCCGATCACAACACGGTCGATGCGACACTCTGGTACTTTGAGGCGGTCCGCGCCTTTCTTGCTTCGACCAAAGACTTCAAATTTGTTCGGAAGAATCTCTACGAAAAGCTTGCCGGCGTCATGGCCGTCCACCTGCATGGGACCCGATACAACATACATGTCGATACCGACGGCCTGCTTTATGCCGGGTCGCCGGATGTACAGCTTACATGGATGGATGCGAAGGTCGGCGATCTTGTTATCACACCGCGGACCGGTAAGCCCGTGGAGGTCCAGGCGCTCTGGTACAACGCGTTGAGAACGATGGATTCTCTTGCTGCAAGGTTCGGCGACAATGAGGACGAGAAGCGTTACCGGGCCATGGCGGAGCTTTGCAGCCTGAGTTTTAACGGCTCGTTCTGGAACCGCGATGAGGAGTGCCTTTTCGATGTCGTTTCGAATGGCGAAAGCGATCCGTCGATAAGGCCGAATCAGATATTTGCGGTGTCGCTGCACCATTCGATGCTTGATGCGGCGAGGGCTGCGAAGGTGGTTGCGCGAGTGGAGAAGGACCTGTTGACCCCGTTCGGCCTGCGTTCGCTTGCCCGTTCGGACCCGCGGTACTGTCCGGTTTATGAAGGGTCGCCGCTTGAGCGAGATTCGGCCTACCATCAGGGAACTGTCTGGGCGTGGCTGATCGGCCCGTTCGTGGAGGCATACAGAAGAGTCAACCCTGCAGGGCCGGCTACCGAGAAGCGCATTACCGATATCACATCGGGATTGATGTCGCATTTGTATGAGGCCGGGATCGGCCAAATATCCGAAATTTTCGACGGCGATCCGCCTCATCGGCCCCGCGGATGTTTTGCACAGGCGTGGAGCGTGGCGGAGCTGCTCCGCGTGCTGGGGAAAAAGTGAGGACGTGCAGGGCGGGCAGAGCAGGACGGGTTGAAGTTACGCCGAACTGCGATATATCCTCGAAGCATATGCGGGTTTTCATCACTGCCCTCTTGCCGGTCCTCACATTGACCCTGCCGATGATCGCACAAACAAATTCGCAATTGGACGAGCTTTGGGAGAAGGAACACGTAACGAAGATCCTGCCATCCAACGTCCGCCACCGCGACCTGAAGATCTACCTCGATGCGCTTCGGTCGAAAGGCGTAAAGGTCTCGGAAGCGGGCCGGAGCGTTCTGAACAAAGAGATCTACCAGGTCGAATGGGGAAACGGGCCGCTTAGGGTATTTCTCTGGTCGCAAATGCACGGCGACGAGCCGACGGCCACTTCGGCGCTGATAGACCTTTTCGCGATCCTCCAGCGTAACCGTGACCGAGATTGGGCGAAGCGCATTGCCTCCGCGATGACGATCCGGGCCGTGCCGATGCTGAATCCTGACGGGGCCGACATGTTTCTTCGCCGAAACACTCAGGGCCTGGATATCAACCGCGACGCGATCGACCAGAAGTCGCCGGAGGCCCAACTCCTGAAAAAGCTGAGGGATGATTGGTCGCCGCAGATCGGGTTTAATCTTCATAATCAAAACTGGTTGACGTCGGTCGGCAGCACTCCGAAACAGGCCGCGATCTCGTTTCTGGTGGTGTACGGCGACGAACCGAAGACGAGCAATCCCGGCCACGAACGAAACCGAAGGCTGGCGGCCGAGATGATCGAAGCTATCGGATCCCACATTCCCGGGCACATCGCACGATACGACGACGAGTTTACGCCGACCGCTTTCGGCGACAACTTCTCGGCCTGGGGAACGCCGACGATCCTGATCGAAACTGGTGCCCTGCACGGCAAGTCGGAAATGTTCCTGGTCAAGTTGAATTTCGTCGCGATCGCGGCCGCATTGAGGGCGCTGACTGACGGAAGTGAGCGGGAACGGGATCCGGGGCCGTACGATAACCTTCCGCCGAATTCGTCCGGTAGGATAATAAATTTCATCTTTCAAAATGCATCGATCATTGATCCGGCAGTTCAAGGCGAACCGGCCCGCGGAAACATTGCCGTGGCCCTGCAGCGTCGGCGGGCGGAGTTTCCAACGCCCGGGGTGATCCGCCGGATCGGCGACACGGGCACCCTGACCGGACTTGAAGAATACGATGCTAGCGAATTCAATGTCGCGGGCCGATTCGAGCCGCTCAAACCGGGTGCGTTCGCCGAACTGCTTTTCTACAAGAAGGGCCGGACGGTCGATTGGGCGGCGCCGGACCTGGAACGGGCTTTTCCGCCGGATGCGATCTTCTCCCTCGGAAAATGGGTAAAGGGTGAAGGAATTGTCCCGCTGAAAAAGTGACCGCGGCAGAGATATGCTCGAGTACTTGAAGGTCAAAAACATAGCGCTGATCGGCGAACTCGAGGCCGAGTTCGGCCCCGGGCTGAACCTGCTTACGGGTGAGACGGGGTCGGGCAAGTCGATCATCGTCGACAGCGTCGGGGTGCTGACAGGCGAGCGGGCATCGACCGACCTGATCAAAGCGGGTGAGGACCTGGCCATCATCGAGGGATTGTTCAAGGTTAACGAGAGCCGCGAATTGGGCGAGACGCTCGAGAACGTCGGAGCGGGTTTGGACGGCGGCGAACTCATCATTCGACGCGAGTTGTCGCGGACGGGAAGGAACCGGATCTTTATCAATGGGCAGCTGGCGACTCAGGCGGTCCTTCGACAGATCGGACGGCATCTTATCGCGATCCACGGCCAGGGCGAGCATAGCGAGCTTTTCGACCCGGGGAGCCATCGAGGGCTGCTCGATGCTTTCGCCGGGTTGGGCGAACTTGTCAACCAAGCCGAGAAGGCTTACCGGGCTTGGGGAGAGATCAAGGCCGAACTCGCGGCACTTAAGGCCGACGAAGCCGACAAACTTCAGCTCCTCGACGTCCTGAGATTCCAGATCGACGAGATCGAAAAAGCGGCGGTCCAGGCGGGCGAATCCGAAGAGCTGGAGATCGAAAAGAAGCGGCTGGCGAATGCGGAGAAGCTTGCGGCGCTGAGCCTTGAAGCTTATTCGCTCCTCTATGAGGACGAGAATTCGACGGCGAGCACGCTGCAAAAGGCTACGCGGAACGTCGAAGAACTTGCAGAATTTGACGCGAGATTTGCCGACTATACGGAGAGCATTCAGGCTGCGGCGGCGGTGATCGAAGATCTCGCGATCACGGCCAGGGATTTTGGCTCGCACCTCGAATTTTCGCCGCAGAGGCTTGAGGCGATCGAGAACCGGCTGGCAGAGATCTCGAGGCTGACGCGGAAGTACGGTGGATCGGTGGATGCGGTGCTTGAGCATCTCGGCGAGAGCCGAGAGCGGCTTGAGGCGATCGAGACCTCGGAGTTTCAGGAAGAGCGGCTGACCGCCGAGCTTGAAAGGCGGCGAACGGCGTTCATTGAAACGGCGATGAAGCTGCACGAGCGTCGAGCCGCAGCCGCGGCAAAATATGCGAAAGCGGTCGAGGCCTCGCTGAAGGAGGTCGCGCTCGAGAAGGCCCGCTTTGAGGTTCGGGTCGAACTCAGAGAGGGGGCTGGCGACGAAGGGTTTCGGCCGTCGGGCATCGACCGAGTCGAGTTCTATTTCTCGGCGAATCCGGGCGAACCGCCGATGCCGCTTGCACGCGTGGCGTCGGGCGGCGAGGCATCGCGGCTGATGCTCGTGCTGAAAACAACGGCCCGCGAAAAAACGCCGGGCGTTACGGCGGTCTTCGACGAGATCGATGCCGGGATCGGCGGCCGGGTCGCCGAGTCCGTCGGGATGAAACTGAAGGCCCTGGCCGAAGGGCAGCAGGTCCTGTGCGTAACGCACCAGCCGCAGGTCGCTTCGAAAGCCGATACGCACCTGCTTATCGAAAAGCTGATGAAGAAAGGAAGCACCGAGATAACCGTTCGAGTGCTCGATCCGGGCGAGCAGGTCGAGGAGATCGCTCGGATGCTTGCGGGTGAAACGATCACCGACGCCGCCCGCGAGAATGCCCGAGAAATGCTGGCCGCGGCCGGTTAGGAAGATCTGTCCACCGATGAACACAGATGTACACAGATGAAAGAAGAATGAATAGCAGATATCAGTGTCCATCTGTGTCTATCTGTGGATAATTAGAATTTTCATATGCCTTCAAAGACCCTTGCAAAAGTGATCCGCGGTGAGACCGTCGAATCGGTCCATCGCGGGAGTTTCATCATCCTGGACGGCGACGGTGCGGCCGGGGCATCGGCGGGCGATCCGCGGATGATGACCTTCTTCCGTTCGGCGGCGAAACCGCTGCAGGCGATACCGTTGATAACGAGCGGGGCCGCCGACGCCTTCGGATTCTCGGAGGAAGAGATCGCCCTGGCGTGTGCATCGCATTCGGGCGAATCGCGGCACGTGCGGATCGTCGAATTGATGCTCGGCCGGCTTGATCTGACCGAAGCGCATCTTCGGTGCGGTGCCCATCTTCCTTTCTTCGAAAAGGAGGCCGAGCGAATGCAGAGGGCGGGCGAATACCCGACGCAGCTCCATAACAATTGTTCGGGCAAGCACGCCGGGATGCTCGCCGTCGCCAAGCATGTAGGGGCACCGATCAGTTCGTATGAATCGCCGGACAACCCCGTGCAGGAAGAGATCCTCGGCACGGTCGAAACGATGACCGGCGTGCCGTCGAAGAAGATCGGCCTCGGCGTGGACGGCTGTGCCGCCCCGATCTTCGCAGTGCCGCTCGAGGCAATGGCACGCTCGTTCCTGAACCTGGTCTCGCCGCCGGACCATTTTGAACCGCGCCTGAAAACGGCCTGTGCGAGGATAGTTTCGGCGATGTCGAAATTTCCCGAGCTGATCGGCGGCTCCGAACGGCTGGACACGATGCTGATGCAGGCTGCGGAGGGCCGGATCATCTCAAAGGTCGGTGCCGAAGGGGTCTGGCTGTGCGGCGTGCTGCCGTCGGATAAACATCCTTCGGGCCTCGCCATCGCGTTGAAAATAGAAGACGGCGACGATCGGCGTGCAAGGCCCGTCGCTGCTGTCGCGATCCTGAAACAACTTGGTCTCGTCGCAGACGAGAGCCTTTCGGTTCTTTCCCCGATGCTGTTGAAGAACCGAAGGGGCGACGTGGTCGGCAGTGTCGCTCCGATGATCGACCTAGCGGCCTAACCGAGACCTCTTTGTTCATGCCGCCAACGGCGAAATAGTATGGAGCGTCACCGATATCCGAGCATAGCTGCATTGTTTTCTTCGATCCGAATAGATTCATATACCTCTCAAGATCAGTCGTCGTGTTAACCGGCCGGGAAACCCGGGTTCCCCGGGCGGGGAGACGCTGGGTTGCGACGGGTGTCCCAAATTTCCCAACTTTTTTGTCTGTGGTCGCCGATAATCGTCTCACATAACGTCGCAATGTGAGACGGCTTAACCCCCACAAGGACAATATTTAGGCGACAAAATCATCTCACTTGCCGGAAGAAAGCAGTTTATCGTCCTGAAAAAAGTTGACACTTTAAGTGGTTAGTCCTCCTATGTGTTTACTATTGTTCATAAGTCCTGAAATAGCTTTACATTTGGTGGTCATTCAGGGAGCGGCGTACGCCGCGGGATGAACAGCAAGGGGCTGACCGCTCCCTTTGTTATAGTTTTTCCAGCGTCGTTTCAGCTCTCCGGAGAGAGCGTGTGCTGTGGCCGGGGTGAGCATGTCGATGCTCGAATGCGGCCGCAGGTTGTTGTATGTCCGGACAGCTTCGGCGATGGCCTCAGTTGCCGAAGCGTTGTCGTGGAACCTCGCCTCCAACAGTTCCTGCTTGAGGATTCCGTTGACGCGTTCGGAGATGGCGTTTTTCAAAGGGTCGCTTTTCTCGCTCATGCCGACGATGGCGTCCTCGTATCAAGCGATCTTCCTATTTACAGAGACCGGAGGCAATAGTAACTTGGACGGTGCGAATGAAACGCAAGATATGGACGATTTGGACGAAATGGACGCCGGGAACGATTTGGATGATATGCACCGCCGGGTAGACGAAGCAGCGCATGTATTGCAACCGTTTAGGTTTGCTTAGATCGTTAAGGGAACGACGAACACGCGTGACAAGAAAACTGAACGAGATTATTATCACGCAGTGGAACGTATAAACAATAGTTAGGCGACTATGGACGCCGCGATAAACCAGCAAGTCGTTGAGGAGATTGCCCCAACCGTTCGTGCCTTGACACCGCATGGGTTTGAGTTGGTCGCGACAGATGGTGCGGGGATGATGTTTGGGGCAGAGTTCCGGAGACAGAGCACGACTTTCCGACTTGTGAAAGACAGAGGCTTTTGGAGCATTGACTGCGCTGGGGTGCTTGGAGCATCCCGGAAGTCGCAGAGTGCCGCGATACGAGATGCACTTGAGTGGATTTCAAAGAACGTCGCCTAACCATGCGCTGCAGCAGACGGCGGGGCCGTGTAGGCTTTTCGTGACGTGTAGCTCGCCCGGCCCCCGCCGCTGCTGAGCTGGGTCGTTATGCCGCAACCACGAACACGCTTCCGATAAAGCACGACGGTCTCACAATATGACATTACCGACGCCCATCGCATTTATTCCGTACCTCAGCATCACCGATGCCACGCAGGCAGTCGCGTTTTACACCGATGTGTTCGGCGTTGCCCCATATGTGCTGCTCAACATGCCGGACGGGCGTGTGATGCACTGTGAATTTCGGATTGGAAACGCTCGATTCTTCGTTAGCGAGGAACTCCCCGAACATGGAGGCACCCCGAGCCCCACGCGCCTTGCCGCCACAAGCGTCGCGATTCACCTGTACGTCGATGACTGTGACGCGATGATCGAAACTATGAAAGACAACGGTTCGACAGTTCTGATGGAACCCGCCGATATGTTTTGGGGTGAACGCTTTGGGCGCGTCCGTGACCCATTCGGTCATGAATGGGGAATCGCAACTCAACTTCGTGAAATGTCGCCTGACGAGATCCAATCAGCGGCCAGTCAAATGTTCGCCGACATGTCTGAGTAGTTGACCAACATCGCGTCGAACAAAACGGCCGCATAACAATGGGTTGCACACGGAGCCGCGGGCCGCGCGGATTTTGAAATCAACATCGTTCTCCGCGGCCCGGCGAACCCTGACGTTGGGTGTCATGAAGATCACCTGGAAAGATCTCTACTTCCTTCCAAGCGACGACGCACTGTCGGCGCTCCGGAAAGCATGGGATTGGTTGCTACCGCAGCCCTTTGATCCCGTAATGGCCAGCACCCTTGGTGACGTCTTCTTTCAGCAAGGAGGCTCGGATGTCTACTGGCTCAATACAGGCACAGCAGAGATTACGCAGGTTGCCACTTCACGTGCGGAGTTCATGGAACTACTTCGAACCAAGAAGGCAGACGAGTGGTTCATGCCGAACCTTGTCGAGCAATTGAAGGTTGCTGGTAAGTTTCTCGGGCCCGACGGTTGCTACACATATGTTTCGCTACCCATCTTTAGCGAAGGCAAATATGAAGTTGCCAACCTCAATCCTGTGCCTGCAGTGGAGCACTTCAGTATCACTGGCGATATCCATCGACAGATTCGACATCTACCGGACGGATCCAAGGTGCGAATCAAATGCACATGACACCCAACAACGCGATGCAGGCGACGTGCGAAACGCCCGCGCCTGAACGCGGCCGTTCGCCGCAACAGAAAAGAACCGAAGCGGCGGGGCCGTAGATAGGCTAGAATACCCGGGAGCCAGGTGATGCCAATGCCAAGAATAAACAGGTTCGGTCTTGCGGCCGCGATCCTTTTCTCTGTCTTTTCGATTGCCGATCTCCACGCCCAGCAGGCGCCGCCGCTGCTGGCAGAGCCGGTGGTTGCGGCGCTTGCCAATGAACTATCGGGCGAGACGGCGAAGCGGAATCTCGAGTTCGTCTCGCGGCAGCACCGGATGCGGGCATCGCGCGGCTTTCGGACGGCGGCGGATTTTATCGTTGAGCAGGCCCGAAGCTACGGCTTGCAGAACGCTGAGGTTCTGCAGTTTCCGGCCGATGGAAAGACTTTCTATGGGACGCAGAAGGCCCGGCCCGCGTGGAATGCCGAATTTGCCGAGCTTTGGGAACTGAGTGCGGACGGCAAGCCCGCGGTCCGGATCGCGAGCTGGGACGCGATGCCGCTGGTGCTGGCCCAGGACAGCGAGAGCGGGAACGTCACGGCCGAGTTGGTGGATGTCGGTACGGGGACGAACGAATCCGACTACGCGGGGAAGGACGTTCGGGGAAAGCTGGTGCTTGTGTCGTCGCAGCCGGAGGCCGCTGTGCCGCTTGCGGTCGAGAAATACGGTGCAGCGGGCATTTTGAGCTACGCCCAAAATCAACGCACTGCGTGGTTCGGCGAGAACGACAACCTGATCAGGTGGGGACATCTGAACAGCTTTACCGAGACGAAGACGTTCGCGTTCATGCTGTCGCTGAAGCAGGCCCGCGGGTTTCAGGCGCGCATGAGTCGCGGCGAGAAGATCACGTTCAAAGCGGAGGTCCGTGCCGGCAAAACTGTCGGAACGTACGATATCGCGACCGCCGTGATCCCGGGCTCGGACCCGAAACTTCGCGAGGAAGAGATCGCGTTCAGCTGCCACCTCGACCACCCGCGGCCAGGCGCGAACGACAACGCGAGCGGATGCGTGACGATCCTTGAGGTCGGACGCACGCTGGCGAAGCTGATCAAAGAAGGAAAGATCGAGCGGCCTCGAAGGTCGATACGGTTCATCTGGCCGCCGGAGATAGAAGGCACGCTTGTTTTGCTCAACGCCCGTCCCGACATCACGCGTCGGATCAAGGCCGTGATCCATATGGACATGGTCGGCGGCGGGCCCGAGACCAAGGCGGTCTTTCACGTCACTCGCGGCCCGGCGAGCCTGCCTTCGTTTATCAACGACGTCGCTGAGGCGTTCGGCGAATTCGTGAATGAGCAATCGTATCGTCACGCCGCCGGCGAAACCGTGCCGTATCCTCTGGTCGCACCCGAAGGCGGCAAGGAACCGCTTCATGCCCGAATGGCCGAATTCTCGATGGGCAGCGACCATCAGGTCTATACCGATAGCTCGTTCTCGATACCCGCGATCTACCTGAACGACTGGCCCGACCGATACATCCACACGAACTACGACACGCCCGCAATGATCGATCCGACAAAACTCAAACGCGCCGGGTTTATCGGCGGTGCAAGCGGGTATTTTGTGGCGAACTCGTCGGCAAGCAATGCCAATTCTTTGTGGAGCGTTATCCGCAAACGAAGCCTGCGGCGGCTTGCTGAGATGTTGGAGAGGCGGTCAAGCCTGCCTGACATCGAAAGCATGAACGCGACCCTTTTCCATTATTGGTACGAGCGAACGCTCTTTGATTCGATGCAGGGGTTTTTTCCGATCCCCGACAAGGTCCGTAATGAGGCGAGGTCGTTGTTCGAGAGCAAGATCGATCCGACCGAAGGATTCGCTCCGCCTCCGCTGCCGCATCCCGACTATCGAACCGTGTTTCGGCGAAACCCCTCGATCAAGGGCACGATGGGAGCATTTGGCTACGACTATTTCACCGACAAATACGGGGCTGAACGAGCACGGGCACTCCGCCTGCTGAGGCATCAAGGCCTGTGGGGTTCAGGCGGCGAGTATGCCTATGAGGTGTTGAACCTCACCGACGGAAAGCGCAGCGTCCAGGATATTCGCGACGCGGTTTCGGCGATCTACGGGCCGGTGCCGGTGGATGTTGTGCTCGAGTATTTAAGGGCGCTTGAAGAGATCAAGGTGGTTCAGCGGGTCAGCCCTTGAACCCGCGTGAGACGATGAAAATTTGTCCTAGCTGCCGTTCGACATATACGGACGAGAGTCTGCGGTTCTGCCTCCAGGACGGCGCGGACCTCGTCAGCAGCGATGCCGGCGGTTACCAAACGCATGAATTCGTTGAGCAAGAGACCGTCGTGCGGAAAGATCCGATCACGTCGGAATGGGCGAAGAGCCGCGAAACAATGATCGCGCCAAGCCGGCAGCAAGCGAAAAGCTCAAACCCGCTTCTGATCGCTGTCTTGACTGCGGCGGGAATGTGCATATTGTTTGGAGGTATGGTGGCGGCCTGGTTCCTGATAAGCAGCGGTGGTTCGAATAGCGGTACAGTTGCGATCAACAGTAACTATGGAACCCCCGCTGTCTTGCCTACGATAGCTGCTAATTCAAATTCGGTCGTTAGCGGGACGGCCGAATGGCAGCCGATCGACTTCAATGCCAGCCTGAATGGAGAGCGACTCACCTTTTACCGGGGAACGACGGCCGAACAGTGTCAGGCCGACTGTCATAAGGACCCCAAGTGCCGTGGATTCGGGCTTGTTCGGGCGGGAGCTTATAACCCCGAAGATCCGCCGATGTGTTATCTTCTGTCAAAAGTTACAAGCTCAACGCCTTCGTCCTGCTGCATTTCGGGGATAAAAAAGTGAACGGGTTTCGGACCAGCAAGCGGGATCACCGTCCATGGATTCTGACCACCCGAACACTGTGTCGAGCACTGTTTCCGTTCGCGCATTCCGGATATTGCTTTCACGCGAGCGGCCGATGTTAGCTTTGGTCCGGCCGGATCCTTGAACGTTAGGAAATATGGAGATTCTGCACAGATCATCCGCCGGCGTGCGTTTCGCCGTTTTCTTCGTACTGGCCTGTGTCTTCACGTGGTCACTGCTGCCGTTCGCCGCCGATTCAATGCCGCTTGCACTGGTCGCGCTCTGCGGCCCGGCTGCCGCGGCATTCGTTGTCGCCGTTTTTTCGGGACGGGCCGCCCTTGGCGATCTGGCCGCGCGGACGACCGAATGGCGGCACTCGTTAAAATGGTACCTGGCCGCGCTTTTGCTGCCGCTTCCAATATCGGCGTTTCGAAGTTTGCTGGAATACATCGCCATCGGGTCGGGTAGTATCGAATTCCTGCCGATATCCGTTCTTGGCCTGATAGTGTTCGTACTTGTCCTCGGCGAAGAGATAGGATGGCGCGGTTTTGCCATGCCGCTTCTGCTGCCGAGGCTGGGCCCCGTCTGGTCAAGCGTCGTGCTCGGCACGCTCTGGGCGCTTTGGCATCTTCCGTTGTTCTATATGCCGAGCATGCCCCAGTTCGGCAGTCCGTTCGCCGCCTTCGTGATCTATACGATCTCACTGTCCGCGGTACTTACGTACTTCGGGCTGAGCACTAGGTTCAGCGTCGTGATCGCCACGCTGTTTCATGGTTCGGTAAACACTTTCGGGTTTGTGAACGCCGCAGCCGGACCGGGTCTTCGCGGTTGGTCCAATGCCCTCAGCTACGGTTTGGCGGCTTTGCTGCTTGGCATTATCGCCTGGCGGATCAATCTTAGGACCCATGCAAACAGAGACGACGCCGATGACCTGCCGGTCGGCTCGACGACATAAATAATGGACGATCCGGTTCGCAAACTTGTAGGATGGGCAGCGATCGCAGCCCCGTTGATACATTCAGCTACGGACATTGCCGAGCTGGCGGGCGGCGGTTTCTCTGATGCTCAGCTTTGGCTGAATTACGCAGCTTTCCTTCCGATCCCCGCGATCATGGTCGGCCTATACGCTGCACAACGCCCACGCATCGGTATCGGCGGACTCCTCGGTGCCCTCGTTTACGGATTCGCATTCATTTACTTCGCTCACACAACGTTGACCGCCCTTGAAGCCGACATTCCCGACTACGCGCTGCTGCTCGCCCAACAAGGAGCGATCTATACCCTGAATGGAGGCGCGATGGTCATCGGAGGGCTGTTATTCGGGTTCGCCACACTGAGGGCAAAGATCATTCCGGCTTGGACGGCGTGGCTGTTCATCGCTGGGCTGGCACTCAATCTTGCCGTCGCGGTCCTGCCGATCCCCTCGATCTTTCAGGTCGCCGGAAGTTTCGCGAGGAACGCTGGCCTGATCGGTATGGGCTGGGCGGTCGTGCGAGGGATGCGTTCGGACAAAGTTACAAAAGAAAATGCGTAAAGGCGTTCCCGATCTACATTGACTGGCCGTAAAGCCTCTTGAAGTCCTCGCGGCCGAAAGCCTGGTCGAGCCAAAGGTTCGTCAGTTTTTCCTGAATGCTGTTAGCACGCAGGCGGTCGTTGAGGTTCTTGAAGTCGACAAAGTCGAGGTGCTGGTCCTGGTTGAAGCACGAGAAAACGAAGAACTCTTCGCCGGTGTGCGGGTTGACGTGCCGCTGGAGGCATTGGGCGCAGACCTCCTTCATCATGCACTGCATCGGTGAATTGATCGACCCGATAGCGACGTGCTCCTGTTTCAGGTACGGTTTCAGGAACGTGTGACGGGCCTCGCGGACGCCGTTCATCATACGGTCGGAGCCGATCGCGATGATCCGGTCAACGTCGTTCAAACTTAGTCGGGTCTGGCCGAAGCGGCCTTCGGCATAAGCGACCATCGCCTGGACGATGTTGCCGCGGAAATGCGAATCCTGCGGCCGCATCGGGCGGATCTCCTTGCCGGCATCGGTGGCCCAGATGACCTGATCGGTGGCTTTTTCGATCTCTTGCCGCTTAAACAGATCCTCGCCCTGCTTGTAGCCGGCGAAGTAGATGACGTGGTTGTTGTTTTCGCGAAGGGCACGGGCGATCGAGAAAAGCACGGCGTTGCCAAGGCCGCCACCGGCAAGCAGGACAGTCTCGTTGATCGGGATCTCGGTCGGCGTGCCGGTCGGGCCCATCACGAGGACCTCTTCGCCTTCCTTCAGCAGCGAGCAGAGCCGCGACGAAGTTCCCATTTCGAGAACGATCATCGACAGCAGGCCCTTCTCTTCGTCGACCCACGCACCGGTTAAGGCGAGGCCCTCCATCAGAAGCCGAGTGCCGTCGACAACCGGAGCCGAGGTCTCGAAATTCTGCAGCCGATAAAACTGGCCGGGCCGGAATTTACGTGCCTGAAGCGGGGCTTTGACGACGACGTCGACGATCGTCGGTGTCAGCCGTTCGACCCTGACGACGTAAGCCCGGAGCTGTTCGTCGAGCGTAGCGACGAGCCGCTCAAAGCTCCCCTCCTTACGAAGGAGGGGTGGACCGGCGTTTTCTGCCGGGACGGGGTGGTTCTCTCCGTCGCGATCTGAGAGTGGTTTTAGTTGAACTCGGCCCGGGGTGGAGAGAACCACCCCGTCATCCGCATCAAAAGACGACGCGGATGCCACCCCTCCTTCGTAAGGAGGGGAGCCTGCTTCTGCGGCAATTTCACCGGCGAAAAGCTCGACAATACGCTCATAACCGTCCTTTGCCGACGCCATCGCCTTAACCACGTTGCCGGCATATTTCGGATGGTTGTCGCCGTAGTAGGAGATGAATTTCCCCTCGTGCTCGTATGATGTGAAAAAGCCTGTTTCGCCCTTTTCGGCCGGCACCGCGTGGAATTTACCTTGCCCGTCCTTCGTCAACCGGTACGGTTGGAAGAACTGCCGCCATTCGTCGAGCTGGAACGTGCCCGGCATCTCTTTCTCGTAGATCACGTTCGGCGAGGTTCCTGCGGCGACGCAAACGGTACGGGCAGGGAACTCGTGCAGCTCACCCGTCTTGTCGAACTTGCCGGTCTCAGCGACATACTCGAGCCTTTCAAATTTCAGCGCCTTGACCGCGTTGAATTCATCGGGAACGGCCTCCACCGGGTTCATACATTCAACGAAGTCAATGCCCTCTTCGAGTGCTTTTTGCACCTCTTCGTGATTGAGCCGGTAGGCGGGGGAATCCTGAAGACGCTTTCGATAAACAAGCGAGACACCGCCCCAGCTTCGGACCAGCGGGATGAAGTTCGGCGTTTCGCCTGAACGATCAGCTCGCTCGCGTTCCTCGCGGACCGCACGCCCATGTTCCAGAAATTCACTAAACACGCCGCGTTCTTCTTCATCGAACTTTTCCAACGCCGCTTCTTCGCCGAATTCGGCGACGACGTCCTCCCACTTCTGAAGCATCTTCTCGACCTGCACGGGATAGTAGGCGAATAGCTCGGTCGCCGTGTCAATGCCGGTCAGGCCACCGCCGATCACGACGGCAGGCAGCCGCACCTGAAGGTTCGAGAGTGTGTCCTTCTTGAACGCGCCCGTAAGCTGTAGCGCCATCAGGAAGTCCGAAGCCTGGCGAATGCCGCGGATCAGGTTGTTCTTCATCGGGACGATCGTCGGCCGCCCGGCCCCGGTGGCGATGGCGATGTGATCGAAACCGAAATTCCATGCGTCTTCGATGGTGACGGTGCCGCCGAAACGGATCCCGCCGTATGCACGGAACCGCTTGCGGCGAGTCAGCATCAATTGGACCATCGTCAGGAAGTTTTTGTCCCAGCGGACGGTGATGCCGTATTCGGAAACGCCGCCAAAGCCGGAGAGGATGCGTTCGTCGAGCTTTTCGGTGATCTCGCTGAGGTTCTTGATCGGTTTCGGGCATTTCTGCGATGTCTTGTCAGCCGGATGTGTGAGGCCGGTCCATTCAGAGGGCAGCGGTTCGATCTTTAGACCATCGATACCGATCACGCCGAATCCCTCGTTCAACAGGTATTGCGCGAGCGTGTAGCCCGCGGGCCCGAGGCCGACGACGAGGATGTTCTTCCCGTTGTAAGGAAGCGGATAGGGGCGTTTCGCGTTCAGGGGATTCCATCGCGTCAGCAGGCTGTAGATCTCAAAGCCGTAGGGCAGGTTGAGTACGTCCGTCAGCGTATGCGTTTCGGCGAGCGGGATGTTGACGGGCTCCTGCTTCTGGAAAATGCACCCCTTCATGCAGTCGTTGCAGATGCGGTGGCCGGTGCCGGCGCACATCGGATTATCGATGGTCACGATCGCCAGCGATCCGATCGGGTCGCCTTGCTTTTTCAAAAGGTGCATCTCGGAGATGCGTTCGTCCAGCGGACAGCCTTCCGTCTTAATGCCAAGCGGGTTGCGCTTTACCGATCCGTCCTTTTCATGTATGCCCGTACGGCACGAGTCCTTGTCCCGCTCGTGGCAGATCATGCAGTAATCGATCTCGAAGAGCCCGTCGCGCATGGTCCCGCGGTCGTCCGTCAGCTTGAATCCGTCGCGTCGACGAAGCTCAGCGGGCTTGCCGCGCATTATGTTGTGCAGCTTGGCCTCCGGGTGGATCAGATGGACTAGGTTCTGGTAATCCAACGCATGCGGGACCTTGAACGCCGCCCAGCGTTTTTGTTTCTTGTGGAACTGGTCGGCCGACCATTCCTCCATCAGCCGAAGGGCAGCCTTTACGATCAGAAGGTCGCCGGTCTCGTCGATGTTCAGGACATTCTCCGTAAACAATTTACCGAATGCCTTTTCGCTGAAGGTGTCGATCGCTTTCTTCAGCTTTTTGACGGTATCGAGCACCTCTGCCGTCGGTTCGCCGTCCTTTGCAAGGCCCTCTTCGGCCTCGAGAAGGCGTGAGGTGACCATTGCTGTCGCAAGCTCATCGTCGTGCACGAGCGTTTCGTCGAAAACACGGAGCCGAAGATCCTTTGCTGCCTGATCGATTTCGGACGCCCAGACCGTATCGGCGACGGCCTCCTTGAATTGCTTGATCGCCCGCCGCTGGACGAAGAACTTGTACTTCCAGATCGGGTCCTGTTCGACGATCTCCCTTTCGAGAGCCTCGCGTTCGTTCGAGATGCCGAACATTCTGGCAATGAAATCCGAAAGGTACGGGGCCGCATCGGTCAGGAGCTGCGATTCCGCCCTCTTCTCAAGGTTCGTTCCTTCGGCGGCGATGTACTCGACCAGCGAACTGTGGATCAGAGGGCTCTTGGACTCGAGTTCGGCATAGAACTTGTCGGCCAGGTCCTTCAGCCTGACCGGATCGAAAAGATCTGAGTACTTGAAACCGACGATGCCGAGATCGAAGTCGTGATCTGAGGAATCGACGCCTGAAACGAAAGGATTTCCGGAACTTGAAGACATAAATAGCCGTCTATCACCCTGAAGCATTAAAGGGCAAACTTTAATTATACAATCGGGCACGCGGCCCTCAAAGCGTGCATACCCGGGCCCATCATGCCCCCGAAGGCACCGATCTCGTTGCTTCCAGGCCGGGAAATGTGTGTAAAAATAGGCCGGACTATGGTATAAACCAAGTTTGCGCTCTAATTGTTAAGTTCTCGGTTGTTATGGAAGAAGATCGGCGGTTAACGCCGCTACCAAAAGAAGTTTCGTTGCGGCCTTCGTCCGGAGATTATCTGCCGGCCTACTCGCCCTATTATGACGACGAGGGCCTCGAGAGCCGCCGAACGATCAAGCAGTACGCGGACGTCATCCTTAAACGGCTGCCGTGGATCCTGACCCTGAC
Source organism: Pyrinomonadaceae bacterium (assembly GCA_050174305.1). Lineage (GTDB taxonomy): Bacteria > Acidobacteriota > Blastocatellia > Pyrinomonadales > Pyrinomonadaceae > OLB17. The sequence goes on along the minus strand of JBFXJZ010000002.1, from coordinate 127,304 downwards.
GATATTGGTCACGGCGGCGGCGGCGTTGTATATGCACAAGCTGCCGTCAGAGTACATGGCGACGACCCAGATGCTGATCGAGCCGCGGCGTCCGAAAGTGACGTCAAAGGATTCGATCAATATCAATTTCGGGAACGACGTAAATTACTACAACACCCAGCTAAAACTCCTTCAGAATGCCGACCTGATGTACGACGTGGTCGTCAGCCTCGGGCTTCAAAAGGATCCGGACCTCTTTGAGGACACGTCAAGGGGTTTTGGTTCGATGTTCAAATCGATCTTTTCGAGCGAAAAGGGCGATGCAGAGTCGGCGGGTCTGCTTCCTGTGATCTCGGAACTCCCCGCGGATTTCGACACTAAGGCGAAAGAAGCCCTTCCGCCGGACGAGGAACGGCGCGCCCAGATCTACGCGGGAATGCTAGCCGGACGGCTCTCGGTCTCGCAGCGGGAAAGAACGAACCTGGTGGATGTGACGATCACAACGACGAATGCGGCGCTTGCGGCCAACGTCACGAACAGGGTTGCCGAGATCTTTAAGGCACAGGATGCCGAGCGCGAGACCGCGGGAGCGAAACAAGCGAAGGATGACCTCGAGCGATCGATCGTCGAATTGGAGAAAACGATAGGCGATCAGGAGGCCGAACAGATCGCCCTGATGCGGCAGGAAAAGCTTCCCCTGATGGAAAAGGGACAGGAACTGCTTGCGAGCAGGCTGCAGGGGCTGAGCGAGACCTGGATCAAGGCGATGGAGGCCCGGAGGCAGCTTGAGGGACGTTATAACGCAGCAGTCTCTGCCAACAACCGCGGGGAAGGCGCGAGCTCGCCTGAAGTGACCGAGAGCCGCATTTACCAGGACGCCGTCCGCCTGAATGCCGAACGCAAGGCGAAGCTGCAGGATGACATTCGCACGATCGACAAGCAGATCCAGACGGCGGAGACCGAGCGGGCGGAATTGCTGGTGCGTTACACCGAGGAATTCGCCGAGGTCAAGAAAAAGGACGAGCGCATCGCTGCCCTGAAGGCGGCACGGGACAAGACGGAGAAGGAAGTGTCCACGATAATCGAGCAGGACAAGAACCTGGTCGACAAGGATGCCGTCTCCAAGGCACTCGTCTCTATGCGGTCCCAGCTCGAGTCCAAACGCAGGGAAGAGGCACAGGCGAAAGCGGCCTATGAACGGGAAGCCGCACTTGCAAGCGATCAGGGTGTCGCTGAGACGCGCCTGACCACGCTCAAACGCAGCATCGAAACCAACCGGAACCTGCTAGACACGTATCGCCAGAGGGTGAAAGAGCAGGAACTTGCGATCGCCAACAGCAGCCCGGACAACATCAAGATCCCCGCCTATGCGATGGCGCCGTCGGGCCCGGTGGGGCCGAAGAGGACCAGGAACATCCTGATCGCGTTCCTGCTTTCGCTCGGGGCCGGCATAGGGCTGGCGTTCCTGATGGATTACCTCGACGATTCGGTCAAGACATCGGACGACATCGGGCGTCATTTGGGCCTGCCGACCCTGGCACTGATCCCGCACCACAACGCGACCGAAAGGCGAAGGTTGTCGCTCGTGTCGAAGAACGGAGGTGAGGTGCCGGCCACGAGCATCGTCACGCTCGAGGAGCGAAATTCGCCTATGGCGGAAGCATACCGGCACTTGCGGACATCGCTGCTTTTCTCGTCGGCGGGCAAACCGCCGCAGACGATCCTTGTCACGTCGTCGCAGCCGTCGGAGGGTAAAACGACGACCGCGATCAATACGGCCATCACGCTTGCTCAGTCCGATGTCGACGTCGTGATAATCGATTGCGACCTGAGGCGGCCGCGGGTGCATTCGTATTTCGATATGGAGAATGCGGCCGGACTGACCAATTATCTGTCGGGCGAGCCGAACACCGACCACCTGATCAAACGCTGCAAGGGCCTGCCGAAACTGCGTGTGATCACCAGCGGCCCGATCCCGCCGAACCCGGCCGAACTGCTCAGCTCGGACGAAATGAAGAAGCTTTTGCAGTTCCTGAAGGGCCGTTACAAACATGTGATCATCGATTCGCCGCCGGCGATCTCGTTCACCGACGCTGCGATCCTTTCGACGCTGGTGGACGGCGTTGTGATCGTGGCGATGGCCGGCAAGAGCTCGATGCACCTGATGCGGCGGTTCAAGCAGCGGCTCGGGAACATCGGTGCCCGGATCTACGGCGTGGTGTTGAACGGCGTAAGGTCGAACTCGATCGAGTACGATTACTACGGTTCCGGATACTACGATTACTACGGCAAGAGCGAGGCCGATACGGCGACGCCGTATTTCGAAGAGACCGGCTCCGGCCATAAATCGAACGGCGCTTAGGGCCGGCTTTCGGAAGCGTTCGGAGTGCGTTCCGCGACTCTTCGGAATGTGTAAGCTGTTGACACTTAAGCAGTTACGCGGTCAGAAACTCCGTATTCCCCGTTATTTTTGAAAAAGTTTTCGGATCGCATAAGCCCTTCGTTTTCAACAGACGTCCCATCAGGCTGTCCGGAACCTCATTGCCTGAAACCAACAAATAAATTTTCAAAGAGCGGCCCTCCATGTTGCGAAGGTGAGACAGTATATCATCTTTCGAACGATTTTGATACGATTTTTGCCTGTACGTGGGGGCATCTTGGCACGAGCGGTCTTGATCAGAGCCACAACGGATCACGCATCCGCGGCCGCGGATCCGGCCGTCACGAATTCCGCGAGAGCGTTTTCCCAGGGCCGAAGCGGCTGAAAGCCAAGTTTTTCACTGATCAGGCAGGCGAGCTTTGAGCTGACCGGGCGGGGAGCGGGACGTTTAAGATCGGCGACTGAGGCGGGCTGAAGCAGGCTCTTGTCGAATCCGCCTATCTCGCAGACCTTCTCCGCAAACTCCATATAGCTGCATCCATCCCCGGCATTTACGACGTGATATACGCCGGGCAGATCGGCCTCGGCAAGTTCCCTGAGCCGGAGCGCAAGATCGGGGGCGTATGTCGGCGTGCCGAAAGAATCGGCGATCGGGGTAAGCGTGTGGCCGGCCCGCAGGCGATCCGGGATGACGCTAAGAAAGTTCCTGCCGTGGTCGCCGAATATCCAGCCCGAACGCACGATGATCGACCGCGGATACGCCGCAAACGCCCGGATCTCGCCATCACGCTTGGCTGATGCATAGACACCTTGCGGCCTGGGCGTGTCCCTCTGGGTGTAGAAACCTCCCTTCGAACCGTCGAAAACGTAGTCGGTGGAGATGGTCACAAAGGCCGAACCGGACAACCGGCATGCGGCGGCGAGATTTTCGACACCGGCCGAATTTGCGGCGAAGCACGCCGAGGGATCGGCTTCGGCACCGTCCACGTCGGTGAAGGCGGCACAATTGATGACAGCGTCGGGACCGAAGCCCGCGACGGCGTCGAGAACGGCATCCGTGTTCGAGATGTCGAGTTCCGCCCGCGAAAGTGCGGTGACATCATCGCCAAGTTCGCGGCAGAGGTTCGCCGCGGCCCTGGCAACCATACCGTTCGCACCCGTGATCAGGATCTTCATTTGGCCAGGTCCATTCCGTAAAAGGCTTTGTAGAAACTGCGATATTCCCCGGTCCGCAGACCGTCGATCCACGGTTTATTCTCGCCGTACCATTTAACGGTCTTTTTCAGGCCGGCGTCCCAGGAAACCGAGGCTTTCCAGCCAAGTTCCCGCTCGACAAGCGAAGGGTCGATCGCATAACGGCGATCGTGGCCGGGGCGGTCATCGACGAATTCGATCAGTGAATGCGGCTTTCCGAGCAGATCAAGGATCGATCCTACGACCTCGAGATTCGTCATTTCACATCGTGACCCGAAATTATAGACGGCCCCGCTCCGGCCCTTTTCAAAGGCGGCCCAGACGCCGCTGCAATGATCGTCAACGTAGATCCAGTCGCGGACGTTCAAGCCGTCGCCGTAAACCGGGAGCGGCTGATCGTTCAACGCGTTCGCTATCATCAGCGGGACAAGTTTTTCAGGAAATTGCCGGGGTCCGTAATTATTGCCGCAGCGGGTGACGACCGTGTCGATCCCGTGAGTTCGGCCGGCGGCCCGGACGAAGAGTTCAGCGGCCGCCTTTGACGCGGCATATGGCGAGTTCGGCCGGAGTGACGATGCTTCGGTGAAGTATTCGCCGCCGTTCTCGGGCAGGCTGCCCATCACCTCGTCGGTCGAGATCTGGACGAACCGGCGGACCTTTTTTTCGCGGGCCGCGTCGAGCAGCACCTGCGTCCCGAGGACGTTCGTCCGTACGAACTCATCGGCTGAAAGAATGCTCCGGTCAACGTGCGATTCGGCAGCAAAGTTAAAAACGGCGTCGCAATCGTCGGGCAGGGCATCGTTTACCGCCGTGAGATCGCAAATGTCGCCCATGATGAAGAAATGCCGGTCTGGATCCAGGCCCTCCAGATTCGCGATGTTCCCGGCGTAGGTGAGCAGATCAAAGCTGACGACGGAACAGCCGGCGTCGGCCGCTAAGGCGTGCCGAACAAAAGCGGACCCGATAAAGCCGGCAGCCCCGGTAACGAAGATCTTCATAAGAGATCGAGGTTCTTCTTTAGAGGCGGTTCAATCATCGAGGTGCCTGATCTGATCGAGCAGGAGATCGGCATATTTTCGTGGGCGGTCGATGTTGTCGAGAACTACCCGTCCGGCATTCTCGCTCGCGTTCTCGATCACGATGTCACCGAATCCAAGAAGCCTTTGAAAGAATGTGGACGAAACCGTTACGTCCTGTATCCGCCGCAGCGGAATATTCTGTGTCGTTCTGGAGATCAACCCCCGATCGATCTCGATCGTAGTTTCCGTCAGGGTATAGCGGACCAATTTTTGTTTTATGTGATAAAAGGCCGGGACGAGAAGCAGCAGCAGGCCAAGGCCGACCACGATGAACCAGGAAACCGAAGGTAGTATGACGCTGAGGAACGCGACAAGAAGGAACGAACCTACGACCGTCGCTCCGTAGCCAACCTTCACGAACTTGAGCGTGGGCGTGATCGAAAATATGCGGCCCTTTCCCTTTTCTTCCGGCAGGCCGCTTTGACGAGGGGCGACGCGCGTTTCGACCTCATCGACGGTCGGCGCACCGCATTTCTTGCAGAAGGCTGCGTCTTCGGGATTTTCAGCACCGCATTTGATACAGAACATATCGGCTGCGGCCGCCTCCTTTGCCAGAGCAATCAAACAGCGCCCGCTGCGGGAAATGATAACGCAATCCCACATCCGGCACAAAAAAACGGCCGGGCAAGCCGGCCGGAGGTCTCTTCAGACGAGTGGAGAAGACCGATGGAATATCACTGGTTCACAAGGATCATCTTGCCGTTGTCGAGCCGTACGGCGATCGCGTTGGGTTCGATCACGGTCAGCGGCCGCGATTCTTTCTGGCCGAGCCGTGCGGCAGTTTGGTCATTTACCCTTCGGGCGGAACTCAGGTAACGCGGGTCGGAGATCGAGTTGTAGCGGTCCGTGATCCTGCGGACATATTCACGCGTCTCGCGGTACGGCGGGACGTTCCAGCCGTATTTCATCACCGCACCCTCGCCGGCGTTATACCCGGCAAGGGCGAGAACTACATCGCCGCGAAATGTGTCGAGCAGCCAGCGCATATATTTGACGCCGGCGTCGATGTTCTGTTTCGGGTCGTAGATCTTGGTCACACCGAACCGACGTGCAGTTCCGGGCATAAGCTGCATCAGTCCGCTGGCGCCCTTGTGAGAGGTGGCCTTCACTTTGAACGAAGATTCCTGATGCATCTGGGCGTAGATCAAGAGAGGATCGATGCCGTAACGCCTGCTCGATTCAACGATGTATTCATCGTGCTGCTGATTACCGGTCGTGAAGCCCTTGAGGTTTGTGCCGGTTCCCATCGAAAGGACGGGGCGGGCGCGAAGGTTCATTTCCCGCGTCGCCATGCCTTCATCGACCGGCATTACAGGACGCGAGCTCCCGGTCTTTTTGATATTGGCGGCGTTGCCCTTCTTTGAAGAATGCCCCTTTGCGACCGGTTGGGGAGGTGCCGGCGGCAGGAAAACCTGGACGCCCTGGGAGCGGTCGAAATTGTCCATCGTTCGAGGGCCGGTCTGGGCCGAGATGCTGAGTGAAAGGGTCGCGAAAGCCAAAAAGAGCGTTAGTGATCTTTTCATTTGATGAGGGGATCTGGTGCTGCAGTGAACCGATCGAAGCTCTGCAAAGTCTTTAAGACGAAACGGAGAGAAAGGACGGAAATCCCGCCCGGTAAGTGACGGACCTCGAACCTAAGTAATAGAAAAGGCCAATCAAGCGGCCCTTCCAAAAAAACTCACGGGAAGCCGCGATAAGTTTGAAAAAAGGAAGTTCACGCCCGGAACCCTGCGGCGCCGGGACAGGGTTCGGCCTCAACATTTTCGGCGGTTTAGGTTATCGTTGTCCCGATGCTCTATTTATCCCAGATCTTAGGGCGGCCCATCGTAGACATTCGGGCCGAGAAGATCGCTTCGATCCGCGACGTGCTTGTCCGTTACGGAAGCGAAGAGTACCCGCCCGTGATCGGTATCGTCGCACGGCTGAGGCGGAGGGATTTCTTTATCTCGGAGCGCGATATCGAGGAGTTGAACGTTCACGGAGCTAAGATGAGCTCGGCCAAACTGGACCTGGCACCATTCGAGAGGCGTGAGGGCGAGGTGCTGCTCGGCAAAGATGTGCTCGACAACCAGTTGATCGACGTGGACGGCAAGCGGGTGGTCCGCGTTAACGACGTGCAGATAATCGACACGGGCGGAAGCTGGCGGGTCACGGGAGCGGACGTCAGCCTCAAAGGCTTCTTGCGAAGGCTGATGCCGAAGGGATTTTACGGGGCCGACGCCCCCGTCGAGGTCCTGGATTGGGCCGACGTCGGGTACCTTGCAACCGATACGGCGACCGTGACCGTACAGCTTAAGTCCTCCAAAGACAAGCTTTCGCGGCTTCATCCGGTCGAGATCGCGCAACTTGCCGAGACCCTGTCACCGATCCACAGGACCGAGGTCGTCGAGAGCCTCGACGACGAGACCGCAGCAGACACGCTGGAAGAGATGTCCACCGAGGCACAGGCGCGCATCCTGGAGGAACTGGATGAAGAAAGGGCGGCGGACATCCTGGAAGAGATGTCGCCGGACGATGCCGTCGACGTTCTCGACGAGATGGACGAGGAAAAGGCCCAAGAATTGTTCGATCTAATGGAGGACGAAGAGCGTGCCGACGTCGCCGAACTCATGCCTTACGCCAACGACACGGCCGGCGGGCTGATGACGACGGAATTCGTCGTTTTCCCGAAAGAAATGACGGTAGGTGCGGCGATCGCAAGTCTCCGCGAAATGGCGGAAACGCCGAACATGATCTATTACCTCTACGTGGTGGAAGCGAAGGATTCTTGGAAAATATGCGGGCTTATAAGCCTGAGGAGCCTGATCCTTGCGGATCCGGGGCGAACCCTCGGCGAGGTGATGAGGAACGAATTCCGCTCGGCGCATACATCTGACCCTGCAGAAGAGGTCGCCCAGATCATTTCGGAATACAACCTTCTGGCCCTGCCGGTCATTGACGACGAAGGCGACCTGGCCGGGATCGTGACGGTCGATGACGCGATGGAGATACTGTTACCCCGACAGTTGAGGCGGCAGGTGCCGCGGCTGTTCGGATAAGGGTTCGTCGAACGGCCGGGCATTTACGGCTGATTTGCCTCAGCTACCCGGGCGTTCTCTGACACCGCGAGGGCCGAAGCGATCGCCTCTTCAAGCTGCAATTTCCTTCCTTTTTCCCAGGCGGCCTCAATCTCCTCCGCCGGCATTTCCTCGCGAAGGAGTGAAGTGAAACGGTCGCGGAAGCCGGCTTCGGCGGGTTCGATCTCATAACCGATCTCGCTGCGGATCTGGTCGGCGGCACCGAATAATATGGCGGCTTTCTCGAGGTCACCGTCGAGCACGGCGATCGCGGCAAAACCGTCGAGCGAGCACGAGGTCGTGATCCGGTTCGAAAGGCTGTGTGCGGTTTCGAGGGCCTCGCGGAAGTAAGGGGCGGCGGTCCGGGGTTCGCCGACGCACACAAGTGCGGCCCCGAGATTATTAAGAACGTCGCTGGTTGCGGTCTTGTTCTCCAATTCGCGGAAAAGGCCGACCGCCTCGGTGAACGGGCCTATCGAGTCGGCAAACCGCCCCTCGGTACGAGCCAGGTCGCCGATGAATGCCAGCGACATCGCAATGCCGTATTTGTCCTCGATCTGCCGGCTTATGGCCAGCCCGGCGTCAAAATACCTTCCGGCGGCAGCAAGATCGCCCTGCTGCATCGCCACAAGCCCTAACCCGCGGTTCGATAAAGCGGTCCCCTGCAAATTGCCGGCGGCAGTACCGGCCGCAAGTCCTCGCTCATATGCACTCCGGGCGGTGGTCAGGTCGCCCAGAAAGCGGGCCGCAAGCCCGAGGCCATTCAGGAGCTTGAATTGAAGGGCCTGATCCGGCTCGGTCTCGAGTGACGCCACTGCCTGAAGCCACTCAAAGCCCTCGCGAAGGTGGCTGTGGACCAACCAGAAATTCCGGACAGAGACGGCAAGCCTGACGGCCAGCGGGTGGTCATTCTCAAGGCTCCAACGCATCGCGGCCCTGATGTTATCGTGGTCCTCTTCAAGCTGAGCGAGCCAAACGCCGGAATCGGCCGTTTGAAGATGAGGCTCGGCCTGTTCGCCCAGCGCGACGAAATATTCCGCGTGGCGGCGTCTTGCGGCGGATTCTTCGCCGGCGGCCTGAAGCATTTCGAGCGCCAGGTCGCGGACAACCTCGAGCATGCGAAATCGAGGCTCGCCGCCGCGAACTTCCCGGCGAACCAGGAGGCTTTTGTCGATCAGCGACGCGATCAGGTCAGCCATCTCGGTTCCGCCGTTCGATCCGGTCCGGCACACCGCCTCCGCAGCCGCCAACCTGAAACCGCCCGAAAATACGGCGAGCATTCGAAAAACGGCCTTCTCGTCGTCGGACAAAAGCCCGTAGCTCCAACGGACCGCGCCCCGCATCGTCCGCTGCCTTTCCGGCAGATCGCGTGCACCGCCGGTAAGCAGGTCGAGCCCCCGCTCAAGTTTTTCGAGGATGGCCGCGGGCGAGAGAACCTTAACGCGGGCGGCGGCGAGCTCGATGGCGAGCGGCAACCCGTCTAGACGGCGGCAGACGGCCGCGACTTCGGAAATATTCTCGTCCGAAAGGGCGAAGGCGGGCCTGGCCGACCTTGCCCGCTCGGCGAACAGGACAACGGCTTCGGCCCTGATAAGGTCCTCCGCCGGGACATCCGCATTCTCAGGCAGTGCAAGGGCAGGAACCTGAAATTCGGTCTCTGCTGAAAGTCGAAGGACCTCGCGGCTGGTGACCATCAATTTTAACCCCGGTGCCGATGCAAGAAGCTCGGCGATCCTCGGGGCTGCGTCGATCACTTGTTCGAAATTGTCGATGATGATGAGGATGCGCTTGCCGGCGAGAAACTCCTTTAACACATCAGCTTGCGCAGAACCGCCGTCGTCCTTTATCCCGAGCGGCTGTGCGATCGACGGAAGGACGAGGTTAGGATTCACGACGTCGGCCATTTCAACGAAGTAGACCCCGTCCGGGAATTCGCCGAGGAGTTCACGGGCGGCCGCCCGTGCAAGCGTCGTCTTGCCCGTGCCCCCGATGCCGGTCAGGGTGATAAGCCGGACCGCGGGGTCACGCAGCATTCCGGTAACGGCACCGATCTCGGCCTCGCGGCCCACCATCCGGCTTTGAAACGAGGTGAGGTTGGTCGGTGTCTCAAGCCTTAACGAAGCGCCTGAACTAATGACCGTGTCTGCCGCTGCGTCGAAAACCTCGGTCGGCTCATCGTGCCGGGCATCGGCTTGGGCAGAAAATGCGGCATCCGAACCGGACGATATCCGGTTGGCGATCAGACGCAGCCGCCGGACAAGGTCATCGGCGGACCGGACCCGCTCATCGGGCGGTTTCCTGATGCATTCGAGGACGAGATCACCGAGGTCGTCCGGGACGCCGTCGATCAGAGCCGAGGGCGGCAGCGGCTCGCCCCGGAGGACCGCCGCGAACGTGTCCGCCGCTGTTTCGCCGGCGAACGGGGACGTGCCCGTAAGCATTTCGAAAAGGCAAACACCGAGGCTCCAAATGTCGGACCGGTGATCGACGGGAAGGCCGCGGGCTTGTTCCGGCGACATATAGGAGGCGGTGCCGAGCACAACGCCCGGACTGGTCTCGAATTGCGATCCAGCATCGCCGGCAAGGCCGGACATTCGTTTCGCGAGGCCAAAATCGAGTACTTTCACGCGGCCGCGGGCATCGACAATGATATTTGCGGGCTTGATATCGCGATGGACGATGCCGATCCGATGGGCTTCGGACAGTGCCTCGGCAACCTGAATAGCAACGTCGACCGCCTGCCAACTGCTGCGGCGTCGCGAGCGGATAAGGGCGGCCAGCGTTTCGCCCTCTGCGAACTCCATCGCTAAGTAGGGCTCGTCCGGGTGGTCGCGGATCTCGTAAATCGTGCAGATGTTCGGATGGCTCAGCGAAGAAGCGGCGCGGGCCTCGCGGATGAAACGGTCGCGCAGTTCGGGATCGCCGGCCGATCCGGCCGAAAGGAACTTCAGTGCCGCTTTTCGGCCCAGAAGCGTATCTTCGGCGAGAAAAACCTGGCCCATCCCGCCGGCACCGAGGACCGAAAGGATCTTGTACTTATCGATGATCTCGCCTATATTTGGCACGTTACAGACCCGGATTATAGCATTTCAAGGCCCATCGGCCGGCAGAAGAAACAAGCACCCGGCGGCAACCCGCCCCGCGGCCAAAGCATCCAAACAGGTTCGTTCGACGAAGTCTGTGACAGAGGGCCGAATTTAGTTGTCCTAGACGAACTTGGCTGATATCCTTTAGTCCTAACAACCAGTAAACCTAAACCAAAGCGAGGAGTTGGAACCATGAAGCTAATCGGAACTGCTTTCTTTACGATCTTTGCGATGCTTGCGTTCGTCCTGACGCCGCCTGTTACCAGTGCGAAAGGCGGGATCGAGATCGGAGCCAAGCTCGAGAACTTTTCAATGATGGGTACGGACGGCAAGACCCATTCATTTAACGACCTGAAAGGCAAGAACGGTGCGGTGATCATCTTTCTTTCTGCTCAGTGCCCGGTCGTCAAAGGCTACATCCAGCGGATCGACGAGATCGCCGCTGAATACAAGGCAAAAGGCATCGCCTTTATCGGCGTGAACGCAAACAACCGCGATGCGGAATCGCTCGAATGGGTGACCTCGGATGCGGCAGAGAACTTTAAGTTCCCGATGCTGATCGACGAGGGTAACGTGCTTGCCGACAAGTTCGGTGCGACCGTGACGCCGGAGGCCTATTATTTCGACAAGAACAACGTCCTGAAATACCACGGAGCGATCGACAACGACCGGTCCGGAAAGAACATCCAGGAACGATTCCTGAGGACGGCGTTCGATTCCGCACTTGCCGGTAAGGAGATCGAAAAGACCAAAACCGCTGCGTTCGGCTGCACGATCAAGCGTGCGGGCGGCGGTAAGGCAACAAAATGAATTTTCCAACATTCAAATTTTCAAAAGCCATCCGATCCGGGTGGCTTTTGATGACCTTTGCCGCCGTCTTTATCCTGGCGGGAAGCGTTGTAGCCCAAACCAACGGCACGGCAGCGGCCAAGTCGCAAGTGACCAAGATCGACGAGAAGCAATTCCCCGAACTGCTAAAACCGAAGGGGAAGCCGCTTCTGATCAATTTTTGGGCGACGTGGTGCGGGCCGTGCCGCGAGGAATTTCCCGATCTGGTGAAGATCGACGCCGATTACAAGGGCAAGATCGATTTCATCACGGTCACGCTCGATTTTGAGGAAGAGCTGACCACCGGCGTGCCGAAATTTCTGGCCGATATGAAGGCACCGATGCCGACGTACCTCCTGGTCACCCCGGACGAGACGACGGCGATCGCACTGGTCTCGAAAGACTGGTCGGGAGCGCTCCCGCTTACGATCCTCTACGGCCCGGACGGCAAGACGGTCTTTTCCCATCAAGGCGTTGTAAAGCCTGCCGAATTGAGGGCCCATTTGGATAAACTTCTCGCCCCGACGCCTTCGGCAAATGACCTTTTTGTAGTTGCCGATTTCGTCAAGATCAAGAATGGCCGCCGCGACGAGGTACTCTATTTTTACGAGAACAATTGGAAGGCGTATCGCGAAGAAGCCAAGAAACGCGGGGTGATCGATTCGTTTGAACTTGTCGAGGCCTCGTCGGACAAGAACGCGGGTTTCGACCTCATCCTGATAACCCGATTCCGGGGCAAAGACCAATTGGACAAAAGTGAAGAGAACTTTGCCCCCATCCTGAAACAGATCAGCCCGAACGGGCCCGCGCTCAAGAACGGTCTGGCCCCGGCAGAAATACGGGAGAACGTTTTCGCTTATACCGGCCGCTCGTTGTTCACTTCCTTCAAATAAACGTATTAGTGCAAGTGCCGCGAATTGACATTCGGATCACGTTCGGGTAGTTTCATAGATGCAACATCAAGCCATATTACAAACAAAGGAGACCGAACCATGTTCAGAAAGATCAAAGATTTCACAAGGGCCTGGGAATATGAAGTGGAAGCGACGGGAAAGGTCTTTGGAATGCTGACTGACGATGCCCTCAGCCAAAAGGTGGCGCCGGACGGCCGCGACCTGGGATTCATCGGCTGGCATCTTACGCAGACCCTGAACGAGATGCTTGGCCATGTCGGGCTGAAGATCGACGGCCCGGGGCCGGAGGAGGCCCAGCCGATGACGGCCGCTGAGATCGCGGCGGCTTTTGAGACGGCCGCACGTTCTGTGTCTGATGAAGTATCGAAGAATTGGACCGACGAGACTTTGCTGGAAAAGGACGAAATGTACGGCGAGATATGGGCCCGCGGCGTAACCCTGTTCTATCTGATCGCTCATCAAGCCCATCATCGCGGCCAGATGACCGTGTTGATGCGGCAGGCAGGCCTGCCCGTGCCAGGCGTCTACGGCCCGGCAAAAGAAGAATGGGCCGCGATGGGAGCGCCTGCGTTGCCGTAATGTTCCTATTTTCTTGATCGGACGCAGTCGACCAAATTACTTCATTTTGCAAACGCTTTCTTTATTCGCGGCGGCAATTCGTTCCGATATTTGAACTCATAGAATCGCCAGAGCAACCGGTCCCACCAGCCCTTTGAAGCAAGTCGATTCTCTCGGAAAACACGATTCAAAAGGAGGTCTAGCTCACGATTGACCTCCTCTTCGGAGTGTCCCGGAGGGAGGTTGCCATTCAGCTCCGTGAATAACAAGTCGTTCAAGGAACCCATTCCACCGAAACAGTCGTCAAGCTTGAGCCGCCCTTCCTCGATCGTTTCGGGATCATTGAGCAGGGCGGCGATATGATCTAGCTGCGTGGGCCAAAACTTCGTATTTGTCCTTTTAAGAAAACGAACAAGCTCAGCGAGTGCGAGTTTTAGTCTTTTCGGATTCGCACATTTCCCAAGATCATGCGCAATCATACCCCTCCGAAAGTTATATCTTCAGTTTCTGAAAATGAGCTACATACTGCTCCCGCCAAGCGCTGGTAAACCTCTAAGAAACTGACGAAACTAAGCATCGACCTTGAAAGTGTAGGACACGGCCTCAAGCCACAGCTGAGCGTCCCGGCATATAAAATAGCATTTGACTTTTCAGTGTGCCGGCTGATCGCTTGGTCAATAAAAAGTCGCTCATGAACTGATACTTGCAACCGCTTATTGCCATTATCTCACAAACGCCGATTGCAAGAATCGACATCGCAATTTCAAAGGGTTAAGATAACTGTTTTGTTTTTGGTTCGGGAAGTTATCAGAAGATGAACAAAACAGCGATCACACCTGAAATAGTCCAGCAGCACAACCTGACCCCCGAAGAATACGAGAAGATCGTTCAGACCCTCGGCCGCGAGCCGAACCTGACGGAGCTGGGCGTTTTCAGCGTGATGTGGTCGGAGCATTGTTCGTATAAGTCGTCGCGGGTGCATTTGAAAAGGCTTCCGACGACGGGGCCGAGGGTGATCGTCCCGCCGGGCGAGAACGCCGGCGTGGTGGACATCGGCGACGACTGGTGCGTGGCTTTTAAGGTCGAATCGCACAATCACCCGAGCTTTATCGAGCCATTTCAAGGTGCGGCGACCGGCGTCGGCGGCATCCTCCGCGATGTGTTTACGATGGGAGCACGTCCGGTTGCGGCGATGAATTCACTTCGGTTCGGACCGCTTTCAAAGGATAAAGGAGAAAGGATAAAGGATAAAGGTAAGGCCCTGGCTGCAGCGAATTCAGAGCCGGTAGGGATCTCGAACGGAGCCGACCCTTCCCCGGTCCACAACCGCAATAAATCCATTTTGAAGGGCTGTGTCGAGGGGATCGGGCATTACGGCAATTGCTTTGGCGTGCCGACGATCGGCGGCGAGGTCATTTTTGACGAGAGCTATTCGCTGAATCCGCTGGTTAACGCTTTTGCGCTCGGCATTGTCCGCAAGGACCAGATCTTTTTCGGCAAGGCGTCCGGCGTTGGCAATCCCGTGCTTTATGTCGGGGCGAAGACCGGCCGCGACGGCATCCACGGAGCGACGATGGCTTCGGCCGAATTCGACGAAGAGGCCCTGGAAAAGCGGCCGACCGTCCAGGTGGGCGATCCCTTCCTCGAGAAGCTGCTTCTCGAGGCGTGTCTTGAGGCGATGCGGTCGGGGGCGATCGAGGGGATCCAGGACATGGGCGCCGCCGGGCTGACGAGTTCGTCGGTCGAGATGGCCGCACGTGCCGAGACGGGGCTGGAGATCGACCTGACGCTTGTTCCGCAGCGAGAGACGGGAATGACCGCTTACGAAATGATGCTCAGCGAATCGCAGGAGCGGATGCTGATCGTCGCCCGCAAAGGCCGCGAGAAAGAGGTCGTCGAGATCTTCAACAAATGGGACCTGGATGCCGTCGTGATCGGGAAGGTGGTCGAAGGCGACCGGCTGAAGATCATCCACAACGGGCAGGTCGAAGCCGATCTTCCGGTCAAGGCGCTTACGGACGAGGCACCGAAGTATGAGCGGCCGATGCTCGAGGTTAGTTCCAAGTTTCAAGTTCCAAGTTTCAAGTTGACGGAAGTGGACATGGAACATGAAACAAGGAACTTGGAACAGGGCCTGAAGGCCCTTCTGGCTTCGCCGAATATCTGTTCCAAACATTGGGTTTACGAGCAGTATGATTCGATGGTGCGGACGAATACCGCGGTGCTGCCGGGGGCGGATGCGGCGGTCATTCGCGTTAAGGAAACGCGGCGCGCGATCGCGATGTGCCTCGACGGGCCGGGGCGTTACGTCGCCGTCGATGCAAAAGAAGGCGCGAAACACGCGGTCGCCGAGGCGGCAAGGAACGTGGCCTGCGTCGGAGCAAAGCCGATCGCCGTGACGAATTGTTTGAACTTTGCTTCGCCTGAACGGCCCGAAGTGATGCGTTCATTCTCAGACGTGATCGACGGCATGGCCGAGGCGTGTGAGGTGTTCGAGACGCCGGTCGTTTCGGGAAATGTCTCTTTCTATAACGAGACGGACGGCCGCGGCATCCTCCCGACGCCGACGATAGGGATGGTCGGCCTGATCGATGATACTCGCAAGATAATTACTCAGGGATTCAAGAATGAGGGCGATATTGTAGCGATCCTCGGGCCCGTCAGGCCTGCGTCCGCAAACGACGGGCTGAGCGTCAGCGAATTTGCACACGCGGTGCTCGGTCGGTCGACGGAAGAAATGATCGCATCCGGCCGCCTGCCGCAGATCGATCTTCAAATGGAAAAGCAGGTCCAGGACACGCTTCTTGCGATGGCCGACGCAGAACTGCTGAATTCTGCCCACGACTGCTCCGAGGGCGGCCTCGCCGTCGCCATCGCCGAGTGCTGTTTTTCGAGCCTGGGCCGCGACGCTAAAGGCGCATCAATAGAACTTGAATCAAACGGCGTCTCGTCCGAAGCACTTCTATTCGGCGAAACTCCGTCGCGGGTCGTCGTAAGTTTTAAGCCAGAGAATCTCGACCGCGTCCGCGAAATCGCCGGTGAGGTGCCTTTCATCATCATCGGCACCGTCGGCGACGACATTCTTTCCGTTATCATCGACGGTGCCCAAGCACTCGCCGAACCCATTTCAAAACTCGAAACGATCTGGGAATCTAGTCTTGAAACGAGACTCGCCTAAAGGTCAACGTTTGCCTTTAAGGTGTTGATAGAATTTGCAGCGTGACAATCGTCGCTTGAACTCGCGTCGCGCTTTGGCCAGATCGTTGCCGGCATAGTATTTGTCTAGGGTCGACCAAGCCTCCGCTTCCTCGCCGATATGTAAGAGGTTGCCGACGTGGCTGAGAACTGCACGATTCAATTCCACCATGGCATTAATCTCTCTGGTCTCCTTGAACTCCTTTGATTTCTCGACGATCCATTTTGCGGTTTCGCTCATTCCTTCACGAACAAAGTCTTGTTGAATTCCTCGTGCCGGAAGGTACTTTCGCTGGGTTTTGCTCCACTTGAAATGAACTCGCGGCTCAGGCGAGCAAGATCCGCAGTCATCCATAAAGTACCGCATGCAAGAATCAAACTGGACGAGTTCATATACACCATCGCCGTCTGCGTCAAAGATTTCCATCGGATCGCGAAACGACCCAAAGTCTTCGCTATGAAATATCGACTTAGGACGCTCCTGCGAAACATCGATTATCGAATAATTCGTACAGCAGACCCCGCCCGGGCCGGACACAGCAATGTAGATCTGCTCTCCATCCTTTCCGGTCAACTGCGACCTAGCTACAAGCGTGCCCCAGTAGCCTTCGGGTTCACGTTTCTTAAACGTGAAAACGATCTTTCCATCTTTTTCCAATGAACGAGGCACGTAATCTTTGATATTGACCGTATAACCAGCGGCTTCGACCTTCAATTGGCCTTCTCGTCCATCGTCGTCGATACTTGAGAAGTGTTGAATTATTGGAAACTGCTGATCGATGGTAACGCCGGGATAAACTGGTGCCTCCGGTGTCGGAGATGGCGACTGCGTCGGGGCAGTTGCGGCCTGTGGTTCAAAAGAAGCATCTGTTACGGGAGGATCAACGGGAACTGTTTGACATCCTAAAACGAAAGCGAGCGATAGCAGTATTAGAGCACTTCGCATATTGAAACGATGACCCGTCCTCGCATTGATTGTAGTTCCCGTTTCCCTATTGGAGCAACAAATTCCTTTTCGAGGGTGGTAAATTTGAAACACGATGGCTGCAGGTGTTTATCTCCATATTCCGTTCTGCAAATCGCGGTGTTCGTACTGCGATTTTGCGACCGATGTTTATCGCGGTCCGGCGGCGGTGGAGAGGTATGTCGATGCGTTGTGTCGTGAGATCGAAGGCGAAAACACGAGCGGTAGCGAGTGTGCCCCATCAATCGCGGGCCAAACGGGCACACCCCCTACCGGTCGGGTTACGGCCTCTGTCAACACAGTATATTTCGGCGGCGGGACGCCTTCGTTGTTGAGGCCGGAGCAGGTGGAGCGGATATTAGCCTCAGTGAACTCTGTTTTCTCTGTGGCGGAACGCGCCGAGGTCACGATGGAGATGAACCCGGCGACGGTGACGGCCGAGACGCTCGCGGCGTATCGTGAGATGGGCATCAACCGTGCGAGCTTCGGGGTGCAGACATTTAACGACCGAGATCTGAAGCTGCTCGCCCGCGGACACGATGCGAACGATGCGAGGACGACATTCAAGCTGCTGCGTGATGCGGGCTTTGACAACATCAGTTTCGACCTGATCGCCGGCCTTCCCGGGCAAACGCTGGATGATTGGAAACGGAATTTGGAAGAGGCCGTTGCGATGCAGCCGGAGCACCTGTCGCTTTACCTGTTGGAGATCCACGAGGGCACGCCACTGGCCGAACAGGTCCGCAGCGGCCGCCGGACGCCGATCGACGACGAGATCGCGGCGGAGATGTACGAGGTGATGTTGGACTGCCTGGCCGAGGCCGGTTACGAGCAATACGAGATCTCGAACTTCTGCAAACCGGGTTTCGAGTCGCGGCACAACACAAAGTACTGGCGCCTCGAACCGGTGTTCGGGTTCGGCGTCTCGGCACATTCTTTCGATGGCGTCGAGCGATACGCTAACGACCGCGACACGGCGAAATACGTTGAGATGATCGAGTCGAAGGGCACGGCGGAGGTCTTTCGCGAAGAGATCGATCTTGGCTCGGAGTTTGCCTTTCTCGGCCTGCGTCTGAACGAGGGGATCGACATCGGCGAATACGAAAATCGTTTCGGGACTGATATCGCGCGAAGTTCAGAAGACCTCGAAGACAAAGGCCTAGTTGAAATCGCGGCGGGCCGTTTGCGGCTCACCAGGCGAGGTATGTTGTTTTCAAATGAGGTATTTCAGGCCTTCATTTAGCGCAGGGCCTTAGCCGGCTATCAGAGAACAATTGCTCAGGCATATAAATCCAGCCTATCTCTTCACACTCAATAAATACGCCCGGTTCTTTCGCGCAACTCCATGCCGCGATATCATCGCGTGATTCGACGATATGGGTTATCTTGCCCGGCGACTCAATGTCTTCGAACATCACGATATCGTCCACAATTATCTTCTTGCCGTTCGGATAATTCACCTGGAATTTGTTCAATTTAATCGAGTGATCCGGCCCTCGACACGCGGCGAGATCGTCGCGTTCGGTGATTCCTTGATCGCTTTTTCAAAAACATCCGAGTCCTTCGGTGCCTGGTCGGCGGGGAGGAGGATCTTTGCGTCCTTGAACATCGTATAGCGATCGCCTGCTCGCGAGACGATGAAATCGGAGGTTGCCAACGTATAGACCGCATCGTCCGAGACCGGTTTACCGCCAACGTAAGCTTCGGTGACCCGTTGGCCGGGAAGTTTACTGGCGTCGAAGGTGAATCTCAAACCGGAGACTTGGGGAAAGCGCCCGGGTTCGTTGTCCTCGCGGCTGCGCGCGACGCCGTGCTCGAGGATCTCCATCAACAGCTTTCCGGTCACCTCGACCTTCACGATCGGGTTGTTGAAGGGAAGCATCGATAGCACGTCACGCTTTGTCAGCGGGCCGGGATTGTAGGAAAGGTCGGCCCGGATGGAGCCGCCGTTGACGAAGCCGATGTCGGCATCGACGGCTTTTCGATAAGCGTCCGCGATGAAGTTGCCGATGTCGGTTTCCTTTGTCCGAACGGAGTGCGAGAGAGCGTCGAGCGGCACAGCCGTCGCGCCCACCCGTATCTCAAGCTGGTCGAGCAACGACTTGTATTTTGCAACGACAGGAGCAAACTCCGGCGCCTCAGGGATCTGATCTGTCACGGGGATGATCTTCCAGTCCATGCTGGTGACCTTGCCGGTTTTCTTGTCGATAAAGAGGTCGAATTTGCCGACCTCGCGGGCGTCGGCCCACATCTTGAATATCGGCACGCCGTTCGCCGACGACTGAAGAAGTGTGTGTTCGTGGCCGCCGAGGATCAGGTCGATGCCGGGTGCGCATTGGGCGAGTTTCTTGTCCTGCCCCATGAACATATGGGTCACCGCGATGATGGTGTTCGCCCCTGTCGCACGGAGCTTTGCGACCGCATCCTGGCCTGCCTTGCAGTAATCGGTCACCTGCAGATGGTCTTCTATGGATGATGTTTCCTTGGTCTCGGGCAGCAGCAGGCCGAAAAAACCGACCTTGACGCCGCCGAATTCGCGGACGACGAACGTCGGCAGGTCGGCGAAGGTCTTCCCCGTGCGGGAATCGATGACGTTCGTGCCGAGCCATTTGAATTCGGACTCTTTGATGCGGTCCAGCAACTCATTTGTCCGGATATCGAATTCGTGATTGCCGAGTACGCTGTAATCGAGCCCGACCTTGTTCCACGCGTCGATCATCTGCTTGCCGCGGTAGGTGCGGGTCTCGACCGAAGGCGAGAGAGTGTCGCCGCCGAGGGTCATGATCGTATGCGGATTCTCTCGCACGGCGTCTTTCTTTAGGGACATCACGCGAGCCAGGCCTCCGCGTTTTCCGCCATCCACGGGCGTGAACTGATACGTGTCGTTCAGGTGGAGGATCGTCAGGCGGACGGTTTCGCCGGACTGGGCGGCAACGGCCGTCCAACAGGTAAGAACAAGTGCAAGTAAGAGAATGGCTTTATGCTTCATCAGTCCGTTCATCGATAGTCAGATGCGTCCGTGCTTCCCACAGTTCGGGATAAAACTTCTTCTTCAGGGTAGTCATCAGGTAGCCGACGCCTTCGGACCCGCCGGTCCCGCGTTTCATCCCGAGCATTCGTTCGACCATCTGAATGTGGTTGTAACGCCACGAGATGATCAGTTCGTCGTGTTCGATCAGCAGGTCCTGCATGTTGTAGATGTCGGCGTAATTTTCCGGGTGGGTCAGTATCTCGACAATTGTCTTGACGCGTTCGTCGTGATCATTTACGGAAAACCCGTTGCGTTCAAGCAAAGACCAAAAGGCATCAGCAAGCGATGGCGATGCAAATCGATGCTTGAGCCGTTCGAGGGCGAACTCGTCGTCTTTGAATGACCGAAGGATCGCTTCGTCCTTGGCGCCGGAAGAGAATTCCAGTTCGCGGAACTGCATCGATTGGAAACCGCTGGCGGGATTGAGTTTGTCGCGAAATTCGAGAAAGCCGATCGGCGCCATCGATTCAAGGATGTGGATCTGGGTGACCAAAATGCGCTCGATCGACAACACGCCCCGGAGCGAATGGTTTGCCCGGAACAGCCTGCCCTCGTTGACCCATCCGATGCAGGCATCAAGCTCGTGCAGAAGCTGTTTGAACCAAAGCTCGTAGGTCTGATGAATGATGATAAACAGGAGTTCGTCGTGGCTCTGAGGATCAGACAGGGTTTCCTGGAGCCGGATCAGCTCCTTGACCTTCAGGTATTTGTTGTAAGAGAGCGGGGCGTCTTGACCGTATTCTTGCGACATTCGAATTGGCAGCGGGTATCTTGGCCGGCCAGCCTAATAATCGTTTATCGGCAAAATGAAGTCAATCACGGGCAATTTTTGGCGTTCGCGGAAGAAAGTTCTTGACACACAGCGGAAATGACGTTAAATTCTCATTCGTCAATCGACAATCAAACAGTAAAGCCCTTTAATCTTGTAGTTTAAGATTGATTCTCATTTGGAGGCGATGGCCTTCGAACTGGAATAGAACTGCGTGCCGCGGCCGTCGGGCTGCGTCACGGTACCTGGTTCATTTGTCGGCCGGGATGACGAACCGGCCCAAATTGGGTGGAAATGAAACAGTCTAGCGAAGCTTGCAGGAGGAAAGTGGAAGATGTCTAAAGCAGTAGGAATGGTCAAGTGGTTCAATAATGCAAAAGGATACGGGTTTATCGAACAGCCCGGCGAGCAGGACATTTTTGTCCATTACAGCGCGATCACCGGCGACGGATATAAAACTTTGATCCAGGGACAGGAGGTCGAGTACGAGGTCACAAACGGCCCCAAAGGGCCGCAGGCGGAGAATGTCATGAAGCTTGCCTGACTCGCGTAAAGCCCGTCAGATCTGCATTTTGAGCTGCCCCACACTGCTCCAACAATAAAATAAAGGCGAACCTGATAACCCGGTTCGCCTTCTTTCTTCTAGAGAAGATCTTCGCCTTTTGTTCGCATCAGCCGCCGCCATAGTTCACGATACGAACTGTAGCGAGAGACGAGCATACCCAATTGGTAACGCTGTGCATACGAAACCGAACGATTGTCCGAAAGTCGGCGGATGAACGCCTCAAGCCGGGCACGTGCCTCGAGCGGCGGACGCCGGCCCTTGGTCGAACCGTTAAAATAGATGTCGAATTCGATCTTCAGTTTTCGAATGTCGTCGTCGAGGCGTGAAAGATGCTGATCGAAAGTCGCGGTATCTTCGGCGGCTTTCGCAGACCGGCGATTGATGTTGCTCGATGCCATTACCATAATGAGGGATCAGAGGAGTGAGCGGGAGACGCTTCTATTAATAATAAACAAGCAAACCGACCGGGTTTCCAGAGAACCGGGAAAGGGGCGTGAACGGACGGATCGGAACGCGAATGAAAACAGTGACTGAACTATCGAACATACCTTCGGTCGACGAACTGCTGAGCGACCCGGCGATCGCGGAACTGACGGAAGAGTTCGGCCGCGAGCGAGCCCTCAGATACGTAAGGGACGCTGTCGCGAACGTTCGGTCGCGGGTACTGAAAAAGGAAAGCCCAGATGCCGGCTCGCGTGAGTCGCTTCGCACCGCGGCTCTGACCGAGGCCGCCGCATCGGCCCACGCGGAACGAAAGAACGGGCTGCGTCGGGTCATCAATGCGACAGGCGTCGTGATCCACACAAATCTCGGCCGTGCGCCGATGTCATCGAGGGCCGTCGAAGCAATGACGGAGGCAGCCGGCTACTCGACCATCGAATACGATATCGCCAAAGGAAGGCGCGGAACGCGAGGCGGCAAGGTGATCTCTTCGATCGAGATGCTGACCGGTGCCGAAGCGGCCATCGTGGTGAACAACTGCGCGGCGGCGGCGTTCCTGATCCTTTCGGCATTCGCCCGCGGACACGAGGTGATAGTTTCCCGCGGCGAGCTGGTCGAGATCGGCGGCGACTTCCGGATCCCGGACGTGTTGGAACGTTCGGGGGCCGTACTGAAAGAGGTCGGGACCACGAACAGAACCCATCTTCGCGATTACGCCGAAGCGATCAATGACAAAACCGCGATGCTGCTGAAGGTCCACCCGTCGAATTTCAGGATCAGCGGTTTCACAAAAGCCCCGGAAACCCGCGAGCTGGCAAAGCTTGCCCACGAACGAGGCGTCATATTTTTTGAAGACGCAGGCTCGGGTGCACTTAACGATATGAGCTCGATCGGGATCAGGAACGAACCGGTCATCCGGGAAATAATCGCGGCGGGGGCGGACCTGGTCAGTTTCAGCGGGGACAAACTTCTGGGCGGGCCGCAGTGCGGGATCATCGCCGGCCGCCGGGACCTCGTTGACAGCCTGGCACGCGATCCACTGTTCCGCGCACTGCGAGTCGATAAAACGATCACGGCCGCTCTTGAGGCGACCCTTGAATCATATCTGAGTGGCCGGCACGAAAAGGAATTGCCGGTCTTGCGAATGCTTGGGCTTGATGAAGCGTCGATCGCCCGCCGGTCGGATGTTTTTGCGAAGGAACTGGTGAGACACCTGACTAAAGATGATGGCTGGACTATCGAGGTCGTGAAGAGCGTTTCGGCCGCCGGAGGCGGGACTTCTCCGGATGCGGAACTTGCGACGGCGGCGATCGCGTTATCATATTCCGGCCTGAGCGAAGGTGAGATCGAATCAAGGCTTCGGCTGGCGAGCCCGCCGGTCATCGCACGGATCGACGCCGGGCGGGTACTTATCGACCTGCGAACGGTGAGCGAAAAGGACGAGGCGGAATTGCTGAATGCGATCATCGGGCAGGAATGGGAGCCCATGTGATGCAGGATCGAAGCCGTCCTCCGGCCCCGGGCTTTCAACCGTTCTCGCGTGCAAATTCGTCCATGAATTCGGTCAGTGCCCGAACGCCTTCG
Organism: Pyrinomonadaceae bacterium; assembly: GCA_050174305.1. Taxonomy (GTDB): domain Bacteria; phylum Acidobacteriota; class Blastocatellia; order Pyrinomonadales; family Pyrinomonadaceae; genus OLB17. The sequence goes on along the minus strand of JBFXJZ010000002.1, from coordinate 103,681 downwards.
ACCGGGAACGCATTATAGATCGACGCACGAATTCCGCCGGCCGAACGATGCCCACGCAGCCCGATCAGGCCAGCAATTTCAGCCTGGTCACAAAAATTCGCTTCTAGCTCCGTCGTGGGAAGGCGAAAAGTGACGTTCATTTTCGAGCGGGCGTTTCGTTCGGCCTTCGGCCGGTAGAAGCCGTCGCTCGAGTCGATCGCCGAATAGAGCAGCGAGGCCTTTTCCTCGTTCCGTTTCGCCGCAGCCGCAAGGCCGCCCTTCTCCTGAAGCCATTCACAAACCAGGTCGATCATGTAAACGCCCCACGTGTTCGGCGTGTTGGGCATCCCGTCACCGGTGAGATAAGACTTGTAATTGAGGACCCCGGACGGGCCTTTGGCCAATTCCAAAAGGTCGTCACGGATGATGACCAGGGTCACGCCGCTGGGGCCAAGATTCTTCTGAGCCCCGGCATAGATCATCGAATATTTCTCGACATCGATCGGTCGGGAAAGGATATTCGACGATGCATCGCAAATGACGTGGGTACCGAAGCCGTCGAGATCGTATCCGAATTCAACACCGTCAATGGTCTCATTCGACACGTAATGAATGTATGACGCACCCGGCGAGAAGCTGAGTTCGTCCTGCGAGGGTATGGCCGACCGGCCGCTTTCCGCGTTATCGTAGATCTTTGCCGCCCTGCCGAAGGCCGATGCCCGGGCTACAGCCTTTTCACTCCACGCCCCGGTGACGATGTGATCGGCAGAACCCCCTTTGAGGAAATTCATCGGGACCATCGAGAATTGAAGGCTTGCGCCGCCTTGCAGGAAGAAGACCCGATAATTCTCCGGCAGTGCGAGAAGTTCACGGATCCGGGCCTCTGCCGAACGAAGAATGGAAATGAATCGGCTTGAGCGATGGCTCAATTCCATTACGCTGATCCCGCCGCCGTTATCGCGAAGTTCCGCCGCGGCTTTCTCAAGGACGCTCGCTGGCAGGATCGCCGGCCCGGAGTAGAAGTTGAACACGCTTTCCGACATAATCGCATTCCGGCCCGTTGGTACCGGCAATCAATCACGATAGCACAGCGGCTCAGAAATGCGCTCCGGTCGCCGGGAGATGGTCCGCCCGTTTGCTTCGATTTAACCGTGATTTGGGGTAGAATGACCGAAAAGTATTAAACCAATGGACCGGGAGCGGCATCCAAACGGTTTGGTGCCATTTCCCGAAAATAGGCGGAGGTTTCGAAATGTTTCGCAAGATCTTTTTTTCATGTTTGGCCGTGGCGGTGAGCACGGTGGTTTTTGCCGGAGGTGCCCTTGCTCAAGGGGCTCCGGTTCGCGGCGAGGTGAAGATGACAAAGGCCGACGGTTCCGTTGTGCCGGTTGCCGACGCGGTCGTAGAGGTTTACAGGACCGACACGACAAGCGGCAGGATGCCCGCATCCAAGACAGATAAAAAAGGTGCCTTCACCTTCGTTCAACTGCCTTTCGGACAGACCTTTGCTTTGGCGGTGAGCGGCACGGGCATTAGCCCGAAGATCGAACCGGGTGTCCGTGCCGGCCGAGAGAATATCGTCATCAGCGTAACCGAGGGCGACGGTCGAAAGCTGACCGAAGAAGAAGTAAGGCAGGCTCTTTCATCGGTAACGCCCACGGGCGAACTGACCGCGGAGCAGAAAAAGGAACAGGCCGAGTTCGAGAAAAAGTCCGCCGAAGTTGCCGCAAAAAATAAGAAGATCCAGGAAGGCGATGCGATCGCCGCGAAAGCCAATTCTGATGGGGTCGCAGCATTGAAAGCGAAGGATTACAACACCGCGATAGCCAAATTCAGCGAAGGCGTCGCGGCCGTCCCCGATTTTGTCGGAAGCACGCCGGTGATGCTGAACGGTAAGATGGTCGCGTTGAAGGCCCGGGGGTATGAAACATATCGCGAAGGTGCAGCTAATTCGGACGCGGCGGCACGCCGTGCGAAATACGAAGCGGCGAACGCCGATTATGACGAAGGCCTCAAGGCTTTTGATATGGCTATGACCGTGATCAGGACGGCGCCGGCCCCGGCGGACTCGAACGAGTCAAAGATCCGGGCGGCCGTAACGCTGGAACTGCTGACCAACGCGATGGAGATCCATCGGCTGAAGGCGGTCGGGCAGGTGGACAATTCAAAGAGCAAGGAGGCCACGGCGATCATCACCGAATATGTCGCCGCCGAGACGGACCCGGTGAAAAAGGCCAACGCGGATATGATCCTTGGCGATATTCTCCGTGAGAACGGCGAATGCGACCCGGCGGTCGCGGCCTATAAACGGATCCTTGCAGCCGGCGAAAACATCGATGCGCTGGCCGGTGCCGGCCTCTGTCTGTTCAGCCTCGGCTACGGCAACAACGACAAAGAACAGATGCAGGAAGGCCTGAACTTCATGCAGAAGTTCATAGATACAGCACCGGACACCCACCGGCTGAAGACAAGCGTCAAAGATGCGGTCGACCTCTTAAAGAACGAGCAGAAATTGACGCCGCAGAAGACGCCGGCACGGCGGCGAACCTAGACGAGTTAGATCGATTCATTCGGCCTCGGCGGGGTTCCGACCCTTCGCGGCCTTTTTCATTTGCTTGCGGGTGTTGTCCGAAATCGGACCCAGCGCCCGGACACATCCTTCGTTGTCACAAACGCAGGCCGCGTGGTGTTCCTCATTTGACTGATCGATATCTAACAATAATGTGGAACGGAGGAAATCATGCTTAAGAGAGCAAATTTTGTATTAATGGGCCTCGCCCTTTTCGTGATGTTCGTGTGTTCAGGCACCGTCCTGTCACAGGGAACGATCACGGGCGAATGGACGGCCGACAAGAAAAAGGAAAAGGGCGATAAGATCCACTTATCCTTTTCAAGATCGAGCGAACGCGGCGGAAAGAACCAGTTTGGTTCGAGTTTCGGGTTTGACGAGTTTCAGGGCTTGAACGCAAGCGCCACCGAGAACGGACGGGTCAATTTCCGTCTGGTCCGCGAAGCCGGGACGATCGAGTGCGAGGGCACTTTCACCAACGGACGCGGCTCGGGCACGTACCGGTTCACCCCGAACATGAGGTTTGTCGAAGACATGCGTTCGCGCGGGTTTGATTTTCAAGCGAAAAGTTCCAAGGGCGGCCACGACACGCTCGAAGACCGCCTGTTCTCGGCCGCCGCTTTGAATGTGACCGTAGCTCTGGCTGATGACCTTCGCTCGGCAAACTTCCCGAACCTTGATGCCGACGACTTGTTCAAGGCCGCGATCTTCAAGATCGACGGAAAGTTCATGGCTGAAATGGCAGCGACCGGTTTCCCGAACCTCAGCATGGAAGACCTGGTCAAAGCCCGCATCTTCAAGATCGACGCCGATTTTGTACGACGAACGCGGGATATGGGCTTCGGTACAGAGGATTTCGAGAACCTTGTAAAGTTCAGCATCTTCAAGGTAACGCCCGAATTCCTGAGCGAACTGAGGGCCGAAGGCCTTACCGACCTGACCTCGGAGGACGTCGTAAAACTCCGCATCTTTAAGATCGACGCCGCGTACGTCCGCGAGGCACGAGCGACCGAACCTAACATAACGGTCGAGCAGTTGGTCCAAAAGCGGATCGGCGTTCGACGTTAACATTGCTACGCGATACTACCCTCCAATGGGCCGGCCTTAGTGCCGGCTTTTTTTTCGTGGACGCAAGATCGTCCGAAATGCTAGATTTGGATAATGTTAAATGTGTTTGTACACAAAGGCATGATCCTCGCCTCCCGCAAACTTTTTCTCCCCGTGGTCCTCACGATCTTCGGATTTCTTTCACCGAACGGTATCGAAGCGGCCGTTTACGAGGTAAAACCGAACTCTGCGATGGAATCCATCGCACAGGTGCCGTGGGCGACGCTTCAGCCTGGCGACCTCGTCCTGATACATTGGCGGGCCGCCGAATACAAAGAGAAATGGGTGATCGGACGAAGCGGGACCCCGCAATTGCCGATCATCATTCGCGGGGTGCCGGGCCCGACCGGCGAGCTTCCGGTGATCGATGGCCGAAACGCGGTAACGCCGCCGGGGTTGAATTTTTGGAGCGAGAACCGCGGCGTGATCAAGATCGGCGGATCGAATGTGCCGAGCAGCTCGCTGGTTTCAAACATCGTTATCGAAAACCTAGAGATCAGGAGCGGGCATCCGAGCTACATGTTCACGGACGACTCGGGTGCCGTCCAGTCTTATTCGACATCGGCATCCTCGATCTTCGTCGAACTTGGCGAGAACATCACCGTCCGCAACTGCCGGATCCACGACAGTGCGAACGGTTTTTTTGTCGCGTCAAGTGACGAAGCCGTCTCAAAAAACATATTGGTCGAGGGGAACTATATTTTCGGTAATGGCGTGTCCGGCAGCATTTTCCAGCACAATAATTACACCGCCGCCTACGGCATCACGTTTCAGTACAATCGCTTCGGTCCGCTGCGGTCGGGGGCTCCCGGCGTCAATCTGAAGGACCGTTCGGCGGGGTTGGTCGTTCGCTATAACTGGATAGAGGGCGGAAACCGCAATATCGATATGGTGGACGGCGAGGACAGCTCGATCATTAGGAACGCACCCGAATATCGATCCACGTTCGTTTACGGCAATGTCCTGATAAAACAGGACGGCGGGAACAATCAATCCGTCCACTATGGAGGCGATAGCGGCACCACCGCAAATTACCGAAAGGGGACTTTGTATTTTTATAACAACACGCTTTATTCGATCAGGGCGGGAACGACGGTGGTGATGCGGCTTTCGACGAACGACGAAAATGCCGATGCCCGCAACAATATCTTCTTTAACACGGCCGCCGGAACAAGCCTGGCGATGCTGGCCGAGGCGGGGACCTTGACGCTGGCGAACAATTGGGCAAAGACCGGCTGGCGAAACTCGCACGAGGGTTCGTCGTTCAGCGGTAGTGTGACGGGCGGCGGGACGATGGTCACGGGCTCGTCACCCGGCTTTGTCGACGCATCGTCGCAGAATTTCAAGCTCGCGGAAGGCTCGGCCGCATTGAATGCGGGCACTGGGCTGCATCCGGCCGTGATCCCAAGCAACGAACTCGTCCGCCAGTACGTTCTGCACCAGTTAAGCGAAGCAAGGCCTTCTGCAGGAGTGTTGGACATCGGTGCGTTCGAATTCGCATCGGCCCCGCTTCAGATCCTGACGAACGGACTCCCCGACCCGGTCCGCATCCGTCCTTATCACCAGCAGCTTGCCGCCGCCGGCGGTTCGGGAAATTTCACCTGGTCGATCTCATCGGGTGCTTTGCCTCCGGGCCTTGTTTTGGATCCCGCTGCGGGCGTTATTCGGGGAAGAGCAAGGATCATCGGAACAGCAACGTTTACGGTAACGGCAAGCGATGCGGCCGATCCGCAGCAGAGCATCAGCAAAGAGTTCAGCCTTACCAGCCGGCTCCAGCCTTAACGGCGGCCGAGTTGCCCTTCACCGCCCGATGGGAATAGAATAACAACAGCGTTTATCACAACGGACAAGGGGAAGAAATGGGGAAAACGATCCTGGTAGTTGAGGATTTTGAGGACAGCCGTTCAATGATGCGGGTGCTTCTGGAAGGAGAGGGGCACAACGTGATCGAGGCGGCCGGTGCCTACGAGGCAATTGATAAGGCCGAACAGTTCCACCCCGACCTGATCTTAATGGACATCGGGCTTCCCCTGCTCGACGGGCTATCGACGGCGTCGATAATCAAGAAGATCGACGGATTGGCACTGGTGCCGATCGTGGCCGTGACCGCGTTTCGAGACGTCAGCGACCAGGCCCGGAAGGCTGGCTGCTCCGGCGTCATCTACAAGCCGGTCGAGATCGACACCCTCAAAAACGCGCTCGAGTTCCACCTGAAAGGCCATTAGGCCTTGTCTCATCCGAATTCGCTCCTAAATTTGTCGAATTCCTCTCGAAGTTTATTCAGTTCCTTTCGAAGTTCGCGGACCTCATCCTCCAGGCCGCTTACGGCAGAACCGTGCGACGCCGCCGGCGAAGCAGGCGAAAGCTGCATGCCGGGATCGACCGGGCCGCTGAGAAGATGTGCGTAGCGGGACTCTTTCTGCCCCGGCTGCCGCTCGAGCTTGATCACAAGGGGCTCGTCACGGCGGGCAAGTTCATCGAGCATTTCCTGCACCTCGCCTATCGAACCGAACTCGTGCAGCCGGTCCGAGCGGCCGCGGATCTCACCCGCGGTCTGGGGCCCGCGAAGCATCAGCAAGGTCATCACGGCCGTGCCGGCTTCGTCCAATTCGTAAACGCTCGGCAGCATGTGCTTGTATTTGACCGTCCGGCTGGTGCTTCCGTGGAAGAGATAAACGAGATTCTTGTCCCGCAGGCTGTCGATAGCGGACAGGATCTCGCTCTCACCAAGCGACATCACAGGGTCCCGGTTGCTCTTCTGGTTGCAGGCCGCGGTCAGGGCATTCAGGGTCAAAGGGTAATACTCCGGCGTGGTCAACTGTTTTTCGACCAGGCTGCCGAGGACCCGCACTTCAATTTCGTTTATTGTTGCCATAGCCATTCGGACGGTCTTTCAATCATACAACGAACCCCGATAGTAGCGGATGCGGCCGTGCCTTTTTTAAGCTGAATTGCTTCGCGCGCGGCAATGCGTGAAACTAAGTAACGTGAGAATGGAAGTCACCATCACAAGAACTCCCGACGAACTCGCAGCGGCGTTTGAGCGGCTCTGCTGTGCCGAAGCACTCGGGTGTGATACGGAAACTTCTGGGCTTAACCCGCGTTCCGGCAGGCTCTATTCGGTGCAGTTCTCTGACGGCGAGTTCAACGTCCTGGTCCCGCTAAGCGAGGGAATTGCGATGGGTCCGCTCAGCGAACTTCTCGCCGACGAAGGGATCACGAAGATCTTCCACAACGCCCGGTTCGACCTGGAATTTCTTTCCGCCGCAGGGCATGTTGTCAAAAATGTCTTCGATACGATGATCGCGGAAAAGGTACTGACACGGGGTGCCCGGCAATCGGCATCGCTTGCCGATACGCTCTATCGCTATTTCGCGGTCGATCTGGACAAATCGCAGCGGGCAAAATTCACGCGGAAATGGGACGGGATCTGGACCGATGATCTGGTCGATTATGCGCTCTCAGACGTCGTCCATCTGCCTTCCCTGATGCGTGAGCAGTCGGCGTGGCTGGAGCGGCTGGCCCTTACGCCGCGGTACGAGGAATTGATCAGGCCACTGCTGGCTGCCGCTGAGCCAGATTCTGCTCGGTATGCCGGTGATGATGCTCCGCGTGGTAGATCGTAAAATAGAACATTTCGCGAAGGGTCAGTTTGCCGAGAAGCGGATGCGGAAGAACCAGAGTATCGAGTTTCTCTTCGTCAAACTTTTCAATATTCCTGCAAAGCGTTTCTACCTGTTGACGAAGCTCTTCGACAACGCGGTCCTTTTCCTCGAAGGCGATCGCGTCCGGCCGGAACGGTTCCGGAGCGCTCCCACCTGCCGACAATGCCTCGCGGTAGCGGGCGACAAGCTCATCGTAGGTGGCGGACGGATGGTCGGACTTGCCGAACATCGTCTTGAGAACAAATTCCGGGGCCTTCAGCCCTTTGTTTAGCGGGGCCAGCGAACGGCAGAGGTGATCCGCCTGCTGGCCCGCCGACCACTTTTCCCCGTTTAGTGAGAACACGAAATCCGCCTCAGGCATAGGGCCGACAAGATCGGCGAATTCCGAGTAGTTTCGTCCCAATTCGGCAATGATCCTCGCTTTGTCCATGGTCAAGGGTCCCCTTACCATCGATGAAAGGCGGGGTGGCCTTCCTTGACGGCGACAAATACGCCGCGGCAGGTGTCGCAGACCTTGCCGCCGGCGATCAATTCGGCATCGACGGTAGCCCGGTCTTCCGTAGATTCCACAACGCGGGCACGGAGCGTGATCGGACCGTCGACAGGTGTCGGACGCAGCAGTTTCACGTGGAATTCCGCGGTCACCGTACAGGGCGGCCTATCCTCGCCCGCCTTTTTCATCAGGTGGATGGCCGCGGCCCAGTTTGAATGGCAATCGAGGAGAGCGCCGATGATCCCGCCGTTCAGGACGCCGGGGAATGCCTGATGATAGCCCTCGGCATGCCATTCGGCTACGAACTCGCCGTCCTCTTCGAAGCTGCAGATCCTTAAGCCTTGCTCGTTGGCCGGGCCGCAGCCGAAGCAGATCCCTTCGGGCGAATAGATCTCCTGGATCGACCTCTTTTCTTCCATATTTTGCAATAGTTTAGCATACCCTGCCCGGCAAAATAAGGGGCGCGGTTAGTCGACCTCGACATGCATCTTTGCGATCTCCTCGGTCTTTTTCGGGAAAAGAAGCGAGGCGACGACCGATATCGCGATCGTCGTTAAGATGAACGCGAGCGACCACGACACCGGGAACTTGCCGCCGAACAGATCATTAAGCCAGACCATCTTCAGCCCGACGAAGATCAGCACAACCGAGAGCCCATACTTCAATAGGTAGAACTTGCTGACGGCACCGGCGAGCATGAAGTACATCGACCGCAGGCCGAGGATCGCGAAAATGTTCGAAGTGAAGACGATCATCGGCTCGGCCGTGATGGCGAAGATCGCCGGTACGGAATCGACCGCGAAGATGACGTCGGTCATTTCAAGGAAAAGTAGTGCGATAAACAAGGGTGTCGCTGCCCAACGCCCGTTCTCGCGGACGAAAAAGCTCTTGCCACGGAGCTGTTTCGTGATAGGCATGAACCGCGTGAAGAGCCGGATGACCGGGTTCTTTTCGGGTTCGATCTCCTTCTCAGGCCCGAACATCATTTTCAGGCCGGTCAGGATGAGGAAACCGCCGAAAAGGTAGATCACCCAATGAAACTGCATCAGCCACGAACCCATCCCGATAAAGATCGCCCTGAAAATAAGTGCTCCGATGATGCCGTAAAACAGGACGCGATGCTGATATTTCGCCGGTATAACGAAATAAGCAAATACAACGACGAAGACAAAAATGTTATCGACGGAGAGAGATTTTTCTACGATGTAGCCCGTAAGAAACTCCAGCGAGACGGTCCAGGCCGCGACATCGGGCACGAAGCCCGGGATCGACATCAGCCGCTCGTCCTGCGGGAATTTCCAGAGCGTGTAGCGATATAGAAGAAAATTGAAGAAGAGAGCGAGCGAGACCCAGACGACGCTCCAAATGCTAGCTTCCTTGAACGAAACCTCGTGTTCCTTTCGGTGAAATACACCGAGGTCTAGCGCAAGCATCAAAAGAACGAAACCGGTGAATGCGAGATAAAACCACCAGTATTCGGCAAACGGAAATAGACTCATACGTGATCCTCCAAATAGCGAATTCACGTCCGCAAAGAAAAAGCCTCACGCGGACATCCAACGTGTCTGCGCAAGGTCTTGATACTTTGCCTTCGGGCCGGAGCATTGCTGCTCGTATTGACGACCGAAAGGACCGCTTGAGGGCTATCTACTCCCCTTGCCAAATTGTCAGAAAGAATATTAATCGAAAGAAGACTTTTTTGTCAAGATTGCAGCGGCTTGAATCGAATGGGCAAGGTGTCGTAGATTTTACGGGCACATCAAGCAGAACATTTCATTCTTTGTCACCTTATGCTCACTATTCTTGCCGTCGTTTTCCTCGCCTGGCTAGTATTCGGTTATTTCGGCTACGGCCGATGGATCGCGAAGCAGTTCCAGCTGGACAACGCGCGGCCGACGCCGGCCAACACGGTGAACGACGGGCAGGACTTTGTCCCGATCTCGCCTTTTTACCTGTTCGGCCAGCATTTTTCGGCTATCGCGGCCGCGGGCCCTATCGCCGGGCCGATAATCGCGTGTCTTGCCTTCGGATGGCTTCCGTGCCTTCTTTGGATCGCGATCGGCGTGGTTCTGATCGGGGCGGTTCACGATTTCTCGGCTCTGGCCTCTTCGGTCAGGCACGGTGCATGTTCGATCGCAGAGATAACCCGCGAAAGGCTGGGCGGCGGAGCCGGGCGGGCGATGATGGCGTTCATCTGGCTCGCCCTGGTCTATGTGATCGTGGCCTTCACCGACATCACTGCGGGCACGTTCGTTTCGGGCGATGACGCCCTGGCCGGTGAAACAAGCTTTAACCCCGGCGGGGCGGTGGCATTTGCCTCGATCGCATACCTTGGGCTTTCGATCCTGCTCGGTTTGGTGGAACGCTATCTGAGACCGCCGTTGTGGCTCGCGACGGTCGTGTTTGTCCCGGCGGTCTTCGGCGTGGCATATCTGGGCACGATGTTCTCGAACGTCTTCGCTTTCGGGCATCAAACCTGGGGCATCGTCATTCTACTTTACTGCATTGCGGCTTCGCTTGTTCCGGTGTGGGCCCTGCTCCAGCCACGCGGTTATCTTGGTGGATTTGTGCTGTATTCGGCGATCGCGGTCGGCGTGATCGGGATCTTCTTCGGCGGTTATACGATCCAGCAGCCGGCTTTTAAGTCGTGGGACGTCGGCGGGATGACGGGGATGCTCTTCCCGTTCCTGTTCGTGACGATCGCATGCGGGGCGTGCTCGGGTTTTCATGGGCTTGTTTGTTCGGGCACGACGTCGAAACAGCTTGATAAGGAATCGCATGCACGGCCTATCGGCTACGGCGGGATGCTGGCCGAAGGATTCGTCGCGTTCATGGCCCTCGTCGTGGTGATGATCGCAGGCAATGAATTGCTTTACGGCCCCGACGGGAAGGCATTTGCGGCCGGCAAGATCTACGGCAACGGCATCGGCGAATTCCTTTCGCTGCTCATAGGCCGCGAGAACCTGCCGTTCGCGATCACGTTCGGGGCGATGGCCTTTTCGACCTTTGTTTTCGACACGCTCGACGTTGGGATGAGGCTAGGGCGATACCTTGTGCAGGAATTGATCGGTGTGCCCGGGCGGATAGGGGCCGTCATCGGCACCCTCGCGACCGTCGCCCTGCCGTTCTTCCTGATCTTTTTCGCGAAGCCGGGTTCGTGGGTCGAATTTTGGACCTTGTTCGGGGCCTCGAATCAGTTGCTTGCCGCGCTGACGCTGCTTTCGATCACGGCCTGGTTGTACCAGGCACGCAAGCGCATCGCGTTCACGCTGATCCCGATGTTGTTCGTTCTGGTGATCACGCTGTGGGCTCTTGGGCTGCTGGTATGGGGAAACCTCTCGACGGCAACCGGCTTTGACATCAAGTTGGTGAACGGCCTGGCGTCGCTGGCTCTGATAGCCCTAGCGATTTACCTGGTGGTGACCGCTCTGATCAAGCTTCGCAGCGAACGGGGAGCCGGACCGGCCGAGACCGTGCCGGCGGTCTAGCCCGCGATACGTTCTGCCGAAAGGTCACGCGTTTCAGAATGAGATCGACTTTGATCGAAGGAGGCCCGTATGACCACAATCACCGAGATCGCTCCCGACACTTTCCGTATAAACACTTTCATTCCTGAAGCAAATCTTGGCTTCAGCCAGTTTCTTGTCCGGGACGAAGAACCACTGCTTTTTCATACCGGCATGCGTGCCCTATTTCCGGCGGTGCATGAGGCCGTGTCCAAACTGATCGACCCGTCGACCTTGCGTTGGGTGGGTTTCAGCCATTTCGAGGCCGATGAATGTGGTTCGCTCAACGAATGGCAGCAAGTCGCGCCAAACGCCGCGGCGGTTTGCAGCATGGTCGCGAAAATGGTCAGCGTGGACGACTTTGCCCAAAAAAATCCGGCAAAGGGCATGACCGATGGCGAGGAATTCACCACGGGAAGCCACACGTATCGTTTCCTGGCAACCCCGCATGTGCCGCACAATTGGGAGGCGGGCCTTCTGTTTGACACATCAACGGGAGTCCTGTTCTCATCGGATGTCCTTCATCAAAATGGCGACGTTGCCGCGTTAACGTCCGAAAGCGTGACGGACCGGGTTCGACAGTCGATGTTGGAGATGCAGGCAAGTCCGCTCGCCGATTATCTTCCGTACACGCCGAAGACTGAAGCAACGCTAAAGCGTGTCGCTGCACTCAAGCCGTCGACCGTAGCCTCGATGCACGGTTCGATATTCACCGGCGACGGCGAGCAGGCGATCCTGGAGTATGCGTCAGTTCTGAAGGAGGTATTTGGCGGAGACAATTAACGCTCTCTTGCCGGCACATTCTCGAGCGTTCGGGTGGTGTTTTCGGTGACACTCGCGGGTTCGCGATATTCTTCGAGTTGGGCTGTCGAGATCGGCGGAAGTTGGACCGCACGTTCATCACGGCGGATCTGCACGCTTGCGTCTATATCATTGCCTTTCAGTTTTGCGTCGATCAGGCGAGAGATCTGTCGCATGATCATGAATACTATCCCGAAAAGGGTCGCTAAATAAATAAGCGCGAAGATAAATGCGAGCTCGGGATTTGGCAGCTTACTAAGCAATACGGCCATCAGGCCGACAAGCACACCGAATCCGACGATCGAAACGACGAAGACGGCGGTGATCAGCGAATTCAGGACCGACCGCTGATCGCCGTCCTCTTTCCTGAGCTGGGCACCGCATCCGTTGCAGAAATTCAGGGCCTCGTCAAGCTGTTTTCCGCACCTTTCGCAGTACATGAGCGCCTACTTCCTTTCGATAAGGACTTCATCGAGCGTCCGGGTCGTCGCTTCCGTCACACTGCCAATGCCGTGGTCCCGGCCTTCCTCCAATTGTGAAGTGATCACGGGCCGAAGCTGGTCCGCGACGTGTGGGCCCGGGCCGAACTCGGTCGCGTCACGCCGCGACATCTTCGAGCCTTGAGAACCATGACGAAGGATCAAATAAGATATGCCAAAGAGGGCGGCAAAATAGACCGCGCTGACCTTAAGCAGGAGGTCGGAAGATCCACCCGTTTTCGCCACAATGAGCAGGACGAAGATAAATGCCATGAAGCCGGTCCCGGCGGTGTATGCCGCAATAACGGCAGGGCTGTAGTTGCCGGCCGAGTCCTCGGCAACGCGGCGGCCGCAGCGGCTGCAGTAGATCAGGTTGTGTTGGATCGAAGTGCCGCAGCCGGAACAGTACATAACTTAGGATCTTTGTATCGGGCCGATCTTCTCTTCGAGCCAGTTGGTCAGATCGTCGATTATCTCGATATGGACCGGTTTTCCTTTCCACGCCCTGATCGCGAAAACGATCATCATTACCGTTGTGACCGCCCCGAAAAGGAAGCTCCCGAAGTTCGAGTCGGTGATGTTACCCACGACGCCGAGTATCGCGCTTATGATCATGATGGCGATCTGGGCCGCAAATCCCTGGGCCGAATGGAACCGGACCTTGTTCTCCTCTTTAGGGATGACCAGAAGGAGGATCAAGCCGGCCACGAAGCCGATCCAAAACGGAAGGTACGGCAAGCCGACAAGCCATTTTTCGGGGACACCGGTCTTTGCGACCTTTCGGTCGGAGGCGCGGTTCATCTGGCCCGCGTACGCAGGCTGATAAGCAACGGGCGGGTTGGAACCTTGAAACGAATAAGCCTGAAATTCCTCCTCTCCGAACCGCCGAGTTTCGTCCTCGGTAACGCTTGGCGGGCGGGTCGGGAATTCCGACGTGCTGTACGGATTCTTCTGGGGCGACGTGTAGACACGTCCCTGGCCGCCGGTCTGTGCCGCGGCCGCTTTTGCCTTTTCCGGAAACTCGGGATCAAGGGGATTTGTATCGAATTTCTTGGGCATCTGGAAGCTATTGTACGATAATCTGGTAGCTATAGTTCAATTATTCACGCAATGGCCCCCGGGTCAGAGAGGAGGTCGTACGCCGTTCGGGGTCACGTGCGGACGGCGTATCCTGTGTTGGCCCAGCAGGTTGCGTATTTCAAAAAATGTAATAGCCGGGAGATCATCATGAGAGCTAATAAATTGATCGGCGTTTGGATCGACAGCAAGAAGGCCGTCATTTCAACGCTGTACGAAGACGACGCAACGCTTGCCGTGCTCGAGTCTGGGATCGAGGGCAACGAAAGGATCGAGGGCGAGGGACGCCCTGAGGGCCGATTCGGCGGCCAATTCCTGAATAATGAGCAGGCGGAAGAAGCGCGGCGGCAGGATGCAGAACGGGAATTCGTCGAGAAAGTTGTTGAACGTGTCAGAGATGCCGACCATCTGTTGATCTTCGGCCCTTCACAGATGAAGGATCAAGTAGAAAAGGCGGTCCGAAGCCTACCGGCCCCTGCACCGAACATTCGCGCGGTCGAAACCGCAGACACGATGACAGATAATCAGGTGGCCGAGTACGTCCGAAATTACTTCGGGAGGCCCGCCCCAAGGCTGTAAAACGAGCGGTCTATGCGCGCCGCGTTATTCGCGGGGTCGTGCGACCTTGATGCCAAGCTCGTTCAACTGCGCCTCGTCAACCTCTCCGGGCGAATCCATCATCAGGTCCTGAGCTGAAGCCGTCTTTGGGAAAGCCATGACGTCACGGATGTTTTCGGTGCCAACGAGGATCATGCAGGTGCGCTCGATGCCCGCGGCGAAGCCTCCGTGCGGGGGCGTGCCGTATTCGAGGGCGTCGAGGAAAAAGCCGAACTGCGAACGGGCGCGTTCGGGCGTCATGCCGAGCGCCTCGAAGTTTAGGGCCTGGACCTCTTTTTGGTGGATACGGATCGAACCGCCGGCGCATTCGTAGCCGTTGATGACGGCGTCGTAAGCCTTGGCACGGACCTGGCCTAGCAGGTGGTGATTGGCGGGGTTCTCGATCGCCTGCTTGAACATCTCGAGGTCCTCGTCCATCGGCGAGGTGAACGGATGATGGGCCGCGATGTATGTGTCGGTCTCGTCGTCGTGCTCGAACATCGGGAACTCGGTGACGATGAGGCACTCGTATTTCGAACGGTCGATGAGGTTTTCGCGTCGGGCAACCTCATTACGCAGGGCTCCGAGGGCGGCGGCAACGACGGATTTCTTGCCGGCGACGATAAGAACGGCATCGCCTTTTTCGGCGCTCGCTTTCGAAGCAAGTTCTGTAATCTTTCCTTCTCCCAGCACTTTCAGCAGGGAGGATGTAGTCTCCTCTCCGACCTTGATCCATGCCAAAGCGCCTGCACTGTAGCGTTTGACATACTCCTGCAGTTCGTCGGTTTGTTTGCGCGAGTAGTCGGCACGGCCTTTAACGACGATACCTTTGATCTCGCCGCCCTTCGACAGGGTCTCGGCGAACGGGGCGAAGTCCGTGTCCTTCAATTCTTCTGACAGGTCGATCAGCTCCATTCCGAAACGGAGGTCGGGCTTGTCGGAGCCGTAGCGGCGCATCGCCTCGGCATAAGTCAGTCGCGGCCATTCTGTCGGTAGATCAACATCGATCAGTTTCAGGACGTGGTTGAACATCCCTTCCATCTCGCGGTAAACCTGTTCGCGGTTGACGAAGGACATTTCCATGTCGAGCTGGGTGAACTCGGGCTGGCGGTCGGCGCGGAGGTCTTCATCGCGGAAGCAGCGGGCGATCTGGTAATAGCGGTCGAGGCCGGAGATCATCGTGATCTGCTTCAGGATCTGCGGCGACTGCGGCAGGGCGAAGAACTTACCCGTGTGGATGCGAGACGGGACGATGAAATCGCGTGCCCCTTCGGGCGTGGATTTCAACAGGATCGGCGTTTCGATCTCGATGAAGCCGCGGCTGTCGAAATACTCGCGGATCGCCGCGACGGCCTTCGCACGCATGCGGATGTTGTGCTGAAGCTGCGGCCGACGCAGGTCGAGGTAGCGGTACTTCAGGCGCGTCGATTCGTCCGCCAGGTTCTCGGACCCTGCGACCTCGAGCTGAAAAGGCGGCACTTTGGCGTCGTTGAGGATCAGCAGCTCGCTGACCTTGATCTCGATATCGCCGGTCGCGAGCTTCTTGTTGTGCGTCCCTTCGGCACGGCTCACGACGTCGCCCTTCACCGCGATCACGAACTCGCCGCGGAGGTTCTTGGCCTTAGCGTGTGCTTCCGGCGAGGTTTCTTCACTCACCACCACCTGCGTCACGCCCTCGCGGTCACGCAGATCGATAAAGGTAAAAACGCCGAAGTCACGCTTCTTCGCGACCCATCCCATGAGTACGACCTGCTCACCGACGTTGTTCTCGCGCAGCTCGCCGCAGGTATGTGTCCGTTCCAAAGTTCCTAGAGTGTCAAGCATAAGAGTTTTTTGCCCGCGAAATACGCGAAAAGACGCTAAAGGGAGAATTATTCGGGGTCGAACGCCATTCGGTCGGCAATCCGCGAGTAAATGGTCCGTTTTGCTCCGCGATTTCGATCGTTTGCGATCCTTTCATACTCGAGTTTAGGAAAATGTCCAAAATTGACCAGCAACGCAAGATCATAGCCGGTTGCATTCAGGTAGTTGAGCGATTGGGCACGATGAACGTCGGCTAGTCGCTCGATCGCCTTAAGCTCGACCACAATCTTTCCGTAGCAAATAAAGTCCGGCTTAAACGTTTGGGTAAGTACTTGACCTTTGTATTCGAGTTCCAGGATCGGCTGTGCGACGAACGATATGCCTTGGATCGAAAGCTCCAATTGCAAGCATTCCTGATAAACCGGTTCCGTGAAGCCGCAGCCCTTGGTTTTGTACACCTCGAAACACGTTCCGATTATCTTGTAGCTTTCCTCTTTATAGATTATGTCTACCATGATCTTTTCGCGTCTTTCGCGGGCCAACCATCTTCCAAAATAAAAACGCCCTTCGATTTGCGACAAACGAAAGGCGGAACGTCGGTAAATTAACGCTCTCGCCTCACGTATTATTATTGTCGTCAAACCGAACTGCGTTCATTAAGCAAGAGAGATGATACCGGAATCAGCTTTATTTTGGCAACTTCTTCTTGTTTTTCTTATGATTGGACTTTTTGCCTGAAGGTATTGCGTCGAGGGGCCGTGGACGGATCTCGCTCGTGATTACGGGGGGGACGGTCGGGATTAGATCATGTTCTTCGACAAAACCAACAACTCCCATAAGTTCGACAACATCTCCCGCCGGTTCAAGCACTAACGGCTCTTTTAGGTTTGTAGTATTGTTAATTTTTAGCTCGGTATAGATCAGTTTTTTGAATCCCGGAAATTCGACGTGGATCTCATAAACGCCGACACTTATGTTGTTAAAAATGAAACGCCCCTCGGCATCGGTCCTAATCCTTGATACAGCCCTTTGAGTTTTGAGATCACGAAGAGTAACGTTTGCGTCCGGGACTACAGCACCGTTTAGGTCTTGAACGACGCCTGAAAGAGCCAATGGATCCTTAAAGTCGGATGGATGAGGAAATGCGGATTCTTTGTCATGGCTCGATTTGTTTGTTGCACTGCCCGGTTGACCTTGTGCATAAGCAAAAGTGGACAACATTAGCGTAGCCGTAAGAGCGCCCGCAGCAGCCGTCGCCTGTCGTCGAATTTGTGTTTTCCTAGAGCTGGCCGTGATCACTTTACCGCCAGCATCCTTTGCATATCTGACGCACAGTTGCCCGTTCGATTCCTTTACAAGCTTTTCGGCTCGTGCTCTCGTCATCGACGAAAGATCGTGAACGTTCTTCGAGCAATGCGAACAAAACCGCACTTCATCGTTGCCCGACATCTCGGCCCAACTTTCCGTACACGGACTCTTGATTGAGATCTGTTCAAGTTGGTTTCGTTTCATAGGGATACGTACGAGATGCCGGCGAGTTTGGCTTGGTTGTTTGGTAGGGACCAAATTGCGTCACACAAGACGAAGAAGTTCCGCCTCAAACTTAGCCTCATGCAAAGTGAACCGCGGCTCTATCTCGGTGAAGTTTTTTATCTTCTTCACCAGTCCCTGCGTCACCTTCGGCGGTAAAATGCGCAGTATTTTTCTAAGGTCTTCCGGAAAATCGACCGCGAATAGTTCTCCGTCGCGGTACGAGAATTCGTATTTCTTCTGCTTCCCCGCGATGAGAAGTTTTATCTCTCCGGTGCCTTTCTGATTCTTGCTGATCTCTAAAAGCTCCATTTGAAAACCGCCTCACCGTTCCAATGTCTGAAAAGCTCAAAAAACGAAAGCTCATACGAGGTTCCTTCCCAAGAGTCGCAGATCTCAAGTCTGCCGCCTTGAGCTTTGGGGACCACAACGAGGTGACCCAAAGGGGTTCCATCTCTGAGCACGACTCCGAAAGGGCCTTCTCTCAGCAGAAGCGAGATATTTCGACGTTCGATTATCGAGCCGAACCACTTTTTGCCCTGTTCTCCGGCATCGACTTCGTTCAAGAAATTCGCCAAGGCGCCGATGCTGGAAGGTTCTCTTATTATATCAAGTATTTCCTGCTGAGGAATCGAAATTCCTCTCGCCCGGAGCAGCATTTCGCCCGCTGCGGCTACACAAGATAAGGGTGTGATTTGCCGAACGACTCGTTCGTCGGGCCGCTCGTCGATGACCTTCCAGGCACCTCCTGCACCTACTATCCTCGAGCTCTTATCAACCATTAACGGTTATTTAGAAATATAGCCTCGCAAAGTAATAGATCACCGGTGCATTAAAAAGCAGGCTGTCCAGCCTATCAAGCAGCCCGCCGTGGCCGGGGAGGACGGAGGCGGCGTCCTTGGTTCCGGCTCCGCGTTTAATGGCGGATTCGGCCAGGTCGCCGAGCATACCCAGGGCGGCCATCACGATGCCGAGCGGGACAGCGAATTTGTAGGGAAGTTCCGGGAAGAATAAGTAGGTGCAAAGAGCGGCAAAGCCTCCCGCGGAGACGAGGCCGCCGACGGCCCCCTCGACGGTTTTGCCGGGGGAGATCGCAGGGGCGAGCTTGCGCTTTCCGAGAGCTTTGCCCGAAAAATACTGCCCAGCGTCAGAGCCGAAGATCACGACGAAGAAGAAGAGCAGAAGCTTGGTCGAGAGTACCGGATCAAACCCAACGCGTGTCGAGATGAGAAAACCGCCGAGGAACGCGATGTACATCACTCCAAGTACGGTTACGCCCATCCCGGTCAGCATTTTCGAGAAATCTTTCTGGAATCGAAAAGTTTGTGTGATGAACACAGTGATCAGAAAGGCCGCCAGAGCGATAAACAGCAGTTCCGGTGCTCGGGCCGGGGCGTCGACGATGAAGGACACGGTCAACCCGGCAGCACCGAGATAGGCGATCCCCGCGTCGGCCTTCAGCTCGAGCTTCTTCGTTAGCGAATAGAACTCGAACATTCCCGCCGCGAGGGCGGCGACCGCGATCGCTACAAAGATCCAGATCGTCTCCGGCACCCGCCACGGCAGGATGATCGAGGCGAGCAGGATCGGTAACGCGACGGCGGCGGTGAGTAGGCGTGTTTTCATTTATTCAGGTAGACGGTCTAAGCGCGCTCTGCCAGAAGCATAAGAATTTTTGCCCGCGAATAACGCGAATCGGCACGAATAAGAAGAGATATTCAACGAACCATTCGTATTCATTCGCGTTAATCGCGGCGAAAGGAATCCGCCTCTAACGCGATGTGCTGCTCGCGTGTCCCGCTACACCGCCGAAGCGTCTGTCGCGTTTCTGAAACTCGATGATCGCCTCGAAAATATGCCGGCGGCGAAAATCCGGGAATAGGGTCGGCGTGACGTAGATCTCGCTATATGCCAACTGCCACAGCAGGAAATTCGATATACGCATTTCGCCGCTGGTGCGGATCAGCAGGTCTACGTCCGGCAGCCCGCGGGTGTAAAGATTGTTCTCGATGTCGGCGTCATCGATGCTCTCGACCGGATCGCCGCGGTCGATCGCCTGCCGGGCGGCGCGCCGGCAAGCCTCGATGATCTCGGCACGGCCGCCGTAATTCAGAGCCACGCTGAGAACAGTTCCCGTATTCTCTCGGGTCTGATCGACGGCCCAGGCCAGTTCTTTCTGCACGCTTTCGGAGAGCCCCGCTATGTTTCCGATCGGCTGAAAACGAATATTGTTCGAGCGGACCTCGTCCATCTCGCTGCGGATATAACGTTTCAGCATCGACATCAGGCCGGTGACTTCGGCCTTCGGTCGCTTCCAGTTCTCGGTGGAGAACGCGTAAAGCGTTACGGCCTCGATCTTGAGCCGCGTACACGTATCTAGTATCGAGCGTACTGACTCGGCACCGGCCTTATGGCCGAAGATCCTCGGCTTGCCCCGCAATTTTGCCCAGCGGCCGTTGCCGTCCATTATCACAGCGATATGGCGGGGAAGACTCGCGGGGTCTATCTGTGCGAGAAGTTTGGCTTCATCGGAGCCGGGTTTTATGACTTGTTCGAAGTTTGCGTGCATTTGCAGACGGTCGGGAAATTACGCGGGCACACTCCCTACCGGTCGTGTTACGGCCTCGACAACGGCGTCGAGATCGATCGGGCCATAGATGTGCGGGTAGAGCTCATTGTTTGTCGACGGTTCCACGACCAGCGGCGATGAGATTTTCGCCGGATCGATCGTGAGCACCACGACCTCCGCCACATCCGAATAGTAACGTGCCAACACGCCTTCCAGCTGGTCCGCGTAACTGCAGTGGATAAATCCTTCGCCGGCAAGGCTTTCAGCCTCGTAAAACGAGTCGCCGCGTACACGCCCCCACGTCTCGGGCAGTAGAATGTGATATATCAGCATTGAGGCGCTAGTCACGATCATGAATGGCAGCCATGAGCTGTTTGCTCTAAGCGGTTAGCCAGATCTCAAAGGAGAAGTTTCAATCGTAGTCCACCCTAACGAGCGTCAGCCCGCAGGCCGCAGCGGTCGCCCCCGCCATCGATCGGTCGCCGGATGCGAGGGCCGCCTGAATTGTATCAGAATCCCTTTCGCCGCGCCCGACCTCTAAAAGCGTGCCGACGATGGACCGG
The DNA here is from genome assembly GCA_050174305.1 of Pyrinomonadaceae bacterium. Classification (GTDB taxonomy): domain Bacteria; phylum Acidobacteriota; class Blastocatellia; order Pyrinomonadales; family Pyrinomonadaceae; genus OLB17. Next base: position 82,943 of record JBFXJZ010000002.1, on the reverse strand, counting down.
ACCATATATCGCAGAAACCCGTCGGCCCGGATGCGAAACTCGATGAGGCTGGAACCGGCCCGCGCGTCCCAGAACGAATCGACGGAACAATCAATGACCGTCCGGACCTTGTTCTCGCTGTCGGCCTGCGCCGAGGAGAACGCGGTCCAATCGTGCTTGCCAAGCAGGAAGCGGGAGGCTTCTGTCATCCGGGCAATGTCGAGCGGCCGCGTTTCGTGGAGGGCAAACCGGCGCCAGAACGGCGACATGACCGGGGCGTTTATGATGCGATATGCATAGGTTTTTCCTGAAGCGGAGAAACGGGAGTGAAATTCGTCGGAGACCTTTTCGACCCGCATTATCCGTATGTCGCGCCATAGATTGCCGTTGATCGCATTCCGCAGTTTTTCAGGGTCCCAGATCCGCTGGAGCTTTACATTCGCTACCTGGCCTTCCGCGTGAACGCCCGCATCGGTGCGGCCGGAACCGGCGACCTTGACCGAAGACCCCTCGAGCGTGCCGAGCACGCGTTCAAGCTCGCCCTGGATGGTCCGGGCGTTTTCCTGGACCTGCCAGCCATGAAAATCGGTTCCGTCGTACTGGATGAGAAGCTTATAGTTCATTCATTCTCCGGTCGAACTCCTCGGCGAAAAGGTAAGGAGACCGCGGGTCCATTCGGAAGTAAAGGGCCGGTTCGATGAGTTCGAGTTCCATAAGTGCAAATCCGTCCCGGTCACGGACAAGATCGACGCGGGCATAGAGCAGCTCTTCACCGATCAACCCGACCGCAGCATCGCCCGCCCGTCGAAGTGTCGGGTCCGGTTCGACGGCGGTGATAACGCCCCCATGCTCTTCCTGTACCCGAAAATCACGGTCCGCGGGCCGCTTGTTGATGGCGTGGCTGAATTTCCCATTAAAATAGAATAGCGAATACTCGCCCTCCGTTACTATCGAGGGCATGAAAGGCTGGACCAGGAAGGGACGTCTCTCAAAGACGGCTTGCAGTGCCGGGTCGAATGAAGAAAGCCGAAAGGTGTGCTCGGCGGTCGCGCTTACTTCGGGCTTGACGATCAGCTCGTTCACGGCGAGCCGATCGATCCATTGTTCGAAACCTTCGTGCGAATAATCTGGGCCCCAGATCGTCGGCACGATCGGACAGCCGCGTTCCTCCATTTCCTTCAGGTACCGTTTGTTCAGGTTCCATCGGACGATCCGGAGCGGATTTTCAAGCCGAGCAGAAGACCGGTCGATGTCGCCGAGGACCGAAAGGAAAAGCTCGGGGTCACGCTGATAATCCCATGTAGTGCGAATAACGACCGCCTCGAATGCATTCCAATCGACCGCAGGATCGCGCCACGACACGGTCTCAGCCTGCCATCCGAGGTCGGCCAGCGGGCCGACTGCAAGATCGTCGTCAAAGGTATAACCTTCGAGATCGTCGGTGGATAGGAAACAGACGCGCCTCATCCCTGTTTCGATGAGGCGGCGGTCCGGCTTCCGGGCTTAATGGCCGAAGAACCGGATGCGCAGAATGGGCACGATTCCGCAGCATAGGCGGGAACTTCGAGCGCTGCGAGGGCGATCCGCGGGACACCCACGTCAGCCTTACCGTTCGACCGATCGATGATCGAGGCGGCGGCGGCGACCGTGCCGCCGTTCGCCTCCAACGCCGCGATGCACTCGCGGGTCGATCCGCCGGTGGTTATCACATCCTCGACGACCAGGATACGTTCACCCGGCCGGAGGGTGAACCCGCGGCGCAGCGTCATCTTTCCCTCCTGTCGCTCGGTCCAGATGAAGCGCTTGTTGATCGCTTCGGCGACGGCGTAGCCGATGATGAGGCCGCCGATGGCCGGCGAGGCCACGGTGTCAAATTCTACCGGGTCAAGATCGCTGCCGAGAAGGCTCTCAGCGATCGCCCTGCCAAACTTTGCGGCGTCCTGCGGGTATTGAAGAGCGAGGGCGCATTGAAGGTAGGTCCCGCTGTGCAGGCCGCTTGACAGTTCAAAGTGGCCTTCAAGCAGGGCGTCGGTATCCCGGAAGTGGGCTAGTACCTGGTCCTGATCCATAGAACTCTAAATTGCCATTCTAAAACCAACAGGCGGAATCCGGTAATCCGAATCGCCAGTTGGCCACGATAAGGCAGCGAATACGTTCCCCTCGCGGGTCGGCAGGCGAAGCACGGCCGCGGCGAACCGGTGTGTTTTTGGCGGTTCGCGCGATTACGGCTAAAATGTAGCAAGCATGCCCCCTTACTCTAATCTGATCTCAGATTCGATATTGATCGAGCTTACGATCGACCTGCTTGTGTCCCTTGGTGGAACCGCACGTCCGGAAGAGGTTGTCGATCACGTGATGAAGATCTCGGAACCCGAGCCGGACCTTGCACGGCTTCTGATCGCCGACCTGATCGGACGGGACCCAAGGCTTCGTTTCGAAGGCGACCGTGTCGAGTTGATCGAAACGGACGAGGCCGGGACTCGGTTCGATGAAGCCAGTTTCGTTGTTTTCGACCTCGAGACGACCGGGGCGAAGGCTCCGCCGTGCCGAATAACCGAGATCGGCGCTTGCATGATCAAGGGCAGGCAGATCGTCGATGAGTTTAATTCACTTATCAACCCCGGGGTGCCGATCCCGGAGTTCATCACCGCGCTGACCGGCATCTCAGACGACATGGTCCGCGACGCCCCCGACTTCAGTTCGGTGGCGGGGGACTTCCTCGATTTCATCAGCGACTCGGTGCTGGTGGCCCACAACGCCTATTTCGATATGTCGTTCCTGAATCATGAGATCGGGCTGGTCTTCGAGGGATACCGTGTTTGGAATCCTTCTATTTGCACGGTGCAAATGGCTCGAAAACTGCTTCCCCAGATCGAGAACCATAAGCTGAATACCGTCGCAAGCCACTATGCGGTCGATCTGAAAAACCACCACCGTGCCGGCGACGACGCAAGGGCGACCGCCGAGATATTCCTGAACCTCGTATCGGAACTAAGTTCACGAGGTATCGACGACCTCGGGTCCGCCCGCCGTTTTTTCCGGCAGAAGCATTATGCAAAACGAAATGAAATTGCAGCCTGAGAACCTTCAGGGCCTTGAGATCCGGCCGACGCCCCGCGAGGAGATGGGCCTTTTTCCGCTGGACACGTTCGCATATGAATTTCCGGGAAAAGAGATCTGGGTCGAGTTCGAAATGCCGGAATTCACAGCAATATGTCCTTTCTCCGATTTTCCGGATTTTGCGGTTATCAGGCTTAAATACGTTCCGAACAAACGCTGTATCGAGCTGAAGAGCCTGAAGCTATACATTAATTCGTTCCGGGACGTGAAGATCTTTCACGAACATGTCGTAAACGTAATTCTTGAGGATTTCGTAAAAGCGTGCGATCCGATGAAGGTTGAGATCGAGGGAGATTTTCACGTCCGAGGGAATATCAAGACGGTCGTCCGGACGAGCTATGATCGGCGTGAAGGTGACACACGGCAGCAGGGCGGCTGACCGACGGAACACCACCCCGAAGAACCCGTTCAGTGAACGGCAGCCGACATCACGCGAGGCTGCGAGAGCGAGTGTTTCTTGCAGGCCTTGGCGACCAACAGATCGATCTCGGCACCCAACTTTTCCTCGTCCGCATACTTTGCGTTGGTGATCTCAGAAACGATAAGGAACTTCGCCTTATCAAGCAGGGACTGCTCACGGAAAGAGAGTTTCTTTTCCATCCCGAGAAAGGTCAGTTTCTTCAGGACGTCGGCGACCTTAAAGATATCGCCGGACTGGAGTTCCTCCATGAAATGCCGGGAACGCGTCTTCCAGTCGCTTGAGACGGCTTCGAAATCTGCCGACAGCCGCTCAATCAGGCGCTTGCACTGAATGGTCGAAATGATCGGGCGGATCCCGACATCCTCGGCCTTTTCGGTCGGCACCATGATCATCGAATTGTCGCTTAGAACACGGAGGGAATAGAAGTCGATCGAGTTCTCGCCGATCGTCTTGCTTTCAATATTCTCGACCATGCAAACGCCCTGGCTCGGATATGCAACCTTTTGTCCCTTGAGCAGTTCCATTGAATGATCTCCATAAAGAACCGAAGCAAATAGGTGGTGGATCGAGGCCTATAACGGCTGTTCGAGGACTATTCTTGAACTTCAATAATATCTAATTATAGCACTTATCAGCTTTGAAAGGAAGAAAAACTATTCCGGCGTGCGGTTTAACCGTTGGGGAGTTCTATAGTGAAGACCGAGCCCTCGCCCGGCGTTGAATCGACCGACACGTCGCCTCCGTGGAGCCGGACGAGGTGCTTAACGATCGCCAGCCCGAGCCCGGTCCCGCCGACCTCACGCGTGCGGCCGCGATCGGCGCGGTAGAATCGCTCGAAGACACGCGGCAGATGGTCCGGAAGGATACCCTCGCCCGTGTCGCTGACCTTTATCGTTGTTTTAGGCCCGCTCTCGACCGACATGACCGAGACAGTTCCGCCGGTACGGTTGAATTTGATCGCATTGTCGATAAGGTTCGTCAAGATCTGCTCAAGCCGGACCGGATCGGCGAGGGCCCTGGCTTCGGCCGGTATTTGGTTGCTCAGCTTCACCTCGCGGGCGGCCGCTTTCGTCGAAAGGGAAGTGAATACCTCATCGACAAGGTTCTTGAGCCTTACCGATTTGGTGTCGATCGAGATCTTTCCGGACTCGATAAAAGATAGCTCGAGAATGTCCGAGATCATCTCGTGCATGCGCTCGGCATTGCGGCGAATGGTGGCAAGGAAGCGGCGGTTATTTTCGGGGTCGTCGATCGCTCCGTCCTCGAGGGTTTCGACGAATGCCATTATCGAGGTGAGCGGCGTGCGTAGCTCGTGCGAGATATTCGAGAGGAATTCCTGCCGGATCATCTCAAGCCGTTCGACTTGCGTGACGTCGTAAAACACGCCGATCGCACAATTTGACCCCTCAAGCTTCATCGGGGCGACGTGAATATCGTAATTACGGCGTCCGCCGCCGATGAATTCCATCTTCACGTCGGCCGGCAGCCCGAGATCGAGGGCCCGCCCGAAAGCTTCATAAAGAGGCAGGTCGCGGATCGCCTCACTCAAGAGCCGGCCCCTCATCGAACCGCCCTGTCTCCAAAACGCGGTATCGGCCGCACGGTTCGCTGCCAAGATCCGGCGGTTCCGGTCGACGACAACCGCGCTTTCACGGTTTGCCTCAAGGATCTGCTGCAAGATCTCGATCGCGGACTGCTCGCGTACAGGATGCATCTTAAGTGGAGTTTAACCTTTTTAGATCGGGCCGGTGAAACGATAACCGACGCCGACGACCGTTTCGATGCGGTTCGAGCATTCTCCCATCTTTTGACGAAGGCGGCGGATATGAACGTCGAGCGTTCGGGAATCGCCGAAATAGCTGTATCCCCAGACGTTGTCGAGCAGCTGCTGGCGGGTCGCCACACGGCCCATGTTCCGGATCAGGTGTTCAAGCAGGGCAAATTCCTTTCGGGTAAGGCGGACATCATCGTCGCCGCATCGAACCCTCATATCCTCAAAATCGACCAGCAGACCCTGGTCCTCATATTTCGGGGCGGCTTCCTTGTCGGACCGGCGAAGCACGGCACGGACCCGCGCGATCACCTCTTTCACCGAGAACGGCTTGACGATATAGTCGTCGGCCCCTGAGTCCAGGCCGACGATCTTGTCCGACTCGGCAGCCCTCGCCGTTAGGATGATGATCGGCGTCTTTTCGGTGAGCTGTTCCCGGCGGAGCCTGCGACAAACCTCCATTCCGCTCATCCCGGGAAGCATAAGGTCTAGGATGATAAGCGACGGCGTGGACTTCTCGTCGAGGGCGATCCGAAGGCCCTTTTCGCCGGATTCGGCGATCGTCGATCTGAATCCTTCGCGTTTTAAGTTGTAATGAAGGCTTTCCGCGATATCGGCATCATCTTCGACGATGAGAATGTTTTGAAGCATAGTGCGTTACCGCGACGATAATTCAAGGTGAACTGCGGTCAATTTGCGCTAGTCTATGACGCCGGGCTTAAGCGATTATGACATCCGTGTTACCGGAATGTTAATTATTTCGACGCGGCGGCGACCCGTAGACTACCCTATGCCGCCCGCGAGTTCTTTGGGCCGAAATACGAATGCAAGCCGTCCGGCGGCACCTCCCGCGTCCTGCCAGCGATCGACGTCGAATTCGATCCCGGCCAAGGCCGCGGTCGGCATTCTGACCGCCTCGCCGGTGAGGGCGTAGATCAGGCCCTCGATTCCGGGATTGTGGCCGACGATCAGGGCCGAACTGTATCGGTCGGGTAGTTCAGTGATCAAAGAGAGCAGCCTTCCCGGGCTTGCTTCGTAGATCTGCTCGTCGAATTCGAGCGGGATCCGTGGATCGAGGGCCTGCCAAACATGTTCGGCGGTCTGAGCGGCCCTTTTTGCGGGCGAACTGACGATCAACTCAGGCCGGTAGCTATTTTCGGCCATGAACGAACCCATGAAGGGAGCCGCTTCCTGCCCGCGGCGGTTCAAGGGCCGATCAAAGTCAGCCAGCAAGGCATCGTCCCAGCTCGATTTGGCATGGCGCAGGATGTATAGGACTTTCATCTGCCTGGATCTCAGAAGAATCGCGTATGCCCTCAATTCTCGTTTCTGCCCGTTAGTTTTGTCAAAACATTCATCTGTTAAGATCAATTTGCATCTAAAATGAGTAGGAACGTACGATGTTGATTCTATGGACGCGCTGAATGCTGCTTTGCTGGTGAATATGGTCGGGTTCACGGTCGGCATTGCGCTTTATTTTTTGCTTGCAATGATGCTGGTGCGGCACCGGGGTGGTTCTTCCGGCGGTGTCAATCCGCTGCTTTTTTTGACGGCTGCCCTGGGGCTGGTATGGAATCTTGGTGAGTTGGCGGTCCTTCTGAACAAAGACTTCGGCCAGGCTCAGCAACTGCCATTCGTTTCCGCCGCCGCTTATTCCGCCCTCGGGTTCCTTCCTTCGGTCGTAGTTCATTCGGTCCGTGCCGGCGGCCGGCAATTGAATTGGATCACGCTTGCCGCGTATACGCTGAGCGGATTCGCGGCGGTACTCCATTTTGCTGCCGCTTTTTCCGGATCGCCGACGCCTTCGCCATTGGCGATGCAAACGCTGATGTTCGGGGCCCTGGTAATAACCGCGGGCCTTTTGGTGCTGGGGATAAGGGAAAAGCTGGAAAGCAAGGCCATCTGGGCAACTGCGTTGCTGATCTTCGCTGCATCGGGTTTTCACTTGAGCAGCGGAAGCTCCGAGAATTCATTTCTGGTGGAACTTCTCGCACACCAGTCGTCGCTGCCGCTCGCTCTCGCTATCCTCTATCAAAATTATCGGTTCGCATTTGCCGACCTGTTTCTCAAGCGGGCGATATCGCTGCTTCTTATATCGCTCATAGCATTCGGCCTCTACCTGTTTGTCGCGGCGCCTCTGCTCAGCTTCCACGACTCGCACGCGTCGAATGACGTGCAGGCGATCAGCCTGATCATCACACTTTGGATCGCGACGGCCCTGATCTATCCGGCCGTGCATCGTTTGGCAGCGTGGTTCGTCGACAGCGTCGTACTGAAACGGCCGGATTATTTAAGGCTGCAAACCTCGATCGCGGACAATATCGAAAGATGCGAAACGATCGGCGGAGTGCTCGATGCCGTTGGGAATGAACTGGCGGAGGTGCTGACGGCAAAAAGTTTCAGCTACCGTGAGATCGATATGCAGGTGCCTTCGACCGCCGCCGAGTCGATCGAGGTTTCGCGGGAAGGTGTTCGGTTCGCCGTACCTACGACCGATGAACCGGCGTTCGAGCTTGAACTGAAGCACCTCGGGGGCGGCCGCAAACTTCTCTCGGACGAACGAGCGATGCTGGCGTCGGTCGCGATGCTGACCGCGAGGCGGATAGACGCGGCCCGCGTGATCCACGAACGCTGCGAGCGCGAATTTCGCGAACAGGAATTCTCGAAACTCGCGACGGAGGCACAGCTTTCCGCACTCCGAGCTCAGATAAATCCGCATTTTCTCTTTAACGCCCTTACTACGATCGGCTATCTGATCCAGGCATCGCCCGACAAGGCGTTTGCGACGCTGTTGCATCTTACGAAGCTTCTGCGGAGCGTCCTCAGCAATTCGTCGGAGTTCTGTACGCTTGCGGACGAGATAAAACTGCTGGAGAGCTATCTCGACATAGAAAGGGCACGATTCGAAGAGAGGCTGGCGGTCGAATTCGACGTTCCGGAAGAACTCAAAAACCTGGTGATCCCGTCCCTGATCCTTCAGCCGCTGGTCGAGAACGCGATCAAGCACGGGATCTCTGAAAACCGGGCCGGCGGCCGCGTGACGATCTCAGCAAGGATAAGTCCTGCTGCCGGAGAGAGCTTTGTCGAGCTTTCGGTCGCCGATACAGGTGCTTCGGGACGGGGGCCGTCGAGTGAGCGAAGCGGCGGTGTCGGATTGAAGAATGTTTCGGAACGGCTGCGTTCGCACTTTGGCAGGCAGGCCAGGGTGTCACTCGAAAAACAGCGACGAGGGATGACGGTGGCGACGATCGTGCTGCCCGTTCCTTCGGCGGTGAAGGCGGCTGTGCGTTGAACGATCTCGCGATGGAAAAACTACGGATCGTAATAGCAGACGACGAACGGCCGGCGAGGGAATTTTTGAAAGGGCTGATACGATCGTTTGATAACACGGAACTCGTCGGCGAGGCGGAGAACGGAGTTGAAGCTGTGGACCTGATCCGGGCGACGAGCCCCGACCTCGCCCTTCTGGATCTTCAAATGCCCGAGATGACAGGTTTCGAGGCGGTCGGCCGGTTAGAGCCGGCAGAAACCCCTCTGGTCGCTTTTGTCACGGCGTTCGACCAGCACGCGGTCCAGGCTTTTGAAATGAACGCGATCGATTACTTGCTGAAGCCGGTCGAAGCGGGCCGGCTGGCGATGACGCTGGAGCGTGCGGCCGAACGGCTTCACCGATCGGACTGGCGGGCCGGCGAAACCCGCAGGCTTAACAATGCGGCGTCCGCTTATGAAGAACTGGGCCGGGCGGAGCTTCTCCAGAGGATACCGGTAAAAAAGAGAGAAGAATTTTATCTCCTAAACGTCGAAGAGATCGCATCGATAATTGCGGACGCCGAATTGTTAAGGCTGACTACCGAGGACGGGCGACAGTTCGAGATAAACTTTCGCCTGAAGGACCTTGAGGAACGCCTTGATCCCTCCCGATTCATCCGGCTGTCGCGCAGCGCGATCGTGAATCTCGATTCGGTCTCTCATATCTCACCCATGCCGGGCGGCACGTACCTTGTGGCGTTAACGAACGGCCAGGAGATCGCCTCTAGCCGGCTTCAATCGAAGATACTTCGGACACGGCTGCTTAAACTGTAATACCGTTCATTCAACATACTTGCCAAAAAACGCCCGAATCGTGCCATTCATTGAAAAACTTAGATCCACTCGGATCCTAGGGCTATGATAAAAATAGGCATTCATTGCGAGTTTCACGCTGAAGCCCTTAACCGCGTATGAAAATCATTGGTATAGGTTCGTTTCTTCTGATCCTGGCGATCTCCGGGTTTGGTCAATCAAAAATTTCCGGCAAGGTAACGTACGGAGACGGCCTGCCGCTCCATGATGCTTCGGTCACCGTGGTACAGACGCGTCAAACGACCCGGACCGACGAAAACGGTAACTTCGAGATCGTGAACGTGCCGGCCGGGCGTCAAACGCTGCTTGTTCACCTTGAAGGCTTCGCTGATGCGGCAAAGCCCGTGGACGTGTCCGCGGGAGCCGACGTCGTCGCGAATTTCGCGCTCAACATTGCGGCGTTGCGCGAAGAGGTTACCGTGACCGCTTCCGGGACGGAACAATCGGTCTTCGATTCGTTCCAATCGGTGACGGCGGTCGGTTCAACCCGCGTTTCTGAACGCGCGTCGACCTCGATAGGCGAGGTCCTGGACGGCGAACCCGGTGTCGCGAAACGAAGCTTCGGCCCCGGAAGCTCGCGGCCCGTGATACGCGGGTTTGACGGCGACAGGGTCCTTGTGATGCAGGACGGCATCCGGACCGGATCGCTCGGGTCCCAATCAGGCGATCACGGCGAGCCGGTCGACCCGCTCTCGGCCGAGCGCATCGAGGTATTAAAGGGGCCGGCAACCCTACTTTTCGGTAGCAACGCCATCGGCGGCGTGGTCAACGTCATCAACCATCACGAGACCGAGGCTCATCCGGGAATTCGCGGTTTCTTCACGGGGATCGGAGGAACCGCCGACAAGCAGGCCGGATTTGCTGGCGGCGTCGATTACGGATTCAAGAACTGGCTGGTTCGCGGGAACATCGGGGCACAGCGGACCGGCGATTACAGCACGCCGATCGGCCGGATCCCGAATTCCGCTTCGCGTTCGAACAATGGTTCGTTCGGCGGCGGTTACTACGGCCCGAAAGCGTGGCTCGGGGCGACGTTCACCGCTGACGTCCGGCGATTCGGGATCCCCTTTGCCGGCGAATTTCACCATCATCACGGAGATGAAGAAGAACTGCTCGGGGGAGGGGAAGAGGAGCACGGAGAGGTCGATGTCGATATTCGCTCACGAAGATATAATTTCCGCGTCGCGGGCGGCCTTCGCGACCTGAACGGCGGCTTCTTGAGGGGGATGCAGTACAGCATCGACCAGACAAACTATCGACACAAAGAGCTGGAGATCGATATCGAGCACGGCGAGACCGAGGTCGGAACGATCTTTGACAACAAGGTATTCTCCTACCGGACGTTATTTGAACAGCAAAAATACGGCCGGCTGACGGGGCGATTCGGGTTTGAAGGCTTAAGCCGGAATTATCTCGTTGAAGGCGAAGAACAGCTGATCAACGGTGAAGTGAAACACGACTCGTTTTCCGCGTTCGCGCTTCAGGAGGTGGATCTCGAATTCCTAAAACTGCAGTTTGGCGGCCGCATCGAGAATAATCGTTACCGTCCGGACGATCCTTCGCTTGCGCGTCGAAGTTTTACAGCCTTTTCGGGCGGAGCCGGGATCAACATCCCGTTGTGGACCGGCGGTGCATTCATAGCCAACTACTCGCATTCAAGCCGTGCACCGGCCCTGGAAGAGCTCTATAACAACGGCCCGCACATCGGGAACCTGACGTTCGAAGTCGGGAACAACGATCTCGAGCTTGAGACTTCGGACGGTATCGATCTGATCCTTCGTCATCAGTCGCAGCGGTTCCGGTTTACCGGCGATGTTTTCCACTATCGCCTTAAAAACTATGTCTTCCTTGCATTGCAGGACGAGGATGGAGACGGCGAGCCGGATGTCGAGGACGAGTTGCCCGTCGGACGTTATGAACAGTCCGATGCGGCCTATACAGGCGTCGAGATAAGCTCTGAAATGACTTTTAATCAGTGGGTCGGAGCGTTTGCAGGGATCGACTATGTCAGGGCGAGGCTTGTTGAGGGCGATGTGGACCTGCCCCGAATTCCGCCGTTCCGTGCCCGGGTGGGGCTCGACCTGCGTTACGAGGGTATGAGTGTGCGGCCGGAGGCGATATTTGCCGCCGACCAAAACAAAGTTTTCCCGCTTGAGACGACGACCGAAAGCTATGCGGTATTCAACATAGCGGGCTCATACACCATCGGCGGACAGCACCAGGCCCACATTTTTTCGGTCAACGCTTATAACTTGACCGACAGGCTGTACCGCAACCACGTTTCGTTCATTAAGGACCTTGTGCCCGAGATCGGCCGCGGGATCAAGTTCGGCTACACGATCCGGTTCTTCTAGAATGCGATCGACGGTCGGACCGCCATTCACGTGAGGTCCGACCGCGCCAATCCCCTCGAAAGAACTAATAAATTTGGGCAAACTCTCAGTATTTCTTTACGCGTCGGACCGCACCTGCTTTCGGCCTTTCGGGCCTTTCGTTTATCATCAAAAGAGACTTTCCAGGGAGGTTTCAGACAGATGATGACGGAAACACTTGATATTCAAACGGCAAACGGCCCCACGACGGCTTACGTTGCGAAGCCGGACGAAGGCGGCGATAAGACCGTTATCCTGATACAGGAATGGTGGGGCTTGAACGACCACATCAAAGATATTGCTGGCAGGTATGCCGCCGAAGGGTTCACCGCGATCGCCCCGGACCTATATCGCGGAAAATTGGCCGCAGATCCGGATGAGGCCTCGAAAATGATGCATGGGCTTTCGATCGAGGACGGCCTTGATACGATCAAGAACACGATCGAGGCAGTTCGGGCAGCAGACGGCGAGGCGAAGGTCGGGATCACCGGCTACTGCATGGGCGGTACATTTGCCCTGCGAGCAGCGTGCGAACTCGGCGGCATTGGGGCCGCGGCTCCGTTTTACGGAGATATCCCTGAAGAAGATGTGTTGAAGAACCTTAGAACCCCGACGATCTTCATCTCGGGGACCAGGGATGCATGGATAAATCCTGAAAAGGTCGCTTACCTGGAAAATGCCGCCGCAAAATACGATCTACCCGTACAGTCGGTGAAATACGATGCAGACCATGCGTTCTTCAATGACACGCGGCCCGAGGTCTATGACAAGACGTCAGCAGAAGACGCCTGGGCATTAGTTACCAGGTTCTTTAACGAGAATCTATAGCCGGAACCGTTGCGAGACCGGTCACGGCCCGTGCTCGTCTTTATTCGGAGGCCGGATCGCCGCGTATCACGCAGGGAGCTGGGACGGGCTTTCGGTAAATCGTGCGGCTGGTGCCGGAAGTGCCTCGCGGGCCCGTTTCCGCATTTCCTTTCGACGGTACATTTCCTCGTCGGCCTTGTTGATCGCCTTTTCCAGGGCCTTCACGCCCATAAAGTCGCAAAAACCACTGGAAACGCCGATGCTGATCGGTTCAGGGGCACTTTCAAGTTTGATCGCGGTCAGGAGCGTTTCGAGACGCTGCATACGGATGGCTGCCATTTCAGCCTCCATGCCGACCATGATGACGAAGAATTCGTCGCCGCCCCACCGGTAGATAAGGTCCTCGGCCCTAATTATCTCGCGGATCGCGTGAACCACCGCGCGGATCGTCTGATCACCGGCCGTATGCCCGTACAGGTCATTGATCGTTTTCAGGTCGTCGATATCGAAGAAGCCGACACAGCCGGAGACGGTCTCGGCATTCCCTCCCCCTTTCCCGACAAATCCATAAAAAGCGTGGCGGTTAAAGGCCGCAGTCAGCGGGTCGGTATTTACCAGCTTTTCGAGGCGGTCGTGTGCAGCCTCAAGCTTCTCATTCGCGTTCTTGTAGTCGGAAACAAGTTTTTCCAGAAGGACCATTACCATTCCGAAACCGAGCGTGATCTCGAGTACAAGGTCGACGATCGAGTTATAGCGAAGTAAGCCGATCGGCATTTCGACAAAATAGTTTGCCGAGAAAATGGCGAAGAATAGGAAGAAATCGATCGCGAGGAGAATGACGGCAACATTCATTACCTTCCAGCCGAAGCTTCGAAGATGGGAATGCCGCAATGCCAGAAACGCGGAAGCGAAGAAACCGGAGATGACGAGACAGTGGATATTGTACATCTCGTCGAAGTTCTTCGAGTACATCGGGAGGCCGATCGAGATGATGCCAAGCGGAATGATCAAAAGTTCTGAGAGCTTCTTCAACTCACGTTCCGCGTAAAGGGTCCGGCATCCGGCAACCAGCATGAATCCGAACAAATACTCCCCGAAAAAATATAGGCTATAGAGCGAATCGGCCTGCTTTTCAAAGTCGAGAGCCGACCTAAGACATAGTAGTGAGAACGAAAGGCTGAGCCACGAATACGTCCAGTATTTGAGCGCCAGCGACCGCATCGATCTTTGAAGACAGATCGTCAGCAACGCGATAAGCGTTACACCGGTAAGCTGGATCAATAGTCCGATCTTGGAATCCATTCGTCGAAGATCTGTCGGGTGATGCAGGGATATGCGGGGCCGAGCCGTACCTCAGGCGAGGACCGACCAGGGAGCGACCGCAACAAGTATGTTAAAACAGATTTTACGCGTTGTAAATAACTTTTTACTAACTTTCGGCGGCGAAAGACGGAGTTTCGATCGGCGTAGCGTCTTTACCCGAATCCCTCGACGAATTCGATCAATTCCGCTTCACCAGGGAGTGCGGTCCTGGCCCCGACGGCCCGGCATTTGAGCGCGGCCACGGCATTTGCGAAACGGCAGCTTTCTTCAACGGAACGGCCTGTAAGCACGCCGTAAAGAATGCCCACACGGAATGAATCGCCCGCACCTGTTGTGTCGACGCAGCCGCCGGGGACGGGATAAGCAGGGGTTTCGACAAGCCCTTCCGGCCCTAGTACAAGCGATCCTTCTTCGCCAAGCGTAACCCCGACGATCCCGCAGCCGTAGATCTCCCTAAGGCGTTCGAGCGAGCGTCCGGGGTCAGGTAACCCGGTGAGGGCGGCCGGAAGGTCGGACGAAGCGATGAGGATATCGACCAGCGGGAGCAGATCTTCGATCCCGTTGAATGTTCGGTCGATGTCGATGGAGACGATCACGCCTTCTGAACGGGCGGCACGGGCCATCTCGATGCAGGCGGACGTATCGTGGGGCGTCATGTGAACGATGCGCGCCTCCGAGACCCCAGCGAGCGGTGCGTCGGCTGCCTGATATTGCAGTCTCTCGTCACGCTTCCAGATGACGGTCCGTTCACCGTTACGGGTGTCGATGATGATGAAAGCGATCTGCGTACGGGCACCCGCGATCCGTTCGGCATAAGTCAGGTCGACCCCCTCTTCTTCGAGCGAGGCATAGCCAATATCGCCCGCAGGATCATCACCAAACCTGCCGGCATACGACGCCGATAACCCGAGGCGTTGAAGCCCAGCCATAGTGCTCGCGACCTCGCCGCCCGGTGCCTGGGTGTAATCGACGAGCTCGACCTTCGAGTTGAATTCCGGGTACGCGGGCACCTGGATAAGAAAGTCGACGGCGTTTGTACCAAAACCGACGACATCGAACCGCTTGTCTTTCAACAGTTTGAATGGAAACTTCATCACAAGGCCGGCCGGCGGAACCAGATCTTTCAGGCTTGGCCGGGAAGTGCCGGCCCGCCGTCTTGCAAAACGCTCTTAAGAAAAGTTAGATTTGAAGCAAAGAACAGGTCCGTTCGTTAAAGCTATTCAATAAATCTATTAGATTTCGGGAGAAATTAGAAAATGCCGACATCAGTTTGTCCGGAATGTGATGAAGAGGTGTATGTAGATGCCGACGCCGAGCAGGGCGATCGGATCGTCTGCGAAGAATGCCAGTCCGATCTGGTAGTCGTTGGCCTCGATCCGGTCGAGTTGGACCTGAGCGATGGCTCTGAGGATTCGTTCGATGACGACGATTACGAAGACGACGAGTACGAGCCCGATCGCTATTAGTCGGCGGGTCGGACCGTGCGCAATGTGCCGCGTCGGTACGTCCGGTCAAGTTGCGAGTTTCAAGGTACTTCCGGAATATACCCTGTCCTGTTCTGCCGCACCGTCAGGCCTTTTCGGGCCACTATCCTTACATTCCTAAACTGGTTTTTTGGCTGCCTCTCGCGATCTGGGTAGAAAGCGATCGCGTAGGTCGATTCGATCTCCTCGCCCAATGCCTTAAAAAGCGGTTCAAAGTTGTCACCGCTCGCGTAAAAGCTTCGCCCACCGGTCTTATCGATGACGCCGCTGGCCTCGAGCGGCGTGATCAGCGGCCGCTTAGACGGCTGGAACCTCGAATATGACGGCAAGATCAGAGCATAGACAGCCGTGTCGCCCTCAAGCGCCCGATCGATAACGGTTGGAGGTGAGACAATATCGCCGACCGGAAAACCGTCTGTTATGAGCACGACCGCCTTTTTGGTCAGGCGATTGGCCGAATACTTTGGCCCCTTATTCGCGAGGAGCCGGACCGCATGGTCCACGGCGTCATAAGCGTGTGTCGAGAGCCCGTCGCGTTCCCGCCTTAGCTTCGATATGGCGGAGACCAGCCGGTCGCTGCGGTTTGTAAAGCCCTGTACGGTCGAAACCCTCATCGCAAAAGTCGTGATGGCAATATAAGAATTGAAGTCTGCAAACCGGTTCGAGAAGCTCGCAAGTGCGGTCTTTAACTTCTCCATTTCGCTGTCGGTCATGCTGCCGGATACGTCCAAAGCGAGCACGATCGAGAGCGGCCGTCCGGTACCTTCCTGTCGAACGGCCTCGAAGAAGTCCGCGTCTCGCTCGACACCGTCCTCAAAGATCTGAAAATCCTCACGGGTCAGATTCGGGACCGGCCTGCCGTTCCTGTCCGCTACGGTCACCTCAAAAGTGACCAGATCCGTCCTGATCTTGATCACGTCCCGATCGTCCTGGGCCGCCGCCGGCGCGGCTACAACCCACCAGGCGAGGACCAAAACGATCACCGTCTTCAACGACAACGATGGCCTCTTAGTTTGTCGGTCAATCTGATCGATTTCGGTCATTTTGCTCTTGGGTACCAGTCGCTGCAAGAAGTCCGCGTTGATTTTATCACGTGATCATAAGGGCCTGCAGATGACCTGTCCACGGATCCGGATTGGCACGCGAATTGTATCCACGAACTTCGACGGCGGCATTCCCGGATAAGTTGCCGGCCGACGCAGCCGCAGTCCGAAGACGGTTTCCAATGAATCTAACCGATCCACAACCATTCGATCTTCCGACAGGATCAAGCCCCTGGCTAAGCCTTGCGGCCGCACCGCTCGTCTTCGGTATCGGATATTTCATTCCGGGGTCACCGTCTGTCAACGAGCTCATACTGCTCTCGATCTCGATACTCGTTGCGGTGCTTCTCTGTAAGTACGAAGGAAGGCTGCCCTTCACGAGTGCCTACGTGAGCTTCCGAAATATCGCGGTGTTCTGGGGAATACTGAACCTGGGTATCGCGGGCGGCCTGCTTGTGTCCGTCTCTTCCGGTCTTGCCCGGTTCTCAGATTTCCGGGGCCGGCGTGCCGTTTGGGCAAAACAGACGATGGCCGAACTCGGTTGTGCTTTGGCCGCCGGGGCGGCATTCACCGGTGTGCATCGGCTATTCAGTTCGGGGCTTGTTTTGCCCGAGACACTGCTTGTGCCATCGGACGTAATTTGGTCGGTGGCCGCAATGCTGGTTGCCTATCAAGTATCCGCAGCGGCGCTTTATTCCTGGTCCGCGGAGGCAGGTGATGCACAGTTGCGGCCTGAAAAAGCGGGCTTCGCCGAAATGGGCCTCGGCCACTTCATTGCCGGAGCCGCAGCCCTTCTCTTATTCGCCGCATTTCGACACTTCGGCAACGCTTTCGGTCTGGTTGTGGTCCCGCTCGCCGTCCTCGGTAATGTGGCGTTCCAGATCCACGTTCGCCGCCTTTCACAGAAGACGCGGGAGGTGCTCGAAGCGAGCCGGCTCCACCTCGCAACGGTAGAGGCTCTTGCAACCGCGATCGATGCCCGGGACCAGGTCGGCACGGGCCATGTGCGCCGGGCGCAGATCTATGCCGTCGGTATCGGGGCGGCTCTCGGGCTCGACGATAACGGATTGAACGCGATCAGGGCCGGTGCCCTGCTGCATGATATCGGCAAGCTGGCGGTGCCTGAGCACATCCTGAACAAACCCGGACGCCTAACGCCCGCCGAACTCGAGAAGACAAAGGTCCATGCGGTCGTCGGCGCTTCGATCCTAGAAAAGGTCGGCTTTCCGTATCCCGTGGTGCCGACCGTTCGGCATCACCATGAATGCTGGGACGGCAGCGGCTACCCGGACGGTCTGAGCGGTACCGATATCCCGATCACGGCACGTATCCTTGCCGTTGCCGACACCTACGACGCACTTCGCGGCAGCCGGCCTTATCGTCCGGCGGTCAGCCGCGAGGATGCGAGCAATTTCTTAAGGTCCAGAGCCGGATCGCAGTTCGATCCGAACGTCGTCAACACATTCCTTCGACATCTGAGCAATCTCGAATCGGAGGTCGAAATTCTTGGTTTTGGCTATGAGTCCGAATCTTTGCCGGCAGCAGCCGGCCCGGACGGGCTTCGGGGAGGTACAACTTACGTGGAGCAGATCAAGCGAGCGAATCAAGAGGTCTTTTCACTATATGAGATGGCAAGGGACTTTGGGACCGTTCTCGACCCGGACGAAGCGCTTGCGCTCTTGACGAAGAAAGTCGGGCAGTTCGTGCCGTTCGAGACGTGCCTTGTTTTCCTCCTTGATGAGGACGGTGGAACGGCAACGGCGGTCCACGTGGCGGGCAAGAACAGCGAGACCCTCGAGAAGATGCGTGTTACCGTCGGCGAGGGCGCGACCGGGTTCGTCCTGAAAAAGAAGCGGCCGGTCGAGAACGTGGACCCCTCGCTTGATTTCGCGTTCTCGCACCCTGAGATCTGCGGGCAGTACGTAGGGATGGCAAGCGTTCCGTTATTTGCCGAAGATAAGCTTTTGGGCGCAATTTCCGTATTCAGCGGCCGCGTCGGTATCTACGAGGAAGAGCACCTCCGGTTGCTGGAGACGATCGCCCGGATCGCCGGCGACGCGATCAGCAAGTCGATCAAGCATGCCGAGAGCGAGAGTTTTGCCTTGACCGACCCGTTGACAGGGCTGCCGAATTCGCGTAGCCTGCACCGGCAATTCGAAAAGGAACTTGCCCGGGCAAAGCGGTCGGGCAGCACGCTCCAGCTCTTAATGCTCGATCTGGACGGCTTTAAGTCGGTCAACGATAATCTCGGCCATAAGGCGGGCGATGCGATGCTGAAGGATATTGGCCGGATCATCCGATCCGAGCTGCGCGACTATGACTTTCTGTCCCGATACGGCGGCGACGAATTTGTGGCATTAGTGCCGGACATGGACAGCGCCGACGTCATCGAACTTTGTGCCCGGATCGAAAAGGCCGTCAAGACCCACGCATCTTCAGTGCCCGGCGTGACCGGCGACGTTGGCGTGAGCGTGGGCGCGGCAAGCTTCCCGAGCCAGGGAGAGACCTTTGAAGTACTTCTGATCGCGGCCGATAAGGCAATGTACCGGACAAAAGCATTCCATAAAGAGCGGAGCGTCCGGCTGGAACGGGGCCCGACGCCTCCGGCTGAACCCGTTGACGAAGGTCGGGATGCCTATCCTACAGAAGAATGGAGGCCGGATCCGGGAGCGGCCGATCAGGGCGGCGAACTTGTGCTTGAACTGGACGAGAGCCACATCGTGACGGTCAATACCGTCAGCTGAGGCCGGCCGAGCCGTCGGTCCAATGATCGGGATCGAGCCCCGAGCAGCTAGAATGCCTGCGAAAACCTGAAGTGGAATTGGCCCTGACGCAGACGAAGGTTGGCGTTGGGGCCGTTCATTTGCGGGATCAGGAACGAAGGCGGATTCAGTAAATAGCCGTAATCAATACCGAATTCACCTCCGATAGGCGTCTTGACCCGAAGGCCGACACCGACCGTGTTGGACCAGATCGCACGGAGATTCTGCCGGAAGACATCGTCCGGCGGCACGTCCGGAGGGTTGAAAATATCCCCGATCCTTCGAAAGACGTTCCCGCCGTCATAAAACGCTACCGCTCTTAACGAGCCGGCCAGCGGAAATCTCGCCTCAAGGTTGACGACCGCAAGAGCGTTGCCGCCGAAGGGGACGGTGAACGGATCAAGGAAGACCTGCTCGCCGTTGCTGTTGCGAAAAGTTCCCGTCGGGACGATCACGACCCGGGGGCCCGCCGACTCGAATTCAAAGCCCCTGAGCGTATTCGCCCCGCCGGCGAAGAATCTCTCGCTGATCGGAAGTATACCTTCGAGTTCGGGGATATCGACATTCCGGAAGCGGTCGCGAGAGGAAAAAACATGGGCGAGGCCGACGATCGCCCTGGCGGCAAAAGTCGTCTTCCTGAGAATCCCGGGCGAGTAGTAGACGTTGTAGGATGCCTGAAACTTGTTGAAGCCGATGTTCGCCCCCAGGGCAGGGAGAGACGTGTTGAATTCGGCCGTGAAATAGCTGCCGCCGGTCGGATCGCTTGCGCTGTATCGGCAGGGATCGCCCGGATCGCCGCGTTCGATGATGTCGAGGACGGTGTACCTGATCGAACAGTTCTCGCGAGTGTCGCGTACGAATGTTGCCCCAAAACCCGAAATCCTGATGTTGTCATCGGGCTCAAGAAGGTCTTTGATCAACAGGCTCTGAATGTTGTATAGCCGGACATCTTCAAACCGGTAGCGAACGAACAAGATGCTGCGGTCCTTTCGGCTCAGGGTCCGGTTCGTTTCGGCGGTGAAGGTAAGTCGGTTAAGGGTCGGGTCGCCGACGTCGCGGCCGAATTCGTCGATCGGGTTTCCATTCTCATCAAGCCGCTGCACAATACCGAACGTGCCGCGGTCAAAGGCGGATCGAAAGAATCGCGTCACGGTCGAGTCGCGCAAGTATTGTGCGGTGAAGGTCAGGGGTGCGAAGCGGTTCTCGCCATCGCGAAGGAAACGAGGGTTCAGAAAGTCGATCTGCGCCAATTGCTGGCGTTGGCTTACCCGGACGCGGGCGCCGCCCTGCCAAAGGTTTCCGAACAGGTTCATGTGGCGAATATCGACGAAGCCGCTCGCCCCGAGATCGGTCGCGAAACCACCGCCGTACGACAAAATACGCGGGGCCTGTTCTTCAACGTTAACGATCAGGTCCGTGAGCCGTCCGTCAGGCGTATCGCCGGCGGGCTGTTCCTTCACCTCGACGCGGGAGAATACGTCAGTAGAGTAAAGTGCCTGCTCACTGGCGTAAATGTCGCCGGCCCTTAGAAGCGTGTTTGGCCGGACCGAAAGGGCCCGAATGATCGCGGAGGCCTTCGTGTCTTCGTTGCCGGTGATCATCACCCGCCCCACATAGACCTTCTTGCCCTCACCCGGGAGAGTTGTCCGCTCTCCCGGTGCGGTCAACAGGCCGCCTGAAAGTGGGTTCGAACGATGCCGGATCTCGTAAGTGATCCCGAGGAGGCGTTCACCGGTGGCGGCGTCGACCGTGCCTGCGTCAACCGACGGGTCGACCGTTGCATCAAAGTAACCCGCCTGGGCGAGGAACTCAGTGAGCCTCTGCTGGCCGTTGCGCATTCTGGCCCGCGAAAAATTCTTTCCGACAAGCGGCGGCAGCTGCTGCAAAAGGACGGCCTCGGTCAGGTCCTTGTTTCCGACGACCCGCACGCTAGAGATCACGGTTGGAGGGCCCTGATCGACGACAAAAGTGATCACGAGGCTCTCGCCGTCCAGGCTGACACCTTGATTCACCCGAACTGTCGAATCCCGATAACCCAGTCCGGAAAGAAGTGACTGGATCGTCGCCGCGTCCCGGTCGAGGAGGGTCTCGCTTGTGTATCCGCGGCCGTATCCGAATAAAGGTATGATGCCAAGGACGTTGGCTTCCTGCGACCCGAGGACCGACCTGATGTCATCGATAGTGAACTGGTCGGTCCCCGTTAGCCTGATCTCGGTCAGCTTGAGCCGGCGGCTGAGGTCCACCCGGTATGTGACCTTTACTTTTCGGTCCATCAGGTCCGAGTTTGAGAGGACCGAACACAGAAACTCGGTCTCGTTCGCCGGAGTTCCCGAGCCCGGATCCTGGAGCGGCGGCTCGACCGAACAGACCGAGGTGACATTTGCGAAGAAATACCCCAGTTCCTGGTAATGATTTTCCAACCTGCGCTCGCCCTCGATGATCGCCGAATAGTCGAGCGTCCCGTCCCTCCTGATGGGAAGAAGCCGGTTCTGGGTACCCGAACCAGGCCGGTTTCGTTCGGAATCCACCTCGACCTCGACGACCGGTCCCTTGGTGCCGGTCATTGTAATGTCGATCTTGTTCGTCTCCGGGTCGAGGACGGGACGGGCCTCGCTGAGAGTCGGCGCAAGAAACCCCTCGCCGCGGAGTATCTCACGAATTTTTTCTTCGTCCGCACGCAGATCTTCCTGTGAGAACGCGGACCCCGGCTGGAGTTTCAGCTTGTCGTCGAAGATCCGGTTGTCGATGCCCTGAATGTCGATGGTAAATGTCCGCACCTGGGCGCGGGCATTGAGTATTACACGGAAAACGACCGCGACTTCGTTAGCTGTGCCAAGCGGCTGCTGAGAATAGGTGACCTCGGCATTGAAATATCCCCTTTCGCGCAGGTATTCGAGGATCAGGTTCGTATTGTCCTGGAGTATCTGCTCGTCAACGATCGAACCGGGATCCAAAAGTGTCAGCCGGAACAACAACTCCTGTTCCGTAACGCCCGTCTCCTCCGCGCCATTGACGACCTGGACCGAGACCCGCTGAGCCTGCGTCTTTCGTTTGATCACGAAACGAAGCGTCACCGAATTCGGCTCGACGGGCGTTGCTTCGACCTCGATGGAAGCGACGCGCCGCGTGCCGTATAGCTGTTCGACCGCATCCCGAATTCGGACCGTTGAGTAGGTGCTCCCGACCGCGTCTCGCGCTGCCAGGCGGAACTGCTCGGCAAGCGAAAGGTTCGTGTCGCTGCCCTCGAAGGTGACCAGAACGTCGGCGATCCGGAGGCCCTCAAAACCACCCTGGGCAAAACTGGCGGAGACAAACCCTAGAACGGCGGCGGCCGCCATCAGGGCAGAGAGAAAGGGCCGCCGGGGGAATCCTGCCCTCGGGCGGTCTGCATGGGGAGTATCCGAACGCGGAAGAAAAGACATCGATCAAAGCCGTGCTATTCGGCCAAAAAAACTAAAAACGCTTTCTGAAGCGAACTTCGATACTGAAACTGTTACGGTCCTGGGTAACGTTTGACAGCGACCTTTGTTCATATTGGGCGACGAACGAGAGCCGATTCGATAGGCGGTACTCAAGCGCAACGACCTGATTCTGGTCCTGCGACAGGTTGGTCGCATACGTCACTCGAAGGTTATTGTTGATCTGCCGGCCGACGGTCAGCCTTGCCGACGGGTTCAGCCGCTGACCTGAGATGATCGGGTCGATCTCAAACACGTTCAGCCCGAACAGTTTGTCGGTCGCCCGGCGGGCGGGATCGTTAATGATCGTATCGGTAATGATCTCGGCGGCGGTGTTGATGCCGGTCTGGGCGATCGTCGGGATCCCCGATTCGGTATTCGACAGGCTTCCGGTCGTAATGAGCGAAATTACATCGGCTTGCGGCAGTGCCGGGCTCGAACGCACGTTTGCCGACAGATTCTCAGTGTCCGTCAGGGGCCCCGACAGGTTGACGAAGATCTGATAGCCGCCGATCTCGGATTCTGCCTGCAGGTTCACGATCGGTTCGATCTCGGTATTGGGCGGGAATTCGACCACCGCACGCTGGACGATATATCGGTCCTTTCGGAAAAAGACCGTGCCGCTGTTCGCCGTGACCCGGCCGGAGATCTGGGGGTTCTCGGTCGTGCCGCCGAGCCGCAAGGAAACAGATGCGGTCAGGTCAGCAATATTGTTCCGGACGATAAGGGCGTCGCGGCCCTCAATGATCAGATCGAATCGCGGTGCCCGGATCGATGACGCACCGCTTGCGAGAGATCCTTCACGCCGGACTCCGACGATCCGCGACAGGTCGATGTCTTCGGTATACACGCTCCGCCGGGTCCTGATCGTACCGGCTATCAGGGTCGAGAGCCCCTCGCCGACCCTGCGGCCGGATACCTCCAACCGGGCATCTCCGGTCGTGATGAAATCTTCGGGTAAAGGGACAGTAATATTGTTGCCTGTAAGGTCCACCCTGAAGGAAGCGAGTTGAAGCCTATCGTCCAGAAGGGCGCCGCCGTTCGCAACGATCCGGCCCCCGCCGAGGTAGCCGGTCGCCTGCTCCGCCTGGACCTGATTCGAAGTGAACAGAATGCGGCCTTGGAGCCGGTCGAATGAGAGGCGATCCGATCCAACAAAGGTTGCGAACGAAGCGTTGTCGAGTTGGGCCGTGCCCGAAAGGCGGGCTGTTTCATTCGGGCCGACGAGCCGCATTTCCAAATTAGCGAATCCGCCGAAAAAATTATCGGTTCCCGCGATCTGCGGAAAGACGTTGAGAAGCGCAAGATTAATACGGCCGTCGATGGATAGGTTGTTATCGCGACCGGCCTGAAGGGCCTTGCTGCCGGCAACGGTCAGGTTCGATCCGCCGCCCGAGAACCGAGCGTTGTCAAAGACGATCTCGCGGGTGTCGAAACGGATCGAAAGCGGTTCGCTGGCGTTGATCGGGGTATTTTCGACCTGCATGGATAGCTGGTCGAACCGGGCGGTGCCGTTCAGGGCATCGGCCGAAT
Organism: Pyrinomonadaceae bacterium; assembly: GCA_050174305.1. Classification (GTDB taxonomy): domain Bacteria; phylum Acidobacteriota; class Blastocatellia; order Pyrinomonadales; family Pyrinomonadaceae; genus OLB17. The sequence goes on along the minus strand of JBFXJZ010000002.1, from coordinate 58,748 downwards.
AAATCGTATTGCCGTCCGCATCCTTTTGGGCAATATTGCCGCCGAATTCGACCCGGCCGGTTCCGGTTCCTTCGATCGAAATGCCCCTCAATTGCGGAATAAGGGCGAAGAAGGGGCCAAGCGGGCTTTGGTCGAAGTTTGTCTCTACCCGAAACGGAAGATTCTCGTCGCCGAAGTTCAGGGTCGCGTGGATCGTCTGCGGACGGTTTTCGAGCGTTGCAACGAGGTCGGCTTCGAGCACCTGTCCCGCCGTGACCCCGTTGAACGTGACGCCGCCAAGCTGCCTGTCGTTTATCACAACGTCGCTTGCGGTCCCATTGAAGTTAATGCTGATCGTCGCGGGCCGGTCGAACTCGCCGACTGCCGTCGCGTCCAGATCTGCTGTTCCGGTGATTGCCGGCAAGCCGCTGTCGGCCGGCAGAAAGGCCAGGGCGAGCGGCAGCGGGACAGCCTTTCCGTTAAGGACAAGATCGAATCTTTCGGACGCGGTGTCGTATGTGCCCCTCGCGGATGCGAATCCATCCCCAACCCTGATCTCCCCCCTTTCGATGTCGATCAGCGTCCCGCTGAAAACAGCCTTTGCGGTCAGGTTGTCGAATGATTGTCCCGCGATCGTGCCCCGCTCCGAGGCGATGTTGATCTCACCGGTCGAGTTATCCGGGAGCCCGGAGAGGTTCACCGTACCGCTGGTCTTGCCATTGAAGTCATTCAACCTTTCCGGAAGTTCGACCGGCAGGGCTGCCAAGAGATTTCCGGCATTTACACCTGCTAGTTGAGCATCGACACTGATGTTGTTCGTACCGACAGACGGGACCGCAATGTTGAATGTCACAAGTCCGCCGTCGGTTTGCTGGAGCTTTCCGTTACGAAACTCGGCCGCTGCCGGCGAAACGAGAACATTCGATGTGAGTGCGCCGAGATCGCGGCCGCGCATGGAGAGTGAGCCGAGTTCCGCTTTGCCGTCTATCGATGGATCGGTCAGGTTCCCGGTCACGCGGCCATTAAAATCAAGGCGGCCCGCAATCTCCGCCTGCATAGAATCGAACTGAGCCTCGAACTCGGGAGCGGCACCCGTCAGCCTGACGATGTTCATTATCTCGCCTGCGTCGGTTGAACGAAGAGAGATCTGCAGGTTCGAATCATCGTTGCGGAGGTCGAACCGGCCCGTCGCGATGAGTTCCGACCTATCGGTTTTAAGATCGGCTTGTTCAACGGTAAAAAGGCCGTTGTCAGCGGACAGGCCTACACGCCCGTTGACCGGGATACGGTTCTCACCTTGCCGGCCGGCAACCGCAGTTATTGTTGCGTCGACCGTCCCTGATGTGGTCGTGTAGTCGGTCCCAGCAAAAGAGAGGTCAAGCCGCCCGTCGGTGCTTCCCTCGAGCGGAATGACTCGTCCGCTTTGGAGCGAGACGAGCTTTGAAAGATCAAGGCCCGTGAAGCTGGCGTTAACGACTGAGCGGTTTCGGTTGTTGAAGGCGATCGAAGCCCGTCCGTCCAACCGGCCGTCCATCACATTTGCCGTCAGGTCATTCAGATCGGCCCCGTCATTATCGATCTCGACCTGAGCCCTGGCTGCCCCGAGGGGTACGCTCCCGATCGTCCCGCCGCCGATGCTCATATCGGAGCTTGCACGATAACGGCCCGACGGTTCAAGGATGAAAACGGGACTTGCCAGCGTCACGTTCTCGATATTGCCTCCCTCCGGCGATCCGGTGCCCTTTGCAAGGGTGATCGTGCCCGCATCTATATCGTCGGAGGTCCCCCGGACGCGGCCCTCGCGAATTGTCAGGCGTACCCCTGCGATGTTGAGGCTGCCAAGGGTGGCGCTGCCGGCGTCGATGCTTGCAACACGGAGGTCATCCGAATAGATCAACGTTTCTCCGCCGGAGTCGGTAAGCCTAAGTTCAGGTGAATGAAGCCCGTCGATCCGCGTACCGTTTGAATTCACCCGGGCGGCCCGCAGATCGCGGGCGGTCAGTTCGAACCATCCGGGCCGGTCCGTAAGCGAAAGATCACCCGCCGTGACGCCGTCGATCTCTGCCCCCTCGACCCGAGCATTTCCGGCCCGCACGTCATTCAGCGTCACGTCTGTCCTGCCGTTCGAATTTACGACCTTCAGGCCGCGGCCCGTCATATCTTTGAGCTCGACGCCATTGGTGTCGAGTGTTCCGGCCGTTACCGAATCTGCCGTCAAGTTCGGGTCGCCATTCGGCATCGAGTATCTAAGGCCGCGGGCGGCCACTTCGGAAAACTCGGTATCATCGATCGAGAATCTCCGGGCCCTTCCGCTTGAGGCTGAAGCCGCCAACTGACGGTCGCGATATTCTGCGACCGCGTCGGAGAGAAACAGACCGCCGAGCGTAAGCGAGCCGGACCCGGCCGCAACCGCCTGCAGTTCGCCTACCCAGCGAAAATCGGTGCCGGTTCCGCGGACATTGCCCGCGAGTTTCGGAAATTCGACCCTGAAATCCTGAAATGTTAGTAACTGGGCGACGGCGATCCCGTTGGCGGCGTATTTGGAATTGGTCCCTTCGACCGTTGCCGCAACGTTTATCCCGCGAAGATAGATGCCCTCGGCCGTCAGCGATTCCGAATCCACGGAGCCGTCTATTCGATACGATTCACCCTCGCCGGTGACTTTGCCTTTGAAGTTACCGATGCCGCGGATAGGAGTTCCGAGCGGAAAGACGGTCGAGGCTTGGGTCAGGTCGACTGTCGATTCAATGTTCAGCTCGTATCTCAACGCGGCCCAATCGGTGATGCGACCGTTGAGTTCCGATCTCGCTACCGGACTTTGCAATGCAAGGCGGTGAATTTCGGCCCCTGTCCGGTCGGCGATCCCCTGTGCCTTCAGGTCGATGGGGTCAACAGGCCGGCCGTCGTAAACGAACCGAGAGGCGGTCGACGTCAGGTCGAAACTGTAGCGTTTCTCATCGTTAGGCACAGAAGCGTCGACCGGTTCAAGAAGGAAGACCACGTCATTCGCATCGGCCGCGATCGAACGCGAGCCGTCAACGAGGTGAACGGTCCCGTCACGAAGCGTGAATTTGACGGACTGATACTTGAAATTAACACGGCTTCCGGCCTCATCCTCGACGAGGTTCAGGTTGGAAAAGTTCGACCTTCCGTCCTCATCGAATCTTATCCATACCTCCGCCCCCGAAATTTCGGTCGTATCGATCGAGATGTCGCGGCTAAGCTGCCACGCGAACAGGTCCGTGACGCTCAAACCAAGACGTGCGTCACGGATGAAAAAGAGCTTTTCTCCGGTTGTCCGGTCATTGAACGTTGCATTCTTCAGCACCAATTCAAACGGTGAGACTCCGACACTGAACACATTAGCGTCAAAATCGACGCCGATCTCGTTCATTTTTGCAGTGAACTGGCCTTTTACGTAGGTATCGAGAACACCGGCACGGAAGAGGATCGCACCGACCAACCCCGAAACGATGAGCGCACCTGTCATGACGGCTGCGATGATCGCAAGCCGCCCCAAGCGCGAGCGCCGCTTCGGTGTGCCGCCATTTTCGGCCGGCGGTGCCGATTCGGGCTGCTCGATCGGTTCTACTTCCTCATCGGGCATAGGAAAAAATGGACAGCCACATAGTTACAGGCCGACGGTTTCAACGATCTCAAGCCCGAAGGCCTCGATCGCATTCACTTTTGGGGGATGATTCGACAAGAGCCGAATTCGGCTCACGCCGAGGTCCTTTAGGATCTGGGCTCCGATCCCGTGGTCGTGGGTCTTTCCGTATCCAGTTTGATGTTTTGCCGACTTAAAATCAATACCCTCGGCCTGCATCAAAGCATACGTTCGAAGCTGGTTCACCAGGTCGAGGCTGTTCTCACGCTGGCGGAGATAAAGGACGACGCCGAGGCCTTCGTCGGCAATTTTCCGGAGAGAGGAGCGGATGGCACCAGAGGCTTCGCCAACGGTCGATCCAAACATTGCGAACGTAATGTTCTCGGTTTGGACGCGAACCAGGACCGGCTCGGTTGCCCGCGCAACATCCCCCATCACGAAAGCGACGTGGACCTCGCCGTTGACCACGTTTTCATAGGCAAGGGCCGTGAAAGTTCCGTACTTCGTCGGAAGCTCCGATTCGAGGATCCTCTTGACCAGGGTCTCCTGCTCGATCCGGTATCGGACAAGATCGGCGACGGAGATGATCTTTAGCCCGTGTTTTTCAGCGAAGATCTCAAGATCCGGCATTCGGGCCATGGTCCCGTCGTCGTTCATGATCTCGCAGATGACCGCCGCGGGCGTTAGACCGGCTATCCGCGCCATGTCGACGCTGGCCTCGGTCTGCCCGACTCGGACCAGCACTCCGCCGCGTTTTGCCCGCAAAGGGAATATATGGCCGGGCCTGGCAAGATCGGCCGGCGTCGATCGAGGGTCGACCGCGGTGAGGATCGTTTTTGCGCGGTCGGCTGCCGAGATGCCGGTGGTAACGCCTTCGCGGGCCTCGATCGAGATCGTGAATGCCGTTCCCATGCTCGAGGTGTTATTCGCCGTTTGCGGGAATAATTGCAGTTCGTCGCAGCGTTCCTCGGTCAAGGGAAGGCAGATCAGTCCCCGGCCGTGGACCGCCATAAAGCTGATGATCTCGGGTGTTACCTTTTCGGCCGCGCAAACAAGATCGCCCTCGTTCTCGCGGTCCTCATCATCGACGATGATGATCAACTTACCGTCGCGGATATCCTGTACGGCCTCTTGGATCGTTGCCAGCGGCATTTAAAGCCTTCCTGCGGCCCTCATCCGAGGGCCCAAAGTTAACTATCTAAAGTAAAAAGTTTAGCGAATCGGTATGAGATTTGCGAATTCGCGGCCCCTAAACGTGCGTCGCGGCAGAGTTTAGGGACCCGGACGGAGCCAGAGACGTGCCGCGTTGACGGGACGGGTGAATCCCAGCGATCGAAGGGTTGTTTATTGCAGTAGGTTCACTGGACCGCGTTACACGATTTCACTGGTTAGGCCTGCAGGATCATTATCCGTTTGGCCGATAACCTAACGTTGTTGTTACAGGTCGAGCGAGCGAAGATAATCGCGAAGGCCGCTTCCAAGATCGTCCCGTTTGAGTGCAAATTCAACGGTCGCGATCAGAAACCCGAGTTTGTCGCCGGCGTCGTGCCGGGTTCCCTGCAGCTTAACTGCGTAGAAGGGCCGGTCTTTCAGCATAAGACGCATCGCATCCGTTATTTGGATCTCGCCGCCGGCACCCGGCTCTGTCCGTTCGATAGCATCGAAGATCTCAGGCGTGAAAATGTAGCGGCCGATGATGGCAAGGTCCGAAGGTGCGTCGGCAAAGGCGGGCTTCTCGACCATGTCTTTGACGCGAAAAACATTGGGTTCGACCTCTTCGGCGTCGATAACGCCGAAACGCGAGATCGCCTCTCCCTCGATCTGCATCGTCGCGACGACCGGGGCGTTGTATTTTTCAAACACATTGACCATCTGTTTGAGGGCCGGTGTTTCCGCGTCGACGACGTCATCCGCAAGCAGCACCGCAAAGGGCTGATCGCCGGCAAAGTCCTTTGCCTGATAGATCGCATGCCCTAGTCCGAGAGCTTCTTTCTGCCGGGTGTAGCTGATCTTGGCAATGTCCGAGATCGAACGAACAAGCTCGAACAAATCCGTTTTACCTTTTTCTTTCAATAGGTGTTCGAGCTCGAACGAAATATCGAAGTGATTTTCGATCGCGGATTTTTCGCGGCCGGTGATGATCAGGACCGAATCGATACCGCTGGCAACGGCTTCTTCGACCGAAACCTGGATGAGAGGCTTATCGACGAGCGGAAGCATTTCCTTCGGAGATGCCTTGGTCGCGGGCAGGAACCGCGTGCCCAACCCCGCGGCGGGGAAAACGGCTTTACGAATTGTTCGGGCCATATAACACTGTTACATTAATCGTTTGAATTTGGTTCGCTTCGGGCCATCTAGCGAGGCAAATTCCTAATTTTAGTGGAACGGAAGCGGCTTTCAAAGGCCGGCCGGCATAGTTGTTAAATGTTAGACCTGAATTTTGTAAGAGATAATCTTGAGGCGGTTCGCCTTGGGTTGGCAAACCGCAATTTTCCGGCTGAAAGCCTGGAGCGTTTTGTCGAGCTTGATGCCGAGCGACGCCGAGTGATCGGCGAAGCGGACCGGATCAACCAGCTTCGCAATTCGGCCAGTAAGGAGATCGGGGCCTTGATGCAGTCGGGCCAAAAGGACGAAGCGGAAGCGAAGAAAGCCGAAGTAGCCGGACTGAAAGAGAAGCAGGCGGTCCTGGAAAAGGAACGGGACGCGGCCGAGGCCGAGATGCATGACCTTTTGGCGGGCTTGCCGAACCTTCCGGCAGATGATGTGCCTGCCGGGGCCGATGAATCGGCAAACCAGGAGATCCGCAAGTGGGGAGAGCCGCGAACCTTTGATTTCGAGCCAAAGGATCACGTCGACCTGGGCGAAGCACTCGGGATTCTCGATCTCGAGCGTGCAACCAAGATCGCGGGTTCAAGATTCGCGATCTTGAACGGTGTGGGAGCCCGACTCGAGCGGGCGTTGATCAATTTTATGCTCGAGGTTCACACCACCGAAAACGGCTATACCGAAACGCTGCCTCCTTTCCTTGTAAATCGCGATGCGTTATTCGGTACGAACCAGCTGCCGAAATTCGAGGATGACCTTTTCCACATCAAAGATGAACGAGGCTTTGCCCTGATCCCGACGGCGGAAGTGCCCGTGACGAACTATCACGCGGGAGAGATCCTTGACGCGACGGATCTTCCGAAGAACTACACGGCTTACACACCGTGCTTCCGCAGCGAGGCCGGAAGCTACGGCCGGGACACGCGTGGTCTGATCCGCCAACACCAATTTGAAAAAGTGGAGTTGGTGAAGGTTTGCCTTCCGGAAGAATCCGAGGCCGAACATGAAAAGCTCACCGCTCACGCCGAAGGAATTCTTCAGCGGTTGGGACTGCCTTATCGGACCGTCGTTCTTTCCACCGGCGACATGGGATTCGGGGCCCGAAAGACCTACGACATCGAGGTTTGGCTGCCGTCGCAGCAGACCTACCGAGAGATCTCCAGTTGCTCGAACTGCGGCGACTTTCAGGCCCGCCGTATGAACCTGAGGTTTCGACGGGCGGGAGGTGGGAAACCCGAGTTCGCCCACACGCTTAACGGAAGCGGCCTTGCCGTGGGGCGGACATGGATCGCAATACTAGAGAATTACCAACAGGAAGACGGCTCGATACTCATTCCGGAAGTTCTAAGCCCGTTTATGGGCGGCCTTGAAAGGATAGGTTGACAATTAGGGAATTGTAATTACGATGTAATTATGAAGGCCCAGATAATTCAGATCGGGAACTCCCAGGGTATCCGCATTCCAAAGATGATGCTTGAGGAAACGGGAATTTCCGGTGAGGTTGAACTACAGGTCTTGCCCGATGGAATTCTGATCCGCAACGTGAAGAAACCGCGTGGCGACTGGGACGCTATTTTCACCAGTCTTTCCGATTCAGACGACGATCTCGCGAATACTGCAGGGGCCGCCACGGAGTTCGACAAAAAGGAATGGCAATGGTGAGCACGGGCAAGCAGCATCAGCGTTCGGCGAGCGAGGTACGGCGTTTTGACGTCTACCTCATCAACCTGGACGAGGCGGTGACGGACGACCCAAAGAACACTCGCCCTGGCGTCGTCATTTCGCCGGATGAACTGAATCGCAACCTCGAGCACGTTCTCATTGCCCCGCTTGCATCGACGAGGGCTCGCTATCCAACACGCATACCTACGGAATTCCTCAATGACGAACGCTTTGTGATCCTCGACCAACTACGTTCCGTCGATCGTACCCGCTTGGTGAAGAGGATCGGCGAGTTAGACGCTGATACCGCCGAAGCGACCCTGGCCATGTTGTCGGAACTGTTCGCAGAGTAGACGGTTATGGTCCAGAAGATAGTTTCCGGCGGACAGACCGGTGCCGACAGGGCCGGCCTTGATGTTGCGATCGAGCTTGGGATCCCGATCGGCGGCTTTGTTCCATCGGATCGTTGGGCCGAAGACGGGCCGATCCCCGATCGCTATGTCGGTCTGTCTGATAGCGGGGCCGCTGACCCGGCGGTGCGAACGCGGCGGAACGTCGAAAGCTCTGACGGCACCGTAGTGCTTACCAAAGGGCGGCCAAAGGGAGGTTCGGCCCTAACGATCAAGATCGCCCGCGAGCTTGGCCGCCCCCGACTTCACATCGATCTACATAAATTATCGATCGCCTCCGCAGCCGAAAGGATCCGGCTATGGCTCACGTCATTTGAGATCGAGGTCCTGAACGTCGCGGGTTCGCGCGAATCGAAAGAGCCAGGGATCTACGATGAGGTGCGAAAAGTGCTGCTTGAGGCGCTCGGTTGTCAAAGAGCCCGACGGTCATCGGCTCAAGCCGAACGCTGAGCCTTTGCCTTGTCCCAAAGCCGGTCCATTTCCTCGAGACTCGCGTCATCCAAAGAACGCCCGTTCAATTCAAGCTGGTCCTCAATAAACCTAAACCGTTCGCGGAACTTGCGGTTAGTGCGTTTAAGGGCGGTCTCAGGTTCAACATCGAACCGCCGGGCCAGGTTGACGATAACGAAGAGTAGATCGCCTATCTCTTCCTCGATATGCGGAAGGTCACCGGCGGCAGAGGCTTCTCCAAGCTCACGGATCTCCTCCTCCGCCTTTTCAAATATCTGCCCCGTCTCAGGCCAGTCAAATCCCTTTTTTGCGGCCTTTTTCGTCAGCTTGAGCGCCTCGAGCAAGCCGGGAAAATGGACCGGAACCTCATCCAGATAAGAGCCGTCGGTCCGTGCCGGTTTCCCGGAGGCCTCACGTTCGTTGGCCTTGAGTTCGTCCCAATTGTCCAGAACGTCCTGGGCTCGTTCCAGCTTTACATCGGAAAATACATGCGGGTGACGTAGTACAAGTTTCTTCGACACACCGGCCGCAACATCGTCGATAGTGAAATCTCCCTTCTCGGCCGCGATCGTCGAATGAAAAACGACCTGAAGCAACAGGTCGCCAAGTTCTTCGACAAGGTGAGAGGTGTCGCCCGTCTCACCGGCCGCCTGAATGGCGTCAAAAGTTTCGTAAGCTTCCTCGAGCAAATACTGTGAAAGTGACTGGTAAGTCTGCTCCGCATCCCACGGACAGCCGCCCGGGGCCCTCAGGCGGGCCATTACCGCGATCAGTTCGTCAAACGATTTGGACATTGGCATTATTAGAATCCAGAAGACACCGAAAGTCTAGGTACTGCTCTAACCGGCCGCAAGACCGGTTTTCGAATCGTCTCACACGTGAGACAGCTTAAACTCTTTATTCTCATTGCCTTGACCCGGAAATCGTCTCACTTAAGGGACAGAGGGGCAGGTGAGACGCCTTTTCCCCTAAATCCCTATCTGAGAGTGATTTGCGGCCGGGCGACTTGAGACGGCTCACCGGCGCCGCGGGCGCCCGTGGGCCCATCGTCGATTTTTTCAAAGAACCGAAAATTTCAAGAGTTTCGCTCACACCCGCAACTCTGCCATAAGCTTGAACGAAAACGAACGCCGATCCGCACGGCAGGAACGATACGAACGATAGGAAAGGTACGAATGATCCGCATGCGATGAAAGAAACCGGGCGGGCTTCGGAGCGTATCTAAATTTTGGTATCACACCATGACGCGTATGCAAGCGATCCGCGAAGCGGCAATTAGCCACGCCCTTTTACGGCGTGGATCCGAAGATGGGTGCGAAGGTGAACGTGTTTTGACGTCCCTTGTATGGTTCAAGTTCGGTAAAACGCCCTGGCAGACTGAGTCGGTCTTGTCCGTGTGTTGGAGCACGCGGCCAATTGCCCTTCGGGAAGGATCGGCGCAAACTGATTTCCCTGGAACGTAAGGTCTTACAAATTAGACTCTACGGCAGCGGGCCTTTTCAGAGTTTTTTACGAAATGCTACTATCAAAATTGAATTTTACAGCTATGATCGGACACGAAGAAAACCAGGAAGACGTAACTTTTAAGGTCACTGACCGACGTAAATTCAACCCGGATGGATCGGTCAAGGAAGGCGTGGTGCTTGACGCACCGAAGCAGGATGAACCCGTATCTTCTGAATCGGACGTTACCGCCGCCGAACCGATCGTGACCGCCCAATCGGCGCCTGCCGCTCCACAGCCCGTTATTGATGCGGACGATGTCGCGCCATTCGACGCCGAAGATGAAGACTTGCCGGGGGCCGAAGATCCCGCAAGTTTCGTTAATTTCCTGTCGACGCTTGCGACAAATGCGGCCGCTGCCCTAGGTGCGGTCCCGCATCCGGCTACCGGACAAAGGGCCGTTGATCTCGAGACGGGCAAATATTGGCTCGACGTGCTCGGGATGATAAAGGAAAAGACGAAAGGTAATCTGCACAAACAGGAGTCCCGGCTGCTTGAGGGCCTCCTTGCGGATCTGCGAATGCAGTACGTTGCGATGGTCCGGGCAACCGAAGAAAAGCTGAAAGCACAGGCGGCAAGGAAATTCTCTGGGGCTGATATTCTTGGAAAAAAATAGTTCGGCAGGTTTTTCGAGTTTGGTGAGTTCTGCGAGTTTGTTCAATTAGATCAGATTTTGGCAACGTGGAGATCCGCAAGCGTGGCTACATTCAAGACATTTGAGGAAATCCAAGCTTGGCAAAAGGCGCGTGAAGTAACTCGAAAGATCTACTCAATTTCCAACAAGGGTGATTTCGCCAAGGACTTCAGTCTACGTGATCAGATGAAGCGGGCCAGTGTTTCCATCATGGCGAATATCGCCGAAGGCCACGGACGAAGGACGAGGGCAGAGTTTGCGAACTTCTTGAATATTTCGCGTGGTTCAGCTATCGAACTCCAATCACACTTATACGTGGCTCTGGATCTGAATTACATAACGAGTACGGAGTTTCAAGAGGCTTATGAGATGTTGGAAGAGATCTCGAAGATGACCGTAGCATTGGCGAAGTACTTGCGCGACTGAACTCCCCCAACACGCCGAACTCGCTGAACTCGATAAACTCATGAAGCTCACATTTCTCGGCACAGGCACTTCTACCGGCGTCCCGTCGATCGCCTGTGACTGTGAGACGTGTGTTTCCGAAGACCTTCGCGACAAACGGCTTCGCGTTTCGATACTTGTCGAACATGCGGGAAAGACCATTCTTGTTGACACATCGAGCGATTTCAGACAGCAGGCCCTGCGGGCGAACATTCGCCGACTGGATGCTGTCCTCATTACTCATTGCCACGTTGACCACGTCTTCGGCCTCGATGACATTCGCCCGTTGAATTTTCGATACGGGGCGATGCCGATCTTTGCCAATGAGATCGCGTGGGTCGATCTTCGTCGGATCTTCAAATACATCTTCGAGCCAACGCATTTCGGCGGCGGGCTGCCGCAGCTTATTCCGCACACGGTCGTTCACGGCTCACCTTTCTGCATTGGCGATATCGAGATCACCCCGCTCGAGGTGATCCATGGAAAGCTTCCGGTGGTCGCGTACCGTTTCAACGACTTTGCTTATGCGACCGACCTGAAAACCATCCCGCCGGACTCGATGGACGGGCTGCGCGATCTGGATGTTCTGGTGCTCGATTGCGTCCGGCTTAAGTCTCACTCGACCCATCTGAATCTGGACGAGGCCCTCGAGATCATCGCTGACCTCAAGCCGAAGCGTGCGTACCTGACCCACCTGAACCACGATATCCTTTACGAACGCGATTCACGGCTGCTTCCGCCAACCGTCGAATTCGCATGGGACGGTCTTGTGGTCGAATAAATAACAGCCGGCCTGCGCGGAAAGGTACTGGATTTAACATCCTTAACAACCATTTTTCCTTTCCTTAACAAATCGGCGGGCTGTCGGTGCGATAATCGAGTGTTTAATTCGAAGCACTTTTGTGAGGACGAAGTATATGAATAATGCCCGGCCATTATATGCACTGATCCTGGTTCTGCTTCTGTCGACATTCGCTTCCGCCCAAAAGGGATCGGCGGTCGAACTGCCGATGAAGATGCGAGGATCGATGCCGGCTGTCGAAGTTATGGTCAACGGCAAGGGCCCGTATCTCTTCGCAATCGACACGGGCGGCCAGGGCCAGGCCCGGTTGGATGAGACGCTGGTGAAGGCATTGGGGCTGGAGCCGGTCGACGAGATCAGGGCGAGCGATGGGTCGGGTGCGAATGCCCGCGTGCTGCCGGTCTATGAGGCTGCATCTATCATTGTCGGCGGGCTGGAATTCAAGAACGTACGAGCCCCATCGCGAAACTACAACCCGCGGCCGGACCTGCCAAAGATCGACGGCATCCTCGGTTTCAATCTGTTCAGTGAGTATTTGATCACGCTGGATTATCCGGGCAAGAAGGTTCGAATATCGAAGGGTGCCTTAACGAAGGGCCCGGACGTGATCTCGTTCGAATCTCCGAACGGTGTTCCGGTGGTCGAGATCGGCGTCGGGGCTGAAAAGATCAAAGCCCACATAGATTCCGGAAATATGGCCGGAGCTTTTATGCTGCCCGCGGAATTGGTTGAAAAGCTCGAGAAGGAATCGGAGCCGGTCACGGTCGGCCGGGCCCGGACGGTCACCAGCGAGATCGAGATCAAACGGGTCAAGCTGAAGGATGCGATCACTTTTGGCCCATTCAAGCACGAATCTCCGACCGTTACTTTTCCGGCTCTCGGTTCGGCAAACATCGGCAGTCTGGCGCTTGCCGAATATTCGATAACATTCGACCAGGCAAACCGCTTGATCAAACTCGAGCGATCCAAACCGGCCAAAGCCGCGGCTCCCGGCGGCGAATACGGTGGCAGTTACGGCGATCGGACCATTTCCGAAGAGAACGGCACGCTTTTCCTGCAGCGGACCGGCGGGCCAAAGCTGAAGCTGCTGCCGGGCGAAGCGAAGGACGAATTTCGACTGGAGATAGTGCCGACGGCGCGTATTAAGTTTGTGCGTGACGCCAAAGGACAGGTCTCTGAGGTCCACGTTCTTACGCAACAAGGCGCCTGGGAAAAAAGCATACGCGATATTAAATGAAAGAGCCCGAGCAAGATGGTTTTCCCGACGGTCGGATCCTGTGTTTCGGCCAATTGCCGAGCGTGTGTATATTGAACGAATGAGACTGAAGATGAGGCACGCGGGAATCGGCGACCTTCCCGCCGTCGTCCGAATGCTGGCCGACGATAGCCTTGGTGCCGAACGCGAGAACCTGTCGGAACAGCTTTCAGAAAATTATCTTAATGCCTTTCGCGAGATCGAGGCCGACCCGAACAACGAATTGATCGTGGCCGAACTCGACGGCAATGTCGTTGGAACTCTTCAGCTTACCTTCACGCCATCTATCAGTTTCCAGGGCGGTAAACGCTCCACGGTCGAATCCGTCCGAGTCGATGAAAAGCACCGTGGGAAAGGCCTCGGCCGCGAGATGATGATCTGGGCTATTGAGCAAGCTCGCGAAAAGGGCTGCGTTTCCATGCAGTTAACCAGCCATTCGAGCCGGGAAAGGGCTCATGCTTTTTATGAGACGCTCGGCTTTGCCCGGTCGCACGTCGGAATGAAACTCAGGCTTAAATAACTGCTACTGCGTGTGTTACCGTGATGTTACGGCCGGATTCACGCTTTACCTAAACCGTCTCCGCTTAAACCATTGATTTCGCTCGTCTTAGCGATTAGTTTAAAAACCACCATATTTAGTGTTGACAAACCCAAACTGCTACAATATAGTCTATATCCACTGAAGGAACGCGGAGTTGATATTACTACTTCGAGACCGTAAAAGGCGGCCGCTAAAGCGGCCGTGACTGCCCCGCTAGCAGTAATGGGGAACGAAGACTGCCAATAAGACCGTGAACTCATCAATTGAAGACGAGTAACGGCAGCCGGTAGGAAGCCTTAAAAAGGCCCAAACAAATCCAGATCAAACCAAAGGGTTCGAAAAGGACGCCGCTTTTCAAGTGAAGCCGGGGTTGAGGATACTCGTCTCTATTCTTTTCGGCGGCTGCATGCACGGCCGATCCTGATGCCGGCAGGGCCCCACAACTTCAACAGGAGGAACGCACGAGGATGGATAATTTTGTCGGACAGTCAACCGGAGCAGCAGCAGCCAGGCGTGACGATGAGACCACGCAGACCACGATGCAGGTCAGAAAGCGTAACGGGAGCCTTGAACCCGTTGACATCAACAAGATCGTCAAAGCCATTTCACGCTGTACCTACAATCTGCCGAACGTTGACGTCATCCGTATCGCGACCAAGACCATCAGCGGCCTTTATGACGGTGCGACCACCAAGGAACTCGACAAACTATCCATCCAGACCGCGGCAAGCCTCATTTTCGAAGAACCGGAGTATTCGCGATTGGGCGCCCGGCTCCTGAACCAGTACATCGAAAAGGAAGTCCGCAACCAGGAAATTTATTCGTTCTCACAGTCGATCGCGTTTGGCGTTAGAGAAGGCCTCATCGCACCACGCGTTGTCACGTTCGTTTCGGAAAACAGCCGCAAGCTCAATGACGCAATAGACCAGACCCGCAACGATCTATTCGAATTCTTTGGCCTTCGCACGCTGTACGATCGCTATCTCTTGAAAAATCCGGTGACGCGCGACGTCATCGAGACCCCGCAGTTTTTCTGGATGCGCGTCGCTTGCGGCCTTTCCGAAACGCCGAACGAGGCTATCGAACTTTACCGACTGTTCTCTTCGCTCGAATACGTTCCTTCGACACCCACGCTCTTTAATTCGGGAACCAAGCACGAACAGCTTTCGAGCTGCTTTTTGCTCGACTCGCCCGAGGACAGCCTGGACAGCATTTACAAAAAGTATTCGGATGTCGCGATGCTCTCGAAGTTTTCGGGCGGCATCGGGATCGCTTACCACCGAGTTAGATCGCAGGGTTCGCTGATCCGCGGAACGAACGGGCATTCGAACGGCATCGTCCCGTGGCTGAAGACGCTAGATTCATCGGTCGCGGCGGTCAACCAGGGCGGGAAGCGAAAAGGGGCGGCCTGCGTTTACCTTGAAACGTGGCATGCGGACATCGAGGATTTCCTTGAACTTCGCGACAACACCGGCGACGATGCCCGCCGCACGCACAACTTGAATTTGGCCAACTGGATCCCGGACCTCTTCATGCGCCGCGTCGAGGCCGACGAGCTTTGGTCGCTCTTTGACCCGAAGATCGTCCCGCATTTTCCGGACCTTTACGGTGAGGAGTTCGAGGCAGCCTATACCCAGGCTGAGTCAGACGGATCATTCGTCCGACAGATCAAGGCCCGCGACCTTTACGCGAAAATGATGCGGACGATGGCACAGACGGGCAACGGTTGGATGACGTTCAAAGATTCGTCAAATAAGAAGTCGAATCAGACGGCTAAGCCCGGGAACGTCGTTCATCTGTCGAACCTTTGCACGGAGATAATCGAGGTCACATCGAACGAAGAGACTGCGGTCTGCAATTTAGGCTCGATCAATCTCGCGCGTTACGTACGGAACGCAGCCGTTTCTACGGCAGCCGGCCAGCAGGAGGCCGGTGTCTCGGCTGAGGTTGACTTCGAAAAGCTTCGATCGAACGTTCGCCTCGCGGTGCGGCAGCTCGACCGTGTGATCGACCTGAATTACTACGCGATCCCGAGCACTGCCGACTCGAATCATCGGTGGCGTAACATCGGGCTCGGGGTCATGGGCCTTCAGGACGTCTTCTTTCAGCTTCGCCTCGCGTTCGATTCGGAGCCGGCAAGAAAGCTTTCGGCGAAGATCCAGGAAGAGATCTACTTTGCCGCCCTCGACGCTTCGTGCGAACTTGCCAAAGCCAAGGGTGCGCATCCCGCGTTCCCCGAAACGCGTGCGGCCGAAGGCCAGCTTCAGTTCGACCTTTGGGGCGTCGTGCCTGAGGATACAGCTCGTTGGAACGCTCTGCGGGAGAAGATCAAGCACCACGGACTTCGAAATTCGCTGATGATCGCGATCGCCCCGACCGCGACCATAGCCGCGATAGCCGGAAGCTACGAATGCATCGAGCCGCAAGTGTCGAACCTATTCAAACGCGAGACCCTGAGCGGAGATTTCGTCCAGGTCAATAAATATCTCGTCCGCGAGCTAAAGGAAGCCGGACTTTGGACCGACGAGATCCGGCAGAAGATCAAGCTTTCGGAAGGCTCCATCCAGGACATCGCAGAATTTTCGCCCGAGCTGAAAGAGCGTTACCGGACAGCCTGGGAGATACCGATGCGCTCGCTCATTGATATGCAGGCCGACCGCGGAGCGTTCATCGACCAGTCGGCCTCACTGAACCTGTTCATGGAAAGCCCCAACATCGGAAAGCTTTCGTCGATGTATATGTACGCGTGGCAGAAGGGATTGAAGACGACCTATTACCTGAGATCGCGCCCGGCGACACGGATAGCTCAAGTGACGGCGGAATTTAAGAAGGAAGACGTTGTCCCGGATAACGAACCGGATGTAAAGGCATATTCGGACGAAGAAGCGCTGGCTTGTTCGTTGGAAAATCCCGAGGCATGCGAAGCGTGCCAATGAGAAATGATGAACTCGGAATGATGAATGATGAATGAAAGAGATTGATCTGAAGCAACGGACTAAGCAGTTTGCGTTAAGGATCATAAAGCTTTACGGTGCTTTGCCTAAATCTGTCGAAGCTCAGATCATCGGCAAGCAATTGCTCAGGTGCGGGACAAGTGTTGGAGCACAATATCGAGAAGCATGTCGATCACGTTCGGATGCCGAGTTCATTAGTAAACTGGAGAGCGGTCTTCAAGAGTTGGACGAGACCGCGTATTGGCTCGAACTCCTTATTGACGGCGAAATAGTGAAACCCGGCCGACTCGAAGGACTTTTGCTGGAGACAAAAGAACTAACCGCAATATTTGTCTCTTCCGTTAAGACAGTAAAAGCGAGACGATGAATGAGAATTCATCATTCATCATTCAGAATTCATCATTATGTTACTAGATCCCGGCTTTAACTTAACTCTTCGCCCAATGAAGTATCCGGACTTTTATGAGATGTACCGGAACGCCATCAAGAACACGTGGACGGTCGAGGAGGTCGATTTTTCTACAGACGTGACCGATCTGCGGAACAAGATGACGCCGGCCGAGCGGCACCTGATCAATCGGCTGGTGGCGTTTTTTGCGACGGGCGATTCGATCGTGGCGAACAACCTCGTTCTAAACCTGTACAAGCACATCAACGCCCCGGAGGCGAGGATGTACCTGTCGCGGCAGTTATATGAAGAGGCCCTGCACGTGCAGTTCTATCTGACGCTGCTCGACACGTATATACCCAACCACGAAGAGCGTGCAGCAGCGTTCGCCGCCGTCGAGAACATTCCGTCGATCAAGAAGAAGGCCGAATTCTGCCTGAAGTGGATAGATTCGATCGACGACCTCGACACTCTCGAATCGAAAGAGGACCGCAAGAAATTCCTCCTGAACCTGATCTGCTTTGCCGCGTGCATCGAAGGCCTGTTCTTTTTCGCGGCTTTTTCTTACGTCTATTTCCTTCGCTCGAAGGGCCTTCTTCACGGGCTGGCCGGGGGAACGAACTGGGTCTTTCGCGACGAATCCGCTCACATGGCATTCGCGTTCGAGGTCGTGAAGACCGTCCGCAAGGAAGAGCCCGATCTGTTTGACGAAGCATTGACCCGCGACATCGTCACGATGCTCGACGAGGCGGTCGAATGCGAACTGCAGTTCGCCGAAGACGTCCTCGCCCTCGGCGTGGCCGGACTCTCGCTCGCCGACATGCGTCAGTATCTCGAATTCATTGCCGACCAGCGGCTGGCCATCCTTGGGCTGCCAAAGGTATATAAGTCTAAGAACCCGTTCTCGTTCATGGACCTCCAGGACGTTCAGGAACTAACCAACTTCTTCGAACGCCGCGTCGCCGCGTATCAGGTCGCCGTCGCGGGAGAGGTGAGCTTTACCGAGGCCTTCTAGTCAACGAAGGAAAGTCACGGACAGCCTAAACAATCTGGCTACTTCAGAGCAACTTTCTCATCAATTCGGAAGCTGCCCTGCTGTACGAAGATTCGTCCAAACATGTCGGTTGCCCTGACCTCGATCCTATGCTCGCCGACCGGCAGATTTGCCGGTATCGCACCTCGCCAAAGGTGAGTGCTGTTGACCGGATTCGAGGGCCGGCGTCCGGCAAACAATACATCGGACACATCCCAGCGATAAACGGATAAGGAATAGCTTGGGTCGGGCGCTTCTGTATAGCGCATCTCGGTCCATTCGC
This sequence comes from Pyrinomonadaceae bacterium, assembly GCA_050174305.1. Lineage (GTDB taxonomy): Bacteria > Acidobacteriota > Blastocatellia > Pyrinomonadales > Pyrinomonadaceae > OLB17. The sequence goes on along the minus strand of JBFXJZ010000002.1, from coordinate 40,478 downwards.
CGTTTCCGATTCGATATTCCACCTTATCGGTTTTGTAACCCATAAAGAAATTGGCGAAGATCCCCGCGGAAGTGCTTCGACCCGCTGCGACAACCTTTGGATGGAAAAGCTTTATCTGATAATCACGGGGTTTCTCGGCCACCTTATAGTCAATGGAATATCGAGTGCCGTTGACGTGGAGAAAAGCATATCCTCGCGGAGTCCCGTCGCGCATTGTCGAATCGGGGACCCCGCTCGGCGTGATCTCTCCCGAATACCAATCGCCTGAGGTTGTCCCGGCGTTGTACTCGTGATGGGGTTTTGCCTGATGCCAGCCGTCTTCTTTGCCGTAGAAATTGTGCCGCTGCAAGTGCGTATGGGCCGACATCGAGAGAGTGTTGGGATAATCCTTTAGGAGATCGAACATCCTCTGACGGTCGGCATTCCGAAAAACGTTCTCGTTCTGGTGCAGCAGCGGTATGTGAAACGATGTGACGATCAGCTTATCCTTGGGTACGAAACGCAGATAGTTTTCCAGAAAATCCAACTGGTCTTTGCGATAACCTCCCCAATAGCTCTGGCCGTCACGCGGATCCGGATAAAGTACGTCATCGAGCACGATAAAGTGAACATCACCGTAAACGAACGCATAGTTTGCCGGGCCGAAGTGATATTCGAAAGTCTCGTCCGCAAGCTCATCCGTTTTAGCGTCGAAATTCATGTCGTGATTCCCGTAAACGTTGTACCAGGGAATTCCGACCTCGGCGACCACCTTCCGATAAGGCAAGAATAGGTCGAGGTCGTCGCCGACTATGTCGCCAAGGCTGATACCAAACGCTACATTCTTAATGCCTTTCACCTCAGAAACGACACCGCGAGCGAAGAAGCCAACCTCCTCGATCGTGTACGGTTGCGGATCACCGAAAATGAGAGCCGTAAAGTTCTTTGATTCGTTTGCCGGGACGAGGCCAAAGTCCACCGAGGCCGGAAGCGGGCCCGTCGGGTCGAACGCCTTGTATCTAAGTTTCGGAGAACCATTCGGCTTGTGCACGTAATAATATGCCGGCTGATTCAGTTCATTGAGCGGGACCTTGTAGCCCGAAGGTTTGATCACAAATATCGTCTGGTCCTCCGAGATCGGCAAGGCATAACGGCCGTTTTGGTCGGTAAGCACCACGTTTACTCCGTTACTGACGGCGACCGACGGGACGCCCCTCTCGCCGGACTCGCGTAAGTTATTGCCATTCGCATCCGAATAGACGATGCCGCGCGTGGTTCCCTGGGCAAATGCCCGATCTGCAAACAGGCCCAACGCCAGCGCGAGGGCAGTGAAAGTTACTGCTGTGATTCGCATGATAGATCGTAACTTGCGCCGCGAGGTCCTTCTCTGATCGACCTCGCAGCGGGGGTTGAAATTTTCCTGATGATACACTATTCGGCCCGATTTCTGGTCTCGTTGCCTCGGGAAGCGTAACAAGTATGTAAGTCGCAGCCGTAGGTTGGCATCGCACTTAGAAGAACGATCCGAGCTAAGACAATTTGGCAAAGAGAATTATTCGAAGACCACGGGGTGCGATGTTCCAGATGTTCGATGACCGTGCCAAGATCATACGGCGCGACTATTTTAGTTTCGGCCGAAAGGAGCGTGACAGATATTGCAAGGTCGGGACGAGGGGATCAACTTCGGATCCAACTGATCTCGCGGTAAATGAGCAGAAGCGTGAACGAGTGAAATGCCGCGATCAGCAAATTGCATATCACGACCGGGTTTGCTATTGACTGGACGGTGAATGGTGTTGAGACTTTGTAGAGGACCTGGATGAGGAGCAGGGCCCCGACAAATTTCGGTTCTCTATAGAAAGTTAGGATGAGCGAGACCGCGGCAATCGCGATGTAAACAGAAAAAAGGATACCGCGGGAAGCCGATGCCTCGCCGTAACTCTGCCGTGTCCACTGGGCATCACTTATGAGCCCGAAACAAACAGGAACCAGGACGGCAATATTGAGCAACAAAGATAGGACGATCATTACTCGCACAATGCCGATTTCGGCCTGACATGGGGAACGGATTCGCGCAGGAGCCCGGGACGATCGGGTGCAACTGCACGTATTCTCCCTTTCGGCTCTTTCGCGAGAGGCCATATAATCACTCTTAATGAACGCTACAATTACTGATTTCATTAAGCATCATTACCGGCATTTCAATGCGGCGGCTTTGATCGACGCGGCCGAAGGTTATAAAAAGCACCTCGACGGCGGCGGCAAGATGATGATCACGCTGGCCGGGGCGATGTCGACGGCCGAGTTGGGTTTGAGCCTCGCGGAGATGATCCGGCAGGACAAGGTGCAGATCATCTCGTGCACGGGGGCGAATCTTGAGGAAGACCTTTTCAATCTCGTCGCGCACGATTTTTACGAACGCGTGCCGCATTATCGCGACTTGACGCCCGAGGATGAGCAAGCTCTGCTCGACCGGCATATGAACCGCGTGACGGACACGTGCATCCCCGAGCACGAAGCTATGCGACGGTTGGAAAAGGCGATGGTCGAGGTGTGGACGCGGGCCGAAGCCGAAGGCCGGCGTTACTTTCCGCACGAGTTCATGTATCAAGTGCTGAGGAACGGTTCGCTCGAGGAGTTTTACCAGATCGACGTCAAGGACAGCTGGATGTACGCCGCGATGGAAAAGAATCTGCCGATGGTCGTGCCCGGATGGGAAGATTCGACGATGGGCAATATGTTTGCGGGCCATGTGATCACGGGCGACGTCGAAAACGTACACACCGTCCGCACGGGCATCGAATACATGACGATGCTTGCCGAATGGTACACGAACAACGCGACCGATGATTCCACGATCGGCTTTTTTCAGATCGGCGGCGGCATTGCGGGAGATTTTCCGATCTGCGTCGTCCCGATGCTCCACCAGGATCTGCAGCGTGAGAACGTGCCCGTTTGGGGTTACTTCTGCCAGATCAGCGATTCGACGACAAGTTATGGCTCCTACTCCGGCGCCGTCCCCAACGAAAAAATAACATGGGGGAAACTCGAAGCCTCAACACCGAAATACATCGTCGAATCCGACGCCTCGATCGTCGCCCCGCTGATGTTTGCGTATATTCTGGGGTGGTGATGAAAAGTCACTACGCGGGCCTAGGCGTCCCGCTCCAGTTTCTTACTTAGCACAACGGTCTGGTGTTTGTGGCCGCGGGTCTCATAACCGACGATGGTCACGACCGGGGCGAGCATCAGGATGATCAAGCAAAGAGGCATTGCCAAACCAAGACCGGCCGCGGCGACCGCAAGGGCGATGACCGCGGCGGTTCCTGCAAGCAGCCAGATGTGAAACCGGTCAAATTCTTCCACCAAATAAGCATACAGAGCATATATTGACGCAAGAAAGATCGAAACGGGGATCGCCACAGTGAGCACCGTCGCGAGCGGACCGATCTTGGCTTTGTGTTCGATGAAGTAGGCGGCAACGTGCAGCCCCGCACCCGTCGCGACGATCGAAGCGATAGTGATCATCAGCCCGTAGCCCCAAACGAACGATTTTTCCCGCTTCGTATGCAGCACCGGTGCGGACGGGAGCATAAAGTAGACCCACCAGATCCCGAAGGTCAATCCCATCCCGGCGAGGCCGACCAGGGCGACATCAATGGCCCAGCCCTGAGCTTCGATGACGGCCGAGAGTGCCGCGACCGTGCCGATAACCCCTTCGCCAAGGGCGATTATCGCGAAGAGAGCGTAGCGTTCGACGATGTGGTGAGCGTGCCACGGGGTGCCGCCGTCCTTGCTTTCGGCAAGATAAGGCCCGGCCATTTCAACCGCAATAAGAACGACCGCGACCAATAGCGTGGCAATTATCGAAAGAGGCAGGAAGATAAGTACCACCCAACCGACCTGGGCGAGCGATACCACCTTGGCGTAGGCGAAACAGGCCCGCCGTCTGGCCGCATCCTGCCGGGCCGCACGCAGCCATTGGAAGACAAGCGCGGTGCGCATTACCACGTAACCGAGGACCATGATGGAAATATCCAGATTGGTCCCATTCTCGATCGACGTGAACATCCGCGGCAGGCCGAGAGCAAATATCAGCACGCCCAACATCTGGACCATAGTCGCGACACGAAAGATCCAGTCGTCGGTATCGTAGGCGGACGCGAACCACGAATAGTTGATCCACGCCCAACTGACGGCAAAACTCGCCAGGCCAAAGCCGATAAAAGCGGTCTTGAAGTGGGCTTCGGCAAGCGCGTGTGCAAACTGCGACGCCGCGACGCCGAACGCGACGACAAATGTCAGGTCAAAAAGAAGCTCAAGCGGCGTTGCCGTTCGATGCTCCTCGTGACGGTCGCGGCCGGTCATTCGCCGCGTGTGATGATGAAGGGCCGATGGACTATTCTCAGTGTTCTGTTCAGACATTGGGTTGATGGCCCATAGAGTAACAGGTCTTGGGTGATGTTTCAGCGTCTGATGTTATCCTTGTCGTTGAATATTTTCGACCGTATGGAGCATTTCGATCTACTAATCGTAGGGGCCGGTTTGTCGGGGATCGGGGCCGGGGCTCATTTGCGGATGAACTGCCCCGACAAGACGTTTGCGATCCTTGAGGGCCGCGAGGCGATGGGCGGGACGTGGGACCTGTTTCGATATCCGGGGGTGCGGTCGGATTCGGACATGTACACGCTCGGGTATCGGTTTCGGCCGTGGCGTGACGGGAAGGCGATCGCGGATGCTCCGGCGATATTGAAGTACATTCGGGAGACCGCGAGCGAGTACGACCTTGACAAGGAAATTCGCTATGGACATCGTGTGAGGCGAGCGGAGTGGAGCTCCGAGGAGGTGAGATGGCGGGTCGAGGTTGAATGTTCGGAGTCCCCGCTTCAGCGGGCTTCCGTGTCGGCGGAAAATGGTTCGGAGCCAACGGAGAGCCGCCTAAAGGCGGGACTCCAAACAGTAGAGCTCACCTGCAATTTCCTTTATCTCTGCACCGGCTATTACAAATATGAAGAGGGCTACACGCCTGAATGGCCGGGCTTTGAAAAGTTCAATGGCGTCGTAGTGCATCCCCAGAAATGGCCCGAAGATCTGGACGATACGGGCAAGCGGGTTCTTGTGATCGGCAGCGGTGCGACGGCCGTTACGCTGGTCCCGGCGATGGCTGAAACGGCCGAGCATGTGACGATGCTGCAGCGTTCGCCGACCTACGTCGTTTCAATGCCGGCTCAGGACCGGATCGCGAACACATTGCGACGTTTGCTTCCGGAAAAGGCCGCATATGCCGCGACGAGGTGGAAGAACGTGCTTCGGCAGATGTTCTTCTATGAGTTGTCGAAGAAACGACCCTCGATCATGAAAAAGCTGATCGAAAAGGGCGTCAGAAACGAACTCGGCGACGAATATCTGGAACATTTTCGGCCCAAATACAACCCCTGGGACCAGCGTCTCTGCCTTGTGCCGGATTCTGATCTTTTTGCTTCGATCCGCGAAGGACGGGCCTCGGTCGTCACCGGCGAGATCGACGAATTTACCTCGGACGGGGTAAGGCTGACGAACGGCGAAAAACTGAAAGCGGATATCATCGTTACGGCTACGGGGCTCGTGCTGAAGATCATGTCCGGCCTCACCCTTTTCGTCGATGGCGAAAAGGTGGATCTTTCGAAGAAGATCGCCTACAAAGGCATGATGTATAACGACGTGCCGAATCTTGCACAGGCTTTCGGCTACACGAACGCGTCGTGGACGCTGAAGTGCGACCTGACCAGCGAGTACGTCTGCCGGCTGATCAATTACATGGACGAGAAAGGGTTTGCAAGCTGCACACCGCGTCTGAGGGATCCCGGCGTCCGGCCCGAACCGGCACTCGATTTCAATTCGGGATACGTCCTCCGAGCTTTGCACGAAATGCCCAGCCAGGGTTCGAAAATGCCGTGGCGGCTGCACCAAAATTACTTTAAGGACGTGAGGATGATAAGGTACGGCCGGCTGGAGGACGGGACGATGGAGTTCCGCTGAGATGCGGCAAGAGATCGAGAATGAAGGAACTTCCCAAGGCGAGCTTTTACGAAAAAGCACTGGTCTTTTTCGGGACTCGCTTCAAGTACATTTGTGAGGGAACATCGATGAACCCCACGCTGCGAGACGGCGAAGTGGTCCTTGTGGACCGCGATGCGGAGATCGAGGTCGGCGATATCGTGGTAGCTCGGCATCCGATCGAACAGGTAACCGAGGTAGTGAAACGCGTCGAGCGGATCAACGAACGCGGCCATTATTACCTGGTCGGCGACAATCTTGACGACAGCACGGACAGTCGACACTACGGCGCCGTGGCGAGAGATTATATTAAGGGAAAGGTCGTCGCGCGTTTGGGTTAGGGCTAACTCAGTTTGCGTACGCGCGCCCGATCCGAAATACTAGGTTCGCAAGATCTACGGCGTAAATCATGAAGATCATCGTGACCGGCGGGGCCGGATTTATCGGGAGTGCGGTCGTTTGGCGGCTGAATGAGATGGGTTTCGACGACATCCTGATCGTCGACCGAATGGACCGTACCGACAAGTGGAAAAACCTCGCTCCGCTGCGGTTTGCCGACTACATCGAGGCGGTCGATTTCCTTGATTTCATCGACGATTACCAAGACGCCGAGACGATCTTTCATCTCGGCGCGTGCTCTTCGACCACCGAGACCGATGCGGACTTTATGCTCCGCAATAACTTTCAATATACAAAGCACGTGGCCGAATTCGCTGTAACGAACGGGATCCGGTTCATTTACGCTTCATCGGCGGCAACCTACGGCGACGGTTCAGCCGGAATGAATGACGACATTGACGAACTGGACCGGCTGAGGCCGCTGAACGTCTATGGATATTCAAAGCACATTTTCGATCAATGGGCGGCGCGAAACGGGCTGTTCGATCGGATCGTGGGGCTCAAGTATTTTAACGTCTTCGGGCCGAACGAAGGCCACAAGGGCGATATGCGCTCGCTCGTCAACAAGGCATTCGATCAGATCCGCGCAACGGGAAGCCTGCAGCTTTTCAAGAGCGCTGATCCTAAATACAAGGACGGCGAGTTCGGCCGGGATTTTGTTTATGTAAAAGACGCGGTCGATATGACGCTGCATTTTATGGAACCCGTTGCTGCCGGTTCGGGTTCCGACAGTACGGGCGGTTTGTTCAATATCGGTTCCGGGCGGATGAACACGTGGAATGCCCTTGCGGACGCGATCTTCGCCGCGTTGGAAGCGCCCAGGAACGTCGAATTCATCGACATGCCGGAGCAGCTTCGCGATCGATACCAATATCACACGCAGGCAGACCTCGCCCGTTTGCGGGCAGCAGGCTACACTGCCGAGGCCACGCCGCTCGATGCTGCCGTCCAGGATTATGTGAGAAACTATCTTGTGCCGGGCTTGCATCTCGGAGACGGGGAGGAGAGAGACTGATATGAACCTGCTCGCGACCCGAACGGCGATCTGGGCGATAAAGATCTGCATACTTTTGTCGCTGCTCGCCGGGCTCATCGCCATCTCCCAAAGCTCGCTGATGGCGGCCGACGATCTGATCCCCACCGCGCTCGCGATCGATTTTCTCGTAACCTTCCCGGTCGTCTATTTTCTCTTGATAAGAAAGACAGCGGTTCCCCGTATAACTGTTGTCCCCATATTCTTCGCTTGTTTTTTCATCGCCTCCTCTGTTCTTCCGGATGGAGTGGGGCCGCTCAGTTTCGCAGCGGTTATTGCGATTCCCGCCATCGAACTGCTGGGACTCAGTTATCTGGGATTCCGGATCTACCGGACTCGAAAAGCCTATCTGGATGAGAGATCTGACGGGCGGGACCTGATGGAACGACTGCGAAATGCATTCACGCGTGAGCTAAAACCTCCGGCACTTGCTCGGGCGGCAGCGTTCGAGATCGCAGTCTTAGTTTACGCTCTCGCGGCTTGGCGCAAAAAGTCAGAAGCGGGCTTCACCTATCATCGGCAAAACTCGCCGATCCTTATCCTTTCGATCTTCGTCTTTCTGATCTCGGCTGAAACCGTTGTCTTCCACCTGCTTTTTGCAACTTGGAGCGAGACGCTCGCCTGGATCGCAACCGCGTTAAGTGCCTATTTCGGACTGCAGATCTTCGCCCACACGAAGGCCCTTAGGCTTCGTCCGATCGTTGTGACTGAAACTGAAGTGCGGCTCCGCTGCGGAATTTTGGGCGATGCAGTGATCCCTCGCGAGGCGATCGAGTCGGCCGAGCGGATAACGCAAGTTGACGATGCAGACGAGGGGACCGACCTCCTGCCACTTGGGGGAATGTCGCAGCCCAACGTCTGCCTAACGCTGCTAGAGCCGATCACTATCTTCGGTGTTTATGGACGGAAGCGGCGAGGGAGCCTTATCCGCCTGAGCGTGGACGACCCGGCGGCTTTCGTCACGGCGCTTACACCTTGAGGGGCCGCGACCACGCACGGCACAGCGTTCTGCACCAAACGCCGGACCTTGCGCAAACCTCGCCTGCCGTTGCTGCTAACGCCTAGCTTTCTTAAATGCGATTCCGCGTGCCCGACCGTTGCCGGTGTCAAACCCGGTAACATTGCCTTCCGCATCGCGATGAATTGCGACTTGGGTCACGGGCAGCGATCCGGAGAAGTTGTCCCCATTGGTATGCGTCAGGACGACCGGCCCGAAAGGAAGGGGGTCAGACCTTCGATAGTACGATTCTCATCGGGGTATAACTAGACTGTATTCTCTTCTGCGATGGATTACCTCGAAGGTTCCTAAGGCGGTTTGTGGTGACGCAAGAGGAAGAGTTGGCTCCGCTGTTTCGTGGGGCATACTTGTATCCCCCCACGTGACAACTTGAGTAGTCAGCTGCCATCCGCCTAATATCAGCTCAATTCTCGCGTTTAGCGGTCTCCCATTCCCCGGCGGGATTCAGGATCTGCAGCTCGATCACCTTTCCATCAGCACTACGTACGAATTTTACGCGCGGGCCGGGAATGCCCTCGATCGAGTAAGTATCCTTTGACGCTTCACTGAGCTTGATCTTAGGTCCGCCTCCCTGTGGGCCCGATAAACGCTGAAGGAAAAGATCGCCGTTCTCTTGCGTGATCCGTCTGACGCCGTAGAGTCCGGCAAATTCACCTCCGCTGTTCTTGCCCGGGCTGACCGCTGCGGTTCTTGTTTCTCCTGCTGCTTTTGCAAATCTCATCAGCATGTTCTGCTGATCGATCGTGATCGCAAAAGCGCTAAGTATCCGCGATCCGATGTTGGCATGCTGCAGCCGTTCAAAGAATGCAACGTCCGGCTGGTCGAATTCGTGGCCGGCAAAGGTGACCGTGCCCTTTAATTTTCCTCCGTAGACCACGGCTTCGCCACCGACGGTTCGAGCGCGACCGACCTCCTTTGGCTCACCGTCGAGCGAGAGCTTTTTCATAAATTCCGCAGGGAAGGTGATCCCCCCTGGTGAGCCGGAATCGAGAGAGGCGGGATATACCTCGCGTCCGATCGTTAGCGGGAGCGAAAATGAACCGCCCATTCCCGCTTGAAACTCTATTACATTACCGCCCTTTTTGAGGCTGCCGCGGTCGATCGAGACCTTGCCGCCCGGATAATCGATCGTGAGGAGCAGCTTGCGAAAAAGCGGCATGCCCAATACGCCACGCGGTGCACCCGTCGTGTAGAGTGTCGACCGATCCCACGACAATGCAAAAAAGTCCGAAAAAACGGCAGAGCCGATCTCGAGCTTGTCTATGATACTCCGGTCTGCCTCGATCCCTTGCGGGTCTGTTGGATCGCCGACTTTCATCGTGCCGTCCTTTTTAAGGGCGAGTTCTCTTGCTAGTGCCTGGTCGAGGACCGTGACGCCGGCTCCCGTGTCAAGAAACAACCTGAACGGCCCTTTTCCATTGATCTTTATCTCGACCGTGGGCTTGCCGCCATAGAGTTCCATCGGCACCGTCACCGCGTTTTCAAACGCAACCTTCGCGGGCACCATCTCGACCGCGTTTCTGGTTTCGGTTTGCGGCCTTTGCGCGAAAGCACTCGGTCCAGAGGCAAAGGTCACGATCGCGGCAACCGCAATGCAATAAATTAGGGCTGAGGTTTTCATCGTGACGCTAGGATAACTCACGACATGCGTGAAGATAGTTAAGAGTATGTAAAAAGGATGTAAAGATTGTAATATTTGCCTTTGCAGCCTGGATACGCTCTTGTTCTTTCGCCAGCCGCCTTTCGAGGTTGGTGATGCGCCGATCGAACTTCGGCAGCTGCTACCGAAGCTTCGACCGGCCGATGTGCATATTCATTCGTAAATCGCCGGATCCCGCATGACCCCAGGCTGCCATTGCGGCTAGCGACTGACTTTGTTGAAGACGATGCCGCGTGCCCGCCCGTTGCCGGCCTCAAAACCGGTGACCTTTCCCTCGGAATCCCTCTGGAAGGCGACCTGTGTTACGGGCAGCGTTCCCGAGAAGTTGTCCCCGTTGGTGTGCGTCAACGTGACCGGTCCGAAGCGTCGGTGCCGGATGACAAGTTTTCCGTCTTCAAGGCTCAGGTCATAGAATGTCTCCAGTTCCTCGCTGAAAAAGCGGCCTGTAAAGCTGTTGAGGTCCACCGACGATTTCTCAACGAGGCGTTTGCCGGGGTGCTCTCCACCCTGATGAAAAGTGATCCCCTCCACGGCTCCGTCCGTTCCCGTGTTGAATGTGATCCGGGCCGGAGCTCCGACCACTTCGAAGGAGGTCATTGAGGTGGCCTTTAGCGGGAGCGCGGGCTGGCCCGCGACCTGGAGCCGCAGCTCACGACCCTGCAGTTCGACAGTCACGAGCATCCCGCCGAGCGTCGACATCTCGTATTTGCCGGCATAGCGCCGCAGCGTCGCCGCCGGGACTTCAACGCCCGCGCCTGCGGCAGCGGGTGCGCTCTCGGGGGCCTTCATGTGTTGGCCAAAAAAGGCATTAGCCACGACACCGGCGATCCCTCCGGGAACACCCTGGTAGTTGCTGAAAACGACGTAACCAGAGTCGAGGTCGGGGTAGTACACGAACGTAGAGCTGTGCGCGATGTCATTTCCGCCGTGCTGCCACCGCTTTAGGCCGCGATTCGTGTCGATGAACACGCCGTAACCGTAATTTGACGGCTTTCCATCGTTAAGAACAAACGACGTCGTCAACTCCTTGATCACTTCCGGCCCGCCCAGCTTCCCGGTCTTCAGATTGCTCATCCATTTGGCGACATCGCCCGGCGTTGTATAGATCCCGCCGGCGCCCGCCGCAGCATGCAGATCCCTGACTTCGCGGAAACCGAAGTCGCCCGCGATGTACCCGATCGATCTCCCGGGTATGATCTGGCCCGGATTCGCGCGCACCCACGTCTTGGTCATGCCCAGCGGCAGAAAGACCTCTTCGCGCATCCATTCGGCGAATGGGCGGCCGGTGACTCGCTCTACGACAGTGGTTGCCAGGCTGAATGCCGTGTTGTTGTAGTTGAACTCCGCCCCGGGCTCATTCTGGAGTGTCGGCTGCCGGTTGATCACCTTGATGGGCTCGTCCGGTGCGATGTAATCACCTTCCAGCACCTGCCTCCCCTCGATGATCAGCGTGTTGATGAACTCGCGGTAGCCGGTCGTATGCGTCAGGAGATGACGCACGGTGATCTTCTTGCCGAAGTCCTTGAGTTCGGGAATGTGCTTCCGAACGTCGTCGTCCAGAGACAGCTTATTCCGCGAGGCCAGCAAGGCGAGGGCGAACCCTGTGAACTGCTTTGAAGAGGAACCGATATTGGTCGGCGTATCTGCGGTGAACGGCAGCCCGTTCGTCAGATCGGCGGCGCCATATCCTTTTACAAAAACCACCTGGCCGTTCTTGATCACTCCAACAACTGCTCCCGGAGTGTCTTTGTACAACTGAGCGGCGGCCTGATCTACCTTGCCTTCCGGGGTGGTCGCGACCGGTTCGGAACGCGTGAGCTGCACGCGGACGGAGCCGCTTTTGCCCGCTGTGGCCGGTGTAACTTCGATCAAGTACCGGCCGGCCGTTTCGGCGGCGAACGCAAACGCCTCCGGGCCTCCTCGGCCGACGCGTGCGGCCTTTAACACTTGCTTGCCTGCCGGATCTGTTACGGTAACCGTTGCATCCACACCGTCCTGCTCCACCCGGCCGGCGACGAAGTGACTTTTTGGTAAATTCAGTTCGTATTTTACTGCACCGTCCGCGGCGAGCGTTGCGCTAACAGGCTTTCCTAACTGCAACTGCGTCGCTTGTTGGGCGGGGACGCTGCCCACGCAGAGTAGAAGAAGGGCGAATCCGCCCGTAATAAGATATCTCATGATCGATCCTTAGGGCCTCCATTTTCGGAGAGGAAGAAGTTAGTTTCGTATACAAGTTAGTATACAAACCTCGGCGGCGCAACATCGGTTCTGCTCCCTGTTCGTGGCCGGCTTGGACGAAATGCTGGTTGTGCGTACGCGATGAAGCGGATGAAGGGACATACACTCCCCGTGTTGAGTAGAAAAATTTGCCCTGAGATACTGAGGCGCGGGAGGTTGAGACGGTATAATCCCTTTGTACACAAATGAAGATCTTTCACGGGACCGACAACGCGAATATCCAAAAGCCCACCGTCTTGACCCTGGGTGTGTTCGACGGCCTGCATCTCGGTCATCAGCGGATCATGGGGACCGTCGTTGAGCGGGCAAAGGCGGTGGATGCTGTGCCGACCGCGATCACGTTCGACCCTCATCCGCGGGCCGTCCTGCATCCCGAATCAGCACCGCCTCTTTTGCAGACGCTGGACCAGCGGCTAGCAAATTTTGAGGTGCTCGGGATCGAGCAGGCGATCGTGATCCGGTTTGATCGGGAATTTGCCCAAAAGCCGGCTGAAGAATTTATAACTTCGATCATTCACGACCGCCTTCATGCCAAAGAGGTCCATTTGGGAAAGGATTTCGCTTTTGGGCGAGGACGCGGCGGAAACATCGATTTGCTCCGCCGGATGAGCGGCGAACTAGGCTTCATCGCCGAGGAAGTCCCTGAGGTGCGGCTTCGAGGACGGCGGATCAGCTCGTCAAAAATAAGGCACCTGCTAAATGAGGGCCGGGTGAATCTGGCCCGGCGGATGCTCGGCCGGCCATACGGAGTCGAGGGTGTGATCGAACGGGGAGTCCAACGCGGGAGGACCATCGGGTTTCCGACCGCCAACCTTAAACCTCATAATCGGGTGATACCAAAGTTCGGGGTCTATGCAACGGCGACGCTGGTCGAAGGGACCTGGCGGCGAAGCATTACGAACATCGGGGTGCGGCCTACGTTCGAGAACGAGGTGGAACCGTCGATCGAATCTTTCATTTTTGATTTCGACGGCGACCTTTACGGCGACGTGATCCGCGTTCGATTCCTCCATCGGATCCGCGACGAGCGTAAGTTTAATGGAATAGAGGAGTTAAGGGCACAGATCGAGCGCGATACAAATCGGGCACTGAACTATTTCCGTCACGAGGGCGTAAGGAATATGCTTGAAATTCTTTGATGCAAAGAAGAATGCGGTCGATTGCATCGAAAGAAGCTTGAGCGGCGAAGACTAAAACGAATGAACGGAAACAGCAATGAGCAGGGCCTGGCGGTGATCGCATCTGATAGTACGTCCATGCCCGCAGTCGCCGGGAACGGCTCGCGGCCTATGGTGGCGACCGCCGAACTGCCGATAGCGAAATTCGTTACGAACGACCAGATCATAGCCGAAGAGAAGTTTCTTGCAAAAAAAGAGGCCGAGGTCGAGCGTCGTTATACCGGCCTTCGGGGTTGGTTTCGCATTTTTCATGTTTCCGCGGTGATCGGCAAACTCGCCCTTTATCTTTACCTGGACCAATACGAGATACACCGCAAAGGACAGTTGCGTCATGCACGGGAACGGATGCGAAAGGCGGAGCGGCTTACCAGGGCTGCCGTCTACGGTGAAAAGCTGTACGGCGTTCGCCTTCAGTTTTTTCACTGGATCATGCTGATGCTTCGGCGGTTTTTTATCGGCAGCGAGTCCAGCAAAGAACGGAACCAAGAAAAGCAGGCTCTCTGGCTCAAGGAAAAGCTCATCGAGCTTGGGCCGACATTCATCAAGATCGGCCAGTCGATGGGAACGCGTCCCGACCTGATGCCTCTGCCGTTCGTTATCGCGTTGGGCGAACTGCAGGACAACGTGCCCCCGTTCGACAACGAGATCGCATTTGCCCGGATCGAAAAGGAACTAGGCGGGAAGATCAACGAATTTTACAAAGAGTTTGAGCTTCAACCTGTAGCTGCCGCTTCGTTGGGACAAGTCTATCGAGCCCGGCTGCACACGGGCGAAGAAGTAGCGGTAAAGGTCCAGCGGCCCAACCTGGAGGCGACGATCAAGGGGGATCTCGAGATCCTGCGAAAAGTGGCCGATTTTGCCGAACGCTTCCCGCAATTGAACGAGAATGCCGACTGGTCGGGGATGCTCCGCGAGTTCAACGAGACGATCCACGAGGAGATGGACTACGCCGCCGAGGGACGCAACGCCGAGCGTTTCCGGGAGTCATTTCAAAACTGGCAGAACGTCCACGTGCCGAAGATATATTGGAACGCCACCACCTCGAAAGTGCTGACGATGGAGTACATCCACGGCACGAAGGTGACGGACCTTGATACGCTTCGCGAACAGAGCATTTCGCCGGAAAAGGTAAACCGCCTTCTCATCCGCACCTATCTTAAGCAACTTCTCGAGGACGGGTTCTTCCACGCCGACCCGCACCCCGGCAACCTTTTGGTGATGCCGGACGGGCGTCTGGCGTTCTTCGATTTCGGCATGGTCGGGCGGATCACGCCGGAGCTTCAGTCGAAGATGATCGACGCCTTTTTCCATGTCGTCGGCAAGGACCCGGCCGGGATAGCACAGGACCTGATCGACCTCGATTTCCTCAAGCCGGGGACCAATCCGAACGTGGTTCGGCCGGTCGTCGAAAAGATGTTTCAGTTCCACCTGAACCTGAAACTGAAGGACGTCAATTTCAAGGAATTGACCTACGACCTGGCGGACGTGATGTACGACTATCCGTTCCGGCTCCCGTCGAACTTTACCTACATCATGCGTGCCCTGATGACGCTGGAAGGCATCGGCATCATCACGGACCCCGAATTCAATTTCTTTGAAACGGCCAAACCGTACGCTAAAGAATTTATGTTCCGCCGCGAAGGTGCCGACTTCCGCAAGCAGTTCGTCAACAAACTCCTCGGCCGCGACGAAGGCGGCAAGATCGACTGGAACCGCACATGGAAACTGGCGAAGATGGCTTTCAAGACGGTGCTGAATACTGGAAGCTGACGTGTAGGATCGTTGGTGCCAGCCCAAATAAATTCGGCTTTATGAAAATTCTAATTCTCTCGGCGATCTTTATTTTCCTTTTCAGTACGTTTTTAAGCTCAGACGTAATTGCGCAGACTTTGAAGGATAGTAAAATCGAAGCGCGCTCCTTCCAGCCCGGACAAGTGTGGAGTTATAAGGCACGTCAAGGTGAATCGAATTCGACTTTTATCGTCCCAAAGGTAGATATAGATGAGAGATCGGGGAACATTGTTCATATTGCGGTGATGGACGTGAAGATGAAGAACCGGCGCAGTCCGGACGGTTTCAGCCGAACGATCGGTCACATGCCGTTTTCCGAAAAAGGCTTGGCTCAGAGTGAGATCAAGTTGCTGAAGGAGAACGCTGAGCTGCCGGAATTCGAAGTTGAGTATAGGTTGTGGAGAGAAGCGTTCGACGAGAAACGGGCCGGATATTACACGGTATCGTTAGCAGAAGCCGTGAATATAACCGAGGAAAGCTTGAATTATTAATAGTCAACGGATCACCGGGCGCCCGAACTCTACCTATCGAATCAAGAGGCACGATGGGTATTTCTCCAAACTATAACCTTGCTCGAGAGCTTGTTCTCGAACACGGCTGGAACACCACCTGTTTTCAGATAGTAAATCCCGGGCTCAAATACTGGTTTGGCGAAGACGGCGATTCGGTGATCGCTTACGTCCGTTCAAATGGCGTGCGGGTCGTTGCCGGTGCTCCCGTTTGCCCGAAAAATACGCTGAAGCGGGTTGCCGAAGTATTTGAGGGTGAAGCCGCCGATTCGAATGAAAGCGTCTGCTACTTTGGCGCCGAAGGCCGGCTCGATGCGATCTATCGCAATTCGTCAACGCATTCACGGGTGTCGCTTGGCGGGCAGCCGGTGTGGCATCCGGCAAGGTGGGGCGGGATCGTAGAGTCGAAAGGCTCGCTCAGAGCGCAATTCAATCGAGCACGGAACAAGGGCGTTACGATCAGCGAATGGGGCATCGAAAAGGCGACGAACAACGCCCGGCTGCGGGAATGTTTAGAGGCATGGTTCACGCTCAAGGGCCTTCCGCCGCTTCATTTCGTGGTCGAACCCGAAACGCTCGGACGACTGGAGAATCGACGCATCTTTGTTGCCGAACACGATTCGCGAGTAGCTGCATTTCTCATCCTTTCTCCGATACCGACGCGAAAAGGCTGGTTGACCGAGCAATTCCCCCACCGACCCGAAGCGCCAAACGGGACCGTGGAATTGATGATGGACCAGGCGATCAGAAAGCTCGGTGAGGAGGGTTACGAATACGTGACGCTCGGAATCTCGCCTCTGTCGAAACGTGCAGAGCTGGAACGGTTCGACAATCCGGCATGGCTGAGATTGATGCTCGCGTGGATGCGAAAACACGGACAAAGGTTCTATAATTTCGACGGACTCGACCAATTCAAATCCAAACTGCTGCCTGAATATTGGGAGCCCGTCTATGCCATTTCGAACGAGCCGCGCTTTTCAGGACGAACGATGTGGGCGATCGCTTCGGCGTTCGCAGAGAACCGTCCGTTCAGCGTTTTCGGCCGCGGACTCTTCCGAGCGTTCCGCACCGAAATGGGCAATGTCGGCAACTGGTTCAAGCGTCGTTTTTAACGGCATACTTCTCATATTCTTGCTTTTCTTTTCCTCAGACTGCTTTGCTCAACGAATGCCACAACCCGAAAAATTCGAGATCAAATTTGTCAGCGAAGGGCCCGAACTTAGGGATCCTGCCGATCCGGCCTGGAAGAATTCAACTGCCGTGCACGTTGACAAATATTGGAACGGAAAGAAGGCTCCGGTCGGCAGGCGGTTCAACGCGAAACTGCTTTGGTCGGCCGCGGCGCTCTACGTCAGGTTCGAGGCGAATCAGAGCGAGCCGCTTGTGGTCAGCGAAAAGCCGGACCTGACCAAAAAGACGATGGGCCTGTGGGACCGTGATGTTGTTGAGATCTTTGTCGCCCCGGATCGAAGCGAACCACGAAAATATTTCGAGTTCGAGGCTGCGCCGACGGGCGAGTGGCTCGACGTCGCGCTCGATGCAACAAGCGGCACCAGGAAGTCCGATTGGGAATATGCATCCGGTATGGAGGTCTCAAGCCGGATCGAAAAAGGCCGGGTCGTGATGGCGATGAAGATACCCTGGACGGCCTTCGGGAAGACGCCGAAGACGGGCGATGTTTGGCTTGGGAACCTGCTCCGCTGCGTCGGCAAAGATCCCGATCGCGGATACCTTGCTTGGCGTCCGACAATGACCGAGCGGCCGAACTTCCATGTGCCTGAAGCATTCGGCGAGTTCAGGTATGTCCGGTGATAGAGTCTTGCACGCGGGCGGGGAACTGCCCACGTTGATGGCGGTTTCTGTTGAGCTATTCGCGGCCACCTTCTAGGCCGCATCGTTCTTCGACTCGCCGGCAAGGATCGCCCTGGCCATTTCTATATGTTCTTCATCGCCGATCATTCCGATCACGTCACCTTTTTTAAGTACGGTTTGCGGCGTCGGGTTTGCCAGGATCTTCCCTTCCCGGGATATGGCAACGATCGACGCGCCGGTCGTCTCCCTTAACTTTGACGCCACCAGCGTCTTTCCGACCAATTCGTTCTCGGCGCTTAAGGGCAGCCACCCCAGCCCGAGGTTATCGCTTGCACTTAGAAGTTCGTGCAAAAACTGACGTTCTTCGTCCGTGTTAATGGCGAGGTTATAACGGTCGGTGCGGACCGCGTCGGTGTATTGCTGGACCTTGTGAAGCGGGAAGCCCATTTCCAGCAATGTCCGGCGAACGACCTGAAGCCCGCCTTCGAGTTCGGGCTGGATAACGTAATTCGCCCCTAAGGAATAAAGCTGCGAGACGTTCATGTCCGTAGCGGCACGGGCGACGATATGAAGCTCGGGTGCCTCGGCCCGGGCGGCCGCCACAATGATGCTAGTTGAAGCATCGTCCGGCGTCGTCACAACAAGGAGCCGTGCCTTTGCCAGGCCGGCGTGGGTGAGGACCTCGGAATTTGCCGCGTCGCCGTAAAGGGTCGGGATGCCGCGTTTGGTCAGATCTTCAACTTTATCAACGTCCGAATCCAGAACAACGAGCTGGACGTCGAGCTTTCCGAGGACATTCACGATATGCTGGCCCACCCGTCCGTAGCCGATCACGACGACGTGGCCCGACATATGCTCAGGAATCTCAGCCAGATCGCCATGCTTATCAAGCCGGCGCCAAAACAAAGGCAGTTTTCGCAGGATGCGTTCGACGGGAGCGGTCGTTCGATAAAGAAGAGGGTTTATTGCGATCGAGAGCAGGGCGCCGCCAAGGATCATCGAATACTGATCGCGACCGAGCGCTCCCAGGGCCAAGCCAGCCTGGCCAAGTATGAATGAAAACTCGCCGATCTGGCTTTTCCCGGCGGCGACGACGAGGAAGGTCCTGGCCGGATAATTGATGAAAACGCCCATCAGCAGCGTCACGATATACTTTCCGGCGGTGATCAGGATGACCAGGACCAGCAAAGCCGCGAGGTTCCCGCCGAGATAATTGATATCGACCATCATCCCGATCGATACGAAGAACACGACCGAAAACGCATCGCGAAACGGCAGCAGATCCGCGCTGACCTGATGGCTCAGCCTGGATTCGTTGACGACGACGCCCGCCGCAAAGGCCCCGAGTGCGATCGAAACGCCGAAGATCTTCGTTGCCCCAAGGGCGATGCCCACCGACACAGCGAGGACCGCAAGGATGAATAGTTCCCTCGATCCGGTCCGGGCCGTTACCGTCAGGATCAGCGGGATGATCTTCCGGCCGATGAAAAGGATCGATACGAAGAAGATCGCAGCCTTTAGGAACGTGAGGCCGAATTTGCTCCAGTCGACGCCGCCCTCGCCCGAAGCCAGCGTCGGCATCAGCAGCAGGATCAGGACCGTAGCGATATCCTCGACGATCAGCCAGCCAACCGCAGCCTGGCCTTCGGGCGTGCTAAGCAGGCCGTTGTCCATCAGTCCGCGGAGAAGCACAACCGTGCTGGCGATCGAGATGGCCAGGCCAAGGACGATGCTTGCCCCTCGACTCCATCCCAGCGCTTGCGCAAAGAGGTAGCCAAGGAGGGTCATCACGGCCATCTGGCCGACCGCCCCCGGAATAGCTATGCCCTTGACCTTCCAAAGATCTTCGATCGAAAAGTGAAGCCCGACCCCGAACATCAGGAAGATGACGCCTAATTCGGCTAACTGGCTGATGGTAGTAATATCCGCCGTGTATCCGGGCGTATAAGGGCCGATGACGATCCCGGCCAGCATGTAACCCACGAGGGACGGCAGCTTGACCACCCGCGCAATCGCCCCGCCGACAAACGCGGCGACAAGAGCGACAGCTATATCTACAAGCAGCGGCAGTTCGTGCATGGCGGTCCGATATCTCGGTGTTCCGAGGAAAAACTACAACTTGGGTTGGTTACATTATCGGCGGTCAAGGTGTTCGGTGCAACCAGGTTTCCGCTCAACGCGGCCCGGTACCGAATGCCAGGGCGGCTAAACCGTCATTCCGCCGTCGACCGAGATCGTCTGCCCGGTGATATAGCTCGACGCATCGGACGCGAGGAAAACGGCCACTCCCTTTAGCTCGCCTTCGTTGCCCACACGCGGAATAACGTTGTTCTCCTGGATAGAACGCTCGTAAATGTCGATCACGGCATCGGCAAGACGCGAATGGAAAAAGCCCGGTGCTATCGCATTGACACGAATGCCTTTACGGCCCCAACTTGCCGCAAGTTCACGAGTAAGGCCGATTAGCCCGGACTTGCTGGCGACGTAACCGGCGTAAAACGGCCCGTTGGCCGACGAGGTCAACCCGGCGATCGAGGCGATGTTGATGATAGAGCCGCTGTTCTTTTTGAGCATCTCGCGGCCGGCGGCCTGAGCAAACAGGAAACACCCGGTAAGGTTTACGTCCAACACTTTCTGCCATTTTTCGAGCAGCATCTCTTCGGGCATCGCACCCCACGAGATGCCCGCGTTGTTGACCAGAATATCGACGGAACCGAACCTTGCTACCGTTTCATCCACGACCGCCTGCACATCCGCGGGAGCCGCTACATCGCAAACCATGCCCGCGACATTGAAGCCGTGTCCTTCAAATTCGGCCACAGTTTCATCAAGCCATTCCTGCCGCCGTGCACAGAGCATCAGGCTGGCACCGGCCTCGGCCAATCCTTCGGCCATTTCCTTGCCGATGCCGCGCGACCCGCCGGTGACGATTGCAGTCCTGGCCGACAGATCAAAGAGTTCCTTTACGTTCTTCGTCATAAGTTTCTTCATCCGGCCGATCGGTCCAACGGCCTTTTGAACACTATAGGGCCGAGCTTGCTAATTTACTATTGGACCTCAGTTCGATTTAATAGGAGTATGGCGAAAACGCAAAAGGAACTCGCATTTCTGCGTGACCTTTATGTAAATACCGCGTGGACCAAACGGTTCACCGACCTTGCAGATGCCCATCTTGAACTGGACGAGGTTGAGAACCTGCTCTACCTGAATGCAGGAACGGGGGACCACTGCATCCAGCTTCGCGAAAAGCTCGATGAACGGACGGCGGTCTTCGGACGCTGCGACGATGAGGATATGCTCGTGATCGCCCGCGACAAAGCCGCGGCCGTAAAGGCCGACGTGGACTTTTCTACGCTGCGCTTTGACGACGACGCATTCGATCTTGTTCTGGCCGATGCCAGTTTTGTTCCGTCTAGCGATGTCATGGATTTCGTTGATGAGACGGTCCGCGTCACTCGTACAGGCGGCACGGCCGCGTTCTTCCTGCCGTCGTCGGGCAGTTTCGGCGAGATCTTTTCGCTGTTATGGGAGGTCCTTTTCAATGAGGACCTCGGGGACCACGGTCACGCCGCCGAGGAGATGATCACCGACATCCCGACCGTCGAACGTATCGAGGAGGTCGCGGCAACCGCCGGACTGGTGAACATCGCGCTGCACAATGCCCGCGAGGTGTTCGAGTTCGCGAACGGGGGCGAGTTCGTTGCCTCGCCTCTCGTGTCCGATTTTCTGCTCCCAAAATGGTTGAATACGATGAGTGAGGCCGAGAAGGAACGTGTGTCGGCAAAGCTTTCAGAATTGATCGATTCGGAAGACGGCGATATGACCTTTCGATTTTCGGTCAAAGCGACCCTGGTCAAGGGCGAGAAAAAGTGAAGAGGCCGAAAAGCCAAAGAGTGAAAAAGGAAACGGCTTAAGAAGTGAAAAAGATGGGATCGGCGTAAGGAACCTATTTCACCTTTTCACTCTTTCACCTTTTTCAGCTTTGCTTCGCCGCTTCCCGCCTGCGCATTTCTTCCGCGAGGGCATCATCGCTCATCTGGTTGATCTGCGGCGGGGCGGCATTTGATAGTTTGGCGCGTTCGGCGGCCTCTTCCTCTTCGGCCTCGCGCATTCCTTCCTTAAACGCCTTTCGCGATTGGCCGAGAGATTTCGCCAACTGCGGCAGCCGCGACGCCCCGAACAAAAGGAAAAGCACGGCGACGATCAGAATGATTTCTGTGGTTCCAAAGTTCATAGCTTTCGATCCTCGATCAAAACAGCATCATACCGCTTTTCCCGGATCCAATCCACGTTTTCAAGCCTGTCCGGCCCTCGACTTTGACTTGAAACGGTCCATCGCATCCACCAAAGCGGCCGTGATCCCTTTTTCGGACACCGAGTGGCCTGAATCCGGAACGACGATGAACTCGGCTTCGGGAAGTGCCCGGTGCAGCTCCCAAGCGGACGTCATCGGGCAGACGACGTCATAGCGGCCCTGGACGATGACGGTCGGAATGTCCCGTATTTTATCCACATTTTCGAGCAGATAATTGTTCGAAGGGAAGAACGACCCGTTCACGAAATAATGCGACTCGATGCGGGCAAGGCTCAACGCCTCGTGCTCGCCTTCCCAATGGTCCATCAGGTCCTGATCGGGATAAAGTTTTGACGTCGCCCCTTCCCAGGTACTCCACGCCCGGGCGGCGGAAAGACGCACTTCCTCGTCATCGCTCGTCAGCCGCTTGTGATAGGCGGTCATAAAATCGCCGCGTTCGTCTTCGGGGATCTCGTCGCGAAAACGCTCCCAGAAATCGGGAAAGATCTCCGACGCTCCGTACTGATAGAACCACTGGATCTCTTTTTTCCGGGTCAGGAAAATACCCCGAAGGATCAGTCCCAGACAACGGTCGGGGTGGTTGATACCGTAAGTTAGGCTCAGGGTCGAGCCCCACGAACCGCCGAAGACGTACCACTTATCGATGCCGAACTTTTCGCGAAGAGCTTCGATGTCCTTGAGCAGGTCCCAGGTCGTGTTCTCCCGAAGTTCCGCGGGCGGGGTCGACTGTCCGGCGCCGCGTTGGTCGAAAAGGATGACGTGATAGGCTTCGGGGTCAAAGAACTGCCGGTACATCGGTATCAACCCGCCGCCCGGCCCGCCGTGCAGAAACACGACCGGAATGCCTTCGGGATTGCCGACGCGCTCGTAGTAAATGTCGTGAATGTCCGACACCTTCAACATGCCCGAATCAAAGGGCTCGATCTCGGGGTAGAGTGTTTTCATAAAGCGATGATACGTGAATCCACCTCATTGCGGAAGAGGCCACGCGGGCCTCTCGCGACAGAATTCGCAAGTCGGATCGCTGCACGCTGACTCAAGCCAAGTATTGCATTGAGGACAGAAGTAAGCATCGTAAATATCCGAGTATATTCGTAACTCTTTGCACGCGGTACAAAGACGGCTATCGATGTGACCATGGATTTCGTGACCGTCGACTATCACAAGCCCCTTTTCTTCGTTCTCGACCACATTTCGCATGACAACCGAATCAGATTCTTGGACAAAAACTTTCGTACCACAATTCGAACACCAGCAACGTCCAAAGTTCCTTGTGATGCGACGCGGCTCCCGTTTCATGCTCTTTGATCAACCGCTGCACGTAATCTACGTTGAACAGCCCTTGTTTGTTTAGCCGTTCGGGCGAGAGCATGTCGTGCATCAGCCCATTCAACCGTCCCTTCAGCCATTCGGCGATCGGGATGCCGAAGCCTTTTTTCGGGCGGTGGAGGATGTCGTGCGGGAGGAGGTCTTTCATCGCTTCTTTGAGGATGACCTTGCCGCTTTTGCCTTTTAGTTTGTATTCGACCGGGATCGAGGCGGCGAACTGGCCGACCCGCGGGTCGAGGAACGGGGCCCGCGTTTCGAGGCTGACGGCCATGGCGGCGCGGTCGACCTTTGTGAGGATGTCCTCGGCCAGGTAGTAGTTGATGTCGGCGTACTGGGCCCTTTCGATGATGTTTTTCGCGTCGGACGCGTCGACCAGTTCGCGGACTCCGCGATAAATGTCGGCTTCGGTTTGGGCGAGGACGTCTTTTGTAAAGAGCTTCTCGTGCTGATCGACGGCGAACGAACCGAACCAGCCGTGATGCCGCGACACGGGATCGTTCTTTGCCGAACGGATAAAGCGTTTCGCTTTATAGTCAAATGACAAATTGTCCGTCGAAACCGGTAGGGCATTGACCACCGGTTCGATCAGGCCGCTGCGGACGAATGCGGGAATTGCGTTGTACTTCGCCGCCAGCATGTGGGCGTAGTACATCGGGTAACCGGCGAAAAGCTCGTCGCCGCCGTCGCCTCCTAAGGCAACAGTTACATGCTTTCTGACGAACTGTGCCAGCAGAAACGTCGGGATAAGCGAGCCGTCGGACATCGGCTCGTCCAGCCATTTGCCGATATCGGAGATCAGATCTCCGGCCGTCGCGGCTGAGAGCTTGTCTTCGTAGTGCTCGGTGTCCAAGTGTTTCGCGACCCGACGGGCGTACTTCGATTCGTCAAAGGAATCTTCTTCGAAGCCGATGGAGAAGGTCTTGACGCGTTCGGTGGCGTGTTGCGTGGCGAACGCCGCGACGGTGGATGAATCGATGCCGCCGGAGAGGAGGATGCCGAGCGGGACATCAGAAACTAGGCGCATGCGGACGGCGTCGGATAGCAGGTCCTTCAGCTCTTCCGCTTTTCCGCTCAGGGTCTCTTCTTTGCGGGTTTGCGGCTTTGCGGGAGACTCGCCGTTAGTGCCGTTAGCTTCTGAGTGCTCAGGGTTGAGAGAACCACCCCGTCCGCCCAAACTGGCGTCCACCCCTCCTTCGTAAGGAGGGGAGCCTATGTTGTCGCCGCCCCATGAGATATCCCAGTACTTTCGCCTCCGGACTTCGCCGTTTTCGACTACTAAAACATGTGCCGCCGGGAGTTTGTGAATCCCTTTGTAGATGGACATCGGGGCAGGGACGTAGTCGAAGGAGACGTAATGGCGTAGGGCGTTTAGGTCGAGTTCGGGTTTGACCGCCGGGTGGGCGAGGATCGCTTTCGGCTCGGACGCCCAGATGAGCTTGCCGTCGAATACACCGTAATACAGCGGCTTTTCGCCAAAGCGGTCGCGGGCGATGATGAGCCGCTTTTTTCGCGAATCCCACAGCGAAAAGGCATACATCCCGTTGACGTGGTCCAGCAGATCTTCGCCGAATTCTTCGTAGAGATGCGGGAGGATCTCTGTATCCGATCTAGTTGTGAACTTATGGCCTTTCTTTTCAAGCTCCGCCCTCACCTCGCGGTAGTTGTACAGCTCGCCGTTCATCATCACGACGACCGACTTATCTTCGCTGAACACCGGCTGATCGCCCGTCTTCAGGTCGATGATCGACAACCGCCGCATCCCCAACGCTACCGTCTCGTCCGTCCACAACCCCTCCGAATCCGGCCCGCGGTGCACGATCGTCTCACACATCGAGTGCAGCACGGCCTCGGCGTTGTGGTTCGGTTTAGTTGTGTCTAGGTTGATCCAACCTGCTATCCCGCACATTACTTTTCCATTTGCTCAGCGTAGACTTTCCAAAATTCGATTTCGGACTCTATCAGCTCGTGCACTATGTCTTTATCGCTCAACTTTTTCCTTCTCAGTGCTGCGATAATGCCGTCTGCGTGATACCAATAGCCACGCCGCGTAGCAACTTCGTCTTGCAGAGCAGTAACGCTTCCATGAAAATCGAAGAACAGTAGGGCCAAGACTCGCGTTCCGCCAAGGTATGCATCAGCTACGTCAGGGTTGTCGTCACTTCCGAGATACATCCTAGGACGGGAGCGGACCGCAGTTAGATAGTCGATTAGTTTTTCAACATTCGCGGTCAAAACCTATTCTCTCCCTCACCGCATAAATCGCCTTATCCTGCGATTCGTGATAAGTCCTTACCAATAACTCCGCCAGCAAGCCCATCAAAAAGAACTGTATCGATATCGCGAACATTACGATGCACAGGACGGGCAGCGGGGTTTCGACGAAATCGGCGTGGAACTGGGGTAAGCCGATGATGTTCGCAAGCTTCATAAATACCGCGTAGCCGCCGGCGAAGATCGAAGCCAGAAAAGCGAGCATACCGAACGTCCCAAAGACGTAGATCGGCTTTGTCTGGTACGACGCCATGAATTTTATGGTCATCAGGTCGAAGATGACCTTGATGGTGCGCGAGATGCCGTATTTCGACTTGCCCATCGTGCGGGCGTGGTGGTCGACCGGGATCTCGGTCACGCGGGCGCCCGCCCAAGAGGCGTAGATCGGAATGAAGCGGTGCATTTCGCCGTAAAGCCGCACGTCCTGGATCACCTCGCGGCGATACGCTTTGAGCGAGCACCCGTAGTCGTGCAGCGGGACGCCGCCGATCCATGAGATGATGCGGTTCGCGATCTGCGAAGGGATCTTGCGCGAGATAAGCTTGTCCTGCCGGTTCTTTCGCCAGCCTGAGACGACGTCGTAGCCTTCGTCCAGCTTGTCGAGCAGCCGCTTGATGTCCGCCGGGTCGTTCTGCAGGTCGGCGTCCATCGGGATGAGGATGTGGCCGCGGGCGGCGTCGATGCCGGCTGACATCGCGGCCGTCTGGCCGTAGTTTCGGCGGAGGCTGATGACGCGGACGCGCGGGTCTGCGGCAGCGATCTCTTTCAGGATCGCTAGCGAGCGGTCGGTCGAACCGTCGTCGACGAAGATCACTTCGGCCGTTCTGCCGAGGGCGTCGAGGGCGGCCTTGATCTTCTCGTGCATCGGCCGCAGATTTTCTTCCTCATCCAGGACGGGCAGGAAGAGGGAAAGTTCGGGCCCGTTTTCTTTCGGTTTTATCTCGGTCGAATCCATTGTATTCAACTGCAAACCCTCTAATTTAGACCTTTCGTGGTCGAAAATACAGCCCGGTTTATCGTGACGGTTCGTTCCGCGGCGTTCTGGGGGCGTTCTGCGGTCGCCCGGAACGTGCAACTGGTTGTCAGGAAACGCGTTAGCCGGAAATTGAGGCTTCGTTCGGCTATTTTGTGAAAAAACTTTTTCCATCGCGTTTATGCAACTGCGTGTCGCACATAAAACGCTCGTATGATAAGCGAAAATGTTCGTTCGGGTCAAGATAAATCGTTGGGATAGAATAGATCTAAATTGATCGCGAGTCGGTGGGTGCGGTTGGGTTTGCCACGTAGGGCACAAAGAGCACGGAGGGAGGTAGAGCTTATCTATGAAGGTCCTGTTTCGTCTATTTTCTTCGGTTTCCGTCCCTGAAAGGGACAAAGTCAATAGTGTCGGGTGAAACCCGACGACAAGATCAATCAAGGCGCGCCGTCCCTGCAGGGGACGAACATACGACTCGACGGTAGCTCCCCTTCAGGGAGCGGACCGGTTCAGCGTGCCGATCGTAGGGTTTCGCTCGTTCCTCGCTGCACCCTACGCTATTCAATTCGTCCCTTTCAGGGCCGGGAATTCGATCGTCGCTGACGTGACGAAATTCTTTTCCTTCGCATCACCGTGGGTTGAGACCCACGGCTAAATTCGTTTGCCGCTAAGCGGCTCGAAAACTGTTATAGGAGTTTTTCATATGGATCGACGCCGATTTTTGCAGCTTCCACTTTTGAGCGTACCGCTTTATTTTGCCCGCGATATGTTTGGGCAGGGGCGGGAAAAGCCTTCGAACCTGAAGGTTCGGACGCCGGTTGTGGTTTCGACCTGGGACAGCGGGATCACCGCGAACAATGCCGCTTGGCAGCTGCTTGAGAAGAAGGGCACGGCATTGGATGCGGTCGAAGCGGCGGGAAGGGCCAGCGAGGCCGAACCGAGCTGCTGTGTGGGCTTGCAGGCGTGGCCGGATCGCGACGGGCGGGTTACCTTGGATGCTTCGATAATGGACGGCGACGGGGGCTGCGGGTCGGTCTCGTTTCTTGAACGGATCAAGCATCCTGTGTCGGTCGCACGCAGGGTGATGGAGACGACGCCGCACGTTCTTCTTTCGGGAGAAGGCGCACAGATGTTTGCGGTCGCGAATGGGTTTTCGCTTGAGGACGGGAAACTCTCGCCGGACGCTGAGAAAGAATGGAAAAAGTGGCTGGAAAAGTCTCAGTATAAGCCCGTTATAAATATCGAGAACCGTAATGTGTCGAAGCTGAAGAACCCACCCGCTTACTCAGGTGGTTCCGACATCGCGCCGCCATATCGTTTTGACGATGGTTCGTTCAACCACGACACGATGGCGACGGCGGCGCTGGATGCTACGGGGAAGATGGCCGGTATGGTGACGACAAGCGGGATGGCGTTCAAGATGCGGG
This sequence comes from Pyrinomonadaceae bacterium, assembly GCA_050174305.1. Classification (GTDB taxonomy): domain Bacteria; phylum Acidobacteriota; class Blastocatellia; order Pyrinomonadales; family Pyrinomonadaceae; genus OLB17. The sequence continues at coordinate 12,507 of JBFXJZ010000002.1, read as the reverse complement.
GCCGCGTGGGCGATTCGCCGATCATCGGGGCAGGGATGTTCGTCGACAACGAGGCCGGGGCCGCCGTCTCATCGGGGGTCGGGGAAGAGGTCATCCGCATCTGCGGCACTCACACCGTCGTCGAGCAATTGCGGATGGGCCGCTCTCCTGAACAGGCCTGCCGCGAGGCGATCCGCCGCATCGTAAAGCGCGACGCGGCAAAGGCGAAGGAAATGCAGGTCGGGTTCCTGGCCCTCTCAAAAAAAGGGGAGATCGGAGCGTTCGCGGTCCAGAAGGGATTCACCTACTCAGTTACAAACTCCGAGTGGCCGAAGGGGAAGGTTTTCGAATCGAAAAGCTGGTTTTAGTTTGGAGTCCCGCCTTTAGGCGGCCTATACAAAAAAATGTATCTCTGGAGACAACTTTCACAACGCGAACGGGAAGACGCGTTGCGTTATCGGCGCACCCAGCGTTACCCAAAACATTCGCCTCCACATTTCGATACAGATGAAAACGCTACTTTCCTGGTAACCGCGGCCTGTTATGAACATAAACAGATCATTGGAAAGGACTCGGAACGAATGTTTGAATGCGCGGAAAAATTGCTCACTGTTTTCGTCGCCTTATTCTCGGAGGTCTTTGCGTGGTGCTTGCTGCCGAATCATTACCACGTACTATGTCGAACGGGGCGAATAAAGGAGATCAGAAAAGAACTCGGGATGTTTCACGGAAGACGATTCTCGCGGAAGACAGGTCTGGCATAACTGCTTCGAACGAAAAATGCGATCGGAGCGTCATTACTATGCCACACTAAACTATGTCCTTAATAATGCCGTGCATCATGGATATGTCGAGAAATGGCAGGATTGGCCCTGGTCAAATGCAGCCGAATACCTAGACACGGTCGGTGAAATACAAGCAGCAGAGATTTGGCGCAAGTATCCAGTTCTCGATTATGGAAGTAAGTGGGATGTTTATTGAATGGCGGGCCGCCTAAAGGCGGGACTCCAAACTTTCACCTGAATTTACGTGAAAATGCAGGTGTTTTGAGTCCTGGTATTCGCCCAGGTTTGTCAGGACGCGGGCGGCGCCGTTTTCCCGATAAACCTTGGCTGCGACCTGTTTGATGACGTCGAAGATCTCGACCAGAAGATCGTTGTCCACCTCAAGCACGGACGCGACGTGCTGTTTCGGGACAACTATGATGTGGACCGGCCAGAACGGGCGGGTGTGGTGGTAGGCGAGCACGTTCTCGGTCTCTATAACCTTCTCAACCGGCGTCTTTCCCGAAAACACCTCGTCGCAATAGAAGTCATTGGTCATTTCAAATTTCTTTGAAAGCGGAATTGTATTCGATCAGTCCGGACCTGCCTGCTAGGCATCCATCTGTCAATTCACATACAAGAAATGCGTCGTCAGGAGCGGGAAACTCACAGGTAAACCCGAGCTGTCCGGCTGGTTCAAAACCAAATCGCGGGTAGAAGTGTGGATGGCCGATGAGGAAGACAGCGGAAAAACCTTCACGCGCCATCCATTCAACACCTTCGGTAACTAATATTGACCCAATGGTCTGGTTCTGAAGTTCCGGAAGAACCGCCATCGGCGCAAGTCCGAGAAATCGCGTTGTCTCGCCGTTCAACGTTAGGCCGCTGAATGCTATATGCCCAACGACCCGGCCATCAAGCTCTGCGACCAATGCGAAATACGGTTCGATGGCGCGCATTCGGTCGACAAGGTCGGCTTCTTCGAGCCCCCCGAAAGCAAGCGTATTCAGCTCATAGACGGCCGCTCGGTCACGATCTTCCTCCGGACGGATCTCCATCATGCCTTTCTCGCGACCACGACGATCGAGACGCCGAGCGGGGCGTTGACATGCTTTAAGAGATGGCGTTCCGCTGAGAAGATCTTGCCGAACACGCCGTTCAACCCGGAAATCGTGATGTTGTTTTCCGATTCGGGTTTGATGCCGGTCAGCCGCATAATGACGCGGCCGCCGAGGATCGGTGCGAAGAACGTGAAATTCGCATAGGTTGCGCGTTCGACCTTGAAGCCGGCTTTCTCCACCCGATCGACTATCTGCTTTTTCGTATAACGAATGCGGTGATTAGAAATGTCGTCCTGGACTCCCCACAGCCACATAAAAGCGGGCACGAAGAACAGCGAGTAGCCTCCCGTCTTTGTGACGCGGTACATCTCCATTAACCCGGCGACGTCGTCGTCGAGATGTTCGATAACGTCGAGCGCGGTCGAGATATCGAAGGTCTCGTCGGGCCAGGGAAGAGTCTCGGCGAGGCCTTTTTGGACCGTGAGACCTTTCTTGCGGCAGAAATCCAGAGCTTCGTCGGAAACATCGACGCCCTCGGCCGATCCGAACTGCGAAAGCATTTCGAGATTTGCGCCGGTCCCGCAGCCGACATCCAGGATCCTGAGTGACGAGTGACGAGGGGCGAGTGACGAGGAGATCTGTTTGAGAAAGCTCTCAAGGATCGCCCGGCGGCCGACGAACCACCAGTGCGAATCTTCCACGCGGTCCATGATCGCGTAGGTGTGCTGCTGCATCTCTTGCGGAAGAGCGGTGCTCATAGGTATATTCTGCCACAAAAGGCGGAAACACGAGCAGTAGCGAGTGTGCCCCGTAGCCATGAGGCCGGCCAGTATCCACCCAAACGCACGGCGGTTCGCAAGGCACACTCCCTACCGGTCGTGTTACTGCCCGTTATTTCAACCGCAGGCCGAGGAGTTCGCTGGCTCGCGGGCCGGGATTATCGACCGGATCGAGGGCGTAGCTTTCGCGGAGCCGGCGGTGAATACCTTCGTCGCTGACGAAGAACGGCCCGAGCTCGCCGTCGCGGTCGAGTATCATCAAATGCAGGCCTTCGTGCAGGTACTCGTCCCTGTCGATGCAAAGCATGTAGTCGCCCGCGATCTTATGCGCCTCTAATTCGAGCTCGTAAAGCGTTGGATCGAAGATACTTAGCGGGTTCACATCGACGTTCGAAAAACTCTCGATCGTGCGTGCAAAATCGTAGGCGTGACGGCCTTCGTGGACGAATGTGCCTTCGCAGCCTCGCTGGCCGCCGTTGTCGATGGTCTCTTCGGCAATAGCGACAAATACTTCACCGAGGGCTTCGCGAATCCCGAGCCGCTCCTCGGAGATCTTCTCATTTGTCGCGTCCGGATCGATCAGGCCGGTGATGCCAGAGGCGTTCAGCTCGCTCACAGGTGCGACGCGGACGAGCATTTCAGATTCGAGGATGTGCCCGGCGATCTGTTTTTGCAGGTCAGTGCCGTGGGCAAGAATGGCGTCAAAGGCGGCATTGACGGACTTATGATATTTCTTGGCAACGCCCGGAGCGAATTTCATAGTTTGCTCTTGCTTCGAAAGAAGAACCCGGTCGCTACCGCTCCCGGTTCTGACCGTCGATCCGACCAAATCCGCACCAGCTATTGCTGTTATGCCAGGCGATCTCGACGTCGCTCGCTTTGATAGCTTCCCACCATTCGGCAAATTCCTCTTTAGAAATGTAATACGCTGTCGGGGCGACCAAGTGGTCGAAGACTATGTTGTGCTGTTCGCGCCAGCCAAAGGTGCCGAGGTGGTTAAGGTAATCGTTGTAGAAAAGCCGTTTAGCGACGGGCTTGGCGATGATGTTTGCCGGCTTGTAAACGAGTTTCGTGGTGAGAAACACGCCCAGGGTCGGTAACTTTGATAATTGATAAAGAATGGGCTGGCTGATCTTTGAAGTGAAGCCTTCGCGGACCGGATCGACGTACTTGGTGATCCACTCGTTGTTTTCGGCGCCGTAGATCCAAGCGGAAATATGCCCGCCTTTTTTCACCTTTCTGGCCAGGGAGACGAAAGCCCCTTTCGGGTCGGGCGTGTGGTGAAGGACGCCGACGCTGAACGCGTAATCGAAGACACGCTTGAACGGAAGTTTGAAGATGTCGCACTGGACGATATGCACGTTCGGGAGGTGGCGAGTCAGGTTGAAAGCGGAGCGCACACCATCGCCAAGATCGATACCAACGACCTCTTTCGCACCCCACTCGGCGGCGAGTTTGGTGTGGCGGCCCTTGCCGCAGCCGCCTTCGAGCACGACCTTCCCTTCAAAGAATTCGGGCGTGACGGGCTTGAGCCAGCCGAGAAATTGGCCGTCGTAAAAGGGGTCCTGCTGGGTGAACTCGGTCCACTGCCAGCCGAAGTTCTTCGCCGTTTGGGCCTTATCGGCCTCGATCTTTCCGAGGTCAACAAAACGCGCCGCACCGCGGACCACCTTGTATTCGTGATCGCACTTTTTGCAGGTAAGGACGCCTTCGATTATTTCCTTCTCTTCATACTTGCTGACGTAGGCCAGCAAGATATCGCCGCCGCATTTTGGGCAGGCGAGGAGGTCTAAGAGCTTTTCTTTCACAATTCAAGACAATAACGAACTGAGTTTTCGATCTTGCTCATCAGTTCGTCGGGTAGTCTGCCAGCCGCCGATCTTGGAAATCGCCGTCGGTCGAGAGCTCGAATCTGAAAGCATAGGAATACGGTTTCAATTGCAAGGCCACTTACTTCCGGTGCGATCCTGACATTCGTTGGAAAATCACGCCTAAGATTCTCGCCCTTAGTACCGACAACAACGGTGATGACCAGTGGAAGTTCGTTAATGCGGTTCGAGGACAAAACCAAGACAGGTCGATGTCCGGACTGCTCCCGACCTTTTGTTGGATCTAGGTCAACAAAGTAGATCTCGCCGCGTTCGATCATCCTGGCAGGCCGTCCAGTTCCGTCGATCTAAATTCCTTTTCTATTTCCTTTAATTCACGCTGGATGTCAGGGTCGGACGCCATTTCGGCAAGCCGAGCCTGCATTTCGGCATCCTGTCGCTTTCGCAAGGTTTGTGTTACGCGAGCGATCAGCCGAAGCTGTTCTTTTTCGGGCAGGGCAAAGATACTTTTCTCGATCTCAGATATCACTGACGTGCTCATACATTTCTTCCAATCAGTTTACCTTATCCGCGGCCTTTTTAAATGCCGAATACTCAACGAACGGAAACGGCTTGCGCCAGTTGAATTCGAATTCGTCGGTGTCGCGGTCTTCGTAAAGCTGATCGAAGGTCTCGCCGAAAGCCTTCAAGATGTCCGAGACGGGCCCATTATACGAGTAAACGAGTTCGCGATCGCCGGAATCGCGTTCATCGGTCGGATATTGCCAGATCTCGATGGTCAGGTCGCCGCCGTTTCGTGCGAATCGAAAATCGAACTCTTCGGGGTCGCGGTTCCATTTGAGCAAATATTCTTGTGAGGTAACACCCTCCCTACCCGTCGGGTTTCCGCCTGCGTCGGTCGGGTTTCCGCCTTCCGAGGCCAATGCCGTCAAGATCCGCATCAAGTCGGGCAACGCGGTCTCGTGCGGTGCGTGCGCCGTCGTCGTGTGAAATTCGTTCACCCCGTCGTCAAATCCGATCGACATCCAGCCGCACTGCGGAGAATTGAAGCTAATTTCCAATTTAGACGCCATAAACCTAAGTTCCTAGATTGTAAATTGTTAACTGGCTAATTGTTAATTGGCAAAGAGAAATTGCGGGATCCACGATGCCGGTTCTCAGAACTGGATGCGGCCAATTAACAATCTACCAATTGACGATCTACAATTGTACCGAGACGATGCGACAGTATCACGAGCTATTAAGGCACATCCTGGATAATGGAACTCGGCACGAGGACCGGACCGGTGTCGGGACGATCTCGGCGTTCGGTTATCAGACACGCTTCGATCTGCGCGAGGGGTTTCCGATAGTTACAACGAAGAAAGTGCCGTTTCGATGGGTGGCCGAAGAGCTTTTCTGGTTCCTCAGCGGTTCGACGGATGAAGCCGACCTGCGGGCACGCGGCGTCGATATATGGCAGGAATGGGCCACGCCGGTGCAGACGGCGAGGTTCGGGCGGGACGAGGGCGACCTCGGGCCGGTCTATGGCTATCTTTGGCGTTCGTTCGGCGGCGATTATCCGAAAATAAATGGCGTTGACCAGATCGCGAGGCTGATTCGCGAAATAGAGACCAATCCTAGTTCACGACGGCTGATCGTAACGGGGTGGGACCCGAGGGTCTGCGACGAGGTTGCGCTGCCGCCCTGTCACACGCTTTTTCAGTTCAAGGTCGAACAAGGAGATGACGGCGGACGAGGGCGTCCGCGTTCCGGCGGCACGCTGCATTGCCAGCTATATCAGCGTTCGGCGGATGCATTTCTCGGGGTCCCGTTCAATATCTCAAGCTACGCTCTTTTGACGCACCTGGTCGCGCATGTCTGCGGGCTCGAGGCCGGCGAATTCATCCACACTTTCGGCGACCTGCATGTCTACTCGAATCACCTCGAACAGGTCGATGAACTTCTGTCGCGAGAACCTTTCGACTTGCCGACACTTGAATTGGCCGGTGCAGAAAACCTGAAAGGCCTCGACGGCCTGATGAATTTCAAATTTGAGAATTTGAGATTGGAGAACTATCGGTCTCACGGAAAGATCGCTGCCCCTGTTGCGGTATGAGCCGGGCTATCTGACAACATAATACTGGATCCGGCGGTTCAGGAACTTACCTTCGTCCGTATTGTTGTCATATTTCGGCTTGGTTGAGCCGTAGCCGCGCGTCTGGAGCATTTCGGCCCGCACGCCATACGAAACAAGCTTGTCCCGAACGGCCTTCGCCCGGCTTTCAGAAAGTGTTTGGTTCGACGCGTCGCTTCCCACATTGTCGGTGTGGCCGCCGACCTCAAGGACCGTGCCGGCCGGCACACGTTTTATGAAACCCGCTCCTTTCTCGAGGGCCGCCAGCCGCTCATCGGGGATCTCGAAGCTTCCGCTTGCGAAATTGATGATCAGGATATTGAGGGCGTTCACAAGCTGTTCCGGCGTGAACGGATCGGGGAGGGCGTCGAGCGCCATGTTGTAGCACCGCTCGGCCTTGTCGAATTCGCCCGGGCGAAAGACCCCGCAATCCTCGCCTTTGACCTCGACCGGGGTGCAGCGGGCCATCAGCGGTTCCGGCGTTACGCCCGCCTGACCGATCACTTCCATCGGCCTGCATTCATAATTCGGATGGACGATCTTGATCACGCGTTTTCCGGGTTCGAGGTTCGTCAACCGACGATCGCCTTCCTTGGAGGTGCCCCACTGAACGTCGTCGACGAGGATCCTGCTGCCGGCCGGTGCTCCCTTGACCGTCACCTCGAAGTGGGTTTCGCCGATGATAAAGAAATAAACGAACAGCAAAACGGCGATGGCGAAAAGGAACATGCTGAACAAGGCGACGGCTGCCCAGACCCATAAGGGAATTCCGCCTTTTTCCTGTTGTTCTCGTTTTTCCTGCTCGGCCTTTTCGGCCGGCGTCGGCGGCAGATCCTGGTACTTGGCCCGTTCGGCCTCGGGGAGGCGAAAATAGGGCGTCGTCTTGTCGTAACCGCCCGCCGGCGGCCCGAAGTCCTCGGGTGTCGAGCCGATATCCGCCGGGTTCACGCGGACGTTTGCCTCGGTCATTCCCCACTCAGGTGTCTGCGGGACCGAGCCCTGCGAGCCGGGATAGAAGGTCTTTCCGAAATCCTGCTGCCCGGTATCGATCGGTTTTATGTTCGTGACCGTTTTGCCCCAATCGTCCGCCGCCGGCTGTTTAGGGAAATTGTAGTTGGTCTTGTCCCAATCCGTCGGGGCATCGTTCTCCCGGCCCGGGTTGATATTCGGGGTCGTCTTAGAGAAGTCGTCCGGCGGGGGGCCTGGAATTTTGGGGTCGTCGTTCACGAGTGGTCGGCTCTTCAGAGCTTACGGTAAAAAACCGCCTTGAAATTGCGATTCTATCACAGTTCAACAACCGAATTAACCTGATCGATAGAAGCTTGGGTTCCGACGCCGAGGCGGGCTCACTTGATATTTGGGGGCTGCGCCATCTTGGTCCTGATCTTTATGCCTTCGTCAGCGACCAGGAAAACCCGTCGGAAATCGTAGGATGAGGAATTAACGGGCGAATATGACAATAGATAACGGTTTTTGCGAAGTTCGTCACAGATCGCTTTGGCTGCGGCCTGGGCATCGTCGATAGGGAAGATCGCCCCACCGGTCCCTTCCGTAAGCTGGGTGATCACGGCCCCGGCCTTCGGCTGGTTCCGACGGTACGCCCCGCGGGTGCGGTCCGGCAACTGGAGCGCATAGACAGTAACGTCGTAGTTCTGGAGGTTGGAAAGGACCTTATCGAATTCGGTGCTGCTGCCGCGGTCCAAGCCGTCTCCGATCACCACAACTGCGGTCTTGCGGGTTCCGGGCATCAACGGAAGAAGCACTTCTGAGACCGCGGCGTCGAGTGCGTCAAATAGGAAAGGATTGCCCTTTTTCCGAAAGGTCGCAAGCGATTTTTCAAGCTTCGCGGCATCGTCGGTCCATTCCTGGATTATCTCCGGCTTTTCGTCATAAGCGATGACGAACAATTGATCGCCGTCATAGATCTCATAAGCGAACTCCATCGTCGCCCTTTTTAGTTTCTCGACATCGGCCGGAAGCGTCTGCGAGTTGTCGACGAGAAGTACTATCCGCGATGGGGACGGGTCGAAGGCAAACGCCTTGATCTTCTGTTCGATCCCGTTCTCGTAAAGGTAGAGATTATCGATCTTCAGGGGGTCGGCCTTCTTATCGGTCCGCCAGGCGGTAACGCTAAGAACAGTGCCTTCGAGATCGTTGGTGCGGACGCTGTGGCGGGACTGGCCAAGGGCACCGGGCGCCGCAGTGAGCAGACACACCAGCAACAAAACGCATCTCGACCCGAAAATCTTCATCCTAATCCTTCGCAGCGGGTTTGTCGGCTTTTGAAGTAGAGTCACTTACGGGCTTTGATGCAGATTCCGTCCCAGAGGTTGATTCGGACGCTCCACCTGCGTCGGATCCCTTGCTTTCGGGCTTGCCGCCGTTCTTCTTTGAATAGTCGGTCACGTACCATCCAGCCCCCTTGAATTGAAAGCCCGACAGCGAGATCTTCTTTTCCAGAGCTCCGCCGCATGCTTCACAGACCTTAAGCGGTTCGTCAGTGATAGACTGCCGTTTTTCAATGTGTTCGCCGCACTTTGTACACTGATATTCGTATATCGGCATAAGCTGTCGGCCCGCAGATCGGGGCCGGAATGAATCCATTTTAGAAGGAATATCGAAGTCTGAACAACGATATACCTTTGTTGTTATAATATTTCAAATAATAGGGGATTATGAAAAAAATCGTCAATTACGCACTCATCGCAGCGGCCGTAATGGTCATTTGGGCAGTCCCTGCTTTTTCGCAGACCCCGGCGAAACTGGAGGCGGTCCGCGGGCTCGATCTTAACAAATATCTCGGTAAATGGTACGAGATCGCCAAGTATCCCAATAAATTCCAAAAACAGTGTGCCGGCAACACTACAGCTACATATTCACTCAAGCCGAATGGCCGGATCGAAGTGCTGAACGAATGCACAAAACGCGACGGTACAAGGGATTCGGCAAAGGGCGAAGCAAAAATACCCGACAAAGCCAACAATGCGAAACTCAAGGTGCGATTTGCGCCGAGCGCATTATCGTTCCTGCCTTTCGTATGGGCCAATTACTGGGTAGTTGCCCTCGGCCCGAACTACGAATATGCCCTGATCGGGGAACCCGACCGGAAGTATTTCTGGATCTTGAGCCGAAAACCGGAAATGAGCGACGCCGAGTACCAGAACCTGCTCCGGCGTGCCGAAGGCCTCGGGTTTGTTCCCTCAAAGGTCGAAAAGACGCCGCAGAACCTTGAAGTAATTCCCGGGGGCGTTGTTGAAAAGTAAATATAGGTCGGCTCCGACGATCTGACAAATTCACAGGGCCCGGCGCACTGCCGGGCCCTTCGCTTCAAGCAGAGGTTTTATTTAGCATCAAACGGCCGCCGGGGTTGTGGCCGCGGCTTCGTGCTCTTGTTCGGCCAGGAACCTTTCCGCATCGATCGCGGCCATGCATCCGGTGCCGGCCGCGGTGACCGCCTGACGATAGTAGGAATCCTGCGCGTCGCCGCACGCGAAAACACCGGGGATGTTCGTCCGCATTGTCCTGCCCTCCGTGATCAAATAGCCGACCTCATCCATGTCAAGCTGCCCCCGGAACAACTCGGTATTCGGCTTGTGCCCGATCGCGACAAAAACACCGCGGGTCGCGTGATCGCTCTCTTCATTCGTAAGGTTATTAAAGAGCCGGACCGATTCGACACCCTTATCTTTGGTCCCGAGGATCTCGCGAACCTCCGTGTTCCATAAGACCTCGATCTTGTCGTGTTCAAGCACCCGGTCCTGCATTATCTTTGAGGCCCGAAACTCATCACGGCGATGGACGACCGTGACCTTCGAAGCAAAGCGGGTAAGGAAAAGAGCCTCTTCCATCGCCGTGTCGCCGCCGCCGACCACAATGATCGGAACGTCCCGGAAGAAAAAGCCGTCACAGGTCGCGCACGCCGAAACGCCGTTGCCGCCGAAGCCCTCGGGGACCGGAGCCTCGCCGGGGATCCCCAGCCATTTCGCCGAGGCCCCAGTGGAAATTATCAAGGTTTCCGCCTTGATGATCGCGGAAACTCCTTCGCTTTCGGGACTCTCTTTTCCATAAAGCGAGAACGGGCGGGCGGAAAGGTCCACTTCCGAGATCCAGAGGTTCGAAAACTCGGTACCGAACCGTTCGGCCTGTGCGCGGAACTCGGTCATGAGGGCCGGCCCCATGATGCCTTCGGCGAAGCCCGGGTAGTTCTCAACGTCGGTAGTAATTGTCAATTGCCCGCCGGGTTCGGGCCCGTCGACAACGAGCGGCTCCAATTGTGCACGCGATGCGTAAATGGCGGCCGTCAAGCCCGCCGGGCCCGAGCCGAGGATGACAACCTTTCGACCGATGATCTTTTCTGGCATTTGTTGATAGGGGCCTCGTAAAGGCCGGAATTAATTGATATAACTGCTTTCTATATAGTATAACTATCGGGCGCTTTGTTAGTCGAGGCATTGGCTCATTTAGCAAGAATGCCGCTGCGGCCGGCCGGCGTTTGGTTCATATCTTCCGACGCGAACACGATAGCTGTTTGCGGCCGGTTCGTGCTAAACTTTTGGGTCTGACGGGTTTAAATAGGTTCGAGCACCAATGTTGACTTCTATGCAGCCCCAGTTCGAAGAAAAACGCTTTGCGCTCCGAATGGCGCTGCGTCTTCCGATAGTGGTTTCGGGACGATCGGATGACGGTGCTGCATGGAGCGAACCGACCGAGACCGACGATATCTCGACCCTCGGGGCACTTTTCCAGCTTAACCAGCACATCGGGCAGGGGGACAGCCTTTATATCCGGTCGCATCGGCCCGACGGCGTTCCGGTCGAGGTCAAGGCCAAGGTTGTCAGGATCGCTCCGGGAAGCCACGGGACGTCACGCGTCGGGGTGTCGATCGTCGAACAGAAAGAGAATTGGCTCCGGCTTTTCGTCGCATGGATCGCCGACGATAACGTAGCCGAGGGCCATGAAGAGTAGCCCGTTGGGCGATTCCCGGAAGTCGATCGAAAATTTAGTTCCTTAGTAACTCGACAGGCCGTTTGCCTGTCGTAATCATTTATGACCGAATTTGAAACGATTACGGTAGAACGGGTCGACAGAGTGGCGATCCTTACCATCAACCGGCCAGAGAAACTGAACGCACTAAACAGCACCGTGCATCGTGAGGGCGTCGCTGCTCTCGATGAACTCCGCGAGGACGATAACGTCCGCGTCGTAGTGATCACCGGAACGGGCGAGAAGGCCTTTATTGCCGGTGCGGACATCAGCGAGTTCGAGGGGAAGACGCCTGTGACGCAGAGGGCTACCTTTCACCAGCGGACGCTCTTCAACTCGATTGACGTCTTTCCAAAGCCGGTCATTGCGATGGTGAACGGTTTCTGCCTGGGCGGCGGCAACGAACTCGCACTGGCCTGCGACCTTCGTGTTTGCAGTGAAAATGCTCGTTTTTCACAGCCCGAGATCAACCTCGGCATCACCCCGGGCGGCGGCGGAACGCAGCGGCTGACCCGCCTGATCGGAGAAGGCCGATCGATGGAGATCTGCTTGACAGGCGAAATGATCGACGCCGAGACCGCGTATCGCTTCGGGCTGGTCAACCATGTGCACCCGGCCGGTGAACTCCGCGAAAAGACGCTTGAACTAGCCGCCAAAATTGCCGATAAGGCACCGATCGCGCTCCAACTGGTCAAAGAGGCCGTGAAATTCGCGTCCCGCTCGAATCTTGATGAGGGCCTTCGGCGTGAAGTGGACCTTTTTGCCGTGTGTTTTTCGACCGAGGACAAGGTCGAAGGGGTTTCGGCATTTCTCGAAAAGCGAAAGCCGGAATTCAAGGGCAAATGACCGGACGATGCTTGACGCTCTGCGGTCTTTTCGCTAGAGTCTGAACTTGCCGCCTCACCCGGCATTAATTCTCAGGGGTCGTAGCTCAGCTGGGAGAGCGCTGCAATGGCATTGCAGAGGTCAGGGGTTCGATCCCCCTCGACTCCACCA
>JBFXJZ010000001.1:0-1058984 GCA_050174305.1 Pyrinomonadaceae bacterium | reverse complement strand
CACAATTGACTTGACACGCCGCCTACGCGCCCTTTACGCCCAGTAAATCCGAACAACGCTTGCTCCCTACGTATTACCGCGGCTGCTGGCACGTAGTTAGCCGGAGCTTATAAATGGTACCGTCATTGATTCTTCCCATTCTTTCGAAGTTTACATACCGAAATACTTCATCCTTCACGCGGCGTTGCTGGGTCAGGCTTTCGCCCATTGCCCAAAATTCCCGACTGCTGCCTCCCGTAGGAGTCTGACCCGTTGTTCAGTGTCAGTGTGTCCGACCGCCCTCTCAGGCCGGATACAGATCGAAGCCTTGGTAAGCCATTACCTTACCAACTAGCTAATCTGCCGCAAGCTCCTCTTCAAGCGGATTGCTCCTTTAACAACTGTCATCTTGCGATGCCGCTGCATTATGCGGTATTAGCGTTCGTTTCCGAACGTTATTCCCCACTCGAAGGTAGATTACTTACGTGTTACTCACCCGTGCGCCACTCTATACACTCCCCGAAGGGAGCTTTAATCGTTCGACTTGCATGTCTGAGGCACGCCGCCAGCGTTGATTCTGAGCCAGGATCAAACTCTCGTTAAAAAGTTCTTACTAGCTTCATTGTTGTTCGCATTTCACGAACTGTGTTTTGAATTAACACATGGACCTACATATCTAGTTTTCAAATATCAACTGCTCGTCAACGAGCTCCGCTTGAAGTACAAGCGAAACTCCTGATTATACAGAACCGTTCTAGGTTGTCAACCCCACAAGCCAAGTACTTCAACTTTTTTCAAAGCTGTAATAAATATCAGCTTGAGGGGCAACTTATGATTTTGTACGAGGGCATTCATTTTGTCAAGCGAATGCGCTTGTTCCGGAGCAAATGAAGAAACCTTGCTCACTTTAATGGTCAACCCCGGCCGATTTGAGTCTGAGAGATAAGGAATCTATCATTCAGAAATCCGATCTTCGAGATATCATGGCCACGACGATCCAAGACAATCAGATGCCCTACCGAAGCGGGGTGTTTCCACTTAACCGTCCCGATCGAATCGGTGCGGTCGCCGCGATCCACGGCGTTGCGGTAAGCGATGTCGGGCGATGCCGTGTTCTCGAACTCGGCTGCGGTGACGGCGTGACGCTCCTTTCGATCGCTCATTCGATGCCGACGAGCGAGTGCATCGGCGTTGACCTTTTGTCGGTGAGGATCGCCGAGGCGAAGAGGTATGCAGCCGAGATCGGATTGACAAATGTCTCGTTCCGGGCCCGCGACGTAATGGACCTCGATCCAAACGAACTTGGCCAATTCGATTTTGTCATTGCGCACGGACTGTATTCCTGGGTCCCGGAGGCCGTGAGCGAAAGACTGCTCCTCATCTACCGTGAGTGCCTCAAACCCGACGGAGCTGGCCTGATCAGCTACAACACCTTTCCGGGCTGGCATCTGCGAGATCTCTTACGTGATGCGATGCGGTTTGCGGATGGTGCGACGATGAAGCCGGCCGCCCGGGCTGAAAACGCATTCGAGTTCGTTCAACAACTGGTTCGATCGATCGCGTCGGACAAACCCCATCAAAGCATTCTTGCGAACGAGTTGGAGTCGGCCTCAAGAAAGGAGCTCTCCGTTCTGCTCTATGATGAACTTTCGGACAACAACCGGCCGTGCTTGTTTCAGACGTTTGTCGAACGGCTGGAAAGATCTGGGCTGAAGTACGTCGCCGAGATCGAGCCAAGACTTCCTTACGGACTGACTCCTGAGGCCCAGGCGATGCTTGATGATGCCGAGGGCGATCCCATTCGACGCGAACAACTGCTCGACTTTCTGCTTTGCACACGATTCAGAAGCTCGATAGTTTGCCGTGCTGAGAATCGGATCTCCCTCGATCCGCTACCAGATGCATTGGAGAACCTGTACCTCACGACGAACACGGCTCCGCCGCCTCACGCTTTACTGAGCGACGATTCCGAAGTGCCGTTCAGTCGGCCCGACAACTCAACATTCACGACGAACCACGCGATGACGAAATCAATGCTCGGTCTTCTGAGCCGCCGTCGACCGGCTCGCGTCGCATTCGCCGAGATCAGGTCTCACCTCGCTTCTAAATTCCCTGACCTGGGAAACGCAAAGTTTGAAAATGAGTTGGGCCGAACAAAACAGTTTGCGATCAAGTTGATGCGGTCGGCCATTCTCGACGTCGGTTGCTTTCGGCCGCCGATCGCGGCAACGATTTCCTCCCGCCCGACCGCTTCGGAATTCGCCCGGTGGCAAGCGGCGGCAGGCTGGGAATATGTTACGAATATGTACGGAGCGAGTTTTGAGATTGAGAACGACATGCTTCGCGCCCTGATCGTTGTCCTGGATGGGTCGAAGGGCGCCGATGAGATCCCTGCAAGCATTCTGGAACTTGTACAGGTCTCAGAACAGGATCAGAAGATGCTAACCGCAATGCTTCCAGGGCTGGTCGACTTAGGGCTCGAACAATTAAGGCAAATGGCTTTGCTCGTTGATTAGGGTTCTTCGGAAAGTGTGGAGCGGGCGACGAGGGTCGAACTCGCGACTTTCAGCTTGGGAAGCTGACACTCTACCACTGAGTTACGCCCGCTCAGCTTATAGGTTGACGTGCGAATTATTACACAAAAGTCGACCCGACTACAATAGGCATCGTTTCGAAGGGCAGGCCGATATATAATCGACGAACGCCGGGCCTGATCGCATGCTGCCGGGATCCCGACTTACCTGCCTATGACCGACCAGAAATTCAGCTACGATGAAGTTCCCTATTCGAGCTTCACTTTTCCCCAAACGCGGCCGGACCGGCTTGCGACGCTTGCGGCGATCTACGGATTGCAGCCGGCTGACCCGGAGAACTGCCGGGTCCTGGAACTCGGCTGCGGCGACGGCACGAACCTTCTGTCATTCGCCTACATTCTGCCGGACAGCCGGTTCGTCGGGATCGACCTCGCGATGGGACATATCGATCGGGCGAAGGCTGCGGCTAACGAGCTTCAGTTATCGAACGTTGAGTTTCTTTGCGGAGACGTTACTAAATTCGACGGCGAGGCTTTAGGCAAATTCGATTTTATCATCGCGCATGGCCTGTTCTCATGGGTGCCCGAACATGTGCAGAAGCGTATCCTCGAGATCTACGAACAGTGCCTGGCCCCCGAAGGAGTTGGCTGCCTCAGTTACAACGTTTATCCCGGATGCAAAACGCGCGAGATCGTTTGGGACATGATGAAGTTCTACACGGCCGAGCTTACCGATCCGATGGAGAGGGTCGCCGCTGGTATTCAGTTTTTGAACTTCATTAATTTTTCGGCTGATCAGGAGTCGACGTATAGACGGGTGATCGCCACCGAGCTTTCGCAATATTCGCAGCGAACACCCGAGAACATCTTTCACGATGACCTTTCGAACATGAACCGGCCGTTCTGGTTCCGTGAATTCGCGGGGCTGCTCGAACCTCGCGGACTGCAGTACTTGTGCGAGGTAGATGCCTTCTGGAACGAATTGCGGCTGCGGCCTGAGATCGAAGCAAAACTCAACGAGCTTGATGACGATATCGTTAAGCGCGAGCAGTTCACCGACTATATCTTGGGGAGGCCCTTCAGGAGTTCAGTGATCGTTCGGGATTCAGCGCCGATCAGGCGCGAACTCTCGTCCGAGATCTTGACGGATTTCTATCTTGCTTCACCGGCCGAGCCCGCCATCGAGGGCCGAGACTTTGCATCGAATGCCCCTGTTACCTTCAAGGGCCTTGACGGCATCGAAGCGTCGGTCAGCCATCCGCTGGCAAAGGCGGCGGTCATTCACTTGAGCGGTCAATGGTCGAACTCGGTCAAATTCGATGAACTCATCAGCAAGGCTGCCGAGGCGACTGGACTTTCCAGCGATGACGGCGATCCGCAGGCAACACATGAACTGTTCGAACTATTCAAGGCGGGCATCATCTATTTGCATCGTTTCCGGCCGGAGTTTCCAACCGAGGCGGGCGAGAAGCCTACGGCCAGCCGCTTTGTTCGATGGCAGCTTCGGAAGAAGTGTAAAGACATCACCGCGCTTTCTGGGATGAACCTTCGGCCGTCGGACGACATGATGCGGCTGCTGCTCCTTCTTTGTGACGGAACCCGCGACCGGGATGATCTTGTCGCGGAAGCGGCCGCACGAACCGGCTTTCCGCCCGAAAAGAAGGAAGCCATGCTTGAGCAACTTCCAGCGGTAGTCGAACGCAGACTTGATGAATTTGCCCGTTTGGGATTGTTAGAGGCCTAGGCTTTATCTTTCGCAGCAAGCAAAAGGTCGATGACCTCGCGAACGGCCCCGAATCCGCCCGGAGCCGAGGTGACGTGATCCACAACGAGATGAACCGATAGGTGCGCGTCGGACGGTGCCGCCGAGAACCCCACCGCTTTGAGGACATTCAGGTCGCCAATGTCGTCACCGATGTAGGCTGTTTCGTCGGCGGTGACTCCAGCATCGGCCATTATCCGCCCAAGATCATTTACCTTATCAACTGACAAAGTCTGCAGGAACTCGATCCCGAGCTCTTCACAACGGATCCTGAGAATCGACTCTGATCGGCGGCCCGTAATGATGCCCGAACGAAATCCCGCCTTGTGCCAAAGCGCAAGGCCCTGCCCGTCGCGAACGTGAAAGACCTTCATCGCTTCGCCGACCTCGGAAAAATAGAGACGCCCGTCGGTTAGGACGCCGTCGCAATCCATCAATAGAAGCCGGATGTTAGGGGGAACGATAGCCACGGATCAGCAATTAGATTTACCGGACCTCGAAAATATCCACACCCGCGAGCTTCCACGCCGAGCCAACCCGGGCCAATCGAAAGACCGCGAGCCCGGTCTCAACTTCCTTATCAAGAAGCTTGATCGAAAGGTTTGTTTCGACCCAGGCGTTATCCGGATCCATTCTATCCACATATAGGACGTTGGTCTTCCATTCGACGGCTTGGCCGGAAATACCGGAGACGAACCTGGTCACTTCACCCGGCACCACCAGAGCTTCAAGCTCGGCTTTACGGTTCGACATCGCAGCCCGGTCAAATTGCGTGAAGAAGGCCTTGACCGCCTCGTCATTCGCATGCGGAGCGTTCGCTCGGGTCCGGACCGAACGGGCGGCAAGGCCTGCTCCATACTCGGCATCGGCCCTGATCGCTTCTTCGGCGAACCTGACAGCCTGAGGGTTGCGTCCTGAACGCTGCGCTGCCTCGGCCAAGCCGACATTAGCCCAAGCCAGGCTCCGAGCGGTCGGGAGCTTCTCCACCAGGACGTTTGAGAATTCCCGCTCGGCTTCGGTCAATTTATTCTGGCCAAGCAGCGACCGCGCCAGCAGGATCCGGACGTCGTCAAAATTAGGATGTGAGGCAAGAACGGTACGAGCCATCTTTTCGGCATCGGCGAATTTCTGCAGATCGAACGGACGTTTTACGGCCAAAAGCAGGTCGCTGTCGGTGGTCTCCCTCGGGGCAATGTCATCAGAATAATCGGTCTGTGGATAGAACTTTTTAGGGTCGATCTCGACGCGGACCACCCGCTCGGGGGTACGGAAAGCGATCTCACCATAGCTCTTCGCCTTGACCGTCACCGGTGCGGTCAGCGACTGGCCGTTTGCAAGCCGAGCCGCCACATTAACGGTGACATCGAACGGCCCAGTATTCCTCAAGGCTACTTTCCACTCGCCGCCGGCCTGTGCCGGCAGTCCGGCCAAAAGGTTCGTTTCTGTAATCTGATCTAGCAGGCTGTCGACCAGTTCCTTGTTCGCAGTCTGAGCTGCGCGGAACTCCCCGAGCGAGTATTCGGCATCACGCATCTGGCCGCGTACGAGCTCAAAAAGTTCATTACTACCGATTTTCCGTGCCATCAACCGCCACACCATCGCTCCCTTGTTCGCCACTCCGGAATAATAAAAATCATCAAGTGGCGACACCTGGCTCAACGGCGCGTCACGACGAACCACGGCCGCGTAGGCCGTACGCTGCCGCAAACGCTCTACCTCGGCGATCGCAGGGTCGTATTTCTGTTCGATGAATTGGGTGGCTATGTACCTCGTCAGCCCTTCACGAACCACCCCGAAGCCGTCCCCCGAAACGTGAACAGATCCGCTGATCCATGTTTTGACCACCGCATCGGCAACGTTCATCACCGTCTGCGAGTCAAGTTTGCTTCGCCGCAGGGCCGATTCGTCCACAAGGACGGTCCCGCCGCCCGAGAAACCTCCCCCCCGTTTCACTGCCACGATGCGGAGCGGGACATCGGGTGCCGGGCCAAGGAGGCCGGCAGCAAACTTCTGCGCATCGACCGCGACCGCCGCAAGTTCCGACGCCCGCTTCCGTTCATCCGCCCCGGCACCTTTTGGCACGTAAACAGAGACACCGGTCTCGTTCAATATGTCCCAGCTGCCGGCGATCGCAAATGGCTGGACGTTCAGCTTTTGGTCGAAAGCACCTCCCGATTCGGAACCCGAAGAGACGACCGTAAGGCCGGGCGCCTCGATCCGAAGCCTTGCCGGTGCAAAGTCGGATCCCCTTGTGAAGAACCAGCTATTTGGGGTGGGATACCAAAACGCGTTCGGGAGCAAGTGCATCCCGACTGGAGACAGAGAATGCACGCCCGTGTTCTCTTTGATCTCGAATTTATAGTCCACGGTCAGCGAGATCTGACCTTCGGGCTGAACCGACGGTACACGGACCTGAACCCGCTGGAGAGCCGTTCCAGCACCGATCTTCTCTTCCGCCTTCGTGAAATCGGCCGTTGATGAATTAATGGATATCGTAGAAACCGCGGCCGATGGAGCGATCCGCAGGGTAACCGTGGTCGCCGGTCGCGGCGAGACGTTTTTAAGATCGAGCCTGGCCTTGAGCGTGAGGTTCCTATCAGTTCCTTGTGTCGGAGCGGTCCCCGTAAGGTCATACCGCATCACCCGCCATGTCGCGCTTGGCCGCGTATCATCCTGAGACGGCGAAGCGAACGCAAATAGAACTAAAATGGCCGAAACGAAAAAAATGGATCGAGTCATTATGCTAAACGGCTACCTTGACCTGGGCCGCTTCAGAAACAAGCTCATGGATGAGCTTCAACTTTTGCAGCAAGGGAGCGAGCCGGCCCAGCGGCAGCTGGTTCGGCCCGTCGCTCGGAGCCTTAGCCGGATCGTCGTGAACCTCCATGAACACTGCATCGACGCCGCACGCGACGCCCGCACGAGCAAAGTATTCGATGTATTCTGATTGGCCGCCCGTTGCTTTTCCCAATCCGCCGGGAAGCTGGAGGCTGTGCGTAACATCGAATACAACCGGAACACCGAAAGACCGCATTATAGGGAAACTTCGCAGATCGACGACAAGATTGTTATAGCCAAAGCTTGCCCCACGCTCCGTCAATAGTATCCTTTCGCAGCCTGCATTCTGCAGCTTTTCGACGATGTTCTTCGCGTCCCAAGGGGCAAGGAACTGTCCTTTCTTAACATTCACCGCCCGGCCCGTCTTCGCGGCCGCGACCAGCAGATCCGTTTGGCGGCAAAGGAATGCCGGTATCTGCAGGATGTCGGCGACCTCCGCGGCTTTTTCGGCCTGCCAGGGTTCGTGGATATCGGTTATCACGGGGACGCCGATCTCCTTCTTCACCCGAGCCAAAACGTCGAGCCCGAACGCCATTCCGTCGCCCCGGAAGCTGTCGATAGAACTCCGATTCGCTTTGTCGAACGAAGATTTGTAAACGAACCCGACGCCGACCGAACTGCAGATGTCATTGATCTCCTGGGCCATGAACATCGCATGATCGACAGATTGGACCACGCACGGGCCAAGCAGAAGAGAAAGCCCGCCTCCCCCGAACTGGACATCGCCTACATTAAATTTTGTGAATTCCGCCATTCAACTCTCTTGAGATTTGAAACTGATAAAGGCACTGATATCCGGACGAGTATAATTCCACCATATAAAGCCCAGCCAAAAGGGAGGGATCAAGAGTTGAAGAGCCCACCCGAACTTGTCAGTCGTATTATTTTCTGCATTTACGATCGCATAAATAACTATCCCGCTCCACCATGCAACGTCCAGTGTCACCAAGACAAGAGTAAGCATTCTTCCCAACGCTTCACCATAGAATGCCCATATCGCCGCGGCGGCCGAAAAAATACAGAAAATCAGAGACACGAGTATCAAGAAACAATTTGCGTCACCATTCGCGTCATACAAGAACAATATCGAACCGTTAAGTGGTAGGTTGCGAAATCCGACCAAGAGTGCAGTTCGGGTGTCAACAATAAATACGGATAAGAATGGCATTAATCCGTAAGCTATAGCGACAAAGGTCGTCAAAACGTAAAGCCGTATTGGCCTATCAACACGCTTCATACTGGACGATCCGACGATCCAACCAAACGATGGCTTGAACCTTCACCTCACATTTGGTTTCAACCTATCAAACCCGCTGGTTGCCTGAACAAAGCGGCCCATCTCGGGTTCGGCATCGATCCGCGGCAGCCGGAACAGGTCATCTTCATTGTTGCATAATCTTATCTCCGTCGTAACCGCGGAGGCGAAGTCGGCTGCCTTTGCGGCGTCGCGTTCCCGGTCGGATACGTTTCCGTTCGGATAACAAAAATGGACCATCCCGTTCGACGCCAATGGCTCGACGACGGAACGCGACTTTTCGAGTTCGTCTTTCAATCGCTGTTCGTCAACGTTGGTCAGGATCGGATGCGAGACGGTGTGTGATCCGATCTCAATTCGGCTCTTCGATAATTCTTCGAGCTGGTCGAACGTCAATGGACCAAACTCCGCCGGTGGCGATTCCGGCAATTGGACCTTTAACGAATCTGCGATCTCACTGATCTGTGCTTCCTTAACGTCGTCCGGCAGCCGCTTAAGGGTGGAATTTACCTTTCCGGCCGCGGCGAATCTCGAAGTTTTGCCTTCGAGGTCGAACTCGAAGCGGTCGGTCCCGACGGACACTTCCACCGGGCCCTTTGGGGCCGCGAGAAAGACAAATCTCATTTTATCGGTCCAGATCCACGCCTTCTGCCCGACGAAATCGGTGACCACATAGATCGTTGCCGGAAATTCATATTTCGTCAGTAGCGGGAAGGCGACGTCGAAAAAATCCGCATATCCGTCATCAACGGTTAACACGACCGAGCGGGGCGGGACGGGTTCGTTCGCGATGTATCTCGTGACCGCCTCTGAAAGTGAGATGGGGTTGTAATGCAGCTTCAGGTAAACGAGATGCCGTTCAAATAAAGCCGCCGATGTTTTCCCGATCTCTTCGCCGCTGCTGAAACGATGGTACATAAGTATCAACAGCTTGTTTCGATTCAGGAATCGAGCAGGTGCAAAGGCGTTCAGTTTTTGCAGGAAGTCGACTGCGACGCCTTTGATCATAAAGCCCCCTTTGCGAGACGCTCCTTGAGGCGTCGCCGAAGCTCGTTCTTTTCTTTCTTTGTCGGTAGCCGATAACGCTTGCCGAGCGAAATATCCTGCGGGTTGCGAATATGAACCCCGGCAGCAATGGACGAGACCGCCTCGGAGATCAACGATGCGCTTTCACCGCGAAGCTTCGCACGAAAATCGAATATAAAGCTCTCGAAATCAAGGCCGAATCCCGGATCATACTCGAGAGGGATCGCTTTCTGCATTATGATGTCACCTGTATCGACCTTGGCCGCGACGAAGTGAACCGTCAGTCCGATCTCCTTTTCGCCATTATACAACTCCCAAAACACGGGCGGGCCGCCCCGGTAGTAGGGAGCCATCCCTTGATGAAGATTGATCGACCCTAGCTTGGGAATAGAGAACATACTCTCCTTGATTATGTTCGTCCCGAATATCACGCCGAGGTCGGCATTCGAAGACCGGATCGTTTCAATGGACTCGGGAGCGTGGTAGTCGTCAAGGTCGAAGACGGGGATACCGAGCCGCTCGGCCGCTTCGCGGGTAGGGTCCGCCGCCTGGTCCGCGGCCGCCGCGGATCCGTTGCGAAACTGGCCGACCTTCGCCAACGTTGCCAAAACTCCGTCGTACTTGATCGAACGCTTCAGCTTCTCGATCGGGCCTCTCTCAGGTGCAACCCGCTTTTCGATGAACACGCCGGCGACTTCGACCCCTTCGAGCCGGGCCAATCGGTCGATCACAAGATCGGCGCCGCCATGCGTCAGGAGGATCACGCGCATAAGATCAGCTTCGCATCACCCGGCAGTCTCTTTGGCAGACTCGGACGGGGCCGCCTGCGGCTGCCGGTCGCTCGCAACATCGTGCTGGAGATTTTCGCTCGAAAGCCGATTCTCCCAGGCTGCGTGAACAAACGCAGAAAACAGCGGGTGGGCGGCGAGAGGCTTCGATCGGTACTCCGGATGGAATTGGCATGCGATAAAGAACGGGTGCTGGGTCCGGTCTAGCTCAATGATCTCCACGAACTTTCCATCCGGCGAGATCCCGCTGAAGCGAAGCCCCTCCTTTTCCAAGACAGGCCTGAATTCAGGATTGAACTCGAACCGGTGTCTATGCCTCTCACTGATGCGACTGCTGCCGCCGTAGATCTCGTGGGCGAGCGAATCCTCCTTGAGGTCGCACTCCCACGCACCGAGCCTCATGGTACCGCCCATCTCATCGACACCGACAAGGTCTCGAAGCTTGAAGATAATGGGAAACGGCGTCTCTTCGTTAAATTCGGACGAGTCCGCGTCCTTCAGACCGCAGACGTTCCGTGCAAATTCGATGCAAGCGGTCTGCATTCCGAGGCAAATTCCGAAGTATGGAGTGCCGGAACGTCGGGCATACTTGATCGCACGAAGCATTCCCGAGATACCCCGCTTACCGAACCCGCCCGGCACCAGGATCGCGTCGAAGTCATGCAGCTCCGTCTCGTAATCGTCCTTCATCAGGTTTTCCGATTCGATCCAGGTCACGTTCACGCGAAGATTGTTTGCCACGCCGGCATGTGTCAACGCCTCTCGAAGGGACTTATATGAATCTTCAAGCTCAACGTACTTGCCGACGATGGCGATCCGGACCGAGCCGCCGGTCGGGTCCTTTATTGTAGCGACCAGCTCTCGCCAGTTCTTTAAGTCGAGGTGCGGGAACTGTTCGTCGAGATCTAGGTCGTCAACGATCAGTTCGTCGAGGCCTTGATCGTGAAATGCAAGAGGCACCTCGTAGATGGTCGGCACGTCGAGCGCGGAAATGACGGCGTTCTCCTGAACGTTACAGAACAGGGCGATCTTACGGCGAAGGTCCATCGAAAGCGTCCTCTCGGACCGGCACAAAAGAATATCGGGCGCGATACCGATCTCTCGAAGCTCTTTGACCGAGTGCTGCGTGGGCTTTGTTTTAAGCTCTCCGGCGGCCGCGATATACGGAACGAGCGTTACGTGGACAAAAATTGCGTTCCTATGTCCCTCTTCATTGCCGATCTGGCGGATCGCTTCGAGGAACGGCAGAGACTCGATATCGCCGACGGTACCGCCGATCTCGACGATCAGAACATCGGGTTCATGTTCTTTGGCAACTGCCCTGATCGCTGCTTTGATCTCATCGGTAATATGTGGGATGACCTGGATCGTTTTCCCCAGATAATCTCCCCGCCGTTCCTTCTCGATGACCGATAGGTAAATGCGGCCGCTGGTCCAGTTGTTCGCCTGCGACAGTTTGGCGTTCGTGAATCTCTCGTAATGCCCGAGGTCGAGGTCGGTCTCGGCCCCATCGTCCGTCACGAAAACCTCACCGTGCTGGAACGGCGACATCGTGCCCGGATCGACATTGATATACGGGTCCAGCTTCATCATCTGAACCTTCATCCCGCGGGCTTCAAGTAAGCACCCGATCGAGCTCGCCGCCAAGCCCTTCCCCAAACTCGAAACCACGCCGCCTGTTACAAAAATGTATTTGGTCATAAGATTTCGTTTCTCGCTATGCTATTGCACCGTTCGGTTTCCGCCCTGTTGTCAGGGAGCCGATACTACGTACCGTCTTCCCCGCCTGCCTTTCCTTCCCTCCGTTTCTTTGTATAACGGCCGTCTTTCATCTGCATTTGGACCTCTTTCGCCTTTGCCGCCTCCGGGTTCATCAGCTCATTGAGAGCATTCATCGTCGCCCCAAGCATGGTCGTATTCTCGGACGCGTTTCGCTCAAATTCTTCAGCGGTCCGCTGTCTGGGATTTGCGAGTTGTCTCAGACCGAAATAAGCTCCCAGCAACAAGAGCAGCAAAAATCCCAAACCGGCCCAATCGCTCATATAAACACCTTCT
Organism: Pyrinomonadaceae bacterium; assembly: GCA_050174305.1. GTDB lineage: Bacteria > Acidobacteriota > Blastocatellia > Pyrinomonadales > Pyrinomonadaceae > OLB17. Next base: position 1,046,748 of record JBFXJZ010000001.1, on the reverse strand, counting down.
AGGCAAATGTCGTCTTCGACCCCGAGTCGGCCAAGATCGCCCTTACCCGCTCGAGGTCCTCAGCCGTATCAACGCCAATTGAAGCATCGGCCGCATCGACCACCTTGATACGTGCTCCATTCTCCAGCGCCCGAAGCTGTTCCAACATCTCGATCTTCTCAAGTGCCGAACGCTCCATCAACGTAAACTTAAGCAGAAACTCTCGCCGATAGGCGTAGAGCCCCGTGTGCTTCTTAAACAGCCCAAGCAGTTCAGGCTTATTAGTTATCGCCTTATTCGGGTCGCCATCAGATCGCAAAGAAGCGTCTCGCGGATAAGGGATCGGCGATCTGGAGAAATATAAGGCGTCCCCGTGGCCGTTTGTCACAACCTTGACCACATTACCGTCCAGCAATTCCGAAAGGCTTTCGATCGGCTCGCAAGTGGTCGCGATATCGACCGACGCGTCTTCCAACAGGGCCTCGACCGCTCGATCGATCGTCTCCGGCGAAATAAGCGGCTCGTCGCCCTGCACGTTAACAACGATGGAACCTGCGGCCAGCCCCTCGGCGACCTCGGCAACCCGATCGCTTCCCGATGTGTGCTCCGGCGAAGTCATGACGGCCTCGCCGCCGGCGTCCAGTACGATTCTCTCTATACGGTGATCATCGGTCGCTACGATCACTCTTCGGACATGCCGGGCTCGCAGGGCACGATCCATCGTATGCAGGATCAACGGCCTTCCGCCAACCTCAAGCACCAGTTTTCCCGGCAAACGAGTCGAGCCGAACCTTGCCGGAATAATTGCGGTCACATTTTGTTTGGGTTCATCCCCGTGAGGCTCCACGGGATTCTAGATTAAACCGATTCCGACCGCTTATCAAGACCTAAGTTCTAAAACTTGGCACTTCAAGGTCCATTCGTTACACTTTCAATCGTGTCAGAGATAATTTCAGGATCACAAGAGGCGCCGATCCGGTTGGAGACGGAGCCGGACAGGCCGCAGGCACCGGGCCCGAACGACCCTCCCTGGGGGCCGGGTTTGGCAATCGGCTTTTGGTTCCTCAGCGTTCTGCTTATAGTGACGGTCCCCGCTCTTTTCCTTGCGCCGTATGCGCTCAGGTACGGCGAGGCCGGTGCCGATGCCGAGTCTGTCATCAGATCGCTGTCCACCGATCCGACGGCGATCATTATCCAGATAATTGCGGTGATCCCGGCTCACCTGCTGACACTTCTGATCGCCTGGCCATTGGTGACCGGCGGCCGCCGATTCAGCTTTTTCAAAATGCTGGGTTGGCAGGGCGGTGGAATGGCCTGGTGGCATTACATATTGATCCTTGTTGGATTTTTTGTGTTCATGGCTGCTGTCGGGTCCATTTTTCCCGAACAGGAGAACGAGCTCACCCGCATACTCAAGAGTTCGCGATACGCTGTCTTTCTAGTAGCTTTTATGGCGACCTTCACCGCCCCGCTCGTGGAAGAAGTGGTCTATCGCGGCGTGCTCTATTCGGCGTTGCAAAGGGCGGTCGGGATGAACGCGGCGATCGGATTGGTCACGCTTCTTTTTGCCCTTGTACATCTGCCGCAGTATTATCCGAGCTTTTCGACGATGTTCCTGCTGACGATGCTCAGCCTGATCCTCACGCTGGTCAGGGCGAGAACGGGCAACCTGCTTCCCTGCGTGATCATTCACACGATCTTCAACGCCTTTCAGTCGGTCCTTCTTATCATCGAACCTTATTTTGGGATCAGCGGCCAGTCTGCAGAATCGATCTCGACAGTTTTGATCCGATAAACCAAACGAACCGATCGATCCATATAAGAAAAAGCGGGCCATGTCGCCCGCCTTCTCATTGAAATTTACACGTGTTTAAGGTTTTCGGCCGGGTTTCGCATCCAGGATCGGAGCTGAGACCGGCGCCGAGGACGGCGGGCTAAAGATCGTGCTCGACGAGGAACGGATCGGATCCGACGCAATCGACGGATTGACACCAACGCCGCGGCCCGGCTTGCTCGTCCGTATGTTGCTTCCGGTCGATTCACTGGAACCTTGAACCTGGGTGTACGGTGGCCTAACAGGTGCTCCCTGCTGCCTGCCCGGCTTTACGGTCAAAACCGGTGAACCCGGCGTCACGCCCGAAGGCGGCGGTGTAAAGACGACCGGCGGGAGATTGTAATAATAGATATTGTACCCGAACCCGTAGCCATAAGGTGACCCCCAGCCCCAGCCGAAAGGAAGGAAGCAGTGGCTTCGGCGGAAAGGGTCATAGATCCACAACCCGAACGAGCCATAGAGGTCCCACTGACGGCCAAGGAACGACCTCATAAGCGAGGTCCTCATGTTGCTGCGATCGAGGCCTGCCACAAGCTTTGCAAGTTCCTTTGCACGGCCTTTGCTCCAAGAATCCAACTCGTCACGGTCGCCGCGGTCAAATTTCTTGATACTGGCACTCCCGCCGGCGACCAGGCCCTCCCGGCCGGATTTGACCACAGATGCGTTGCGGTCGCCCAGTTCAGCCTTACCTTTCTCGACCTGGATCTTGCCAACGCCCATCCCATCCACGTCGATGCGGTAAACCCCCGAATCGATGATCCTGAAACTGCTCTTAGGTGTCGTTACAGAAACAACAAAGTCCTCCGTCGCAAAAACCTCGAGCACCGCACTGCCGGAATGCAGCTTGATCTGAAGATCTTCAAGCGACGTTGTCTTAAACTCAAACGCGGAGAGAGGACCAAGACGCAGGTATGATCCTGGATTTAAGAGGATCTCGGCCTTACCGTTCCTTCCGGTCGAAACGCGGTCGCCGACCTCAAGAGAATCGCCGCTGAACAGGTGGCCGCTGTCGCCCACTTCCCGCACGACGCCGACCTGGCCCGAAACGAGATTGACGGCCCCGGCATTTGTCGACACAACGTATTTGCTTGAAGCGGGCGCTATCCTGCCTTCGGTCTGAGCGAAGACCGAAGAAGCAAGTGCGCCTGCCGCGACAACGAGGCAAAGGGTCCGGGTCAAATTCCTTAACATATGATCTCCTTGGGAAGAGCTTTAATAAGATGCTAAGCCGTTTTTAGGCAAAAATCAATATTTATTCGTTCTTCTATCGGATAGTGCGAGAAACGGCCGTAAGGGTTGTCTGAAGAATGCGAACAACCTTTGAGCGGCTGCCACAATCAAACCGATGTCAAAAACGCCTGATGGGCGATCTGACGACGAACACAGATGGCGACACTTAAAGACCCAACTCAATGTTTTGCACCTCTCGAGGTGATCGAAAGACTGCTTGAGATCCGATCGGAACTCGGATTCAGCCCGAATCTGTACGTCCTTAGAACCAATGAGCTGACCGACCTTCTGGATGCATTCGGATTCGATATCTATGCTTTCTCGATTGAAAACCGAAAGATAAATTACGGGGATTACACATCGCCGGTGGTTCCTGGCGGCGCAACGTTGCACAGTTCCGCACAGGCTCACTGATAAGCCAACCTTAAAAGTTCAACAAAAGTAGGCGCGCGGAAGGATTCGATCGCAGATCGGGGCCGACCGCGCCCTTCCTTTTTTGCGGTCGTGCTAATGATCGCCAGATCGCGGCAGCGGATGGGTCACACGCCGATCTCGAGGAAGTCGGCTCGTCGGCGACCGCGGGATCAGACAGGAAATTAGGAGTGGAGGCCCGCTCTAGGTAGCTTTTACAATAAAGAGGGTTCCGTCATCATCCAGGAACTTTCGATCCGTAAAATCAGCCACGCCCTTTCGGATAAAATCGATCATCTCTTTAGCGGGCAGGTCAATACATTCGAGCACCCTTTCGGCGAACCGCTCCAATCCATACTCCTCGCCGCTTTCATCTGCAGCTTCGATGATCCCGTCAGTATAGACGACCATCACCTGTCCGACCTCGAATCGTATGAAATGTTGGTGAAAGTAGGCATCCTCGAACATTCCGAGAGGCGTATCTCCGTACTCGACGAATCGAAATTCTCCGTTCGGTTTGATCAAGAGCGGGGGGTTGTGGCCGGCATTCGAATATACAAAAGTTCTGTTGGTCGTATCGAGAATACCGTAGATCGCGGTGATAAACTGGTGATCCTCGGTCGAATCCCAAAGCAGTTTGCTCACCTTAGACAATGCGATGTGCGGGGCATATCCGACCTGAACGCCGGCCCGCAAACTCGCCCGAAGAAATGACATCAGAAGTGCAGCCGGAACGCCCTTCCCGACAGCATCCGCAACGATAATGCCTATTTGATCGTCGAAGATATTCACCCAGTCGTAATAATCACCTGAGACCTCTTCGGTCGGGAAAATATAAGCGCTTATGTCGAAGTTGTCGTATTCAGGATAGTTGTCTGGCAGCAGTTCAAGTTGGACCTGCCTCGCGATCTCTAATTGTGCCTCAAGCCTTTTTTGCTTGACCACCTGCTCATAAAGGCGGTCCTTTTCGATAATAATGGCGACTTGCGAGCTAAGGAGTTGGAGCAAAGAAAGGTCGTCTTCCGAATAGGCGTTCAGTTCGTCGCTCTCAAGGTCGAAAGCGCCGATCACGCGGTCATTCGAGATGATCGGGGCGACCATCTCGGACCGGGTCCGCTTTCGAGCCGCGAAATAACGATGGTCCTTGCTGACGTCAGGCGAAATGATGGGCATGCCCGTCTGCGCGACGGTACCAAGGAACCCCTCACCCATTTTTAGCCTGGGTTCGACCAGCTCGAAGCTGATCTCATAACCTCTGACGACCTTTGATTTGAACACATATGGATTGCCGTCTTTCTCGGAATGCTCGATCAAATAGATCCCGGCTGCGTCGTAAGGAAGAAGCGAGCCGAGCGTGTCCATAACGAGGTTCAGGACCTCGTCCAGATCGAGAGAACGGCTTATCTTCTTTGTGATATCCAGAAGAAGCCTCAATTTCTCGACCATTGAGAGCTTGGGCCGGGGATCCGGGTTGGATTGGTTTGGGTCGTCCATTCAGGATCCTACTTGGAAGATCTTGCGGGTGTATTCATCCCACAGTCGCGAGACCTTCAGACGATATTCGACGAGGGGTTTGCTTACGCCGTAGTGCCCGGCGATTTCAGGGGCGGTCTTCCCTTCTTCGATCATTTCTCTTAGGCCGCCAAAGGGCACCAACGCGGCGGCGCCGGTCGCATAAGCTTCTTCTTCGATATCGGCATGGTAATCACGAGCCAGGATGTTTCCGTTACGGTCTTTCTTTCGTATCGCTAGCCTGCTTGCAGTGTGGCCCAGAAATACGTGACAGATCTCCTCCATCAAGGTGGCCCTTTGACGGTTTCTGCCGTGAGTCGGATTCAGGACTATCAACTTTTCGCCACCCGGCAGGACTTTCGAAGCCGCTCCGCCCGACCAGCTGTCTTTGGCGTTGTCCAGTAATTCCGTGACCGTCTCCACGCTGAGGACACCTTGGACTTGCTTGAAATCGATGACCATTAACCTCGCGTGATGGGCAAGCTTGAACGGATCAAGACGCTGGTTGTCAGATGTAAGACCTGCAAATTCCCTGAGCGCACGTGCGCGGATCTCATGATCCCGGCCTTTCCGGGTAGGCGGGATCCTCCGCTCGCTACTTACTCTCTTACCCACACGTTGCATAAAAAAGATTGGACAGGCCCGAAAACCTGCCCAACGTTATCGAAACGAGTCCCAGATGGATGCCGCACAACTCTGGCGGAATCTACACAACCTTGAATTCTGAATCAACGTCCTCTGATGAAAGAGCAACACGATAGTTTTTCGATTGCTTCTGCTTCGTGATGAGCAGGTCATCTTTGGTCTTCAGAAGATCCGCACGGTTGTAGACCGATATCTCGAAATTGTATCCGTGGGTGATGGCATCTTTAGGGCAAGCCTCGACACAATAACCACAGAAGATACAACGTCCGTAATCGATATTATAGACCTTGGCGTATCTCTCATCACGGCCGATCCGCTCATTATAGGGCCTCGGGTCCGTCTCGGCCTCGATGTAAATACAATCCGAGGGACATGCCGCCGCACACAAATAGCATGCGACGCACTTTTCCTTCCCGGCTTCATCAACGTGTAGCAAATGCTGGCCGCGATACCGGGGCTGGACGGTCACCGGCTCATCCGGATACTGAACTGTCCACTTTTTTCGCGGGATCTCGGACAGCGTACGCTTCATCCCCTTGAGGATCGCACTTGTTGATATGAGAACGTCAGTTATTAGTGACATTTCAGATTATTGCAGCCCAACGCCGCCGGCAGAGAACAATCGATTCTGACCGAGCCGAAAACGATCTTACGGATTTTGCCGGTTTAGAACGAATGAACTACATTCCCTGCGTCATTAGCTGCAAGCCGCCAAAGAAGAAAACAAAGATCAGGTAGCCAATACTTATCAGAACGCCCAGTACACCGGTGATAATTCCACCGAGGGCAAGCCCGGACCCTCCGTACGCCGCAGGATCATTTGTCGCCTTACTTTTCGCCATGAATCCTGTAACAACCGCAGCTATGCTGGGAAGCAAGGTCCCGCAGCAAAGTGTGAATCCGAGGATTCCAAGGACGAGGGAAACGATCGCCAATGTCTGGCTCGGAGCGGCGGACGCGGATGGTGGTGTAAATTGTTGATTTTGCATAGGTTCGTTAGACTCCCAATTCTGAACGGCCGGCGGAGCGGTCTGCATCGGCGCGGCTGCAACAGGGGCCGCACCCAGTCCCGCCGAAAGATCCTCGGACGCGCCCGGAGGAGGGTCGGCCATCGGTCGCTGGTCAAACATCGCTGCCGGGGCCTCGATCGCCGACGGTTTCGGGCTTTCGAACGGTGACGGTATCGGCGGCGTAGTTACATTGAAAGGCTGTTCCGGTGCCTGATTCGCCGCCCTGTCATCGGCCTGAGCGGAAAACGGAGACGGAGGAGGCGACGCCTGAGGTTCGCCGAACGACCGTGGTTTCGGGCTCGGTTCCGAGAATTTGGGCGGCTCCGGGGCGACCGGCGGCAGGTCCACGACGGGCTCGTCATGCGAAGCCATCTCTCGACGGATCTCATCTTCCGAAACGAGCATCGTCTTTTTCGGATCTCGATCCGGCGGCAGCTCAAGCACTTCCTGCTCTTTTTCTTTCGGAGCCTCGACCGGCGGAGCAGTCTCAGCCGCCGGGATCGAATCCGCGATGTCCCTGGACGACGAGACCATTGTCTTGTACGGATCGATCGCCGGGGCGTCGTCCACAAGCGGGGTGCCGTCGGCCTGACAAAACCGCATGTTCTCGTCAAAGGTCCTTTCGCAGGTAGGGCATTTCTTCATTTGATCTTGCCTTCCTTAGAAGTTCTCGAATACGCAGCAGATCACCCCAAAAGCCTCCGTAAGCGATCCGCTCTTCGAACTCGGATATGTTTTTATACCCTTAGCCTTAGACTAATTCAAGTTTGCTGAAGAAATAGCTGATCTCGATGGCAGCGTTCTCGTCCGAATCGGAGCCATGGACGGCATTCTCTCCGATCGAAGTCGCAAAATCCTTGCGGATGGTGTCTTCCGCGGCCTCGGCCGGGTTCGTTGCACCCATCAGGTCACGCCAAGCCTTAACGGCGTTCTCTTTCTCGAGAACGAGAACCACACAAGGCCCGCTCGACATAAAATCGCAAAGCTCATCGAAGAAGCCTTTGCCAGCGTGGACGGCATAAAATCCCTCGGCCTGCTTCCGCGTTTGATGTACAAGCTTCATACCGCGAATAGTGAAACCCGCTCCGAGTATTCGTGAGATTATCTGCCCCTGCTTGCCTGAACGGACGGCGTCGGGCTTAATGATCCCGAATGTTAAATTGCTCATTTTAATAAAGTTCCTCGCGAAAAATTGATGGTGAATACAAGGCTTAAGGATACAACAGAGGTCCGTACTCCGCGAAATGCACGAATAGAGCTGTGGTCGGCAGGTCGGAGTCAGACTGGCGACCGGCGGTCTCCGGTTTCCTGTGTACGTCGCTAGGCAAATCTCTGGATCAGGTCGGTTGAGATTCGGGCGGGTTTGGAAGTTTGGCGGTCGATCATGCACCAATGGGTCCGGCCGCTTACCAGAAGGTCGGAATTGCGGCGGATCTCCGTGAACCGTTCGCAGCGGACTCGGGTCCACTCACCGACCCATGTGACGGCCGTGATCTCGTCATCGCGGAACGCGGCCTTGCGATAGTCGATCTCGTGGCGGAGGACGACCCAGGAGTAGCGCTCGATCGTCTCGGCGGTAACGGCATTGAGCCAATGAGCCACCGCGACGTCCTGGATCCACCGGAGATAAGCAACGTTGTTGACGTGGCCTTGTTCGTCGATATCCGCAGGAGCCACGCGAAACGTGTGCGAGAACCTCATTCGATATCGGGCGTGTCCGCGGCGAGGTCGTACTGCATCTTCGGGAAGTCGATGATGTTCCAAACCTCGGTAAACCGGCCATCGGCCACGGTGCAAACGCCGGAACCGTCGAAGAGGACCTTCTTGTTCGTCGCAGCGATATCCGGGAGGTCACCCGCCTGACGGCCCGTTACCGTGAATCGGCAAGCCATCTTGTCGCCCTCAGTCACAACGTCGAAGACGTCGACGTGCATATCTGGGAATGCGTTGACGAACGTGGAATGGAACTGCTCGAACTCGGACGAACCTTTTACCGGCGGCCCGCCGGGCCCCGTTAGGCCATGGATGACGGTCTCTTCGGACATCATCTCATGAATGGCCGAGGCCCTCTTCTTGTTCCAAACCTCTTCGAACCAACGATGCAAAAGTGTGGTGCCTTGTGACATACGAACCTCCTGTGAGAGCCTGGCCCTAACGGCCGAAGGCTTGTTTTAGAAATGACTGATCGCTAAGCCGCGGCACTTGAACCAAGCACCTCGACAACCGCCGAGCCGATGTCGGCTGGCGATTGGACGACGCGGATGCCGGCTTCGGATAGGGCTTTCATCTTTTCGGAAGCGGTGCCCTTGCCGCCGGAGATGATAGCGCCTGCGTGGCCCATTCGGCGTCCGGGCGGGGCGGTCTGGCCGGCGATAAAGGCCACGATCGGCTTAGTCACGTGGTCTTTGGCGTATGCCGCGGCGTCTTCCTCAGCGGTGCCGCCGATCTCACCGATCATCACGATGGCGTCGGTTTCGTCATCTTCCTGGAACAGCTTTAAGGCATCCGTGTGGGTCGTGCCGATGATCGGGTCGCCCCCAATGCCGATCGCGGAAGACTGGCCAAGACCGAGCGAGGTCAACTGGCCGACCGCTTCATAGGTGAGCGTGCCCGAACGCGAAACGACGCCGATGCGGCCTTCTTTATGAATATGGCCAGGCATAATGCCGATCTTGCACTTGCCGGGGCTGATGATACCGGGGCAGTTCGGTCCAATTAGTCGGGTTTGGGCACGCTCGTTCACATTCGCGTTTCTGCCCGTAAGAAACTCGCGAGTCTTAACCATATCCGCGACCGGGATGCCCTCGGTTATGCAGACCACGACCGGAATACCGGCGTCGGCGGCTTCCATGATCGCATCGGCGGCGAATGCCGGCGGGACATAGATGACCGATGCATTTGCACTGGTCTCCATGACCGCGTCAGCGACGGTATTGAAAACGGGAATGCCTTCGTGGGTCGTACCGCCCTTGCCGGGCGTGACGCCTCCGACGACATTCGTACCGTAATCACGCATCTGAAGCGTGTGAAAAGTGCCTTCCTTGCCCGTAATGCCCTGAACGATCAGGCGTGTGTTCTTGTCGACTAAGACTGCCAAAGCGCTTATCTCCGTGAAGAAAAAATATAAAGCCGGAGTATATCACGGGCGAATATCGTGCATCCAATCGGAATTTTCTCGGAATTTTCAGAACTTTTGCCGGTCAATTACGTTTTCAGTCTTATCCGGCGGGTAATTCCGCATTCCAGGTGTCGAATAAACAACTCAAATGAGACAGCTCTACTCATTCTATACAGATGCATTCTGGATCGCTCTCAAATCGATCCTCGAGCATAAGCTCAGGGCTTTTTTGACGCTGATCGGGATCATCATCGGCGTTGCGGCGGTCATCGTCGTGAGCGCTTCGATCTCAGGGCTCAAGACCTATGTGATCGGCCAGGTTTCGAAGGTGCTTGGGTCTAATCATTTTATGATCACGCGGCTGGCCCAGGTCGGCGGGATGTCGGGCGAGGAATATGAGCGCCTGAACCGGCGGAACAGGGACGTGATCTGGGAAGAGTATGAGTACGTCCGGGACAACTGCCAGCTTTGCACCTACGTCGGTGCACAGATGAATGCCGGCACCGATCTCCAGGAAAACGCGATCGAGATGCCGTCTGTCCGCATGATCGGCGTGACCGACAACATGTACGAGATCGAGGACAAGACGTTGGAAGAAGGCCGTTTCTTCTCAAAGGAAGAGGTCGAGCGGTCGGCGTCGGTGGCCGTTATCGGGATGGACGTTAAAGAGCGCCTGTTTGAATTCACATCACCGATCGGAAAACAGATCAAGATCCGCGGCGTGCCGGTCACGATAATCGGGATGGAGGCGAAGCGCGGCTCGTTTTTCGGCCAGTCGCAGGACCGGCATGTATATATCCCGATCACGCTGCACAACCAGATATTCAATCGGTCGGGCGGGCTTCAGATACACGGAAAGACGGTACCGGATGAGAATTTCAAACCCTCGATCGAAGAAGCAAACCTTTTGCTTCGAAACAAGCGGCAACTGATAGGAAGCGACGAAAGCACTTTTTCAATGGTCAACGTGGATGAATTCAACTCGACGATGGACCAGGTGACCGGTGCGATCGCTGCCGTCGTACTCCCGATCACGGCGATCATCCTTCTCGTCGGCGGGATCGTGGTAATGAACATTATGCTCGTTTCAGTCACTGAACGCACGTTCGAGGTCGGTCTGAGAAAAGCACTTGGAGCGACACAGAGTCAGATCCTACTTCAGTTCCTTATTGAATCGGCCTTGCTCTGTATAGTCGGCGGACTGTTGGGGATATTGCTCTCTTTCGGGGCCACGGCCGCGGTCGGGGCGGCGCTCGGGCTGACGATGACGATCACTGTGTTTTATGTGGTGATCTCAATAATAGTGTCCAGCGGGATCGGGATCGTCGCGGGCCTTTATCCAGCCTGGAAGGCCGCCCGGCTTGATCCTATAGTCGCCTTGCAAAAGGTTTAGAAGGTCCGGCAGGCATTGATGCCTGCAGCACCGTCAGACCGGAAGGTCTGCCACCCATTTATGCGAGTTTCAGCATCTTTGCCCATCGAAGTCCTCAAAATGGCGTACGACAGTGTCGTATCGCATAAGTTTCGGTCGATCCTGACGATCCTTGGGATCGTGATCGGGATCCTGACATTCGTGGTTGTGGCGTCGATCCTGACCGGAATGAGGCAGACGATCGTGAAGATGTTCGAAGATTACGGCACGAACAACGTCTATCTTTTTCATCTCTCGACCGGATTCGGGCCCTCGAACCGCGACGAGCGGAACCGTAAGCCTCTGACGCTGGAGGACGCCAATGCGATCCTAGCCCAGTCTCAATACGTGAGTGATATTGCGACCGTCGCTATCAACATCGGCTCGTGGGGCAGCGGCTTTGACGATAACATGATCTACAAGGACAAGAATTATCGTTGGGCCCTGACCGACGGCGTGACGCCGAATTATCCGGGTTTGACCAACCTGAAAATGAAGGAGGGCCGCTGGCTGACCGAAATGGACAACTTCGAACGGCGGCGGGTCCTTGTTGTCGGCGTGAGCGCGGTCGAAGCCCTATTCAATGATGATGCGGCCGAGGCGGTGGGTAAGGTCATCCGGATGAACGGGACCACGTGGGAGATCGTGGGCGTGCTCGAAAAGCGCGAAGCCGGGTTCTTTGGCGAGAACGAAGAGGACCGGAAGATCTTCATGCCTTACCGGACGGCCCGGAAGGTGGCCCCCGTTCGCGATGCTGTTCTTCATATCGTTCAGGCTAAACAAGGCTTCCTGAATGACGCAGTGCAGGAGATCGAAGGCATCCTTCGCGTCCGCCGCGGAGTTAAGACGGGCGAGCCGAACGATTTCGATATGAAGACCGCAGAAGACTTTATGCGGCAGTTCGACGGGATGCTGGCAGGGATCGGGATCGCAGCGATCGCGATCTCGGGGCTGGGGCTTCTGGTCGGCGGTATCGGCGTAATGAATATCATGCTCGTCTCGGTGACCGAGCGAACCAAGGAGATCGGGATTCGCAAGGCCATCGGAGCGACGCGGTGGGCGATCACCTTCCAATTTCTCGCCGAAGCGATGGCGCTCACGGTTTTCGGCGGGGTGATCGGGCTCACGATCTCGATCGGCATCAGCAACCTGATCCTATTGCTCCTTCCGGCTCTACCTGCAAAGGTCGAACTGTGGATGATCATTACTTCGCTGACGATCTCGGTCCTGATCGGGCTGGGTTTCGGCGTGCTTCCGGCACGGAAAGCTGCCAAACTCGATCCGATCGAATGCCTCCGTTACGAATAATAACGAGCCTTTCTTGCCGCGGGAAAACATATCGAGGTATCTTCTGACTATGCGTCTCACCGCGGCCCTCTTTTTGATGATCGCTGCCGCCACGGCTGCCGTCGCACAGCAGCCGGCCTCGGCAAAACCCGCCTATCCGACATGGCTTAAGGCATGCGAGATCCCGATGGGCGAAGGCACGTCGGTAAAGGCGCTTTGCGGCAGCTATCCGGTCTTTGAGAACAGGGCTGCCCGCAAGGGACGGAAGATCGAGTTGAATGTAGTCGTCTTCCCCGCAACCGGATCGGCGAAACTTCCCGATCCGGTCTTTTACTTTGCGGGCGGGCCGGGCTCGGCTGCGGCCGAAGAAGCCCCCTACATTGCTGAAGACCTCACTCCTCTGCGAACCGAACGCGACCTCGTGTTTGTCGATCAGCGCGGCACCGGCAGATCAAATCCACTGAATTGCACTTTTTTTAACCCCAGCGAGCCGCAAAGCTACTTGGGTCACTGGAACCCGTTGGATGACGTGCGTCGATGCCGAACGGAACTCGAGAAAAACGCCGATCTCCGTCTTTACACGACTTCGATAGCAATGGACGACCTCGACGAGGTCAGGGCCGCTCTTGGCTACGGGAGGATCAATCTTTACGGTATCTCCTACGGTACGCGTGCGGTCCAGGAATATATTCGAAGACACGGAAGGAACGCACGGAGCGCTGTGCTTCACGGCGTGTCGCTGACCGGCCAGCACATGCCGGACAATTTCGGGCAAGCAAACGAACGTGCCATGCACGGAGTGCTCGACGAATGCCTTAATGATGCGGCCTGTCGCGCGGCCTTTCCCAACATCAAGGCTGACGCTGCGAACGTGCTCGAAACGCTTCGGAAAGGGCCGGTGAAGGTGACGATCGAGGTCGAAAAGGGACGCCGCGGCGAAGTGGCACTCTCTCGAGATCTTGCAGCCGAAGCGATTCGGTACATGCTTTACCGTACAGCCGGTGCCAGCAACGTGCCGATGGTCCTAAGCACCGCGGCAAAGGGCGACCTCGCTCCCCTAGCGGAAGCAGCGTTGTTCTACCGGAAGAATATCGTTGCGACCGGGTCGAATGGAATGTACCTCTCGGTGCTCTGTGCCGAAGACCTTCCGTTCATCGACCGCGAAGCGAGCATACGAGCCAACGAGAAGACGTTTCTCGGCAATTACCGCTTAGTCCAGCAAGCAGAGGGATGCGACCTGTGGCCGCGAGGTACGGTGCCGAAGGGATACGCGGAACCGGTGAAGTCAAACGTGCCCGTGCTTATCTTTTCTGGCCAGTGGGACCCGGTCACGCCGCCTGAGGCCGGTGACATTGCCGCGAAAAACTTTCGGAACAGCGTCCATATCGTGGTCAAGAGCGGCGGACACGGATTCTACGGCCTCGAAAACACTTCTTGCCTTTCGTCGCTCCTCAACGAGTTCATCCTCTCGCCGGATCCGGCAAACTTCGACACTTCGTGCGTCACGACGATCAAGCGCAAGGGTTTCAACGTCCCGAAAAAGGATTGAGCTTTGCAGCCGTATCATTCGCTAACCCGGAGTGGACCAACTTCGCCGCGGCATTCGAAGATCTTTTTATTGTTTTTTCCATCGATCAGGTGTATAAGGGTCGCAGAACCTTAATTCCGTGCGATTCCATCTCTACGCCGTCCTCCCAACACGGGACTTCCGGATCCATTTGGAACTCGCGCTTCAACATACGAACAGCCCACTAGTTGGAGGTCGCGATGAGAATACTGATCAGCACTCTGGCATTCGCCGCCGCGATGTCGGTCCTTTTGTTTACTCCTGAAAGGGTCAATGCTCAAACCTCAATAGATTACGTCGTTCTTCATCAGAACGATTTTGCTTCGGGGTTGACCAGCAAACAGACGAAAGTGATAACCACCCAGGAAGAATACGCCGCGATACTGGCCGGGTATTCGAACGAAGCCCCGCATCAAATCGACTTTCAAAATGGACAGGTCCTGCTGGTGGATATGGGACTCCGGCTTTCGGGAGGCTTTAATATAGAGGTCACCTCGGTGGAAGAGAGGTCCAAAGGGTCTGTGTCGGTTCAGGTTCGCCTTAGGCGGCCCGGCCGTACGTGTTTGGCCGCCTCCGTCCTCACAAATCCATTCCAGTTCGTTTATATACCGAGCCGGCGCGAGATCCTCATCTCGGAAAACCTTGAGACTATAGAATGCGGACCCACGTTGCGTTTCGGAAAGTAAGAGCCGTCCCGGATGGAAAACTCAATAACTTTGACTGAAGCCGGGGCTCGATCTACGGCTCGCATTTGATTCGCTTCATCGGAATGTCCATGCCGCCCGGCTTACCGTTTCTCGTCCCCTCGATCCGGGCGAAAAGCGAATCGGCCTCGCCTTTGCGATAAATGATCCGCTGCGGAAAATCGTGGACGGGATTTTCGAAAATGATCTCACCGGGTGAGAATTTGACGATCTTGAAGACGGTCTCTTCCTTGTTCTGGTGCGGCTTTGCGACGTAGCTGATGCCGTCGGCGTCAGTCACAATTCGAAGGAACTCCCAGGCGACGGTCTTACCTCCGCTCACTGTTCGGCTCATCCCTATCAGCGTTCCGCCAGCTGGTTTCATCCACTGCTCCGAGATCACCATCGCCCCATTGCGGGCATTTAGTTCCCAGCAGCCGGCCATCCAGCCGAGTGCGGCGGTCGAGGCTTTTGTCTCTTGGCCCAGGGCCTGAGCCGGTAAAAGGACAAAAAGAAATAACGCAAAAAAGACAGTCAGGATAATTTTCATTTCAGAGCTTCTCCGTTAAATGTAATTTGGTAACTGTCGGAAATTGTAAGGCAGTTCGGGCGGTAGTGTATTGTAAAAACCCGACAGTTAGACGCCCCCGATCAAAAGGCCGGAGATACCGTCGCCGGAGTTTTCAAAAGCTCCGGGCGTGAAGCCGGCGATCTCTTTGAAATCGCGGATCAGGTGGCTTTGATCGTAATAACCGAGCGAATAGGCAGTGTCGAGAACATTCAAGCGGTGCGAACGGCCGAGGTATCGGAGCATCTTCTGGAAGCGGTCGATTCGCGAATAAGACTTTGGCGAGAGCCCGACCGATTCGCGAAAGACCCGCTGGAGCCTTCGCTCGCCGACGCCGAGTCCGGCCGAAAGCTGTCTCACCGAAACCGGGCCGCAGGCCGCACTGATCGCTTCGACGGCGGCCCGGGGAAGTTCCAGTCCGATCGCTCTGTGTGCCGCGCGTCTGCGAAGGATCTTCTCGAAAGCGGCCTGCCGGGATGAAAAGGAGTCGTGCTCAGCGATCGCCCCTTCAAGCTCACGCGAAAGCGGAGGATCGACGGCCGAAAGCCCTTCGACCATCCCGGCAAGAGAACTCATCGGCATCCCAAACAAGGCACGTGCTCCCCAGGGCTGGAACCTGACACCGAAAAGATCGACTCGGCCGGTCGGGCGGATGTGCACCGCTCGGAGGATCTGTCCGGAAATTAGTACGCGGGGCTGGATCTCGGAACCAGCGGCAAGCCTGCGTTCGAATGGGTCGGCGCAATTGACTACGACCTCCGGGCAGCCGTCCGGAAGCACGGGTTCATGAGCCGCCGACCCGGCTGCATCGGCCCGGACCGACCAGAACAGCTTTACAAATCCGGACACGTCGGATGATGGAGGTGCTTCGAAATACTCCATTATTCCCCGGATCTCACGGCGGGCAGTCCGCTGTAGCCGTCAACCTGGAATTTCCACGTGCGGCCCTCGCGGATCGCCACCACGACGAATTTTCCCCGGCCCGAATTGACCTCCTTGCCGTCGACGTAGGTGCGAAGCGTGTAGATCCCGACGTCGTAACCGAGGCGGCCCTCGACCATCCGCTCGACGATGCGGAAAGAGATGTTGACATTCGCGTTGCGGCTGCGGACCGAATCAAAAAAGCGTCCAAAGCTCTTTGCGATACTCTCGCTGCCGATCTCGATCTCGGCATCGGGGACAAGATACGCCGCATTCCTGGAGTACAAGCTCGCGAACACGGCGGAATCCAGATCGCGATACGCCTTGCTGAAGCGGGCATAGACATCGTCAATACCGGCGTGGCGTTCTACGCCCGGGGCGAGGAATAGCTCGTCGGTGACCTTTACGTCCTGGGCGGATCCGACAGACGTAAGGAAAAAAATCGTGAGCAGAATGAATTTCGATCTCATAATATTATGTAAGCTCAACTACTTGTTCATAGGCCGGCACTACGACGTCCCAGCCAAACCGCTCCCCGATATGCCCGGCCATCGCCACGGCCGCATCGGGTTCGCCGTGTGTTGTGAAGACCTTTCGCGGCGTTGTCTCGAGCCCTTCGAGCCATCGAAGCACGGCCTTCCAATCAGCATGCGCCGAAAAGCCCTCGACCTTTTCGACGCGACACCGGACCGGCACCCACTGCTTCATTATTTTCACTTCGGGCTCGCCGTCCTGAACACGCCGGCCGGTGGTGCCGGCAGCCTGGTATCCGACGAATACGACGGTCGCATTCTCGTCAGGAAGCATCCTTATCGCATGGTGAAGGACCCGGCCGCCCGTCAGCATCCCGGACGCCGAGATGATGATCCGGGCTCCCTTCATGGCGTTGACCTTCTTCGATTCATCCCTCGAGGCCGCCGTGGTCATAGACATCGTCCTCAGTGGGTGCCGATTCTCTCGAAGGATAGATGCATATTCCTCATCGTGCTCTTCATTCCACCGGTTATAAACCTGCGTTGCCTGTGCCGCCATCGGGGAATCGACGACGACCGGCAGAACGGGGATGCGATCATCGTCCTCGAGTTCCCTGATCAGGTAAAGCACTTCCTGCGTGCGGCCGACCGCGAACGCAGGGATCAGCACCGGGCCGTCCCGCTCAACGGCTTCGTTGATGATCCTCGCCATTTGTTCGGCCGGGTGGACGTCTCCGTGCAAGCGGTTGCCGTAGGTCGATTCGACCATCAGATATTCGCAGTCGGGCGGACGTGCGGGATCCTTGACGATCGGCTGGTCGTAGTGGCCGAGGTCGCCGGAAAAGAGGAACCTTAGGTCTTCGCCCGCCCGGCCGGCCGCAGCCATTTGGACGAGTACAAGGCTCGCGCCCATGATATGGCCGGCGACATGAAATCCGGCCCTAAATCCGTCGCACACTTCAACGAGCGTCGCGTCGTTCGGCACCGGACGAAGGAGCTGAAGCGCATCCTTCGCGTCTTTCTCGTCATATAGCGGAAGTGCCGGGTGGTGCGTCGTAAGTTCGTGGCGGTTGCGGTAATCGGCCTCTTCCTCCTGCAGCCTGCCCGAATCCGGCAAAAGGATCTTAAGCAGGTCGGCCGTAGCCCGCGATGTAAAGACGGGGCCGTCGTACCCTAGCCGGACCAACCGCGGCAGGTAGCCGGTGTGGTCGATATGGGCGTGCGTGATAATAACCGCATCCAGATCTTTCGGATCGAATGCCGGTGGGTCCCAGTTCCGAAGGCGCAGTTCTTTAAGGCCCTGAAAAAGCCCACAGTCCACCAGGACACGCCGTCCTTCGTGTTCGAGTAGGTACTTGGAACCGGTCACCGTTCCGACCCCACCGTAAAATGTTATTTTTGCCATTTTCTCCTTCTACCCGAGATCGTCAAACGGTCCTCGGCCGGGCCCAAAAACACAAGGCGGCCGAACACGGATATTCAGAGAGTGTAAGCCTCTTTTCAGCGTCTAACAAGCAAAGCCCCCGGCCACGAACTGCGTGTCGGGGGCTTGATATGAAACCGCGCCGGGCGGTTCTTCGTCAGTGTACGTACTCTTTTGGGAAAGGTAGCACACCGGCCGGCTTCTCGGATTTCGCCTGGCGTTTACGCTGGTTGGCAGTCCGAAGAAGTGCGTCGGGCGTCTCGCCGTCCTTCCAAAATGTTGCCCACCCGATATTCAATTCCACGGTGTAGCCTTCGTCGTCTGATAATTCGAACTCCGTCGTCTCAAAAGCACACCTGATACGGGCGACGATCTCGTGGCCAATGGCTTCCGACGCGGTCGGAAGTATCACATGGAACTCGTCATTGACCGTGCGGGCGAGGAAGTCCATCCGCCGAAGCTGCTCCGAGATGCGGGCCCCGGTGAACTCAAGCATCCGGTCACCAACCGCGTGGCCGAGCATCGTGTTAACGGCGGCGAAATCGCGAATGTCGATAGACAGGATAGTTATCGGCCGTTCCTCGCGGTTACGTTGCGATTCGGCAAGCTGGTTCTCAAGAACCATGTAGAAGGCACGTTCGTTCGGCAGGCCGGTGATCGCGTCCGTCAGGGCCTTTGAAAGCGAGCGTTCGAATTCGAGCGAGTTGCGGAAGATCGGCGTTACGTGTTCTGAGATCGCTTCGAACAGCTTGTAGGTGTCCGGCGATCGTTCTATCGGCTCGCTGCAAAAGATCTGAAAAACGCCGAAGACCGTGTCGCCGTGGATCATCGGGATCGCGGCCGACGCCGAGAACGGTTCGAGCCTTTCCTTTCCGAGGGCGGCCTGATCGGCGGAAAGGTCGGAACAGATCTCGATCCGGCCGTTCCGGAACGAAGCTCCCGCCAACCCTTCATCAGAAGGGATCTCGATCCCGCGAAAAGCGTCGGCATTGATCCCGTCAAAATGGAGAAATGTCAGTTCCGACCGGTTTTCGCCCGGTACGAGGAGAGCCGAAGCGTCGAACGAAAAGATCTCGCCGACGCGGCTCGAAACCAGACGAAACATATCCGCCGCATTCAGCGACGAACCGAAAACCTCATTGGCCTCGTCAAGCGCGACGAGGCGTTCGTCAAGTTGTTCGGCCCGGCCGGACGCAACGGCATCCGCGGGAAACGGGTCTTGTAAGCGGGCAGGAACGCGGCTCCGTGTGGCCGCAGCCGTCGCCGAAACGAAAACCAATGCTGCGGCGGCGGCCAGGGCCGATCGCCAACCGACGAGCTCGGGCGCTGAGATCAAAAAAGTAAAGGTGATCGCGGCAAGTCCAACTAGCATCGGGACGTAGCGTGCCGAAGCAGGGATCCGGCAGCCGCGCGATTCATTATCGTGATATGAGACGGCACTCATAATGTTAATCAGTGTACGGTTCGATATGGTGGAACGGGAGCAGGAGGGCGTTTCCGCAATTAAGAAGATACCGTCCGGAAAGGGGTCAAGTCAATACTTTATTATATTGCCGGCTATATTGAAGCGGCCGCCAAAAATCGTCTGAATGCGAAAAAAAAAGGTCAAGATTTGTGCAAAAAACGTTTTTTTTGACATTTTTTGGGTTGACTAAGGCTTGTTAGGTCATTATATTGTCCAATGTTCCAAAATTAAACTGGATTGGGACAAGGCTGTTTCAGAAACAGTCGTGAGTAAAAATAAGTAAACTTATTCTTTGAAGAAGACAGGAGATCAATTTAACATGAGAAAAATCATTGCACTTTCAAGCCTTCTGGCCCTTGGTGCTCTTGGAATGGCCTGCGGTGATACACCGACGGCTAACAACGCTGCAACGAACGCAGCAAACCGTGCGAACAACGCTGTTTCAAATGCGATGAACACCGCTGCAAATGCGATGAACACCGCGGCAAACACTATGGCAAATGCTGCCAACACAATGGCTAACGCTGCCAATACGGCTGCTAATGCTGCTAACGCGGCTGCGAATAAGCCGGCGACCACGACCAGCAACTCGGCGAACAACGCCAAGTAAGTTCGAGGAACAAGATCGAAAAGAGGCGGACGTTCAACACGTCAGCCTCTTTTCTTTTCTTTTCTTTTCTTTTCTTTTCTTTTGCTTTTCCGGTTCAAGCATGATCCGGTCAAATAAAGGTCTTGACGATCGGGATCTATTTTACGGCCGAGGCCGTGCTTTCTTTATCGTCGAGCGAGTTCCTTAGATCTTCCACCGACGTCACCGGCCTTTCACAAACGAAATCTCGGCAAACATATGCGGCGGCCGCCCCCTCTACCGGCCCGCGTCCCTCCAACAGCGGCAGCTGTGATCCATCGGATCCATTTGAAACGGCGACTACTTTGTTCGGCCGATAGTCTGCCCAGATCTCATTGACCAATTCATCTCGTTCTGACCCAACGATCGCAATCTCTTTCACATCGCCAAGCATGAATTCGATCGCGGAAAGAGCCCGGCCGAAGCCCTGTGGGTATCGCCTTATTTGATCAGCGGCGACCCGGAGAGCGGCTGCGGCGAAACGCTCAAAACGCTCCTCGCTAAAAAACTTGGCAAGCCGCAGCAGGACGTCTGCGGCAGCCGAATTGCCCGAAGGCGTCGCATTATCGAACAGGTCCTTGCTCCGGACGATAAGCTCCTCATGTTCGTTCGACGTGAAAAAGAACCCGCCGCTCTCCTCATCCCAGAACTCGGTGATCATCGCTTCGGCAAGCTCGCGGGCCTTCAACAGATATCGCTCTTCCCCGCAGGCTTGATACAATTCGATCAACCCGTCTGCGAGATTTGCATAGTCTTCGAGGTAACCATTCAGCTTCGCCCGGCCATCCTTCCAGGTTCTCAGGAGTCTTGGATTAGCCGATGCGACGGCTCGAGCGTCAGCAATTTCCTGTTTATCACGTCCCGCATTACGCCGTTCCTCACGGTCGGGCTTCTGCACTAAATGCTGGAGCAGGAAATCGGCATTCTTTTTCGCGATCTCTAAATACTCCTTCGAATCCAGGACCGCCGCGGCCTCGGCGAATGCGGCCAGCATAAGGCCGTTCCAGGCCGTCAGCACCTTTTCGTCGCGAAACGGCTTGATCCGTTTTTCTCGGGCCTCAAACAATTTTTCACGCCAGTCAGAAACGCGGGGATCGGTGTGAGCTTCCGATGCGTTCTCGTTCACACTCGCGTTTCCGCCCGACAGGTTGAGGATGTTCTTACCTTCGAAATTCCCTTCCGCCGTCACGTCGTAGATCTTGCAATATTCCGCCGCATCTTCCTCGCCAAGCACCTCGGCGACCTCTTCCGGCGTCCAGACGAAGAACTTCCCTTCCTCGCCTTCACTGTCGGCATCCTGCGAGGAATAAAAGCCGCCGGAGGGATCAAGCATCTCGCGTTTCACATACTCGAGCGTCTCGACGGCGATCCGCCGAAAAAAGTCCAGGTTCGCCTCGGCTCTCGGGTCCGACCTTTCGATCTGACATAGGTGAAGATAGGTTCGGATCAACTGGGCGTTGTCATAAAGCATCTTCTCGAAATGCGGAATGAGCCAAACGGCGTCGACGGAATAACGGTGAAAACCGCCGCCGAGTTGGTCGTACATTCCGCCGCGAGCCATTTTTTCGGCAGTTTTTTTGACCATTTTGAGGGCGGCCTCATCTCCGGTTCGCTTCCAGTATCGGAGCAGAAACTCCATCGACATCGCCTGCGGGAATTTCGGTGCTCCGCCCCAACCGCCGTCCTTCGCATCGAAAGTTCGACTGAAGCTGTTGAACGCGGTGGTTGAAATGCCTTCATCGATTCCCGTTTTCGACATTTCGTTTACGGTCAGCCGACGCAATTCGCCGAGGATGTCGACCGCCGATTTTTCAAGCTCTTCACGCCTCTCACGCCACGCTTCTGCGATGCTCATCAAGATCTGCGGCCACGAAGGCATCCCGTGCCGAGGAGACGGTGGAAAATAGGTCCCGCCGAAGAACGGCAGTTTTTCTGGCGTGACGAAGACATTCATCGGCCACCCTCCGCGGCCCGTGGTCAACTGGACAAAGTTCATGTAGATCTTGTCGACGTCGGGCCGCTCTTCCATATCGACCTTGATGTTGATGAAATGCTCGTTTTGGATCGCGGCGATGCGTTCGTCTTCGAAGGATTCGTGCTCCATCACGTGGCACCAATGGCAGGCAGAGTAGCCGATGCTGACGATCAGGGGCTTGTCTTCGGCCTTTGCCCTCTCGAACGCCTCGTCACCCCACGGATACCACTCGACCGGATTGTGGGCGTGCTGCAGCAAATATGGCGACGTTTCCTCCACCAGCTTGTTCGAATATTTATGTCGTGATTGCATGTTATGATTCTACGTTGTGAAAGTGACATTCACGAAGACTCACGCGAAGGGATACAGCATATCAATGGAGGACCCTTCGGGCGGCCCTGCTCGAACGGAAGCGGCGCCCGGCTTTGACCCGCGCCTGCCGCACGACGTCGCGCACTTCATCGTCGAGGACGAGCTAGGGATAAAAGGGGGCATCATCGGCCAGATGGCTGCAGGCGGCCTCTTTGCGTCGCGTACGGCGAAGGATGTGAAAAGCCGAAGGAAGGCGAAGAGACGAGGCGAGGCACTGTTCAGGGAGAATAAGTCCGATGCTCTCCTTTCGGAACACGCCGTTTATGCCGCCCAGTCCCGCTGGGAAAAGCACGAGATCATCCCCGACACAAAGATCCCTGCAGCAGACATTGCGCGGATATGCGAACGTTTCGAAGACTTCGCTCGGCAATGGTCCGCACTTCCCGTCGGCGGATCGATCGAACTCGAATGGAAACATGATCAACGCCCGGCCAGAAAGCGTTGAAATCTCGGGCAAATTCAGATATTCTTGCTTCCAATGACCCCACGCTGCGTAGCCAAATTGCGGCCTTCCCGACAGCGCGCCAATCTATTCGGCGGCGACTAATTTCTCCATTTTGAACGTTTAGCGTCGAGCCAGCTCGACGAATCCGGCTTTTGGCGGGCAAGCCCGCTGCCAAACGAGTTCTGAAACCTTTGGAGAAATGAAATGAAACCAACACAAGAATTGCAACGGCCGAATATCAAGACTTCGCTTCCGGGCCCGAAGGCCCTTGAGATCATCAACGCGGATGCGCAATACGTCACCCCGAGCTATCCGCGGCCCGACTATAAATTGGTTGCCGACACCGCCGCGGGCGTCTGGATCACCGATCCCGACGGCAATGTTTTTCTGGATTGCAACGCCGGTGTGGCCGTCTGTTCTACCGGGCATTGCCATCCGGAAGTGGTGGCCGCTATCCAGAAACAGGTCGGGGAGCTTATCCACCTTTGCGGCACCGATTTTTTCTACCGGCACATGCCTGAGCTCGGAAAAAAACTGAATGAGATCGTCCCGATAGACGGCCCGACGAAAACTCACTTTGCGAACAGCGGTGCCGAGGCCATTGAGACCGCCCTGAAGCTCGCAATGTTCCATACGCGGCGGCAGAAGTTCATATCGTTCTTCGGTTCGTTCCACGGCCGGACGCTCGGTGCACTATCACTGACAAGCTCAAAAAAGGCCCAGCGGCTGGGCTTTATGCGGCAGGCACTTGATGTCGTTCACATTCCCTATCCGAACCGTTTTCGCCACTTTGCGACCGACATGCCCAGCGATGAAGAGACCGTATCGCGTGATGTGATCAAATGGATCGAGAACCGTTTGTTCCAGACCACGACGCCGCCCGAAGAAGTGGCCGGCATCATCCTGGAGGTAGTGCAGGGAGAGGGCGGTTACGTTCCGGCCCCGAAGACGTTCGTCAATGAACTCCGGCGGATATGCGACGAGAACGGCATCATGCTGATCGTCGATGAGGTCCAGTCCGGGATGGGTCGTACTGGCAAGATGTTCGCACTCGATCATCACGAAGGCGTGAAGGCCGACATCGTCTGCATGGCCAAGGGGCTCGGGTCGGGAATGCCTATCGGGGCATGCACGGCCCGTGCAGACATTATGGACTGGCACAAGGGCGCACACGCGTCGACCTTCGGTGGCAACCCGGTTGCGTTGACCGCCGCTCTGAAAACGATCGAATTGCTCGAAGGCGGGCTTGTCGAGAACAGCCGAGAGGTCGGCGGATATCTTGAAGAAGGGCTTCGACGATTGATGGAGAAATTCGATTGCATCGGCGATGTTCGCGGCATGGGTATGATGCTCGGCGTCGAGTTTGTGACCGATAAGGAAACGCTCAAGCCGGATGCCGAACTTCGAGACCGGGTGGAATACGCCTGCTATGAACGAGGCCTGATCATCCTCGGTTGCGGCTCAAATTCGATCCGCTGGTCACCGCCGCTGATCCTTTCGAAGGAGAACGTCGATGTCGCCCTGGAAATATTCGAAGAGGCGATCACGACTTCGGTTTGATCCAAAGCTGACGGTCTAAAGTAGAAGAATGCCCGCGACTTAGGTGTTGCGGGCATTCTCGTTTTTGTTCGCCAAACAGCTTTTACGCTATTGACTCGAACTCAACTCCTAGTAGTCCGACGGAAAATCGTACTGGTACATGCTGCTGCCCCAACCTCCGACGAACACGATTCCTCTATGAATTACTTGTATGAAAGTTCCTATCATTCCTTATGATCCTCCTGTTTTAGAGACGCAGAGCAATGCCGATTTTGCGTTCCGTCCTGGACCGACGCCTTCCGACCCGAATGTTTCCCCTCGGTCCCGGTACGGTGTACCTTTTCGTTGATGTCGTTAAACTCATCACGAAAAGAGCCGAAAACCGGATCATCACAACGGCTTTTCGGAATTGATTGCTCCGGAAAAGTACATATCTGGAATTCCGAGCCGGAAGAGGCTAGAATGTATGGGAAAATTCGATCAAGGGGGCGATCATGATACTTCGTAAAAGAAGCTCGATTCGACGCGCGCTGCTTCGGGTAGCATTCATTATCCTGTCGGTCGTTGGCGTTGAAGCCCAGCAGAACCAGGGTTCGATCCGGGGTTCGACCGTCGATGTGCAGGGCAGCCTCGTGCTGGACGCGGAGGTCACCCTGACTCTTCCGGACGGAAGGGTAAAAACGACGCGAAGCAACGATTCCGGCCAGTTCCTTTTCGACGGACTCGCCCCGGGCACCTACTCGGTCCGGGTTTCAAAAGAGAATTTCGCAGGTTACGAGAATCGCGATGTCGTGGTCACCAATAACCGCAGTGTCGTTCTCAACGTTACCCTCGGCGTCACGATCGAAGAGACCAGTGTCACCGTCTCCGACACGCCGGCCGTCAGTACGGACCCCGAGGCAGCAGCCGGAGCTATAGTACTCAAACCAAAAGACATAGAGGCACTTCCCGACAATGAGGCTGACCTCGAGGCGGCCCTGCGTGCCTTGGCAGGCCCGGGTGCGGGGCCGAGCGGAGGTGAGATATACATCGACGGCTTTACCGGCGGCCGGCTTCCCTCGCGAGACAGCATCCGAGAGATCCGAATAAACCAGAACCCTTTCTCGGCTGAATTCGACCGGCTCGGTTTTGGCCGGATCGAGATCCTGACAAAGCCCGGAACCGATGAGTTCAGTGGCGAGGCCGAGTTCGAATTCGAGGACGAGTCCCTGAATTCGCGAAATCCTTTTGCGTCTAACCGTCCGCCGTTCCAGACACGAGCGTTCGAAGGAAACTTTTCGGGGCCGTTGATCAAGGAGCGGGCTTCGTTCTTTTTTGACGCCGAATATGAACGTGTAGACAGCAATGCCCTGATCAATGCACTTGTGCTCGACACTTCGCTGAACATCGTTCCGCTGTCCCGGGCGGTCGTCGTCCCCGAGACCGAGATCGAGTTCAGCCCCAGGTTCGATATTCAGTTGAATGAGAACAACACGCTGGTCGCACGATATTTCTTTGAGACGGAAACGGCGGAGAATTCGGGCCTGGGAGGCTTCGATCTGCCGACGCGTGCTTATTCGAGCCGCGAGACCGAGCATACGTTCAGGGTGACCAATACTACCGTGGTTTCGCCGTCTGTGATCAACGAGACGCGGTTCCAGTTCGTCAACCGCAGCGGCCGTGAGGAAGGTGAGGACGATTCGCCGACCGTCCCCGTGCTTGACGCATTCACCGGCGGCGGGGCGAATATCGGCAATGCATTTTCGCGAGAGCGCCGATTCGAGGTCAACAACACAACTTCGATCGTCCGGGGACCGCATATCATCCGTTTCGGCGGACGGCTTCGTCACGTAGATCTTGGCAATTCATCACCAAGCAATTTTGCCGGCACCTTCACGTTCACCACTATTGGTCAATATCGCGATACGATCCTGGGCCTTCCAGGCGCGTTCCCGACCCAGTTCTCGATCGCGGGCGGCGAACCGGAAGCGGGCGTAAGCCGGACGGATGTTGGGCTTTTCGTTCTGGACGATTGGACGATCGACCCACGCGTTACGCTCTCAATGGGATTGCGATACGAGGGCCAAACCAACATCTCGAGTTATGCGGACATCTCGCCTAGGCTTTCGATCGCATACGCTCCCGGTGCCGGGGGAAATAACCGTCCGAAGACCGTGTTCCGGGCCGGCTTTGGGATCTTTTACGACCGGTTCAGCGAGGGGCTCACGCTTCAGGCGACACGCTTTAACGGCGTCAACCAGCAGCAGTTCATCGTTACGGACCCGGCCATACTGGATGCCGTGGTCTTCACACAGGACAGTGTTTCGGGCGTGCCGCCGATCGCCGCGTTGACCGCACTTCCGCAAACGACGCGGCTGGTCTCACCGGATATACGTTCGCCTTATACTTTCCAGTTTGCGGCGGGTGTCGAGCGCCAGCTTCCGTTCGACAGCAGCCTGAGCATTTCCTACATTCACGCTCGTACCCGGCGGCTCCTCCGTTCGCGCAACATAAACGCTCCGGAAAACGGTGTTCGGCCTAACCCTAATGCCGGCAATATTTATCAGTATGAATCGACGGGCCGTTTTGACCAGGACCAGTTGGTTATGAACTTCCGAACGAATTTCGTCGACGGCGTCTCGATCTTTTCGAATTACGCCTTCGGCAAGGCGAGGAGCGATTCCGACGGTGCCGCGACATTCCCGGCGTACTCGTACGACCTGACGGGCGAGTATGGCGACGCTTCGCTTGATATCCGTCATCGATTCGCATTGGGCGGGAATTTCCAGGTGCCATTGGGATTCAGCCTGAGCCCGTTCATCACCTACCGCTCGGGAGCACCTTTCAATATCACTACAGGCATCGACAGCAACGGCGATTCCCTGTTCACCGAACGGCCCGCGTTCGCGACCGATCTGGACCGTGAGTGCAACTTCGGCACCGATGCGAATCCCGATGTTCGGGCGTGCGTCGTAAGAACTGCGTATGGCGACTTCGACCGGCAACCGTTGCCGGGCCAGACGCTTATCCCGAGAAATTACGGCCGTGGCCCGGACCTTCTGGTTGCAAATCTCCGGATCTCGAAGGAGTTCGGATTCGGCGGAAAGAACGATGCGGCGACGGCCGACGCTCGTTCCGGCGGTGGGGGCGGACGCGGTCGTGGCGGCTTCAATAACCCGTTTGGCGTGGGAGGCGGCAGCCGCGGCGGAAACGACGGCGACAGTCCTTACAACATCGAATTTTCAGTGGCGATCAGGAATATACTGAATCGAACGAATCGCGGAACGCCGGTCGGAAATCTCGGATCGCCGTTCTTTGGCCGATCGCTTTCGAGCGCCGGCGGGTTCGGCTTCGGCAGCGGCGGAGGATCGTCAGCCGGAAACAGGCGGATCGAATTCGAGATCGAATTCAGCTTTTAGGCGTTTTGGCGTTTTCTTCGGATGCTATCCGAACGCCTGTAAACTATTGGCTTGCAATAATTAAGGCCGGCACCACGATGTGGATGCCCGGCCTTCTTCCTTTTGACATGGTCTAAGCCTTCGCCTTGTTGATCTCCTCGATCATTACAGGGACTGCCTCAAAAAGGTCGCCGACGATCCCGTAATCGGCGATGTCGAAGATCGGGGCCTCGGCGTCCTTGTTTATCGCAACGATCGAACCTGAATTCTTCATCCCGACGATGTGCTGAATAGCCCCGGAAATGCCGAGGGCAATATACACTTTTGGAGCGACCGTCTGACCGGATGAGCCGATCTGCCGGTCGATCGGGAGCCATTCGTTGTCGCAAATAGGCCGCGAGGCTGCCAGGTCCGCTCCGAGAGCGTCCGCCAATTGTTGAGCGATGGCGAGATTCTCCTGCGATTTGATCCCGCGGCCGACGGCGACGATTATCTCGCTCTTGGTCAGGTCCACCGAAGCCTTTGCCTCCTGGAAGGGTTCCTCGGGCGTCATCCGGACATCTCCGACCGTAACATCCATCGATTCCACGGTCGCACTCCCTTTTGCGGCGTTATCCCCTCGGAATGCGCCTGACTGGAAGGTAACGAAGTAGGGGGCGTCACCGTCGACCGTCACGTCGGCATCGAGCTTCCCTAGGAAGATACGCCGGGTTAGGACAAGGTTTCCCACCTCCGTTCGGTAACGGATACAGTCGCCGACAACTTCGCGTCCGAACCGGACCGCGACCTTGGGTGCAAAATCGCGGACCTGATAGGTATGCGACATCACCACGTATTGCGGGTTCTCGGCCTTAATGACCTGCTCCCAAGCGTCGGAATAGCCGTCGGGCGTATAAGTGCCGAGCTTGTCATTCTTTGCGATGATGACCTTCTCAAGGTCATAACCGGCGATCTCTTGCGCCAGCGCGCAATCCTTGTCGCACGCGATCACCGCCGAAGCTTTCAAACCAAGGTCGGCCCCGATCGCCTGCGCCGCGGTGATGGCCTCGAGCGAGGTCTTGTTAAGTACGCAGTTCTTATGTTCGATAAATACAAGGATCATAAAAATCCACCTAACGCAAAAGTAATTTGCTTTCGTCAATTAAGAAATACTCATACATTACTAATTAATAATTCGGAATTAGTAATTAATGATCGAAGAGACCTAGAGTACGCGGACCTCAGATCTGAGCTTTTCGACCAGTTCGACCGCACCGGCTTTCGCATCGCCATTTCCCAAGATTTGAGTCTGCTTGGTTTTAAGCGGCAGATAGACCATCTGGATCGTCTGGCGCGGAGCGAACGGCTCGACCGAGGCGGTGACGTCGCGGATCTCCTTCTTCTTGGCGGCCATGATGCCCTTCAGAGAGGCGTAACGGATCTGCGAGATGCCCGACTGGATCGAGAAAAGCGCCGGGAGCCGATACGTAAACCATTGATACCAGCCGCTTTCGAGCTCTCGTTTGATCCTCAGGCTTTCGCCCAGGCTCTCGCGGTCGACCTCGATCACGATCGTCCCGTGGGGGATGCCGAGCAGTTCTGCAAGGATCACACCGGTCTGCCCGAAGCTCGCGTCGTCCGACTGAAGCCCCGTAAAGATCAGGTCAGCATTCTCATCCCGGACGGCATCGGCGATCGCCTTCGCGATCTGGTACGGCGATAGTTCGATCGAGTTCTCGACGACTACGTGAATAGCTCGGTCGGCTCCCCTTGCAAGGGCGTCCTTTATGACCGCTTTCGCCGTCTGCGGTCCGAGCGAACATACAATGACCTCTCCTTCGCCCTTGGCTTCTTTTAGTCTCAGGGCCTCTTCCAAAGCGTAACCGTCGGACTCGTTCGTCTGCATTGCGACGTCAGCCTGGTTTATCCACTTCTCATCAGGAGCGATCCGCAGGACGGCATCCTTGTTAGCCACCTGTTTCATTAGGACAATTATCTTCATAATGGTTCAAAATGAATGAGTATTCATTCAGAGAATACAAGAAAAGCGTTCCGACCTCAAATCCGCCGAAACGCCTTAAAAATGATCAACCTTCGAAACGCTTGAAAATGAGGCAGGCGTTGGTCCCGCCGAATCCGAAGCTGTTGGAGAGAGCATAGTCGACGACAGCCTCTCGCGCAGCATTCGGTATATAGTCAAGATCGCAGTCCGGGTCGGGGAATTCGTAATTTATCGTCGGCGGAAGCTTGTTTTCGTGGATCGCAAGTACCGATAGGACGGCCTCGATGCCACCGGCCGCCCCGAGTGCGTGACCGGTCATTGACTTGGTCGAACTGACCGCGACCGATCCGGCATGGTCGCCCATTACTTTCCGGATCGCCATTGTTTCGAATTTGTCGTTGTAGGGCGTGGACGTGCCGTGAGCGTTTATATAGCCGATCCGGTCCGGTGAGATTCCGGCGTCCTTGATCGCCCGCTGCATCACGCGGATCGCTCCTGAACCCGTTTCATCAGGCATCGTCACGTGGAAGGCGTCGCCCGACATCCCGTAGCCGACGATCTCGGCGTAGATCCTTGCCCCGCGTGCTTTCGCCGACTCCAGCTCCTCGAGGATCATGATCCCCGAGCCTTCACCGATGACAAAACCGTCACGCTCCGCGTCAAAGGGACGTGAAGCCCGTTTCGGGTCATCGTTGCGAGTCGAGAGGGCCCGCATCGAAGCAAAACCGGCCACCGACATCGGAGTGATGGCGCTCTCGGCGCCGCCGCAGATCATCGCGTCGGCATCGCCGCGTTCGATGATGCGGAAGCTGTCGCCGATCGCGTGAGCCCCGGCGGAACACGCCGTCGCCGTAGCGGAATTCGGCCCCTTCGCGCCGTGACGGATCGAGACGTTTCCAGCCGCAAGGTTGACGATCGCCGATACGATAAAGAAAGGGGAGACTCGATCGGGCCCGGAATTTAGGAGCTTTTCGTGCTCGCGTTCGATCGCCCAGAAATCGCCGATGCCCGAACTGATATAGGTCCCGACCATCTCGGCGTTCTTTTCGTCTATGACGAGGCCGCTGTCCTTGACTGCTTCGTCGGACGCCGCCAGGGCGAAATGCGTGAATGCCCCCATTCGACGCGCTTCTTTCTTGTCGAGAAACGAAAGCGGATCGAAGTCCTTCACCTCACAGGCGAATTGAACAGGAAATTTCTCGGTATCGAATTTCTTTATGTAATCGGCGCCGTTCTCGCCATTCATCATGGCATTCCATGTCGACGGCACGCTATTTCCGCATGCCGTGACCAACCCGAGGCCTGTTACTACTACTCGACGTTTCATGTTCGTCAATCGTTAATAGTGAATCGTGAATCGTGAAGGACATCTATTGACGATTTACGATCTACGATTCACAATCTGCGAAATTATCCTTTGTGCTGCTCAACGTACGCGTACGCGTCGCGGACGCTCTGGATCTTTTCAGCGTCCTCGTCGGGGATCTCGATATCGAATTCCTCTTCGAAGCGCATCACAAGCTCCACGAGGTCGAGCGAATCAGCCCCGAGATCCTCAATGAAACGGGCATTTTCGGTGACCTCGGCCTCATCAACTCCTAATTCGTCTACGATGATCTGTTTGATCTTATCCTGGATTTCTGACATATTCTCTCCTCTCTAAATTGATTGCAAAGCTAAAGTATTTCTTAAACTCTCTGAGTTATCAACATTGGCCGTTTCGACTTCCCTGTTGATCTGGCGTACGAGGCCGCTCAGAACCTTTCCGGGCCCGACCTCGACGAACTTTGTAACACCCGCAGCCGCCATGTTCTCGATGGTCTGAAGCCAACGAACGGGCATCGAGACCTGACGCGTTAGCTTTTCGCATACGTCGGCCGGATCCTCGTTAGCGGCGGCATCGACATTGTGAAAAACCGGGGATCCGAATGAACGGTATTCGAGGCCGTTCAGATCCGCGGCAAGGCGTTCCTGAGCGGGCAGCATCAGCGAGCAATGGAACGGTGCCGAAACATTCAACCTGATCGCACGCTTTGCGCCCTTTGCCTTCAGGATCTCGCATGCTCGGTCAACAGCTTCGGCATTGCCCGCGATCACGACCTGCGACGGCGAATTAATATTTGCGGGGCTGCAGACCTGGCCTTCGGCGGCTTCGGCACATCCGGCCTCGATCGTTTCAACGTCCAAGCCAAGAATCGCGGCCATCGCCCCGACGCCGACTGGCACGGCCACCTGCATATACGTGCCGCGTTTCCTGACGGTTCTGACCGCCTCCGCTAGATCCAAAACACCTGCAGCGACCAAAGCGGAATACTCACCGAGACTGTGGCCCGCAACAAAGTCCGGCTTTGCGAACCCCTCTCTTTCCATCGCACGATAAGCCGCAACGGACGCGGTCAATATCGCCGGCTGGGTGTTGGCCGTAAGCTGAAGATCAGCCTCACTACCCTCAAAGCACATTTCCGACAACGCAAATCCCAAAGCATCGTCGGCTTGCTGAAAAACCACACGCGCGGCCGAGAAATTATCAAACATGTCTTTTCCCATGCCGACGGCCTGTGAGCCCTGTCCGGGAAAAATGTATGCGATCTTCGCCATCCTCTATGCGCGGGCTGATGCAAGCGAGCCTAAAACCGGATCACGGTTCCGCCCCACGTTACTCCGCCACCGAATGCAGTTAGCAGCACGAGGCTTCCCTCTTTGATACGGCCCGATTCGAGGCATTCGTCCATTGCGATCGGTATCGAAGCCGAGGACGTATTGCCGTGCATCGCGATATTCGAGTACACCTTCTCTTCGGGCACACCGAGCCGCGACGCGACCGCGTCGGTGATCCGCTGATTTGCCTGGTGTGGGATCACGATATCGACATCTGCGACCGTATATCCCGCCTTTTCCAGCACTTCGAGCGAGATATCGGCCATCGAACGCACTGCGACCTTAAAAAGCTCGTTGCCCTTCATTTTGAAGAAGTGCATCCGGTTATCGATGGTCTCGTGGGTCGTGCCGAGTTTGGTCCCGCCGCCGGGGGCGTAAAGCTGCTCTTCGTAGCGGCCGTCAGACCGGATCTTCGTCGCAAGAATGCCCTTGCCCTCAGGTACAGGGCCAACGACGGCAGCTCCTGCACCGTCGCCGAAGATCACGCATGTGCCGCGGTCGGTATAATCGACATATTTTGTAAGGACCTCGGCCCCGATGACTAGAGCGTAACGGATCTGGCCGGTGCGGATCATCGATTCGACCATAGTCAGGCCGTAAAGAAAGCCAGAGCAGGCCGCGAAAACGTCCATACCTGCGGCATTCACCGCGCCGAGCTGCGCCTGGATCAGGGCACCGGTAGACGGCATGATCTGATCCGGCGTCGTGGTCGCACAGACTATTATGTCGATGTCTTCAGGCTTAAGGCCGGCCCTTTCGAGGGCCATCCGGGCGGCGGCAGTACCGAATTGCGATGTGTATTCGTTGGCGGCCGCTTTGTGGCGCTGCTTAATGCCGGTACGCGTGGTGATCCATTCGTCGGACGTTTCAACGATCTTTTCAAGATCGGCATTCGTGAGAATCCCGCTTGGATAGGCGTGGCCCATTCCAATGATGCCCGCGTTTTGGTTAGCCATTCGTTAGAATTAGAACTTAAATGCCGATTATTTTCAAAGCACTATTCAGATTCTTTACCGTCGATGATCTGGCGGCCTTTGTAGGTACCGGTCTTCACATCTATTCGATGCGGACGCTTGGCCTCGCCCGTGTCTTTATCGACGTAGAACTGTGGCAATTTCAGTGCATCGTGGGCACGGCGCTGGCGCGTGCGGGCGTGTGAGTGTCTTCGTTTTGGATTTGGCATATCAGGTCAACCTTTAATGATCAGTACTACCTTAGCGGACGGAAAAGAACTCTATTTCCCGTCGTCCTTCAATTTTTTCAAGCCGGCCCAACGCGGGTCAATAGGACCGGTGCCGCAGGAACAATCTACCAGATTAAGATCGGCCCCGCATTTGTCGCAAAGCCCTTTACAATCGGGCCTGCAGAAGTATTGTTCGGGCACGTTCAGAAGGATCTGCTCCGCGGCCAGGGCCGAAAGGTCGATCTCTCCATCATCGAGCACATCTGCGTCGAGGTCGTTCGGACCGAGCTCGGCGTTCTCGCCACTGCCGAAATCCTCTTTGTTCAGGAACTCGGCCGAAACCTCAATATCGAGCGGTTGATAAACCTTAGCAAGGCAGCGTGCGCACTGTACCTCGATCTCTCCGCGGATGTTGCCTGCGACCACGGCGCCGTGCTCTCTCTTTTCGACCAGGCCGCTGAAGCGGGCGGGGGCCGAAAGACGGAAACCCGAAGTAGCCGTCTCGAAAATATCCGGACCGATGAGGAATTCGAACGAGTGCCCCAAAGGGCCGATCGCCTCAACCTCGATTTTCATCAACCCTCCCCAAGTATCAAATATCCGGACAAACAAAAACTTCTATTATAGCGATGGAGGGTCCGGTGTCAAACAAAATGCCAACAATCACAGGCAGTCGATCAAAGCCTGCACTGATGCTGCCCCTTTATCCCACGTTTCCTGATCCGACCGCGTCGTCAAGTTTTTCGAAGCCATGTTCTTCAAGCAGTCGCAGCAGGCCGAGATTGACCTCGCGGGCGAATCCCGGGCCGCCGTAAACGAACCCCGTATAGGCCTGTAAGAGCGATGCTCCGCATCGGACCTTTTCGAATGCGTCTTCGGCCGAAAAAATGCCGCCGACGCCAATTATGGGCAGTCTTCCCGAAGTGCGCCGGAAGATCCTCGAAATTACCTGATCGGTCCTAGCCGCAAGCGGCCTGCCGCTCAGCCCTCCGGAGCCAAACCGTTCAGGATCGCGGGTTCGCAGGCCATCACGGGAAACCGTGGTATTTGTGGCGATGATCCCGGCAATAGCATGCTCGACGCAGGCCTCGGCGATCGCGTCGATCCCGTCATCGTCAAGGTCCGGCGCCACCTTGACGAGAAGTGGCTTAACACCCATTTCACGGTTGCGGCTCTGGAGGGCTGTCAGAAGATCGCTGAGGAGCACCTCGTTCTGTAGTTCGCGCAAACCCGGTGTGTTTGGCGAAGATATGTTTACCGTGATGTAATCGGCCACCCGATGGACGATCTCAAACGTCTCGACATAATTCGCCGCCGCTTCCTCGTTCGGAACATCTCGGTTTTTCCCGATGTTCACACCTATGACGCAATTGCGGTCCAGCCGGGCGAGCCGTTCGGCGACCGCCTTTGCCCCGTCGTTGTTGAAGCCGAGTCGGTTAACGAGTGCCCGATCCTCGGGCAGCCGAAATAGCCGCGGGCGTGGATTGCCCTCCTGCGGCCGAAGCGTGACCGTTCCTACCTCTACGAATCCGAACCCGAGTGCCGACAAAGGCCCGGCAAGTGTGCCGTTTTTGTCAAAGCCCGCAGCGATTCCGACTGGGTTAGAAAACTTAAGCCCAAACCGTTCGAGCGGCGGATCGAAGGCAAAGCCGTACCGCTTTTTCGCAAGTCTTTGTGCGCGTTCACCTTGCAGCAGCCACGCGAGCATTTTGCCGCCGGCCTCGTGAGCGGCTTCGGGATCGAGTCGGAACAATAACGGCCGAAAAATGTTCTCGTAAAATTGCGGCATCCTGAAGCGGCTATCTTAACGAAATCCGTCAAATAACTAAACGGGACCGCTGCTTTGAATTTTGCGATGCCCTTTGCTACGATTCCTTTTCCAATGGTGGACGAAAGCAGCCTTACCGAAAAATCCCGGATCATGGACGGCGCCCGCATAAAACGGGCGATCTCCCGCCTTGCCTCGGAGATCGTTGAAGAGAATCACGGAGCGAAGGACCTCTATATCGTCGGCATACGACGCCGTGGGGTACCGCTCGCCGAGCGTATCGCGGAAAAGATCGACTCGCTTGAGGGCGTTCGCCCGCTTTACGGGATAATCGATATCACTCTTTATCGCGACGACCTGTCCACGGTCGGGGCAAACCCGATCGTCAACCGCACCGAATTGACGGAGGATATCGAAGGAAAGGTGATCGTCCTCGTCGATGACGTTCTTTATACGGGGCGCACGATAAGGGCTGCGATGGACCAGCTGATGGACTTCGGCCGGCCTAGAAAGATCCAGTTGGCCGTCCTGATCGATCGCGGCCGCGAACACCGCGAGGTCCCCATTCAGGCGGATTTTGTTGGGAAGGTCGTTCCGACCAAGCAAACGGAGATCATCCGCGTGATGCTAAAGGAGTTTGACGATACTGAAGGTGTTGGGATCTTCGAGAAACCGGCCGAATAAGCCGAGCGAGCAAGGCCGAAAGCCTTGCTTTTTTTTTACCCAAAATGGAAAAGCCTTTTCGCAGACGAGACCTGCTCGGGATCCGCGGACTGACCGCCGCGGAGATCAAGGGCATTTTGGATACGGCCGAAAGCTTCCTCGAGATAAACACCCGCGAGATCAAAAAAGTCCCAACCTTACGCGGCAAGACCGTCGTAAATCTGTTTTTCGAGAACTCAACCCGCACAAGAACATCCTTTGAGCTAGCAGCTAAGAGGCTCTCGGCCGACGCCGTCAACATCAGCGTGTCGTCATCGAGCCTTGCTAAGGGCGAGACGCTTGTGGACACGGCCCTGAATCTGGATGCTATGCAGCCGGATTGCATCGTCGTTCGTCACGGCTCGGCGGGCGTCCCGCATCAGCTGGCGAAGGTTTCGCAGGCTGCGGTCATCAATGCGGGGGACGGAGCCAACGAGCACCCGACCCAGGCCCTCCTCGACGCGATGACGATCCGCGAACACAAGAAGAAGATCAAGGGGCTGGAGGTCGCGATCGTCGGCGACATCTTGCACAGCCGCGTCGCACGCTCGAACATTCACCTTTTGACCAAATTAGGAGCTAAGGTAAAGGTCGCCGGTCCCGGGACCCTGGTTCCCAAAGATTTTGTCCACCTGATCGATGCTTCGGAGATCGACCAGGGATCAAAGGCCGAAGGCCAAAGACCGCTGGCTGTATGCGAGCACGTCGAAGACGCCATTCGCGGGGCTGACGTGGTGATGATCCTCCGCATCCAACGCGAGCGTCAGGATTCGGCCTACTTCCCTACGCTTCGGGAGTATGCGATCCATTACGGTTTGACCAACGAACGGCTCGATCTGGCAAAAAAGGACGCGATAGTGCTTCACCCGGGGCCAATGAATCGCGGAATAGAGATTGCTTCGGAAGTGGCAGACAGCTCTCGTTCGCTCATACTTGATCAGGTCAAATATGGGGTTACCGTTCGCATGGCAGTGCTTTATCTTGCCACGGGCGGCGGCGTGACGAACAGCTGATCCCTGGTCAGATTCAGTTTCGTGGAGATAAATATGAAAATCTATAAAGTCAGCAATTCGCTTCGTTTTTTCGTTTTCTTAGCTATCATCCTCGCAGTTTCGTCGATACAGTCGGCCGCGCAGGCTCCGGCGGCCCCGGCCAAGGTCGTCTTTACTGAAAAGGACCGCGAGTTCGCTCTGAAATACCTGAACGAAACAAAGGAAGATTACAACAAGCAGCTCGGAGGCCTATCTGATGCGCAGCTTAATTTTCGTTCGGGCGAAGGTCGATGGACGATAGCGGAGATCGCCGAGCACATCACCGTGACCGAAGGGGCATTGTTCGGGATGATCACAAACCAGGTGATGAAGGCGGAGCCCCCAAAGTGTGAGAATGTGCATCGCGTGGGCGATACGGCTATCGTCCTGGCCATCACGAATCGTTCGCAGAAGTTCACGGCTCCGGAACAGATCCGCCCGGCCGCGCGTTGGAAGACCCGTGACGAACTGCTTGCGGCCTTCGATAAAGCACGTGCGACGACTATTGATCTTATGAAGAACAACAAGGCCGACCTTCGAAATATGTTCATGGAGAACCCGTTCGGAATGATGGACGGCGTGCAATGGTTCATCTTTCTCGCTGGCCATTCCGACCGGCACCTGGCACAGGTCAAAGAGGTCAAAGCCGATCCGAATTATCCTAAGAAGTAGTTTGAGGAATGTTGATCGTCGTTGGTTGATCGTAGAACGTTGACACTTTTTTCGTCGGTGTTAAGGTTCATTTGCGACTTACTGCTTTTTCAATTTCAAATACAACGAACGACGATCGACGAGCCACGAATCTGAGTATGAAGTTACTTATCTCCGCCGGCCATCCTAGCGACCCGGCGGCACATGAAAATACGGGGACGGACGTGCTCATTGAGGACTGACGGGTCTCGGCCCCTCTTTTGATCTTGCTCTCTCCGATTCAATACTCGTGCAAATTACCGCTTACTCTCGCAATTGACCGCTCGTCACAAAGTTCACGATAAATTCGATCTCACCTTCTATATTTTGGGCACGGTAATTTTACCGGCTAGCAAACTTTTAAGAATATAGGAGCGTGATCGATGTCGTTACCACTTACCATCCCGTACTCATACGGAAAATTGATCGTTTATTTCTTGCTTTCCGTCATAATGTCTGCCGGCATTCTGTGTCCGTTAAAGGCAAACGGGCAAACCACTGAAACGAAAAAGCACCCGGTCGTTTTCACCGAGAAAGACAGGGAGGCGGGCATAA
Organism: Pyrinomonadaceae bacterium; assembly: GCA_050174305.1. Taxonomy (GTDB): domain Bacteria; phylum Acidobacteriota; class Blastocatellia; order Pyrinomonadales; family Pyrinomonadaceae; genus OLB17. Next base: position 1,008,307 of record JBFXJZ010000001.1, on the reverse strand, counting down.
GGCTCCTGCGCGAAACGCAGGACGAGTTTGTTGCCGCGATCTCTGACCTTACCGAGGCGCAGCTAAACTACAAGGTCTCTGCCGAGAAATGGTCGATCGCAGAGGTTGCCGAGCATATTATCCTGGCCGAGAATCGGATCTTTTCGATCATTACGGATGCGGTCTTGAAGGCCCCTGCTCCGCAAGGAGCCGAAAATTTCCGGATCAAAGACCCGGTGATCACCTTAGCGTTGACTAACCGAAGTACAAAGTTCACAGCGCCGGAACCATTGACACCAAAAAGCAGATTCAAGAATAAGGGGGAACTCCTTTCCAACTTCACCACGACTCGTACAAAAACGATCGACTACCTGGCGGCAACGAAAGACGATCTCCGAAACCGCTTTGGGGAACTGCCCGTTCTTGGAACGATCGACGGCTATCAATGGTTCGTCTTTGTCAACGCTCATGGGGCCAGACATCTGGCACAAATAGCCGAGATCAAGGCCGATCTGAATTTCCCGAAAAGGTGAAGCGGCCGTGCACGACCGCATTGACAAACGGCCGCAATTGGTGGAGTCCATCGCCGCATCGGAGGAACGCGCGGGCTTAAGGAACGGTGATCATTATGGCCGATCATTCCGAAAAGCGGTGATAGGGTTGTTGATAATGGCCGCGGTGACCGATATTCAGGTCACCGCAGCCATCGCCCCGAAGATCGCTGTTGGCCTCGATTCATCGGCCGTTACGATCTCGTTCGGTTTCGTTGTCTATTCGATCGCAGCGGCGGCGGCGTCGGCCCTCCTAATCCGATTCCCTGCCAATCTCGATCCGGCCATCACATTGCCCTGGGCCTCTTGGCTTTATGGTGCGTTTATTTTGGTTTCAATCGTCGATGGAGGAACGATCTTTTTTCTCGCCGGAAGGATCGGGAGCGGTCTAGCGGGGGGGATGATCTCGACGCTCGCCATCACGTCGCTGGCGGCCGCGTCGGAATATCGAAGGCGTGGGGCGAGCATGAACTTCCTGGCGATCGGCTACTATGCGGCACCGATGCTTGGCGTGCCGGCCGGCGTCGTTCTCGCCGAATATTTTCAATGGCAGGCCGCGCTGGCTGTAGTGGCGATCATTTTTGCGTTTGCGGGATTTCTGACCAAGCGTTTCCCGCTGCGCCGAATCGATCCCAAGGTCCTCCCAACTCCGTCGCCGGTATCTGACCTGTCTACGAGGTCGCTCCGTCTCGGCGTGATCAGCGCCTTTTTCGTCTCAGGAGGCGTGTTCGGTTTTACGATCTTCGTCGGGACCTGGGCCGCCGAGAAAGAGATCTTTTCAGCCTTTAGCGGCGGTACTGTCTATCTTCTGATAAACCTGGCGGGGTTTTGCGGTGCGCTGGCGGGTGGTTTTCTTGCCGATAGATTTGGGAAAAGGTATGCAGCGCTCTTTTCGAGCCTGCTTATGGCCGGTTTTCTTTTCGCCGGCCTTTTCGCAGCAGAGCCAGCGATCAAGGTTTTGTTTATTCTGGGGGGTGCCGCGGCGGCCGCTCTTAGGGTCGCTCCCATGAATGCACTCGTGACCGAACTAGTGCGGCCCGCTCGCACTGCCCGATACGTCGCGACAAGGAATATTTCATCGCAGCTTGGCATCGCGGCCTCGATCTTTGTCTGCGGCCAGCTTTATGCTGCGGCAGGATATAGGGCGGTTCTTTTTGCGAGCGCCGTACTTACGCTTGTGGCATGGATTACAATATGGGGGATCGACGAACCGCGGAGCACAGAAAGCCTGTCCGACGGAGAACCCGTCCCTCGACTAATTTTCGGTCAGTAGCACGGGCCCGAACGATGAACGATAAATTGCCAAAAATGCCAGCCTCGACCTCAGCGACTGAATTCGTCGTTAAGAAGCTATTGATCTTCTGGGCACTATTGAGCTTTGTTGGGCTGCTTTTGCTCGCCTCTTACTACATCGGACGCACATCAAGCGGACAGTCGTTCCAGTTACTTGACGCGATCAATTCGCAATTGCTCCGGTTTCAGGTCTGGGCCGCAATGGCTTATTTAATTATTGGCGCAGACCGCTTTTTCAGGACGATCGGACAGCGATGGATCTTCTTGTTCCCGGCACATCTGCTGGCGAGCTTTTTCTGGTCGGCGGCCTCCTTGGCGATCTTTGGCCTTGCTTTTTGGGCGCTTGATGGACTCGGACGGCCGCGGACGATGGCCCTTGGCTCGGTGTTCTCGATATTCTGGCTCCAAAACACCGTGATGGGCATCTTTATTTACAAGATAATTCTGACCACTAGTTACGCCCTCGATTACTACCATAAGTTTAACGAGGAACGAAGCAGGAACGATCAATTGGAGAAAGAGCTTGCCCAGGCCGAACTCAAGGCGCTGAAGATGCAGCTCCAGCCGCATTTCTTGTTCAACACACTAAATTCGATCTCGCATTTGGCACTCGAAGACCCGCGGAAAGCAGTCCAGACGATCGCGCGTCTTGGCGATTTTCTCAGGCTTACTATCGAGAATAACGGACAGCACCTTGTATCTTTTGAACGCGAAATGGAATTCCTCAGGAACTACCTTGAGATCGAGAAGATCCGGTTCAAAGACCGGATGACCGTAAACTTCGACATTTCGGATGACATTCTTGATGTTCGCGTGCCGAACCTTATCATGCAGCCCTTCGTTGAGAACGCGATCAAGCACGGTCTAGCCAAGCGGCTGGCTGCCGGCCGGATAGACATAATGGCGGCCCGTGCAGGAGAACGGCTGCGGATCGAGATCTCAAATGACGGTGAAGTGATCGATCTCAACGCGAATGGGAAGAACCAGGACGGGTTGGGTTTTCAGAACTCCCGTGACCGGCTTGAGAAACTTTATGGCAGCAAGTACTCGCTTCGGCTGGAGCCGAATCCGTCCGGAGGAGCGACCGTATCGGTCGAGATCCCGCTTGGGAAAATGAACGGGGGACGGATCGAATGAGCGAGAGAATTCGGGCCCTTATAGTCGATGACGAACCGCCGGCACGGGCCGTGATCCGGAGCATGGTCGATGATGACCCGGACATCGAGATCGTTGGTGAGTGCTCGAACGGCAATGATGCGATCGAAAAGGTCGCGAAACTCGAACCGGACCTCCTTTTTCTGGACATTGAGATGCCTGAAAAGGACGGCCTGGCGGTGGTCGATGCGCTTCAAGGTCCAAAAACACCGGCGATCATTTTCGTGACTGCCTACGATCAATATGCCGTAAAAGCGTTCGATCTGGCGGCGGTAGATTACCTGCTGAAGCCGTTTGATCACGACCGAATGGCCGTCGCACTGGATCGTGCCAAATCCAACCTTCGCGAATTAAGTGACACCGAAAGGAACAACCAGCTTGTCGAGCTTCTGCGCACCCTGACTTCGCGCGAAGATCTTCTGGATCGCTTTGTGATCAAAAAGGACGGCCGAGTCCTGCTTTTGCCGGTTGGAGAGGTGGATTGGATCGAGGCGTGCGGTAACTACGTTATCCTTCATACCGCCGACGCCACACACATTGTTCGGGAGACGATGAAGCAGATCGGCCGACGGTTGGATCCCAAGCAATTCGTTCGGATCCATCGCTCTACGACGGTAAACCTCGGTCAGGTAAGAGAATTGCAGGTCCACTTTAACGAAGAACACCTTGTGATACTCAAGAACGGAAAGGAACTAACCCTCAGTCGCCGCTATCGCGAAAAACTCTCTCAAAAGCTCGGGGCCAGCATCTGATCTAATGCCGATATGTTTCCTTGTCCTGATTTCAGTTCCCCGCCGAGTTGGGACCCGGATGGAATTTCGATCCGGGCGTTGCTCCGGAGCCGCCGCCTAAATTATCTTAGACAGAGTCAAACATGAAACTCTTAATTTCAAACGGTCATCTGATCGATCCGGCAGCCCCTGAAAATACGGGGATGGATGTGCTCATTGAGGACGGAAGGGTCTCGGCATGGCTAAAACAGGGCGAACCGGCACCGGAGGGCTGCGAAGTCTTTGACGCGAGCGGTCTTTTGGTGGCTCCGGGTTTCATCGACCTGCATGTCCATCTTCGCGAGCCGGGCCAGGAACACAAAGAAACGATCGCCAGTGGTTGTGCTGCTGCCGTTGCCGGCGGGTGGACATCCGTCTGCCCGATGCCGAACACGAACCCTGTCAACGACAATGCTGCGATCACGCGATATATGATCGAGCAGGCCGAGCGAGCCGGGCTGGCGAACGTCTTTCCCATCGGTGCGATCACAAAATCGTCCGACGGCAGCGAGCTCGCTGAAATGGGCGAGATGAAGGCGGCCGGTGCTGTAGCGGTCTCTGATGATGGCCGGCCGGTACCGAACGCCGGAATCATGCGCCGGGCGATGCAGTATGCGAAGGATTTCGATCTGCCTGTCGTGGACCATTGCGAGGACAAGTCTCTTTCGTCCGGTGGCGTGATGCACGAGGGCAAGATCTCGCTTCTGCTCGGCCTGAAGGGCATGCCCGCATTGGCCGAAGAGATCGATGTCGTTAGGGACATTATTCTGGCCAAGGAGACCGGGGCTCATATCCACATCGCTCATGTCTCGACAAAAGGTGCTATCGAAGCCGTTCGGCGGGCAAAAAGCGAAGGAATCAACGTGACATGTGAGGTCACACCCCACCACTTTACTCTGACTGACCGGGCGGTCGAAGGATATGACACCAATACGAAAATGGCCCCTCCGCTTCGCAGTACGAACCACCTTGAGGCCGTGATCGAAGGAATCAAAGACGGCACGATCGACGCTATCGCGACCGACCACGCCCCCCACCATCACGACGAAAAGGCCCTTGAATTCGATCGAGCGCCGTTCGGAATAACCGGCTTGGAAACGGGGATCGGGCTCGCTTTTACCGAGCTTGTTCACAAAGGCGTCCTCGGCCTCGAACGCCTGGTCGAAATGTGCTCGGCCAACCCGGCGAAGATCTTTTCCCTGGAAGGACGCGGAACCCTGGCTCCCGGATCGATCGCCGACGTGACGATCATCGACCCGCAGAAGGAGTGGACCTTTAATGCTCTCGACTCGCGTTCGAAATCTCGAAACACGCCGTTCGACGGCTGGAAATTCACCGGCCGAGCGGTCGCGACGATCGTCGCTGGAAAGTTCGTCTTCAACGATCGGAAAAGCAGCAAATAGTTAAGACATTTCGTCTGAACCGTTCATTTGACCGGCGGCGTGTGCGATAATCCGACAATGAGATTCGCCCTGCTTGCTGTGATCATCATATTTTCGGCTTCCGTAATCCATTCACAGAATCGAAGCATTTACACCGGCCTTTCGGAAAAAGACTGCCGGACCCTCGAGGCGACCGATGAAGAAGGCGGCTCTTACCGCGGTGTTTGTCCTGGAGTCGGCGGCTACAAACTCGAACTGCTTGAAGGCGACCTGCGGCAATCGATCAACGTTGTCGACCCGAAAGGAACGAAGCACGAGCTGAAGTTTTGGGAGATGTTCGGCGGCTTTTCGAGCGTCGGGCCGCGGGCCGAATGGAGGATGAAGGGCAAGACACCGGTAGCCCTGATCGTTCGATTCAACGTCAGCGAGAACCCCGAAGATTCGACAAAGATCACCTCTTACTTGGTCGTAATAAAGATCACTCCGTCGGACATCTGTGTGACCGACGCGCTGAAACCCACCCGCTCGCATAACGCCGAGGCCCGCGGCGCCGCCGACCGTTCGGCCAAAAAACGATGCCGATTGGAATGAACCCACGTGTGTTTTATAATCTTCGGCGACAACTACTTTTTACAATTTGACCTGCGAATATGGAATTCCTCTCTGACCCGAATGTCTGGATCGCGTTCGCGACCCTTACGGTGCTTGAGCTTGTTCTGGGCATCGACAACATCATCTTTATCTCGATCCTCGCCGGCAAATTGCCCGAAGATCAGCAGCAGCGGGCACGTTTCATTGGGCTTTCCCTTGCCCTGATAATGCGGGTCATTCTGCTCTTCTCTCTGTCGTGGGTAATGTCGCTGACGTTCCCTCTATTTACGGTAATGGAACACGGTGTTTCGGGCCGCGATCTGATTCTACTTCTCGGCGGCCTGTTCCTGATCGGCAAATCGACCCACGAGATCCACGGTTCGCTTGAGGGCGAAGAGGGCCACGCCGTAAAAAAAGTTTACGCGTCGTTCACTAGCGTCATCGTGCAGATCACGCTTCTCGACGTAGTTTTCTCGCTTGATTCCGTCATCACGGCCATTGGGATGGTCGACCGGGTCTCGATCATGATCGCCGCGGTGGTCATTTCTATCGTCGCCATGATGTTGTTTGCCAAACCGATCGGCGATTTCGTGCAAAGGCATCCGACGATCAAGATGTTGGCTCTCGCATTTCTCCTTCTGATCGGATTTACGCTGATCGCGGAAGGCTTGCACCTCCATATTCCGAAAGGCTACATCTACTTCGCGATGGCGTTTTCGGTACTGGTCGAGTTCCTGAATATGCGTCTGAGGCGGAAAGCAAAGAAGCCGGTCGACCTTCACGATCCATATCACCCTCCATCGAAGAATGCGGAGGCAGAGGCCTGATATGTGCAGATGGATATTGTTTTTGACGATCTTGACGGTGTTCGGTTTGATGCCGGTCCTGGCACAGGTCGATATCCGCAAGGTCGATTTCGCAAATTTCACTTATCCGGCTTTCTGCGCGTCGGAAGAATCGGAGAACATCACGGTGAAGAACCGAGAATACTCGTTTGAAAGACAGGAGGACGGCTACGTCGATCGAATGTATATGCGGGTGTATGAACCGGTCTTCGGCGACCTCACCGGCGACGGGCGCGATGAGGCTGCGATCGTCTCCATCTGTAATACCGGCGGGACAGGCCAATTTTCTGAGGGCTATGTATTCGGGATGTCCGGCGCAAAGCCAAAGCTGCTGACTAGGTTCGAAGGCGGCGACCGCGCTTACGGAGGCATCCGCGAGGTTCGTATCGCCAAAGGCCTTTTATCTGTCGACCGTAACGACCCGGGCGAGATCGGAGCCAACTGCTGCGCCGAATTGATCGTGACCACGACATACCGCCTTGCCGGCGACAAGCTGGAAGCGGTCGGCAAACCCGTTACCAGGCCGATCTACCCGGTCGAGCGCGTGTCCTTCGCAAAGGGGGCGAATTCAAAGACGATCGTCGTCACGATCCCGATGGACGAGGGCCGGAGATACGTCCTGAGGGCCGGAGCGGATCAGAAAATAAACGTTACCGTGGATAGTCAGGATGTCGGCATCAGGCTGTTCGAAGAGGCCGATTACGATTACGTGGACGGCAATATCGTCGGTACGCTGCCCAAATCCGGCGACTACACGGTCGAGGTCCGGAATAATTCCGAAGGCCCCCTCAAAGTCACACTTACGATCAAGATCCAATAAAAAAATGACAAGACGATTCGCTGCTTTCCTCCTTCTCGTAACCTTCCTGGCAAACACGCCCGCAGCTGTACCGGCCGCCGGCCCCGAAGGATTCGACCTCGTAATAACCAATGGCCGCATCGTCGACGGAACCGGAAATCCATGGTTCAAGGGTTCGGTCGCTATAAATGGCGGCCGGATCGTCCGCGTAGGGCGGTTTGATGCGTCCGGAGCGAGGCAGGTCATCGATGCGAAAGGGCAGATCGTAGCGCCCGGTTTCATCGATGTTCATGGCCATACGGAAGACATTTTCGACAACCCGACGGCGGAAAATTTCGTCCGGATGGGCGTGACATCGATCGTGACGGGCAACTGCGGCGGTTCGGTCACGGACGTCGGCGAATTTCTGGGCAGATTCAGGGATAGGCCGCTGGCGGTTAACCTCGCAACCCTGATCGGGCACAATTCGGTACGATCGGCCGCGATGGGCACCGAGAACCGTGCCCCGACGCCTGAAGAACAGAAGAAGATGAACGAACTGGTCGAAAAAGCGATGCGCGAGGGTGCTGTCGGGTTTTCGACCGGCCTCATCTATGTACCAGGGACCTACTCGAAGACAGAAGAGGTTGTCGAACTCGCTAAAGCGGCGTCAAAATACGGCGGAACGTACGCGAGCCACATTCGGAATGAGGGAAACGAGGTAGTCGAAGCGATAAAGGAGGCGATAAACATCGGCGAGCAGGCCGGGATGCCGGTCGAGATCTCGCATTTCAAGATCTCTTCAAAAGCACTTTGGGGGAAAACGTCGACGACGATCGGCTTGGTCGAAGAGGCCAGAAAGCGGGGCATTCCCGTCACGGTCGATCAATACGCCTACACAGCATCCTCGACTTCACTTGATGCCCGGTTGCCTACCTGGCTGCTGGCCGGCGGCCGCGAAGAAGGCAAGAAGCGGCTTGCCGATCCCGTGACCCGCGACAAGGTGGTTAAGGAAATGAAGGAGTGGCTGAAGAATGCGAAATTCAAAGATTACGAGTTCGCTTACGTCGCCAGCTATCGGGAAAATCCCGAGTTTAACGGAAAGAATATCAAGCAGATCACGAAGCTTGCACGCGGCAAGGACAAGCTCGACGAACAGATCGAGCAGATCCTGGAAATGTATGGCAAAGGCGGGGCGCAGATGGTTTACCAGCAAATGAATGAACCGGACGTGCAGAACATAATGCGGCAGCCATTCACGATGATCGCTTCTGACAGCGGAGTGCGGCGTTTCGGCTCCGGCGTGCCGCACCCGCGGGGTTACGGGAACAATGCTCGCGTGCTCGGCCGCTATGTGCGTGAGCTGAAGATCGTCGCGCTCGAAGACGCCATCCGGAAAATGACATCACTTCCGGCACAAACTTTCGGCCTGCACGACCGCGGGCTGATCCGTGAAGGATTCGCTGCGGATCTAGTGATCTTCGACGAGAACACCGTCAGTGATAAAGCAACTTTCGAACAGCCGCACCAATACGCGGTCGGCTTTTCAGCCGCGATCGTCAACGGAAAGGTCGTGTTTGACGGAACGAAGATGACAGGCGAGATGTCCGGGACGCCGCTTTTCGGCCCGGGCAGGAAATCGGTCGAAAGACCCGTGGTTCTGCCGTAGCTCCCAGAGGCGTAGGGATCTATTGTTTTGCAAAAGGTGATGTGAATGACTCGGAAGTCTTTGAAACTTACCGCCGCCTTGATGCTATGCCTCGCGTGCCTCGCCTGCTCTTCCGGCCCGGGCGAACCCACCGACACAACGGCCGCGTCCGTTTTCCCTGCCGAATCGGTTTGCCGTTACCCGCTGGCTGCTCCCGGGCGATACTTCACCGATCTCGGTGCCGGCATCTGGCAGCCAAGCGAGCCGGGACGGCAGGACTCGCCGTATTCTTGCGGTCCGGGCAAAGCGTCAGTGAAGATCCATGAGGATGCATCCGGCACGATCGAAGTCGAATTCTCCGCGTCCGGCGATCAGAAGGGCGCCCAGATCATCAACGTGAACTACACGGTCGTGGGAGTTCGCCCGATACCCAACGAATCGACTCTCCGGCGGATGTTCTCGAATCTTGCCGATACGATCGCAAAAGAGGGGCTCGGGCAGCCGATGCCGGAGTTCTTCCACAAACGGGTCGCGAATTTGAATTCGTATTCGAAACCGGGCAAGGCTAGCGCCGAGCCTTACGACGTGGGGAGCGGCTTCGTCACGCTGGAAAGACAGGCGACCGATGACCGGCAGGGCATAGAGATCTACGTAAAATTCTATCCGGACGCCGCCTACAAACTGAAATAACTAATTTGACGATCATCGCGTCGGTTCGGCCGTTCCCAAGATGTCGTCAAGTCCGAATTCGTGCTCAAGTTTGAATGAGACCATCTCATTCGATCCCGGATGGCGGAATGAGAGCTGAAAGGCCTGCAGACTTAGGCGGCTGAATTCCCTGCCGCCGCGTTCGGTGTCGCCGACGATCGGGTGGCCGATCGCGGCACAGTGGATCCGAAGCTGGTTTGTGCGTCCGGTTACGGGTTCGAGCTCGAGTAAGCTGCAGCCGCCGGCTCTTTCGAGCACCCTGAACCGTGTCAGGGCCGCACGGCCCTCGGTCATCACATCCCAACGCTTTTCTTCGATGAACCGCCCTATCGGTGCATCCATAGTCCCCTCGTCCTGTTCAACATCTCCTTCGACTAGCGCGACATACCGTTTTTCGACGGTCTTTTTCTCGAATTGCCGGGCGAGGCGGCCATGGGCCCGCGTATTCTTCGCGATCAACAGCAGACCCGAAGTGTCCTTGTCCAGACGGTGGACGAGTCCCGGACGGACGTGCGGCCCGTCCCCGCGGTTCAGGTGATGAGCAAGCGCGTTCAGCAGCGTGCCGTTCTTGTCGCGATGCGACGGGTGGACCAGCATTCCCGCGGGCTTATTGACAACGACCATGTAGCTGTCCTGAAAGACGATCTGGAGCGGAATCGCCTCGGGAACCATCGAGTTCATTCGCGTCGGATCAAGTGTGATCTCGACAAGATCGTTCGCGCGGAGCCGGTGGCCGCGATTCTCCCAACGGCCGTTCACCTCGCACATTTCATCCCGGATGCGACCGCGGAGATAGAGCTTGCTGAGCGAACGGAACCGCTCGAAAAGCAGATCCTCAAGCCGCATCTTGTGCTCGCCGGGCGTAACAACGATCTCAAAGCGTGTTTCCATTGTTGACCGATACTTAAACAGTCTATCGCCGGGCCCCCGAGTTGTCAGTTCAGGGCCGCTGTCCTACAATTTTGTAGCTGGAAGCATGACCACGATCACAACACTCAAAGAGATTGCAAATCTCCTTGCCGTTGACTCCAGAAGCAGCGTGAACCTGAATCCGGTCACGGAACGCCTGGTCAGAGGGCTGGGTTATGCGGCCTGCTTCATCCTGCTTCACCGGCCGCAGGAAGATCAGCTGACCGCCACCGCATCAAGCGGGCTGGGGATCGCCGATTTTCGAAAGCTCGATACGCGGGCAAACGATCCGATCTTTAGGAAAGCGTTTCTGGGTAACGGCAGTGCGGCCATTCTCGCGTCCGAAGCCGAAATGCCTATCGCCTTCGCCGACGCTAAAGGTGCAGGGCGGATGGTAATGGCCCCGATCACGAGTTCGGCGCGGAAGCTCGGGCTTTTGTGCGCAGTCGGCAGCCCGGTCGGCGATCTGAAGGAAAGCGAGAACGAGACTCTTGAGCTTTTGGCGTCGATGATCGGGCAGGGCCTGAGGGTCGAACTGGCCGTGATGAATGAACGCGAGAAGCTTCGTGAAGAAAACCTCCACCTTAAGCAGGAGTTGAAGGAGAAGTACGATTTCTCGCATATTGTCGGCAATTCGAACGCGATACGTTTGGTCTATGACCAGGTGACCCAGGTCGCGCGATCGAATGCGACGGTGCTGCTTCGCGGTGAAAGCGGCACGGGAAAGGAAATGATCGCCAATGCGATCCATTACAACAGCCTTCGCAGCAAGCGGCCAATGATCAAGCTCAATTGTGCCGCATTGCCGGATACGCTGATCGAATCGGAACTATTTGGGCACGAACGCGGGGCCTTTACGGGAGCTGAACGGCTGAAACGAGGAAGGTTCGAATTGGCTGACGGTGGGACGCTGTTTCTGGATGAGATCGGGGACCTGCCGCTTCAAACGCAGATCAAACTGCTTCGCGTGCTGCAGGAGCGTGAGTTCGAGCGGCTCGGCGGCACCGAGACGATCGGTGCAAATATCCGTTTGATCACGGCGACGAACAAGAATCTCGAGGACGCTATCGCTCGCGGCGAGTTTCGCGAGGACCTTTATTACCGATTAAACGTTTTCACGATCCACCTGCCGGCGCTGCGGGAGCGAAAGTCGGACGTCTTGCTGCTTGCCGAACATTTCCTTGAAAAATACGAGGCCGAGCACGGCAAGCGTATCCGGCGTATCTCGACCCCGGCGATCGATATGCTGATGAGCTATCATTTTCCCGGGAACGTCCGCGAATTGGAAAACGCCATCGAACGGGCGGTGCTTGCCTGCGATACGAACGTGATCCACGGCCATCATCTGCCTCCGACGCTGCAGACGGCCGAGGTGACGGGAACAACGACGGAGCTTTCCCTTGAGGGTGCGGTCCACGCTTTCGAGCGGGATATGATCCAGGACGCCCTCAAATCGACCCGCGGAAACATCGCCAAGGCCGCCAGGATGCTGGATTCGACCGAGCGCATCCTCGGCTATAAGATCAAGAAATTCGGCATCCTGCCGGCCCGGTTTCGACAATGACCGATCACGAATTCCTCGTCCGCGACCTGCCCTCGCCCAAATCCGCGGAGAGGTTTCTTCTCCAGTTCGGCGAAAAAAATCCCTCGCATCTTGCCCGGCTCCGCAAGAACGACGGCCTTTTGTCCGATGTCCTGGCCCTTGCCTCCAACAGCCCGCTGCTGGCGACGACGCTGATCCAGAATCCGGAATATATCGGCTGGCTCGGCCGGAAACGCTCGGCATCGGCAGTGCGCGACAAGGATGAACTGCTCGAATCGCTCGCACGGTTCGCGATGACGAATTCGTCGCTTGAGCCGAACGTGATGTTCGCGCGATTCCGCCGCCGCGAACTGCTTCGCATATTTTTGCGCGACGTACGCCGGCTCGGGACGATAGCCGAGATCACCGAAGAGATCTCCAACCTAGCCGACGCGATATTGGAGAACGCCCTTCGCATCGCCCGCCAGATGGTCGATAACCGCTACGGACCGCCGTTCGAATCGGACGCGAAGGGCCGCGAAAGAGCCTCGGAGCTCGCGGTCGTTTCGCTCGGCAAGCTCGGTTCGAAGGAACTGAATTATTCGTCGGACGTAGATCTGCTTTTCATCTATTCGGCCGACGGGAAAACAAAAGGTACGGGCGAACGGCCGGCGGTCACGAACACCGAGTATTTCGTAAAGGTCGCCGAGACGGTCACACGACTTGTCGGAAACCAGAGCGGCGAAGGCGCGGCCTACCGCATCGATCTTCGCTTAAGGCCCCGCGGACGCGTGGGCGCACTCGCACTTTCGCTTAAGGAAACGACCCGCTATTACCTGAACGAAGCGAGGAACTGGGAACGCCAGGTGCTTATTCGCTCGCGGTGCAGTGCGGGCAGCCCGGAGGTCTTTCGCCAGTTCCATGACTCGGTCGAATCGGCAGTTTATGACCGCGATCTTGACCCTGCGGCCGCATTAGAAGAAGTTTACCGGTCGAAAAAGAAGATAGATGAAGAGAGCAGCGATGCTTACTTTAATGTGAAGCTCGGCCGCGGCGGGATCCGCGAGATCGAGTTCATCGCCCAAGCTCTCCAGCTCGCGTTTGGCGGCCATGACCGCTGGCTTCGGGCACCGCACACCCTGATCAGCCTTTCGCGATTGACCGACCGCGGTTATCTGACCGAGTCCGAACATACCGAATTGTCGAACGCTTACGATCTTCTCCGCCGGCTCGAGCACCTTTTGCAGATGGAGCATGGCCTTCAGACTCACACGCTTCCGTCCGAGCCGGAGAAGCTCGATCTGCTTGCACGCAAGGCCGGTTATATCGATGCCGCGGGGTTGAAAGGCGATCTCGACGCCGCCACAGACGCCGTTCATCGCATCTTTCTTCGTGTTTTCGGCGAGGACGCGGCGCATGCACCCCTTGGAGGGCTCGGTCCTGGCGACACGGCCGCCGAGCCGGTACGAATCGAGCTTTCGGCACCGCCGTTGGCGGCAGACACTCTCGCGGCTCGCATCGCGGCGGCGATAGAGAAATTCGATGCCGCCAGCGAGCTTTCGGACGAGCAGCGCGCGGTGATAATGCGGGTCGCGGCGGTCTCGCCCGCGTTCAGCGATATGATCGTGGCGATGCCGTGGCTTGCCCGGCATCTGGCTGAGCCCGATGCTGAACTGGAGAACGCCGATTTGCGCTCTCGATTCGAAGGCCTCGCGGCGGATCCGACCGGAATGAACACCGTGCTTATCCCGATGCGGCAGGTGTGGGCGCGGTCGATCCTGGAGATCGCGCTGGCCGACATCTTCCAGACGCTGCCGATCCCGGCGGTCCGCTCGCTCCAGACGCGGCTTGCCGAAGCGAGCGTCGCATTCGCGATGGGTGTGGCGTTGGACGAGCACAAGCGGCGATACGAGATCGATCTGCCGCCGCCGGCCGTGCTCGGTCTCGGAAAACTGGGCAGCGGCACGCTCGATTACGGTTCGGACCTGGACATGGTCATCGTTTTCGACGAGGAGCAGGATGGGCGTTCGGCGGGCGAGATGGTCGAACATTACGGCCGGGTGATCGGCTCGTTCGTCACGCTGCTTTCGTCGATGACGCGCGAAGGCAATCTTTACCGAGTCGATCTCCGGCTGCGGCCTTACGGCAAAGAGGGCCCGACCGCCGTCTCGCGCAGCTCCCTGATCGGTTACATCCTTGAAAGGGCCTCGGTTTGGGAGCTTCTCGCTTACATTCAGCTACGGGCGGTGACCGGCGGCGGTGCGGAGACGATAGAATCGGCGGTCCGCGACGCCATTCGAAAGCGGGCCGCGGCCGAACCGCCCGCGAAGGTCCGGGACGAATGCCGCACGATGCGTCTTCGGCTGGAAGAACTCCACGGAACGCCCAAGAGCGGCCGCGACGTGAACTTGAAATTCGGCGCCGGCGGCCTGCTCGACGTCTATTTCATCGTCCGCTATCTCCAGTTACTCCGGCCCGACGCGGTCGCGGCCGAGGACCGCTCGACCGGAGCAAAGCTCGAGGCGTTTTTGAGGGACGGAACGATCGAGACAGGCGATTTCGAGGTCCTTTCCGGCGGTCACGCCTTCCTTTCGAAGCTCGATCACAACATCCGCCTCACCGTCGGCCGCACATCGCGGTACCCGCGGACGAACCGCGACGTCCTCCACGTGATCGCCGAACGCATGGGCCTCGAATCCCCAGACGAACTTCTCGGCCGTCTCACCATCCACCGCCACGACATCCGCGCCGTGTTTGAAGGAGTATTCACCCCATCCGACACCGCGAACGATCCCTGAGATCTCCGTTACGGGCGGAAACACGACCGTCAGGGAGTGTGCATCGGGCGTCTACATTCGATGCACGCACGTTCACACTCGCGTCTCTGCCCGGAGCGGCTGCGCGCCAGAATGCGGAGGCCTGCTCGAACTATTTGATCGCCTCAAAGGCTCGTTTTAGCTCAGCAAGGTGGATCTGGAGCTGCACAGGATTCGCCAACACTTCATCGATGATCGTGTTTGCCTCACTTTCACTAATTGTTACGCCTTGAGATCGAAGGTTATTAATAAGATCCACAGCGTAACGTGCCTTTTCTTCCGCGGTCAGTACGATGGCGCCGGGGACTTTTTTAACCGCTTGCCAGGCGATCGTAAAAAGCATGCTGAAAACCAGAAACAGCACGGCAAACTTACTCTTCGCTCCCGAAAATGTCAGCTTTCCGAGCAGCACGCCGACTGCGGACGCGATACCCTTTGGATCGTTGGCGATCGCCTCCGGGACGTTACCCGCAACGTTTGGCACTTGATCCCACAGCGAGTGCAGCATCGCGTTGATGATCTTCTCGTAGAGCATCGGCGCATTGTCGAGCATGAATCGGCGGACCTTACAAGTAATTTTTATCGCATCGTAAACTTTGGAAAGCCAAACTCTATTATTGACAACCCATTCAAACATCCCGACACCTGAAATGATAATAAAGGCGGGAAAGTTGATGCACGAAACCAACCCCAGGACAAAAGCGACTTCCAAGTCGACGAACTGTTTCAAGGGTTCCAGACGCTGTCCGAGTTCGTCGACCAGCCAATTCCTGACATCGACCTTGAACGCTTCTACCGGTTGGACAAAAAGCTTAAGATGTTCGGGACTTCCCGGTTTCTCAAGAAGAAAGATCACCGCAGCGACAGCGGTATTGATACTAATGATCGTTCGGCGGCCGTCATACGCGAGCCACGCTTGTCCCGCTTTTATATATCCGTATCCAAGCATCGGAACCTGCACGGATAGAAAATGTTTCATTTTCGCAATTTGTGCCGGCTCGAAAGGTTGGGGCTTTCCGGGAGCTCCGGGTGAGGGAACAGGAGGCAGGCTGGGTACGTTCGAGGTCCCCCTCGACGGCATATGGTAGAGGGTTTCACCTGCGTGGATCATGTTGACGTTCACAAGTTCCTGCAGATCGGAATCCGTTATTGGTCCGGTTGGCTTATTCCGTCGATGCTTATATTCGTTAAGAAAATCGAAGTTTCCGTGGATCGCCATCGAATACTTGCTGATCGAATCCCCGGGCTGGACGAGAATTGCCCCGTCCGGCTTGATTGTGACCGAAAACCCGCCGCCATTATATTTTTTGCTGCCGTCCGGCAGTAGCGTCATAGCCATTAAAAACTCCCTATCCTCCTAATATTTTGATTTACTGATAGGAACTACTTTAGCAGATAGTAAAATCGTCCCGATTTAGAGCATTTGCTCGCGGTGGTTCTTAAGGTTTTCGCCGTGGCAGAGGGTGTTCATGGGAAATCACGAGAAATGAAGCATTAAACACGGATCGCGCCAACCCGGTGCAGAAGCCCGCACGTTAGTGAGGGCGATATGCTCAACGTTGGATGTATCGCCCTTACTCCGTGCGGGCTTTTGCTTTTGAGCGGCGTTTCCGGCAGGCACGCTCCCTGCCGGTCGTGCAACTGCCTTTTTGCGGCAGGCTCTGCCTGTCTATTTGCGGTGAAGCTGTGCTTCACCGTTTCGTCGCCTTTTTTATTTGAGGCTTTGCCTCCGGCGGCGGAGCCGCGTTCATTTATGATGGGCCAACCCGGAAAAGCAGAGCTTTTCCGCAAATAGGGCGGCGGAGCCGCTTTGATCCGTTTTTTGATTGACAATTTCACGGCCAAACTTATACTTGGTTCGGGCTCCCATTCCTCGATCGGAAGCCGCCCTACGAATCTACTGGAGAAAATTAAAAAGATGTTCAATATCGCCACCCGGAATCTGATCTGTCGGCGGTGTGTTTCCGTGTTCACATTGGTTTGTTTTGTTGCCGCGACATCGGCCTTCGCCCAGACGAAGACGCCAAGCGTTTACGATGTAGAACTGATCGTCACTTCTGGAAAGAAGTCTGTCGAAACGGACGCGGACATTTTTTTCGAAGAGAAGGGTTTTCGGGTGGTCCCGGATAAGAACAACTTTAAGGACCAGGGCAAAGACATCCTGTATTCCGAGATCACGCAGGCCGACCATTCCTACTCCAAAAAGCCGATGCTGTCCGGCGGCGGAGCAGTGGCCACGGCCTTGCTGGTGGGCTTCATCTTCGCAATTCCCTTCCTTTTCATAAAAAAGAAAAAGCATTGGTTGACGGTCCAGGCAGGCGAGAAATTTGCGGTGGTCAAACTCGGTGACCGGAACTTTAGATTGATCGTCGCCGAATTGCAAGCGAAAGGCGTAAAGGTAAACGACCTCAAAGACGAAAGCAAATCCAGCGACGACAAGTAATACACGGCCCGCGATGCCGTATGATGAGGCGGCGACCTTGTCAGTACCGCCTGCCGTAGCGGGCGGAGTATTTACGTCCGAACAGAAAGCCCCACCCGCTACCGCAGGTGGTACCGATTGTGGGCTCCAGGCTATGCCTGTCTATTTTCGGTGAAGCTTAGCTTCACCGTTGGGTCGCCTTTTTTATTTGAGGCTACGCCTCCGGCGGCGGAGCCGCACTTATTTATGATGGGCCATCCCGGAAAAGCAGAGCTTTTCCGCAAATAGGGCGGCGGAGCCGCTTTGAGTCCGTCTTTCGATCATCCCCATTGCGGCCGGACGCCGCAAGCGGAGTTTATGGACGAGGGCGTCCGCGCTCCCTGCACGCTCGTTCACACTCGCGTCTCTGCCTGGGAGGTTCGGGCGGAAACACGACCGTCAGGGAGTGTGCATCAGGTGTCGGCGCTCGTGCACGCTCGTTCGCACTCGCGTCTCTGCCCGTAGATGCCGATCCGGGCGGAAACACGACCGTCAGGGGGTGTGCATCGGGCGTTTACATTCGATGCACGCTCGTTTAGACTCGCGTCTCTGCCCGTACACGCCGACCTTGGCATTTTACGCCGGCGATCGCCCGGAATTCGCCGAAAACCAGCCATTGCGCACGGAAATAAAGTCAATGCGCACGGCAAAATGGCAATTTCGCGGTGGAGAATAGCAATTCTGCACGGAAAAATGCCCATTGTGCAGCGAAGAATGCCAATTGCGCAGCCAAGAATGCCCATTGCGCAGGCCAAACCGGCCATTGCCCACGCCCAACCGGCCATTGCGCAGGGTAAAATGGTCGTTGCGCGGCGGAAAATTACCATTGCGCGGCGAAGAATGCCCATTCCACACGTCAATACTCCTATTCCGCAACGCGATGCGCCCGTTTGACGGCCCAACTGGGGGGACTCGGGCTCCAGGAACCAAGTTCCAGATTCCAAATTCCAAGTTCCAAATTCCAAACAACGAATATCAAAGGCAAAATTTGAAATTCCAAATTTCAAATTCCAGATTCCACATTTCAGAAACCGAAGACCGAGTTCCACATTCCAAATTCCAGGTTCCAGGTTCCAAATTTCAAAGACCACTGACCAAAGACCAAAAACCAAAAGCCAATTCCCAAAATCGGAGTATAATCTGGTGAATATGCTCAGGGCGATCGCGGCTTCGATGGTTATTTCCTTGCTGTTTGCGGTAACGGCGGCGGGACAGGCGGCGCGTCTGAAACAATATTCAGAAAGCCGCGTGGTGACGGAGCGTGTCCGCGACGGAAAGCCGGCTGCGGTGGGCAAAGAAGGCTCGAATCCGTCCGCGAGCGTCGAAAAACCCGAGCTCGACGTGATCAAGATCGAGACTGAACTGGTCATCGTACCCTTTCGCGTCACCGACAAACGCGGCCGCGTGATCACGGACATCCAACAGGCCGAAGTACGGATCTTCGAGGACGATGAACAGCGAGAGATCGCCTGGTTCTCGGCCACGGACCAGCCTTTCACGGTGGCCCTGGTGCTGGATATGAGCTATTCCAGCGTTTTCAAGCTGCAGGACATCCAGTCGGCGGCGAAAAAGTTCGTTTCTCTCCTGCGGCCCGACGACCGCGTGATGGTCATCTCATTCGCCGAAAAGCCGATCGTACTTTGCGAGGCCACCGGCGACCGGCGCATCCTTAACATGGCGATCGAAGGGGCGAGCATCGCCTCGGGCACAGGGCTTTACACCACGCTCGACATGGTGCTGAACGAAAAGTTGAACCGCGTCGAAGGGCGCAAGGCGGTCGTCCTGTTCAGCGACGGCGTCGATACCAGCAGCACGCTTGTCACGGCAGAAAGCATACGGCGCAATATCTCGGAATCGGACGCGCTGATCTATTCCATTCGCTATAACACTTACGACGACGTGCAAAAGAACCGGCGCTCGATCGCACCGGTGCAGTACGACGAGAACGACCGGCCCTACACAGTCGAGACCGGCCCCGGCAAGGGCGAACGGCCGGAAGATTACGCGTTTGCAAAGGAGTTTCTGGCGGGAATTACGGCCGATACCGGCGGCGAGGTCCACACCGCGACATCGACCGCGAATCTCGATGCGGCGTTCGCGCGGATCGCCGATGAACTTCGCAAATTCTATAGTTTAGGATATTATCCTATCAGCGAGCGTGCGAGCGGGACCGCGTTCGAGGTAAAGGTCCGCGTCTATCGCCCGGGCCTGACTATCCGCACGCGGGAACGATACCTAAAAAGGTAACGGCACCCCGAACGCGTTCCTCTCCCGACCTAACCATACGCTTTGAAAGAGCTTTAGGAGATCAACAGATGAATATTTCAAGAGTTACGAGGTTTCTGGTCCTTGCGGCGGCGATCTTTGCCGTTTCGGCGATGCCGGCGGCGGCCCAGGAAGTGATGAACAACGATGAGGTCATCAGCCTAAGCAAGGCCGGCCTGAACCCGACCATCATCATCGGCAAAATACGTTCGTCAAAGACGAATTTCGATATGTCAACGGACGCTTTAATCGAGCTGAAGAAGGCGGGCGTATCGGACGACGTCGTCGCGGCAATGCTCGAAGCGAAAAGCGGTAAGGCGATGTCCGCTCCCGTCAACAGCGGAACGGTCCGCGGAGCCGGCGACCCGAACGACCCGATGGCGTTGAAAAATTACGGTATCTACCTCTATGAGGTAAAGGACGGCAGCCCGAAAATGACGCAGATCCAGGCGAACGTATCTGCACAGAATCGGACGGGCGGAATGTTCACCGCGTCGATCACACCATTCGGCCTCGGCAAGACCAAGACCAAGGCGAACCTGCCCGGACGCAACGCGGCACTGCAGATCCAGGACACCCAGCCCGTCTTTTACTTCTATCTGGACGCGACCAGCGGCGGCCTGAACACTGCTAGCGGGATTCCTTCGACGCCGAACGAATTTGCTCTCGTACGCTTTAACCAGCGCAGCGATAATCGCGAGGTGACTATAGCGAAGGCCAATTCGTGGGGAGCCAAGGGCGGCCTTTCGGATGAATACGTCGTGCCGCTGAAAGCCGAAGACCTCGGCAACGGTATTTACCGCGTCACGGCGGCCGTCGACCTTAAGAAGGGCGAGTATGCATTCTTCCTCGTTAACTCGGGAAACTCGAACGCAGCCGCCGGCATGGGATCGAAGTTCTTCGACTTCGGCGTGAGCATGACGCCCTAGGCAACATCGCTTCTACCTTTCCCGGTAAACTCAAACCAGCACCGCGTGCAGAAGCGGTGCTTTTTTCTTTCTGCGGGCGTGAATTCGGCGGATGCCGGCAGCTTTTCCGCGAGCATTCGCTGCTCGCCGGACAGATCGTTCCAAGGTTTGATCCGCGACCCGCCGCATTTCGGGCATTCGATCCTGAGCTTAATTTCCTTCATCCGATTTGTGCTGTTAAGTTGTTTCAGTTTAGTATTTTCTGGTCACGATCCCAACATAAACGCTTTGGATAACACCATGAAGAGACTATCAGCCGCCGCTGCCGCTATTATTTTGCTCGGATTTGTCTCCGTTTTTGGCCAGCTCGAACCGAAGTTCGATTTTTACACCCGTGGCGAATACCGCCCTGAGGTTCCCCGGCCGCAATCTATCCTCCGGTACGACGTCGGCGACCACCATACGACCTACGCCCAGATGGAACACGTCATCTTCGCGATCGCAAAGGCGGCCCCGGACCGCGTAAAGATCTTTGAGATCGGGACAACCAATGAGCACAGGATGCAGTACCTGGTCGCGATCTCATCGCCGGAAAATATCGCACGGCTTGACCAGATCAAAGCGAACGTCGCCCGCCTGACCGACCCGCGGAGGACCACGCGAGCGGAGGCTGAGCAGATCGCGCAATCGACACCGGCCATCGCGTGGATGGCATATACGATCCACGGCAATGAATCCTCTTCGTTTGAGGCCTTTATGCAGGTCGCGTATCAGCTTGCCGCCTCGAACGAACCGGCCACCCAGGAGATCCTGAGGAATACGGTCACACTGATCCTGACGGGCGAAAATCCGGACGGGCATGAACGCTTTGCGACCTGGTATAACTCCGTCGCCGTGGGAAGCGCCGACCGAAACGCCATCGAACACCGCGAACCGTGGGCCATCTGGGGCCGCGTGAACCACTACCGCTTCAACCTTAACCGCGACACGCTTGCGATGACGCAGAAGGAATCTCGGAACATGGCGAACGCCTACAACGAATGGAACCCGCAGGTCGCGGTCGACCATCACGGGCAACCGTCGCAGTACTTTTTCCCGCCGGTCGCGCTGCCGATCAACCCGAACCTGCCTCAGCCGATGTACAACCGCTGGCTGGACGTCTACGGCCGGGCGAATGCGGCGGCCTTTGACCGGAACAATTGGGATTATTACGTCCGCGACGTTTTCGACGCTTTTTATCCGGGTTACTGGGATATGTACCCCTCGCTCAACGGGGCGATCGGGATGACCTACGAGACGGACGGCGGAGGCTTCAAGGGCCTTAACTGGACCCGGGACGACGGAACGATCGTCACCTTCCGATCGTCGATCGCGAAGCATTATGTGGCTTCGATGACCACGCTGGAGGCGACTTCAAAGAATAAGGTTGAACGGCTCAAGGACTTTTACGAATTCAGGGCGAAGGGGATGGCCGACCACTCATCGGCAAAGATGAAGCGGGTCGTCATCGATCCGACCAGCGACCGCCGCAAGGCCGCCGAGTTGGTCGAGGTGCTCCGCCTTTCGGACATCGAGGTGAAAGCGGCGACCGCCCCGTTCACTTCGCGCACCGCTCACGGCTATCTGGAAAAGAATTCCCCGGCCGAAGCGCGGACCTTTCCCGCCGGCTCTTACGTGATCGACCTTGACCAGCCGCAGCGGATCCTGATCAAGGCGATCCTTGAACAGGACACCCCGCAGGACAAGGCGTTTGTCGATGAGAACATGGCCCGGTTCCGCCGTAACCAGATGCGCGGAAAAGGACAGCCGAAGGAGGAATACGGCTTTTATGACATCACCGCGTGGTCGCTGCCGCTTTCGTTCGGGGTCGATGCGTGGTGGACCGAAGAGACCGCGGCCGTGACGGGCTCGATGGTCGATGCCGAGTTTCTCGCAAGGGCGAAGAAGGGCGCCGTCACCGGACGCGCCTCGATCGCGTACGTGATCCCGTACGACACTGACTCCGCAGGCGCGATGGTGATGCGGCTGCAGCAGAACAGATTCAAGGTGGCCGTGGCAACACGGCCGTTGAACGCGGGAGGACGAAACTGGCCAGCCGGCACATTCGTGGTACGGGTTTCGAGGAACCCCGCGAGCATTCATGAGACGATCGCCCGTTTTGCCGACGAAATGGGCGCGAATGTCACGGCCGTAAACTCGGGCTATTCCGAGGAAGGCGACACGAGCATCGGCGGCGAGGCCGTACTTAGCCTTCGCGAGCCGAAGATCGCGATAGCGGCCGACGAAGGGATCACACAGGAATCTTACGGTTCGATCTGGTGGACCTTTGACAAATACGGCATCAAGTTCACGCCGATGACCATCGGAGCGATACGAGGCGGCGGCCTTCGGGATTACAACGTCCTGATCCTTCCGGAAGGTTCGCCCGGACGCTATATGAGTTCGTTCGGGGCTCCCGGCGTAAATGCACTCAAGGAGTTTGCGTCGTCGGGCGGGACGATCGTGACGATCAGCGGGGCCTCGGTCTTCGCCGCACTTAAAGACGTAGGACTCAGCACTACAAAGCTTGTCGGAAGCGATGACGACGAGGAAAAAGGCAAGGCCGCGTCCGACGCAAAGCCGTCGGCCGGTGCGTCGCCTTCGCCGACGCCGAGGCCCGCCGAAACCCCGGCTGCCGACACCGGCGACCGCGAAGAATGGTTCGCCAAGGGGCTGCCGCCTGTCGCATCGCCCTCCGCGGATGCAAACAAGGTCCCGGAAGCTCTGCCTGGAGCGATCTTCAGGGCCGCTGTCGACCGCACGACGCACATTAATTACGGCATGGCGAAGCACGAAATGCCTGTCCTGATCGCCGGCGGCTATTTCTTTCGGCTTTCGAAGGAAGGCACAAACGCGATCGTCTTCGAGCCGAATCCGAGGAAACCGCTGACGATCTCGGGCTTCGTCTGGGAAGGAAACACCGAACGGCTTCTTAAGGGCACGGCTTACGTGATCGACGAACGGCTCGGCGCCGGCCACGTTATCTTGTTCGCCGAAGATCCGTTCTATCGTGGGATGACCAGGGCCAACACTCGGCCATTTTTTAATTCGATAATGTTTAACGGCATGTTCTAGTTAAAGCGCGGCGGGTTCTGGGCATGGATCGAACTTTCGAATCCGTCATGGCAAAATTTCACGAGCGGAGGGCATCTAATAGATCGTATGTTTACTGTTAAAGCAGGTTACAGCGACGATATCGAGGTGATGACAAGCGTGGACCGTGTCCGCGAATTTTTCACCGACCTGAATAATTTTGCGGCACTGATGCCCGGCATAGCGAGCATCCACACCGACGCGAAGGGCGTCGCCCATTGGAAGATCGAGGCCGATATCCCGGTGGTCGGATCGATGGTACAGCGGTTTTCGGTCGAATTGGCCGAAAACAACGAAGAGCGCGTCGAATGGTTCCCCGTCGCCCGCGAGACCCAGAATTTCCTACGATTCTCCGCCGACTTTTTTGAGAAGGCGAAGAATGTGACGATGGTCCATTTTTCACAGATGGTCGAACTGCGGAGGCGCTCGGCCCGGGAACTCCACCTGCTGGCGGGCCTTGCCGGCGAAAGCATCATCAGCAGCGAGATGACCAAGAAGATCACCGAAATGATCAAGATCTTCGTCGGCCGGGCCAAGGACCGGCTCGAGAGTTGACCGGCCCCGGCGCTTTTCCCGCCTCTCCTGATACAAAACCTCACAACTTCACGCGTATTAGATTGACAGCTCATGAAGAGCTGATATAATTCTTATTGAAATTGATTTTCATTTCCGGTTTACGTGAAGAGAGCTCAAGCACAAAATTTCCTCCCGATCGAAGGCACCGACAAAAAGGTCGAGTTGGCCATTCATGAGGATCAGGTGGTCTTGTCGCTTTCGACCTGGACCGAGGGCCTCGGGTGGTGCGGGCAGAAGACGATGTCGCTCGATGCAGAAATGATCGATGACATGCATAGGCTTCTCGGGGCAGCACGGGTAAGGCTTGCTCTGCGGCGGGCTGAGTCGGCCGATGACGCCGAAGCTTCGGGCGAGGTCATCAGCTTCCCCGCTTCGATCCGCTGAAAATTTCTCACCCCTAAATGCAAAACGCCCGGCGGTTGACCGGGCGTTTGACGTTTTGATGGGACTTCGATCAGCTTACTTCGCGAAGTACGATCTTCTCGGAATCGACCGTGGCGGTCCTCTCGGAGGTCAGTTTTTCCAACTCCTCCACGTGCATCTGTTCATCGGAAACCCTGTCCTCAAGCCAGAATTTCTGCGGCAGGTCGTTGTCGTCACATGCGGCCCAGGCCGCCATGTAAACTGCGAGAGCTTCCCTTTCAAGTTCAAGGTCCTGCTTCAGCATCTCCGAGACGTCGACCGATTGGCGGATCATGGCCGGTTCTACCGTCGGCACGCCCCCGAGAGCGACGATCTTGTCGCCCAAAGATTCAGCATGATCCTGCGCCTCTTCAGCCTGATCGCGAAACCAGTCCTTGAAGATCTCCCGGTCGTGCCCGGTCACAAGATAGCTGTGCTGTGAATACTGGATCACCGCGGCCAACTCCAAACTGAGGGCCTTGTTAAGGTTTTCAACCAATTCTGCTCGTCCCATAATTCTCACCTGCGCCGGGACGCTGTCGCCCCAACCTCAGATAACCTTATCTAAAACAGGACAGGGTGTCAATCTAAATGCTTTATAATCAACATCTTAGAATTGAAATTCATTTTCAGTTGCTGTCAGCGGATGCCGAAAGGCTGGAACTAACGATCGGGGGTCAGGTTACCGCGCCGCCGTCGACGATCACGATCTCGCCGTTCATAAAACTGTTGCGGTCTGAGCACATAAAGGCCGCCGTCTCAGCAAGTTCGCTTGGCTTGCCTAACCGGCCTTTAGAGACCCAAAACTCGTGCATCTGGAGGAGTCGGCCGGGGAGCGTGTTGCCAAGATCGGTATCGAATATGCCGGCAGCGATAGCGTTCACGGAGATGCCGAAGTTCGCGGCCTCGCGCGACAGGCATTTTGTAAAGCCGATCATCGCGGCCTTCGAGGTAGCGTAATGGACCGATGTCGGGAGGCTCCGTATTGCGCCGACCGAGGTGATGTTGAGGATGTGGCCTTCCTTCTGCCGGATCATCTGCTTATAGAAAGGCTTTGTGACGGCGAAAAGGCTGCCCACGTTGGTTTCAACGACCCAGTCCCAGGAACGATCGGTCGTCGTCGCGAAATTATCGGCCTTGTTAACGGCCGCATTGTTTACCAGGATGTTGATGGGGCCCCAGGCGTCGAGGATCTCGCGGGCGATATGCTTCATCCCGTAGCGGTCGGTGACCGAGGTCTGAAACGACAGAGCTCTTCGGCCATGGGCCTCGATCCGGCCTCTAACTTCGTCGGCGAGGTCGGGCCGGGAATGATAGTTGAATGCGACGTCGGCACCTTCGCGGGCGAATACCTCGCAGATCGCGGCTCCAATACCGCGTGTTCCGCCCGAAACGAAGGCGCGTTTTCCTTCAAGCAAAAGACCCAAACTTTATCTCCATCGTGAGAAAGGATTCTGCGAGCAAAACAAAAGGTTAATGAAATAGGGAAAAAGTGACAAGTCGGGGAAAGAAAAACTAGGCGGCGGCCGGACGGATGTCGGCGGCGGGTTCTATTCCGGCGGCGGCTGTCGGCAACAGTGCAGCGATCTCGCGAACGATCATGTCGCGCGAGCCCGGCATTGCAAAGCCCGCGGTAGCGGCCTTCAACTCAAGGTAACGGTTCGAATTGCCGAGCAAGGACCGCACGGTCGGCACGACATCGTGAGTTCGGTCGAGAAGAATGCCCGCACCTCGTCGTTTTAGCAGCGAGACCGTGCCGGCTTCCTGGGGCATCGGCGGCGTGGTCGCGTCCATAATGATCGGAACGCGGCAGGCAAGCGCCTCAAAGGTCGTCAATCCGCCAAGCTTTGAGATCATCACGTTCGCCGAATGCATCAGCTTTTCGATCTCATCCGAATAGCCAATCACCTTTACCGGGAATTTCGCAGTTTTCGCGATCTCTTCCGCTTCACGCCGAAGCTCTTCGTTCTTACCCGCGAGGAAGATGGCCTGCACGTCCAGTTCGCCGCTCACTAATTCCTTGAAGATCTTCGGGATATTTCCCCCGCCGGCCCAGCCGGCATTTACAAAGACCGTGAACTTGTTAGGATCGAGGCCGAAAGCTCGTCGGGCCTGCTGGGCATCCGCCTCATCCGGTTCTTTGAATTTGGGGTGGAGCGGAAGTCCGGAGATCTTGATCTTTTCCGGGCCGACACCGTAATCGATCAATTGCTGCCTGGCATCCTCATTGGCCACAAGGTAAAGCGAAACATCATCGCACGCCCATGCACGCCAAAATCCGTAACAGGGATCGGTCACAAGCGTCACCAGCGGGATCTGCCCCGTCAAGTTAAGTTCACGCAGTACCCTGGCAAATATATGTTGGGTGAGAGGATGGACGCTGACCACCACGTGAGGGCACCATTTGTCGAAGTTGCTCCGGACAAAACCGATACAGCGTTTGTGGAAGAACTCGCGGGTCTCCGGGCGAAACTTGTTCACCGCCCAGTAGAGGTACTTCATCCAATGCTGACGGTGCCGGAGAAGCCAGTTGTAAATACCGACAAGGCGTTCCGTTACATGATGCGAGTCTTCAACTGCCCGGATGATGCGTACCACCGACGAATCCCCATGCCAGAACTTCTCAAGGCCGTCGGCGAGCGACTGAGCCGCAGAACGGTGGCCGCCGCCGGTGTCCGACGAGATTATGAGGATCTTAGGCGTAGCAGGCTGCATGAGGGGTTCGAAATGCTCTCTTAGGCCTTTAGGGCGATCTCTTTCGCCGCGGCGAAACCGGAACCCTTCGCCGACTTTTTCATCTGGCTCTCAAGCCGCTTGATCTTGACGAGGTGGCTTGGGTTGAACGGAAGCGACGGATAATAACAATTCGATTCGTGGGTGCAGAAGCAGCCGCTGCCCGCTTCCTTGCGTCGGGCCCTCATCAGGTCGGTGTTCCACGCGGACTGGAAGTTCCATTCGTAATCGCGAAGATTTAGCACATCAGCCTTATTCTCACACGATGAAAGTACACCGTTGTCGTAGATCACCGCACCGGCGCTTCCCGCGTAACACTTTAACTGTGCCTTATTTTCTTCCTTTGTTTTCGCGATCAGGCCGTGCATATAAATATCGACCGCCGCCTTAAAGAAACCAGATCTGCCGCCGTAATTGTTCTTCAGCGCGGCACTCTTCGTGTCTTCGAGGATCATTTGCGAGAGCTGAGCGTACCGGTTATGGTCAAAATTCAACTCGGTCGGATCAGCCGACGGCGGCCGGATGTAGTTGATATTCACTTTGTCCGGCTTCAGGTCGTATTTCAGGAAGTCGTACCAATCAAAGATCGTGTCCTCGTTCGAATGCATCACACATGTGCAGGTCTGGATGTCGAGCTGCGGATACTGCTCTGCCTTCATTTGCTGAAGCGTGCGTGCCGTGTGGATCGCTTTGTCCCAGCTTCCTTCTTTACGGCGGATCTTCTCGTGAGCTTCCTTCACGCCGTCGATCCCGAGCGCAACCGTCACGTTCAGGTTCGGGCATTCATCAAGGATCTGCGTCACATCTGGGAAGATCCGTTGGTGGATCTGCCCATTCGACATGAGGTAAACCGAATCGAGCTTGTTGTTCTCGTAAAACGAGCGCACGATCTGCGGAAGGTCTTTTCGCGTGAACGGTTCGCCACCGGCCAGCACGAGCACCCCGAGATTGCCGCCGAGCGTTTCAGAGATCCGCTCGATCTCGTTGGCCTTCATTTGAAGCTTCTTCCGCGGGCGGTCGTCGAGTTCTTCAGTGAAGAAACAGTGAGTGCACCGCATATCGCAAACGCTCGTGACCAGGATGTTAAGGAACACCGGCGAGATCGGCCGGCCGACCACTATGCTGGCGTAGCGTTTGAAGATCTCTTTTGTTGCAAAATCCATTTGTAGCGCCTTTCTAACCAATTGAAAATAGTACCTTAGCTGGCGGTCTGCGGGCAAGGCTTCAGCCGTTGTGCTAGATTGTGTGATCGCCGACGCCGTACAACGTTTCGGGGCCGTTTCAAATAGATTTGATGACCGCAGCAGAGATCTGTGTCGGTTTTTTTCGAGCGCTGCGATAGAATCAAGAAAGTTCAGATGTTAGAAAGAGTTTACCTCGACAATTCTGCAACGACCCCGGTCGATCCGGCCGTACTTGAGGCGATGCTGCCGTACCTTACCAACAAGTTCGGGAACGCTTCGAGTATCCATCATTTTGGTCAGGAGGCTCGGGCCGGCGTCGACCGGGCCAGGCATCAGGTTGCGGCGCTAATTAACGCCCGGCCCAACGAGATCGTTTTTACTTCGGGCGGGACCGAGTCTAACAATCTCGCTGTCCGTGGATTGGTCCATGCCCGTCTTGCCGCCCTTGGTGGGCCGGTCAGCTTAGCCGGCTGCCACATCATCACGTCTCAGATAGAACACCCGGCGGTGAGGAATGTCTGTGAAGCTCTCGAGAAGAAAGGCTGTACGGTCACCTACTTGCCAGTCTATGACGACGGGGTGGTGCGGATCGAAGACGTGAAAGAGGCCGTTCGCGACGAAACCGTCGTGATCACGGTGATGATGGCGAACAACGAGATCGGGACCATTCAGCCAGTTGCGGAGATCGGCCGCTTCATTCGGGATCTTCGAAATGATGGCCGAAAGATCTGGTTTCACACCGATGCCGTCCAGGCCGCCGGAAAGATCCCTGTCGACGTGGAAGAGATCGGCTGTGACCTTTTGTCGATCTCGGCCCACAAGATAAACGCGCCAAAGGGGATCGGCGCACTTTATGTCCGCCGCGGCGTCCGGCTTGAAACTCAAAATGTCGGAGGACGCCAGGAACGCGGATTGCGCGGTGGAACGGAACCCGTGCCGATGATCGCCGCTTTAGGCACCGCGTGCGAGATCGCCGAACGTCGGCATGAGACCGCGAGCGTCAGCGTCGCCGAGTTGCGGGACCGGCTTGAGGCCGGGGTACTCGAAACGGTCCCCGAATCGTCGATCAACGGGTCGCGCGAAGCGAGGCTCCCGAATATCACGAATATCTCGTTCAAGGGTGTGGAAGGAGAGGGCCTCCTCATAAACCTCGACATGCAGGGTATCGCGGTTTCAACCGGCTCGGCGTGTTCATCCGGCTCTCTCGAACCCTCGCCGGTCATCCGTGCCCTGGGCCACGGTGATGAGATCGCACGGAGCGCGATCCGCTTCAGCCTTGGGCCGCAGAACACCGCGGCAGAGATCGACCGTGTGCTGGAAGTCCTTCCTCGATCGGTCGAAAATCTCCGCCGGCTCGCCCAAAACACGGCGTCCGCAAAATAAAAAAGCCCGCCGATATCTCGGCGGGCATAAGGTCCAAGGACGACATCACCCAAGATGATCTTTAGAAAGTGTTAGCTGCCGATGATGATCCCGCAGTTCGTGTTGCCGCCGTTGTCGATGGCACTTCCGATGATTATGCCCGCCTTGCTTCCGATGATTATGCCTAGCAGGCTGCCGATGATGATACCCGAGTTAACCTTGGTGTTCTTGACCGAGCACGGGTTGTTGCCGGTCTTCGGCGTGTTCTCCGCCTTGCTGCCGATGATTATGCCGGCGTGGCTGAACGTTCCGACTCCAAGCACTGCTACCATCATTCCCGTTGCGACCATGTTCTTTAGAATTCCCATTTTTCTTCTCCTCAATTTTTAAGTTTTTTCGAAGCCTTATGCTTTCGTTCTGCACTCCTCTATGTCAAAAGCCGTGCCACAACTTTCCAGCCGGTAGCATCCTTTTGCTAAACTGTTGCTCCGGAACACTTTAAGGGATCGGCATTAGCAGAAAGAGGCCAAGATCTTGCGAAGGAACTTTTGTATATTTAGTAATCACGGTTTCGGGCTGCCTACCGTAACTCGTTGTAGTACTTGGCCTTATACAATTGGATAAAAAGTATCCATTATTGGGCTGTGTAGTAAGTATCCAATTTAACCGCCAACCCCTGCGTGATCCCGTCCAAAAGCCCCATTTTTTGCTGGTAAAAGATGAGTCAAACGTGTTAAACTCTGTTGTGTGACTCTGTCACCTCCCTCCGAGTGTCCTCGGCGATCCGCTAAATGTCAGAACAGGCGATTACAGAATCGGGCTCGGCTACGCGAGAACGCATGTCCAATGTCTTGAAGGCGGTGGTCATCGCGATCGCGGCAACGTGCTTTTTTTACGCGATCTTCAGGCTTCCCGAAGGCACCCTCGGCCTGGGGTTCCTGCTTGTTCTTCTATTCGGTTCGTTCGTCTCGCCAAAGCTCAGCCTCACACTTCCCCGCTCAAAGTTCGCTATTAGTTTCTCCGACGCGCTGATCTTCCTTACATTTCTGCTCTATGGAGGTGAAGGAGCGATCATACTGGCCGCGCTTGAGACATTTGCTAGCTGTATTTACCTTCGCAGTTCGGGTTTCAGGATCGAGAAGTTGATGATCCCGGTGAACGTCGCAGTCAACGTTATTACCGCCGCGACGACATACCTTTTCCTTCAGCTGTTTCTGAGCTATGCCGGCGAAACGTTTCATATTTCCAAGAGCCAGCACTTGATAACCCTTCTTGGGTCGCTCGCCTTTTCGCAGTTCCTGATTTCGTCGCTGTTCGCCGCGGTCTTCCGCTCGCTGGATGACGGGAAGAGTTTCTGGCAGACGTGGAAGAAGGATTGTTTCCCAAGCTCGATGACCCAGATCGTGGGCGCGGGCCTTGCCGGCATCGTATTTAAGGTCATCAACTACGGCGATTTTGTAACCGCGGCGATCGCGTTAACTGCCATCGCGGTCGCGTTTCTTAACTACCGACAATCGATCACCGACATCAACCGTGCGTTCGGCCAGGTCGAGGATGCCGAACGGGCCAAAGCCGAGACTGAACGCGAACGGCGCCGCGAGGCCGAACGGCACGCCGACGAACTCCGACTCGCACTGGACAAGGCTGAGCAGGCCAATACGGCGCTTCGAAAAAGCGAACAGGACCTGCAGCACGCCGCCCTGCACGATTCATTGACGGGCCTCGCAAATCGGAAGAAACTCGGCGATGTTCTCCGGTCACTGATCGCAGAGAACAAGGCCGATCCTTCGACCGTTTTTCAGGTCTTGTTCGTCGATATCCGCGGGTTTAAGAACATCAACGACTCACTCGGCCATACGATCGGAGACAAGGTCCTCGTGATCGCCGCAAAGCGCTTCATCCGCATGCTCAATCCGGGCGATGTTGTCGCGCGGATCGGCGGAGACGAATTTGCGATCATCCTTCGCGATCTGAAGACGGTCGAAAAGGCTTTCAAGGTTGCGAGCCGGATCCACGCAAGTCTCACGCAGCCCTTCTCTTTGAGCGGCCACACGATAACGATCGGCCTGAATATCGGCATCGCATCGTGCGATCCCGAATACGACACTCCCGAAGAGATACTTCGCGATGCCGACATTGCGATGCATTTCGCCAAGGAAAAAGACGACGGGCCGGCGATCTTTACAAAGGATCTGCGGTCGAAGTTCCTCGAGCGGATCCACCTGGAGAACGACCTTCGACATGCAATCGACCGCGGCGAGCTGCTGATGCATTATCAACCCATCGTTTCGCTCACCGATGGCCGGCTGGTCGGGTTTGAGGCCCTGTTGCGGTGGCACCATTCGACGCTCGGGAACATCCCGCCGAACCGGTTTATCTCGATCGCCGAAGATTCCGGTCTGATCCTTCCGATCACGGTCTGGATCCTGCATCAGACCTGCCGGCAGCTTGCCGAATGGCAGAAGATAGGGTCGGAATATTCAGGCCTGATCGTCAGCGTAAATATCTCCGGAAAGCATCTTTCGAAGGACCTTCTCATAGACGACGTTCTCGGCGCCCTGAACGATTCAGGTGTGGCGCCTCAAACATTAAAGCTGGAGATCACCGAAAGCACAGCCATGGAAAATGCCGAGCATTCAATTGCAATCCTCAACAGGTTAAAGGAGATCGGCGTCCAACTGAGCATAGACGATTTCGGCACAGGATATTCGAGCCTCAGCCACCTTCACCGGCTGCCATTTGACACGCTGAAGATCGACCGATCATTCGTGAATCGCGTCGGCGAAAAGGGTGAGGATGCGGAGGTCCTGCAGACCATCATTTCGCTGGCCAAGAACCTGAAGATGCGGGTGATCGCCGAAGGTATCGAAACCACGTCACAGCTGGCGATCCTTCAGAACCTAGGGTGCGATTACGGACAGGGATTCCTACTTGCAAAGCCAAAGGGTGTCGAAGAGATCGAGGAGCAGCTTTACAAACGAACCGAATGGCTGCCGGCGGAGGCGATAGACACGGGCCGCGAATATGGCGAGAGCGTCGGGCCGCGGGAAGGCCTTTCGCTTCACTGACCGCAGCTTGCGGCCGAGCATCAATTACACCGACGGGGCACGGCGAGAGCCGCTGCCCCGTTTTGTCGATTTGAACGTCATAGTGAGTTCGTGCTTTGAGAAAGCCCGCGTAACCAATATAATTCTTGGAAAAAACACGAGGTGATCACCGGAATGATTAGAAAGGTTTCCATACTCCTATTGGTCTTTGCATTCGCCGTCTCGAACCTTCCCGCCCAGAAAAAATTCGAATATCCGAAGGCACGGAAGAGCGATCAGGTCGATAACTTCCACGGGACGCGGGTCGTTGACTCGTACCGCTGGCTTGAAGAAACTAAGTCGAATGAGACCTCCGACTGGATTCGGGCCCAAAATGACATCGCATACCCCTATCTTGAGTCGCTCCCGCATCGAGACGCCATCAAGAACCGCCTGACCGAACTCTGGAATTATGAGCGATACTCGTCACCCTCGAAGGTCGGTGACAAGTACCTCTATTCGAAGAACGACGGGCTCCAGAACCAAAGCGTTCTTTATATAGCCGATTCGATCGACGATCCGGGACGGATCTTCTTCGATCCGAACAAACTCTCGGCGGATGGAACAGTGGCGCTGAGCGGTTCTTCATTTACCGATGACGGCAAGCTCTGGGCCTACGGCATCGCGCGTTCCGGGTCTGACAGAACAGAATGGAAAGTGATGAACGTCGAGACCGGCGAGCACCTCCTGGACACGCTTCGGCCGAACCGGCAGGGCGGCGTTTCGTGGCTGCACGACAATTCAGGGTTCTTTTACAGCCGCTTTCCCGATGCCGAGGCAGGCGCTGAGCTCAAAGGAGCGAACAAATTCCAGAAGATCTATTTTCACAAGCTGGGGACCCCGCAGTCCGAAGATTACGTCGTTTACGAGCGGCCGGAGGATGGCGAGCTTTTCATGGGGGCCAACGTTTCCGAGGACGGAAACTGGCTGATCATCTCGGTTACGAAGGGCACCGAGCGGATGAACATGGTCTATTTCAAGAACCTGACGATGGAAAAGGCCCCGATCATTCCGTTGGTAACCGAACGT
This sequence comes from Pyrinomonadaceae bacterium, assembly GCA_050174305.1. Classification (GTDB taxonomy): domain Bacteria; phylum Acidobacteriota; class Blastocatellia; order Pyrinomonadales; family Pyrinomonadaceae; genus OLB17. The sequence continues at coordinate 974,222 of JBFXJZ010000001.1, read as the reverse complement.
ACAAATAGTTATTCGTTCGTGGGCAACGACGGACCCGTTTTTTATTACCGCACCGACAAAGGAGCCCCGCGAGGCAAGCTTGTCAGCGTCAATGTTCTTGCCAAACAGCACCTTTGGGAGGACATCGTCCCCGAAGCGGAGGAGACTCTCAACGGCGTCCAAATGATCAATGATCAGTTCGTCACCAATTACCTGAAACACGCGTACACGAAGATCAAGATCTACGAAAAGGATGGCAAACACGTCCGCGATGTTGAACTGCCCGGCATCGGCTCGGCCGGCGGTTTCGGCGGTAAACAGAAAGACACCGAGACGTTCTACTCATACTCGAGCTATAACGCGCCGCCGACCATCTATCGATACGATATGAGGACGGGCAAGAGCACCCTTTTTCGCCAGGCAAAGGTCAAGTTCGACCCGTCAAAGTTCGAGGTGAAGCAGGTATTCTTTACGAGCAAGGACGGTACACGCGTCCCGATGTTCATCACCCACAAGAAGGGCATCAAGCTCGACGGCACGAACCCGACGCTTCTTTACGGGTATGGCGGTTTCAACATTTCGATGACACCCGGTTTCTCGGTCGCCCGCTTGCCCTGGCTTGAGATGGGCGGCATCTACGCCGTTGCGAACATCCGAGGAGGTGCCGAATACGGAAAGGCTTGGTGGGCAGGCGGCGCTCGTCTTAACAAGCAGAACGTGTTTGACGATTTCATTGCCGCGGCTGAGTACCTGATCGAGAGCAAGCACACGTCGACCAGCAAACTCGCCATCCAGGGTGGTTCGAACGGCGGGCTTCTCGTCGGGGCGGTACTGAATCAACGGCCCGATCTTTTCGGCGCTGCATTGCCGGCGGTCGGTGTTATGGACATGGTGCGCTTTACAAAGTTCACCGTCGGGGCCGCGTGGAAATCGGATTACGGCGACCCGGATGACCCCGCCGAGTTCAAGGCATTGTATGCGTATTCACCCCTGCACAATATCAAGGACGGCACGAATTATCCGGCGACGCTGATCACAACGTCCGATCATGACGACCGAGTGTTCCCGGCGCACAGCTTTAAGTATGCCGCCGCGCTCCAGGCGGCCCAGGCCGGCGATGCACCGATCCTGATCCGCATCGAGACCAAAGCCGGACATGGAGCCGGCAAACCGATCGCGAAGCAGATCGAGGAACAGGCGGATATTTACGCCTTCCTTGTAAAGCATTTGGGCGTGAAGAAATAGTCACGGGGAGCTTCTGAGGACGCGAAGGCCGGTGGGCGACAGCCTGCCGGCTTTTTTTGAATGGCCGAGTATTCGTTGGAGAACGATCGTTGCTGAAGGAAACACGCAGGACGGGTTTAATGAATGGGGCAAAAGTCCTTCGGCTCGGAGCCTTCAGTGAATGACCGCGATTCGCGTCGCGGGCAATTTATAGTTGCCCGCATTATCGTCACCGGGCAGATCACAACGTAAACGTATCCGCGGCTGACGCCGGGCCTTGAATTCTGGTCAGGTTGCGGCCGGTTTGACGGCGGTGTCTCGGCCGCGTCCTGCCATGTGCCGGTCAACGGGGCCTTGTTCGATCCCGGTCCAGTTTCCGAGAGGCCGTCCGCGTCCCACGCGTCGTCCTCAAGGTTGATCAACGCGCGATTGGGGATCGTCCCGCCGATGAAAAACTCCGTTCGCCGGAATTCGGCCGGAACATCCGTTACAAAGATCTGCTTCGGTTCCGGAACGACCTCGGTCTGCCATGCGGCAAGTTCGGGATCGACCGGCTCCTGCGGTGTCGGTGTCGGAGTAGCCGAGGGTTTCACATCCGGGCCTTCGGTGCCATCCAATTCCCGGATCAGCGATCCGTTGCGAATGTCGATCTCGGCTCGCCTGAGCCCCGCCGGAACCGCCCAATCAGCCGCCCATTCCGGATGCAGTTTGAGCGCTTCCTGCATGAAGTCGGCCCAGATCGGAAGGGCCGAATCCGAACCTTTCATACCCAGATCGTCGTTATCGTCAAACCCGACATAGACGACACAGACTAACTCCGGCGTAAAGCCCGCGAACCAACCGTCGCGAGAAGTTCCGGTCTTGCCCGCAATACCCGACTTACCGGCAACATTCCTCAAGCCCCATGCACCTGCCTGGGCCGCCGTGCCGCGGTTAATTACGTCTTTCAAGATATCCGTTGTGATGAAGGCGACGTCGGGGCGAAGGACGTTATTCTTTTCACCGGTCGGTGCGGTGGTCGTTCGACCGTCGCCGGTGGTGACGCGCGTTATCGGCGTCGGAAGAACCCGGTCACCGAGATTCGCAAAAACGGTGTAGGCGGTCGCGACCTGGAGCGGTGTTGCTTCGGCCGTCCCAAGAGCCATCGAAGGATATGCCTTTTCGACCTTTGGAAGGCCGGCCCGGTGGGCAAGATTCATCACCTTGCCGACGTTGACCTGCATCGCAAGGTCAACCGTTACGGTGTTCTTACTCTTTACAAGCGCGTCGCGAAGCGTAATTTCCTGATTCGAAAAGTAGTCGCCATAATTGTTCGGCGAATAAGAATCGTTGCCGAAAGTGAATATCTTCTTCTCGTCTTTGAGCACGGTAGCCGCCGTAAAGACGCGCGTCGCCGTGTCGTAGGCCGAATTCAACGCCGCAGCGTAAACGATCGGTTTGAAAGCCGAGCCCGGCTGGCGCATCGCCATCGTCGCCCGGTTGAATTGATTTTCGTAGTAATCGCGGCCGCCGACCATCGCCACGATCTCGCCCGTCTTGGGCCGGATCGCGACAAGGGCTGCGTTAAGCGAGCCCTTCGGCTTTTTCTTGAAGTACTTATCCAGTTTTTCGAGGCGGTTCACCACTGTGTCATAGGCGATCTTCTGCAAGTCCGGGTCGATCGACGTATAGACCCGGAGATGCTGAAGGGCCTCGGGATCATTCACGACCTTAGGAAGTTCATCGACTACGTACTGCGAGAAATATGGCATTCCCTGCAGGTCTTTGGTCGGCACGGGCTTTTTGACATTGACCGGTACCGCCGCGGCCTTTTCGTACGACGCATGAGTCAACTCACCGGCCTCGACCATCGACAGAAGCACCTGGTTCCGCCGTTCACGAACCTTTTCGGGATCTTTGTAGGGGTTGTAGCGATTCGGGCTCCGGATGATCGCCGCGACGAACGCCGATTCGGGAAGCGTTAGCTGCGACACGTCTTTGCCGAAGTAAGCGCTCGCGGCCTCGCCCACGCCGTAGACCGAAACACCCGTTTGCTGGCCGAGATAGATCTGGTTTGCGTACAGTGTAAAGATCTCGCGTTTGGAGAGCCTTGTCTCGAGGATGACGGACATGAACGCCTCCGTCACCTTTCGTTCGATCGTGGGTTCATTCGTCAGCAGGAGGTTCTTAACAAGCTGCTGAGTGATCGAGGAACCGCCTTGATTGGCGAGCGGCCCGCTGTCGTCCCCGTCATATCGTCGCCAAAGAGCCCGCGCGATGCCGCGAATGTTAACCCCGTAATGCTCAAAGAACGACCGGTCCTCGGTGACCGTGATGGCTTTGACCAGATCGGCGGGCAGGTCGTCGAAACTGACCGTTTTACGTCGCCCGTCGCGCTCGGCGGCGATCGTACTGAGCTGTTTCGGTTCGAGAGCGGCATTCTGAGGTTCCGCCCCCGAATCGGTATCCACTATCTTTGCAACGGTCTTGCCGTCTTTTTGATATGAGACCGATAACGGCCGGAAATGACGGGTGCCGTCGATGATACCCGTGACCCCGGGTTCAAGCCTGACTGTCGTTCCGTCCATTTCGAAGCGGCCCCTCGACAAGTCGGCCTTTACGTTTTTGTCGATATAGCCCGCGGATCTCAGATAATCGACCAGTTGGTCAGGCGGCAATACCTCGCCGACCCGAAGGTTCTTTGGAGCCGAGTAAATGCCCGCATAGGGCGTGAACACCTCCCCGCTGAGCAATTTGCGGTCTATCCTGTCGGAGAACTCGAACCAGTAATAAGTGGTCGTCAGAAAGACCGCCAATACAGCCAGAAGGAAGAGCGAGATCGTCCAGCCGTTGAAAACGGCCCGGAACAACGTCCTCACCCTCGACGGTGGCGGTGCCGAATACGCAGCGACGCGTCGGGCTTTGATCCAGCCCTTTGGCGGCATTTTTGAGCGGCTGCTCTTCTTTATGCTTGTTCGAGGCATTCGGACTTTGACTTACGCGGACTAGGTGAGGGTTTTGTTTTTGAAGGTTGCCCTGTAAAATTTTATCTGGTTTACGCGTGCTAGTCCACTAAATTTCGGAATGAAAGTTCTCGTCACAGGCGGAAGCGGGTATCTTGGGACCCATGTCCGCAAGTTCTTCAATGCGGACGACTTTTCAAGAAGTTCGGGTTTGGACGTCCTAAGTGGGTATGACGCCCAAAGGGTGGCGGACTACGACGTTGTCATCCACCTCGCCGCCTATCTCGACAAGGACCCGGCCAACGCTGAGGCGGTGTTCCTGACGAACGTCGAGGGGACGGTGAACCTTTTGAAGAATGTCCGGAAAGACGCGGTCTTTGTTTTCGCCTCGACGAAGGACGTCTATCATAGATTCGCGGACAACTACAGCGAGGTCCCGGAGTCATGCCAAACCCTTTATTCCGGCCAGTCAGCCCTGGAATGGTCAAAGCTGATCGCCGAACGATATGTCGATTACTACGCCGCGCAGATCGGTTTTAGGGCCTGTATCTTTCGACTTTCCAACGTTTACGCTCCGATGACCGAAGGGACGGCCCCGAATTTTGTCGGCCATTTCGCCGACGCGATCAACAGGGGCGAACCGATCCGGCTTCCCGGGGGAGGGCGGCCCCGGCGAGACCTGCTTTACGTTGACGACCTCTCGTCCGCGTGTGCGGCGTTCGCCGATTCCGTGATCCGAAGCGGGACCTATAACCTCGGCGGCGGCCCGCAGAATGCGTTGACTCTTATTGAGCTTGTCGAAACGATGGAGCGGCTCTCCGGGCTTCAGGCGGTCATTGACCGGGAACGGCCGCTGCCGGCCCCGGCTCCGTTCAATTACGTTTCGGACCTGGGACTTTGCGAATATGAGCTCGGGTGGAAACCCGCTGTCGACATCGAGACCGGCCTGGCGAGATTATTCGCTCCCTCGGTTGTCCATGAAACAGTGGAGCTGGTTCCTGAACAATACACCTCTGAAGGAGAAGTCGATTGATCACGCCGGCAGGATCTTCGGTTCTAAAGATGAACGGGAGGAACGACATAAGGAAGATCGTGGTGCGCGGAACCAACTGGCTCGGCGATGCCGTAATGTCAGTTCCCGCACTTCGCGAACTTTCACGCATTTTTCCTGATGCCGAGATCGTTCTGCATTCGAAGGGCTCCGTGAACGGTATTTTCGCGGACGCCGATTTCATCGACCGGATCATGCCATACGAGAACCGGCCGTCGAAGATCAGACGGACGATCGAGGAAGCGGACCGGCTGATCGAGGACGATTTCGACCTGGCGATACTTTTTCCGAATTCATTCGAATCTGCCCTTACGTCGCGGCTGGCGAAGATCCCAAGGAGGATCGGCTACAACAAGGACCTGCGCGGGCTATTGCTGACCCATCCGATCCCGGTGCCCGAATGGAAGGAGCACCAGCATGAGGTATTTTATTACCTGAATCTGGTCGCGGAAGCAGAGAGGAAGTATCTCAGCACCTCGACCGTGCCGATCGGGCCGCCTGATATCTCGATTCCCGTTTCGGCCGAACGGCAGGCTCGCGCGGCAGCCCGGTTGACTGAGATGGGTGCCGACCCGTCGAAAAAGGTGATCGCGATCGGGGCCGGTTCGACGAATTCGATGGCGAAACGCTGGCCGGCGGAGCGGTTTGCGTCGCTTGCGTCCGCGCTGGCGGCCGAAGTCGAGGCCGAGATCGTACTGATGGGTTCGGATACCGAGCGGCCGGCCGTCCAGGATGTTGCGGACCTTTGCGGCGTACCGACTATCAATATAGCGGGAGAAACCTCTGTCGAAGAGGCGGCGGCCGTGCTGAGCGTTGCGGACCTGCTTGTGTCTAACGACATGGGACTCGCACATCTTGCCCCCGCCGTCGGTACTAAAACGGCAGTCATCTTCGGGCCGACAAACCCGGTGACAACGAGGCCGTATTCGGACAACGCAGTTGTGATCCGCACCGGCGTCGACTGCTCACCGTGCATGTTGCGTGACTGCCCGATCGACCATCGGTGCATGACCGGCATCGCGGTCGACAGCGTGTTGGGGGTTTGTTTAGAGCTGTTAGAGGCGAAAGACGACGCATGGGTGATCTGAGAAAACCGGCACCGGCCGCATTCATCGATCGTGACGGAACGCTGATAGAGGAGGTCAACTTCCTTTCGCGGGTCGAGGACATGCGCGTATTCCCTTTTACCGCGAACGCGTTGCAGCTCCTAAAGGATGAAGGATTCCGGATCGTTGTCGTCACCAACCAGTCCGGCATCGGAAGGGATCTCTATGACGAGGCGGCGATGCATTCGATCCATGACGAGATGCAGCGGCAGCTTGACGGCCTGATCGATGCGTTCTACTTTTGCCCCCACCTGCCCGGGGCCGGGTGCGAATGCCGCAAGCCGAATCTCGGGATGATCCGGGCGGCCGAAGCTGAACACGGCCTGGATCTTGCGAGATCATGGATGATCGGGGACAAAGACCTTGATGTCGCGACAGGGCGGAATGCGGGGATGTTGTCTGCGATGGTGCTCACCGGCTATGGAAAGGAGCACTCGACAAAGCTTGACTTCGCGCCTGATGTGATCGCCGACGACCTGCTCGCGGCGGCAAGAATTATCATCGAGTCCCGAAAGGCACGTGAATCTTTGATCGATTCCGGTGAAGTCGAGAACCCTTAAGCTTTATGGTATACGGCCTTAAGGGCCGAGACTCAATCCTGTTCCGGCCCCGCAGACGCGGGGGGCGACTGTTCACCGTCAGTCCCCGCCAGCGGGAGTAGAACGGTGAACGTCGAGCCCCGCCCCTCACCCTCACTTTCGGCCGCCACCGAGCCGCCATGCATCTCGACGAGATTTCTGACTATCGCAAGGCCAAGCCCGAGGCCGCCATTATTCGAGATGCTTGACGTATCCTGACGGAAACGCTCAAAGACCTTCGGGAGAAAATCTGGGCTGATGCCCTTGCCCCGGTCTTTGATCCTCACGACGGCATTCTCGCCTGAGATTTCGTAGACAATGCTGACATAAGTGCCCGGCTGGCTGAATTTGACCGCGTTACCAAGCAAGTTCGTGAATACCTGAACGAGCCGATTAAGGTCGCCGAGAATCGTGATCTCCGACTCATCGTCGTTGAATTTGATTTCAATGTTCTTGGCTTCAGCGAAAGGGCGGACCGAATCGACGGCCTGACGAAGAACCTCCGAAAGGCCGAGTTCGATCAGTTCGAGCGGTAGTTTGCCCGAAATGACCCGGGCGACATCGAGAAGGTCCTCTATCAGCCGATTCTGCGACTCTGAATTCTTGATTATTGTCGAAAGGGCCTTTTCGAACTGAGCGTTATCCAACGAACCGTCCTTCATCAATCGTGCCCAGCCGAGGATCGAATTCAGCGGTGTTCGGAGTTCGTGCGAGACGGTCGCCATGAATTCGTCCCTGAGCCGGTTCGCAACCTCCGCCTCACGGCGTGCCTGTTTTTCGCTGAAGAGGATCGATTCGCGTTCAACGCCTGCCTCAAGCAGCTTTTCGTTTGCGATCTTCAGTTCCTGCGTCCGCTCCTGAACCTTTTGTTCAAGGCCCTCATTCGCGTCCAGGAGTTCGGTTTCAGCGCTTCGGCGTTTCCTGATCTCCGAGACCACGGTCCGGTTGGCAAAAATGAGCGAAACGATCCCGGCGATACTGCTGACGATGAGTATCCACACGATCAGGGTGTAGCGCAGACTGCCGGCCTGTTCACTACGACGCAGAGACTCGGTTTCTAAGTCCTTAAGCCTTTCGCCCGATGACCTGATGGTTTCGAGCATCCGCTGGCCTTCGGCCCAGGGGATCACTTCGCTCGCGGCCTCGGGCCCGTTCATCTTCCGCCTGTCGATCTTTGCGGAAACCTCGCTCGTAAATTCCTTGATCGTCTGGTCCAGCCGGTTGATGTCATTCGCCATTTCCGGCCGATCCGCGGCCAGAGTCCGGAGTTTCTCGATATTCTGTCTGATCTTCGGTTTCCCTCGTTCGAAAGGGGCCAGATAGCTGTCGTTCGAAGTGAGAACGAAGTTGAAGAGAACCGAGTTTGCTTCAAATGCAAGCTCGATGGTGTTATCAACGGTTGAAACGACGTCCTTGGCCCGCCTCTGATTCTCGATAGTATCCTGCAGCGAGACACTCCCCAGATAGAAAACGACCCCGATCGTCGTCAGCATAAGGAAGACGAACAGCAGGATGGTCGGCAGCTTTCTTTCAAAGGTCAAAGACATCTGAAACTTGCAGGCCTTTCGATCGGTCGCGGTTCATTAACCGCGTCCAAAATCATCTTCGAGCCTTTCGATGTCGTCCTCTCCGAAATAACTACCCGTCTGGGTTTCGATAAAAACGAGCGGCTCGGTTGAATGGGGGTTTTCGACACGGTGGGCATGTCCGGCCGGAATATCGACCGACTCGCCGGCCGGCACTAGAATTTCCTCGCCGTTTAGTGTTATTTTAGCAGTGCCGGCGACGACAAACCAATGCTCTGAGCGTTTGGAATGCCGCTGGTAGCTTAACCTCTTCTTTGGCAGGACTTCAATTCGTTTTACTTTGAAATAGGCCGTTTCGTCCAGGATAGTAAAACTGCCCCATGGGCGGCATTCGCTACCATTTGATCCTTTCTCGCTTTCAGCAGTATCCATAATCGACCTACCGGATATGTTTAGTCTAAACGAAAAGTACCGGGCGGCAAATCTGAGGCAGATGTCCGTTCAGACGCTTGTGCTCGGACGGCTGGTCGTTATTTTCCTCCTGCTGGTGGTGGCGTGGATCTGGGTCAGCGGCCGCCTGACCCTCTCGCTCGAGACGTTTCCGCAGAGCATTTTCATCGCGTTCATCGTGTCGGTCGGGCTTACGATCGTTTATTTCTTCCTGCTTCGGCTCAGTTCTGGCCTAGGCTGGCAAGTTCGGCTCCAATTTTCGCTCGACGCCCTTCTGATTACATGGCTGGTATGGAGGACGGGCGACCTCTCGTCGCCGTTCATCGTTCTATACCTGATATTGATCAGCGTTTCCAGCCTGTTCCTGAGATCGTTCGGGACGGTCGTGATGGCATTTATCTGCATAATTCTCTTTTCGACGCTTTCGGTGCTGACCGGTACGGGAATGATCGAGTCAAAGGGGCCGGAGCTGGCACTCGCCCGGATGATCCAGGGTATCAGCTTTCATGTTGTAGCGTTTCTAGTGGTCGGCCTTCTCGCCGCCCGTCTCGCCGACCGAAGCAAGTCAAGTGAAACGCTTGAAGAGACGACCCGAAAGCTGGCCGATCTTCGCGTACTTCACGAACGGATCATCGAATCAATACGCTCAGGATTAATAACGACGGATCTTGAAGGCAAGATCTACACCTTCAATTCGGCCGCCACCGAGATCACCGGTTACAGGATCGAGGATATGGTCGGACGCAGCATAAGTCGCCTGTTCGGTGACATAAGTCAGGAGATCGAGCAGTCGATCGTTGCCGCGGCCCAGGGCGAACAGCTGCCGAGGTTTGAGGCCACGCTGAGCTCGCCAGAGGGGTTCGCCGTCAGGATCGGCTACGGGATCTCGCAATTGCTGTCCGAAACGAATGAACAGACCGGCTATATCATTACTTTCCAGGACCTGACGGAGATCCGCTCGATGGAAGAAAGCGTCCGCCGGAAAGACCGCCTTGCGGCCGTCGGCAGGGTCGGAGCCGGGTTGGCCCATGAGATCCGCAATCCGCTCGGGGCGATGCGCGGGGCCATCCAGGTCCTCGAGGCGAACACGCCGGCCGAATCGCTCCAGGCCGACCTAATGGGCATCATCCTCCGAGAATCGGACCGGCTCAACAGCATCATCACCAACTTTCTGAGCTATGCCCGCCCGAAGGTCGGCAACTTTACCGAGATCGATATCGGCGAGGCGATCCGCGAAACACTGACCCTGCTTCGACACAGCCCGGACGTAAGCGCTGACCACACGCTCGAAGAGGTATTGCCTCCCCAACCGGTCTTCATCTCGGCCGATTCGACGCAGATCAAGCAGATCTTCTGGAATCTTGCCCGCAATTCGATCCAAGCGATGAAGAATGGCGGCCGGTTGAAGATCCGGCTCGAGACCATCGGCAGGAGCCGGATACGGATCATTTTTGAGGACACGGGCGATGGGATGCCGCCCGAGCGGGTTGAGCAGCTTTTTGAGCCTTTTGCCAAGTCAACCTCTGGCGGCACCGGCCTCGGCCTTTCGATCGTGTACCAAATAATCCGCGATCATAACGGATCGATCAACGTTAGGAGCATCGAGGGCGAAGGCACCACGATAACCGTGGAACTTCCGGCCGAAAATCGTCCGCGGGAAGTGATCGACGATGAAACGGACGTCGACGGATCCGACGACGGCCAAAACAAGCTGCAGGAATTGCTAAACGTAAGGGACCCGGCCGAGAAACTTTCTACTTGAAACGCACTTGCCGAATTTGTGAAAATAGGAGATGCGGGCAATTTTCTTGCTCCGTCTCGCGAAAAAGTGCTTCAGGGCCTAGCGGCCCGAACGTTGCCGACGCCATCGTTGGCGCGTCCCCGTTGAGTGCGGTACATAGAACCGTGCTGCAAGACGCAGATGTTCCCACGGAATCGTAACCGAAGTCGAACAGGATCCTGACACCTTTTTGATTATGTCCAACCTCCTCATCGTTGACGACGAACAAAGTTACCGGCAGCTTCTAAGCCTTATTTTTGAGGGCGAGGGATATTCAATACGAACGGCCTCCAACGGCACCGAAGCCGTCGAGCTTCTTAGTGCCGAACCGGCCGATCTTGTTATCTCCGACGTCCGGATGCCCGATATGGACGGCATCGAGATGCTGAGGGCTGTCCGCGAGGCCCTGCCCGACATGGGCGTCATTTTTATGACGGCGCACGCTTCTGTCGAAGCGGCCCGAGAGGCGTTCAAGCTCGGGGCTGACGATTTCGTCACCAAGCCCTTCGACGTCGACGAGTTGAAGCTGATCGTAAAGAAAACGATCGAGAAACAGGCGTTGATCGACGAAAACCGTGCGTTCAAACGGGCCCAGCGAGAGCGGGGGTCGGTAAAGAACATAGTCGGTAATTCGGCAAAGATGCATGCGATCTTCCAGATGATCGAGACGGTCGCGGAGGTCCAGTCGACGGTTCTGATCACCGGTGAGAGCGGGACCGGAAAGGAACTGGTGGCGCGGGCGATACACGATATGAGCCCGCGTGCAGAAAAGCCTTTCATCTCGATCAACTGCGGTGCATTTACCGAAACACTCCTGGAATCAGAGTTGTTCGGCTACGTGAAAGGCTCGTTCACCGGGGCCAATTCAAACCGCAAAGGCCTGTTTGAAGCGGCAAACAAGGGAACGATCTTTTTAGACGAGATCGGCGAGATGTCACCCGCGATGCAGGTGAAATTGCTTAGGGTGCTGCAGGAACGTCGTGTGAGGCCGGTCGGGGCACATGAAGAGCTGCCGGTCGACGCGAGGGTCATAGCCGCGACCAATCGCGATCTGAAGCAAATGTCGCTGGAGGGAAACTTCCGCGAAGATCTTTTCTACCGTATTTCAGTGATCCCGATCCACCTTCCGCCGCTCCGCGAAAGGAGTGAGGACATTCCCGATCTGGTCCAGCATTTCGTCGGAAAATTCTGCGACCACGCAGGCCGATCTATGGGCGTCTCGCCAAAGGCGATGGACCTGCTGGAGAATTACATGTGGGGCGGAAACGTCCGTGAGCTCGAGCATACGATCGAGCGTGCGGTCGCCCTTGAACGCACGGAGGAGATACAGCCGGAACGCCTGCCCGAGCACATCACGAACTACAATCCCGACCGCATTAAGGCCGAATTCGAACTTCCCGCAGACGGCCTGAACCTTTCGGCTCATCTTGAGAATCTCGAAAAAACTTACGTCATCGAGGCCCTAAAGATGACGGCCGGGAATCAGACGAAGGCCGCCGACCTGTTGCAGATGCAGGTGCGGTCGCTGAGGCATCTTCTCGATAAACACAGCATTCGCACGCTCTCCGCCCAAATGCGCAGCGGAGATTAGCCGTCGTTTCTGTTTGAGTACAAGATTCACCACTTTAAGACAGGAATGGGATCGATCGGATGACGAATGAACCAGGCACCTGCCGTCTTGATCAGAAAACGGTGAAAACCGTTGTTCGGAAACCGTACCCGCACATCTTTTACGAAACTCCTGTCGAGCCCGAACCTGACCGAGCCCAGTGAAACATCGACCAGGTCAGCCTTCCTGAAAATTTCCGTTATTCGGTCCGCTCGGAACGGCCGCAATTTATGGTGTTCGCGAATTATCTGGGAAACGTGGGCTGAGCGGTCCGACTGGCCCGTCTCCATAAGATATGCATCGGCCGCAGCAATCGATGGCAGAAGATAATCGAACGTGCCATCGGTCCAAATACCGAGGTCATGAAAAACCGTGGCTGTGACCAACATCGCCTCATCTGTTGGGGACATCTCGTCGAAGGCGAACGAATAGTTGATGACCCTCAGGACGTGGTTCTTATACCCGGAAAGATCCAGGTTGAGGGCAGCTTCCCTTTCGCCAAGTATCTCATCGACGAGCGGAAACTGCTCCCTTATCAGATATTTCATGCCGATGCCGCGGCTTCGGCCGGGACCCGTCGATCAAGCCAAGCCTCGATATCCGCCATCACTTTCTCCTTGCCAATGTCCGCAAGAAGGTCGTGATAATGCCCATCGTAAAGCTTGAGGGTCTTGTCCGCCGAGCCCGCGTGATTATAAAAATACTGGCTCCCGGCCGGACGCGTTGCCTTGTCCTCCGTCCCGTGAATGATCAATACCGGAACCCGAAAATTCGGCATATGTTCCTTTAACGCCTCGGCCGCAAGAAGCATCACGCGGGCGGTTTCCGCCGGCTGCGATTCCTTGTGGATAAGCGGATCAGTGTTCATGCGCTCAACATGCGCCTGATCCCGTGAGAAGTGGGCGTTGTTGAGCGAGAACACGTGGACATGCGGCAGCAGCTTGCCGATGCCTTCGAGTGCGAGTTGGACCAAATGCGGCAAACCCACATCGAAGGCAAAGCTGTGACAAACAAGGCCCGCGACCTCATCCTGATGTTCGTAAACATATGATGTTGCGATAACGCCTCCTGCACTGTGGCCAAGCACATAGACCGGAAGTCCCGGATTCTCATTCCTCGCGATGTCAACCAACTTGTCAACGTCGCCAAGGTAGTCCGAAAACTCTTCGACATAAAACCTCTCGCCATCCGACTCGCCCCGGCCCCGAAGGTCGAGCGCATAACAGACAAAGCCGTTCGCCGTAAGATGCTCGGCGGGCCAGACCATATATCCGCTGTGAGCATTGAATCCGTGGACGAGGATCATCACCGCTCGGGGTGCTGTGACTGGTTTCCACGAACGTGTATGTATCTTCAATCCGCCTACGCCTTCGAATGATGATTCGTTCATCTGCTTGATCTCCTTTGTAACGTTACTGTTTTGCTTCAAGATGCCGCTGCTGCTTTGCCTTCAATAAAAGCAAGCAGCTCGGCATTTACCGTGTCATGGTTGATCGTGCACAATCCGTGGCCGAAGCCTTCGTATACTTTAAGGGTCGCATTCGGAGCGATCTTCGCCGATAGCAAGGCCGAGTCCTCGATCGGGACGATCTGATCGTCATCACCGTGCATTATAAGGGTCGGAACATCGATCTTCTTTAGGTCCTCGGTGAAATCGGTTTCGGAAAAGGCCTTAATGCAATCGTAGGCGCTTTTGAAGTCGCACATCATTCCCTGCCGCCACCAATTGTCGATGATCCCCTGCGAAACTTTTGCTCCGGGTCGGTTGAACCCATAGAACGGACCACTCGGAAGGTCTCTGAAGAACTGCGCCCGGTCGTCGGTCATAGCCTTACGAAAACCGTCGAAGACCTCGATCGGCAGCCCGCCCGGATTCGCATCGGTCTTGAGCATGATCGGCGGGACCGCCCCTATTAATACAGCTTTTGCAACTCGGCCTGCACCGTGCCGGCCAATATAACGCGCAACCTCGCCCCCGCCCGTCGAATGTCCGATATGGATCGCCTCTTTAAGGTCCAGTGCCGACGTTAGATCAGCAAGATCATCCGCATAGGTGTCCATCTCGTTACCGTCCCAAGCTGCGGATGAGCGCCCGTGACCGCGGCGGTCGTGAGCAATACAACGATATCCGCGAGACGCAAAATAAAAGATCTGGGCATCCCAGTCGTCCGAACTCAAAGGCCAGCCGTGGCTAAAAACGATAGGCTGTCCCCGGCCAACGTCTTTGTAAAATAGTTCGACACCGCTGCTGGTCGTTATTGCTGCCACTTCGTTCACCTCCTGGTTGATGATATTTTGTACCGTGCGGTAAATATATTGCGCACGGTTGACCTAAGTCAAGGTCGCTGTGTTATTTTGCAGTTGCCATCCTTAATCCGTGTTACGAAATGGAAAGAGGCCGTCCTCGCACATTCGATATTGATGACGCCGTCGAAAAGGCGATGCGCCTTTTTTGGAAAAAGGGTTATTGCGGAACTACGATTCCGGACCTTACCGAGGCCATCGGGATCAATCGGCCAAGCCTTTATGCCGCATTCGGAAACAAGGAGGGTCTCTTCAAGCGCGCACTTGACCTTTATAGAGTGGACCCGGCCTCATATGTAAACCGCGCACTGGCTAAGCCGACCGCATTCGAGGCTTTTGAGAGCCTTTTGTACGGCGTCGTGGACCTATTGACGGATAAGGAAAATCCCGGTGGCTGCCTGTTCGTATGCGGAGCCCTGGCCGGCGGCGAGGCATCGGGCGAAATCCTGGAGGAAATGAAGAAACGGCGTATTGAAGGCGAAGCGGATATCCGGGCTCGTTTCGAGCAGGCTGTCGCGGAGGGCGATCTACCCCGGACGGCGGACGCTTCGGCCCTAGCGAAATTTGCAGCGACCCAGATCTGGGGCCTTTCCGTTCAGGGGATGAATGGCAGTACTAAGAACGAGCTTTTGGCGGCAGCGGAACTTGCGATACAGGCTTTCCCGACAGGTCCGGAAAAATAATGGAACGTTCGGACGCGACGGTCAACCCGGTATATCTCGTTCTGTTCGCGGTACTTCTATGGAGTACCGGCGGGTTGTTCATCAAGCTAACGACGCTCGACGCCTTCGCGGTCAATTTGGGACGGTCGTTGTTCGCGGCGATCGTTGTTGCGGCCTTTACGTTCAAGAGGGGCCTCGGGCTCGACCGGATCACGCTTGTCGCCTCGCTGCTTTATGCAGTAACACTGACGTCCTTCGTTTACGCGACCAAGAACACGACCGCGGCGAACGCGATATTTCTTCAATATACGGCGCCGGTCTACGTGCTCGTGCTCGCCCCGTTCTTGATCCGTGAAAGTTTCCACATCCGCGACCTGGTGACGGTGGTTCTCTGCCTGGCGGGCATGTCGCTTTTCTTTCTTGACAACTCAAGTTCGGCGACCGCGCCTGACCCGTTCGCTGGTAACATCGCCGGCCTCATTTCCGGCGCATGCTTCGGGCTTTATTTCATATTTCTCCGGCATCCGCGCTCGCATCAGCGAAATCCGGCCGTTTCGGTCTTTTACGGCAATCTCATCATTGTGCTTGTGATGATCCCGCTGATAGCTCAATCGCCGCCCGCGGCCATCGGGGCGATCGATCTCCTGGCGATCTTGTTTCTTGGCATATTTCAGATCGGGATCGCGTACATCCTTTTCACAAAAGGAGTTGCCGCCGGTGTCCGGCCGCTTGACGCGAGCATCATCGGGTTTGTAGAACCCCTGATAAATCCCCTATGGGTCCTGCTATTTGTCGGCGAGAGGCCGACCGTTTGGGCCCTCCTCGGCGGTTTGATAATCATCGCGGCCGTGGCGATCCATACCATTCGGCAGTATGCAAGAAAGACCGTTCCCGTCGAACACTGAACGAGCCCGCCGGCCGACTCGCGGACGGCTTGCAAAGTGTTGCCGCAAGGTTAACTTTTCGGCACTGCTTGTGATAATCTTTTGAAATACATTCAAGAGCGGCTGTTTATCGTCCGTTTTAGTTTTAGACCTGAAATTTTTACATCGAAACAAGATCAAGAGAGCTAAATATATGGCTAAATACACGATTCCAGAAGGTATCAATAACCCCGAACTTCTCCGCTGGGTCACCGACATGGCGGAGCTGTGCGAGCCCGATGCAGTCCACCTTTGCGACGGTTCGCAGGAAGAATATGACCGGCTTTGCCAGGAAATGGTCGATGCCGGAACATTCATCAAGTTGAATCAGGAAAAACGACCCAATAGTTTTCTTGCGAGGTCGCATCCTTCGGACGTGGCGCGCGTCGAGGACCGGACTTACATCTGTTCCCTTTCAAAGGGCGACGCTGGGCCGACCAACAACTGGATGAACCCTCGCGAGATGAAGGCCATTCTGACGCCCAAGTTCCGAGGTTCGATGCGAGGCCGGACGATGTATGTAATCCCATTCTGCATGGGCCCGATCGGGTCGCCGATCTCGCAGTTCGGTGTTCAGCTGACAGATTCACCCTACGTCGTCGTGAACATGAAGATCATGACGCGGATGGGGCAGAATGCCCTTGACGCCTTGGGAGAAGGCGAATTTGTCCACTGTCTGCACTCGGTCGGCCATCCGCTTGCCGACGGACAACCGGATGTTGCCTGGCCCTGCTCACCCGATCCGAAGAACAAGTATATCGTTCATTTCCCTGAGGAACGCTCGATCATCTCCTATGGGTCCGGGTACGGCGGCAATGCTCTCCTCGGCAAAAAGTGCCTCGCCCTCCGCATAGCTTCGACCCTCGGCCGGGAACAGGGCTGGCTTGCCGAACATATGCTGATCGTCGGGGTGAAAGCACCCGACGGCCACAAAGATTACGTGTGCGCGGCGTTCCCATCGGCGTGCGGCAAGACAAATTTTGCGATGCTCATCCCGCCGAAAGCGTTTCAGGAAGAGGGATGGGAAGTAACGACCGTCGGCGACGATATCGCCTGGATCAAGCCCGACGAGCATGGCAAGCTTCACGCTATCAATCCTGAGGCCGGCTTCTTCGGTGTCGCTCCTGGCACGAATTACAGCTCGAATCCGAACGCGATGGATTCGATCCGTGAGAATACCATTTTCACGAATGTCGCCCTGACCGACGACGGCGATGTATGGTGGGAAGGCATGGACGGCGAGCCGCCGGCACACGCCATCGACTGGCAGGGATACGATTGGACTCCCTCTAGTGAAAAGCCGGCTGCCCATCCGAACGCCCGCTTCACGGCACCGATCACGCAATGCCCGGTCGTCGACGAACATTTTGACAACCCGAACGGCGTGCCGGTTTCGGCCTTCATCTTCGGCGGACGGCGTAATTCGACCGTGCCGCTGATCCAGCAGTCGTTCAATTGGGCGTTCGGCGTTTATATGGCCGCAACAATGGGATCGGAGATGACCGCCGCGGCGTTCGGCAATATCGGCGAGGTCCGCCGCGATCCGTTCGCGATGCTGCCGTTCGCCGGTTACCATATCGGGGACTACTTCGCCCATTGGCTCGATTTCGGCCGCCAAATCCCGGAGCCGCCTCGCATCTTCTCGGTCAACTGGTTCCGAAAGGACGAGAACGGCAAATTCCTGTGGCCTGGCTTTGGCGAGAACATGCGTATCCTGAAATGGATCGTCGAGCGTTCACGCGGAAAATCGAAAGGTTTTGAAACACCGCTCGGCTGGATGCCGCGGTACGAAGATATGGACTGGCGTGGACTGGATTTCTCACGCGAACAGTGGGACGCCGTGATGAAACTTGACCGCGATATGTGGATCAAGGAGATCTCGACCCACGATGACCTGTTCTTTAAGCTCTACGATCGGCTGCCGAAAGAGATGACCTTCATACGGGAGCTTCTCGTCTCGAACCTTTGGAGATCGCCCGAACTTGGCCTGGCCGCCCCACGTCCGGAACCGGCCGAAACGGCAAGGGCCGCAAGCTGACCCGGTCCTTCTTGATGGATCTTTTTTGAACGGACGCCCGGGCTGGAATTGCCCGGGCCTCTTTTTTTAATGAGACGTCGACAAGAGCACTAAACCGATTCCGCGGTTTTTATGCGTATCGGAACCGCGGCCGCTTGTTGTATAATCTGTTCCAATCAAGTGAAGACTTTTAACGTATTCGTACGAAATCGAGCAAACAAATCGATCTAAACCTAATCTAAGTAACGAAAATCATGAACGAATTCACAACGTCATTTGGTCAATCGGCGGCTGAGGCCCTTCCAACTCAGCGGGCGAAGTTCATCCGGAAGACGTATTTGCTGCTGGCGGCGGCGATCCTTGCGTTTATCGGCGTCGAGGCGTTCTTGTTCGTAACGCCGGCCGCAGGCATGATCGGCGGTTTGATCTTCAGCGGCGGCGCGATGGGTTGGCTGCTGGTACTCGGGCTGTTCATGCTCGTTTCGTTCCTCGCGAACCGGTGGGCAACGTCCGAGACCTCAAAGCTTACGCAGTATCTCGGGCTAGGGATCTTTATCGTGGCCGAGGCCGTGATCTTTGTCCCGCTCATCATTCTTTCTACCTATTACGCCGATGACGGATCGGTCCTGATAAAGGCCGGGATCGTGACGCTCGGGCTTTTCCTGGGGATCACCGCGACGGTCTTTATCACACGCAGCGATTTTTCTTTCCTTGGCCCGATCTTGGCCATCGGCGGATTCGTGGCCCTGGGTTTCATCGTTTCGAGCGCGATCTTCGGCTTCTCGCTCGGCAGTGTGTTCGCGTTCATCATGGTCGCATTCGCCGGAACGGCGATCCTGTACGAAACGTCAAACGTCCTGCACAGGTTCAACACGAACCAGCACGTCGCCGCGTCGCTGACCCTTTTCGCCAGCATCGCTCTGCTGTTTTGGTACATTCTTACGATCTTCAGTTCGCGCGAATAGCAAGTTGCGCTAATCTAGAGCCGTTCGCGGGTTAGAAGCCCGCGGCGGCTCTTCTATTGTGAGGTTCTAATTATGAAACGGACCCTTTTGTTGACCGTTCTCGCGTTTGTACTTTGTTCGGCCGTGGTCTCGCAGACCCCTGCCCCGCCGGCAACACACTTAAAGGTCGGGATGCAGGCACCCGACTTCACCTTGAACGACACCGCCGGCAAGCTCGTAAAGCTGAGTGATTTCAGAGGGAAAAAGAACGTAGTACTTGCCTTTTATGTATTCGCGTTCACCGGCGGCTGAGCGCGCGAACTTCAGGCCTATCAGTCTGATCTGGCCAAATTCGACGCTACTGAAACTCAAATACTCGGCATTTCAATGGACAGCTCCTTTTCGAACAAAAGGTTCGCCGAGGACTTGAAAGTAACATTTCCCCTTCTAAGTGATTGGAAAAGGGACGCGACAAAGGCTTACGGACTTTACGACGAAGCCAGGGCGTTCGGCCGTCGAGCGACTTTTGTGCTCGACAAGGAAGGCATCATACAACATGTCGAGGTCGGTAATACGGCTATCGATCCGACCGGGGCACTGCAGGTCTGCAATATTCTCGACCGAAAGAAAACCCCCAACCCATAACGATGGAATACGCTGCGTGCCCGTATTGCGGGCAATCGAATGCCGAAAAGGTGAGATTTACCTGGTGGGGCGGCGTTCTGGGCCCGAAGATACTCAATCACGTTAAGTGTCAGGGTTGCGGAAAAGCTTATAACGGTAAGACCGGGCGAGAGAACACGACGGGCATCGTGGTCTACTCGGCGATCGTCGCGGTGATCATTCTCGGGCTCGTGGTTGTAATGTTCGCGCTCCTCGGCGTACTTCTTGTCGCGACCCGCTAAGGTTTACTCGGCAGCCGGTTCAACAACAATATCGCCGTCGGGGCCGCGGGTGAGCACCTCGATGCGCCGCTCGGCGGCGGACAATCGTTCCCGGCATTCTCGAGAGAGCCGTACGCCGTCCTCAAAAAGCTTTAGGCTGTCTTCAAGCGGAAGGTCGCCTTCTTCAAGTTTCTTGACGATCCCTTCAAGTTCGTTAAGAGATGCTTCAAATGTTGTCGCCATGGTCATTCAAATAGTTTTTCGGCCTCTTTGAGCATTTCGTTGAGGTTCTTTATGGATCGCAGCGATGCTCCGCCTTTTCCGCCACCGTTTACCGCGATCGACATAATCTCCTGCCCGATCCGCTCGGCGATCTGTCTGGCAAGTTCGTCATCGCGGACCGCCGCTATGGCCCATTGGCCCTCTTCGCGTCTCATTCGGACCTCGAACGAATGGCCCGGCAGCTTGCTTTTCACCACTGCGGTCTCACCCTCGACCCCGATATCAAAATACCGGTCGGCCCCGATCACCAGTGCGGCGAACGGAAAGTTCTCGAATCCGGTCAGCTGCCGCCGGATCGCCCCCGGTAGTTCAGCACGAGCACGTTCCTTGATCGCGGGCATTACCGGTTCGGCGATCTTCGTCGCACGCCTTACAACCTCGGGGTCGATGCCGCGTCCGTAGAGTTCCACCGCCTTGCCGGTCACCTGCGGCACAAAATCATCGACCACCGAATCGACATCGATCAGCCGTTCGATCTCGGCACGATCGTCCGTTCGCGCGGCCTCAACGATCGACGCAAGGGCATATTGCGGGGTCGTCTTCAGATGCTGCCAATAAAGGAACGCCGTGGCTCCGCAAAGCATCGCGACGACGGCCACGGTCAGCGATGCCGTCAAGATTACCAATTTCAGGCGTCGCCGTTTCGGCCGGGCGTTTACGTTCGATTGCGCGGCCTTTGCCGCGTTTGCCGGTATGCCCAGATCGGCCTGATCGTTCTTACTCAATTTCAAACCTCTTCACTGATCGGAAATATCGGTTATGCTTGCCTCAAGCTTGCCGTTCGCCAACCTGATCCAGACCGCTTCGCCGACCTTCGTTTGATGCACGTCGCGGACGATCTCGCCGCTCATTTTTTGTGTGATCGAATAGCCGCGGGTCAGGACCGACAGCGGCGATAGGGCGTCGAGACGAGAGATCGCATGCTGCAAACGTATGCCTTTTTTGGACAGATTCTCGCCTACTGCGGTTTCAATTCGACGGCCAATTAGTTCGAGTCCATGACCAAGCTGGCGCAGACGATCCGGGAATCGAGAGAAGACCGCGGCCAGTTCAGCCGACTTAAGCGCGGAGCCGGCCGCTAACAGCTTTAGCCTGATCTTTTGGCTCAACTCGGTCTGCAGTTGGCCCACCCGCTTCAATATTTCCTCTTCGCTCGCCGCCACAATCTCGGCCGCGGCGGACGGCGTTGGAGCACGAAAGTCGGCGGCCATGTCGGCGATCGAGAAATCGATCTCGTGCCCGACGGCCGAGATGACCGGGATCGCGGATGCCCGAATGGCCCGTGCCACTTGCTCGTCATTGAATGCCCAAAGATCTTCGGCCGACCCGCCTCCGCGGCCGACGATCAGCACGTCGAGCGGCTCGCCGTCGGCGCCGCCGGCGTTGTACTCGTTTGCAAGGCCGATGGCGGTGACAATCTGCTCCGGGGCCTGTTCACCCTGCACAAGCGTCGGTACGATCACGACGTTGACCGAACGCGCCCGCCTGTTCAGCACGGTCAGGATATCCTCGACAGCGGCCCCGGTTCGCGATGTAACGACACCGACACGCTTAGGGTACGGCGGCAAAGGCCGCTTGAGGGCCGGATCGAACAGGCCCTCGGCGTTCAGTCTCGCCTTCACCTGCTCGAACGCAGCGAGCAGCGCACCCTCGCCGACGGGCTCGAGAGATTCGACAAGAAGCTGATATTCCCCGCGTTTTTCGTAGGTCGTGACCCTACCCCGGCAGCAAACATGCAGGCCGTTCGACGGCTTAAAGCGGATACGAAAATTTGTGCCCTTGAAGCAAGCGGCCTTTACAAGCGAACCGCCGTCTGTAAGCGAAAAATACCAATGTCCCGACGCGGCAGAATGAAAATTCGTGATCTCGCCCTCGACCCACACCGATCCGAAGCCTGATTCGAGCACGGACTTGATCTCCGAGTTAAGCTCAGAGACCGTCTGAGGCCGTCGGTCGGCGGACTCTTCGAACAGGATAGCGAGGCTCGGGGTTTCCATCTTTCGATGGAATTATAACACTTCAAGGGCGACGACGGCCGCCGCAACAACTGCAGGGCCGCCGATGTCTCGGAGGCCGAAATACGACCAATAGAAAAAGGCATCCGCAAATGCGGACGCCTTTTCAGGTAAGGGCAATGTAGGTAAACGAACTATGGGTTCGCGACGAAATCCAGCCCGGTCAGATTATCGTCAGGATTGACAAAGATGCTCGAATTCGCGAAACGGTGACGCTTCGATTCGACCCTAAGCAGGTAGGCCTCGCCCGATTCGACATTTGCGAACGTGTAGTAGCCGAACGGATTGGTGAGCGTAAACATCGGCTCGGCCAGCGATCCGCCCGAAAGGACCAGCATCGTTCGGGAAATGCCTCGGCCGTTCGCGTCGACTACGCGGCCCGAAATATTGATCGGAGCGGCCGTCGAGGCACCGCGGGGCGTTACCGTCAGATCGTCGATCGCCAAGCCGTGATCGTCGCCCGATGCGTCAAGCTTCTCCCAGCGAAGCATGAACTCCGAGCCGTGGGCGACTGCCACCGGAAATGTCGCGGTAAGGGTCTGGCGGTTCGATGCCTGATTACCGTCAAGATCGGTCGCAAACGGCCCGACTGTCGGCGACACAAAGTGAAGTGCCGATACCGGCGTATATACACCGGACACGAGATCGTTAACGTTTACGCCGGTTCTATAGGCAAAGACCAACGTTTCGGCCGCCTGGCCTCCGCCGTCCCGCCACTGTTCACCAGTGTAGGTTACCTCGATCGAGTGGATCGAGAAACCCGAGTTGTTAACGAACCGTATCCCGGCCCTCATTGTGCCGGTTGTAGGATCGGGAAAAAGTCCAAGGGCCCGGTCGAGCTGAAGCGACTGGCCGTAATTCTTAAAGCCGCCGGCGGTTCCTGAGCCGTCGTCGGCCGAGCCAGCATTCGGGTTGGTGTTGCCGAATTCTCGAAGGAAGTGGAAACCGGGCAGCGCTCCGGTGATCTCGTCGAATAGATCGATGTCGCCGGTGGTCATACCGTCGAAATTCTGCGAATGTGGTGTGCCCAGGGTATTGATGACGATCTGAGCGTCCACACGGGCTGCTGAAAAAGCGAAGACAGCCATTGCGAGCACAGCCACGGCTATCATTGACCTCATCGAGAACGCAAACGGGGAATTGGTTCCAGAACTGGATGGATGGATTTTGTTCATTACATTACTCTCAACTTGTGGAATTGAAGTGTTGGTGAGCCCGAAAGCGTATCGGGAAGGACGCGGAGAAGTTCCGCACTTAAAATCGTATCAGATTCGGAGTGCGCGAATCAACGATTTTTTTTGTGGAAAAATTTCGGATTAAGACTGTAAAACCGGGCCCTGATGCGGACCCGGCCTTTTTTGGGTAAAAAACTTCAGGATGATTTTCGGGCGAGATCGAGCTTTGCCTGGGCAAATTCGATGCGTTCGCGGATGTCTGCCGTCTCCTCGATCGGGACCGCGGCGGCGGCGGATAGTTCCTTATCGGCCTCCTCTTTATCCTGCCGCGCTCGGACGGTATCGATCTCATCCGGAGTTTCGGCAAGGTCGGTCAGTACCGACACGACGTTTGAATTCACCTCGACAAACCCGCTTGAAACGGCGAGGCTGTCCGATGTTCCTTTCGCGGTGTATGAAAGCACGCCGGGCTTAAGGGCCGAAATGAGCGGAGCATGGTTTGCCAGTATCCCGGCTTCGCCGGATGCGGTCGGTACAGTTACCGAATCCACCTCGGCATCGATCAGCTTCCGTTCTGGGGTTACGATCTCTAACTTGAGCATATTTCCAGGTCCTTGAATCCAGGTTCAAAGCTCCAGGCCGTTTCCGGTCAGACGGAACTGCGAACCTGGAGCTTGAAATTTGCCGTCTAGGCCGAAGCGGCCATCTTCTTAGCTTTCTCGCGGGCCTGCTCGATCGTGCCGACCATGTAAAACGCCTGTTCCGGCATATCGTCGCACTTGCCTTCGAGGATCTCCTTAAAGCCCTTGATGGTGTCTTCGACCTTCACGTACTCGCCCTTCAGGCCGGTGAACTGTTCGCCGACGGTAAATGGCTGCGAGAAGAAACGCTGGATCTTCCGTGCACGCGAGACCGTCAGTTTGTCGTCTTCGGAAAGCTCATCGAGGCCGAGGATCGCGATGATGTCTTGCAGGTCCTTGTAACGCTGGAGGATTCGTTTGACTTCCTGTGCAACACCGTAATGCTCCTCGCCGACGATCTGCGGATCAAGGATTCGCGAGTTCGACGCTAGCGGATCGACGGCCGGATAAATACCGAGTTCGACGATCTGACGCGAAAGCGCGGTAACCGCGTCAAGGTGAGCAAACGTGGTTGCCGGAGCTGGATCAGTGTAGTCGTCGGCGGGCACGTACACGGCCTGGATCGACGTGATGGCTCCCGTCTTGGTCGATGTGATCCGTTCCTGCATCTCGCCCATTTCAGTAGCGAGGTTCGGCTGGTAACCCACGGCCGAAGGCATGCGGCCAAGCAGAGCCGACACCTCCGAACCGGCCTGCGTGAACCGGAAAATATTGTCGACGAAGAAGAGCACGTCGTTGCCCTGATCGCGGAAGTATTCAGCCACAGTCAACCCTGAGAGTGCTACACGGAGACGGGCTCCCGGAGGTTCGGTCATCTGCCCGTAGACGAGCGACACTTTCGAACCCTTGATCGCTTCCGGGTCCACCTTTGCCAGGTCGAATGAATCCGTTTCCTTGAACGCCTTCATGAACTCGTCGCCATAAGTGATGACCTGAGCCTCCACCATTTCGCGAAGAAGGTCGTTCCCCTCGCGGGTGCGCTCGCCAACGCCTGCAAAGACCGAAAAACCCTCGCGGCCCTTGGCAACGTTGTTGATCAACTCCATGATCAGCACCGTTTTTCCTACACCGGCACCGCCGAACAGGCCGATCTTACCTCCGCGGAGAAATGGCTGAACGAGGTCGATGACCTTAATGCCCGTTTCGAACATCTCAAGCTCGGTCGCCTGCTCGTCAAATGCGGGTGCATGGCGGTGGATCGAGGAACGCGTTTCACTTTCGACCGGACCAAGCTCATCGACCGGATCGCCAATAACGTTCATTACGCGGCCAAGGGTTGCATTGCCAACGGGCACGGTGATCGGGCCGCCGAGATCTATGACCTTCATACCGCGGATCATTCCGTCCGTCGGCAGCATCGAAACCGCCCGCACGCGGCCTTCGCCCAGATGCTGTTGCACCTCGGCGACAACGTCGACGGCCTGTTCGACGTCGAACCCCTCCGATGTTATCCGCAAGGCCTGGTACACAGGCGGAAGATAATCTTTGAATTCTACGTCGACAACCGGCCCAATGATCTGGATCACCGTACCGACCTTGACGTCCCCATTATTAGCCATTTTTACTAAAGTGCTCCTCTAATAGATGAAAAATCAAGCGTTTTACAAAGGAGTAAGAATATCACAGCGAAAACACCCCTGCAAAAGGACAACTGGCGTTTCGCTGTGATTGAGGTTCGAGCTACGTCGCCGCCAGAAGTGGGTGTTAAAGCCAGTTTCTTTTTGACTTCAACCGGGCACGTCCAGAAGTCCGACGCGCACGGTCGAAGATCAGTAACGGTGCATGTTCCGAATGCTCGCTTTGCTGTCCCGGTGATCTCTTTTCTGACCCGATCGGCTAGAAACGATCCCTTGATGCCCGAGCTTCTTTTCCATAAGACATTTACCGCGATCGGCGTCATCAATAAATTCCCCTTAGGCGTTCGATCTCAGTACAACGCGAGTTACTTTACCTGCCTGGAAGCGATGAATGTTCCGCTACACTCAGCAGCTGGCAAATAATTGACACGAAACACGCGTTTTAGTAGCCTCAGCCTTGTAGAATCTGATTGTGAGGGATTCCCGCTAAATTTGAGCGATCTTAAGAAACTCGAACTTCCGCCGCAGGGCCTGAACACGCTATTTGGCGTCCAGGACCAAAACATCAAATACCTTGAATCATTGCTGGACGTAAACATCGGCGCGCGCGGGAACGAACTGCTCATAGATGGCGATCCGCGCGACATCAAGACCGTCGAGACTATTCTCGAAGACTTCGGCGACTTGTTTGAACAGGGCGAGCACTTTTCGGACAAGGAATTACGCGATGCTTTCAAACAGATCGCTGATGACAGGACATACAGCCTCAAAGACCATTTTCAGCGAAATCGGTTCAATCCGTCCGGAAAGAAGACGGTCGCACCGAAAACGGCCAATCAAAGGAAATACCTGGACGCGATCGCCGCGAATGACCTTGTGTTCGGGATCGGCGTTGCGGGTACGGGCAAGAGTTTTCTTGCCGTGGCGATGGCGGTCGACGCCTTGTTTAAGAAGCAGGTCAGCCGGATCATCCTGACCCGCCCCGCGGTGGAAGCCGGCGAAAGACTCGGCTTCCTGCCCGGCGATCTGCAAGACAAGGTCGATCCTTACCTAAGGCCGCTTTACGACGCGCTCTTCGACCTGGTCGATGCGGAGAAGGTCACGAAGATGCTCGAGAAACGCATCATCGAGATCGCCCCGCTGGCGTTTATGCGCGGCCGGACGCTTTCGGACGCGTTTATCATCCTCGACGAGGCCCAAAACACGACAAGCGAACAGATGAAGATGTTTCTCACTCGCATCGGCTTCGGCTCAAAGGCGGTCGTCACCGGCGACAAGACCCAGATCGACCTGCCCCGGGGTCAAAAGAGTGGGATCAAAGAAGCAGAGGTCGTTCTGCAGGACATCGAGGGCATCGAGTTCTGCTACTTCACCGAAAGAGACGTCGTCCGGCATAAACTCGTCCAGATGATTGTAAAGGCCTATGAATTCCACAATAACGAGCCCGAACGAAGCGACGCTGTCTAAATCTCTTCTTGTCGAATACTACCCTTCCGTTGAGGACTGCGTTCATGTCGCCGAGCGAGTAAACTCCGCAGCGGCGGTTCCGACGGCGACTTTGGTTTATATCTATTACGGCTTCCTCGCCCTAAACCTGCTCGGCGTGCCGATGTTGCTTTGGTTTGCCGACCTTTTCTTTACCGGACTTATCGTGTTCGGGTTTAATCTTGCTTCGATATTTTTCCTGCTCCCAAACGTTAATAAATCACAGTACAGGAAGTATTTCGAACGTCTGCATGGCGACTGTGAGAACTATCTCGCTAAGGTCGAGTTGGACGATCGGGGCGTCCTATATTCCTCGCGCGGCAATGAACTCTTCTTCCCCTGGGCAAACATCATAGAGGTCGAGGATTCGGAGAATTCGATCCACCTCCACTACGAGCATAACGCGATCAGCGTTCAGAAAACCGGCTTTGCTTACAAGCAACTCGAACAAGAATTCATCTCGTTCGCCCGGTCCCACCAGGTGTTGAAGGGAGGCTCTGAGGTTAATGGTGAGCGCTTGTGATTGTAAACCTACAACGAAAGGTGAAAATCGACTGCGCTCATTTTCAGGCATTCGTTGCCGCACTGTCGGCGGTGGTTGACGAGGTGGCGAAGCAGCACTTTTCGGTCGCTCTCGTTTCCGACCGAAGAATGAAGGAGTTGAACAGGTTCTTTCGCGGGAAGGATTCCACCACCGACGTTCTTTCGTTCCCTCATGAAGCCGACGAGTTCGAGCCGCCTTCTGCTGACCGACAACCGCCCACTGTTTTCCTGGGCGACATCGTCATCTCGGCGGAGCAAGCGCAGAAGCAAGCCGCCGAAAACGGACTTTCGCTCGAGAACGAGATCAAGCAGCTCATCCTGCACGGCCTTTTGCATCTTTGCGGATACGATCACGAGACCGACAACGGTGAGATGAACGCCCGCGAGCTGGAGTTGAGAAAGAAACTCAAAATCTAGCCACCAAGAGCGGTAAGATCTCAGAGGGATCCTTTTATCATTACTCTGGGTACTCTGAGTACTCTGTGTTCTCTGTGTTCTCTGTGGCACAATCAACTTAATGCCGGAATCAAAACAAGCCGGCCCGTGCGTGATGGTCATTTTCGGCGCGACCGGCGATCTAACAAAGCGCAAACTCTTCCCCGCCCTCTACAATCTCGCCAAGGACGGCCATATCCCCGAAAATTTCGCGATCATCGGCGTAGGCCGGCAGGAGTTGAGTTCGGAAGAATTTCGCGGCCAAATGGCCGAGAACCTGAAAGAATTTGCTGACCTCAATAATTCGTCGAACGATATTTCGTGGTTCTGTGAACGCACGTACTACACCGGCGGCGATTTCGATGACGACAAGAAGCTCTTTTCGGACCTCAAGTCGCTTCTGTCCGAAGTGACCGCTTCCCTTCAAATTCCGGAGAACTACTTTTTCTACCTGGCGATCCCGCCTGCACTTTTTGCCGATGTTGCCAGGAAGGTAGTGAAGAACGGGCTGGGACGACAAGAAAACGGCAATTGGCGAAGGTTTATTTTCGAGAAACCCTTTGGCCGCGATCTGCAGTCCGCAAGAAAGCTTAACGCCGACCTGTTGAAGATCCTGAAAGAGAACCAGATCTACCGGATCGATCACTATCTCGGCAAAGAGACGGTGCAGAACCTATTGGTCTTCCGGTTCGGCAACAGCATCTTCGAGCCCATCTGGAATCGAAACTATGTCGACCACGTGCAGATAACGGTGTCCGAGGAACTCGGTGTCGAGGGACGCGGCGGCTACTACGATTCGGCCGGAGCGTTGCGCGATATGGTCCCCAACCATCTTTTCCAGTTGATCACGCTGACGGCGATGGAGCCGCCAGTCTCGTTTCAAGCACATCCGGTCCGCGACGAACAGGTCAAGATCCTCCACGCGATGAAGTGTTTCACGCCGGAAGAAGTGGAGCGGTCAGCCGTCCGCGGCCAATACGGAGCCGGCCAAATCGATGGCCGTAGTGTACCGCCGTACCGCGAGGAAGAAAGTGTCTCGCCGGATTCAAACACCGAGACGTTCGCGGCCCTCGCCCTCACGGTCGACAATTGGCGTTGGGCGGGCGTCCCGTTTTACATCCGGACCGGAAAGCGTCTTAGGGCCAGACATTCGAGCATCGTCATCCAGTTCAAAAAAGCACCTTTCGTGCTGTTTCGAAACACACCCGTCGACCGCCTGACAACGAACCGCCTCGAACTGCACATCCAGCCCGATGAGGGCATCACGCTGCACTTCGGAGCGAAGATCCCGGGTCCGATAGTGATGATGGGGCCGGTCGATATGGATTTCAATTATGTCGATCATTTTGAAAAGCAGATGACGACCGGCTACGAGCGGCTACTGTTCGATTGCATGCTCGGCGACGCCACCCTTTTTCAGCGTGCAGATATGGTCGAGGCAAGCTGGGCCGTCGTTTCGCCGATACTCGACGTTTGGGCTGATCAGCCGCCGGAAGACTTTCCGAATTACTCGGCAGGAAGCTGGGGGCCGGCCGAGGCGGATGAGATGCTGACCCGCGAAGGGCGGAAATGGAAAAATTCAGATTGAGTGCGGCCATCGATGAAAATGGCTTGCTTTACGGCGAAGGGCGAAATACCATCTCTATGAAGCGATATCTATGGAAATTGAGATAGCGATTGCCGTCTTTCTCCTGATCGCATTGGTGATACTTGCGACGGCCGACCTTGCGTTCTCGCACATCTCCGATCTCGGGCTGCGGCGGCTTGCTTCCGAAAGCGAGGAAAGCCGCGATCCAAGATCGTCGCAATTCCTCCGCGAAGTGCTTGAAAACCGCCCACGGTTCCGCTTTGCTCTCTCTTCAGCGATACAGATACTCCTGATAAGCGTGACCGTCCTGTTGACGATGATCTTATTTCGCTTCGAAAAAGACAGTTCGCGGCTGCTGATCTTCGCATTATTGCTCGGTCTCGCGTCCACGGTCATCTTCCGTCAGGTTCTTCCCCGCGTCTTCATCCGAAATGACCCCGAACACCGGCTTCTTCTACTTCTGCCGGTCGTCAAGCCACTGTACAATGCCGCCTCGGTGATCGCCGGTCCCTTGAATCGTTTGTTCGGAGCTAAGGACAACGGAAAAATAGACCTGACGACGACGCCCGAATCCACGGAAGATCGCGGCGACGACAATGCCGACGATTTCCACGCGTTGATGGAGGTGGGCAAGGCAGAGGGGATCATCGAAGAGAACGAGCGAGAGCTGATCGAATCGGTCGTCGAGTTCAACGAGACACGCGTCGGCGAGATAATGACACCCAGGACCGAGATCTGCGCCATCCCTGTCGATTCGACAATAATCGCGGCACGCCAGCTGATGGTCGAAGAGAAATACTCCAGGATCCCAGTCTATCGCGAGAGCATCGACAACATTGAGGGCGTGATATACGTCCGCGACCTTCTGCAGGCATGGGCCGAGAATAAAGAGCATCTGAAGATCGACGCCATCCTTCGCGATCCGTATTTCGTTCCTGAAACCAAGACCGCCGCCGAGCTATTGAAAGACATGCAGGTGAATCACGTCCAACTCGCGATCGTGATCGACGAATACGGCGGCGTAGCGGGTATCGTTACCGTCGAGGATATTGTCGAGGAGATCGTTGGCGAGATCGAAGACGAAGATATCGAACGGGAAGAGATCATCGAGATCATCGAAGGCGAGGATGGCTACTGGGATGTCCTAGGATCGACGGAGATAGACAAGATCGAGCGGCTTTTCGACATGGAGTTCGAAGAGCACGATTTCACGACGATCGCGGGTCTTGTCACGAGCGAGGCCGGATATGTACCGAAGATCGGCGAAAAACTAGATATTTACGGCCTTGATGTGGAGATCCTGAGGGCCGATGAAAAGAAGATCACACTGCTTCGGTTGAGAAGGTCGGAGCCGGCCCCCGCTGACATCGCTGCCTGAGAGCATCCGAAGGCTGACTGTCCGGAGCCATGCGAACCAAAACGTCGGCTTAACTGATCACTCAGGGATTTTGTTATAATTTGACCAAATTACTTAAGGAGGAATTTGAATGGCGATCCGAATTGGAGACGAAGCTCCGGACTTTACGGCCCAAACGACGGAGGGCGAGATCCGGTTCCACGAATGGCTGGGAGACGGCTGGGGCATCCTTTTTTCCCACCCAAAGGATTTCACACCGGTCTGCACAACGGAACTTGGCTACATGGCCAGCCTAAAGCCGGAGTTTGATAAACGAAATGTTAAGGTGATCGGGCTAAGCGTAGATCCGGTTGAAAACCATAAGAGCTGGTCGGCCGACATTGCCGAGGCTACGGGTCACGCGCCGAATTATCCGATGATCGGTGATACGGACCTGGCCGTCTCGAAGCTGTATGATATGCTGCCGGCCGAGCTTGAGGGCGGATGCGATGGCCGTACGGCGGCGGACAACATGACGGTGCGGAACGTGTTCGTAATCGGCCCCGACAAAAAGGTCAAGCTGGTGATAGTTTACCCGATGAGTACCGGCCGAAATTTCGACGAGGTCCTCCGCGTGATCGATTCGCTTCAGCTCACGGCAAGTTACAGCGTCGCGACCCCGGTCAATTGGAAGGACGGCGACGATTGCATCATCCTGACGACTGTGTCGAATGATGATGCGAAGGAGAAATTCCCCGCGGGCTGGAAGGAAGTTAAGCCTTACCTGCGGGTCACGCCGCAGCCGAACAAGGTCAAGAGCGATTCCACCTCTGCTTAGATCCTTGTTACCGGGAGCGACGCTCGAGAATTCTCCAGGGAGCCGGCCGGCCAACCGGTCGGCTCTTTGCTTATTCAAACCGCCGCCGGTTCGAGTTGGCGCGGGCCAGGCCGATCTGCAATGAAACTTCAAACAAACATCGGCGATGAGACCGTCGACGTCGAGATCGAACGGGACGGGGACCGGCTGTCGGCGAGCGTCGGCGACCGGCAATACGAGCTGGAGGTCAGCGAACCCGAACCCGGTGTGTTCCTTTTGAAGAACAACGGGGAGATCACGGAAGCTTTTGTGTCGGCCGGCAAAGCGGCGAGCGACGTGACCGAGGTGATGATCCGCGGACGGATCCACGAAATTAAGTTGGTCGATCCGAAGCGCCTGCGGGGTTCGGGCGGCGGCAGCGAGCACGGCGACGGAGCGGCCGAGATCCGAACGGCGATGCCCGGAAAAGTGGTCCGCATCTTGCTTGAACCGGGCTCAGAGGTCAAGAAAGGCGACGGCGTGATCGTGGTCGAGGCGATGAAGATGCAGAACGAACTCCGATCTCCGAAAGACGGTACCGTGAAAGAGATCAGGATCGCAGAAGGCTCAACGGTGGGCTCGGGCGACGTGCTCGCGATCGTCGAATGACCCTATAACTTTGCTCCGCAGAATCTGCAGTGCACGGCATCCTCCTCGTGACCGTCAGCGTGACACTCTTCGCACACCTGGGTCGTCGTCGCTCGTGACGCTCGGGTAAGTTCTGCCGTGACGATACCCGTAGGCACGGCGATTATCCCGTAACCGAGTATCATTATTATCGACGCGAGAAACTTTCCCAGCCCGGTTTTCGGTGAAAGGTCCCCGTATCCGACGGTAGTCAGTGTGACGATCGCCCAATAAATGCTCGTCGGGATATCGACAAAGCCATGCTCTTCGCCCTCCACCACATACATCAGCGTCCCGACCACCGTAACGATCGATAGCACTGCAACTAAGAAGACTTGGATCTTGCGGCGGCTCGCCTTGAGAGCATCACCGATTATTCTCGCTTCCGAAACGTAGGCTGAGAGCTTCAGGATGCGGAAGATCCGAAGCAAGCGAAGTATCCGGATCGTCAGCAGATACTGGGTCCCGGGCACTAAAAGGCTAAGGTATGTCGGGAGTACGGCCAAAAGGTCGATCAATCCGTAGAAACTGAAAACAAATCGCAACGGCCGCTTGACGCTGATCAAACGCAGGATGTACTCGACGGTAAAGAGGATCGTAAAGCACCACTCGGCGATCACCAGGTACGAGCCGTAGGGCTCCCGGATCTCACGTACACTTTCGAGCACCACGACCACGACGCTGGCCAGGATAAGCGTGATCACCGCGATATCGAAAGCTTTGCCTTCTGGCGTTTCGGCCTCGAAAACGACGGCGTGGAGCCGGCGTCGCCAATTGCTCGCAGGCAATTCGGTCTCAGCACTCACGCGGAGTCGGTTCACGTTCGCTTTGATACCTCCTGATCGGTTCCGGGCCTCACTTCGCCGCCGGGCCGCGGGCCTCACCCTTGAATGCAAGGATATTCGCCAGCAGCCGATAGGCCCCGGGGACCCCGGCCGGGAGCTGCCGAAACAGCGAGTAGCTGCAATAAACGTACTTCCCTCTGCCGATGTCCGCCACGACGAGTCCGCCCGCGTTCTCGGCCTCATTCACGTCGTGCGCTTCGAGCAGCCCCTTGTACTTCGGATCCATCGTTGAGAAGTTATAGAGGTTTCGCTCCTGGACCCAGCCCTCGAAATCAGCATCGGTGATCTTGTTCGGCACGTTGAAGATCGGGTGTGACGAGTCGAGGATCGTGACCTTTGCGGTCTCGTCGGCGACGCGCGGCCCCTGCCGAGCGGGAAAAGGTGCCAGGCCCTGCTGGGTATAATTTGAAAGCTGGTACTGGACGACAAGCGTCCCGCCCTTTTCCGCAAATTCGAGGAGCCGTTTGTTGTGGGCGACGATGTCCGTCCTGACCTGGTAGGCCCGAATGCCAACCAGGATCGTATCGAAGCGTGACAGGTCGCCGGCAGCGAGCGTGCGTTCGTCGATCGTCTCGATATTTAGGCCCATCTGGGCGATCGCCTGCGGGAGGCTGTCGCCGCTCCCCGGGATGTATCCGATCTTCGCAGGCCGGGTCTTCAGATCAATGACGTTTGCCTTAACTGCGGCGTCGCTGTACAACCGGTGCGTTTGGATGTGCGGATAGCTCAGCGTTCGAACGGACCGTGAGAATGACTTGTCGCCAATGGTCGCGGTCGCCTTTAGAGTATAGGTACCAGGTCGGGCATTCGCCGGTACCCTGATTTTGAACTGAACCGATCCGCTCTCGCCCTTTCTGGTCAGGTTAAGGTCGGCACTGTCGGAGGCGGCTGTCCATCCCGCGGGCAGGTCCAGCGCGACCTTGCCGGAAACGGCGCCGGACGAATTGCTCGTGACCGTCACCGCAAGCTGCTTTTCCGTTGCTTTCGCGCCGGCCGCAATGATCATAAGATTCTGGTCGAGCCCGACCGTAATGGTAGGCACGACCGCGACGTTTCGCCGGATCTCGCCGCGAACGTCATCCGCATAGCGAAACTCCACCGGCCTTTCGACATATAAAGTTTCCCCGTTTACTTCCAGAGTCACGAGAGCCTTCGGCACCGGCAGCTGAAACGGCGATCCGTGAACTGCAGGACGGCCGGACATAACGTACATATCGCCCCGCCGCGGCTCGACGAGCCAGTATGGAGTGGTTAGATCCGCATCCGGCGGTACAGTTACGGCAAAATATTCAGCGGCCATACCGGCCTCTCGAGTGACGAATCCCGGGGTGTTCGTTGACGGTGCCGGTCCCCGCTTCACCATCCACCATTCAACGTCGGCAAGATTTGCGACCGGGCGGAGATTCGGTTTGGCGGGAACGGCAAGTGAGATCTCCTTAACCTGCAGACCTTCCCTCTGCTGGCCATAGATCTTTGCACTCACATTGAACGATTCGCCCTGTGCGATCGTTTCGACGTCAGAAAGAGCGTCGATCTGCAGGCCCAGGACCGCCACGATCGCATCGGCGAAACGCGTTCGCATTTCCCGTGCGAAAACTTCTGTCGGCGGGTTCGGAGCGGTAAATTGGCCTTTTCTAGTCGCGGCTTTGTAACCGTTGATGAGATGCGGCAGTATCCGCTCCGGAGAGCGCGGGTCATACTCGCGAAGCGCCCGTTCGGCCGCATCCTGAACCTCGGCCAACGCTTTCCCGGGATCGGCTTGCCCGGTACCCGCTGCGGCCACAGACACGTCGAGGCCCTCGAAAATGCCGGATTCTTTCGTTTCGCTACCCTGAAGGTTCAGGCTCGAATACTGGTCGCCACGGAGTTCCAAAACACCCTGTTCCTGCGATCTGTGCTGGCTGCGGGCCTCCATCGCGATCTCAAAATACGAACGGGCATAGAGCGGGTCGTATTTGCCTGTGTTGACGCGAAGACGCGGTTCACCCTGGCCCCGATGCCGTACATAGAATTTTTTTACAGCCCACACTTCACCCGCTTCGCCCTCACCCCCGCACTGCGAGGCGTCCATGGCGGCCTTAACGGCCAGCGGCGCAATGTATCCCGCGAACTGATGTTGTCCGTGACCATCGGCCGGCGTGCCTGAAAACTGGGCAACAACGACGAGAGGCCGAAATTGACGGATCGCGCGGACCGCGTCGCACAGGATCACGTTTTCATCCCACTTCAGCCGGGCTTCCTGGAGCGTCTTCGAAAACCCGTAGTCGTAAGCACGCGTAAAATACTGCTCGGCCCCGTCGAGCTTTCTCGCCTGGATCAGTTCTTCAGTTCTGATCACCCCAAGAGCTTCGCCGAGTTCAGGCCCGATGATGTTCTGGCCGCCGTCCCCGCGGGTCAGCGAAAGATAGGCCGTCCGCGCGTTCTCGCCCCGAGAGAGATAAGAAAGCAGGGCCGTATCCTCATCGTCCGGATGAGCCCCGATCATCATCGCGCTTGCCGAGGTATTCAGCCGTTTCAACTGACGCACAAGGCCGAGAGCTCCGTGGTCGTAAACCGGTTTGATCTGCGCGGGTGAATTTACCGTCAACGACGTCGAAACGCCCAGCAGAAGAAGACATGACACGAAAACTCGAATGGATTTGAACATAAAAACACTGAGACCTCACGTCTCATTTTCGCCGCTAACAGAGCGAGCCGGTCCGGCTAAGCTAATAACGTAGCCGGCAGCTGCCGTAACAAGACAACCGACAAGATTCAGCCAAAGAAATGCGATGATCGGCTTTCCGCCGGGTGTTTCACCCATCCAAGTAAATGACGGAATACTCAGCCAATAATTTGACCACGACAGGTCCGCAGACAGTGTTGGGACCGAAAAATAATAACCGGCCGAACTTGTGAAAATTCGTGACGTGAGAAAAACGGCTGAGATCCCGAGCAAGAGCCCCCAAAATGCACCGCGGGCAGTTGCCCTTCTTACCACAAACGCGAGCACGAAAACACCTAACAGCGAACCATAAAAGAACGATCCAAATTTGTTGACCACCTCGATCAGTGAACCCAGATTTGTTGCGAAGATCGCGACCACACACGCAAACAGGCCCCAGATCAAAGTCGAGATCCGGCCAACAGCGACGAAGTGACGGTCGGTCGCTTCCGGCTTAAAAAGCCTTCGATAGAAATCGATCGTCGTTGCCGTCGCGAGAGAATTCAGTTCGGCCGCGATCGACGACATTGCCGCGGCAAAAATAGCGGCGATCAATAATCCGATCACCCCAATCGGCATATGTGCGAGGATAAATGTGGGAAATACATAATTTACATCGTTGAAATTCGGTGAACTTGTGGCCCGCACATGATCGATGGCATTCTTGCGGGCTTCGTTAAAGGCTTTGTCCGCATCTCTGTATTTCGCAAGGTCACCGCCGTTGGCAGCATATTCGACCGCCGCGTCGCGACGTGCGGCATGTGCACTCTGATATGCTTGCTCGATCTTCTGGAACTCGGCGGTCGGACGTGCCTTTGCCAACTCGTTCGCATCGAAAACGGCCGGCGGTGCGGTGAATTGATAAAAGACAAATACGAGCACGCCCATTAATAGGATCACGAACTGCATCGGGATCTTTAGGAACGCGCTCATCAGCAGCGAAGTTCTCCCTTCGTCAACAGAACGGGCTGTGAGGAATCGCTGGACCTGGCTCTGGTCGCAGCCGAAATAACCTAGCATTAGGAAAAGGCCGCCGATCAACCCGGACCAGACGGTATAAGTCTCTGAAAGATCGAACTTCGTGTCGACAGTCTCCAACTTCCCGAGGCTCCCGGCCAAATGAAGCCCGTCGGCGAGTGAGACGCCTGTCGGAAATCCCGAGATGATCACCCAGATCGCGACCCCGAGCCCAAAGAAGATGATCACCATCTGCTTCACGTCGGTCCACGTAACGGCTTGCACGCCGCCTAACATCGTATAGACCGTCGTCGTCAATCCAATGGCAAAGATCGTCGCGATCAGGTTCCAGCCGAATACGATCGAAAGAACGATCGAGGGTGCCGAAATGATCGTTCCGACCCCGAGGCCGCGGGATATCAGGAAGAAAAAGCTCGTCAGCGTCCGGACCTTTACATCAAATCGTTTTTCCAGATATTCATAGGCGGTGAATACATTTGCTCGATGAAAGAAAGGCACGACCGTTACGCAGAGGATGATCATCGCGAACGGAAGCCCATAGTAGAACTGAATGAAGCGCATCCCGTCGGAATAGGCTTGCCCGGGTGTTCCGACCAGAGTGATAGCCGACATCTGGGTTGCCATCACCGACAGTCCGACCGCCCACCATGGCAGGCCCCGGTTTGCAAGAAAGTACCCTTCCTTGCTCCCCGTGAATTTGGTCATTCGGATCCCGTCCCAGATCACATAGACCAGATAGGCAACAACGATGCCCCAATCAAGAATTCCCATCGGCGGTTATACCTCAAGAAAAGAAACGCGAGAATGCCCATAAGCCGGTTATCACAACGAAGGTGACTCCGACGACCGCAAGATACACGCGACGCCAAAACGCGTCGGACCGTCCTGGAGAAATGACACCATTTTTCTTGTTGTCAGTGGGCATTTTTAGCTCCGGTGAAATCCTTTTTCGATATCCTTCATCGTCAGGCGCAGGATCACAGGCCGCCCGTGCGGACAGGTTGTCGGCGACGATGTCTGCAGCAGCCCGTCGATCAGCCACTGCATCTTTTCCGGCGTCAGTTTCATATTTATCTTGACCGCAGCCTTGCACGCGAGGCTCGCCGCAATGCTGTCGCGAAAAACGGCCTTCGCGCCGCGTCGCTTGTCTGATTCGATAGAATCAAGTATCTCGGCGAGGAGGTTGCGTGCTTCAGCTGGCGGCAGGTCCGTCGGGATCGACTTTATCGCCACCGTCCGTCCCGATAATCTCATCAGGCCGAATCCCAGTCCAGCAAGATCATCCTCGATCATCTGGAAGACTTCGGCCTGGGCGGGAGTCAGGTCAAGGGTTTCCGGAAGCAGGAGATTCTGAGATTCGATCGGGCGTTCAGATTCCTTCGTTCTGAATTTGTCGAACAGGATCCTTTCGTGTGCTACATGCTGATCTATGAGGAGAAGGCCCTCATCATCGACCGCAATAATGAAGCTTTCGTGAAGCTGGTCGATCGGCCTGATCCTCGATCGCGAAACTTCGTCGACCGATCCTTCGCGGACCAGCGGCGCAGCCGAGTTGAGTGGCGGGATTACTCCAAGTTCTTGCGCTATAGGTTCGGCCGAAAGCTCTCGCACGTAGGGTTCGGTGCGCTTCTCAGCCGCCTGTTCAAACTCGGCCGAAAAGTCATGTTCAAAGGTGACTTCGCCCCCGGCGGGGCCGGGATCGGGGGCGGGCATCGCCGCCTCAGTATCGGCAGCCGGTCCGGCTCCGGCACCAACGGCACGCGCGGTAAACGATTCAGGCACTTGCGGAAGATCAAGCATCCCTTGAGATCGAGCGGACTCGTCGGTTTCTGCAAAACGGCCAGGTTCGGCCTTGAGCTCAGCCGGTTCAAAAGCGGCAGTTTCGGAAATCGTATCAGGCTCTTGGGCGACGACACCTGCCTGTGCAAGCGAGGACCTTATCGCCTCGGCTATCACGTCTTTCACGGCCTCGCTTCGCCGAAATCGTATCTCGGTCTTTGCCGGATGGACATTCACATCGATCTCTTCGACCGGTACGTCGACAAAAAGGAACGCAACCGGATAGACCCCGTGCGGCAAGACCGACCGGAACCCCTCGGCCAGCCCGCTGGCGATGGTCTTGTCCCGCACGTAACGGCTGTTGACGAAAAAATACTGTGAATCGCGGTTCGTGCGGCGTTCTCGTGGTGCCGACACGAACCCCGACACCTTTGCGACGAACTCGCGCCCCCCGGCGACCGGGACCAGGCTATCGAGCAGACCTGCGCCGAAGATCTGGAATGCTCGTTCGCGGAGGTTTCGAGCCGGAGAAGCAGTGAGCACCTCGCGGCCGTTGTTTATCAGATCGAAGGCAATTTCCGGGTGCGCAAGGGCATAGTGGGTCACGATGCTCGCGATATGGTAGTTTTCCGTCGCTTCCGACCGCATGAATTTGCGCCGTGCCGGGGTGTTGAAGAAAAGGTCGCGGACCGAAATGGTCGTTCCCGTGTCGCGTCCTGCATCTTTCACGTCGATCAGCCTTCCACCCTCGATCAAGACCGCCGTCGCGGCCGTCTCGGCTTCGGTCTTCGACGTGAGGCTGACCTTCGCAACCGACGCGATCGACGCCAGCGCCTCACCGCGAAATCCGAGCGTTCCGATCATCGAAAGGTCTTCCAGAGTTCTGATCTTAGAAGTCGCGTGGCGCTCGAATGCCAGGACCGCGTCGTCGCGGACCAATCCCGACCCGTTGTCGTTCACTCTTATCAGGCGGCGGCCGCCCAGTTCGATCTCGATCTTCAGGCGGTCGGCACCGGCATCGATGGCGTTCTCAACGAGTTCCTTGACCACGGACGCCGGCCGCTCGACCACCTCGCCCGCGGCGATCTGGTTTGCTAGGTGATCCGGCAATACTCTGATCTTATTCATCCTATAAATAAACGATGCGGTGCCCGCGGTCTTCGAGGTCAACGGCCTCGTAGATCGAATCGATAAATCCCGGGCCGATCCGATTCAGGAAATAAAAGACGTTCAAGGTCCGCTCCTGCAAGCCTCCGGCGGGCAGCAACGATCCGAAGGCCGCTCTCAAACGACGGACCGCGGTCTCGTCGGATTCGGCCCGCCGCTTATGATATCTTTTTCGCGTGGCAGCCAGATGATAAGCGATCTTTCGCCGTCTGGTCTTGAGTCCGGCGGCGAGCGTCACATCGAATCTCGCCAACGCCTGTTCAAGCCGATCTAACTCGCGAAATATCGTCGCCTCGGCATCGTCAAACGCCTTTGCAAGCTCCGGATCGATGAGTTCGTCGATCTTTTGCGGGATCAATATTTCTCTTCCGGAGAACATTTGATCGAAGCGAAGATCGTATCTTTCCATCGCTCGCCGATGGCGTGCTTCAACAAAGGTGAAACTCTGGCGATGGATTATCGGTGTTGCCCGCCTGCCTAGCACGCGGTACACCTCACTGTTCTGGGCGAAATAGGCCACCTCGGCAGCCCCGCCGACATAGCAGATCGTCGGGAAAATATGGTCCTGGACGACCGGCCGAAGCATCACCGCCGGGCTGAAGCGGTCCGGTTCGTCCGATGCCGATCGAACCAATTCGTCAGCGGTAAAGCTCGACAAGGTCCCCTTCACCCTCACATTGCCGTTATCCGACTGTCGAAGCGCGAGCCTTCGGCCTTCATCATCATGCCAGAACAGAGGAATGTGATCGGGCATGACCTCCACCTGGGCGTGGTAACCGTCTGCGTTCAGTTCTTTTCCGCGGGCATTCAAAGCCCGGCTCAGTTCCTGCCTGTGCTCGATCGCTTCTGCATAAACGGGCGCGGCCAGTTTCTTCAATCCTGTGTGATGCGGGTCCGCCATGATGAGGCCGTAGCGGCCAAGCAAAGCCGCCATTGTCCGGCAAAACGCGTCCCCGAGGGTCGAGCCGGGCCTCCAGATACTTGATAGGAACTCCTTAAGTTCACCGCTGAACTCTGACGGCCGAAGACGTTCGAACATCGCGGTAACCGCGGCTAAGGTTGTTTGATCGAACAGAAAGTGTCCGACCGAGTTCCCTTTTGCCTCCGGTGGAAAAGTGACCTTGCATTCAATGAGCTGGTCCGAAGCATCGATGACGAACGCGTTCGAGACTTCTTCATGGTCGTGGTCTTCTGTAGCTGCCCAAAATACAGGCACGGCCGCCACGCCGTTGTTGTCCAGGTATTCAGCCAACCGTATCGCGGTCACGGCTTTGTAGATCGAATAGATCGGCCCGGTAAAAAGGCCCGCCTGCTGACCGGTTAGAACCGCCACCGTGTCCGGCTTCCGGAGTTTCCCGATCGCGGCAGTTACGGCTTCCGCTGCTTCATAAGAGCGATTTATCTCCAACAGCGAATCGCAAAGCAGATCGCGGTCGGAAGAATAACCTGACAGCACCTCTCCTTTTGACGACGGGAGATTGCGATAGGATCCGGGCGGGTTCGGATAATAACGCCTAAGGCTTCGAGGGTCGTCCTGATAATCGATAAAAAGCCTTGATTGCCCGGGCAGCTTCGAGAACGGAAGGCTATCGATCCCGGCGAAATGCCGGGCCGGCAACCTTGACTGACCGCTTTCGTGCATCGGCAACCAATTCTCCAAACGGTGATTTCGATTATAGATTCGCGGCCCGCAAGTTCAAAACGGCCAACAAAAAGGCGGTGCGCCGGCACCGCCTTCAAACTATCACGGATCGGGGGAGATCATTTGTTCACCGCCGTGGTCGACGCGCTTTCATCGCTGAGGTTTCTGTTGATCAGGTAAACACCAGACGAATGAGTCCCGGCATAAATACGGTCGGCATCGGTCGGGTCGAATGCCATCGACCAGACCCGCCGTGACGGAAGCTTAAGGTCCTTCGAATCGAAACGCTTCCAATTGGCCCCGGCGTCCTTTGAGTAGTAAACCCCGCCGTCGTTCTCGAGAGCACTCGAAACGACGATGTCATCGGGGTTACGCGGATCGATCAGGATGCTCGTGAAGTTGCCAAGCGGAAGGTTGCCGCCTCGTCGTGTCCACGCACGGCCCCCGTCCCGGCTGAGATAGAGCGAATGGATGGTGCCGACGTAGATGTTGTTGGGCCGGTTCGGGTCGATCGCGATCGAACTGATAGGTATGTTCGCCGGCGTTGCTTCGACCTTTCGCCACGTTTCGCCGTTGTCCTCGGACACGATCACCCCGGACGTCGCCGTCCCCACCCAGATCGTTCCAGGCACGAGCGGCGAGGCCGCGATCGCGAAAACATTATGGTTGATGCCCTCGCCGAAAGTGATCTTCTCCCAGCCCTTTGTTATGTCGTAAGTTCTGTAAAGGCCCTTTTCCGTTCCCGCAAGGATGCCGTTCTTCTCGTCTTGAGTGTGCACAAGCACCTTGACCGTCTCATTGGCGATCGGCACAAGTTCCTGCCCGGCTTTATTCACAACAGCCGCAGGTTTAACCGGTGTTTTGGCCGCCGGAGCCCGCTTGCGCCCCCGCACGGTCCTCGCCACCGGCTTTTTCGGCGGGGCCGGATATGTCACCGGCGTCCATGTGAGCCCCCGGTCGAGCGAGCGGAACATTCCGAGGTTCGTTCCAAGATAAAGCTTGTTGTTGTCGACGCTGTCCTGAAGTATCGAAAACGGCGAAACGCGGTTTACGTCGAGGCCCTTTGCCTGCGTCCAGGTCGCCCCACCGTCATCGCTTAAAAATACGAAGCCGCCGCTCGTGCTCGTATTCTTTGTGGTCGCATAAAGCCGGCCCTTCTGAGTAAGATCGGGCGTGACTGTATAAGTGAAGCGGCTCGTGAAGCTGTCGTTGGCCGGAACGAAATTCCGCCCGCCGTCGTTCGAGACCATCACGCCGAAGTTGTTCGTACCGATAAACACTCGCTTCGGCTCATCCGGGTGAACCGCGATAGAGTTGATCTCAAGCGTCCTTGGAGTCGTCATGATCCACGTACGCC
This sequence comes from Pyrinomonadaceae bacterium, assembly GCA_050174305.1. GTDB lineage: Bacteria > Acidobacteriota > Blastocatellia > Pyrinomonadales > Pyrinomonadaceae > OLB17. Next base: position 931,211 of record JBFXJZ010000001.1, on the reverse strand, counting down.
CGCCGTTCGTGGACATCCAGAAACCCTGGGTTGTTGCGGCATAAACCGTTCCCGGAACCGACGGATGCTGCAGGATGTCGCGGGTCCGGCGTGAGGTGGAAGGGATGCCCTGGATCTTACGCCACTTCTCACCGCCGTCGAGCGACTCGTAGATGCCGCTGCATGCCGAGGCGATCAGGTGTTCGTTGTTGCCGTTGTTGATAGTTATCGCAAAAACATCCGAGTCGTCGATCATTCCGGTCTTGATCAGCCGCCAGCTTTTTCCGCTATCGGTCGATTTATACGGCCGCCATGTGGTCCCCGCGTAGATCGTGTTGATGTTTCGCGGGTCGATCGCCATAGAATTGATGTCGAGCGGCATCGTCGCGGAATCGATCCGGTCCCAATCATCGCCAGAATCCTTCGATACGAAAATACCGTTCTTCGTACCGACAAAAAGGATGTTCGGGTCGAACGCGGCCTGTGTCATGGCATGGATCGCCTGTTCGCGAAGGTCCTTTGCCTCTTTCCACGTGCGGCCGCCGTCCGTCGTCTTAAAGAAACCGCCCGGGAGCTTGCCGCGATGCCCCGAAGCATAGATCACGTTCGAATCGCGGCTGTCCACCAAAAGCTGGTCCAGTACAAGCTGCGGGACATCGAATTTGACGAGCATTCGCCAGGATCGGCCGGCGTCTTCTGATACATGGATCTGCCCGTCCATTGTCGAGATATAGATCTTGTTCTTGTCCCGAGGGTCGATCTCGACCGCCCGGACATCTCCACCCGACGGGCCAAGAACCGACCATCGCGACAGACCGCCCGGATCGGTGAATACGTTCCGTTCGACCGGGTCATCCGGGAATGCGGTCGCGAACATTGCAAAGATCAGCGCCAATATCGCGCCGGTTCGGAAGGGCGGGCAAACCTTTTTTAAGATCATTACTTGCTTTCGCATAATTTCTAATCTCGGAATCCAGCTGGGCTGCGGCGGGCCTCGTCAGTTCAGATGAAGACACCGCGACGCAGTTTGCTTCCTACCTGACACGACCCACTTATTTTAAGAATGAAAAGAAAGGGCGAAGAACGCTCGCATTGATTAAATCCTACAAAATTCGGCCGCCAATGTAAAACTTTTTTCGGCCGCGCCCGGATGGCCGGCCTGTGGACTGCCGGCCGTGCATTCATTCCCGTTAAGCCGTTGAGCATCGGAAACGGGCCGGAAACCGGAGACAAAATGAAAGAGGGCCCCGATTTCGACGGGGCCCTCTTTGGTTCTGAATGTTCGCACCCTTTCGGGCACGAAGCTATGCTGCGTCCTTATGGAGCCGGATTCTCGGCACCCGGAGGTATACGGTAGAACTTAGTGTACACCTCGCCGGATTCGTGCGTTCCGCCTCTTACGAGCGTGATCCTTGACCTGTCGAAGTTACGGAAGGCGATGTGGTTGTTGATCAACCGCTCGCGTGCCGCGACGTCGCGATCGTCACCGTAGTTGATGATGTAACCCTGGTTATTCGGGTTATTCGACAACTCGGCGAAGAACAGATCGAGACGGCCCCTGATATCGTCGTTCGGCAGTTTGCCGAATTCGTCGATAAGCACAGGCTGAGGATTCGGTGCAACGCCGCCGGTCTCCGAATCGGTCCTCGGGCAATCACATGCCGGATCCTGGCCGCCGACGTCAACGGTTGCGGTGACGCTTGTATTCGCCATCGCCCGTGTCGTGCGGACCGTGATGCTAGGCGTGCCCTGGCCGGATTCGATAGTACCGGCTGTGACCGTCCAGTTGTATGTCAGGTTCGAAGCCGTTCCGCCGCTGACCGTCGCCGTGAAGGTCATTGCGTCGCCCGGCTGCGTGATGCCTGCCGGTCCGGTGACCGAGATGGTCGCACATTCGCACGGACGCGTGCAGTTCGGACATTCAACGATGCGAACCGTCTGGGTCTGGGTCTGGCCGCAAAGGCCGCACCCGTCATCAACGCCCGCGGTGATCGTATATGAACCAGGCTGGAGACCGCTCAGATCCCATTGAACATTCGCCCCGGTTCCAATGATCCGTCCGCCCGAAACTGTGTAGTTATAAGTTAATACATCATTCTCAGGATCAACTGCCGTCGTATTGACATTGACGGTCGTGCTGTCGTTACACGTACCTTCCGGGGCCCGCGTACCCGCCGGACACGGAAGAACGATCTCGGAATCGCTAACCGACAATGCAGTGACATTGGCCCACTTGTTCTCGATCTCGCCCTGTCGCGGATTCCGTCGGCCGGCCCACACCTGGAAGATAGCTCCATGAGGATCGGACGATGCGCGGAAGCCCGGCGGCAAGCCCGCGATGCTTCGCGTCACAGTAACAGGAGAACAACCTTCACCCTGAGTGCCGAACGTCGACCCGAAGTTGTTGCAAGGCAAAACGACCGAGTGCGACCTCGACGAATCTTCGTCAAAGCTGTCGGAATCCTGCTGATTCACATTCATCCGATAGGCAAATCCAATACCGAAGAACCTGTTTACATGGATCCGGGCACCGGCGAGAAAATCGATCGGATGCTGCTCGTAGGCGTTAGGCGTCCTGCCGCCCACATAGCGAAGAACACGTCCCTCGACGATGGGCTGGAAGTACTTGTTGACCGGAAAATCGATACCGCCGGCCACGAGGAATTCATCGGGCCGATCAAGCAATGTAAAGGTCCCGCCCGGGAAATCGCCCCTGACGTCGCCGTTCCAGTGATAGCCGACGTTTCCTGAGACGTTCATCCACCGTGCAACGCGGGCGTCAAGAAAAAGGAAGCCGCCCAGGTCGCCGCGATTCGAACCGGCACTCGATCCTCCGAGCATCTGGTTGAATCCGCCAAAACTTCCGGCGTTGTCGTAATTGGCACGGTAGTAAGCCACGATCCCGACGCCGACCGGGTTATTCACATTCGTGAAGCGGACCTTGCCGCCGAACGTGAACGTGTTGAAGGCAGATTCACCGTAACGCCGATTGATGAACGGTGCATCAGGCAAATAGATCGGTCTCGAAGAGAAAACCGACGGCGACGAAGCAATGGCCGGGCATTGAGCCGCACCGTTGCTGCAGGCCGTCTGGAAAACGACACCCGGCAGAATGCTGCCGAACGGCGAACCAATTCCCGGGAAGTTGTCAGCGCCGTCGCCGCCAGCTGTTGGCGGGCCCAAGGTCGCATTCGTTCCCGCCGGGAAACCGAACGACGGGCCCGAGAACGGAAGGCCGAACGAACCGGCTGTTCCGCCGACGAACGGGAAAAGGATGTAAGGCTGCGTCCCGGTCGGGCGATATATTGAAAGGCCCTTCAGGGGGCCTGCTCCCGGCCCATTGGGGGCCAGGACGATGGCCGGCCCGCTTTGCAGGACGCCTCCAATCACCAACTGAGAATTCGGCAGGTAAAAGCTTGATAGATTAGCAGGTGAATTGACCTTGATCCCACGGTAAGCATCCGTGTTGAAGAACAATTCAAAGTAGTCGGTGACGCCTACCTGAAAGCTGACCGGGAGTTCCATGATGTCAACATCCCCGGGATCCCGGTCATAATTGCTGTAGGCTCCGCTAAATGTGAACTCGCCCCTACGCAGGACTTGTCCGTCATAAACAGTGAACAGTCCGGTCGGACCGCCCATCGAACCGCCGGTTCCGACCGTAGGTGCCGTGTTCCTGGCATCTTTCTCCGATTTTGCGTTCTTTATAGTCTGGGCAGATGCCGCGAAAACAAAGACCAGCAAGACCAGCGTAGCAATCAATACTCTATAAGCGAGTTTCATTATTCTCCTCCGCCGTGATAAATGTTTCAGTTCGCAGCCGCGTTCCTGAACTTCCTCTTTAGTTCCAAGATTTGCATCGAGACCACGTAATTATTACATATGCCCTCGGCCTTGCCAAAACGGCCATAGGCACGTCTCGGCACGCGGGCATTAGTGTTTCAATTTAAGCAAGTAAAACAACGAAAATAGTGACGGCGAGGGGACATTGTTTCGCCGCTTCCATTTCCCTCGTTTAGACCTTAGCGTAACTATTCCTTAAAATCAAGTGTTTTTAAGGTATTAGCAGAAACTTAGTTCAGGCGTAAATGCCTCTCATCCGGGTATCGTAAGCGACCCGGTCGATCGCCAGCATGTACGCTGCCGTACGCGAATCTACGTCGTGTTTGCTCGCGTAATGGGCCAATTCATTGAAACTTGCGACCATCTGCTCTTCAAGCCTTGAATTCACCTGACTTTCGGGCCAGAAAAAGCCCATTCGGTCCTGGACCCATTCGAAATACGAGACCGTCACGCCGCCGGCGTTCGCAAGTATGTCGGGGATAACGAATATCCCTTTATCGTGCAATATCTTATCAGCCTTGGGCGTGGTTGGTCCATTGGCACCCTCTGCAAGGATCTTGCACTGGATCCGGTCCGCGTTTTCCGAGGTTATCTGATTCTCGGTCGCGCATGGAGTAAGCACATCGCACGGTAGCTCGAGCAGGTCTTTGTTCGAGACCTGGTCGGCCTCGGGGAAGCCCTCAAGTGTCCGGTTTCGCTTGAGATAATCGAGCACGACCGGAATATCCAATCCGTTCGAATTGTAGATACCGCTCCCAATATCGGAGATCGCGACGACCTTATACCCCTGTTCCTGCATGAGTTGAGCGCCGATGCCTCCGACATTGCCGGCTCCCTGGACGACGACAGACGTGTCCTCGGGCTTTAGGTTGAATCTCTTGATCGCTTCGTTAACGCAGAAAAGGACGCCGCGGCCCGTAGCCTCGCGCCGCCCCAGCGAGCCGCCCAACGCGACTGGCTTTCCCGTGACGACCGCCGTCACCGTGTGCCGGGCATGCATCGAGTAGGTGTCCATGATCCATGCCATGGTCTGCTCGTTCGTATTCATGTCTGGAGCGGGTACGTCCTTGTCGGGACCGATAAAATCGATCAGTTCCGCCGTATAGCGTCTGGTCAGGCGTTCGAGTTCCCCATCGGACATCTGCTGCGGGTTACAGATAATGCCGCCCTTGCCCCCGCCAAAAGGGACATTCACAACGGCACACTTCCACGTCATCCACGCCGAAAGGGCCTTTACCTCGTCGAGCGACACATCCGGAGCATAACGGATTCCGCCTTTTGCCGGGCCGCGGGCAAAGTTGTGCTGCACGCGAAACCCCTCGAATACCTGTATGTGCCCCGTGTCCATCTTTACCGGCACATAGACCTTGATCTCGCGGCTCGGCACGCGCATCACGGCATAAAGGTCCGCGTCGAGCCCGAGCAATTGGGCGGCCCGGTCGAACCGTTCACTCATGGCCTCGAACGGATTTTTCTCGTCGCTGCCCTTAAAACGCCGCATCTCATCGGCCATCGGATTTGCCATTCGTCTTCACTTCTCCAATCTGTATATGTTCTAACGGTAAATCACACGGTCCCGCGGCCTTGATCAGAAGTGACGCCGCCGTTGTTCGAACGGCCGTCGCGGGGCCGAGGTTCAGGTTCTTTTCTTCCACATTCGTCGAGGATGAGAAACGAACCAAATCAATTAAGCTAAATTGAAATTGAGAAAAAGGCAAAGGAGCCGGGCACACAAATAAACAACACCTGCGAGAATTAGCGCATCACACGGTCAGCACCTCTGTTTCTTGCAGCTGAATGTGGGCGAAAAGCTTCGTTTGAGATCGGGCACAGCCGGTGGTCCGATCGGTCGCGCGGAACTGCTCGCATCTGTCCGAACGGCAGCGGCGAACCAGAAGTTTCAGCCGGATATCGGGATAGCTTTGGATCAGAGGAACGTGTTAAACTGAAGGTCCTGCGAACGGTGTTATCAAGAATAGAATCTCAACCTCAGGCCGCCCCGGGCTACCGTCTTGCCTTGGCGGCTAGATGGATCTTCATCGCTGCGCTGGCGTTTTTCCCCATCGGCGTCCTCGCCCAGGAGGAACCCGAGAAGGATGTCAGCGGCGCGGTCGAACTCTTCCAAAAGGCCCAGGACGCCCATGAGAAGGGCGATCTGCTTGAAGCGATAAAGCTCTACGACCAGGCGATCGACGAGGTCGAGAAGTTTCCCGAGGCCGAGCTTCAGAAAGCCCATGCCTTGCTCTCGCTTGGCCGGACCGCCGAAGCCGAGAAGGGGTTCCGCCGTGCCGTCGAACAGCGCCCTGAATGGTCGCTTGCCCTCGCAAACCTTGGCTCCGTACTGGTGCGAAAGGGTGAGATGGCGGAAGCCGAAAAGCATTTGAAGAAAGCCATCGAGATCGACGATCAGAATTCCCTGGCCTTGTCGGCTCTCACCGAACTCAGACTTAAGAACGGCTCAAAGCCCGAGGAACTTCGCGAACTTCTCACCCTCTTGAAGAACCTGACCGGCAAGGCCCGGCCGACCGCATCGGCCTGGGCGGCCCGAGGTGCTTTGGAATCAGCGCTGGGTGAGCGGGCCGCCGCCCGTGTCAGTTTCGACCGGGCGATCGAACTTGACCCGAAGAATCAGTACGCGATCTTTACTAAGGCCTCGGCCGTGATCGACGAGGGTGATACCGTGACGGCCGAGAACCTGATCCGACGGCTTGAAACGATCGCGCCGGATCTCGCGGGACTTCCATTGCTTCGGGCCCGTCTTGCATATTCGGAGGGCCGATCTTCTGACGCCCTTTCAATTCTTGACGGCCTTAAGGATTCGCCCGATGCGGCCGCGCTTCGCGATAAGATAGTCCTCGCACAAGCGGATGATCCTGCATCGCTGGAAGCTCTCAACGCGAGATCCCCCGGCAATGCCCAGGTGCTCAGCCGGCTTTGCGCAGCGTACCGGATCCCGGATCCGAAGAAGGCGTTGGATTTCTGCCGCCAGGCCTCCGAGCTTGAGCCGCAAAATGTCGCCCATGCGATCGGCTTCGCTGCGGCCCTTGTTCAGGCTCGCGCGTTTGAGGATGCGATCCGCATTCTGACTCAGCTGAAGGCATCGGCACCGGACAACCTGACGATCCGGACGAATCTGGCGACGGCATTTTTCCAGATGAACCGGCTTGAAGAGGCAAAAACGGAGTACCTTTGGATCGCTGAAAAGCAGCCGTCAACCGCGATCGTCTATTATTTCCTTGGGATCACCTACGACCGGCTTGAGGAATATATGGACGCCATGGCGAATTATCAACTATTCATGCGCCACGCGGACGTCGAAAAAAACAAACTCGAGATAGAAAAGGTTAAACTGAGAATGCCGGGTCTACAAAAACAAATAAGGGAGGGTAAGGGCAAAAAGGCCGAAAGAGAATGATGGCCAAACGGCTGAGAATGATGATAGCTGGAAATCTGATCGCTGGAGCCAAAAGATCGTCGATCGGCGGATCGATATTTGCTGCCCTGTTCCTGTGCATTTTTGCCGTAGAGGCCAGGCTCCAGACGGTGCCGGAGGAAACCGCGCCTCCGCCGCTGCGGCTTGTCAGCAAGGACGAACTTACCAGGCTCGACTCTACAAAGGACGTCAAAAAAAGGACCCAGTACGCGCTCGAACTCATGGATGCCCGCCTGACAAAGGCCGAAGAGCTCATGGCCGCAGACCAGCTCGACGAAATGTACGGCGAATTGGGCCGTTTCCACGGCCTGATGGACAACACCCTCGACTTTCTCAATGCGAGCGATCGCGACAGCCGAAAGGTCCTTAACAATTACAAACGGTTCGAGATCGGCCTGAGAAAATTCCGGCCTCGGCTTGAACTCATACGACGCGAAATACCATTGCGGTACGAACCCTATGTCGGAAACCTGATCGGTTATGTCCGCGAGGCCCGGGCAAAGGCCGTCGAACCTCTTTTCGGAGACACCGTTCTCCCCCGGACCAAACCATGAACCCCTTACACCCGAAGTATCTCGCTCTCCTTGTGGCATTTCTCTGTGTCGCTGCCGCAGCGGTTCCCGGCCAGAGGCGCGATTTCCTTACTGAGAACGAGATCGAGATCGTGCGTGACGCGCAGGACATCGACGCACGTGTTGTCGCCCTTTCCCGCATGATCGACCGCCGGTTTTTTGTGCTTGGGATCAATGTGAATGGCTGGAAGGATGCAGGCAAGGCCTCCGACACGTGGGGAGCACTTCCCGAAGGAACGCGGGTCCAGCTTTTCAACGATATTAAGAAGATCCTGCAAAAAGCGGTCGACGACATCGACAACCTCGCCGCTAACCCGAACGCTGCCCCGATCAGAGACAAGGGCGACAAGCGGGCAAAGAAAGACCCGGGCAGATTTGCCGTCGCGGTTCGTGAACTCGGGACCGCCGCGAACCGATACCGCCCCGTCCTTGCCGACGAAGTTGAACGCTCGAAAGACGAGGTCGAACGCGGGGCTATGATCTACACCATCGAGCTCTGCGACCAGATCATCGAAGCCGTCGGCAAACTCCCGCCCGAACCGACAAAAACAAAGAACTAGGCCGGCCCGGAAGCGACGCGACCGCAAATCGGAAAGCGAACTCCGTGACCACGACGACGACGGCTGCATGGTCGTCGAAGTTGTCATTTTCCCGCCGAGCGAGTACCCCATATCTATCGATGACCGACGAGTCAGCCGATCCCTGTCACCCTGGAACGTCCAAATATCGCTCGAATCGTCTCACTTAACGGTCCACAAGTGAGACGGCTAACTGTTGGACATGAGAGGGTTAACCACCGTTGACCGTCTCACTTAGAAATAATGCCCGCCTCGAAAAGTGAGACGCTCAGACATAAAGCGTGACGCCCGGTCCCAAATGAAACCCCAGTTTTTCAAAGATCAGACGTGCCAAGATACCGAGCACGAGATCGCGTGCCCGTGCCGTATGTGCAACATACTATCACAGACTACACACTAAGGGAATACTTTTTTTCACCAAACCCGACCCGGCATCGGCGGAATGGTGATGTGAACGTAAGTCTGGATGGCGTCGCGACTGGAGGGCAAGCATCCCTGCTTGCCCCCGCCGCACCGCGGCGTCCACCATTCCTATGCGGCCTTGCCCGCTCTATCGTTCAGCGGCGGGCTCGTCCGCCAATCACCAAAACGCCTCGGCCACCGCCGGGGCCTTTTGTATAATCGTGCAGATGACTAGCAGAAACATATTTGTCGGGGTTCTGGGTATCGCAGCGATGTCCATTATGCTAATTGTCGGAATTGTTGAATTCCGTCAGCAAAGGACCCGTGAGCTTGGCGCGTGTCCTGAAGGCACGGTACCCACTCATCACCCCGGCGAATGCCGTGAGTTGTTGCCGATCGAAACCGACACAACATTTCCGTGGGATAAACAACAAGCAGAAGCCAAAGAGTTCTTCCGACGATTTCAGAAGTCCGTCACGGCAGACGAACGCCACGAAGTTGCGTCTATGATGATGTATCCGCTTCGTGTCCTGTTTTACACGGACCCGAAACCTGCTGACTATCGGTTCCTGAATTCACCTACCGAACTTCTCGACGTTTACGACGACGTTTTTCACATTAGTGTAAAGGACTACATTGCTCGTTACGATGCCGACGAAGTATGGGGAAATGACTATTTCTTGCAAACGGGTATCGGGCAGATCGGCATATACTGCACGACTCTCGGTGAGTGCCCAACCTGTAGCTTCGAATTTAAGGTCAAGATAGTTCGCAGTAACTCGATATACCGCGATACAGTTGAGGACGCTTTCGGCAATCCGCTCAAACTCAAGGATAAACCATGACCTACTTGCGGCTCTGCCGCTCTATTTGCGGTTAAGCTCTGCTTCACCGAGCAACCCCCAACAATTCTCCGCGGCTACGCCGCCGCTTCCCGCGATCGAACTGGCGGCATAGCCGCATTTTCAGACCCAAGCCGAGGCGGAAAAGCAGAGCTTTTCCGCAAATAGACGGGCACAGCCCGAAGAGAATAGGCAGGCACAGCGATAAGCACCAAGAGGCTTCTTAACGGCTCAGCCGCTCTATTTGCGGTGAAGCTCTGCTTCACCGCACAGCGCCACAACTCTTCTGCGGCTACGCCGCCGCTCTCCACTTGATCTTGTCGATATCGACCGTCAAAGGCTCATTCTCCAGAGCACGCCGGTGCCATATCCGGGCGCTCGAATACAGATAGTCATCCGGATGCTCCACCAACCCGGCCCTTACCGGATTCAGGTGGATGTAATTCACCTTCTCCATAAAAGCATCTTCCCCGGTCACCCTGAAAGCGTTCGGATGATGCTCATAAACGGAGTGCTTATGCTTGTTTTCGCGCTCCTGTATCCTCAACTTCACCAGTGAGCTTTCATAACCACCGGCTTTCAGGTGATCGATCACCTTTTTCGCGGAAATGCCGTTCATAAACCGAAGCACATCCTTGATCGCCCGGTGATTATCGGTTAACAGGTGCGTATGGTCCGGCATGATCACATAAGCAAAGATCAAAATAAGTCCCGAGATCCGCGCTTCGTTGAACGCATCGGCGACGACCTTCTTAACCTCATCCTTCTGAAATATCGAAAGCCGCTTATGGGCGACGGAGGTCAGATAGAAAGCCGGGTTATCTCTTGAAATCTGAAACATTTGGACGAGCGGCGGCGTAGCCGCAAGAAATTTTAGGAGCGATTATCGGAAAAGCAGAGCTTTTCCGCAAATAGAGCGGCAAAGCCGCATTTCTAAATTCCACGCGTATCGGAAAGGCAGAGCCTTTCCGCAAATAGAGCGGCAAAGCCGCATTTTTGAATTGAGCCGGGCCGGAAAAGCGCAGCTTTTCCGCAAATAGACGGGCAGAGCCCGAAAAAACGAGACGAGTTTTGCCGCTACGTATCACCACAACTAGGGACTGTTGCTAGTACGGTTGTCCGACCGGAGGAACCGAACTACGTTTGAATCCGTATGAAAACCTCCATACTCTGTGCGTTTATAATTACCTCGGCCCTTGTGATAGTCGTTCCCGCTCAGAACCAGTTTCGATTGAATGATGCCTCGAAGCTTGTAGATGTCGAACTGGACGTGGGTCGCTGCAACGACGGTAGTCGTGGTCAATGCGGGCCATTAAAAGTGAGATTCTTTCGCAAAAACGCGCGGCGCTCTTTCCAAACTATTACACTGCCCGTTACCAACGTTTGGGACCCGGTGCCCAAGGCGAACGTAACAAACCGCTACGACGATCAGAGCGTGATCAACTTTGAAGATTTAAATTTCGACGGAGTCGACGACGTAGCGATCTGCGATGGCACCAACGGCGGGTACGGGATGCCCTCCTATCAGATCTTTCTATACTCAACAACCAAAAAGCATTTTGTATTCAGCCGCTCCTTCACGCGAATGAATTACGGTGGTCTTGGAATGTTCGAGACTGACCCCAAGAGAAAAATGCACTTTGTCTACACCAAGAGCGGTTGCTGCTGGCATCAAACCCAAGGCTTCGATGTTTACCGGGGAAAGCCCAGAAAGGTGTATGAACTCATCGAAGACGCTACGTATCGTGATGGCAATGTTGATAAACGCGGAGTCAGGATAACCACCGGCAAGTTGATTCGTGGACGATGGCGTACATGGGTGAAGTACGTCAAGTAGAAAACTGATCGATGGGGATGCAAGCGAGTGAGCAGAAAGAAAGCCCCCCAAACCCTTCCCCGCGTCGGCGGCTAAACAACAGCAGCCGACGCGGGCGTATCGATCTATAGCGAACGTCGACGGTCAGGCGAGCCTGAGCGGACTGCGAGAGTCGCATAGCCCAAGATAGTTCGTCCCCTTCAGGGACGGGAATACAATTTCGGCTCGGGTCGTCGGGTGTTACCCGACGCTATTTACTTTGTCCCCTTCGGGGATGCACTAGTCTGAGCATCCCTTAAATTGGAACCCGTTGAAAGCATAGGTGATCCGGCGGCGATAGGCTCCGGGGTCGCGGGCTTTACCCACGCATTTTCGACCTAAATCTCTCGTGTCACTTGTGCAGGTCGAAATCGGTAAATTAAACTCTGAGTCATGGATGACGAGAATCTCAAGAAAACCCCGCTGAATGATGTGCATCGCCGGCTCGGCGGCAAGATGGTCGATTTCGGCGGGTGGGACATGCCGGTGCAGTACACGGCGGGCGTGATCGAAGAGCATATGCGGACGCGGACCGCCGCCGGGCTTTTTGACGTATCGCACATGGGCGAGATCTGGGTCGAGGGCCCGGATGCGATCGAGTTCGTCAATTACATTACGACGAACGACGTCACTGCCCTTGCCGACGGCCAGGCGCACTATACCGCGATGCCCAACAAGAATGGCGGTGTGATCGACGACCTGCTCGTCTACCGCTTCGGCCCCGAAAAGCTGCTGCTTGTCGTAAACGCGGGGACGACGGATAAGGATTGGGAATGGATCAGGGTAAATGCGGAACGCGGAATTCGGAATGCGGAATCCGGGGAGTTCGTCGAGCCGAATATACAGCTGAGGCACGCGAGTCCGGAGTTTTGCCAGATCGCGATCCAGGGGCCGAAGGCTGAATCGATCCTACGGACACTGACGGACATCGATCTCGCGGCCATCAAGTATTACTGGTTCACGACAGGCAAGGTTGACGGCGTTGACGCGATCGTTTCCCGCACCGGTTACACCGGCGAAGACGGTTTTGAAGTTTACGCGGCACCGGAATTCGCCGAACAGCTTTGGAACAAGATGCTCGAAGCCGGCGGCTACGGCGAACCGGACGGCATCCTGCCGGCGGGACTCGCCGCAAGAAATACGCTGAGGCTCGAATCGGCGATGGCACTTTACGGTCACGAACTCAGCGACGAGATCTCGACGCTCGAAGCCAATCTCGGCTGGATCACGAAGATGAAGAAGGGCGACTTCGTCGGCCGCGACGTTCTTGCCGAACAAAAAGAACGAGGCCTTGAACGCAAGCTTGTCGGCTTCGAGATGGTCGATCGCGGCATCGCCCGCGACGGTTTCGATGTTTTGGTCGGCGATGAAAAGATTGGCTACGTTACGTCAGGAAGCCCGGCTCCTTATTTGAAAAAGAACATCGGCATGGCATACCTGCCGCCGTCCTTTGCAAATATCGGCCAAGAAATTAAAATCGATGTAAGGGGCAAATTATTGACCGCGAAGGTAGTTGAAACGCCTTTCTACAGGCGTAATAAATAAAAAGGCAGGACAGAATACTTTAAGAAAATGGCAAATATTCCTGAAGATCTGCGTTACACCAAGGATCATGAATGGGTCTCTGTAACGGGTGATACGGCCGCGATAGGGATCACGGATTATGCACAAAGTTCGCTCGGTGACGTAGTTTACATCGACCTTCCGCGCGTCGGCGATACCTTCGGCACCCATGAAGCATTCGGCTCGGTGGAATCGGTCAAGGCCGTTTCCGAGATATTTACGCCGGTCGCCGGAGAGGTTGTCGAGGTGAACTCGGCCCTGAACGACACTCCGGAAAAAGTGAATAATGACCCTTACGGCGAGGCATGGTTCGTGAAGATCAAAATGTCTAATCCCGGAGAGGCCGACGCGATGCTTTCGGCTGAAGAATACGAAGAATATCTAACAAGTCAGGGATAAACTATTTACAATTTGCGAATTTCGATTTGCGATCTCGCTTGTTCGGAGAGACATATTAAAGATCGAAATTCGCAATTCGAAGATCGAAATTCACATGCGTTATATTCCAAATTCGCCCGAGGAACGTGCAGAAATGCTCGATTCTATCGGGCTTTCTAATTCTGACGACCTATTCCGTTCGATCCCGGCCGACGTGAAACTGGGCCGCGAGTTGAAGATAACCCGCCCGCTGGCCGAGCCCGAGGTGATCGCGGAGATGGAGCGGATGGCAGCCCGAAACACGGCGGCCGCGAAACCTTCGTTCCTCGGGGCGGGCGTCTATTCGCACTATTCGCCGACGATCGTCGATCATCTGATCCAGCGATCCGAATTCTTCACGTCATATACGCCGTACCAACCGGAGGTGTCGCAGGGCACGCTGCAGTATATCTTCGAGTTCCAAACGCTGATCTGTCAGTTGACAGGGATGGAGGTCGCGAACGCCTCGATGTACGACGGTTCGACGGCCATGGCCGAGGCCTATGTGATGGCCCAGCGCGTGACCCGGCGGAACAAGATCGTGGTCGCCGACAGCGTCCATCCTGAATACCGCCAGGTTGCCGAGACCTACACCCAGCACGGCGACGCCGAGATCGTAACGGCGGCGATGGACCCGAAGACCGGCCGCGTGGCCGATCTTTCGGCTCTGGATGATAAGACGGCTGCCCTGGTCGTCCAATCGCCCAATTTCTTCGGGTGCATCGAGAACCTCGAACGGCTTGCCGACGCTGCTCACGCTGTCGGAGCGCTCTTCGTCGTCGTGGTAACGGAGGCCATTTCTTTTGGGCTGCTCAAATCGCCCGGGGCGTGCGGCGCCGACATTGTCGTCGGCGAAGGCCAGTCTTTCGGCATCCCGATGGGCTTCGGCGGCCCGCACGTCGGGCTGTTCGCTACGCAGGATAAATTCATCCGGCAGATGCCCGGCAGGCTTTGCGGCATCGCCTATGACAAGGACGGCAACCGCGGATTCGTCCTGACCCTTTCTACCCGCGAGCAGCACATCCGCCGCGAGAAAGCCACTTCGAATATTTGTACGAATCAGGGCCTGATCGCTCTGGCCGCAACCATTTATCTAGAATCGATGGGCAAGCAAGGCTTGCGTGAGGTCGCTGAGCAAAACGCCCGGAAGGCGGAATACGCAAAACAGAAGATCGCGGCTATCGACGGTTTTTCGGTCGCGTTCTCGGCACCGACGTTCAACGAATTCGTGGTCAGCGGCCCGCGGCCCGCGAGCGAGTTGCTGGAGGGCGTCCGAAAGGAACACGGCATTGTCGCCGGGCTGCCGATCTCAAAGTATTACCCGGAGCGGGCGAACGAGTTCCTCGTCTGCGTGACGGAGACGACCTCCGGGTCGGACATCGATCGGCTGGTCGATGCACTTGGAACTTGAGGTTTTGTAGATGTTCCTGGGGCCGACAGAGATCTTGCTTTGCCTTGCACCGCTGATGCTGGTCATCTTTTCGATCGGTGTCGGCCTGGCTGCCCAGAATCTCGCGGTCGCCCGGCACGAAAGAGAGCGGGGTCAAAGAAAATGTCCCTATTGTAAGGGGCTTCTGAATCCGGAAGCCTACATATGCAGATTTTGCCGAAAGGAGCTTTATGAATATCGCCGAGCCTGAACAAGGGGGAGCACCATTCGACCGGAGAAAATTCCTTTCGAACGCCGGGAAGGGGATCGGCCTTATGGCCCTTTCGTCGTCTGTAGTCGCGTCTCTCGTCAGCGACGTAAAAGCCGCCGTCCGCGCGGTGGAGCATTTGACGCCCGCCGCAGCCGCAGCCGACGAGGACTTCTGGGCGGTGATCCAACAGGCTTTCTCGGTCACGCGCGGAATTATCAACCTAAACAACGGCGGTGTCAGCCCAAGTCCGCGGATCGTAACCGAAGCGTTCGTCCGCTACACGTGGCAGCAAGAGGATGCGACCGCGTACACCATGTGGCGTATCCTCGAACCGCAGTCGGAGACGGTCCGAACCGGCCTCGCGGAAGTGTTCGGCTGCGACAGCGAAGAGATCGCGATCACCCGAAACGCGAGCGAGTCGCTCGAGATACTTTTGATGGGCCTGGACCTGAAATCGGGCGACGAGATCATCGCGAACACGCAGGATTACCCGCGGATGCTCACGACACTGAGACAGCGAGAACTTCGTGAGGGCCTGAAGCTAAAACTCATCAAGATCCCGATCGCACCGAATAACGCCGACGATATTGCCGCCGCGTATGAGCGGGCGATCACCCCTCGGACCAAACTGCTGCTGATCTCGCATCAAATAAATATTACCGGACAGATCACTCCGACGCGGAAGGTCTGTGAAATGGCCCGTGCACGCGGGATCGAAACGATCGTTGACGGTGCACACGCGTTTGCACAATTCGCATTCAAACGTGACGACCTTCAGTGCGATTATTACGGAACTTCGCTTCACAAGTGGCTCTACGCTCCGAAAGGTACCGGCTTGCTCTATGTGAAAAAGGACAAGATCCCAAAGGTCTGGCCGCTGATGGCCGCCGAGGATAAACAAAAGACCGACATTCGTAAGTTCGAAGAGATCGGCACGCACTCCGCCGCGATGCGTCTGGCGATCGGCGAAGCTGTGTTGTTCCATAACGCGATCGGGGCGAAGAGAAAGGAAGAGCGGCTTCGCTATCTTTCCCGTTATTGGATGAACAGGCTGAAAGAGGTCCCGAAAGTGGGCTTTAACACTTCGTTTGACGCATCTCAGTCCTGCGCTATCGCGAACTTTAAGGTCGAGGGCGTCGACCCGGTCAAACTCGGCGAGCACCTGATGTCGAAACACAAGATCTTCACGACGCCGATCGTGCACCCGGAATTCACCGGCATCAGGATCACGCCTAATGTTTACACGACCCTTTGGGAGCTCGACCGGTTCTGCAGCGTCGTCGAGGACGTTGCAAGGAAGGGATTGCCGGCTGCGTGATGGACGAGATCTTTGGAAGGAAGTTCATCGTCGGCTGGCGCGATGTCGACCCGAACGGGCACGTCGCTAACATGGTCTATTTACAGTATGCGGTCGATACGCGGATAGCTTTCTTTGCGGCGAACGGCTTTCCGCCGATGAGCTTTTTGAAACACGGATTCGGGCCGGTGATCAAAAGCGATACCAGCGAGTATTTCCGCGAGGCGGTGATGCTCGACGAGCTGCGGGTCACGATGGAAAACGGCGGATTCAGCGACGACGGTTCGCGGTTTCGGGTCGTCAACAACGTGTACAAGAGTGACGGACAACTCGCGGCACGCGTCACCAGCATCGGCGGTTGGCTTGGCATGAAGGAGCGAAAGCTGATCGAGCCGCCGGACGAAATAAAGGCTGCGTGGCACAAGCTTGTGCGAACCGACGACTTTGAAGAATTGAGATCGAGTATCAGGAAATAGTTTATGGCGATAAAGAAAGTCACATCACATCCCACGCAAAATGAGGGATTGATATTTGAACGTTCGCAGACGGGACGTGTCGGTTATATGCTGCCGAAGTTCGACGTAGAAGCACCGGCTGTTGAGGAGATACTGCCGCCTGAGCTGCTTCGCGATGATGGGCTCGACGGAGTACCTGAGGTTTCCGAGGTCGATGTCGTTCGGCACTTCACGCGGATGTCCACGTGGAATTATTCGATCGATCTCGGGATGTACCCGCTGGGATCGTGCACGATGAAGTACAACTCGCGGCTTAATGAGAAGGTGGCGAGGATCGCCGGTTTCGCAAACCTGCACCCTCTGGCCCCTGAAGAAGAAGCGCAAGGGGCGCTCGAACTCATTTACAAGCTTCAGGAAGATCTTTCGGAAATAACCGGCCTGCCCGGCATATCGCTGCAGCCGGCCGCCGGGGCCCAGGGCGAGATGACGGGCGTGATGCTCATCCGTGCGTTCCTAGATAAACGTGACGGTGAGGCTTCGAAGGAGCGTCGTGTGATGCTGATCCCGGACTCGGCACACGGGACCAATCCCGCGTCGGCGGCCTTGGCCGGTTTCACCGTGAAGACCATCCATTCGACCGCCGAAGGCCTTACGGACATGGCCCATCTCCGCGAGCTGTGCGATCAGGGCGGGGTGGCCGGCTTAATGCTGACTAATCCGAACACGGTCGGCATTTTTGAAAAAAATATCAAAGAGATCTGCGACGTTATCCATCAGGCCGGCGGCCTCGTCTATATGGACGGCGCTAACATGAACGCCCTCGTCGGCGTTGCCCGGCCCGGCGATATGGGGGTGGATGTGATCCACCTCAACCTGCACAAGACCTTTTCAACGCCGCACGGCGGCGGCGGCCCGGGCTGCGGACCTTGCTGCTGCTCGGCCGAACTTATGGAATTCCTCCCGACGCCGCGGATCGAAAAAACTGGCGACAAATATCACCTTAACTACGACCTCCCGCACTCGATCGGCCGGGTAAAAGCATTTTTCGGCAACTTCGGGATGATGGTCCGGGCCTTGTCGTATATCTATACGCACGGCGCGGAAGGCTTACGCGAAGCAACCGAGACCGCTGTTCTGAATGCACGGTACGTCGCCGAAAAGCTAAAGGACACCTATCATATGCCTTATCAGGCGGACTGCATGCACGAAGCGATCTTTTCGCACAAGCATCAGGCCGCAGCCGGCATCCACACACTCGACATCGCAAAACGGCTCATCGATTACGGCTTCCACCCGCCGACGATATACTTCCCTCTTGTCGTTGAAGGTGCGATGCTGATCGAGCCAACGGAATCGGTCGGACGCCAGGACCTCGATGCTTTTGTCGAAGCGATGAAGGACATCGACCGCGAGGCACGCGAGGATCCGGAACTTGTTCACGCGGCGCCGCATTCTACAAGGATCGGCCGGCTGGACGAAGCGGCCGCCGCGCGCAAACCCGTGCTTCGCTGGAAGAAAGATATGGATTCCTTGTCAAAGGGTGCTTAACGCCCTGGTCCAGGGCCGAGACAGATGCGCCTACTTTCCGCAGGTCATGGCTTGGATGATCTGCGGTTTTTCCGTTAAATTAGCGTTCTGTCGAAATAGAAAAACCATATGAACGGCATCGTAAGAACATTTTCGTTATTAGTCCTTTCGGCATTGTTGGCTGCGACTGCACTGACCGCCGCCAATGACGGCGTCACCAAGCGCATCAAATTCGCGAAAGGCAAGTCCTCGGCCACCGTCCGCGGTGCCGTCGTCCGCGGCGACCGAGATACCTACATCGTCGGTGCCCGGGCAGAACAAATGATGTCGGTCACTATTTCTTCGATCGAGGACAACGCCGTCTTCACCGTGCAGGGGCCGGACGGTGAATTCCTTCAGGACGCTGGTGAGGAGGACGACGCAAAAGGGGTGACGGTACCTTTGCCGCTGAACGGCGACTACCGGATCAAGGTCGGCGGAACCCGCGGCAACGCAACCTATCGCCTCACTGTGACGATCCGCTGAGTCATAAGACGAACCCGGGCAGGATTTCTTTTGGAGGTTCTACAGCTATGATCAAGAAGATCCTGATCGCGCTTGTCGCGGTCGTAGTGCTCCTGATCGCCGTTATCGGCGTGGCCGTCATGATGGCCCCGACCGATTTCAGGGTCGAACGGGAGACCGTTATCAACAAGCCACGAGCCGAGGTCTATCAGTATGTAAAGCTTGTAAAGAAACAGAACGACTGGGGCCCATGGTACAAGAAGGAACCGACGATGAAGCAGGATTTCCGCGGCACCGACGGCGAGGTCGGCTTTGTATCGCATTGGAGCGGAACGACTGACGAGGTGGGCGAGGGCGAACAGGAGATCAAACGCCTGGTCCCGGACCAGCGGGTGGAGACCGAACTGCGTTTCATTCGGCCGTTTGAGTCCCGTGCGGATGCCTACATCAACCTCGAGGACGCCGCCCCCGGTCAGACGAAGGTTAAGTGGGGTTTCAGCGGCCAGATGCCGCGGCCGATGAATCTTTTTCTACTTGTAATGGACCTCGACAAGGAAGTCGGCAAGGACTACGCCGAGGGTTTGGCGAGCCTGAAAACGATCCTTGAGGCACAGTGATCGAGAGCCTTTCCCACACCCCGGGATCCGGCCCGCGCCTTGCGCGGGCTTTTCTTTTGGGTATATAATCCGCGCCGAATCCGCCGCCGTTATCCTCACCTGCCAACGACGACACTCTAAGGAGGTAAATTATGTCGCAGCCAGCCCTTACGCGTGAGATCAACGAAGATAAAATGAATGCCTTTCTCGGAAAGGTGGTTACCGATTTCGGTGCGAGCCTCAGCTCGATCCTGAGTTATATGGGACTAAAGCTTGGCCTTTATTCCGCCCTTGCCGACTCTGACGGTATGACCCCCGCGGAACTTGCGGAGAAGACGAACACTAATGAAAGGTACGTCCGGGAATGGCTGCTCAACCAGGCTTCGGGCGAGTACGTTCATTTCGATCCCGCTACGGGCAAATATTCGATGCTTCCGGAACAGGCCGTGGCTCTGACCGACGAGGGCAGTCCGTTTTACGTCGGGGGCGGGTTCTATGTGGTCAAGGCGATGCTAAACGCTCAGCCGCGGATAACCGAGTCGTTCCAGAAAGGCGGCGGGATGCTATGGCGCGAACACGACCCCGACCTCTTCGTCGGGACCGAGAAGTTTTTCCGTCCCGGTTACACGGCCCACCTCGTCAATGAGTGGATCCCCTCCCTGACCGGGATAGAAGAGAAGCTCAAGGCAGGAGCAAAGGTCGCGGATGTCGGATGCGGGCACGGTGCATCGTCCCTTATCATGGCGAAGGCGTATCCTAACTCGAAGTTCTTCGGGTTCGACAATCATAATGAATCTATCCTCACTGCCCGGCAGCGTGCCGAGGATGAGGGCCTTTCGGACAGCGTGACCTTCGTCACCGCAAATGCCGATTCAGTGACTGAAAATGAGTTTGATCTGGTTTGCTTCTTTGACTGCCTGCACGACATGGGCGACCCGCTCGGTGCTCTGAAGCGGGCCCATCAAGTGCTCGCGGATGACGGAAGCGTGATGATCGTCGAGCCGATGGCCGGGAACACGGTTGAAGAGAACTTTAATCCGGTCGGCCGCACGTTCGCGGGTGCCTCGACGCTTTGCTGTACGGCGAATTCGATGGCGCTCGATGGTGCGGCATTGGGTGCATGTGCAAGCGAGGACCAGTTCCGGGAAATTGCCGCGGAAGCCGGGTTCACGCACTTCAAACGGACGGCGGAGACGCCGTTCAACCGGATCTTTGAAGCTCGAAAATGATGTTCGCAGACGCTGGACCACTCAAGGCCGGCGGTGCGGGCAACAAGACATTTTGGAGGTTTAAACAGGTGAAAATTCTTGGAATTGTCATAACGTCTTTCCTGCTGATCGGCTGCCAGGCGACGTTTGCCGCCGGGATCGTAACCGACGCTCTGCGGGATGATCCGGGCCGATCGGGTCGTTCTTTAGTGCAGGACGAAAAGGACCCCGTATTTGTTTATCGCGGGGTACCGATCGGAACCACGGCCGAAGAAGTACGAAAGAAGCTGGGCGACCCGAAGGAGAGATCAGACGCTCAGGACCTTTACATTTTTAGCGATGACGAGTCGGCGCAGTTTATCTACGACGGCGATAAGAAGGTCCGGGCCATCATGATCACGTTCACGGGTAAGCTCGGTGAGGCACCTACGCCGAAACAGGTCTTCGGCGTGGATGCCGAAGCAAAACCGGACGGCGGCATCTTTAAGATGGTCCGTTATACAAAGGCAGGCTTCTGGATATCGTACAACAAGATAGTCGGCGACGATTCGATAATCAGCATCGCGATGCAGAAGATCTGATCTGCAGCCTCGTTCATTGACCGGTTTGGCCCCTCAAGGACATTGCGTTTGTCTGGAGG
Organism: Pyrinomonadaceae bacterium; assembly: GCA_050174305.1. Lineage (GTDB taxonomy): Bacteria > Acidobacteriota > Blastocatellia > Pyrinomonadales > Pyrinomonadaceae > OLB17. The sequence goes on along the minus strand of JBFXJZ010000001.1, from coordinate 909,860 downwards.
GGCCATAATCGTCTAAAATTCCCACATCTGCACTCAAATGCGTGCCCTTTGCGGCAACGGCACTTGCTAAATTTTTATGACAAAGATAGGAATCCCAACCGAGGTCCATCCGGGCGAAAAGCGCGTTGCAGCCACGCCTCAGACGATCCTGAAATTGAAGAAGCTCGGGTTCGATGTTGCGGTCCAGGCTGGGGCGGGCCATGAAATAAACGCCACCGACGCCGAGTATCAGGAAGCCGGAGCGTCCATCGTCGCGGATGCCGACGAACTTTGGGCTTCGTCCGACGTGGTAATGAAGGTCCGCCCGCCCGAGGACGACGAGATCGATCATTTGCGCGAAGGCGGCTGGCTGGTCGGCTTTCTTTGGCCCGGCCAGAACCGCGACATTGTAGATCGGTTGGCCAAAAAGAAGGCGACCGTCTTCGCGATGGACAGTGTCCCGCGGATAACCCGCGCGCAGAAGATGGACACGCTTTCGGCGATGGCGAATATCGCCGGATATCGCGCCGTGGTCGAAGCTGCCGCCCACTTCCCTCGCTTTTTTACTGGCCAGATCACCGCCGCCGGAAAGATCGATCCGGCGAAAGTGCTCGTGATCGGAGCCGGCGTGGCGGGCCTGTCGGCCATCGGAGCCGCGAAGGGCCTCGGTGCTATCGTCCGGGCGTTCGATCCGCGATCGGCAACGAAAGACCAGGTCGCTTCGATGGGTGCCGAATTCCTTGAGCTCAATCTAAAGGAAGAAGGCGAGGGCAAAGGCGGCTACGCAAAGGAGATGTCCGACGAGTTTCTCAAAGCCGAGATGGCCCTGTTCGCCCAGCAGGCGATGCAGGTAGACATCATCATCACGACGGCCCTGATCCCCGGCAAACCTGCCCCGAAGCTGATCACGAAGGGCATGGTCGAATCGATGAAACCGGGCAGCGTGATCGTGGATCTCGCCGCCGAACAGGGCGGCAACTGTGCCCTGACCGAACCCGGCCAGGTAGTGAAACACAAAGGTGTCACTATCATCGGCTACACCGACCTGCCTTCTCGGATGGCTTCGATGTCGAGCCAGCTTTACGGAGCCTGCGTTACGGCGTTGCTGGAGGATCTGATCGCTACCGACGGCGGAAACGCTGCGTCGGTGACCGGACCGGCTGAGAATGTGCAGACTGACTCCCCTCCTTACGAAGGAGGGGTGGACGCCCCTGCTTCTGAAGGGGCGGACGGGGTGGTCCTCTCGTCAGGGCCGCGTCTCCATGTCGATCTCGAGGACGAAGTAGTCCGCGGTGCGATCGTCCTCCACGAAGGCAAAATGCTTTGGCCCGCTCCGGTGAAAGAGCTGCCGCCGCCGCCCGAACCGGGCGTACCGACGAAGAGCACCGCGTCCGTCGCTGCCGCCAAACCGGCAGGTCACGGGCACGACGAAGGCTCCGGTGTCAGTCCGTGGCTGCTCGCTGTCGTAGGTTTGGTATTACTCGGGCTGGCATACGTGATCCCGCCGAAAGCGGCGACCGCCGGCGGCGATTTCCTCGGCCACCTGACCGTGTTCATCCTGGCGATCTTCATCGGCTTCCAGGTGGTCTGGAACGTAAAACCGGCCTTGCACACGCCGTTGATGTCCGTAACCAACGCCATCAGCGGAATTATTTTGGTCGGCGGAATGCTGCAGTTAACGTCCTCGACCGACCTGAACATAACGGTCATCCTCGGCGCAATTGCCGTCCTGATCGCCGCCATCAACATCGCAGGCGGATTTTTGGTGACGAATCGGATGCTGGGGATGTTTAGGAAATAGCATTGTCGATTTCGCACGAGGAATATTTAGATTCACGTCGAGAAGAACTCTTGTCAATTGCAAGAGGCGTACTTAGCGGCGAGGTTGGCGTGATTTTCGGATCGCGCAAAATCCAAAGCTTTCGATTCGATCTCGCGGATGGGATGGATCCTGATTTCCTATTCTTCGTTGGAGTAGACTCGGTTACGGATCACCTTCCGGTCGATGAAGAACGGCGAAATTGGGGCGAAGAGGCATTAGCGAGAAAAGGTGTCGAAATAGCAGAGGCAGAAGCTTTTTGGAGAACGGATGTTTTCGACGCTTGTCGTCGCCTAATCGAACGTTTCGAAACTTTTCAATTTAATAATTGATGACACAAAGCCTGATCACAATCGCATACATCGCCGCGAGTGCGTTGTTTATTTTGAGCCTTGGCGGCCTCTCCCGGCAGGAGACGGCACGGCGGGGGAATTGGTACGGGATCGTCGGGATGCTGATCGCGTTGGTCGCGACGGCAGCCGCGATGAACACCGGCGGATTGCCGCTGCTGGCGGCGGCGCTTGCGCCCGGTTTGATCATCGGTGCGATCGTGGCGTCGCGAGTCCAGATGACTTCGATGCCGGAGCTTGTGGCGATACTGCACAGCTTTGTCGGGTTAGCGGCGGTCCTTGTCGGATTCGCGACCTATCTCGGGCCGCACGGGAACATGACCGCAGCGGAGAAGAACATCCACACGGCCGAGGTCTTCATCGGCGTGTGCATCGGCTCCATCACATTCACGGGATCGGTGATCGCGTTCCTCAAGCTCCGAGGCTCTATAAGTGGCAAGCCGTTGATGCTTCCGGCCCGCCACATGATAAACATCATCATGCTGCTGATCACGATCGGCCTCGGCGTGGCGTTTTTCATCTCGCCCAACGAAGCGACCGGCCAGTGGCCGCTGCTCATCGCGACCGTACTGACCGGTATCCTGGGCATCCACTTCATTATGGCCATCGGCGGGGCCGACATGCCGGTGGTCGTCTCGATGCTCAACAGCTACTCAGGCTGGGCCGCCAGCGCCGCCGGGTTCATGCTCTCGAATGACCTGCTCATCATCACCGGCGCGCTCGTCGGCTCAAGCGGCGCCATCCTTAGCTACATTATGTGCCGCGGAATGAACCGGTCGTTCATCAGCGTAATGCTCGGCGGCTTCGGCACCGAGGGCGGGGCACCCGCCGCAGCGGGCTCGGCACCAGCCGGTGAGGTGAAATCGATCGACGCCGAAAGCACGGCTTCACTGCTTCAGCAGGCGAAAAAGGTCATCATCGTTCCGGGCTACGGCCTCGCGGTCGCCCAGGCCCAGCACTCGCTGGCCGAGGTGGTCAAGATTCTTAAAGAGGGTGGCACCGAGGTCAAATTCGCCATCCACCCCGTCGCGGGCCGCCTGCCCGGCCACATGAACGTCCTCCTCGCCGAAGCCAACATCCCCTACGATATCGTCTTCGAAATGGACGAGATCAACGACGAATTCCCCTCGACCGACGTCGCCTGGGTCATCGGCGCAAACGACATTGTCAACCCCTCGGCCCTGGACGACCCCGCCAGCCCCATCGCCGGCATGCCCGTCCTCCACGTCTGGGAATCCCGCGACGTCGTCGTCATGAAACGCTCCATGGCCAGCGGCTACGCCGGCGTGGATAACCCGCTGTTTTATAACGAAAACACATTGATGCTTTTCGGCGATGCGAAGAAGGTGGTAGACGAGATCCTGACCGCGATGAGAGCGTAAACTGTGTTAGAATAAACGCGATGGAAACGAAGGTTTCAGAAAAAGGCGAGATCGTTATTCCTCCGTCGCTGCGCCGTCGCTTGGGCATAAAACCGGGTGATAGGTTGAATGCAGATCTTAAGGATAAGAGCATTATTCTTTCGCTCCGCCCCGAACGAAACAAGACGCGGAAGGCGCGAATCATTGAGGACCCGATCACGGGCCTGCCCGTGATCGACGTTGGTGAAGATGCTCCAATCTTGACCAGCAAAATGGTCCGTGAGATGCTGGCCGATTTCCCATGAGATATCTGCTTGATGTCAACGCCCTCATCGCGCTCGGAATAACGCGGCATCAATTTCGGATTCGCATCCAAACTTGGATGGGCTCACTCAGGGCCATGAATACTCCCAAACTTGCTACTTGCTCAATTACCGAACTTGGTTTCGTGCGGATCGTGCCACAAATTCCAGCTTACAACGTCACGCTTGAGCAAGCTAAATCTCACCTGTCAATGTTGAAGGCTTCTCAAACATATGATTTTGAGTTTCTAGCCGATGACAATGATGCTTCCTGGCTTCCACGTTGGGTCAAATCATCCAAACAAACAACCGACGGCCATCTTGCGGAGTTAGCGAAAGCCCATGGCTGCATTCTGGCGACTCTCGACGAAAATATCCCTGGAGCGTTCGTGATTCCATAGAAAATCGGCATATGCTTTTCGGCGACGCGAAGAAGGTGGTGGATGAAATATTGACTGCGATGAGGGCCTAGTTTAATGTCGGGAACTTTTTTCCCCTACTGGACTCTAATCAGAGAATGGTCGCAAAACACATATCGGCGGTTGTGCTTATTCTAGTTGGATACTCGTTCTGCTTCGGTCAACATGAAGTTCGATCTAAGGAGGATTTGCTAATCCAGCTCAATAAGGACGAAAAGCTTCTTAAAGATTGTGAGCAAAAATTCACGGACGAATATGTCGCAAAATTCGGAACAAAACCGATGAAAGTCTCCCTACATTGCGGTCCCGGGTGTCCAGTAAGCCTAGCCAAGCCCCGCTATCCCGAGCAGGCGCGGAAGTTGCGACTTCGGGGTGAAATCGTCGTCGAGGCGATCGTTGATGAAAACGGCAAGGTAAGGGCTGCCAAAGTACTGCGAGGAAATCGAATATTTGCAACCGAGTCACTGACCGCGATCTATTCGTCTGAGTTTCGGCAAATTATCGCGTGTAATGATAAAGCTGTTGTTTTTCGCCGGACCGTCCGATACGACTTTTTCCCGAACATGTGACCGATCCATTGAGGAGGAGCACATTCAGATCCGACCCAACCCATGTCTGCGGAGCAGACGCAATAGATTTAGCTACAGGTGGAGCGATACGAAACCAGTAGCAGCCAGAACGAACGACACAAAGCGTGTGGAACACGCGACACTGTCCGATGACCGACCTCCTGAACTTCCATCACATCGTCTTCACGATCCCCTCGGCGGGTGTCATCTAATTCCCCGGCCTGAAAACCGGATTTCCCGCAACTTCTATATGACCGTTTTCGTATTCCGGTCATGCGTCCAAAATTCCGTTCGCTCAACCTATTTTTTCTGGCGATCGTGCTTGTTCCGTCGGTTCTTGCACAAAAGCCGGCCCGGGAAGAAAAGCCAGACTTTGGGCCGATAAAGACCGAGCTTCAGAAGAAAGTGGCCGATGGAACCTTGCCCTCGGTGTCGATCGGAGTGACCAAAAATGGGAAAACTTTGTGGCTCGAATCTTTCGGGTACGCCGATATCGGCAAAAAGGTCCCGGCCACGCCCGATACGATCTATGCTCTCGGTTCGCTCTCAAAATCGATCACCGCTACCGCGGTTTATCGGCTCGTTCAGGACGGAAAGATCGATCTGGACCAACCCATCGGCCGTTACCTGAGATCGGTTACGATCGACCACCGTGGCCGCGACCCCGCTACCTACAAAGTATTTCACTTGCTCAACATGGCCGCCGGGATCCCGCATTACTGGCGGTATTGCTACACGAGCTCGGGGCCACTCGACAAATGCAGGGACGAATTGCTCGGCCGGGCATCATTCTCGGCGTTTTCGCCCGGTGCGGTCCACACATATTCGAATCTATCGCTCGGCCTCGCCGCCCAAATGGTCGCCGACGTGTCCGGAGAGCCGCTGTCAATGTTTATGCGCCGCAAGATCTTCGGGCCCGCAAGGATGAAGAACACCTTCACCCATGTGTCCGAGATCCCCGCCAACCGGACCGCGATCGCCCAACCCTATCGGGCCGATGGAGGCCTTGCCGACTCGTTTCAATTCGAGCCTGCCGGCGGCGGCGGCTATTATTCGACGGTAAACGACTTGCTTAGATACGGGTCAATGCATTTGGAGACCCGGGGTAGGGCCGAACGTGTTTTGAGGTACGAAATCCAAAGGGAAAACCACCGCGTGCGTGAGGGCTTGCCGCACGAGTTTTACGCCAACGGCTGGGGTGTTTTGCCCCTTGCAAACGGCCGGCGGACGCTTCTCTCGAACGGCGCCATCGAAGGCGCGGCATCGACACTCCTCGTCCTGCCGGAGTCGGGGATCGTGATCGTCGTACTCATTAACAAGTCCGTTGGCAACGACGTTTCAGATGACATCGCGTTTCGGATCGCCGGATCGCTTCTACCGGGCTACAAGAAAGACCTCGATTCGCTTTTCGAACGGGTCGGCCCGAGCTTCGGTTTCGCCGAATTTTCCGCCGACAGCGAGTTGGAGGGTGCGTGGGTCGGAACCGTCAATGTCATGAGCGAGAAGGTGCCGTTGGAAATTACCTTCAGCGGAAGTTCGGCGGCTTTGAAGCTGGACACGCTTGCAACTGTGAACGCGGCACTTCGTCGAGGCCAAGGTATCATAACGTTCTCAGCCGATATTCCAGGTGCTGGGAAATTGCTGCGATCGTCAACCGATCAGGTGACGTTCCAGGCCCGGCTCGAAGGAGGTAAACTTGTCGGCTCGGTCCAAACCGAGATACTCACCCCAAGGCCGGAATACCTTCTCGCATTTCCGTTTACGGCGGCGAAAAAATAGGCTGTTTCCGATTTTTTGGGTCATAGACCTAATCTTTCGTTCCGTTTGGTGATATATTCTCGGCTATTCGAACGGAGGTGAATATATGAACACGGCGATCTCTCCGGATATGGAGACTTTGAAAGCGAAGCTAAAGACAACGTGGGAGGCCGGCGATTTTGCCGAGGTCGCGAAAGGCATCGAATCGACTGCTGAGGCGTTTGTCGAGCGGCTTAATGTCCAACCGGGCATGAAGATCCTGGATGTAGCGTGCGGCAGTGGGAATCTGGCCGTTATAGCCGCAAAGAAGGGGGCCGACGTTACGGGGATCGACATTGCCGAGAATCTGATCGAAGCAGCGAAGAAAAGGGCAGAGGCCGAGAGCTTGAATATCAAATTTGAGCAAGGCGACGCGGAAGCAATGCCTTACGCGGAGGACTCGTTCGATCTCGTAATGACGATGTTCGGGGCGATGTTCGCTCCGCGTCCGGCGGTCACTGCGAGCGAATTGGTACGTGTCTGCAGACCCGGCGGCCGTATCGCCATGGCAAACTGGACGCCAACCGGCTTCGCCGGGCAGATGTTTAAGCTTTCTACGAAATACCTTCCCCCGCCGGACATGCCGCCGCCGGTCCTGTGGGGTGTCCCCGACGAAGTGAAGGCCCGGTTCGAAGGCCGCGTCAGCGATCTGCAGATCACACCGCGGATGGCTGACATGCAGTTCGATTTCCCGCCCGAAGATGTTGTCGTCTTGTTCAAGAAGTACTTCGGCCCGACCGTTATGGCCTTCAAAGCCCTTGACCCGAGCCGTCATCAGGAACTGACCGACGATATGCTCTCGCTTTGGAACGAGAACAATATCTCGGCCGACGGCAAGACCCACGCAAAAGGTGAGTATCTTGAGGTGATCGCGACGAAATGAGGTGACGTGAACGTACGCCACGCATGCTCCCCTCCTTACGAAGGAGGGGTGGACGCCCCTGTTCTTTTCAGGGGCGGACGGGGTGGTTCTCTAGAGATTTGAGAGTATGAAGTTCAAGCGAAGCAGAACCGATTTCCACACATTGCCGAAGGTCGCAAAGTATCGAAACAAGCTTCGCAAGAACCTAACCTCAGCAGAGGCTGCATTCTGGAACCTGGTCAAGAACTCACAACTCGACGGCCGAAAGTTCCGCCGTCAGCACAGCATCGGCAACTACATTTTCGATTTTTATTGCCCGTCAGAAAAACTTGCCATCGAGTTGGATGGCGCCTTGCACTTTGCTGACCATCCAGGGCTAAACGATCGATCGAAGCGAGAATATGCTGAACTGCACGGAATACGTGTTCTGAGATTCGAGAATAGGCTGATCTTTGAAGAAACAGATCGGGTACTCGATGTCATTCGAAGTAATTTCGGCTGGCAGAATTAGAGAACCACCCCGTCATCCCGATAAAAAACATCGGGATGCCACCCCTCCTTCGTAAGGAGGGGAGCTCGCGGGCGTTAATTCTTGACCAACTCGATCAACGCCAGTCGCTCGATAACCTGCCCATTCTCCAGATGCTCCTCCACGATCTCTTCCACATCGTCCGGCGTCACCTGGCCGTACATCGTGCCGTCAGGATAGACCATCACCGCGACGCCTATCGAGCAGAAGCCGATCGAGCCGCAGGTTGTCAGGACGATCTCGCCCATCGGGTTGCGGCCCTTTGATCCCTTGCCCTGGCGGAGGCCTTTTTCGGTCAGGATACGGTCGAATTCGGCCATCACTTCCTCGCCCCCGACCTGCGAGCACGATTTGCCCGTACAGACAAAAACCTGCCGTTTTATCGGGGCTTTCAGCATCGGCGCCAGTTTTTCCAATTGTTCCCGGTCGGTGATGAACTTCTTTTCGGCCATTGACGATATTTTGCCACGAATGGCCCGCCTATTGCATCGAACAACATTGCGTTTGTGGTAGAATCTGACTTCGAACACGAGGCGGTTTTGCGTTCTTAATGGCAGTCGGCATCATCATTCACATCTCGGTCGGAGCAGAAAAGCGCACGGAGCTTTTCACCGAAGAACGCATCTCTATCGGTTCGGATGAGAACTGCAGCCTTCAGATCCACACCAAACAGATCGAAGTTCCCGGGCTCTGGGTCGAGCTTGAGAACACCGACGGCGTTTTCCGCATCACAAAATTCGATTCATCGCTTCCCATCCTGATCCGCGACAAGCCGATCCGCCGCTTTATCGCGATCGCGGACGGCGACACGCTCCGGATCGACAAGACCGATATTTCGTTCTCGTTCTTCTCGCTGTCGGAAAAACCGACGCTGATAACGACGAACCGGGAACAGCCGCACATCGCCCAATTCATCGAAGAGGCCGCGATGGAGGCCGCCGGGACGCCTCAACGCGACGACGCAAAGGCATTCCTTCGCGAGTTCACACGCGAGCTTCTCCGTGAGATCTCGCCTACGACGAAGCTGATCGCCCTCGTCCTTACGCTTGGCTTTATTTCCGGAGTTTTCTATATCGGCTATGCCGTTAATCGCGAGCTAAGAGAGGGCCGCGAACTTGCCGAAGGACAGGCGAACGTCATCAACCGGCTCGAAGAGCGGCTCGCGGAAGCCAAGGACCAGATCGGCAAGATCGACGAATCGAACGAGCAGTTCAAGAAAATGGTTTCGCTCGCCCCGAACCTTCGGGTCGAATACGGCAGCGGCGTCTGCCTGATCGTCGGCGTTTACGACCTTGTCGACCGGGCAAGCGGCCGCACGCTGCGATATGCCGACCCGCGTTCGTTCCAGGCAAATCCCTTCGAAGTACCTTCGGAGGATGCATCCCGGACACCCGAGAACATTGCCGGACTGACCACCGAAGGGTCGGGCAGTCCGGTCGAATACGATTTTATCGGCACCGGCTTCCATGTCGGCGGCGGCTATATCATCACAAACCGGCACGTTCTCCAGCCGTGGACCGAAGACGACGTTGTCAAGCAGATGATGGCCGGTGCGAACGGGCGGGCCCGCGTAAAGCAGTTGGTGATCTACTTCCCGAATTATCCTCAGCCGTTCCCGCTTCGGGTCCGCGAATTCAGTCCACGCGAAGACCTTGCGGTCGCAACTATAGATCCGGCGACGCTGCCGGCCGACGTTCCGGTCATCCCGCTTGAGGGCGATTCCGAGGCCGCCACGATCGGCAAGATGGTCGTCACCATCGGCTACCCGAGCGGCCCCGACCGCCTCCTCGCGATGGTGGATGAGGAAGAGGCGAAGTCGATCAACCAGCGTTTCGGCAACTCGCGAAAGAACCTGATCAATTTCCTCGCACAGTCGCGAAAGATCCTGCCGCTTACCACGCAGGGTGCGATCACGGACCTCGACACCCGGCGGATCGTGCACGACGCCAAGACCGCCGAGGGCGGGTCGGGGGCTCCGCTTTTCGGCCAAACGGGCAAGGTGATCGGCGTGAATTTTGGTGTTTTCACCGAGAATACCGCCTCGAATATGGCCGTTCCCATCAAGTTCGTCTTCGACCTTCTAAAGCAGGCCGGTTGGAAGTCGCCGGAAGAGCTTTTGCTCGAGCAGCAAAATGGCGCACCTGCCGCCGGCACGAATTCGAATTCGGCGGCCGCGCTGGCACAGAAGCCCTGATCTTATGGAAAGCCTGGTCTTTTCCAACATGCTCCACCGCCCGGCTCGGACGCTCGTCAGCGTCGCGGGAATCGCGATCGGCGTGCTGCTGATCGTTTTTACCGTCGGCCTGGCCAACGGTACGATCCGCGAACAGGCGAAGCGCGAGGCGAATGTCGGGGCCGAGATCTTCGTCAGGGCGTCCGGCTCGATCGGAATGAGCGGGGCCGAGGCTTTTAGGTTGGATGAGGCCCTTCCGGCCGAGATCATGAAGGTTGAAGGCGTCCGGTCGGCGGTCGCGATCGGGCAGAATTCGGTCGACGCCCCGGACAACAACTCCGGCAAGCGGCTCGTGGACGGGGTCCGCTTCGATGACTATTCGGCGATCGCAGGCATGCGGATCATCCAGGGCCGCCCGTTCAACGAAGGGGCCGATGAAGCGATCATCGATACGGCGTGGGAACGACAAAAGAAGCTGAAGATCGGCGATCAGATCTCGCTCTATGAGAGGCCGTTCACCGTTGTCGGCACTTACGAACCCGCAGGCGGGGCAAGGGTAAAGATCCCTCTCGGGGTGATGCAGGAACAGTTGGGAAGCAGCGGCAAGGTTTCGTCCGTACTTGTCGCGGTTGCCCCCGGGTTCACGGTGGACCAGACGGCCCAGAACATCCAGAACGCCTTTCCGCAGAACCAGATCATTCTGACCCGCGATCTCGAAGAATTATACCTTTCGGGTTATCCGGCCCTGAACGTGTTTCTCAACGTATTCATAGGCATTGCCGCAGTGATCAGCGCACTCGTGATTCTGCTCACGATGTACACGACGGTCACCGAAAGGACGCGTCAGATCGGGATCCTGAAATCGCTCGGGATGAACAACCTCCAGATCGGGTGGACGATCACTCAGGAGGCCCTGCTTATAAGCCTTGCAGGCATTATTCTCGGGATAATTTTTACGTGGCTTCTGCGTTTTATTCTAAGCTACTTCGTCACGCTGGACGTCGAGATGAGCCTGCTCGTCATTGGCCTCACTTTCATCGTCGGGCTGATCGGCGGGGCCATCGGAGCACTTTACCCGGCGTTGACAGCCGCACGGCTCGATGCCGTCGAGGCCTTGAGTTACGAGTGACCCGGCCTGATCTTCGCATTCATCGTCCTTTCATATAATCTCTTCTTATGCAGGAACCTTTGCCAAAAGAGATCGGGCTTTCGTTCATTGGCTGCGGCGTGATGGCAGAGTCGATCATCGCCGGTTTGCTTAGAAAAAAGATCGTCGGCCCTGGGCAGATCGCAGCCAGCCATCCGCGGGCCGACAGGCGTGAAGAGCTGGAGAAAAAATACGGCATCTCGACCCATCATGAGAATGTTTCAGCCGCGGAAGCATTCGCCGATAGGCCGAATGCCCTCTTCTTGTGCGTAAAACCGCAGAGGCTCAAGGGCCTGCTGAAGGAACTTCCGCCCGCGGGCAACGATCAGACGATCGTGTCTATAATCGCCGGTTCGCGTATCGATACGATCGCCGAAGCGATGAAGACTCGCCGCGTGGTCCGTGCAATGCCGAACACCCCGGCCCAGATCGGAGCCGGGATGACCGCATGGACATGCACGGATGAGGTCGGCGAAGAGGAAAGATCAATGGTCAGGACGGTGCTGTCGGCGCTTGGAAAAGAGTTGTTCGTCGAGACCGAGAACATGATCGACATGGCGACCAGCCTGAGCGCCACTGGCCCGACCTACACGTTCATGGTTATGGAGGCGATGACGGACGCGGGCGTCCATTTGGGATTTTCACGGGAGGTTTCGCGGGAGTTGGTGCTTCAGACGATGCTCGGTTCGATCCAGTTCGCTATCGAATCCCACAAGCATCCCGCGGAACTACGCAATATGGTAACCTCGCCGGGCGGAACCTCGGCGGAGGCGATCTATCAAATGGAAAAGGGATCGCTCAGAACGGTTCTGTCGAAGGCGATCTATGGGGCCTATAAACGGGCCGTCGATCTTGGCAAAGCGAAATAATGCATGCCCTGGGAATGGCTGCATCGGGACAGTTACTGTCGGTCCGCCGCAGGAGCTTCTTTCTCACGGCCTCCAAACTCAACGCGGTCTTTTTCGGCAAGCTGGGCGATCCGATCCATAAGATGATCGCTCAGTTCTTTGTGAGTCCTCAACGAATCCCTCATTTCATAGAACCTGCTAAGGTCAACCGGGTCTCCGAACCAGATCCTGACCTTCTCGCCTCCCGTCCAGTTGCCCATTATCTGTTTCGGCAGGTCGTTGATCAGACCGGTAATGAAAACCGGCACGACCTGCGGCCTGGCCTCGTAAATGACCTTTCCGATCCCCGGTTGGGCACGGAGCAGGGTGTAGGGATCTTGGTCGAGGTTTCGCATGCCTTCGGGATGAAACCCGATCACGCGACCCTCGCCTTCGGAACATAGGCGGACAAGTTCGCGGACCGAAAACTTGTCGAACGCCCTCTTTTTGGCCTCTTTGGCTTCGCGGAAGAAGGGCGGATACATCGCCCACCAACCCATCACCAGATTCACGAGCCAGCCGGCCGGATTGTCGTAGAAGAATTTTCCGCGTACCGGGAAATAGAGCTCGATCGGCCGCTTTGTCCGTCTGAAAATGACGCTCGACACCGTGTACATATCAAAGAATGACCTGTGGTTCGCGACCAGCAGGACTGGGCGGTCCGCGGCGGTCCGCTCAAAATTCTCGAGCCCCCTGACGTTCATCAGGTTGTAGGTGGCCAGGTGGATCCAAAGCGAGCCGATATGCCGCTGGCAAAACGTCCAGAACCGTTTCCAGCGGCCTCGGTTCATTGCCCGGGCCAGGCGAAATCCGGCCCGCTCGGTCGGCCCCAGGACCTCGTACTCGTCTCTGAGAGGACGGCCGGGGAGAGTCGTTATTTCTTGTGCCGGGCCGGCCATTGAGGTGCGTTCGGTCATGCGTCCATCAAAACCGTAAGTTTATCATTCGCAACGCCCTCTGCGAATCCGCACGGTCCGGAAATCTATGGACATTGAACATCTTTTTCTATAAGATTGAAGGATCAGAGTCCGGTCGGCCGCGATCGGAGAGGTCCGGATCCAAGTCAGTTTTTTTCAAACGCCGCTTGAAAAGCGCCTCTTCAGTCTCTGCACAATTGCCGAACTTTCCAATAATTCAAGGAGACCTCTCGATGTTCAAGAGAACCCATTACTCGCTCTTTCTCATTCTTTTGGTAGCGATCGCCGCCTTGTCTCAGTCCCAAACCAAACGCTCGAACGACGGGATCTGGCGTGAGATCGGCGAAGATTCCGCGGCGATGCGTTCAGCCGAACGCTGGATCGTACCTAACTCCTACAAGACCTACCGGCTCGACCGGATAATGCTTCGTACGGTACTCGACTCGGCCCCGAAAGAATTTAAGGATGGGTTTGGGATGTCGAACACGATCGTCTCGCTTCCGATGCCGGACGGATCGTATGAGAGGTTCCGCATCGAGCATTCGCCCATCGTCGAGGACGGCCTTCTTGAAAAATTTCCCGAACTCGGGATGACCTACCGCGGCCAGGGCATTGACGATCCCACGGCGACCGTCAGGCTCGACCTGCTTCCGAACGGCTTTCATTCGATGATCCTGTCCTCCCGCGGCACCATCATGGTGGATCCTTACTCGAGGGGCGACCTTTCGAACTACATCAGCTATTACAAGCGCGACGTTCCCAAACCCGACTTCAAGTGCGATTTCGATACGCAGAACGCGTTCGATTCGATGACCAAGCCGAGGAAGGGTGATTTTCATCAATTCATTCCCGACACACCGTCGGCACCGGCCGTCACGTCGGGAACACAGCTTCGTACATATCGCCTTGCCCTTGCCGCCACGAACGAATACGCGGCTGCGGTCGGCGGCAACACGGTCGCGGGCACGCTGGCCGCGCAGGTCGTCGTGATGAACCGCGTGAACGGTGTCTACGAACGCGACCTCGCCATTCGGATGAACATTGTCGCGAATAACAACCTGCTCATATATGCCGCCGACAACACATGCGGAGGCGTGGCCTGCACGGGTGCTAACGATCCTTACACCAATACCAACGGCAGTACGATGCTGACCGAAAACCTTAACAATACCGACACGGTGATCGGAACCGCCAATTACGATATCGGCCATGTTTTCAGCACCGGCGGCGGCGGCATCGCCGGCCTGGGTGTAGTTTGCGGCTCGCAGAAAGCCCGCGGGGTGACCGGCCTTTCAAACCCGACCGGCGACGTATTCGCCATCGATTATGTAGCCCACGAGATGGGCCATCAATGGGGAGCCAACCACACCTTCAACGGCACGACCGGAAGCTGCAGCGGAGCAAACCGCTCAGCGGGCAGTGCCTACGAACCCGGCAGCGGTGTTACGATCATGAGTTACGCCGGCATCTGCGGTACCCAGAACCTTGCGGCCAACAGCATCGATTCATTCCACGTGAAGTCGCTTGAGGACATTGTCGCCTTTAGCCAGACCGGTAACGGCAATACGTGTGCGGTGACAACGGCGACCGGCAACACGCCCCCGACCGTCAGCAGCGTGGGCGGCACGACCTTTAACATTCCCAAACAGACCCCTTTTACCCTCACCGCGGACGGTGCAGACACCAACGGCGACACGATCTCGTATCAGTGGTTCGAATACGATCTTGGGGCGGGCACGACATCGGTCCCGAATTCTGATTCCGATGGCACTGCAAGGCCTATCTTTCGGCCTTTCGACCCGACCGGAAATGCGGCCCGCACCTTCCCCCAAATGCTGCACATTTTGACTACGGCAAACGTTCCGCCTAACACGACTGGCGGATTCCTGACCGGAGAGCTGCTCCCGTCAATCGCTCGCACGATGAACTTCCAGGTCGTAGCTCGCGACAACAGAGTGGGCGGCGGCGGGATCAATACCGCGACCGTGACGGTCGAGGTTGCCGGCACCGGGCCGTTCAAGGTGAATTCGCCGAATTCAAATAATACGTGGTTCTTAAACTCGAACCCCGAGGTGACGTGGGATGTAGGCGGGTCGAGCGGGGCCCCGATCAACGTGGCCAATGTGCGTATACTTCTTTCGACCGACGGCGGCCAAACGTTTCCGACGGTGCTTGCCGACAACGTTCCGAACGACGGAGCACATCAGGTTGTTTCGCCGAGCCTTAACACAAATCAGGCGCGGGTGAAGATCGAAGCGATCGGTAACGTCTTTTTCGATGTCAGCGATACGAATTTCACGATCACGACCACCCCGGCCTCCAACGGTTCGATCGGCGGCCGGGTCAGCAGACCGAATGGACAGGGCATACCGAAAATATACGTATTGATCACCGGCGGCAATCCGGCGATCGCGAGGCTCGCGTTAACCAACGCTTTCGGTTACTTTAACTTCGAACAGATCGGATTCGGTTCGGATTACACCATCACGCCGCTTCCGAGGAAGAGCATCACCTTCAGCCCGGTGAATATCGTCCGAAGCCATAATTCTTCGGCATCTGACGTAAACTTTACGTCGAATTAGTTGAGTTGGATCGACCGGCCGATCGCCGGTTAGATGAACAGGAGGCCGTCCTTTCGGGCGGCCTCTTTTTTTGGGGCGGTGCCCGATCAGAGATCGACGACTAGGGGCGGCTGTGTGGGCTTGTATTGCTCGTCGCAGATCGATGAGTTGATGAATTTCACGCCGAATTTTTCGTGCGTGCCGTGGCCGCAATGGATGTGGCCGAACACGTGCAGCTTTAATCGCCCGAACGCGGCGATCTGCTCCACGCGCTTACGAAGCTCCTCGCAGCCGGTGTTTTCGTCCCCGCCCTTTCGGGGAACGAGGTCGAGGATGCCATATGGCGGGCCATGCGTGATGAGGATGTCGATGTCCTCAGGGATCAGCTTCCATTTCTCAGCAAGCTCAGGTCCGCGGTTCAAATTAAACGCCCATTCGAAGAACCTCGGCTGCCACGGACTTCCATAGAACTTCAGTCCTTCGATCTCGACGCTTTCGTCCTGCAAATAGATGATCTCGGGACCTAGCAGCATCCGGGCCGCACGCGGTTCACGCTCGAACAGCCAGTCGTGATTCCCAGAAACAAAGATCTTGCGTTTGTGCGGTAATTGTGAGAACCAGCGGAGAAAGTCGATCACCTCGATATCGGTGCCATTGACGGTCGCATCTCCAGAATGGATCAAAACATCGCCATTCGGTACAGCGATCTGTTCGTGAAAGTTATGCGTGTCGGAGATGCAAACGATTCTCATCAAGTACGGTCCATGTCGATCGACGTCATTACTATTCGCTTCTCTTTCTCATCTACTCTATAAAGGAGTCGGTGCAACGAGTTGTATTTCCACCCGGTCAGTCCCGGCTCGCTCCTAATCGCTCGACCAGAAATATCAGTTATCTGTAATCCCGTTTTTTCATTGAGACAAATGAAATGTCCCATTAGTTCGTCAAAGAACAGATCACCCGTTACTTCGCCATCCACGCAAACACCGAAGCCGTCAAACCGTATTCGGTCGTCGATTCGGTTTGATTCCACATCGTAAATCAATATTTCTGACTGGAACAGCGTGCGTTTTCCGTACCAACCTTCACCACGGCTATAACCTACCGCAATGTTTCTGCTGTCTATCCAACATAGCGGACGATCCCACCCGAGATCGTACATCGCGTCTGGAGAATCGCCAGCGTCCGTCAGGCAAAGATCAACGTGCGCCATCTCAAAATTCTTCAGGAATTCGTCGATCGAATAAAACGTTATTTGGCCAAACGGATGCCAATGCCAACCATTACTGACGAACGCCTTCGAGTCCGGAGCGACGGAGAGCCCGCAATGGAAATAGTCAAAGTAATTCTCGTTAGTTTCGCAGCTGACTACTCGGTCCGTAAGCAACTCGTCGCCTTCCAAACGCGTAATATCAAGACGGTTCCAGTCCGTCGCATGAATAAGCCATGTTTCAGCTCCACGATCAACAAATGCGACTGGAAATTTACAAACATCAGGGTGATAGTTTTGTCGGTCAAGATGCTTGGAGTATGCAGGGTTACTAAGATGGAAGACCGTTCCGCTTTGACCGTAAACCTGTACTATCGCAACATAATCGCGAAACGAATGGAACTGTAGCCCCGCAGAAAAGATGCGTTGCCGTCGGGCCTGGGTGAACGGTTCGAAACTAAGTTTTCCGATCTCAAAAGACTTTCCGGTGGCAAGGTCGATGAGAAATACGTAACCGGATAGAGTGACAACGATCGCCTCAAGCTCATTACGATCGGTTAGACCGACAAGGATGAGATCTTCATCAATCCCGTCTAGAGCGAATTCCCTTCTACTCGACATTGAAGTATTTCGCTTCAGGATGGTGGACAATTATCGCCGATGTTGACTGCTCAGGATCGAGTTGGAATTCCTCCGTCAGTTCAACGTCGATCCGCGACGGATCGAGAAGTTCAAAAAGCTTCGTCTGGTCTTCGAGGTTCGGGCATGCAGGATAGCCAAAGCTAAATCGCGAGCCTTGATAACCCTGATGGAAAAGCTTTGTCAGTTCTGGCGCGTCGCTGCCGGCAATGCCGAGCTCTTCTCTGACCCGCTTGTGCCACATTTCCGCGAGGGCCTCGGCTGATTCGACCGAGAGGCCGTGAAACAGCAGATAATCCTGATAATTGTCTGCCGCAAAAAGCTTTGCCGAATGTTCGCTCGCCCGCCGGCCCATCGTCACAAGCTGAAACGCAACAACATCGATCTTGTCAGAACCGGGAGCGGTATCGACCGGTCTCTTGTCAGTACCGGGAGCGGTAGCGACCGGCGTCTTCGCCGCAAAGTAATCCGCCAAACACAAATTCTTCCCGCCACGCTGTTCCACCGGCTGTCGCGGGAACGTGAACCGCATCCGCTCCGTCTGCTCGTCATCCTCGTAAATGATCAGGTCATTCCCTTCTGAACGGCACGGAAAATAGCCGTAGACGACCTTTGCCTCTAGCAGCTTTTCGCGGATCGCCCGGGCCTTGATCTCGGCGAATTTCGGATAGACGGTCTCTTCGAGGATCTGCTTGTATTCTTCCGCCGACCTCTTTCCCTGCTTAAACTGCCACTGCCCTTTGAAGAGAGCGGTCTCGTTTATGAAAGCAAAGACCTTGGTCAGGTCGGTGATCTCGACCACCTTGGAGCCGTAGAACGGCGCCCGCGGGATCGGCACGTCGGTCGACACGTCCGACCGCAACGTGTGCGTCGTATCGCCGCCCGACCGCGAAGACACCCGTGCCGCGACCGCCCCGAGCTTTGCGTCCTCACCGACAAGATCTTCGGAAGTGAGCTGCGAGCCGTCCGCAGTGAGCGGTCGGTCATCAACCTCTATGGTTTCACCGGTCGCCGCAGCCGCATGGGAACGAGATTCACTGCTTACGGCTCCCTGCTCGCTGCTGACCTTCGTCAGCTCATCCATCGCATGCAGCCCGTCGAAAGCATCGCGAGCGTAGAACAATTTGCCGTCATACAAAGGGATCAGATCGTTATCGACATACCTTCGGTTCAGTGCAGCACCGCCGAGAATGACCGGAACGCTAATTCCCCGCTCGTTCATTATCTCAAGGTTGTCGCGCATTATCAGCGTCGATTTTACGAGCAGCCCGCTCATCCCGATCGCGTCCGCTCCCGTCTCTTCCCACGAACGCAGGATCTCGTCGATCGGCTGCTTGATACCGAGGTTAACGACCCTATAGCCGTTGTTGGTCAGGATTATATCGACCAGATTCTTGCCGATGTCGTGCACATCTCCTTTGACGGTCGCCAGCACCATTGTGCCTTTATTGGTTGAGTCCGCCTTTTCCATAAACGGTTCGAGGAACCTGACCGCCGCCTTCATCGCCTCGGCCGACTGCAGCACGAATGGCAGCTGCATTTGCCCGCTTCCGAACAGATCGCCGACAACCTTCATCCCGTCCAACAGGATATTATTGATGATCTCGAGCGGCGGATATTTATCCAGCGCCTCTTTAAGCGAATCTTCCAGCCCGATCTTTTCGCCTTCGATGATGTGCTGCTTGAGCCGCTCCTCAACCGGCAGGTTAGAGATGTCGGGCTTGATCGATTGAGCAGTTTTGCCTTCAAAAAGCTTCGTGAATTCCGTAAGCGGGTCGTAAACGCAAACGTCTTTTTCAAACTTCCGTCGGTCAAAAATAAGATCCCGGGCCGTGTCTATCTCGTGTTCGTTGAACCTTATAAGCGGCAGGATCTTCGACGCATTCACGATAGCTGAATTCATCCCGGCCTCGACGCAGTCGTGGAGGAACACCGAATTCAGGACAACCCTTGCAGCCGGGTTCAATCCGAATGAGATATTCGAAACACCGAGAATAATGTTCGCCTCCGGCATTTCGGCTCTAATTTGCCGGATGGCAGTGATCGTGTCGTCGGCGTTCTTGCGGTCTTCTTCGATGCCGGTCGAGATCGGCAATGCAAGCGGGTCGAAGAAAATGTCATGGGCCGGAATTCCGTACTCGGTGGCCTGTTTGAACGCGCGTCGGGCGATCTTCAGCTTGTTCTCGGCGGTGCGGGCCATGCCTTCTTCGTCGATCAGCCCAATGACCACGCCGGCCCCGTATTCCTTTGCCAGGTCAAGAACCTTCAGAAATCGCGGCTCGCCGTCCTCATAGTTTGTCGAATTCAGGATGCATTTCCCGCCCGCGTGCTGCAGGCCGGCTTCCATCTTTTCCCACTCGGTCGAATCGAGCATCAGCGGGATCTTCACGTTCGTCACCAATCGTGAAGCAAGTTCGTGCATATCCGCCACGCCGTCGCGGCCCACGAAATCGACGTTCACGTCCAGGATGTGAGCGCCCTCTTTCTCCTGCGATTTCGCGAGGTTGATCAGCCCGTCCCAATCTTCCGCCTCCAGCAGATCGCGCATCTTCTTGGACCCGCTGGCGTTCACGCGTTCGCCGACGATCAGGAACGAGGCGTCCTGCGTGTACGGCTGCTGGAAGTAGATCGACGAAGCCGACGGAGCCAGCTTCGCACTCCGCTGTTTTGGCGAAATGCGTCCGACGCGTTCGATAACCTGTTTCAGATGCTCCGGCGTCGTCCCGCAGCAGCCGCCGACTATGTTCGCGCCAAGGTCCTTGGCGAAGTGCTCGACCTGTGCGGCAAAGGTCTCCGGCGTCTCGTCATAATGCTGCTTTCCGTCTTTTACCTCGGGAAGTCCGGCGTTCGGAAGGACCGAAATAGGGATGGGCGAGTTATCGCTCAGGAATCTGAAGCTGTCGGCCATCTGCTTCGGGCCCGTGCCGCAATTCATCCCGATCACGTCTATCGGGAACGGCTCAAGCGCGGTCAACGCGGCCCCGATCTCGGTGCCGTTCAGCATCGTGCCGAAGGTTTCGATAGTCACTTGCGCGATCACAGGAATTCGGAGCTTGTTCTTCTCGAAATACTCAAAGATCGCGGCAAGTGCGGCCTTCGTCTGCAGCAGGTCCTGGCACGTTTCGACGATCAGAAGGTCGCTTCCGCCGTCAACCAACCCGCGCACCTGCTCGCGATAGGCATCTTTCAGATCGCTATAAGTGATGTGCCCGAGCGTCGGCAATTTAGTGCCCGGACCGATCGAACCCGCAACGAACCTCGGCCGTGCCGCCGTCGAAAAATCGTTCGCGACTCTCTTGGCCAACTCCGCCGCCCGCCGGTTCACGTCATAAGTCTGCTCGGCGATCCCAAACTCTTTCAGAACCACTTCGCTGCCGCCGAAGCTGTTTGTCTCTATCACATCGCAGCCGATCTCGAGAAACGCGTTGTGCACCGCCTCGATCGCGTCGGGCCGTGTGTACAACAGGTTCTCCGAGCAATTCTCAAAATTCGGCCCGCCCCATTCTTCTATCGGGAGCTCGAGCGACTGCAGATACGTGCCCATCGCACCGTCAAAGACGATGACCTTTTCGTTTAGCAGTTCGAGAAAGTTGCTCATTTGCGATTTTCGATTTGCGATTTGCGATTGTTCATTCCGATGCGGGCCGTTTTCTTAGAAGCTACCATAATGGCGGTAATCTCATTCGCTTCCGTCAGCAATGGAATGACAAGTTTTTCTTTCAAAAGGCCCGATTCAATAATTAATTCCAACCAGTGACAGGTTTCGTCAGCTTCTTCCTCGACCACTCCGAGTTTAGCAATAAATTCAGGCTTTGATCTTCCTCTACACGCCGCCCGATAGTTGGCTGATACGGACATCCCGCTCCTGATCAACTGGTTGCCGATCGCTCTTCCGGCGGACGTATTCGGCAGCGCGTCGACAAGTTTTATGACTCTCAATGCGAATGCCCTAGTACGTTTCAGTAGCTCGTTCTCGTTCATATGTTGTTGATCGCAAACGTAAACTCCGCGGTCACGACGTAAACATCACGAGATCGCAAATCGACATTCGCAAATCGCAAATAAGAAAAACTCCGTGCCGCAAAGCACAGAGTTTTCTTCAAATCCTATTCAATTGAACTCTTAGCTTTTTAGCGATTTTTATCGTGGTCGCAAGTCGCCCTAACTCACCACGCTTGAAGGGAAAGTTTACCTACCGCAGAATTTCGAGTCAACCCTTACTTCTTTGTGATGTAATTCAACGCCATCGACGCTATGTCGTCCATTGCCGAACCGTCGCGGTCGCTGTCCAGCATTGAAGAGGCAAAGTCGAGCATCGCATTGCCAGACGAAGGAGCTGCCGCCGCCTGCTGGCCGCCGAGAAGGCCTCCCAACAAGCCGCCCAGGCCTTCGGCCCCAACGTTCTGCTCCTGCTTCTTCTGCCCGAGATAGCCCATCACCAACGGAGCGAGCATCATCAGGATCTGGGCCACCTGTCCCATATTCAGGCCCGTGTTGTTGCTCACCTGTTCGACCACCGGGCCTTGATTGTTCCCGAGGATATGGCCCAGGATCCCGCCGGCGTCAAGCTGTTTCGGCGTGGGCTCGGGTGATTGAAGCTGCCCGAAGATCAGGCTGCCGAGTCCACCGAGATTCCCGAGGATGCTTCCGTCATGGTCACGCGTCAAGGCCTGGTCCAGGCTCTGGGCACCCTGCGGCGTGGCGGCGTTGTTCGCTAAACCGCCGATGATCGCAGGCAAGGCCATCTGGATAGCCGAATTTACAAGCGACGGTTCGG
This sequence comes from Pyrinomonadaceae bacterium, assembly GCA_050174305.1. Taxonomy (GTDB): domain Bacteria; phylum Acidobacteriota; class Blastocatellia; order Pyrinomonadales; family Pyrinomonadaceae; genus OLB17. Next base: position 887,562 of record JBFXJZ010000001.1, on the reverse strand, counting down.
CTCCTACCGTATTGCTGATCTCGCCCAACGCGCTGTTTCCTTGATCCTGCCCGAGCAGGTCCTGCAGCGATAACATAATTGAAGTTCCTCCCTTGATGTTAATTTGAAAACTGTAGGAAGATACTAACAGAGTCCTCCGGTTCACGGCAAAGTATTCATCCTGGTGCGGTTTTTCAAACTAATTCGCAATTCTCAAGCCTTGTTTCACGGCATTTTCCTTTCAGCCGTGTTGATGATGGCTGGCTGCGGCACCGGCCCCGTGAATTATCATTTCGAACAAATTACGACCGAATTCAGCCTGAACCATAAGCTGGCCGAACCGTTCGGGATCGCAGTCCGCAATGGCCAGGTCTTCGTCACGGATGGCCATAGCGGCCGCATCTTCAGGCATTCTGAAGCCGGGCTGGCCGAATTCGCCGCCGGGCTCGACACGCCATCCGGGATCGCATTCGGCCCCGATGGAAGCCTCTTCGTCGCCGATCCCGGTTCACATTCAGTGAAACGCATCGACGCCAAAGGAATGGTCGAAACCATCGCCGGCTCCGACGGAGCCCGCGGGAATGCGGATGGCCCCGTCGCCGAGGCACGATTCAGTGCCCCGGTCGGGATCGCGGTCTCAGACGACGGAACTATCTTCGTTGCAGACACTTACAACGACCGGGTCCGCGTGATCCGCGACGGAGCGGTCCGCACACTTGCGGGCGGCAGTCGCGGATTCGGCGACGGTCCAGCCAATTCGGCTATGTTCGATACGCCGCTCGGCATCGCGATCTGGAAGGGCGACAAGCTTCTCGTCGCAGATTCCGGAAACCGTCGTATCCGCGTTGTCGAACCGGATGGCCGTGTCTGGACGCTTATCGGCAGCGGCGACGGCGATCTCCTCGACGGCCTGCCATCGGATGCCTCGCTGGTCTCGCCAATGGCCGTCGCCGTGGCTGAAAACGGCGTGATCATCATTGCGGACGGCAACGCGATCCGTGCATTCGGCCATCGCTCGTTTCCCTATCTTGAGACGGTCGCGGGCGGCCGCCGCGGAGCGCTTGACGGCCCCCCGCGGAATGCGAGGTTCAACCGGCCATCCGGCATTGCAGTCTCTGATGGGCAGATTTTCATCGCAGACAGCGAGAACGGCCTTGTGCGTTCGATCCATGGACCAAAGTCGGCCGCCAGCGGACCGCCAGTCGATCTTCCTGCCCGTGCATTCACTCCCGTAGAATTTCGAGCGCTCGAGCCGGGACGATGGCCGTACGATCCGCCGGACCGGCCTCGTGAGATCGCCGGTACGCTCGGCGAGATCCGCGGGGAGATCGTCGACCAGTCTTCGGAAGCCTGGTTCCACAACGGCCTTGACATCCCCGGTGCATACGGCGAGACCGCGAGGTTTATTCGCGACGAAAGGATCCTGGACCCGCACGCGGCCCAGAATTTCGGCACCTTGCGTGAACTGGTCCGCACCGCAACGACCGGTTATGTGCACATACGGCTCGGCCGCGATGTTGAGGGCCGCAGTTTTAACGACGGCCGATTCCTTTTCGAAACAGACGGCCGGACCGGAAAAGCGGCCGGCGTTCGCATTCCACGCGGAACGAGATTTCGTGCCGGCGAACCGATCGGGACGCTCAACGCGATGAACCACGTCCATCTGATCGCGGGCCGGCCCGGCGGCGAGATGAATGCCCTCGACGCCCTCGAACTTCCCGGCGTCAGTGACGAGATCCCGCCGGTCATCACCGAGGTTACGTTTTACGACGCATTCTGGGCACCCATCGAAACAAAAAACGGCGACGGACGTATAGTTTTGAGAGGAAAAACGCGGGTATCCGTCCGCGCGTACGATCGAATGGACGGCAATGCCGAACGGCGGCGTCTCGCACCTTACCGGATCGGTTACGCGTTCGCCCGCGAGGTGAGCGAATTTGAAGGGCCCGGGCCGTGGACCATTTCGTTTGAAAAGATGCCGCCGCACGAGGCCGTGAAATTTGTTTACGGCCCCGGCAGTATGTCCGGGGCGACCGGCGAAACGATCTTCAGCTTCCTCGCCACGAACCGCGTGGACGGCGAAGATTTCAGCGAGGGGTTCCTGGACGCTGCTGCGATGGAGCCAGGAAACTATATTCTCCGCGTTTACGCAGGTGACCGGTTTGGTAATATTTCATACAAAGATCTGAACTTAGAGGTTATTAGATGAAACGTGCAATTGTTTGGATAATATTGATCGCATTTCTGCTGACCGGCCTGGTCGCGCTTCTCAAGGCCGCTCCGGCCAACCCGGCTTCGGACCCGGTCCCGCGAGCACCGGCCGCCCCGAAGTTCACCGATAACGAACGCCACGCGGAACTCGCACGCCGCCGTGCGGCCGTGGCTGCAAAGATGCCGGACAACAGCATCATGGTGCTTTTCAGCGCTGAGCCGCGACTTTATACCAACGACGTCGATTACGTTTATCGCCAGGAGAATAACCTCTATTACCTGACCGCGCTGAAGCAGAACGGGGCCACGCTTGTGATCTCAAAAAAGGATGGTGTTGTCACCGAAACGCTCTTCCTTCCGAAGCGGATCGCACTCCGCGAAGCGTGGGAGGGCAAAATGTACTCGCGCGAGCAGGCCACGAAGGTCTCGGGCCTGAAGCGGATCGTGGACGCATCGGAGAAAGACGCGTTTCTCGCAGCCCTTAAAGGCAGCCGTGTGTTCACGTCAAAAGACGGCCTCGTCACCATTGATAACGCACCGACTCTGTACCTGCTGCTCCCGAACAGCGACAACGATACGAACGGCAAGCGCGAATATCGCGTCGAGCACGAGTTCTCGAAGGCTTTGACCGAGTACCGAGTTGAGAACGCCCAGTCTATCTTCGCCGAACTGCGGCATATCAAATCTCCATACGAATTGAAGATGCTCCAGCATGCCATCGACATAACCACCGAGGCCCAGCTTCGCTCGATGGCGATGGTCGGCCGAGCAAGCTGGGAATACGAGGTCCATGCCGAGGTCGAATACACCTTCCGCCGCCGCAACGCGGATTTTTGGGGCTACCCGTCGATAGTAGGCTGCGACGAGAATGCGACCACGCTCCATTACGTCGAATCGCAGAGCCCGATCAAAAAAGGCAGCCTGCTCCTGATGGACGTCGGTGCTGAATACGAGCATTACACCGCCGATGTGACCCGCACGTTTCCGGTAAACGGCAAATTCTCGAAGGAACAGGCAGAGATCTACCAGATCGTTTACGACGCGCAAGAGGCCGTTGCCAGGGCGACCAAGCCGGGTGTTTCCTTCGGCCAGTTGAGCCAGATAGCGCGAAACACCATCAACGACGGCCTTTTCAAGCTCGGCCTCGTGACCGACAAGAACTCCCGTCAGGTGAGCTATTGGTTCATTCACGGCCTGGGCCATTGGCTCGGGATGAACGTCCACGACGTAGGAAGCTATCAGGCCCCGTTAAAGCCGGGCATGGTCTTTACGAACGAGCCTGGAATTTACATCCGCGAGGATGCCCTCGACAACCTGCCCGACACGCCCGAGAATCGGGCATTCAAGGAAAAGGTCCGCCCGGTATTTGAAAAGTACAAGAACATCGGCGTTCGGATCGAAGACGATATGCTCGTAACCGAGAACGGTGTTGAATGGATGACCGCCAAACTTCCGCGAAAGATGAGCGAGATCGAAGCGTTTATGGCAAGAGCCTCGAAGGAGTTCGTTTGGACCTCTTTCACTCGTCCAACTCTTCCGTTTCACCTGCATGATTCGGCGGAGTAAAACAAACCTCATTGAAAGAGGCGGCCCGCAGCCGCCTCTTTTTGCGCCATTTGACACCCTAAACCGGCCGTCCCCATAATCTTTTCAGCAATGATCCCGATCGTAATCGTCAATCCCAAATCGGCCGGAGGCTCGACCCGCGAAAGCTGGTCGTCGATCGCATCGGACCTGCGAGCCCATTTCGGCCCCTTTAAGGTCGCGTTCACCAAAGCAGCCGGCGACGGCACTGTTCTCGCTCGAAAATACGCCGCCGAGGGAGCCTCTCTTATCATCGCCTGCGGCGGCGACGGTACGATCAATGAAGTTGCAAACGGCATCCTCGAAAGCGGTGCCGACGCCGAGTTGGGCATTTTCCCTTCGGGCACCGGCGGCGATTTCCGACGGTCGCTCGAGATTCCGGGATCTCACCGCGAAGCCGCCCGGGCCCTCCGAAAGGGCCGGACGAAGCGGATCGACGTCGGCCGTGTTTCATTCACCGATCATCATGGCGGCCCCGCATCTCGTTATTTCTTGAACGTATCGTCCTTCGGCCTTGCGGCCTCGATCATCGGCCGCGTCAAATCGAACAAGGCCCTCGAATGGCTGCCCCTCGGCGGTGTCCGCGGCCGCGCCAGCTTTGCACTATCCACGCTGCAAGAAGTCGTCGGACTCGACGCCGCGTCGGTGCTGGTCAAGATCGACGACGGCGAAGAGCGGCCCCTGCTGACCGTCAATTTCTGCGTTGCCAACGCCCGATATTTCGGCGGTGGGATGCTCATCGCTCCCGAGGCAAAACTCGATGACGGTTACTTTGACGTTGTGAACATCGGCGACATCAAGACGGCCAAGATCCTGTTGAACGCTTACACTCTGTATAACGGTACCCACGTCAGACTCGACGAAGTAAAGAGCATCCACGCCAAAAAGATCGAGGCCCGCCCCGTTGGCCAGGATGTTCAGATAGAGACGGACGGCGAACTCCCCGGACGTCTTCCCGCTGTTTACGAGATCGTTCCGCGGGCACTTTCGGTCCGCGTTCCACATTCGTAGCAACGGTCCGCGGGCAGCGGTTTCGATGATGTAACATCTTTGTTACACTGATGTAACATCACCGATCCGAAACGCTGACGTGCTTAGACGTTTATTACCTTATATTTATTGTTGTTGGATCATCCTTGCATCGTTCGTGACGGCCGCGGCACAGGAGCCCTCGGAACCCGAGATCCAATCATGGAATGATCTTCAGATCACCTATCCGGTAAGCAGGACCGTCGACCTCTTTACCGTGACAACGATCCAGTTCGGTGAACGGCTGACCACCGTCGATAACACCCGATTCGCTGTCGGCGTCAATAAAAAGCTTACCAATAATCTTTCGGTCGCGTCTTTTGTGACGTTTCTTTCGGATCGTAATTCGTCCGGCAGATTCCGCTACGAATACCGTTATTCGGCCCGGGCGGTCATTAAAAGCAAGGTCAAGGGGTTAGGAATTTCGCACCGGAGCCAGGCGGAATATCGATTTCGTCCCGGCCGGAACACGTGGAGATACCGGCCGTCGATCACGATCGAAAAAGAACTGCCCGAAGACTTCGTTAGAGGAATGAAACTCTTCGTAACCGAGGAGCCATTCTATGACTCGGCTTCAGGGCGTTTCTCACGAAACCGAATAAGCGCCGGCTTCAAAAAAGAGGTCAATCGCAGATTCTCGTTTGACGTTTACTACCTGTACCAAGGCGACAATTTCTCGCGTTCTTCATCGACCAAGGTGATCGGAACCTCGTGGAAGGTCACTCTTTGAGGGATTGCCGGCTCCCGTATCTGCTCTAACTCCGTCGCGTACCGCCTTGCAATCGGGCAAACTGTCGGACAAAATTGTCTGGACTCTCGGATGGAAACGTGCCCGATCGCTCATTGGGTCTCGACACCGGGTCTTGGCGATCTTTGGGACCGGATCGAAGGATGCTTGCCGCCCCTGTCCCTGAACAACGATGACTGAAACCTACATCGGACGCCTTGTGAGCTCGTTTGAGTCCCGCCAGGGAAAGATCGCCATGCGCGTGGTCGGCGACGAAGACCAGACCTACACTTTTGGCGAAACACTTGATCAGATCCGCTCGGTCGCGTTCCGAATCGGCAAGGAAAATGTGGGATTCGGTGAACGCGTCGCGGTCATCGGCGAGAACCATCCGTGCTGGGCGATCGCTTATTTAGGTACACTTTACCGTGGGGCTGTATGTGTTCCGATCGATCCGCACGGCGAACTCGAAACTGTCACCAACTTTCTTGAAAATTCGGAAACAAAGCTTGCATTCATCGATAACTCGCAGCGAGAAAGATTCCGCCAGATCGAAGAAAAGCTCGGCCGCAGCATTCCGGCCGTCGTTTGGGGCAGCGATAATTCGGGCTCGAACGGTTTCGGCTCATTCTCTGAATGGACGGCGGGCGGTTTTCCCGCATCGTTCGCAGTCGAAAAGCCCGCGGCCGCGGGGGACGACGTCGCCTTGCTTATCTACACGAGCGGAACGACGGGCCGTCCAAAGGGCGTGCCGCTCACACACGGAAATATCATCGCGGAACTCGACGGGATCAATAAGATCCTCGAACTCACCGATAAAGAACGCATCCTCAGCCTTCTACCCCTCTTTCATGCCTATTTGCAGATCGTAAACCTGTGGGTCGCAACGACCTACGGCTGCGAGGTTGGCTATCTGAAGGAACTCTCGCCCGCCGAGTTGGGCTCAGCGATGAAGGAGTTCAAACCGACGATCCTGACCACGGTCCCGAGGCTTTGGTACCTATTTCACAAGAAGATCTTCGACGCCGTTGCGGCAAAGCCCGCCGCTGTCCGGGCACTGTTCCGCGCGATGTTGTCAGCAAACGGGGCCTTGCGCGACGGACTCGGCGCCAACCTCGGAAAGACATTCTTCGGGAAGGTTCACGAATCGTTCGGCGGTGAGCTTCGTCTGGCCGTCTCAGCCGGGTCGCGGTTCGACGAGGAGGTCGCCCGCGATTTTCACAAGCTCGGCTTCACCATCCTGCAGGGCTATGGCCTGACTGAAACCAGCGGGGCAGCGACCGGAACATATGAAGACGATAACCGCGTCGGCTCTGTTGGCAAGCCGCTTGCGGGCGCCGAAGTTAAGATCGCCGAACCGGATCCCGACGGTGTCGGCGAAGTCCTGATCCGCGGCGGCATGGTCTTTTCCGGATATTACAAGAACCCCGAAGCAACCGCCGATGCGTTCACCGACGACGGCTGGTTCCGCTCCGGCGATCTGGGCAAATTCGACGCCGACGGCCACCTTTATATCGTCGGCCGGGCCAAGGACGTGATCGTCCTTCCTTCCGGCAAGAACGTTCATCCCGAAGACCTTGAGGTGCATTACCTTAAATCGCCAATGGTCGAAGAACTTGCCATCATCGGCGTACGCGACGAAAAGGAACAGCGGGCCGGGGCCGAAAAGCTGGCCGCGGTCGTTGTTCCCGATTTTGAATACCTCAAGGCTTCGAAGATCGCGAATTCAAAGGAGGCCGTCAGATTCGACCTTGATAATCTTGGCCGCGAGCTGCCGGAGTATCAGCGGGTCCGCGATTATATCATCCGGGCCGAGCCGCTGCCGCGAACGGCGACCCGCAAGATCAAACGGTTCGAACTCAAGCGTGATGTCGAGTCCGGGACCATTGCGGGAACAAAAAAGGAGCCCAGGTCGTGGGAAATGACCGAGGCGGATTCCGACCTTCTCGCTACTCATGTTGGACGGGCCGTCGCGGCGGCTGTCCGGCAGAATTCACCCGAAACCGAGATCATCCACCCGGATATGAATCTCGAGATCGATCTCGGGCTCGATTCGCTCGCCAGGGCCGAGACGTTTGCCGCACTGGAACACGCTTTCTCTTTCCAGTTCGAACCGGACGCGGTCGCCAGTGCGTTGACGGTGCGTGACCTGACAGCCCTGGTCGAGGCTTCGGCAGACGGAACCAAACGTGCCGATGTCATGCCCGACTTGAACTGGTCAAAGATCGTCCGCGAATCAAGCTGGCCTTCGGAGGTCCGCACCGTGCTTCGCGAACGCTGGTTCTTTCCGGCCTTCGCTTTCACGGTCTATAAATGCTTCAACCTGTTCTCGCGGGTCTTCATGCGGCTCGAGGTTCACGGGTCCGAAAACTTGAGAAAAATGGAAGCTCCGTTCCTGATCTGTCCGAATCACCAGAGTTTTCTCGACCCGTTTGTCGTTTGCTCGACTTACCCATATCGTTTCTTTAAGAAGACCTTTCACGTCGGCGCCAGTATGTTCTTTGAGAACAGGTTGATGTCATCCGTTGCGACGATGCTCAACGTGGTGCCCGTCGACCCCGATACACAGCTTATGAAGGCGATGAGGTCAGGGGCAGCCGGACTTCGCGGCGGTTGGATATTGAACATCTACCCTGAGGGCGAGCGGGCGTTCGACGGCGAGCTTCATCAATTCAAAAAGGGGGCGGCGATCCTTGCCACGGAACTGGAGCTTCCGATCGTCCCGGTGGCGATCGACGGCCTACACAAAGTTTGGGCCCGCCGTTCGATGAAGATCCGCCCCGGCAAGGTCAAGATAAGATTCGGCGAGCCGTTCCTTCCGGCGTCCGTCCTTAACGGTTCTTCCAGGCCCGGAGGGCCGATGGATGAAAGATCCTACGCTTCTGTCACCGATCACCTGAAAGAGACGATCGAAAAAATGATAGCGGAAATGAGGAACGGTTCGGCCGCGACGGGAAACGGCCGGCCGGGCCCGGAAAAGTAAGATTTCTCTTCCAATGCGGGCGCCTGAATGAATATACTGTTATTGGCCGACCTCAGCCGGCCTTTCCCTCCTGACCCTGGATTTGTCAACACACCTGCCGAAATGAAGATAAAAAGCAAACTCATTATTAGCATCATCCTATTTCTGGGCCTGTCGGCCTTGCCTGTCTTCGGGCAGGATTGGAAGACCGTATTCGATCAGGGCCTCGTACAATACCGGGCCGGCAAGAATTCCGAGGCGGTCTCATCGTTCCTCAAGGCGAACGCCCTACGGCCGAACGTACCGGAAGGCCACTTCAACCTCGGCCTGGCCTATTACGGGTTGAAGCGGTTCAATGAAGCGGCCGTTGCGTTTCGTGAGGCGGTCCGTCTGAAGCCGAATTACACGAATGCATTCATTCAGCTTGGCAATGTTCTCGACCTTGTCGGCCAATACGCCGAAGCTATGGCGGCGTATCGATCGGCAGAGCGGCTCGAACCGAACAACAACATGGTCCATTACGAGATGGGCGTCGCTCATCTCGGGCAAAAGAAATATGCTGAAGCCGAGGCCGCGTTCCGAAAGTCGATCGCGCTTCTGCCAGGTTACGCAAGCGCACACTCTGAGCTCGGCCGGTTGTTCGACGTTTCAGGCCGCGGTGATCAGTCTTTCGCGTTCCACATGGAGGCGGTCAAGCTCGACCCAAAGCTGGCATATTCGCAGCGCCGGCTCGGTGACCATTATGTAAATCAAAAAAGATTCGCCGAGGCGATCGTTTCGTACCGGGCGGCCCTCACGCTCAACCCGGCAGACGCCAACGCCGAACTTGGCCTCGGGAATGCCTACTACAACGACAAGAAGTATTCGGAGAGCGTTCCGCATTACCAGATAGCGTCGCGACTCGATCCAAAGTGGGCCCAGCCCGTCAATTACTTGGCCGACGCCTACCGAATGCTGAAGAATTTTGCCGAGGCACGGAAGGCTTACGAGCGCTCGCTCGAGATCCGTGCAGACCAGGCTTCCCCTCACTATTGGCTCGGCGTTCTGGACATGGTTGACGGAAAGAAGGCGGCGGCTCTCGCTCGCTACGAAAAGCTGAAAACACTTGATGCCGAATTGGCAAAACGGCTCAACGGCATTATCAATCCCGCTCCGGGCAACTGACCCTCGAACCGGCGGCCCATGACCGGCCTTTGGTAGAAACGAGGGCCGTGCAACGCCGCATAGGGCATCGGGGCATTTTCTGATAACCTAGGTTCTTGATCATCCCCTGATAGGAGAGAACTTATGCCCGGTGCTTCGATCACGATCGGCGTTCTGCTGATCCTGGTAGGTTTGATTGGCTACGTTTATGGAATGTCTGCCGATCGCGCGAGTGTGACCGCGCTCATTCCGGCGGCATTCGGCGTCGTTCTCGCGGTCCTGGGTCTTGCGGCGAGGGCTAGCGAAGGGATGCGGAAGCATTTGATGCATGCGGCGGTGGTAGTCGCTCTGCTTGGCTTCATCGCAACGGCCGGCCGGCTTCTTTCCAAGCTGAGCGAACTTAGCATGTCGGCTGCGGTCCTATCTCAGGTGGTCACTGCCGGCCTTTGCCTTATCTTCATGATAATGGCGATCCGTTCGTTCGCCGCGGCCCGACGCGGGAACCCCTAAGAGATCTTTCGCTAAAATTATTTCACGCACGGCAGGCTGATCTCGACCGACAGGCCGCCGTCTTTGTTCTTTGCACCGATCACGCCATCGTGCGCCAGGATTGCCTGTTCGGCGATGGCCAACCCGAGCCCGGTTCCGCCCGAGCCGCGGTCGCGGGCCTCGCCCACACGGTAAAACGGCCGAAAGAGATTCGCAAGCTCGGCTTCGGGCACACCCTCGCCCTTGTCCTCAACCATCAGGACCGCGTTTTTATTTCGCTTCTCGAGTGACACCGTTACGGCCGTACCTTCCTTTGTGTAGCGGACGGCGTTTCGAAGAACGTTTTCTACCGCGCTTCGGACAAGACTCTCGCTGGCGAGGATCCGGCAGTCGTCCAGCTTCGTCAGCTTCACCGAACGACCCTTCGCATTCGCTTCAAAGTCGGCATCGGCCGCCACCTGTTCGACGATCGCGGTCAAGTTCAATTCCCTTCGGTCAAAGTCCTTCGAGCCGGTCTCAAGCTGCGACAGCGTAAGAAGTCGCGAGATCATGTCATTCAGTCGCTGCGACTCGGCCTCGATCCGGGCAAGCTGCGGCGCAGCATCGCCGTTGGTCTTCTGCTTTGCAATTTCGAGCGCCACATTCATCCGGGCGAGCGGCGAACGAAGCTCGTGGGATACGTCGCGGGACAGACGCTGCTGCGAGGTGACCAGCGACTCAAGCCTTTCGGCCATCACGTCAAAGTCACGGGCCAGAGAGGCCAGCTCGTCCCGCCGGCGCCCCAGATCATCCGCGACGCGGGTCGAAAGGTCCCCTTCCGCCAGCTTCTGGGTCGCACGGCGAAGCTTTCCGATGGGCCACGACAAATAGCGCGCCAGGGCCCAGCAAAGCAAAAGAGCCGTCAGCAGAAGCCCCGCATATCGCAGATACCGAAGCGGGGACTCGCCGAAGAACGGGGTCATCCGAGGGCGTTCCCACCGGACGATCAGGACGTATCGTTCGCCGCCGGGCATCGTTAGCTGCCGGGCCGACAACGCTGTTTCCGTATGGTTTTCGATCTCTACATTCTCGCTGTTCAACGCCTTGGCAACGAGATCCTTGTAATTCTCGGCATTGACGCCCTCCGAAAGCCAGACCCGGCCGTTTTCGCCGATCAGGTCGACCTCGCCGATCGTTTCCGGTTTGCGGATCCGGTCAAGAAATCTAGCCAGTCCGGGCTCCCCTTCGGTTGCATAGATCTGGCCTGCCGTCTCGGCAAAGATGTTCGTCTGGTTTCTGACCGATATCCGCCAGCGGCTCACGACAGGTTCGGTCTGAACCGTCCAGTTCAGAAACACGATCACGCCGACCATCAGCGCGATCGCGGCTAAAAACCAAAGAAAGATCTTCAGAAACAGGTTCATACCAGTGTATAGATGTAGCCGACCGACCTGACGGTCTTAATTCTTTCGCCTCCGTCGCCCCGCGGCCCCAATTTTTTTCGCAGGTTGCTGACGTGCATGTCCAGGCTTCGGTCGTATGGCGATAGGCTCCGTTCCAGCACCTTCTCGCTCAGGTCCTCTTTCTTGACGATCTTCCCTGCGTCTCGAACAAGTGCCAGAAGAAGGTCGAATTCGACTGAGGTCAGGCTGATCTCGGCTCCGCTTAGCCGTGCCGAACGGCCAGCGGCCGAGACTTCGAGGTCATCGACATTTATCTTTTCAGGGATGCCGTCCTCGCCTTCACCTTTGCCGACCCGGCGAAGTATCGCCCGAAGGCGTGCGACAAGCTCGCGCGGATTGAACGGCTTCGGCAGATAATCGTCGGCCCCGGTCTCAAGCCCTACGATCCTCTCCATGTCTTCGCCCCGGGCGGTCAGCATCAGCACTGGAAGCGTAGAATCTTCACGAAGGTTCCGAAGCACTTCGAAACCGTTCATCTTCGGCAGCATTACGTCGAGGATCGCCATGTCGTAAGCCCCGGTATTCGCTTGCTTTAAGCCCGTCTCGCCGTCGTGCACGCATTCGGTCTCGAAACCTTCGACATTCAGGTATTCCGAGACCAGTTCGCATAGCTCCTCGTCGTCGTCAATGATCAGGACACGGTTCATCACCTTCTGCATTCTACGCGAAAAAATGGCCCTGTGCGTGGCTTTTACAATTCTTTACACAACCTAACAAAATACATACGGTTGCCGGGCCCGATCCTTCGTCTAAGTGTGCAGTGGCGGGCCAGCCGCCAGAATTTATGAACAAGGGAATGGTAATCGCAATGAAGAAAACTATCATAGGAATTTTGGCGGCAGCGGTCCTTGCCGCGGGAGTGATCTTCGCGGTCGGACAGGCAGCCGGCGAACAGGGGCCGCGTAAGTTTGGCAAACGCGGCGGACATCACCGTGGCGGATCCGGAATAATGTTCCGTGGCCTGGATCTGACTGACGAACAGAAAGCAAAGGTCAAGGAACTTCAAACGGCCAGCCGCACGAGCTTGCAGCCCACCCGCGAAGCCCTCAGGGCCAACCGCCAGAAAATGCAGGAATTGACCGCGAACGGAGCGTTCGACGAGGCACAGGTAACCGCTCTCGCAAATGAGCAGGCGGCACTCCAGGCCAAAATGATCGTCGAAAGACAGCGGACGAAGGCGCAGTTTTTCGCGCTCCTGACGGACGAGCAGAAGGCAAAGGCCGCCGAGATGAAGGCAAAGCGTGGCGAACGCGGCAAGTTCCGCCGCGGCGCAAAGCCCAAAAAGGTTAGCGAATAAGCCTGTTCGCTATCGAACAAGGGGGAAACGAAAAGGGGCTTCTTCGGAAGCCTCTTTTCTTATATCCTCACCCGGCCCGAAATGATTCCCACTATTCCCTCTCTACTCTTCACTCTTCACTGCCCACCGCTCACTGCCCACTGCCCACTGCCTTCTGCCCACCGCCCACTTCCCACTGCCTACCGCCCACTGCCCACTGCCCACTGCCCACTGCTCTCTGCCCTCTGCTCACCGTTCACTGTTCACCAACATCCCGCCGACCACAACGAACCTGATAGACCCGTCCAGACCGATGCCGACAAGGTCGGCCCGTTTACCGACCTCGATCGACCCGCGCGACCCAACCAAACCGAGTAGGCGTGCAGGATTTGTCGAGGCCATCCGCGACGCCTCGTTGTATGAAAAGCCGAGCGACCGCATCCTAAGAAATGCATCGTGCATGGTGATGACCGACCCCGCGATGCTTCCGCGGATGTTCCGCGTTCGGCCGTTCTCGACGGAGACTGCCTCGCCCCAGATCTCAAATTCACCGTCGCCGAGGCCGGTGGGCGAGACCGAATCGCTAATCAGCGAAACGCCGTCGATCCCTTTTGACCCCACGGCCATTCTCAGTATCTCAGGATGGACGTGAATACCGTCCGCGATAATGTCGAACGTCACACCTTCCTTCGTCAGCCCCCAGCCCGCGACGCCGAGATCGCGGTGATGGACGCCCGTCATCGCGTTAAAAAAGTGCGTCATATGCCTGGCACCGGCCGCGAACGCTGCATCCAGCGCCGCTGCATCGGCCTTCGTGTGTCCGGCAGAACCGACCCAACCTTGTCTGGAAAGTTCCGCAGCAAGTTCAACGCCGCCTTCGATCTCGGGCGCGAAGGTCATTACGTGGGCACCGCGTTCCAACCGTGGAAGTCCGTTCAGTTCCGATCCGGTGAATTTCTTGAAGAATTGCGGCCGCAGGGCCCCGCACATTTTCTCATTGGCAAACACGCCCTCATAGTGGACACCGAGGGCTTGCGCGACCGACTTTCCTGTTTGAAGTTCCATCAGCCGGTCGATCTCGCCGATGATCCGACGATAATTCTCATCCGAATCCGGCACCAGCGTCGGGACCCACGCCGTGACGCCGTGCCGTCCCAGGAATGCAGCGACGGCAAGAAGCCCGTCGGCGTCGGCCGCGTTCACATCCACGCCCACCGCACCGTGGTTGTGGATGTCGATGAAGCCGGGCAAAACGGTCGCCCCCCCGCCGTCAAACACTTCCGCCGATACATCACCGCTGATCCGGCCAATGCCGGCGATCACCGAGCCGTCGATCAATACCGAATCGCCGGACGTATCTCCTGGCGTATCGCCGACGCGAATGTTTTCTATGCGTATTCGCTCCATACCATGATCGTATCAAAAAAAATGCCCGCGTCGCTTAAGAGCAAACGCGGGCAAAATGATCAGGTCATCTTCCCGATCAGAAGTTGACCTTGATGCCTAGCTGGATGACCCTCGGATCCCTAAAGCTCGTAACACTTCCAAAATTCGAGCTCCCGTTTCCGCCCTGAGCCACTGGCTGGTTTGTAGCGCTCCAAACCAGCGTGCTAAGCGTCCTCGCGTTCGTCCAGTTAAACACATTGAACGCCTCACCCCTGAGCTGGATGCGGAACCGCTCGGAGAACCGAAGATTCTTTGACAGCGTGAAATCTACGCGTTTTGTCGAAGGCCCTTCAACATAGTTAATGCCTCCGTTGCCTGGGACGTTGGCGATCGGGTTATTGTTGTTGATCGGCGTCACCTGGAAACAGGAGGTATTGAACCACTGCTCGACCGTCTGAGGAGCACCCTCGTTCGGGTTGCAGGTAACGTTTGGCCGGCCGACGGTCAATGCCGTCGGGATCAGGCCGATGCCCGCCGGATCGAATGCCGAAACGGTCGGCGTGAACCCGAGGCCCGTCTGATAGGTCACGATACCCGACGCTTGCCACCCGCCGAGCACCTTGCCGACAAAGCCCTTCTGGTCCCTAAAGAACGGAAGTTCGTACACGTAGTTGATCGTCATCACGTGACGGCGGTCAAGGGCCGCCCGACCGCGTTCCGATCCGATGTCGTACGAATCCTGCGGCGCGTTCGAACGGTCGGTACGATTATCCGAAAGGTTCTTCGACCACGTGTATGCAAGGTTGACCTGCGATGCGCCCGTAAAGCGATGCTGGGCCGAGACCTGCATACTGTGGTAATCCGAATTGAACCGCGGCTGGATTATCGCGATCGACCGATAGCCTCGGTATGGCCGTATCTGGTCCAGGATCGCCGACTGGGCGGTCGAGAAGAACGCCTGGCTCGGAAGCTGACACGCGACGGTCGGCGTGGTTGAGGCGCCCGTAGCGCACGTGCTGCTTAGTGCCAAGCCTGGTTCGATCGAATTCAGGCCGAATCCGCCGATCAGATGCGTCCCCTTCGAGCCGTAGTAGCCGACAGAAAGGATCGTTTTATCCGTAAGCTGACGCTGGACGTCCAATGACCAGTGCTGCATGTAAGGCGTCTTCCAATCAGCCTGGACTGCACGAACGCTGGCGACCAGGTTCGACGCGATCACGGTACAGCCGCTCGGCACCGGATTCGAAAGGACTGTTCCAACTACCTGGCAAGTCTGCTGGAACGGCGGGTTCGTGGCGATATTTTGAAGGAAGATACCGTTCAGGATCTGTTCGTGATAGATCCCGTAGCCCGTCCGGATCGCGGTTCGGCCGTCTCCGAACGGGTCCCAGGCGAGCCCGACCCGCGGTGCGAAATCGTTCTTCGGCACGTCCACCACAAATTTGCCCCACGGCGATTGCATCGGGCTGCAGTTCGCAAACGGAACGGTGTTCTGCGAGTTGACGATCATTCCTTCGCAGAAGTTCCCGGTACCGACCACGCGGTTCCCGGCACCGGTTACGAGCGGCGCGTTCGCCGGGTTGAACAACTCCGGAACGAAATTCGAGAGACGGCCGTTCTTGTCCCAAGGCGAGCCGAAGAACGAATACCTTACACCGTAATAGAGCGTTAGGTTCCTGCGGACCCTGAACTCGTCCTGGGCGTATGCCTCGAACGTCTTCTGCCGCAGGTCGGCCGTATAGTCAAAGCTGGCTTGGGTAAACGTCACGTTCCGTCCCATCAGGAAGTTCGCCCAAAGCTGCTGGGTTGTGTTGCCGCCGGGTGCGATCACGTTCTGGGTGCCGCCCGGAGTGTTGAATCCGGAGAAAAGGCCTTCGTTGTTCCCGCCGAGGGCATTCTCGTTCTTCCGGTACTTCGAATAGACCAGGCCGAACTTCATGCTGTGGCTGCCCGCGATCCAGGTCATGCTCCCGGCCACATTTCCCTTCCACGAAAAGTTGTCGTAAGGCCCGAAGCTCTGCAATGCGCTGAAGCCGTTGCCGCTGATCGTAGGGACACGGTCACGCGTGACCGGATAGGCAAGCTGCGGGGCTATCGGCGAATTTGCGAGTGCGAGCAAGCCGACGTTCTCGCTCAGGATAGCTCCGTAGCCAAAAGTGTACCTGCCCTCAAAGATAAGGTTCGGGCTCGCCGAATACACCATCTGAAGCGTGTGAGTGCGGCCCGGTGAATCGGTCGAGGTCGTGGAAACGCCCGGGAGGCCGGAACCCGACGAAAACAGCGAGTTCACGTCAAGCGTGGGGATGCTGTCTTGCTGGTAACGATAGTAGCCGCCGAGCTTGTCATTGAACGCGTGGTCGATCTTTATCACTTCCTGCTGAAAGTCGGCCACGTTCGGCGCGACCGTCACAAGCTGGTTCGCTACCGTGGTGTTTGGCAGCGGAAGATTGTTATAGACCAGGCTGACATACTGCTGTGCGATCGGATCGATGCCGGTCAACTGACCTGGCGATGCGGCCGTCCCCGGCAGCACCGAAGTACATGTGGTGCCCGATGCCTGCAGGCAGATCGGGACCGTAAACTGGCCGTTCCTTTGCAGCTGCGTCGGGACGGTGGAGGTGAGCGTCTGCTGCCGCCGGTCGCGTCTCAGTTCCTCGGAGAAGAAGAAGAACGTCTTGTCCCAACGCCCAAAGTACGATTCGCCCGGAGCCCTCTCTCCAAACTTCAAGAAATATACCGGTCCGCTCGCCGTGAAGCCGAAGTTGTTGTACCGAAACGATGGACGCCTGGCCTTGCCGTTATCGTCCCGGCCGAGCGGCGGGTTCGTAAGGCTGTTGATCTCGACGCGGTTAGCATTGAATTCTTCGTTGCGGACGAACTCATAGGCACTAAAGTAGAACTTGCCCGAACCGCTGCGGGTGACGATGTTCACCTGCCCGCCGCCGCTGCGTCCCGATTCCGCCGGGTAGAGCGATCGCAGCACGCGAAACTCGCCGATCGAATCGACGCTAGGGTATGCCTGAATCGTGATGTTCGAGCCGCGGTCGGTGATGTCGGCCCCGTCAACTGTGAACGTATTCTGGCTTGACCTTGCACCGTTCACGGCGATCGAAACGATGTTCGCTTGGCCCTCCGGATTAACGGTTCCGACGTAGACCTGATCCGAAAGATCGTTCGTTACGCCCGGAGCCAGCGTGACAAGCTGGGTAAAATTTCGATTGTTGACCGACAGTTCGCGGACCTGTTCGCCGCTGATCACGGTACCGCTCGTCGGCGATGTCAGGTCGACAGCCACCGGGTCCGCTTCGACCGTTACGACCTCGGCCACGTCACCGGGGGTCAGCACGATATCGACAGACCGTCGCTGCCCGACGTCCACCTTGATGCCGGTGCTCACCGCCTTTTTGAAGGTGGCCGCCTCGACCGTTATCGCATAGGTGCTGATCGTCAGGTTGGGGGCCGAAAACTCACCGCTGGAATTCGTGACCAGATTTCGCACGACCAGGTTGCTCTTCGACGGATCGGTGATAGTCACGTTCGCGCCCGGAACGACTGCGCCGTTCGAATCGCGGACCGTGCCGACGATCGTGCCGGTCACCTCTTGTCCGATCGCGACAGCCGAAAGCGCAAGAGAAAGCGTCAGCGCGGCCATCGCGGACATCAAACTTTTTTTGTTCATAATTTTCGTGCCTCTGATTTTTTTGTAAATTCGAAGCTAAAATTGCCGGGCCGATCGGCCCTTTGCCATAAGAATCCTTGACGTTTTTGGAAGTTTATCCAAATTTTCGTTATCGCTATTTTGGGCAGAATCCGGACGGAATTCAAGAACTCCTTGAAAACAAAAGAGATGTTGCCAAAGTGTTAAAACGCCCGATCGACCCTTTCCAAAACTTGCATTTCTTTAGGCAAATTCGGTGCCCAACGGACCGGTAGATCACAGGCCGTTATTGTGGGGATTTCAGCTTGCTGGCAGGCTGGACAGGTCATGCAAGATCAACCACAAAATAAAAGGGTCTGCAACACACATTTGCGTGCCGCAGACCCAAACAAAATGGTTCTTCAAGACCTAGAAATTCAGTTTGACGGCAAACTGCATCCGTCGGGCCGAACTGTCGATCGTCGTTCGGATCCGCCCAAACGTCGAAGAGTTCGCCGTTGTGGTAGGCAGGCCATAAGCGACCATATTGAAGACGTTGCGTGCGTCGATCCTTAGCTCGACATTTATATCTTCGGTGAATCGGAGCTTTTTCGACATCGACATGTCAAACCGGTAATCGGGCGGGCCGATAAAATAGTTTCTGCCGGTATTTGAGAACTCACCCGGAGACGGCTGCGAGAACATCGCCCTTTGAGGTGCCGTGAAGAAGTAGCTTGTGCCGCTTTCTTCCTGTACCGAGCCGAGATTTCGCGGGCAGCCATCACAGTTCGCGGGGGTCGAAACATTGTTCGAAAAAGTGTTAAGCCCCGAGTAAATGGTCATCGGGCGGCCGGAAGAATAATTGGCGAGTCCAGAAAACTGCCAACCGCCGATCAAAAGGTCAAGGGCCCTCGGGACATCCCGACCGAATTGCTTCCCGCGGCCGAACGGAAGTTCCGCGACGAATGACGCATTGAAGACATGCCGACGGTCGAAGTCGGACCATGCGTAATTCAGGCTGCGGTCTGAATTCATAAACGGAGTGCTGCCCGCAGACTGTGCCGTACCCGTACTGACGATCGTGAAGGTCGGATCGAAAGAGCGTGTGTCCTTTGAGATCGAATAAACATAACTTCCCATGAAGCTAATGCCATTCTTCATACGCCGTCTCAAATTGAGCTCGAGGGCCCGGTACCGCGACCAATCGTTCGTATCAAGCACGCGCAAAGTACCGAATTGGGGGTAAGGAACAAACAGGAACGGGCTGAATCCATTGACCGCGATCATTTGACCCCCGCCCGACGTCCGCTGCGATATCGAGATCGCAGCCGAGGCTACATTTCCATTTGCAATGTTCGTCGCATTGGTCGAACGGAAAGTCGCGGTACCTGAATTATTCGTCGAATTTCCCGTATACAGCGCATTGATCAATGGGCTGTTGTAGGTCGAGTTATTCCGTACCGCGATGAACTCCGACAGGAAGTCATTGAAGCCCGCCGGTTGAGCCCTAATATTCGCCTCATTCGCGTTGTAGGCACCAAAAAGCTTTTCACCTCGCTTTTCTATGTAGTTAGCCTCGACGATGGTGTCCCAGAAGAGTTCGTGCTGGAAGCTCGCCGACCAGGAATGAACCTCAGGATATTCCGAGCGGTTGTCAAAGACCGTTTGCAGACCTGTGCCGAATGGTGCCGGCAAGCGCTGTGCCTCCGGAGTCGTGGTCGGCGTCAGGACCGGCAGGCCCTGTCGCAGCAGCCCTCCGTTCTGACCGAACGAAGTATTCGATACGCCGACGTTGTTGCCCGGGGCACTTTGGAATAGCTGGGCGCCATTCACCTGCGAATTCAAACGGTCGAACGCGAGGCGGTAGTTAGCCCGAATCGACGTCTTGCCTTTGCTGAACGGATCCCACGCGACTCCGATGGACGGCGAAATGTTGTTGTAGTCGTTTGGAAACAGCTTTGTTTCGACCCAGCGGACTGTATTCGATGGCGATGCGTCCCAAGCTACCAATTGATCCGGAGCAAGGATCGGAAGGCCGGTCGAACTGGGTGACAGCTTTACCTCATAACGTACACCAAGGTCGAAGAGAAGATTGGGCTTTGCCCGCCATGAATCCTGGAAGTAAAAATCGAACTCACGGTAGAGGTGCTGAAACGCCCAAGGAGTTCCCGGAGCCTCGAATGCCGAGCCGTCCGAAGTTGAAACAAAAGCCTGGCTATATGTTCCAACACGTCCAAGAAAGTCATTAATTTGGCTTCGCAGTCGCGCAAGGTCATTCGTGTTGATCCCTGAGGAACCTGATCCTGGAAGGTTGAACGCGGTGAAATTACTGTTTACCGAGGCGCTGAAGTTTAGCGTTCCTTCGATGACGCTTCCGGCGACCGACGAACGATCATCTGTATGTCGCCCAAACCTGAAATTGATCCCGCCTTTCAGCAAGTGGTTACCGCGAACCAGTGTCAGGTTATCAACAAATTGGATCGTCCGGACAGTTCGCGAATTTCCGCGTACATTCGTGAAAGGAGTCGTCACGAGGTTAAACGCATAAAGCGAGTCCGGGTCGGTGATCGGCGCTATGAAATCAAATGCAAATTCGCTGATGCCGAAAATAAACTCATTCGTTAACGTCGATGTCGGAGACCAGCGATCATTCAACGCGAGATTCCAAGGTTGTCTATCCGTATAAACAAGGATCGGTGTACCCGGAAACGCCGACCCGCCGCCATTCACGGAATCACCGAATGACTCCTGGCGTCCTTGTGCGTAGCGTCCATAGAAATTATGGTTGTCGGCAAATTTGTAATCGATCCGGGTAACGAAATCGAATTGCTTCTCTTGTTGGGGGACGAGGAAATTAAATCCGGCAATGTTCAGACCGTCGCCGACAGCAAAATCGTTCGGCAGCGGCATCGAGTTAAGAACATTTGTAAGGAATGGATCCGGTCCGATGCCGGTCGGATTTGTACCAACATTGTATGTAGCGATGCAGCCCGTCGTGACAGTCCCGCTGCAGGTAGGAAACAATGGATTCCCGTTCGCATCCACCGTCGGTGTCGAGGTCCCGGCCGGGAAGTTTCTACCACCGTTCACGTATCGGAACAGCCCGTTTCGAGCTTCCTGGGTATAGACGGTACGCTGCACGAGGCTAGTTTCGGTAGCCCGGAGCATCTGAAGATTTACAAAGAAAAACGCCCGGTCCCGGGTCCAACCGGGGGACCGGCCTTCGCCAAAACCCGGATCAAAAAGCGGTCCGCCAACGCTGCCGCCAAAGATGTGTTGGATAAACTTCCTCCTAGGTATGCCAAGGAGATTATTTTGAAATTCGTTCGCGTTGAAATCGGGGGATTGATGATATTCAAACAGGTTCCCATGAAATTCGTTCGAACCTGGTTTTGTAACGAACGTGACCTGGGCCCCTGTACTGCGGCCCAGCTCGGCCGTGAAGCTGCTGGTAACGATCTGGAATTCCTGGATCGAATCCGGATTCGGCCGGAGCGGCGTGAAGTTTGAACCGCCCGCGCTCGATTCGTTGATGTCAATTCCATCCAGCGTATAATTGAAAGCCCGATCCCGTGATCCGTGAACGTGGACCCCCCCGCCGGTGTTCGCACCGACCGAAGACCCTGGTTGAAAGTCCACCAGGTCAAGCGGATTGCGTCCGCGGAGGCCGATGATCGGCGCACTCTCGATCGAGCGCTGGTCGATCGTCGAACCAATATTCCCCGATGTGCTTGTCTGAACCAACTCGGTCGATGCATCAACATTTACCACAGCGCTAACATCACCCACCTCAAGGACCACGATCACCGTAGCCGGCTGGTTGATAAGTGCCTGGTTGTTCGCAGAGACCAACTTTTTGAACCCTGTTTTTTCGACCGTGACGGTGTATGTGTCCGCCGGGACCAGATCGAACACGAATGTTCCGCGATCGTTTGTAACCGTTGTGAGATTAATGTTTCGCGCTGGACTCGATAATTCAACCGTGGCTCCCGCAACCGGGGCTCCCTGGCTGTCGGACACAGTTCCGGTTACGCGGGTCGTAGTCCCTTGGGAAAAGGCGGTCGGAGCCAGCACCAATAGAACCGAAAGAAATAGAGCAGCCTTCAGAATTCGATCTTTGATCATTTTTTTGCCTCCGTGAATCGTACGCCGGTTGTAACGGCTCATCATACCGGCGTTATTTCTACCTGAAATTTTGATGGCGAAATCATAAGGAATTTTTGCGCAATTGTCCATTACGCCAACCCACACTTATCGCAAACGTGAAAGAAAGGAGTATTGTGGCTTTAGAAACACCAAAGGGTTCATAGAGCATCACAACCCTGAATTATCAAATTCTCGCTCAACCAAACTCGTTACTTGTAAAGCAAATATGATGCCCGACGCGTCATGAATTCAGCGGCTGCGGCCGCCCATGACCGTTCGATATTTTCCGGAGTTTCGCCCTTTTTTACAAGCTCCAAAACGGCCGCGTTCACCAGCAGCCGGCCATAGCGATCGACCTGCCATTCGGCCGGATAGAGCTTCCGCAGAGCGGCGGCTATCTCGATGCCCATACGGACGGAATTCAGCGCGTTCCGGTCGGTAACAATGATGTTCACACCGCCAAGCTGTTCGTCCTTGAAGACGGACGCGTTGGGCTTAAATCTAATGGGGACAAAACGCACACCCGGGATCGCCCGGCTGTTCAGATGGAACGCCAACTTTTGCCCGTCCAGCCAAGGAGCGCCGATCACCTCGAACGGGGTGTCGGTCCCGCGGCCCACGCTCAGGTTCGTCGTCTCCAAGAGGCCGATGCCGGGGTACAGCGTCGCCTGTGTCAGCGAACGCATATTCGGGCTGGGATTGACCCACGTCTGGACCGTATCGTCGAACCACATAGTACGCGACCAGCCGTCCATCCTGATCACGCGAAGGTCGGCGCCGATCTTTCGCTCGGCGTTCATCATCTGGCCGAGTTCGCCGATGGTCAGGCCGTAGCGGACCGGCGTCGTGTGCGCGGCGATGAACGAGAGCTTATCTTCCTCTGCCAGCGGCCCCTCGACCGACACACCGTTGATCGGGTTCGGCCGGTCGAGAACGTAAACCGGGATCTTCGCCTTAGCGGCTTCCTCCATCACGTTCTTCAGCGTCGCGGTGTACGTGTAAAACCTCGCCCCGATATCCTGGATGTCGTAAACGATCGCGTCCAGACCTGCAAGCTGCTCAGGCTTCGGACGCCGCATACCGTCCTTATATAACGAGTAAACCGGCAAGCCGGTCTTTTCATCCTTTGTGTCGTCGATCTTCTCGGTATCAAGCTCGCCGCGGATCCCATGCTCGGGAGCGAAGATCGAAACCAGATCGACATTCTTCGCTTCGTGAAGGATATCGATCGTCGATTTCCCTTTTTGATTGAGCCCGGTGTGATTCGTGACAAGTCCGATCTTCTTGCCGTCGAGGTCTTTGAAGCCGTTCTTCTCGAGAACATCGACGCCGTTGAGAACCGCATTCTTCAGAAAACTCCGGGCGACGATTCCTTGAGTGTTAGAGATCGGCAGGTTCTGCGGCGGATGAATATTGAACGCCGATTGGTTCGACGGCAGCAGCCCACTTACAGCCGACACTTGCGTCTTTCGTTCGACAAATCCAGGGATCTGCGCTGCGACCGCCGCGTTGTATCTTGCCTCGGCTTCTTTCCATTTCTCTACCGGCAGGTCTTCGATCGCCGACGCGACAACGGTCGAGACCCGCGAGCGCAGCGGCGTAACGTCGCCCTTGCCGTCCGGATGGACCCGGTTCGACATAAAGACGACGAAGGTCTGCGATGTCGGGTCTATCCAGATGCTCGTGCCGGTGAATCCCGTATGGCCGAACGATCCCAGCGGAAACAGATCGCCGCGGTTCGATGAGAACGACGTGTTCATGTCCCACCCAAGCCCGCGAGCCGAACCGTCCTCCGCCACCACATACGGCTGCGTCATCTTCGCGACGGTCTGGGCCGAAAGGATCCTACGGGCGGAGACGCGACCGTTAGGGAGCGTGCCTCTGGCGTCGGCATTCGATGCACGCTCGTTCACACTCGCGTTTCTGCCCGAAGGCCACACGGGAGCCACGCCGCCGTTCAGAAGCATCTGCGCGTATCGTGCAAGATCGTCGGCAGTCGAGAAAAGCCCAGCGTGTCCTGCAACACCGCCCATTCTGGAGGCGGTCGGGTCATGCACATAACCGCGGAGCATCGCTTCGCCTTCCTTTTCTTGACCTTCAAACTTCGAACCTAAATAGTTCAACTGCCCCTTTATGTTTTCAGTTGGAGCTATCGTCCTAACTTTCTTGAGATTTCGGTCGATTCTTGCGGCGTTTTCGTTCGCCCGTTGCTCCCGCTCGGCAGCCGGCAGGTCGCGAGCAATTAGCGGCACCTCCTCATATGGAGTGAACTTTGTCTGGAGAAGATCCAAGCTAACGAAAGACTTTTCAGCGAAGTTGTCGGAACCGGTCTTCGCAGTCCGCTCAACGATCTCCCCCAATACAATGAACCCAATATCCGAATAAACAAACCTTGTCCCCGGAGCCGCTCGTAACTTCTCTTTCTTCAACGCCGCGAGCATTCCGTCGCGGCCGGTCCATTTTTCGCCGAGGTCGAAGTCGGGACGATAGCCGGAGGTGTGTGTGAGGAGCTGTTGGATGGTGACGCGTTTCGCCTGTTCGTCGTCGATCTCTGGGATGAACTTGCCGATCGTGTCATTGAGCCGGAGCTTGCCCTGTTCGATCAGGATCATGATCGACGTCGCGGTCGCAACGGGCTTGGTCAGCGACGCGACATCGAAGATCGTATCGACCGTCATCTTCTCGACCGTCGGTACAAGCGACCGGTTGCCGAACGCCTTGCGGTAAACGATCTTCCCCTTGCGGCCGACGATAACGACCGCCCCCGGCAGTTTCTTATCGGCGATATCCGCAAGCACAAGCTGCTCGATCTGGTCCAGCTTCGCGGCGTTCATCCCGACCGACGCCGGCGCCGCCACCGGCAGCCCCTGGCCGTTGGCAAAGTAAAAAGTAAAAAGTAAAAAGGCAAATCCAGTAATGGACCGCGCTAAGAAATTCTTTTTAGTTTTGAACGACAAAAACTTCATCATCACTAAGCCGTTTCCCTTTTACTTTTCACCCTTCACTCTTCACTTTTCCCTTTCTACTTTTCACTTTTCACTTTTCACCTTTTACTTTTCACCTCCTCGCCTTCAACTCCTTCTCCCGTTCGCTAAAGCTTTCCTTACACAGCCGCACGAATTCTTTCGCGATCGGGGAATAATGCCCGCCGCGAAGCCGTGCCAGGCCCAGCTCCCATTTGATCTCGGCGCCTTCTATCAGCCACGAAACCAGCTTGCGGTCGCGTATCTCGCGGGCCACCGATTTCGCCCCGGCCATCCCGACGCCCAGGCCGCGTTCGACCATTTTCGTGACGGCCTCTTGCCGCGACAATTCCATAATGATGTTCGGCTTTACGTTCGCGGCCTGGAAAAATTCATCGATCATACGACGCGTGTTCCCGCCGCGTTCGCCCAGGATGAGCTTCTCGCCGGCCAGCGTGGCGGCGCTGATGAACTTCTCTTTCGCCAGCGGATGTTCCGGATACGCGACCGCGACGATCTCGTCCGAGAAGATCGATTCGGTACTGATATTCAGATTATCAACAGGGAGCGAAACAAACGCCATGTCGATCTCGCCGTGCATCATTTTATCGACCAGCGTCTGGCTCGTGCCGGAGGCGACCGAAAGCTCGGCATTCGGGAATTTGTCGCGAAGCTTGCCGAGGATGTTCGGCAATTGGTTCATCGCGAACGTGCCCGAAGCGGTGCCGATCCGCAATCGCCCGTACTCCGCCCCCGCCACCTCGGCTATCTCGGCCAGGGCGGAATCATGCTCCCGCAGGATCTTCCTCGCGCGTTCCAGAAGGTATTCGCCCGCTTCGGTCAGGATCACGCGGCGCGGCGTGCGTGTGAAAAGCGGAAGCCCGACCTCCTCTTCCAGCTGACGGATCTGCATCGAGATGGCCGCCTGCGTCACGTTCACCCGCCGGGCCCCGGCCGTAAAGGTCTTTGCCTCGGCGATCGCCAGAAATGCTTTCAGCTGTCTGATCTCCATATTGTTTTGAGTCCCGCCTTTAGGCGGCCGCTTCGCCTAAGCCGGCATTCGAGGGAAGGTGAACAAATGCCGCCTCGCGGCGATCCATCAAGCGGCCTGCGTATCACGCATACTTATTGAATACATAAAATCTGTTAAATTTGATTATATGTCAAGTTTTGTTGAGAATAGTCTGACTTTTTGCCGGAAAAAAGTTTCCGATGGCATCAAAGAATAAAGTGACTCGACGAAACGCAAGGCCGCACCAGTACTTTCTTGGCGTGGACGGCGGCGGCACAAAAACGCACATTGCCGTCGTAAATGCCGCCGGGGTGCTGCAGTGCGAGGGCTTTGCCGGGCCGGCAAATCCGCTCCGCGTCGGGCTTGAGACCGCCGTCGCCAACATCGTAAAGGCGGTCAACGAAGCCTGCGACCGCGGCTCGGTCTCACGCGGCGATATCGTCGCGGCCACGCTCGGCCTTGCCGGCGTGCGGCGTGCCGATCTTCGCCAGCGCGTCCGCGAACGCTTCGTTGAAAGCGTCGGCATCAGGAACGTAACGGTCGTGACCGACGCCGAGATCGCCCTGTATGCCACGACCTTCGGCGAGCCCGGCCTGGTCGTGATCGCGGGTACCGGCTCGATCTGCCTCGGCAGGAACAGCAAGGGCAAGATCGCCATCTCCGGCGGCTGGGGCCCGCTCGCAGGCGATGAGGGCGGCGGCGTCGGCATCGCCCAGGCGGCACTTCATTCCGTCGCAAAGGCTTCCGACGGCCGTGGAATCTCAACTATACTTAGCGAACGCGCCGCCGAATATTTCCGTGCCTCGGGGCCCGAGAACCTGATCGTCGCGATCTATTCGCCGCAGGTCGATAACAGCCGCATCGCGGGCTTTGCCCGGTTCGTCGTCGAAGCGGCACAAGAGGGCGACGCGGTCGCGGTGGACATCCTGAACGAGGCGGGCTCGGAACTCGGCCTGGCCGCGTGTGCCGTCATCGAAAAACTAAAGCTCGGGAAGGACAAGGTGCCCATCGGCTGCGTCGGCAGCGTGTTCAAGGCCGGCGAGATCCTGACCAAACCGATGATCAAGACGATCCGTACCGTCGCCCCTTACGCCTTTCTGACCGAACCGACGATGCCCCCGGCCCAGGCCGCGGCCCTAATGGCCGTCCGCGGAATTCCCGTCGCCAACAACGGAACCGGCCAGAACCGGAAGCGGTAGCGACCGGACTGTTGATGTTGGGAGTGTCATATGGCAACAGTTGAAAAGAAACCATCAGTATGGCGTTTATTGCTCCTGCCTCTGTTAATTGGGGCGCTGGGCGCGGTGACTAATGGCCAAGAGGTCGGTCCCGAATTATCAAGAACGGACGAAAGGAGAAAGACTTTGGGACTGCCTGCTCCGGAAAATCCGGGACAAGACTCGGCTGTAAAGATTCTCGAAAAACCAAAGGCCAAGTATCCGCGACAAGGCGGCGGCACGGTGTGTATTCAAGGTAGCGTCCGATTGAAGATAGAGTTTCTCGCAAAAGGAGAGATAGGACGGATAATCCCAGTTACAAGATTGCCGTATGGCGCAACTGAAAATGCTATCGAAGCCGCCCGGAAGATTAAGTTTGTTCCTGCAGTTCTGAGCGGCAGATTTGTTACCACGTTTCGGACCGTTGAATTTTCCTTCTCGTACTATTGATGCTTCCGATCACCGAACAGGAAAATACTCACACGGCAAGGATCGACCAGGTCTCGACGCTCGACGCCCTTCGTCTGATCAACGAAGAGGACAAACTCGTCGCCGGTGCGGTCGAACTGGTGTTGCCCGAGATAGCAAAGGCGGTCGATGAGATCGTAAATCGGCTGGAAAACGACGGGCGGCTTTTCTATATCGGCACGGGGACAAGCGGCCGGCTCGGTGTTCTGGATGCGTCCGAGATACCGCCGACGTTCGGAGTTGATTACGATCTTATTCAGGGCATCATTGCCGGCGGTTACGACGCTCTTTACAAGGCAAGCGAGGCGAGCGAGGACAATCAAGGGGCCGGTGCCGAAGACCTGAAGCATCGCGGCCTCAATGAAAAGGATGCGGTTGTCGGCCTCGCCGCGTCGGGACGAACGCCCTACACGATCGGGGCCGTTGAATATGCACGCGGTATCGGCTGCTTCACCGCATGCATCACGTGCGTGCCCGATTCGGCGATCACGAAAGCCGTCGAAATCGCGATCGTCCCGGTCGTCGGTCCAGAAGCGATAACCGGCTCCACCCGCATGAAGGCCGGCACCGCCCAAAAGATGGTCCTGAACATGATCTCAACCGTCGCGATGATCCGTCTCGGCTACGTCCGCGGCAACCGGATGACGAACGTCAAGCCGTCGAACGAAAAACTCCGCGAACGGAGCTTGCGTATTCTGATCGCGGAAACAGGTATCGGCGAACAGTTCGCAACCCGGCTGATCGAAGAAGCCGGCGGCGACCTCCGCGTAGCCCTTGTGATGCATCGAGGCCAACTCGACCGAACTGCCGCCGAGGATCTCCTCCGTGCGAATGACTTTGTTATCGAATCGGCGCTCTCGGCGGCTTCCGCTAGGAAAGAATGAAGGAGTTCTCTCGTGAGATACTGAACGCCGCTCTTGAACTCGCGACCGAGTGGGGCGAGAATTTTCGAAAGCCGATCGCCGAACGAATGATAAGCCGATTTCCGGAGCTATTAGAAGACGAGATAAGCGAGATCGAGGCCTTTGTCAGAAAAGCCGAATATCGTATCTACGAGATCGCGGAAATGGAAGAACGCGGCGAGATCACCGAAGGCGACATCACACGCATTGCCGCCGAAGAATTTCCCTGGATGGACGGCGGCCACATCGGCAGACTTAAAAATATCGGAATGTACTACGCTCGGCGCTGACATCGGATGCAAACACTCGACCTCATCATCATCTTCGGCTATCTGATCGGCATAACGGCCTTCGGCATTTGGTATGCCGGCAAGCAGGAAACGACCGAGGATTACTTCGTCGGCGACCGGAGCGTGCCTTGGTGGGCCATCGCGATGTCGATCGTGGCGACCGAGACCAGCACGATCACGTTCATTTCCGTGCCCGGCATCGCCTATGCCCGCGGCGGGAATTTCCAGTTTCTGCAGCTCGTATTCGGCTACCTGCTTGGACGGGTCGTGATCTCGCTCGTTTTCATCCCGCTCTATTTCAAGGGTGAGTTGCAAACCGTTTATCAGCTTCTCGGTGACCGCTTCGGCGGCAAGGTAAAGGTGCTCGCCTCCGGCCTTTTCGTGATAATGCGGAACATCGCGGACGGCATCCGGCTGCTGCTCACGGCCATCGTGCTCGCGGCCGTTTACACCGCTTTCAACCCGCAGACCTCGCCCGAAGTGGTCATCATCGGCTCGATCCTGATACTCGGCATCGTGATGATCGTCTTCACATTCTACGGCGGGATGGAAGCGGTCATTTGGATCGAGGTCGTACAGCTTGTCATCTATATCGGCGGTGCGGTCGCCGCCGCGGTCGTGCTGATCCAGAACATCGACGGCGGCATTGCCGGTGCCATCGACGTCGGCCGCCAATACGACAAATTCGCACTGTTCGAATTTAACCTCGACTTCGCCAAGACCTACACATTCTGGGGCGGCGTGCTAGGTGGGTGCTTCCTTACGATGTCCACCCACGGCACCGACCAGTTCCTGGTCCAGCGTTATCTTTGCACCGACAAGCCGCGGGCGGCGGTCACCGCCTTGATGACATCCGGCGCCGTTGTCCTCGGTCAGTTCATCGGTTTTTTGTTTATTGGAGTTCTGCTGTTCGCATTCTTCGCTCCGTTCAACGATCCGCTCTTCGCACAAACGGCCGAAGCGTGCGCCAAACTCTTTCCGGCGGACGCGGCAAGATGCGCGGCCGACACAGCATACGCCGCGTCGCGGACCGCCGTCTTTCCTTTCACCGGCGGCGATCGGGTCTTCCCGGCATTCATCACGCAGCATATGCCGACCGGCCTCTCGGGCCTCGTCGTCGCGGCTATCTTTGCAGCGGCATTGTCGTCGTCGCTGAACTCCATCGCCGCGACCGCGGTCAACGATATTTACAAACCGTTCGCGAAGGCCACGACCGACAAGCACCTGATGAAGATCGCCGGGATCCTGACGGTCGTCGTCGGCATCATTCAGATCGCGATCGCGGTCGGTCTTCGCAATGCCAATAGTTCGGCCCTTGGCATGGCTCTCTCGGTCGCGTCGCTCATCAACGGCCCGATCCTCGGCGTTTTCCTCGTCGGCGCATTTCTGAAAAGGGCGCGCGAGGTCCACGCCCTCATCGGAATGGCCATCAGCATTTCCGTGATGGTTTACGTCCTGCTCGCATCAAATGGTTACGTGCCCGGCCCCGTGATCGCCTGGCCGTGGTACGCCCTGATCGGCAGCATCACGACCGTCTTGACCGCGTTCGTTTCGACTTTGGTAATCAGAAGTAATGAAGAAGTTTCTTAGCCTTACGTTATTACTGTCTATCGTGGCTAGTTCGCAGTCCTCGGTTGCGACTGCGAATCCGCACTCCGCAGTCCGCATTCCGCAGTCCCAAAGGCTGGAGCCGTCCAAAAAGTCCTGGGACCAGGCCGCGAAACTCGTCCGCAAGATGACGGTCGATGAAAAGGTCGGTCAGCTCATCCACGTCGGCATCAACGCGCGGTTTGCCAATCAGCAAAGCGCGTTCTTCAAAGACCTGCAGCGTCACGTCGTAGAGAACAAGATCGGCGGCATCATCTTTTTCGGAGCACCGATCTACGAGACCACGCACATCGCGAACAGGATGCAGGAGGCGGCAAAGTATCCGCTGCTGATGTCGCTCGACGCCGAGACCGGCATCGGGATGCGGTTCGAGGATGCGACCAACTTCCCGTGGGCGATGGCCGTGACCGCGACGGGAAATCCCGATTTCGCCCGTCGGATGGGCGTCATCACCGGCCGCGAGGCGCGTGCGATCGGCATCCAGCATATTTTTGCCCCGGTTCTCGATGTAAACAACAATGCCGGGAATCCGGTGATCAACGTCCGCAGTTTTGGCGAAGATCCTGAAGATGTTGCCCGATTCGGAGTAGCGTTTGCCGAAGGCATCCAGTCGCAGAAGGTCATCGCCACGGCCAAGCATTTTCCCGGCCACGGCGACACGAATATCGATTCGCACCGCGGCCTACCGATCATCGAACTCCCGCGTGCCCGGCTCGATTCCCTTGAGCTCCTGCCGTTCCGCCGGGCGGTCGAGGCAGGTATCGGCTCGATCATGGTCGCACATATCGCCCTGCCGCAGATCGACCCGGAAGAGATCCGCCCGCTGAAGGATTATCAGGGCGGCGACGCCGAGGCCGGAGCCGAGATCGTCAGCGAAAAGGCCTTTATCCCCGCCACGCTGTCGGCAAAAGTCCAGACGGAAATCTTAAGAAAAGAGCTGGGTTTCAAGGGCCTGATCGTCTCCGACGCGATGTCGATGAGCGGCCTGACGCTCTATTTCACGCAGGAAGAGGCGGGTGTCCGGGCGTTTCTTGCCGGTACGGATATTCTCGAAAAACCTGAAAACGTCGACGCGATGCTTCGCGGATTGAAAGCGGCGGTCGCGAGTGGGCGCATCCCGATGTCCCGTCTCGACGAATCCGTGACGCGGCAGATCGCGTGGAAGCACGAGCTGGGCCTATTTAAGGAAAGGATAACGCCGCTCGACCAGATCGACCGCATCGTCTCGTCGCCGGACGTCGGCCAGCTCGCCGACGAGATCGCCAATGCCGCGGTCACGCTCGTTCGGCAAAGCGAAGGTGACCTGCCGCTCGACCGTACGAAAAAGATCGCCGTCATCGGCATATCCAACGGTTTTGACGGCGGTGCGGTGATGAACCCGCTCGCGGGTGCGCTCCGGACGAACGGGCTTCGATTCACTCAGGGTTACCTGCAGGAAAACTCGCTTCAGCAGAATGTTGCCGCCGCCCGCAAGGCCGTCGGCGAGGCCGATGTCGTTATCGTCGGACTTTACGGCCGGGTCCGCTCCGGAGCCGCCAATAGCGTCGGTATCCCCGAGAATGGGGCCGCTATCTTGCGCGAAGCCCTCGCCGCCAACAAGACCGTCATCGGCGTTAGCTTCGGCAACCCGTACATACTGTCGTCGTTTCCGGAAATGAAGAATTACGTCGTAGCCTACGGCGATATGCCGTCGCTCCAGCGGGCATCGGCCCGGGCCCTGCTCGGGATGCAGCCGTTTACCGGCAAACTTCCGATCTCACTCCCGGGCCTCCATCCCCGCGGCACGGGGATTCAGCTCGCAAAATGACTGGAGGGCGATTAAGACTGGAGGGCAAGCATCCCTGCTTGCCATGAGTGCGAAGCACGAACCGCATCGATGACCGACTACAACTTCAATCCAAAGCGAAGTCGCGACGAATTCGGCTGGTACAATCTGGACAAACTTCCGCATTTCGACGGGCCGGAGCATCCGCAGTTCGTGACTTTCAGGCTTGCTGATTCACTTCCCGCGGCGGTTGCCGAGAAGCTTCGAAAAGAGGCGATCGATGATCCGGCATACCGAAAGAAGATCGAAAGATATTTGGACTCGGGTAATGGAAGCTGCTGGCTCCGGCAACCGAAGATCGCGGCGATCGTCCGCGATGCGATCAAATTCAGCGATCGAATTGCGCACGATCTTTATTCATGGGTCATTATGCCGAACCACGCTCATGTCCTGCTCAGCCCGAGGCCGGGGATCCACCTTCCCGATATTCTTCACTCCATCAAGTCATACTCGGCTCAGATGGCAAATCGGGCGTTAGGCCGGCGGGGCCGGTTCTGGCAGCATGAATCGTTCGATCGGTACATCCGGGATCGCAGGCATTTCGTGGCGGTGATCCGCTATATTGAGATGAATCCGATTAAGGCTGGATTGTGTAAGATGCCTGAAGATTGGGAATTTTGTAGTGCATACGAAAGATCGCGTAAATAGATTTTAAGATCGTGTTCGCACTTCGTGCTCATGGCAAGCAAGGATGCTTGCCCTCCAGTCAATTATGTCGAGTTGGCAGATCGAACATTTCCTCACCATTGAAAACAACCGCCTTCACATCGACGGCGTCGATGCCGTCGAGCTCGCACGCGAACACGGCACGCCGCTGTTCGTATTCAGCGAATCGCGCATTCGTCACAACATCGATCGTCTGAAAAAGGTAGCCGATGTTATCGACTGCCCGCTCAAGCTTTGCTACGCCGCCAAGGCGATGTCCACAATGGGCATCCTGCGCGCGGTAAAAGACGCGGGCTGCGATATCGAGGTCAATTCCGGCGGCGAACTGTGGAAGGCTCTCAAAGCGGGCTTCACCGGAGATCAGATCAACTTCAACGGCAACAGCAAAGAGGTTTGGGAACTCGAACTCGCGATCACGAACGAGATCTACGCGATCCAGGTCGACTCGCTCTACGAGCTCTCATTGATCTTAGAAACCGCGATACGGCTAGAAAAGCCTGCGAATGTAAGTCTTCGGATGGTTCCCGAGATCGAAAGCGGCACGCACTCCGGTTTGCAAACAGCGATGCTCACCTCAAAGTTCGGTATGATGCCTGAAGAGGCTTTTCGGGCCTTTCGCGTTTACGCAGACTCGCCGCACCTGAACTTAAAGGGCATCCACCTGCACATTGGTTCGCAAAACCCGGACCCGCAGGTTTATTCCGCAGCTCTCGTAAAACTCTTCGACGCAATGTTGCAGATCTTTAACGAGACAGGTGTCAAGCTCAAACACAT
The DNA here is from genome assembly GCA_050174305.1 of Pyrinomonadaceae bacterium. Lineage (GTDB taxonomy): Bacteria > Acidobacteriota > Blastocatellia > Pyrinomonadales > Pyrinomonadaceae > OLB17. Next base: position 853,826 of record JBFXJZ010000001.1, on the reverse strand, counting down.
CAATCTCGGCGGCGGCTTCCCGGTGAATTATCTTCGCGACCGTTCCCACGCCGGTGAGTTCCCTCGCGAACAGCTTGAGATGTTCGATGCCGGATTCGAACCGGCCGACGCTCTCCGCGACGCATGGGCCGCCGTTCACGCAACCGCCGAGAAAGAGAAGACCATCGACCTGCTCGAAGGCATCACGCTCATGCTCGAACCGGGCCGCTCGATTATCGCCGACGCCGGCGTTTGCCTTACAGCCGTCCGCAACAAGAAAGACAGGCCTTCTTCTGACTCGTCACTCGTCCCTCGTCACTCGTCACTGCAAAACGAAGTTTGGCTCCTGACCGACGCCGGCTTCAACATCCTGCTCTCGATGGAAACCTACAAATGGTACTACCACCTAATATCAGCGGAACGGGCCGGCGAGGCGCATGATTTTCCATACAAAGTTGCAGGCCCGCTGTGCGACGGCGGCGATGTTTACTTCGACCACGAAGGCCACGGCCGCCTGCCCGAACACCGTTTTCTCCCGCGCGAAATCCAGCCCGGCGAGGTCCTCGCACTGCTCAACTGCGGCGCCTATTCGCTCGCTCAGGGAATGCAGTACAACGGCCGATTCCTGCCGCCTGTCATATTGATCAGAGAAAACGGTGCCGCCGAATTGATCAGGAAGCGTGAAGGCTTCGAGGACCTGATCGCGAGCGATATCCCCTTGGCGTAAGGTGTCAGGGAAAGAGCCTTAAATAGAATTCCGGCTTCGAGGTCGTCAATTTAGACATTCAGAAATTCTGCTGCAGCGTCTGCATTACGATCTTTTTCAACCACTCGCGGTCCCCGTCGGTCTCGGTTCTTTCGAGATCTGCAGCGACGCCGGAAAGCTCCGCCAGGGCGGCAACCTTCGTGCTTTCGTCGTTGATCGCGGCGACTACTTCAAGGCTCTTATCGAACGCAACATTCGACCTTTCGCCGTGGTCCAGCTGCGCGAAACGGCGGGCGGTCTCGGCATAAGCCGATGCGCGGGACGCGAGCTGCGGCACCTCTTCTGCCAGCGCAAACGCCTCTTCCAACACACCGGCAGCCTTGTCTTTCTCGCCCGCAAGAGCAAGCGTGTCGCTCATCCGGATCAGAGCAACCGCCCGCTCGGCGTCTTCGGGAATAGCAGCCAGCGCCGTTCGTGCAAGTTCCTCGTTCTTCTGAAAGGTCAGAATATTCGCGATCTGAGCCAACGCGTTCATTGAACGGCCTTCGTCCTCGATGTCCGAGGCCAGATCGATCGCCCGCTCGCCCTGCTCGTAACCGGCGAACTGGACCGCGATGTTCCCTAGAAGGGCAAATCGGGCCCGGCTGTCACGGGTTTCCTTATCCGCCTGCGAGCGGAGGATGGCATTTGCTTCCTCTAGTGCATCCATCGCCTCTTCCCGCTCGTCCTTCCTCCAATACTCGCGAGAAAATCCGAGCAGTGCCGACGCAAGCTCGGTCTTGTCGCCGACGGCATCGAGGATCCGGTCCGCAAGCTCGATGCTGCCTGCCCTAAGAAGGCCGACCGACGTCTGGCCGAGAAAACCGTCGCGGTGGACGTTGTCGAGCCGTTCCGCGAATTCGCGCGCCTTGTCCAGTGTTTCGATAGCGCGGTCATTCCGTTCCGCAGCCGAGAAGGAATTCCCGATATCGATCAACGCCCTGATCCGCTCCTCCTCGTGCTCGATCTGTTCCGCTTCGGCGGCTGCTTCGTCCAGGGCTTTCACCGCAGACGTCATATCGCCCTTTTCTATCGAGGCGGCGGCGATCGTCAACAAAGCATGCACCGCGGCCGATGGGAACGTGATCTCTGCCAATGCCTCGGCCGCCGCCTCCTCCAAACCGTCCTGATGGTGCCGGACCGCGATGCCGGCGAGCACGCGATCGCGGTGGTCCAGCGAGTCGGACACCGATCGGGCCTCATCGGTCTTACCGAGGTCGGCAAGCCGCGTGCCGATCTTCTCCAAAGCCTGGGCCTGCATCGCCGGTTCGTCCATCGCTTCGACCAGCTGAAGGGCATATCCCTCGTCGTCGGTCGCGGCACACTGTTCGGCGATCGCACAAAGCAGGCGGTCTCGGGCATACGGGTCATCCAGCGTGTTCGCAAGCTCGGCCGCAAGATCGACGTTTCCCTTTCCCAAATAGGCCGGCACGACCGCCGCCATCGCCTCGGCCCGCCCTTCGTTGCTCTGGATCGATTCGGCCAGATAGGCCGCGCATGCCAGGAGGTCGTTTTCGGCATCCTCCCTTAAAATGAAATGTTCTGTATTTTGCATTAGTAAAGATCTGAAGTGCTTGAAAACAAGGGGAACACCGCGCATTGCGCACGATCGGAAAATTCACCAAAAAGCTATCTAAAGTAGGCCTAAACCTTTGCGGAAAACGCCTGCCTGATCGAAGCCGGAAACCAATCGTCGAGCCTTTCAGCGACCCAACGGGCCCCGGCGGTTCGCAGCTTGTCATCGGAGACCGTATTCGCGACACCCAGCACCTGGAGGTCGGCACGACGGCCCGCGACGACGCCCGGAGGCGAATCCTCGATCACCAGACATTCATCGTGCGTCATCGGCAAGTGCCCTTGCGAGATTCGGTAGAGGTCGACAAGTTCGAAACCGCGGCGATAGCACTCCGGATCGGGTTTGCACTTGCGCACATCCTCCGCACTCACGATCGCAGAGAAGCAATCGGTCAGCCCCGTCTTTTCCAGGACGAAGTCGATCTCCTCCCTCTTCGACATGCTTACGAGCCCAAGCGCAAATTCGACCGACATCTTTCGGATGAAGTTCTCAACGCCCGGGAAAAGCGGCACTGCGCTGTCGATCGACTCGCGCCACTTCTTGGTCTTCATCGCCGTAAGTTCCAGGACTCGGTCGATATCGGCCGGCTTACCCGCTTCTTCCAGGATAGATGCCGCGAAGGTCTTGTCGTCCATCCCGAGCCGCGAATAATACGCCTCGTCCGAAACCTCGATCCCTTCGTCCGCCAGCATTTCTCGAAAGATCGAGAGCTGGATCGGCTCGTCATCGATCACTACGCCGTTAAAATCCATCAAGATAGCTTTGATCATAAAGTTATGAGTCCCGCCTTCAGGCGGCCGGCCAAGGCTGGGGTTCTCAACCAAACATATTCCCCCGACCTAAGATCCCCTTCGGGTCAAACGCTCGTTTCAGGTCGGCCATCTCGTTCAGGTAGCGTTCACCCATCATAACGTAAAGATATTTCGACTTCAGCTTGCCGATGCCGTGTTCGGCCGAGATACAGCCGCCGAGCATGATCGACTGTGCGACAAAACGGCCGTAGATATGCCTCGCTTTTTCGGCCTCCGCATCATCCTTCGGCAGCAGGTTCGCGTGCAGGTGGCAGTCGCCGATATGCCCGAAGATGACATAGTCGATGCCGCTTTCGTCGAGCATCTTCTTCTGAAAATCCAGGAATCCCGGGAAATTCTCGTCGGGCACCGCCATGTCCGTCCCGATCTTCTTCTGCTTGTTCCGGACGACCCGCTCGTTCACCGCAACCGGCAGGGCATGACGAAAGGCTCGCATCTTTTCGCGGTCCTGCTCCGTCGTCGTGAACCATGAACGGTCGAGATCGGCGTTGTGCTTCTCGAGCAGACCATTCCACTCTTCCATCAAACGATCCTCGTTTGCTGCCGTGGTTTCCTGCTCGAAAAAGACCGCTCCAGCCATCCCGTCAGGCGTTTCGGGAAATTTTTCGTGAATAAAACTCAACGCCCGGCCGTCGAAATATTCGATCAGAGACGCATCCAGGCCAGTACCGCCTGCGTAAGCGGGCGGGCTCTTGTCAGTGCCGGGAGCGGTAGCGACCGGGGCCTTTTCAGCACTCCCGGCTTCAGCGACCCGACTCTTGTCAGTACCGCCTGCGTGAGCGGGCGGGTTCTTCGCCCCTCTGCGACCAACGAACGACTCCGACTTCGCCTCCTCGACAAACCCAAGCAGGTCCTCGTGCCGTTCAAAGAACACGATCCCGCTAAAAAAACTTTCGGGCTTCGGAAGCAAGACCAATTCGATCTCAACGATCACGCCGAGCGTGCCCTCGCTCCCGATGAACAGGTCGATCGCGTCCATCGGCCGTTCGTTAAAGTAACCGCTAACGTTCTTGCGAACATTCGGACGGCTGTAGGTGGGGAGCTTGGCTTCGATCTTCCGCCCGGAAGCGGTCGTTAATTCAATGCGGCCATCCGGTCCCGAAAACACCTGGCCGCGGCGCAACTTCAACAGATCGCCGTCCGCCAGAACGACCGTCAACCCGACAACATACTCCCTCGTCGCCCCATACTTGAAGCTTCTAGCTCCCGAGGCATTCGTGGCGACGGTCCCGCCTATCTGGCAGCTCCATTCGGTCGGGTCCGGCGGGTAGAACAGCCCCTCGGCCTCGACCGCTTTCGCAAAGTCGGCAAGGATCACCCCGGGCTCGACCACCGCTCGCCGACCTTCTCTATCTATTGATTTGATGGCGTTTAGACGCTCCAGCGAGATCACCCATCCACCAAACGGCATCGCACCGCCGACCGTCCCCGTCCGCGCGCCCGAGACCGTCACCGGGATCCCCGCTTCGTTCGCATCGCGCAGGATTGCGGCGATCTCGTCCGCCGTCTCCGGTATAAACAGCCGCTCGGCGTGTCCGCCGGGCATATTGCTGGCGTCGGTCAAATAATTGAGGATGTCGTCTGGCTGGATCTTTACCTGCATCGCCGAAAGAATTAAGGTGAAAATCAGATTCTATCGAATCCGCTTACTACTTCATAATGAGCCGTTGCAGGGTTCAGACGAATGGCCGATTTCTCGGAACTTCTCGCCGATGAAAGTCGTTCGTTGACCGAACGTATGATCAAGACACTTGCGAATCTGACGCTCCTTTTCGCGTTGATGGCCATTGCACACGGCCATGTGAACGCCCAAACCGCCGAGCCCGATGCCTACAAGATCGCGTTTGAACCAGGAAATACCCGGCTGATGAAGGTCGAGGCCAAACTGACCGCCGCGAGCGATATTTTCGAGATGAGCGAATACGGTGCCGAGCAGTTTCCCGGCCGCTGGGCCGAATTCGTACGCGACCTTCGCGCGTTCGGCGCTAACGGAAAACCGATCGAGGTCAAAGGACTTGGCGATGCGAAATGGCGGATCTCCGTTAAGCCGGGCGACAAGGTGCGGCTGAATTACGATGTGCTCCTCGATCACGACAAACACAAGTGGGCAGCCGGGATCGACAGCGTGTCTTTCGTTCGGGATTGGGGCGTTTACGCAAGCGGACGCACCTATTTCATTACGAACGGGCCGAGAAGCGGAAAAACCTCGGTGACCTTCGATCTGCCCAAGGGATGGAACGTCACAACGCCGTGGCCTGCTGACAAAGGCGGCCGCCATTCATTCACGGCCAGGGACGCGGCCGACCTGACGGAATCGATGATCTTCGCCGGAACGCACAAAGAATTCGTCATCGCCCGCGACGGCTTTGAACTCGTGTTCGCCATCGGAAGCGAGGAATTGTTTGCCCAGGAAGACCGTTACCGCTCGCTCGCGAACGGCGTAATGGACTATTACATCAAGTTGATGGGCGGCGTTCCGAAACCGCCTCCGTCCAACCCGTTCTCGCGCAGCGTTGTGATCGTAAACCCCGGCGAACAGACCGACGGCGAGGTGATCGGCAACAATATCTGCATAATCGTCGGCTCAAACAGCGACCCGATGTCCGATCTTTTCGCCCGGTTCATTTTTGCCCACGAGTTCTTCCATCTCTGGAACGGCAAATCGATCCGCCCGAGGAACACTGAGGACGAATGGTTCAAGGAAGGGTTTACCAACATCTACGCGATGAAAGCCCTCTACAGGATCGGAGCCGTCAGCGAAGCCGAATTGTTCGGCGTTCTTGATGGGCTGTTCTACAAGCGTTATTCGACCGACGAGTCGTACGCGAAAGCATCGATGCGCGATGTCGCCGGCGGTGACGAAAAACACAAGCACTGGGGCCTGATCTACGGCGGCGGCATGTTCGCGGGCTTGTGCATCGACACCGAGATCCGGCGGGCTTCCGGCAACGAACGCAGCTTGGACGACCTGATGAGGGCCTTCTATTCGAGGTATTCGGGATCCGACCGCACCTACGTCACCGACGATCTGAAGACGGCGATGAGTTCCCTCTCAAAGTCCGATCTGAACGGGTTCTTTACCGATCACATTTACGGCGCAAAGCCGGTTCCGATCGACCGCTGTCTGAATAGTGCTGGCCTTCGCGCCGAGATCGCCGACGGCCGTTTGAAAGTAAGCCGCAAACCCGATGCCTCGGCGGCCGAGGAGCGAATGATCGCCGGACTTTTGGGAAAATAGTCTCGGACCCGATCCGATCTAGCGATACTCCAACTCGCGTTCGCGCAGATACTTAAGCCGGTCCCTTATCTCGGCCGCGCGTTCGAATTTCATCTCCTTTGCGGCGGCGCGCATGTCCACTTCGAGCTGGGCGATCGTTTCCTTCAACTGCTTCGGCGAGTATTCGTCGAACGCGTCAAGTTCGAGCGGCACCTTGAAATAATCGGCCTCATACGCGGTCACCAGCGTCGCTTCGATCGGCTTGACGATCGTCTTCGGCGTGATGCCGTGTTCTGCGTTGTACTCTTCCTGGATCGCCCGTCGTCGCTGGGTCTCGTCTATCGCCCGCCGCATCGAATCGGTTATTTTATCGGCGTAGAGTATCGCCTTCCCTTCGGCATTACGCGCCGCCCGCCCCATCGTCTGGATAAGCGATCGCTCGGAACGCAGGAATCCTTCCTTGTCTGCATCGAGGATCGCGACGAGCGAAACTTCCGGCAGGTCCAGGCCCTCGCGAAGCAAGTTGATCCCGACCAGGACGTCGAAAACCCCTCGCCTCAGGTCCCGCAGGATCCTGATCCGCTCGAGCGTCAGGATCTCGCTGTGCAGATAATTCACCTTTACGCCCACCTCGAGGAAATACTCGCTCAGGCTCTCGGCCATCCGCTTCGTCAGCGTCGTCACCAGCACCCGTTGGTTCTGCTCGGCACGCCGTCGGCATTCTTCAAGCAGGTCGTCGATCTGCCCCTTGACCGGCCGCACTTCGACGATCGGGTCCAGCAGGCCCGTCGGCCGGATTATCTGCTCCACGATCTCGCCGCCGGTCTGCCTCAGCTCCCATTCGCCCGGCGTGGCGGAGACATAGATCGTTTGCCCGCGGCGTGCCTGGAACTCCTCGAAATTCAGCGGCCTGTTGTCCTTCGCGCTCGGCAGCCTGAAGCCGTATTCGACCAGCGTCCCTTTCCGCGACTGGTCCCCTTTGAACATCGCCCCCAATTGCGGGATCGTCTGGTGCGACTCGTCGATAACGATCATCGCGTCCTTCGGCAGATAATCGAGCAGCGTCGGCGGTGGTTCGCCCGGCTTCTTTCCGGTCAGATGCCTTGAATAGTTCTCGATCCCCCGGCAAAAGCCCATCTCCTTTATCATTTCCAGGTCGTACATCGTCCGCTGGTGCAGCCGCTGTGCTTCGACCACCTTGCCTTCGCCGACCAGGAACTCCTCGTGTTTGTTCAGCTCTTCACGGATGGTCTTGACGGCCCGCTTGACCGTCTGCTTTGTCATCACGTAGTGCGTTTTCGGGTAGATCGGCACGCGGTTTTCGTGCTTTTCGATGACCTCGCCGAGCAGCGGATCGATCGTCGAGATCGAATCGATCTCGTCGCCCCAAAACTCGATACGATATGCGTTGTCCTGATAGCTCGGGTAAAGCTCGACCACATCGCCCCGCACCCGAAAAGTGCCGCGTTCAAAGTCGATGTTCACGCGTTCGTACTGAAGTTCGACCAGCCGCTGGAGCATCTCGTCCCGCTTGATCTTCATCCCCGGTTCAATGAAAAGAAGCATCCCGTAATACGCGTCCGGATCGCCCAACCCGTAAATGCACGAGACCGAAGCCACCACGATCACGTCGTGCCGCTCGAACAGAGCACGCGTCGCCGCCAGCCGAAGCCGGTCTATCTCGTCGTTGACCGTCGCCTCTTTTTCGATGTAAAGGTCCGACGCCGGGACATACGCCTCCGGCTGGTAATAGTCGTAATACGAAACGAAATATGCAACGGCGTTATCTGGGAAAAAATCGCGGAATTCCTGGTAAAGCTGGGCCGCAAGCGTCTTGTTGTGGGCGATGACCAGCGTCGGCCTCTGCACCCGTTCGATCACGTTCGCGATCGTGAATGTCTTGCCGCTCCCGGTTATCCCGAGCAGAACCTGGTCCCGTTCGCCGCCCTCCAGCCCGCCGACCAGCTTCTCGATAGCTTCGGGCTGGTCGCCCGTCGGCCTGTTTTCACTAATGAGACGAAATTGCACTCTTTGATCATAGATCAAGAGTTTTGGATTTTAAAATTAGCGGTAGCGACTTTTGTATGCATCCGCAAGCGGGCGGGCCTTATCGCATTCACCCCGCTGTGAGCTTATCAGGATGCCTAAGATAGCCTGGACGCGCTCACGATCCTTGGAGCGTACCGCAATGGCGCGTTCCCTTTGGGCCCACGTATGCACATCGCCACATCCGCCCGCGTCCATCACGGTCCTCGGGTTTCGGCGAAGTTCGTCCTCCATTTCCCGGATCCGGTTTTCGACGTCCTGCCGGTCGATCGCGCCCGGTGCCAGCCGCAAATAATTCCTGGCGTGGTCGACCGCCGGAATCAGCTGGTCCTCGGCCTCATATAACAAAGAAAGGTTGAAGTTAAGATTCGCCGAACCCGGAGCGGCCTGATCGGCTTGTTTGAGGATCCTGAGCGCCTCGCCGATGTTCTGTTGCTGCACCATTTGTTTTGCCTTCGAGAATGATTCCGCGGTAACTGCTTTGTTGGCCCCGAGATCAGAATCTTTTAAGAGGCTCGGAAGAATGGCAAGGTTAAAAGCCCTAATGATCTCGTTCGGATCAGCGGCCGACGCCGAAAATGTCCTCCCACCCGTCATCGTCGCCAGATCGACCAAGTCCGATTGGGCCTGCTGATTATTGCCTACATCAAAGCCGATGGTACTGACCGGAATATTGCTTGTGCGGATAGTTGATGCTGCGGCCGCCTTCTGGCTGCGGCATGTATCGCCTCCGTCACTCATTAACACGACGTTCCGCTGCTTGCCGCGGCCATTTGTCTGTGCAAGCTTGACCGCCTCTGCAGTCGAGATGTACATCGGCGTTCCGCCGCCGGGCTGCAATCCATCGATAGCCGAGATCAGCGTATTCAGATCGGTCGTAAAGTCAGCCGCGACCTTCATCGCGCCTCCGGTGCAGCCTCCATCGAAATTCAAAATGGCGATCTCTGTCGTCCGGCTCACTTGCCTTGCAGCGCGCTTAGCCGCTGCTTTCGCTTTCGCGATCTTTTCGTTACTGCTCATGCTGCCTGAAGTATCGATCAGCAAGATTATCGATGTCTCGATGACCGGCTTCTTGTTAAGGGCCTCGAGCCGCTTACGCAGTGCCTCCATCAATTTCCGTTCTTTCAGGCAATTCGGTGCGATCTTGTCGGCTTGTGTAAGCGCGTCCCCGGCCTGTTTAATGAGCGTCCTCAAACGAGCTTCGTCGACAGGTTCGGCCCTGCCAACAACCTCAGCTTGGGCTGTTTGTGTCTCGGCGTACCTGATCAGATCAAGGGCCTTCTTTTCATTGGTTTTCAGTTCCGCAAGTTTGGGCCGCGTGGTGTTGAGATAATCCGTGATGTACGGTTCGCGGGGAGTGATATTCGCGATCTCGTCGACCAAACGCTGCGTTTCACCGTAATCACAATCTTTTGTGGACTTTTCGATCTGCTCGGTCAACGAAAAGAAGGTCTTGAATCGTTCGATCCTTTCTTTTAATTCGGCGATCTTCGTTGACATACAGGCGGGGAGATTGACAACGCGTCCCGCCGCATCCAGAGCTGCGGAGGCGGCATTGACGTCCTTTCGCGCGATCGCGTCGACCCCGTTCTGCAGGTATCGCCTCGCCTCCTTTTGAGCGACCGCGTTCCGCTCCAGATCGGGAAATTCACGATAGAGCAGGTCATTTGCGGCAGGGTAGGTCCGAAGTTTTTCGGCGATCGTATTTGCAGCTTCTAATTCACAATTGCCAACATTTTTTCGGATCTCGTCGAGGGCACCTTTGTACTTCGCGTCAAGATGCTTACGAACGGCGTCGAGCAGTGCTTTGTACTTCTGGTCGGTATCACACTTTGCGGATCGGGCCTTCGCCAGGTACGATTCGGCATCGGCGATCCTTAGGTCATCGGCCGCAGATTCGGCTTCGTTTATGTAGTCCGCACACTTCCGAAATTCTTCAAGGGCCTTGAGAACGTCAGCAATGCGTCCTGCAAGACAAGCCGGAGGATTGGCAATTCCTTCTATCGTCTTGGCCGCCCTATTCGCATCGCTCAGCCGGCCGGACTTGATCGCCTCCTCGGCTGTCGCAAGAAGGTCTTCAAGCAGCGCGATGTTACCGGCCGATATCGTCCCCGGCCCGGTCTTTCGCCAACGGTGCACCTGCCCATTCGGACGAAACGCACTGCCCATAAACTGAGCAAGGTTATGATCCTTAAAATTCCCCGAATGTTTGTTGCCGGGCGGTTCCGGAAGAACCTCTGGTTTGGGCGAGCTATAAAGTTTCGCAGGTGGGAGGGCTCCCGCCGAGTGCTTAACGCCTGCCGTGCCCCACACTTGGATAAAATGGTCTATTCGACCCTGAGCGTTCACAAATCCCGCGTGCGCGGTTCCGAAAATGAGAACGTCGCCGGGCCTCAATTGGCTATCGCTCGTGACAACCGCCGGATCCTTCGAATAGCCCATCGCCCCTAAATAGCATTCGAGAAGCCCTACGCTGAGACCGGCATTATCCTTACTGGCGAGTGATCGGGCATCGATCCCGGTCGCACGGTAAAAGGCGTAGTCGAAGCAGTTGATTATCGCTTCCGCTTTTACCGCGGTCAGCAGGAGCAGGAAAAGACTGAGCAAATATCTGTTTCTCATTCGCTAACCTGACGATAGGCCTTCTCGTTCTGGCAGTTCGGTCCGACCCCGTGATCCGAATTTAATTCTCACCCGGCTGCAATTCATCATCTCAAGGTATCGGAAGGGCGCGTCCGGGCCTCGCCTGTTTCAAACGCGCACTTATTTTTCTGAATTCTTCGCTGTCCGACCGAAATTCGCGGCCCTCGGTCGGAAAGCTCTCGAGGTAATCCATCAAATAATTTTCCCGGTCGAGTGAAGGAGGGTGTGTACTAAGAAATTTCGGCGGTTCCTTTTTACCCGACTGGCTCATTTTCAGAAAGAAGGATGATGCGTCCAGCGGGGAGTAGCCGGCGTTGAACATCAGGTGGGCACCATAATGGTCGGCCTCCTTTTCTTCAAACCGGCTGTACGCCCTGCTGAAGAGCATCAACCCGACATTCGCGCCCAGACTCGACAGGATCTGAACGGCCGCATTTTGCGAATTGATCGCGCCGAGGATCGCGCTGGCAAGCAGTTGTGCCTGGTAGTTCTTGATAAACGCTCTGGCCTGATGGTGCCCGTAATTATGTGCGAGTTCGTGAGAGAGCACACCGGCAAGCTGAGCTTCATTTTCGGTAAATCGCAAGAGGCCTGTGGATACGACTATATAGCCCGGCGGAGTCATTGCGTTAACTTCATCGGAATCGACTATCGTGACACGATAGCTGAAGTTGGATCCGGGCGATTTGCTTACGATCCGGGTAACAAGGTTCTCGACGTACTGCTGTATCTCAGGATCGTTCAAAGGTCTGGCATTGCTCATTAATGCCATGAGACCTTGAGCTCCAAGCTGATATTCAAATTCGGGCGTTACCTGGAATGCGACCTCGTATCGATAGGTACTAGGGTTGTACCGCAATATCCGGGATTCGTTTGACTGATAGAAATTGGCATGCCGATTCCAGCCGGTCAGAAATGCCTGTTGGCTCTTTTGAAGGACCGCGTTGATCTCGTTGGCTGTGTTTTGGTCGGCATTCAACAGGGCCGCCTTGAGGGACTTATTCGCATCTGCAAATTTGCCGGTGTTGAATTCTGCGTATCCGAGCAGGTACACCAGGCGCCCGTTGTTCGGAAACTTTTGTAAGCCGTCCTTCGCCGAGTCGATCGTATCGTCGTAATCCTTTGAAAATCCGAAATACGCCTGGAGGAAATTGGCATTAGTGATCAGCTCATGACATTTCTCGCAGTTTGCTGATCTTTTAAGGACTGCCTTTACTTGGTTCTCAGCAACTTTTAGCGCTCGCTCGGCCGCCTTCTTCGATCGCTTATCCTTCGAACTTAGATACTGCAGCCCATGCTGCCGCCCTTGCTGAATAAGGACCTCAGCCTGTCTCAGCTCATCCTGAAATTCCGGCAGTCCTGCTCTGATCTGCGGACAATAAGTAACCGAGATAAGAAACGCCAGCACTAGGCTGGCGACGGAATATCTGTTCATTTTCACAAACCTCAAATAGTTCATCGCCCGGTTTGAAGGGAGGAACTTTTCTCGGTTTTCTCGGTGCGGCGTGGGAAGGTCCCGATCGAAGTCCGATCCCGCTATAAAATTGTCTACACTATTGTATTAGCGAGGATAATACATAAAATATGACGGCGCCTCAAGTTCGATTTCGACCGGTACGGATTTCCGGTCTTTCCAGCCGGGACCGTCAGGATGATTAGGTCGAACTAGTAAACGTTTCGGCGGATCCGACCGGCCTTTGTTCGCTAATGAAATGACATTGTATTCTCTGACTCAACGCGAAAAGGCCCGCGGCATAAAGCGTGCGGGCCTTTGAAAACTCTGGTTCTGACGTGCCGGATCAAACCGGATGCATTTGGAACTGGAGGCGCATCTCGTTGACCTTTGACTCTATCGACGGCGATAGGTTATGACGCGTCAGAAGCTCGTCCAGCCACTCGGCGGTGCGCTCTTCGCGGAGGCATTGGATCACATGGAGGATGGCGAGCTTCACGTCTTCGTCGCGATTCTCGGCAAGGGCGCTGAACACCTGTTCGGTCTCGCCCGATCGGACCAATAACACTGTTAATGCAAAAGCCTCATACGCGATCTTCCGGTCCTTGTGAACCAACCTGTCGAAATATCTCCTGACCAGGTCTCCTTCGACCGCGGCGCGTGCGGCATGCCGCATCCGGGCGAGATCGCCGGACTCGACGATCCGCGTCCACGCTTCGGCACGATCGAAGGTCAGTTTCGAGAGTGCTCGTGCCGCCGATGCCCTCACTTCGCGAGTCGGGTCGGCACAGCACGTGACGATTGTTTCGAAAACCGATTCATGGTCGATCGCCGCCAGCTGAAGGACCGCATCCGAACGCAGTTTTGACGAAAGATCATATAGAGCCATCTGTGCGATCGCCGCGACCGAGTTGGATGTCCGAAATCCAGAAAGAAGCTTCAGTGCCTGCATTCGAACGCTCGCATCGTCTTCGATCTCTACGTTCGACTCGTCGATCGCCTTCAGGAGCGTCGGATCGTTGGATTCGTGGAGCTGAACATACGGATTCGACCGCTGCACCCTGACGAACGACGCGACCGGAAGATTGGTGAAGCCTTTCTTGACCGGCTGGGGTGTTGCAGCGGCAGCTTGCAGCCGTTCGGAGATCACCGGTTTTTGCGCCGGCTTTTCCTTATACGACAGCCGCAGGCCGTCCGGTACTTGCTCGGCATGATCGAAGCTTGCCGATGCCCGACGGATCTTGAAGATCAGTGCCGCGGCTCCGGCCGCGATCAGCAGGACCGCGTAGAACCAGACGGAAGTGAAGATCGAATCTTCAGCGGGCGGCGCGTATCGCGGGTCGCGATATTGCGCGAAAGCAAACAAATTATTAGCGGGGATTAGTATTGCCGGAAGCAGGGCCCTGCAGAAATAGGAGTTCAGGCGGATCATTTTAATTATGGGGCTAAGGTTAAAACTTCGTAACGTGGGGGGTGGAGCGGACCGGCCGTTGTCGGCTGCTTCGTCCGTTATCTCCATTATGCATATTTCCCGTTCGTTTGTCATCGCAAATAACAACCGTGTTAATATAGTTTCAACGATACGGCGGTTCCTGAATTTTTTTGCCCATTCGCTTTACCTTATTCCCCAATCGGTTTAGAGTTATGAAACCGTTTTACAAGGTCCTGATCATCAATGGCAGCCGCATCGACTGTTAGCGAAACCCACCTGGCCGGCCTGAATCTGCTTCACAGGGGCAAGGTCCGCGATGTTTACGAGGTTGGCCCGGACGCACTCCTTTTGGTTGCGACCGACCGCCTTTCGGCATTCGACTGCGTCCTTCCGACGCCGATCGAGCACAAGGGCGAGGTTTTGACCGCGCTTTCGGTCTTCTGGTTCAATCGGTTGAGCGCAATAGTCGGAAACCATCTGATCGAGTCGGAATTTGATCGGATGACGGATGCCATTAGGGAAAATGATGAACTCAAAGGGCGGTCGCTTCTCGTGAGAAAGGCGAGTGTCTTCCCGGTCGAGTGCGTCGTCCGCGGCTATTTGGAAGGGTCCGGATGGAAGGATTATCAGGCCACGGGTGAAGTATGCGGCCATCGTCTGCCGGCCGGGCTTCGTCAATGCGACCGGTTGCCCGAGCCCTTGTTCACCCCGGCCACAAAGGCCGCCGAAGGCCACGACGAGAACATTTCCGAAGAGAGATTCGCCGGGATCATCGGCGATCGGGCCGCGGACGAACTTCGATCGATCAGCCTTCGCATCTACGAAGAAGCTAGCCGATACGCCCTGGATCGCGGAATCATCATCGCCGACACCAAGTTTGAATTCGGCCTGGATCCGGATGCAGAGATCATTCTTGTCGATGAGGTCCTGACGCCCGATTCATCGCGATTCTGGGATGCCGCAACCTATGAGCCCGGACGGGCCCAGGCTTCGTTCGACAAACAATTCGTTCGCGAGTATCTGGAAACGCTCGATTGGGACAAGACGCCGCCCGCACCGCCGCTGCCGCCGGAAGTCGCCGCGGCAACTTCGGCACGTTACCTAAAGGCGTATGAATTACTGACGGGTGAACAGCTTGCGGGTTGACCTTGACCGAGACCAGGACCGTAGATCCTGGCCCCGCGGACTTTATTTAATTTCTGACCTATGCGCCTCCGAGACCAAATGAAATCGATGATCGATGAGTTGGTGAAGAGCCGCATCCTTCTGAACGAGGCGGTTGGAGAATTCGAGAAACTTTACATTCAGTCGGCGCTCGAACGAAACTCCGGCCATCTTTCCAAAACGGCCGATGTGCTGGGCATCCATCGGAACACGCTCGCCAAGCGGGTTTCCGAATACGAGGCCGCCGCCCGGCCGAAACCGCGAAAGAACGGTTACACCCGCCGGAATTCGTCTTCCAGGAAATAGAGACTATCGCGATTCGAGCACTTCCACTTCGTCGCCTAAGCGGACCAACCCGCCCGGGTTCTCGGCGATCAGGTTCTCTCCGAACAATACTTTATTATCGAAGGTCCGAAACGAAGCCAGCGTCTTCAGCGGCTCCTTGCCGTCCTTTATCCCGGTCGCCTGATCGACCGTCGTCAACACGCAGCGTGCACAGGGCCTCACCAGATGAAATATCGTCTCGCCGACCCGGATCTTCTTCCAGGTATCTTCGGCAAACGCCTCCGACCCAGAAACCACCAGATTCGGCCGGAAACGGTTCATCGGCACCGGTTCGTCCAACCGCTTATTCAGCTCCGCCAAAGAACCTTCTCCGATAAGCAATAACGGATAACCGTCGGCAAAGCTGACGTGATCTTCACCGGGCCGTACCGCAAACTCAGCAGGCAGCCGCCGCCGGGTAGTTTCCGGCATCGTCACCAGCCTGCAATCCACGTCAAGCACATCCGAAAACCACCGGTTCACTTTGTCGCTAAACATCCCCGCCGCCACCGGCCCTTCCCAGATCCCGACCTCGACCGGTCCCTTCTCGGCCTCTTCCGGCACGGCCAGTTCCCGCCCGTCAAACCGCACCACCAACCCGTCACCGTTTACGCTCGTCTTGATCAACGCCATCTTCGGAAAATCCCGCTGCGTCATAAACTGTCCATCCCCATCGACCAGCATCCACCGCCGGTCATAACGCAGCCCGCGTGTTTCGACAGGAGACTCCGATAACGAGATACCCTTCAGCGATTTAACCGGATAAATATTGATCTCTGACAGCTTCATATAATACAAACTCACTTCACCAGTCGGGCGGAAACGCGACCGTTAGGGAGCGTGCATACAGGCGCTGACCCCACAAGATCGGCACGCTCGTTCACACTCGCGTTTCTGCCCGGACGACGCGCCCTCTTCGCCATACGGGCGGAAACGCGACCGTTAGTGAGCGTGCATACGGACGCTGACTCTACGAGATCGGCACGCTCGTTCACACTCGCATTTCTGCCCGGACGGCGCACCCTCATCGCCAGTCGGGCGGAAACGCGACCGTCAGGGAGCGTGCATACGGGCGCTGACTCTACGAGATCGGCACGCTCGTTCACACTCGCGTTTCTGCCCGTGCGGTCAAACTTGATACCACCATTATCAACTTTTCTAAATTTTCTGTTAACCCCTTGACAGTTTAACCCCGTTTACCTATACTAGCACTCATACGCGGCGAGTGCTAAAAGTTCATCTTTCGACAACCGGCACCTAGCGGCTATTTTAGTTTCAAACGTTAATTTCATAAAGGAGCGAACCAGAAATGGCAACAACAATTACACCACTGCACGACCGTGTGATCATCAAGCGGATCGAAGATTCGACTGAGAAAACGGCCGGCGGGCTTTTCATCCCCGATTCGGCCAAGGAAAAACCGCAGGAAGGCGAAGTGATCGCCGCCGGCGACGGCAAATATAAGGAAGACGGCACCCGCCAGTCGCTCGACGTCAAGAAGGGCGATCGCGTTCTGTTCGGCAAATACAGCGGCAGCGAGATCAAGCTCGACGGCGAAGAGTACCTCATCATGCGCGAAGACGAGATCCTGGGCATCATCTCGCGAGCAGGAGAAGCGGCCAATTAGTTGCAGAGTCCCGGAGGGCCGGAGTTACAGAGTAGATCTCTGAATTCCGCCAACTCTGCAACTCTGTAACTCAACAACTCAGACAACTATTTTTTCGGAGAAAAAATTATCATGGCAAAACAAGTAGTTCACGGTGAAGATTCACGTTCCGCAATCCTGCGCGGTGTAAACCAGCTTGCGGATGCGGTAAAAGTCACGCTTGGCCCGAAGGGCCGCAACGTCGTTATCGACAAGAAGTTCGGTTCGCCGACGATCACCAAGGACGGTGTTACGGTGGCGAAGGAAATTGAATTGAAGGACACCCTTGAGAACATGGGTGCGCAGATGGTCCGCGAAGTGGCCAGCAAGACCAGCGACGTGGCCGGCGACGGCACCACGACCGCGACGGTTCTTGCGCAGGCGATCTTTAAGGAAGGCGTCCGTACGGTTGCCGCCGGTGCAAACCCGATGGCCCTCAAGCGCGGCATCGAGAAGGCCGTGGTCGAGGTTGTTGGCGAGATCGGCAAGCTTTCGAAGCCCGTTTCGGGCGACGCTATCGCACAGGTCGGCACGGTTTCGGCCAACGGCGACGCCACGATCGGCAAGATCATTGCGGAAGCGATGGACAAGGTCGGCAAGGACGGCGTCATCACGGTCGAAGAGTCGAAGACGATGGACACCAGCCTCGAGGTTGTCGAAGGTATGCAGTTCGACCGCGGCTACCTGTCGCCCTACTTCGTGACCGATCCGGACCGGATGGAAGCCGCTCTCGACGAGCCGTTCATCCTGATCCACGAGAAAAAGATCTCGAACATGCGCGATCTTCTCCCGATCCTGGAGCAGGTTGCCAAGCTCGGCCGCCCGCTGCTTATCATCGCTGAGGACGTGGAAGGCGAGGCTCTTGCGACGCTCGTGGTCAACAAGCTCCGCGGCACGCTGAACGTCGCTGCCGTCAAGGCCCCGGGCTTTGGCGACCGCCGCAAGGCAATGCTCGAAGACATCGCTGTCCTGACCGGCGGCAAGGTGATCACGGAAGACCTCGGCATCAAGCTCGAAGCCGTAACCATCGACGACCTCGGCAAGTGCAAGAAGGTCACCATCGACAAGGACAACACGACCATCGTTGAAGGTGCCGGCTCGGGCGACTCCATCGACGGCCGCATCAAGACGATCCGCAACCAGATCGAGGAAACGACGTCGGATTATGACCGCGAGAAACTGCAGGAGCGTTTGGCCAAGCTGGTCGGCGGTGTTGCGGTGATCAAGGTCGGTGCCGCGACCGAGACCGAGATGAAGGAAAAGAAGGCCCGTGTTGAAGACGCGATGCACGCCACGCGTGCTGCGGTCGAAGAAGGCATCGTCGCCGGCGGCGGCGTCGCTCTTGTCCGTGCGGCAGCGGTGCTCGAAGGCTTCAAGGCCAGCGAGGAAGACCAGGACGAGCAGATCGGCGTCAACATCGTTCGCCGTGCCCTGGAAGAGCCGCTTCGCCAGATCGCCGCTAACGCCGGCAAAGAAGGCGCGGTCATCGTAGGCAAGGTCGCCGAAGGCTCGGACAGCTACGGCTTTAACGCAGCTACCGAGCAGTTCGAAGACCTCGTCGCCGCCGGCGTTATCGACCCGGCAAAGGTCACCCGCACTGCCCTGCAGAACGCGGCCTCCATCGCAGGCCTCATGCTCACCACCGAAGCAATGATCGCCGACGCCCCCGAAGAAAAGGGCGACGGCGGCATGGGCATGCCCGGCGGCGGCATGGGCGGCATGGGTATGGGAATGTAATCCCCGGACGCAAGTCTCCCAACTTGCGGACAGTTGCAGTTTAATTGTTTGTAATTCGAGAGGCTTCGTGCAGAAATGGGCGGGGCCTTTTTAAGTAGATTGCCTTGGAGGATAATTATGGAGCCAAGTATTGACGATTTCAAACGCGAGCTAGCCGAGTACAACAGGAAACATTATGAACCGATAGGGGCCATCTTGGATCGAGCTGCTACGGCAAGCATTGAATTCTTTAGCGATGGAAGCTGCGGATTCAAGGATAAGAAAGGCGTCGAGATAAAAAATTGCAATTCTCTCGATGAGCTGTTTGAACGGTTGCAGGAGCAGAATAGGAAATAAAGGGCCTCTTTAATTCTTCGGAAGGAAAGAGGGGATAACTTGCTCCGGTCTTTCGAATTCAGCTCATCTAAGGCCTCGTCAGTATGACGGGGCCTTTTCGTTTTGATAGCAGTCCAGTTCGTGCTATCTTTCCCTAACATTTTTAGGACGCAAGCATCCCAACTTGCGACGATTGCAGTTTAATTGTTTGTAAATCGAGAGGCTTCGTCCAGAAATGGGCGAAGCCTTCCCCTTAAAGGCGCAGGAGATGATGACGATATGTCAAAAGAAGATAAAGGCAAAGTCAAAATGACGGTTATCCATTTTGAGACCGAATCGGATAACGCAACCTTGCAAGCTAACATCCACGCCATCGCGCAGACACTAGCACGTGCGCTGGCTCCGCCGCCTCAGCGGTCGGTGACCCAACAACTCACTGGCGGAAACGGCGCGGTTCAAGGCGAGGCTGTGCGACCGGATGATTCGGATGGCGAGACAATTGACGCCGAGATTATTTTTGCGTCTTCGGGTTCAAAACCGAGCAGACAGAGGAGCACGCCTTCGTCGCGTAGCCCGATTGTTTTAGACTTGGACCTTACGTCAGGCGAAACGTCACTGCAAGCTTTCTACGATCTAAAGAAGCCAGATACGGAGAACAAGCGTTATTTCGTAATCGCGGCGTGGTTCAAAGAGCATAGGGAAATAGCAGAGGTAACGATGGATCATATCCACACCGCTTATCGATTCCTAAAATTGAACACTCCTAAGGACGCGTCTCATCCGCTCCGCAACCTCAAAGCTCAGGGATGGATGAAGAAAGGTGCGGATAAGGGTGGATACGCCGTTAATCATATAGGCGAAAACGAAGTTAACGACATGGGCAAATAATCGAGCATGACCATAGAGGAACTTGTAAATGGAATTCCAAACTTTGGTAGCTGGACCGACGCAGATAGAATTCGGCTTTTTGCGTGGTATTTGCATTCAAAGAGGGCTAATGAGCGGTTTACATCCACCGAGATTAAGGGATGTTATCAAGCGCTGGGTTTACAACAGCCGTCGTCGATATCGCCGTTTCTTAAAGCAATGGAGAGCCGTGTTCCCAAGCAGCTTCTAAAAGACAAGCGTGGCTATCATCTCGAGAAGCGAATTCGAGATGAATATGAAAAACGCTACGGGCTTCGTCCAGCCGCGATACACGTTGACAAGTACTTGACTGACCTGCCTGCGAAAGTCCCCAACTTGATAGAACGGGATTTTCTCAATGAGACCATCACATGCTACCGAGCCAAGGCATTCCGAGCCAGCATTGTCATGGCGTGGAACCTCGCTTATGACCATCTATGCCGATACGTCCTTGCCAACAAACTAGCTCAGTTCAATACACAATATCCCCTCTCATATCCGAAGGTTCATGCAGGCTCTAAAATGAAAGCGGTAACGACATTCGATGATTTCGCAGAGCTTAAAGAATCGCAAGTCGTCCAAATCTGCCGGTCGGCGAATATTATCTCGAACGACGTATTTAAGATCCTTAATGAAAAACTCGGTACGAGGAATTCCTACGCGCATCCTTCATCGCTCATGATCGTTCCACATACGGCTGAAGAGGTAATTCTAAACTTGGTAAACAACGTCGTGCTAAAATACGGGTAGGCTACGAGAAAAGTGTGCTAGGCCAACGATTATAGCCAAAGTGAGACCGATAACAATCAGCCTATTTCGGAATGATTAACACGCCCTACGCTTTCATAGAGCTCAGTGAGTCTTTCAGGTGAAACCAAACTACTCGACTCGCGAACTACGATAGGATCGATCCTTGGCATTCCTTTATCATTAATGCGACAGCCGCCTAAGCAGTCCACCTTAAATACGCACGACGCGCACGGCTCCGCCGTTTCCATCCAACGGAGACTTCGGTACTCTTCGTCAATCGACCTCGCGTGCCATATTCGCCCCAGCTCTTCGTTAAGTATGTTTCCGTAACTTTTTGTAGACTGATTACAGATTCTAAGTTCACCCCAAGGATTTATCGAACAAAACCAGCTTCCCGTACCACAGGTGAAAGCTAATCCCTCGGTAATTAATCTCTCATCTATGCAATACGGAGTAGAGGTACCAAAATGAACTTTCAATGGAAGGGTCTGTCTTGCAAGAAGAAGTTGGTCAATTGCTATTCGAATCTCGTGTATCGTCGGCGCCAAGTCGTTCTCACTCCTGGAACCAATACCAGCGGACTGGAAAATATTAACGAAGATATTTTGCATGCCTAAGTCTGCCGCGTACTGACAAACAGAGAGCATTTGATCAAAATTAAGCCGCGTTAGGACTGTATCACTACTTACAACTACCCCTGCCTCAACATATTTGCGGATCGTGTTCTCAATCTTTTTGAACGAATTCCGCGCACCGGTTAGGGTTTCGTGCAAAGCTTCGTCGCCATGAATCGAAATATACACCTCATCCAAGTACGAAGCGGTTTCGGCGATAAAAAGTCTTCCATTAGTCACCATCGAGCGGGTCTTCACCTTATCCAGTAACGACAAGTAATAGGGAAGCCTCGAACCAAAAACCGTGACTTCACCGCCGATCAATTGGACATGGTTCAGTTTATACCGGTTAAGCTCGTGTAAGACTTTCAGAATCGTTTCTTCGTCAGTTTGTTTTTCGCGAGAAGGGTTGTAACAGAACACGCAACGGCTATTACACGCGTACGTCAATTCAAACTGAACAAACTTTGGAAGTAGGGCAAAGTGCACGACTATTCGTCCGTAGTGATGTAAACAATATCCTGAAAAGCGATTTGTGTTTCTGGATCATCCCTTAACAATACGTAGGGAATTCGTAAGACCACGTATCTCGTCGATTCTTGAATTGGAAGAACCTCAGAACCCTGCGTTCTCACCAGGACATCTTCAAGAATCATACCCTTTTCTAGTAGTTTCGCTCCTATTGTATCGGGAACGTCAGGTACACATTTAGACATATCAATTATCACAAGTGGTTCGAGGGAACCGAACTATCTAGACTATTCTGGCGGTAAAATCCAAGGTCATTGTATGAGAAACCCAATAAATGTCAAATGCGTGATAGTGCTAACTCCTGTGAAGCTTTGTCTCCCCGACGGATGCCCCAAAAACCTCCGCCCGCGTCGGCTGCTAAACAACAGCAGCCGACGCGGGCGTATCGATCTATAGCGATGGCTACCGGTCAGGCAAGCCTGACCGCACTGCGATGGTGGCTTAGCCTAAGATGGTTCGTCCCCTTCAGGAACGGGAATACGATTTCGGCTCGGGTCGTCGGGTGTTACCCGACGCTATTTACTTTATCCCCTTCGGGGACGTACCAATTTTTCCGAAAGAGTGTCTGATTCCAGGACCGGTGATCCTCTGGACCTTGTAATGTCCCTGAAAGGGACAAATTCAATAGCGTAGGGTGCAACCCTACGATGCCCAACGAAAATACGCCCCGCTCCCTGAAGGGGAGCTACATTCCTCGTTGCGAGTTCGTTTCCTTCAGGGACGGAAAAGACGGTTCGTCCGGAACCCGGGGTTGTTACCCCGGGCTATTAACTTTGTTGCCTTCAGCGACCTTCGAGACCGCTATAAAAACGCTGACTGCCCCAAGTGCGAGACGGTATTGCCCAGGCCGTTTCTGACCAGCTTGAACGTATTGCCCCGGCGGTCGCGTTTGTACCAGACCCGCGGTTTGTTGGTGTGTTCTTCGATCGACTCGACAAAGATCTCATTGCCGCCGCGGTCGATGCGGCGTTCCATGTCGTAGATGGAGACCCGCTTGGGGCCGTGTTTCAAGTGCGGAGTGCGAACTGCGGAGTGCGGAATTGTTGACGTTGAGATGATTTGATCGGGTTCGGGTTCTGATAGCGTTGTGTTTATTTCACTCGAAAGTTTGAATTCCGCAGTCTGCACTCCGCAGTCCGCAGTGGGCGGTTCCGCAGTCTGCACTTCGCACTCCGCAGTCGGAGAAGAGAGCCGCCCCGTCTGCTCCTCTAAAACGCGAGTATCCACCCCTCCTTCGTAAGGTGGGGAGCTTGCTTGAACATCAACTCCGGATTCCGCAGTCTGCACTCCGCATTCCGCAGTCTGCACTCCGCATTCCGCAGTCGGAGAAGAGAGCCACCCCGTCTGCTCGCCCAAAACGCGAGCATCCACCCCTCCTTCGTAAGGAGGGGAGTTCGTTTGCACATCAACTCCGCATTCCGCACTCCGCACTTCGCACTCCGCAGTCTCATCACATTCCCCCATCGCCGGCACCCATTTGCCGTTCAAGTCGAACGCACGGGTCTTCGATATCCCAAGTTCGGCGGCGATCGCCCTGAACGTCATGCCCCTGGCCCGCAGCCCGTGGGCGCGTTTGATCAGGGTGCGTGTCGCATTGTCGAAGCACGGGTCGAAACGCTTGTCGAAGCGGAAGCCGAGCAGGCCGCTCTCCAGTTGTTCCACAAAGCCCGCGGGGGCGTTCCTCGCTGTCCAAAAGATCTTGGCGTGCCGCGATCGAAGCTGGACAAGCCGCTGATGGCCAGAGCCGTCCGGCCCCAGCGCGATCACGCTTTCTGCGACCGTGCACAGGATACGCGAGCGGCCCATGTCGTTTTCGCTGACCAATCGCCCGGGCCGCGGCTCGTCGCAGGCGGCGATCGCCATGATGGCCGCCCCGGTCTCGCTGCAAAGCTTCTTCAGCCGCCGCATGACCTTAAGCGTTTCGCGAATGCCGTCGTGCGTCCGCTTCACGGCCGAAAGGTCGTCGATAATAACCACGTCAAAGCCGTTTTCGCGGACCGCCGCCTCCAGCCATTCGCAGAGCTCCTCCGGATCATTCGGACGGCCTCGGTAGAACCTCTCCGCAAATTTGTACCGTTTCGCAATGCGCTTCTTTTCCGTAAAGTACGAATATCGCCCCGCAAACTGCTCATCCGACAGCATAAGGTCGACGTACAGGACCTTTTGCCGCCAATAGGGCGTCATAAACCCGTCCATCTCACGCCCGCGTGCCAGCGCATCCGCGATCTGCACCGCAAAAAGGCTCTTCCCCGCCCCGGCCGGCCCGATCAGCAGAGCCAATTCGCCTCGCCGCCAGAACTCGTCAAACAACGGCTGCCGCCAGCCGCACCAGTCCCTCCCGCCGAAACATTCGTTTACCTTTTTGATTGTGCCCGTTCCGATCGATCCGTCCATATTTCAAAATATCTCTCGACAAATACAACAAAAGTATGCATACTTGAGCCATACGTTGTACGGCACAACGTATCATACACGATACAATGCGTATGTCAAGGGTTTTTTGAAAATTTGACGGAATCGGGCCCGGAAACGGTAGTAAGTGGCCTGTATTGAATGACTTACACGTTCCGGTTCGGGCCAGAACGCCCCCCGAACGGGGCCGGAACGCGTCGGAGAGTTTAAGGGAATTTACAGTTAAGCTCGCTGAAGAGGGATCGGCGGACTTACCAGTCCAGGGTCGTAAAATCCCGCACCGGGGATGTAGATTAACGCGATCTGGCGGGCGTTTTCTCGCCGAACATCGATTTATTGGGCGATTCCGGGTGGCACGCCTGTTGCCAGTTCCCATTAGACAGGAGGGACAAATGATAGAGGTCAAAGTGATGACGGCCGCAGAGATCGAGGCTTTCCTCTGCCGGACCAACTACGGCCATCTCGGATGCGCCGCCGACAATCATCCTTATGTCGTGCCGATCCACTTCGGCTACGACGACGGCACGATCTACATTTATACGACCGAGGGGATGAAGTCCGCGATGATCGACGCAAATCGCGAAGTGTGCCTGCAGGTGGAAGCGGTGGTCGATAACGAGAACTGGGCGAGCGTGATCGTCATCGGCGATGCGTTGAAGCTGACGTCCGCCGAAGACCGCGAAAAGGCCGACGCCGCGATATCGGCAGTGAACCCGAGCCACACGCCAGCGCTCAGCTACAAGTGGGTCGATCCATGGGTCCGCGAGCTAAAGGACGACGTCGTCCTTTACCGGATCGAGCGGAGATCGAGTTCGGGTCGGAGTGCCGGGTCCATCTGAGAACGCGGATCGCAAACCGTTACTTGCTCGCGGCCCGTTTTGCGGTCCAGGACTCTTCGGCGTTGCCGCCGAACGAGACCGTGCCGCTCATAGAGTCGCCCGAGACCCTGCCGGAATAGATCAAGGTCAGGTCGTTGCCGCCGTAATTGATGGTGTAGCTGAAATTGATTATTTCGCCTTTTATCGTGCCGGTGATCGGGACATCGCCGGACGAACGCTTGGCCGTGCCGGTAAGTTTCTCGCCATCAACGGCGAGGATGAACTTGAAGGGCCGCGCACCACCCGGGGTATTGAAAGAACCGTCCCATTCGCCCGCAACGGACGACTTTTGGCCCAAGGCGGCCGTCGTCGCGAACATCATGCAGAAACCAAAAAACGATAATACTATTGCTCGCTTCATATTTATTTCAAGTGCTTCTTAAAGAATCCAAGGGTGCGTTCCCAGGCAAGCTTGGCGGCCTCGGCATCATACCGCGGCGTCGTGTCGTTGTGAAATCCGTGCTGCTTTTCGGCGTAGGTGAACGTTTCGAAGTTTTTCTTATTCTCCTTGAGCGCCGCCTCGTATGCTTCGATGCCCGCATTGACGCCGCGGTCGTTGCCGGCGTACTGGAACATCAAAGGGGCCGCGATCTTCGGCACATCCGCCACTCCCGCCTGGCGGCCGTAAAATGCCACGCCGGCGCTAAGGTCCTTGCCGAGCCGAACGGCCAATTGATTCACCATTCCGCCGCCGAAGCAGAAGCCGACCGCACCGAGTTTTCCGGTGCTGTCAGGCCGTCTCTTAAGCCAATAGGCAGCCGCGACGAAATCCTCGGTCATCTTTTTCCCGTCCACGGTTCGGAAAAGCTGGACACCTTTCTGCTCATCACCCGGGTAGCCGCCCACCGACGTCAGCCCGTCCGGCGCGAAGGCAAGATAGCCGGCCTTTCCGAGCCGTCGAGCAACGTCCTCGATATATGGGTTGAGGCCGCGATTCTCGTGGATCACCAGCACGGAAGCAAATTTCTTACCCTTCGACGGCCTGGCCAGGTAGCCTTTGATAGACCCGTTGCCTTCCGGCGAAGCGACGGTTTCGTAGCCTACCTTGATCTCCTTGTCATTGGGGTCAATGGTCTGAGCCCAGGCGTAGTTAGGCTTGAGGCTTTCGAAAAGTGCCGCGACCGTCAAACCGCCAACTGCATATTTCCCAAGACCTTCGAGGAACGACCGCCGGTCGATGTCGCCGTGCTGCCATTCGTGAAAAAGGTCCAACAATTCCTGCGGATACTGATCGGCTGACTTACGTTCCATAATGTTTTCCTCGGTTTCTAAAGAATACTTTAGCCCACTTCGAATTCAAAGCCGGCGGCCTCGGTCAGGGCCGCCCGATCGGACTTGCGTCCGTTTGCCGTCATATGGTCTTGAGCGCGTAGTTTGCCAGCGCCTCTTCGACAGTCGCTCCGTAAGCATAGTGATCGCTTTCTTCAACGCTGACAAAATCGGGGCCAACCACACAAAAACCGCCGCCGTCGCGAAAGATCAGTGTGCCGCCAGGCCCGGGTTTATACTCGAGGTCTGGATCATTTATCAGCATTTCAAACTCAGGGGTCATATTGATAAACAGTAACACAGTCCATATTCCAGGACGCTCACAAAGAAACAAATGCCGGTGTAAGAAAAAAAGAACAAAAAAGGAAGTTTTATGTAAGGACAGTTGTTGAATTTGGTATTAGAATACGACTCACATTTCGACATTCTCAGCCCAGCGTAACCGACAATGCACTTAAGAATCTATCTCCTGCTAGCCGCTTTATTCACGATAAATTTGCCGCAGATCGCGGCCCAGTCGTCACCGGCTCGGGATCGCGAGCGGTGTAAACTCGGACTTCAGATGTCAGCCCCGGCGGCCGACGGGGTAGAACGGCAGATCTCATCGATCAATCCCGACGGGGTTCCCGAATCCTCTCCCGCCGAATCGCAGGTCATCCGGATCGATACCGATCTCGTGATACTTGAATTCGATGTCCGGGACCGACGAGGAAGGCGGATCGCCGGGCTCACCGCCGGCGACTTCATCATTGAAGAAAATGAAGTTTCCCAGAATATCGAGGTTTTCTCGGCCTCGGGTGCGTCCGAAACGATAGGGCGGTCGATTATCCTGATCATTGACTACAGCAACAGCCAAAGCCCTTACATCGGAACGAGCATTTCCGCCGCTAAGACCCTTCTGAAGTTGCTCGAGCCAAATGATCGGATGGCAATAGTCACCGATGACGTTGAACTGCTGACTAATTTTACGACGGACAAGGCGGAACTCGAACGGCAGCTCAACCGACTTCACGAAAGATCGGCCAGTGGCATGTATGGCAAAAGCATGCAGTTCACTGCATTGTATAGGGCGATCGGCGAGCTTTTTGATCGGGACGAGAAACGGCCAGTCGTAATTCTTCAGACGGACGGGGACGAATTCCGCCGGATCGGCCATCGGACCAGGGCGGAACAGTTCGATTGCGAATATGAACTGAACCGATTCGAGATGCTCGAACGGCTGATCGAACGCTCGGATACGCGGATCCATTCGATCATTCCGGGGATCCGCTACGACCTTCTGATGAAGGAGCGCGGCCCGCGGGAGGTTTGGGAGGCAGCTGAGTTGGAGATCAGGTCAAATCCTATTTATGTGTCTGCAAAAGCCGGCGAACGCGAGGTAAGGATGCCGTCCAGGTTCCTCAACGCGTGGGTTAAGAGCAGGCTCCGAGACTCGGCGGCCGTCGAACGCATCGCCAAAATCTCAGGCGGCACGGCACATTATCTTGAGAATCCTGATCAGGCACACCAGGTTTACGGCAGCATCCTAAATGAAATGAACGAGCGTTATGTGGTGGGTTATTATCCGGTCTCACCAATTCGGGACGGGGCAAGACGATCGGTACGGGTTCGACTCCGAGCCGGTCTTGAATACAAGATCCTCGGCCGCTCGGCCGGTGGCGGGCCGTCCCAACCGCACGGGAAATAGCCGGGGACCATTTGACGTCTTTGATTTGGCCAAGATGAACTCGCGACGGTGCTTTTACGCGGAGCCTCTGCGGAATTGGAGCCTCGGGAACTGCGAAACATTACCTTTTTCTATCTGCTTTTTCAGTGGGTACGCTGACCCGTCCGGGCCCTTGATCCTCGTGTCTCAGACGGTATTCAGATCAAAGGCTCGGGGGTGCTTTACAATACCCGTCTTTTCGCGCAGAATACTTGCGCCTCACCGATGTCAGACAACCAAGATCGTCGGAGGATCATATGTTTAAGCGTATCGCCGTTATTTCGGCCGTTTTAGTTATTTTCGCGGTCAGCGCTATTTCCGCTTCAGCTCAGTGGGAGAGCTTAGGCTCAAAAGAGGTCAAGGACAGAAGTGAACAGGACACGTGGAACGCAAGCGGTAAGGGAGAGTTCCGCCGAATCAAGTTGGCTGTCCAACACAGGCCGGTAAGGTTCTATCGCCTGAAGGTCACGTTTGAAAACGGACAAGTTCAAGAGATCGAAATTCGTAACCTGATCCGTGCCGGCGGCGAGACCCGTGCGATCGATCTTGTCGGAAATGACCGCCGGATCGACAAGGTCGAGGTCTGGTACGAAGCACACACTGTCCGTCGCGGCGTCCGGTCACAGGTGACTCTATACGGATTCCGCTAATTGGCAGCGAGGAAGGTCCAACGCCTCGGCCCGGCAACACAATTCGGGCCCGGTCCGACTTGGGCATTCAGCAAAACGTGCCGACATTTTTGCAAAGGTCGCGCACGCCGGTATTACCGCCGCACAAAATAAGGACGACGCGACTCTCCTTTCGAATGTTCGTTCTTAGACGCTTTGCGGCGGCCAGCGTACAGGACGCTGCCGGTTCGGTTAGCACCTTCAGTCTCTCGAGGATAAAGACCATCTCTTCGACCGCCTCGCCGTCGGAGACCACGGTAACGCCTTCCAGATTTTCGGCGGCGATCGCGAGAGTGGTTTCGGAAACGCTCGGGGCTCCGAGAGTCTTTGCGATCGAAGTTATTGCCGGGAGTTCCACGGGCCTGCCGGCAACAAGAGCCTTTGCCATCGCGTCGGCCCCTTCGGTCTCAACCCCCCAGATGCGCGTGCCGGGACTTTCCGCCTTTACTGCTGTCGAAACGCCACCCGCGAGTCCGCCTCCGCCGATGCTGACCAAAACGTCGGTGACTTCCGGTACGTCGTCGCAGATCTCTAGACCGAGCGTACCCTGGCCGGCCATAACCTCCGGGTCATCGAACGGATGAACGAATATCATCCCTTCGGAACGATATTTCTCAACCCGTTCAAAAGCGGCGGCTATCGTCGGCTGAAGATCGATGACGGCACCATAACCGCGGGTGGCATTGATGTATGTTTCCGGCGTCGATTCCGGCATGATCACGACCGCTTCGATGCCAAGAACGCTGCCTGCATAAGCAATGGCCTGAGCGTGGTTTCCGCCGCTGACCGCAACAACGCCGCCGGCCCGGCCGTCGGGCCCAACCGAAAGAAGCTTGTTGAATGCACCGCGAACCTTGAAGGACCCGGTCTTTTGAAACATTTCGTACTTAACGTAAACTTCGGCCCCAAGGATCTCGCTCAGCGTCCGGCTGCGCTCGATGGGCGTCCGTCGAATGTAGGGCTTGATCCGTTCGCGCGCTTCCCTGATGGCGTCGATCCGGAGCAGTTTGCCGGGCATAGGGGTGGTTTGGGGCTCCATTCACGCTAATATAGCATCAAGGCCCTCCCTTGGCATCTTTCGGTGGTCCGCATACGGTTTGACCGAAATCGGCATTACTTGAAGCCGTCAGGCATGGCGCTTAAACTTGTTGGTGATGTCGAATATTGAGTTGATGGCCGAAGCTGACATACACGCTTTCGGCGTTGAGATCGTATATAAGCAGCTGGAAAAGGATGGCTGGGCGATACATTCTGCGGATGTCGAGGCGGACCTATTCAAAGAGCCGCAGATCATCGCCGAAAAGGACGGTGAGCTTGCCTTTTTTGTCGTTAGGACCGGAATGTATCCCGGCCGCGGTCGGTTCGAAGAGGGTCAGGCTTCATTTGACACTCTCGTGAAACATGCACTTCAGCACGGTGCGTCCTGCTATTTCGCCAGCGTCGGCCTTGCGAATTCAAGTGCGACCACAGAGGAAGATATGTCGGTGCCGGTAAAGGGCGTTGCCTACAATGTGCAGTTTGACGGACTGATAAAGATGGAGCTCCCAAAGGAAAACAAAACGACGCCGGGTGCGGAACGCACGCAGCTAGATTAAGAGAACGGCTGATCGCTTCTCTTCAAAAAACCAGCCGTTCCCTTTGCATCCATACCCAGTGCAGGGCATGGAATCCTGAGAATAGTTCGTTTTAGTAAACGACCAATCGAAAGGTCTTTCCGAATTGTTCGAAAGGTTGAAAAAGAAAAAAGGGCGGTTGAAGTCTCAACACGCCCTCCGATCAAATTTTTAAGACCTGTCCTAGGCCGAGGTCTTCCTGCCCATCACCAGCCGGAACAGGAGCAGCAAAAGGATCGCGCCGACTATCGACATGACCCATCCGGCAGCATAATTCTCGCCGCCCCAAAGTGCACCGCCAATAAAGGTGCCGAGGAATGCGCCGGCGACACCCAAAACCGCTGTAAGGATCCACCCGAGTGGGCCATCTGGAAAAGCTTCTTTTCCCGGCAGCAGGAGCCGAGCCAAAATGCCCACAATCAATCCACCAATTAGCTGACCGATCATAAAATCCTCCTTGCTGATTTAATTCGGTTGGAGTCGATACTTCCTTTGTACACCTATTCCTGCGAATTCACAACATTTTTCGGTTGCATTTACTTGTGTAAAGCCACTGGAGAAAAAGAAGCGGATAGGACGGCTGCCGATCAGAACGTGTATTGATTGCGTACACATCCCGCCAAGTTGGATCGAGGTCCGGCTGGATATACCCTTGTGCGAGGTCGATGTTTACTGACTCTTGTCGCATCGAGATAATGTCGCTCTAAATGGCACCTGACTTGCACCTTGAAAAAGTCAAGTTATAAGAAATCTTGAATTGAACGACCATTTGGGAGGACATTATTCAGGTTATGACAGAAGAAAACAGCACGGGCAGCAATTTGATATGGGCATTAACTACGATCATCGTCGTTGCAATGATCGTTGGGGCACTCTATTACAGCGGTTTTTTGGGCGGGACCAAAAAGCAGGAGGTCGACGTAGAGATCACGGCTCCGGTCCCCGGTCGTTAGGTACAATTAGAAAGGTAAGATAAGGCCTCGGGCTCGTTCCGGGGCTTTTCTTTATTTCATATCCGGTCCTCGAGGTTATGCCGTTTGATCATCCCATACAAACGCGGGCGATAAAGCCCGAGGAGGTTCGCCGCAGCCTGCTTATTTCCTCGGGTCCTCTTAAGGGCTGCAAGGACCACACCGCTCTCAAGGTCATTGAAGATGTCGTTTAACTCGTCCCCGTCTTGGGGTTCGGGCAACTTATTTACTACGATCTTTCCGATCTCCTCGAAAAACGCCGCGCCATCCATACCCGTGGGGATCGCAATACCCTGCGAAGCTTGCCCTGACCGGTCCCCGAACATTGTTCCGCCCGAGATCGGCCCCTGGCCGGCCGAGACCGGTCCTCCGTCTTCCTTAATATCGAGTGAATCGATGGTCGAGCCCTTGCTCAACAAAATGGCCCGTTCGATCGCATGCTGGAGTTCCCGCACATTGCCCCGCCACGTGTAATTCAGCATTTGGTCGTATGCGGCTTGCGAGAGTTTCGCTTTCTCACGATTATATTTTTCGGCATACACCTCAAGGAAATGTTCAGCCAGCATCGGCACGTCTTCCATTCTTTCGCGCAGCGGCGGAATCTTGATCTCGATCGTGTTGACCCGGTAATACAGGTCTTCGCGGAGTGCTCCGTCCTCGATCGCCTCGAACGGATCTCGATTCGTGGCACAAATGAGGCGAAAATCAGCCTCTTGAGGCTTGTCACTCCCGACCCGATAAAAGACCTTTTCCTGCAGGACGCGCAGTAGCTTTGGCTGGAGGTCGATAGGCATCTCGCCGATCTCGTCCAGAAGCAGGCTGCCGCCTGCCGCTTGCCCAATAAACCCGACCTTGTCGGCATTCGCTCCGGTAAATGACCCTTTGATGTGGCCAAATAGCTGTGATTCGATCAGGTCCTTCGGAAGCGCGGAGCAATTGACCTTTACGAACGGATTCTTCGAGCGGTGGCTCTTATAGTGGATCGCGTTCGCGATCACCTCCTTTCCGGTCCCGGATTCACCAAGGATAAGAATATTCGCGTCGGAAGCGGCGACGTTTTCGATGATCTCGTATATGTTCTGCATCGCCCGGGCGCCCCCGATGATGCCTTCATACGCCGTCCGGCTGGACAGGCGGCCCCGCAATTCCTCGATCTCGCGTTCCTGTTCTTTGTTGATAAGGGTCTGTCGTTTCCGTTCAACGGCGTTGCGAACGTCAACCATCAAGCCCTGATAATTTCCGTCCTTTACGATATAGCCGAAGGCGCCGACACGTGTAGCCTCGATCGCTCGTTCAGCCGAATCTTCACCGGTAACGATTATTATCTCTGTGCTCGGGGAGATCTGTTTTGACTGGCGAACCATTTCGATGCCATTCAGGTCCGGCATATTAAGATCCGTCAAAATCACGTCGTAATCGGTAATTCGTAACTTTTCGAGCCCTTTCTTAACGCTGTTCGCGGTATCGACGGAAAAGCCGTCGGAGTCAAGGTGAAATGAAAGCAGTTCGAGGGCCAGGTCGTCGTCATCGATTATTAGGGCGCGGTTTTCCATCGGTGTGTCGTTAGTCTCGTATTCGAATTTCCTTCAATTGTATCAAATTAGAACAGATTCAATAATCGACCGGGTGTTGCAGACCAAGCGACTCAACTGATCCCTCATCAATAGTCTTGCAATTTCTGTCGTTTTCAAAATTTCCGGCAATTAGGGGGCTGAGATTCGGCCGCTCCCAACCGGTTCAAGGGAAACAATGGTGCCGGCACTCGAAATAACATCTGAATGTGACTCGGATCCACTCAAGTAGATTGTTTTAGTGCCGTTAACCGTAGAAATTTGTTAAAGTGAACTAATGGCCTAACCGCTGTTCCCGAGGTCTTTTCCCCGTTCAAGCATACGGGCGGCGTTGCTGTTCGGGCCTCGCACAATAATCTATTTTCACGATTATGGACCCTCGTCCTGAGAAAGAACTCGACAAACTGCTGGCTACCTTCGGCCCGTTAATAATCGGCTCAACTTTCGATCTTTACGGCATTCTCGACCTCGATGGCCGAGTGATCGATGTCTTCGGGAAGATCTTCGACCCGACCACGGTAGACCCGGCTCTGCTTTCCGGGCAGAGGTTTTCCGAGACCGTTTTTTGGCAAAGCTCGGAATTAACGCCCAACTTGTTAGATAGAGCCGTTACGGAAGCGGCGGCCGACAAATCGGCAAGGATCATTCTCGATTTTCGCAAGAATGCTGATGAAAAGGTCGCTCTCGAGGTGAGGATCGTTCGGCTCGAAAACACGGAACGACTTTTCATCTCAGGCATTACGGTCAACGGCCGCCAAGGATGGCTCGCGGATGCAGATGGGCTTGAAGGGCAGATGCTCCTTGCCGCCGAGAATGCGTCCATTGGACTGTATTATTGGGATCTGGAAGAAGACCGGATCTTTGCTACACCGACCTGCAACGAACTTTTCGGGCTTGGAGCACACGGCTCGTTCACTTACGACGATTACATTCAGGCCGTCCATCCCGACGACCGTGAATTTGTTGACGATCTCATTCAGACGGCCCGTAGGAAAGGCACGAAATACAGTGACGAATTTCGGGTGCTATATGACGACGGCTCGGTCGACTGGATTTGGGCCGACGGACGGTGCTTCCTTGATGAAAACAAGCTCCCCAATCGAATGATGGGCGTTGTCCGGAACGTGACCGAGCAGAAACTCGCCGCCGAAGAGCTTGTCCGGGTCCATGAACTCGAACGGCGGGCTCGCAATGAAGCGGTTGAGGCGATCAGGGGAAAGGATTTTTTCATCAACTTCATTTCTCACGAGCTTCGCTCGCCGCTCAATACGATCCAGGGCTGGGCCACTATACTTCTGACCAAGGAATTGGCCGAGGAGAAACGTCGAGGCGCGTTCCAGGCGATCGATCGGAGCGCGCGTCTGCAGGCGAAGATCCTCAATGACCTTGTGGATTATTCCCGTGTCGCGTCAGGACGAATCCGTCTGCAATATACCCCGACGGACCTTGTCGCCCTCGTTCGGAATTCATTTGAGGATCAACGGCCGGACGCCGAAGCGAAGGGCCTGAAATTCGAGATGGCTTCGGATGCCGAGGTCGTTCCTTTCCTGGGAGATGCGAACCGTCTTCAACAGGTATTTTCGAACCTGCTCTCGAACGCGATCAAATTCACCCCGGACGATGGAATGGTTTCGGTGAACATAACGACCGGCTCCGAAACCGTCGAGATCAGTGTTACCGACACAGGCCGCGGTATCAGCTCCGCTTCCCTGCCCGTCATCTTCAATCAGTTTTCGCAGGGCGATATCTCAGGAGCTAACTCTGAACTCGGGCTCGGATTGGGGCTCTCGCTCGTCAAGGTGCTTGTTTCGAAACACCGCGGAAACGTTCGGGCGGAAAGCGAAGGCCTGGGGAAAGGGGCCAGATTCACGGTCGTATTCCCCCTCACTGACTCAGTCCTGTTGGACGAACCGCAGCGGCCCTCTGCGACCGTAGACCCGGTGAAAAGACTCAATGGCATCCGTGTGTACGTGGTCGAGGATGATGCTGATTCCAGGGAAGTGCTCGATCTTTTCCTTACGCAGAACGGAGCGGACGTTATAGCCTTCGATTCGGCGCGTTCGGCGTTGGAATCGATGACGGGTCGCAAAGACCGGCCGACGTCGGTCTTGATCTCCGACCTGGGGATGCCGGATGAGGACGGGTACACGCTGATCCGCAAGCTGAGGGCGTTGGATCCCGCGCAAGGCGGAGACATTCCCGCTATCGCGCTTAGTGCTTTTACTTCCGACGATAGTAAGCAGCGAGCGGTCGAATCCGGATTCGACCGTTATTCGACCAAGCCTTTCGATCAGGACATCTTGATCAACGATATCCTTGAGCTTGCGGACCGGTCTCGGCCCGCTTCCTGATCGATCAGGGATCGCATCTAGCATCCTTCCTAACCAAACACTACTCGTGAAAATGCGAAGGTCGTTCCGAAGAGGACGCCGAAGACGAACTTTGCCAATTCGAAGGGCCGTGCCGGCCGAATGCCGCGATTTATTGCCCAGCTCAGTATCGATAGGCCGAAGCCGGCAGCAACAGGCCCGGCCACGAAATATAACAATGCAGCCAAACCCGAACTGAATTCGAGCGCTGGGATGATGAAGAGGCTGAGCCATCCAAGGAGAGTGCCGAATATCGCGTAGGCCAGGGCCGCAAGGATCAAGTTCTTTTGCCCCGCAGCGATCTTTTCAGCGGTCGAGTGGAATCCTAATTCCACTAAGAGCTCACCGATCAAAGGGAGGAGAAGTTCGAGTCCCAATTCGAGCAGTAGTTCAAAAACGAATGTCATTCTTCGATCATTAGGAATGACGGATCCACTTCCACACTTCCGGGATCGTCGCCCGCTTTCCGTACATCAGCATTCCCACCTTATAAACTCGTGCGGTAACCCAAACAACGCCGGCGATCGCGATCACATTCACAAATATCGACAATGCGATCTGCCAAAACGGCGGCATTTCGGCCAAGATCCTGACAGGCATTGTGATCGGTGCAAGGAACGGGGCGATGGTGACCCAAAACGACAGTGTCGAATTTGGATCTCGGATGACGGCAAAGCAGAAATAAAATGCACCGAGCATGATCATTATCGGCGGAAAAGCGAACTGACCCCCTTCCTGCATGCTCGTTACCATCGACCCGATAAGTGCAAAGATCGAGGCATAAACAAAGAAACCGATCAGGAAAAAGATGAGGAAGTAAAAGATCATCAGCGGTGTGATCGTCGGCACAGTATCAAGGAGCGGGCCGAAATCCGCCTGGAGAGCGAGAAATCCAAGCAGAAGCGAGGCTGTAGAGACCCAAATGCCAAGCTGGGTCAGCCCGGCAAGCCCAACTCCGACCAGTTTGCCTCCCATGAGTTCGAACGGCCGGGCCGATGAAAAGAGTATCTCGGCGATCCTAGTTTCTTTTTCCTCAACGACCGCCCCGAGTATCGCCTGTCCATAGATCGTGAGAGTAATGTAGATCAAGAGTCCGATCGCGAACGACGCTATGAAAACGCCGCCCGTGTCCTTTTCCGCACCGGTCTCATCAATTCCTTTTGCGTCGAAATTGACCGGCCTACTCAGAACGGCCACCTGTTCTTCACTTATGTTGGCGTCCGCCAGCCTTTGTGAGCGCACCGCATCATTCAATGCATCTTTGAAGGTGTCATTCGAAATGAAGTCGCCGCCCTTTCGGGAGCGGAATTCGAAGCGGGCATCGGGAGTACCGATATCGGCGGGAATTAGCAGGTAGGCGTCGACCGCGCCGGAAACCACCTTGCCCCGAAGTTCCTGGCGGATCTCTTCGTCGCTGCGGCCCGAAGCATCGTATTCGGTCAGAACGAATCCCTGCATGAATTGGGCCGCCTGATTCCGCATCCTCTCTTCCTGGGTCGCGTCGATCTCCGTCATCGCGTCACGGGCGGCGGTCTTTGCCTTTTCGATCAGGCGGTCAGGCGAAAGATTCCTTTGCAGCCGTGGGAGGATCCTGCCGGAACGGTCGACAACGGTGATCCGTGTCGGCTCGCCCTTGAGCGAAAATATTATCAGCGGAATGACGGTGAAGACGCCGGCGAGAAGCGGCAGCATCAGCGTCCCGATCAGGAACGACCACTTCAGGACGACCTTTTTGTATTCGTGTTTGACGATGGCGAGGAATTTAGTAGTGCGTATCATCCCAGGCCTCCTTTACTCTCGAGAACTGCCCCGGGGCCACCTATCTGCTCGATAAAGATATCGTTCAGGCTCGGCTCGGTCCGTTCGAATTTTGAGACCAGGACGCCGGAATCAACCATCCGTTTAAGGAGTGTCTGAGCATCTACGCCGGGAGCAAGATGCAGCTCAAGTTCGTCGGCATGCGTCACGATACGGCTCACCAGGCTCGTGTCATTGATCAACCCGTCGGCATTGACGCCGCGAAAGGCGATCAAATTCGAACCGTAACTTTCTTTGATCTCTCGGAGGCTTCCGGCCACGACTTTACGTGCTTTGTTGATCAAAAGTATGTCATGACAAAGTTTTTCGGCGGTCGACATCAAGTGTGTCGAGAAGATGATGGTCTTCTCGGCGGAACGGTATTCGTCGATCACATCCATAAGGAATTCGACATTAATCGGGTCGAGCCCCGAGAATGGTTCGTCCAGGATAAGAACATCGGGATCATGAAGCACGGTCGCGATGAACTGTATCTTCTGCTGCATCCCTTTGGACAGATCGGTCGTCTTCTTGTTTTTCCATTCAGCAAGCTGCATGCGGCCAAGCCAATGG
Source organism: Pyrinomonadaceae bacterium (assembly GCA_050174305.1). Taxonomy (GTDB): domain Bacteria; phylum Acidobacteriota; class Blastocatellia; order Pyrinomonadales; family Pyrinomonadaceae; genus OLB17. The sequence continues at coordinate 816,111 of JBFXJZ010000001.1, read as the reverse complement.
TCGATCCGTTTTTCCGCCTCGATTCGGGGCACGTCCTTGAGCGCGGCGAAGTAGCGGAGTTGGTCAAGGACGCGCATTTTCTTGTAAAGGCCGCGCTCTTCCGGAAGATAACCGATCCGACTTTGAAGTTCGTGTGAGACGTATTTGCCGTCAAGAGTTATCGTACCCTCGTCCGGGGCAGTGATCCCGACTATCATCCGGATCGTCGTCGTTTTGCCGGCACCATTCGGCCCGAGAAAACCGAAAACCCGCCCTCGCCGGACTTCGAAGCTGAGGCCCTCTACGGCCGTGAAGTCGCCAAATCGTTTCGTTACATTAGATACGCGCAATGATACGTCGGAGTCATTTTCTTCCGGCATGGTGGCTACATTTTGGCTGTCACCGGCGCAAATTGCAAAGTCGGCTGTGCTCGCACGCGATGTGCAATTGCGCATCAGCGAAGGTTTGATCCCGTCCTACGGCCTTGGAGCCGGCTCCGGCTCCGAGAATTTTGGTACGGCGATCGTCCCGTCGAGCTTTACCAGAATGTTGAAGCCCTTCACACCGTCTTCGTCCGCACAAATCGGCTCGGCGCAGTTGAACGTGACAAAGTAATACCACCTCCGGTGGCCAGTGGACGTCAGCCTGATCGACGTAGTTTGCCAACCTCTCCTATCGGTCAGAAAAAGGGACACGTTGTTTCGGGCAACCGCCAACGCCTGCGAGACCGAGAGTGGCGGTTCACCCTTTACCGGGTCCCATTCCGGAGTCCGTTCAAAATCTTTACTTGTTACCGAGTATGAATAATCGCGGCCTTTGAACCGGTTCTGCGCGTTCATTACGAAATCTATGTCCCTCTCGTCCTGTGCGGCCGCAACGACGGATAGTGCGATCATAGACAGAACCGCAAGAATTAGTTTGATCTTCATAGTTCCCCTCCTCGTTCCCATTGTCCCCTCAACTAGATCGAATCTCGTTTTTTTCTATTTTTCTCCGTTCCCGGCGAACTTCCTGTAGTGGATTGACCCTTAGACCAGGTTGTCGTGTATAGTTTGTCGGTCAGCTTATGGAGATCATTGTCTACAGGCCCGATGACACAATGGTGGAAGAGGGGGTTTCTGCGGAACATCTTCCTGAACTATTGAAAGAGCAGGATTCCGTGATATGGGTCGACATCCTCGGTGATTCGCCCGAAAAAATAGAAGAGGCGAGATCCCTCCTCCTTAATGTCTTCGGTTTTCATCCTCTTACGGTCGAGGACTGCATTGAAGAGCGCAACCAGCCGAAGGTCGAACCCTACCCGGACCACCTCTATTTTATCGTTCATGGGATCAAGAGCGGAGAGACCGGGCCGGAGAACTTCGTCACCAAGGAATTGGACGGGTACCTCGGGCCAAATTATGTCGTTACGTTCCACCTCGAACACTTCAGCAGCGTCATCTCGGTAAAACAGCAGCTTCGCGCTTCTCACTTCGCCTGCTCACGCGGCGCCGCTTATTTGCTGCATCAGATACTCGACAACATCGTCGACCAGTACATGCCCGTGGTCGAGGACTTTGACCTTTCGATCTCGCAGCTTGAAGAGCGTGTTTTCGAAGCCGGAAACGGAAGCCGGGCGGTCCTCGAGGACATTATGGAGCTCAGAAGGAGCGTGGCCCGGCTCCGTCGGATCTCCGCCCGCCAGCGAGAGGTCCTTTATCGTATTTCCCATGGCGAGTTCCAGCAGATACCGCCGGATGTGCTTCCGTTCTACCGCGACGTGCACGACCACCTCCTCCGTGTGACCGACCTTACGGAAAGTTATCGTGACCTCGTCTCCGGGCTCTCGGACATCCACCTGTCCATCCTTGCGAACCGGACCAACGATGTGATGAAAACGCTGGCGGTCGTCTCGGCCATTATTCTGCCGCTGTCGTTGATCGCAGGCATTTATGGGATGAATTTCGACTTGATGCCGGAACTCCGCTGGCCTTGGGCTTATTTTGCGACCTTGGTCCTGATGGGCCTGATCGCGGTCGTACTTCTGGTAATTTTCAAGAGAAAAGGTTGGATCATGCAACGTGACGCACTTGAAGACGCTGATGCGAATACAGGCAAAACAGAAAGAAGCTCAGATTCGATCAAGTAATCGCTCGACCTGGGTGTCTCCGAAACCGTAAACACCCGCTCTCTTCACGAACTCCGGAAAGATCTCGGACATGCCGGTCAAGCCGCCGCTTTTGATCTCGGCGAGTATCTTGGCGGGCCGACTCTCGATCTCGGCTGCGGCGGCCGTCACTTCCAGAAGGAACGGAAAAGCCGGTGAGCGATAACTCCCCAGATCGATCAGCTTTTTGGCGTCGCGTTTCGCAAATGCAAGCCAAAGCTCGGCCCCTTTCGCGACATCGTTAGCCGTCAATTCTACTCGGTTCTCGTAGCAATCGATCAGACCGTCCGCATCAAGACCTCCGAATCCTTTCCATGCGTCGTCGGGTTCGACGTTGGACGGCATTACCCGAAAGATGCCGGCCTCACTTTCCTTTAGAAGGTTGAGGCAGAACCACATGTTGGCCGAACAAAAGAGTTCGTATTCGAACCAAAGGTGCACCTCCGACGAACGATCGAGACCGATCAGTCGTTCGACCTCATGAACGAACCCTTCGCGATAGTCTATCGGATCCCCGCCGTGCTCCAGTTCATGAAAATTGGCCCGAATGTCCCAGAATTCCTCGAGCGAAGCCGCATCCGCGTCGCCGGCGACCAAACATTCGCGAAAGACGATCGGTTCACCTTCGATGCCCGCTTCGTTGAATTCCCGAGTGATCGAATCGCCTGGAAGAACGTGGTAGATCATACCCATAAGCTAACCGCATATACTACCGATAAACAAGCACCGGCACAGATACCGGCACCGACATCGTCCACGCAGATCCCAAGGCCGCCAGGCAGCATCTGAAGGCGGTCGATCGGAAACGGCTTCCAGATATCGAACAGGCGGAAGAACCCGAAACCTGCGGCGATAATGAGCCAGGAAGTCGCGAATGGGATGAAAAGAAAGACGGTCAATTGTCCGATCACTTCATCGATGACTGCTTCGGGTGGATCGCCGCTTCCCAGAAGTTCAATGGACCGGCCTGAAGCCCAGACCCCGAGCAATATCAGGCCGACGAATGCCACCATGATGATAGCGTGGATCCCCGCAACTAGCGTTTCCGGCTCAACGGATTCGGGCGTGTATCGAAAGGATGAGAAGGCAGAGGAAATGAGTACGTAGATCGCGACGCCGACCAGTGAGCCGAAGGTCCCCGGCATCAGGGGCAGGTAACCTACTCCGCAGGTGGTAATGGCCAGGGCCAGATGGTCTAGCAGGCCTTCTGGCTTTCGGCGTTCGACGACAGTTTGCATCTTCGGGGGTGTTTCGGCCGGCTACGGCATCGACGCTGACTATAGGACGTCCGGTGCGACCGTAATGTCGCCGGCCTCGATCGCCTCGGCCCGTTCGACCGCTTCGCGCATCGCCGACACTATCTCGGCCTCGGCCGTGTCCCAGTCGCCTATCATCCTCAGACCGGCGGCGTTCCGGTGGCCGCCGCCGCCAAAGCGTTCAGCAACCTTTGCGACGTTGATGTCGCCTTTTGATCGGAGGCTGACACGATATTCGTCGGGGCCGACCTCGCGCATATAGACTGCAGCCAGGATCTCGCGTGAAGCGAGCGGAATGTTCACAAAGCCGTTATTGTCGCCGTCTACGGCCCCGGCCGCTTCCCGCATCTCGAGGGTTTGCCTGAGATACGCGACCTTGCCGCTCTCGTCCCTGCGCACGGTGTCAAGAACCTGCCTCATCAGTTCGATACGAGACCACGGATAATTGTTGTAGACCGCTTCTGAGATCGCCGCCGGTTTCACGCCCGCCTTGACCAATTCGGAGGCGACCTTCAGCGTTCGCTCGGTGGTGTTTGAGAAGTGGAACGAACCCGTGTCCGTCACGAGCGCCATGTACACGCACTCAGCGATCTCTTTAGTGACCCGTCCGCCGATAGCCTTGCAGAGATTATAGATCATCTCTCCGACCGCCGACGCCGTGGAATCGATCCAATTGATCGCCCCGAAATGCGCGCTCGTCGCATGGTGGTCGATGTTCACCGTGAACTCTTTGTCAAGGCCCACGATGCCGGGCCGTTCAAGGTCGGAACATTCTATGACAAAGATAGCGTCGTATTTCCGGTCGATGCTCTCGATGTTGCGAATGTCATCGGCACCGGGGAGGCTTCGATAGGCTGTCGGGACCTCGCCTCGGACAATAACGTCCGCCGATTTGCCAAGGCTGCGAAGCAGCCAATAGAGCCCAAGAGACGAACCCACGCCGTCACCGTCCGGCTTAATATGGGTCGTGATCCCGAATTCCTGCTTGTTTTCAATTAGCTCAACTACTTGACTTAACACGATTTCAAAAGGGGAAAGGTAAATAGAAAAAGGATAAAGCTGAGGTGCCCTCTTCACTTTATCCCTTATCCTTCATCCTTTATCCTTCACTTTCCTTCCTGTCCTCAAATTCACCCTTTATTCTCAGGTCCGTGATCACCCGCTCGACATTTGCCGCATTTTCTTCCGCGGTGTCACGTACAAAAACCAGGTGCGGAGCATGCCTGAGGCTGAGATTCATCGCAACCTGCTGCCTGACGTACCCGGCGGCGTGTTGAAGCGCCGTTAATGCTTTTTTTGATTCTTCGTCGCCGCCTTCGACAACGACAAAGACCTTTGCGTCCCGAAGGTCGTCGGTTACCGTTACATCGGTCACTGTTACGGCTTCAAGCCGTGGGTCCTCAAGCTCGAAACCCACGATCTCGGCTATCTCCTCTTTCAAAGCTTCAGCCATTCGTTCCGGCCGTCTCATACATTCAGATCAGTCCCAAAACGGGCCGCATTCCGATCAAAGCTCGGTCGCCGCCGTCTTTTCGATCACGTAAGCCTCGATCTCGTCGTCGACCTTTATATCGTTAAAGTTGACCAGGCTGATACCGCATTCGAAACCCTGCTTCACTTCGTTCACGTCATCCTTGAACCGTTTGAGCGTCGCGATATCTCCTTCCCAGATGACAACGCTGTCCCGAAGCAGCCGGGCCTTTGCCTGCCGCCGGATCAGTCCGTCGGTCACGCGGCAGCCGGCGATGGTGCCGACCCTCGAAACTTTGAATGTTTCCTGGACCAGCGCCTTGCCGAGGATCACTTCCTTCTCGATCGCGTCCAACATGCCGATCATTGCGGCCTTGATCTCTTCTTCGACCTTGTAAATGATCGAGTGCAGCCGTATATCGACGTCTTCCTGGCGAGCTATCTCGGCCACGCGCGACTCCGGCCGGACGTTGAAACCGATGATCACGACCGCAGTCGAAATATTGTCCGCCTGGGTCGCCGACGCGAGCAGCACGTCGGATTCGGCGATCGCCCCGACCCCGGCCCGAATGACCCGTACCTTGACCTTATCCGTGGAAAGTTTCTCAAGCGTGCCCTTGAGCACTTCGACCGAACCCTGCACGTCCGCCTTCAGGATAACGAGCAGTTCCTTGATCTCGGCCAGCCCGAGCGACTCGATACCACGCTTCGTCGTCTTGATCATCGCGGCCTGTCTGGCGTGCATCTGCCTCTGGCCTGCGATCGTCTGCGCCCGGTCTATGTCAGAAACGACCTGGAACGTATCGCCGGCCTGTGGCACGCCCTGAAGGCCGAGGATCTCGACCGGCGTCGCCGGCGGGGCTTCCATGACAGTCTCGCCGCGGTCCGAAAACATCGCCCGGACCTTTCCATAGAATTGGCCTACGATGAACGGATCACCGACGCGGAGCGTACCCTGCTGAACGAGCGCGGTTGCAACGGCGCCGCGCCCTTTGTCGAGTTTTGCCTCGAGCACAACACCTGCGGCCCTTCTTGTCGGGCTCGCGCGGAGTTCGAGGATGTCAGCCTGAAGCAGCACGGTCTCAAGAAGCGTATCTAACCCTTGCCCCGTCTTCGCAGAAACGGGCACCATTTCGACGTCGCCGCCCCAGTCGACCGGCTGTAGCCCCAATCCCGCAAGGCCCTGCTTGACCTTATCGGCGTTCGCGTCGGGCTTATCGATCTTGTTGATCGCGACGATGATCGGCACTCCCGCGGCCTTTGAATGCTCGACCGCTTCGATCGTCTGCGGCATCACGCCGTCATCGGCGGCAACCACGAGGATAACGATATCCGTGGCCTTCGCACCTCGGGCCCGCATCATCGTAAAAGCTTCGTGACCGGGCGTGTCCAGGAAAACGACTCGCCGTTCTTCGTCCTGATTCTCCGGATTGGACACGTACACACTGTATGCACCTATATGCTGGGTGATCCCGCCAGCCTCGCCCTCAGCGACATTTGCCGAGCGGATAGCGTCGAGCAATGAGGTCTTTCCGTGATCGACGTGCCCCATAACCGTAATCACCGGGGCTTTGGGCACTTCAACATCGTCGGAATCGGCAGCGATCAGTTCTTCGAACTCCTGTTCGATGACCATTTCTTCGAACGGCACAAAACTGATCTCGAACCCGAAGTCAAGACCGAGTTCCTGCGCCGTCTTTTCGCCGATCGGCTGATTGAGAGTGGCAAAAACACCACGTTTGATCAGCAATTGAACAATATCCCTTGGGGTGATGCCGAGCGCCTCGGCAAATTCCCTGATGGTCGCTCCTTCGGTCAGTCGGACGGGCCGAAGATCGCCCCCGGCATGTTTCACAACCTGGTCGAGGACCCTCTCCTCGATGGTCCGGAGCCGCGGGGCATCTTGCTCCCTTTCGGCAAACCTCGACCTGGCGTCAGTCCTCCCCTTTCGCCCGCCGGAACGTCCCGGCCGGCGTCGATTGTCTGCCGGCGGCGTGTACGTCATCTGCGGAGCCGCGGTCTCGCCCGGAGTGCCGCGAAATTCGGTGCGCCGGCCACGCTGGTCTTGAGCTCTTTCGCTAACCAGCTTGCCAGTGCGCGTCGGGGCCTCGGCGACGACGCGCTCGCCGGGTTTTACGCCCTTTTCGATAGCGTCGCGCGTCAACGTCAACTGTTTTATTTGGGTGCCGGTAGGACGGAGGACCCGCTTAGTTACCTTCGGTTCCTCAGCTTTCTCTTCAGCTTCAGGGACTTCGACAGTTTCAGCCGGGGCTTCCTGGGCTTCTTCTTCGACGAGGGGTTCTGCCTCGGTGATCGCCGTTTCCTCGGGCTCCTCGACGGCCTTCTTCTTAAGGCGATAACTCCGGGCTTTCGGTTCAGCGGCCTCAGGACCAGGTTCTGCTTTTATGGCGGGTTCTTCAACTTCAGGCGCGGCCTTCGCTGGTTCAGCCTTTGTCCCCTCTTCGGGCTCGGCTTGCGCAGCTTCTTCGGCGGCCGGGGCGGCTTTCGCTTTCTTAGAAGCCTTGATGACCTTGATCGCACGTTTTGGTGCAACCTCGGCTTTTGGGATGTACTTATTCCGGATCTTCTCGGCCAACTCGAAGCTGACAGAGTTTGAGGGCACGCTGACCTCGGCACCTTCACGGCGGAGGTCCTCGAGAACGCGCTTCGCGTCCTGTTTGATCTCTCGTGCCAGGTCGTAGATCCGAATTTTCTTACCAATAGCCATAAATGCTCTTATTGTGATCCGGATCCATGTTGATCCGGTTTCAAAAGACTGCGTGGCGAAGGCCGGCCGCGGCCGGCTGATCGAGAATTTTAGGTGTTCTCATCATTCTCGCCTGCTTCCCCCGCGGTCTCTTGCGGGTCCTCGTCCGATGTGGGGACGTCACCATCAACACTGAGGTTCGCCTCAACATCCTCGACCTCGGCGCCGGGAACATTGTCCGTCGCCAGCGTAACCTCTTCGCTTTCGTCTGCCGAATCGTCACCGATTTCGGCTTCAGTTCCGCTTATTTCAGCCTCTGGCTCAGCGTCAGACGAGATCTCGTCCTCGCCGCTTTCGGCAGCTGCGGGTTCCGAAACGACTTCCGAAGCTTCGCTTTCTCCCAACTCAGATATTCCTGAACCTGCCACGTCGGCATCGGATGAAGTCGGCGTTTCGACAGTGTGGCCTTCCTCCGAGGATTCAGCCGCTTCCGGGGTACCCGCTTCGGCCGGCTCGTCAACTTCCCGGTTCCTTGCCTCGACGATGGCCTTTGCCGACGCAATAATGACTTCCGCCTGATCGAGGCTGACGTCGAGAGCGTCGACCAGATCGTCAACACTCGTCTGTGCGAGGGCTTCGACATCGTTGATGCCCTTTTCAATGAGCATTTCGGCCTGGTTTGCGGTGACGCCCTGGATCGCTGTGATCGGTACCGCTTCGCCCGAAGCCATCATGCGGCCCATCTGCTGAGCGATCTCTTGTTTCAGAACGTCTTCGCTGACGATATCTATGTCCCAACCCACCAACCTGGTGGCAAGGCGGACATTCTGACCCTTCTTCCCGATTGCGAGGCTCAACTGGTCCTCGCCGACGATCACGGTCATCTTGCGGTTTTCGATATCGGTAATTCGGACCTGCGAGACCTTAGCTGGCGAAAGCGCGTTTGCCGCGAAGACGGAGGGTTCGTCCGACCACTCGATTATGTCGATCTTCTCGCCGCGGAGTTCCTTTATGATCGACTGGACGCGTGAGCCCTTCATACCAACACAGGCACCCACCGGATCGACGTCCTTCTCATTTGAAGTGACCGCGATCTTGGCACGGTCTCCGGGCTCGCGGACGGCTGATTTGATCACCACCGTATCATCGTAGATCTCGGGGACCTCCATCTCGAAGAGGCGTTTGATCAGTTCGGACGATGCTCTGGACACCTTGATCTGCTGGCCCTTTTGCTCTTTCGAGACATCGACGATCGCAACACGGATGCGCTCGCCCTGGTTCCAGACCTCTCCGCGGGACTGCTCCTTCCTCGGAAGGATCGCTTCCAAGTTATTGCCGAGATCAATGATGATGTCCCCGCGTTCGAATCGCTTGACGGTACCGTTGATCAATTCGCCCTTTCGGTCGATGTACTCGTCGTAAACTTTTTCCCGGATAGCCTCGCGGACCTTCTGGACGAGGATCTGCTTTGCGGTCTGTGCAGCGATCCTCCCCATTTCTTCCTGAGGGAGCGGTATCAGAAGCATATCGCCCAGTTCGATTTCTTCGCCGGCCAGATCCTGGGCCTCGGACAGAGAGAGTTCGGCTGAAGGGTTCTCGACCTCTTCAACGACCGTTTTCTGGACCGAGATCTCGATGATCCCTTCTTCATTGTTCCAGTCGACCTGAATGCTGTCGCCGGTCTTGTCCTGTGCCTTGAACTGCTTTCGGGCAGCAGCCTTGACCGCGTCTTTCATGGCTTCGATCACCATGTCGCGATCAAGGCCCTGCTCATTACACAAGGCATCTATGCTTTGTCCGATCATTGATGTCATATTTACCGCTTCTTGAACTCCTCTTCCAGGTCCACCCGGAGATTCGCTTTTTCAACCCAGCTATACGGAAATCGAACCTCACCAAGTTGTTTGTCGGTGAGTATCACATCGCTTCCATCGACCCCAACTATCCGGGAGACAAAGACCTTCTGGCCGTTCACCGCGTTCGAAAGCTTCACCTTCGCCTTTTTTCCCGCGAATCGGCTAAATTCGTCCGCTGAGTAAATACCGCGTTCGAGTCCTGGCGACGAGACTTCGAGCACATAGGACGCGGGGATGAAATCATCCGAATCGAGGACGCCCTCGACCCTTCGAGATAGCTTGGCGCAATCTTCGACGTTGACGCCTTCCGGTTTGTCAATGAAAATTCGGACCGTCAGGTTCCGCTTTGTGCCCGCCACCTCACAGTGAACAAACTCGACATCATTTTCGGCGGCGGCTTCCTTCGCGATGAGCCTAATTCTTTCTTCGATACCAGCCTTGTCCATCCGACCTTAAACCCAAAATAAAAAGTGGGTGCGAAACCCACTAGACTCGTCGCATGCATCGCACGAAACAGTCAGTTTACCTGAACCGTGCCCCAGATTGCAAGTTTGGACTTACATATTCGGCCGTATTCGTCCTAAAAGGGCCTGAAGGTCCTCGAATCTCTTTTCGATCGTCTTGAACTTGGATCCGTTCGGGTTGGAGGCAAACTCCTCAAGCATGATTATCAGTTCCCGCGAATCGGCAAGAAGGCGGTTGGCATCCTTCGTGACTTCGCGCTGAGTGTCCGGGGTGTTTGTCATCACCCGGCGAGCTTCGGCCGCCCCCCAATGAGTTATTTTCACTACTCGGGGCCGGGGAGTTTCCGCAACCCAGCTCTCGGTCGCTAAATGCTGCGAGATATTGTCGATATTCGAATAGAAGCCTTCCTGCTTCAAAAGATCGTTAAGGTCAACCTCGACACTATCCTTGCCGCCGGTGACCTCATAGATCTTCGTAAGAATCTTATGGTAAACATCCATAAACCGAGTGCTGGCCTGTTAATGACTTTGATCGATCGAGCGCGTGCCTTGCGCGAATGCGAGCCGTGCGGCCCCAAAAAGTCCGGCGTCGCTTCCGAGTTTAGCGCGAACGATTCTAGCACGTTCTGCCGGTTCGTGGAACGCCCGTTTCATAATTTCTTCCTTCAATTCACCTATAAACAGGTCCCACGCTCCGGACATCCCGCCGCCGAGAACGACAACCTCCGGGTTAAGGACATTGACGATCCCGCCGATGGCGATGCCCAGATAGTACCCGACTCGCCGAAACACTTCTACCGCCAACCGATCACCCAAAGTACCTGCGTTGTATAGATCCAGTGCAGTAAATTCATTATCAAGGGGTACTTTTGTGTCACTAAAATCCGAAGCGATCTCCCGCGCGACGCGGACGACGGCGGTCGCCGAGGCGAATTGTTCGAGGCACCCGTTACTTCCGCAGCCGCAGCGCGGGCCAAGCGGTTCGACACAGACATGGCCGATCTCGCCGGCCGTACCGTCAGGGCCCCGGTGCGGCCGTCCGTCGAGTATTATGCCGCCTCCAACGCCGGTCCCCAGCGTAAGGCAGATCGAATCGCCAGAGCCTTGGGACGCCCCGAGCCAATTCTCGCCGATCGCGGCCGCGTTTGCGTCATTCTCAAGGACTACATCCATTGAAAGACCTTCTCGAAGGTTCGGACCGATGAGGCTTCCGTTGAGTTCGGGGAGGTTCGGCGAACTGAATACCCTTCCCTCCGGCCCGGACATGATCGCAGGCAACGCAAACCCCAGACCGAGTGGTTTGCGGCCGATCCGGTCACCGCACTCCTTGGCGAGACGCAGCGCGCCTGCAATTATCCTCGTGTCATCGGTGTGTCTCGGGGTCTCGTCCTCAAGCCGGGCGAGCATCCTGCCCTCATCGTCGATCGCGGCCACTCGCAAATTTGTACCGCCAAGATCGCCGGCAAGAACAAAGTCGTTCATTTCTTTATTGGGATGGGGTCAGGGCCGCTTTGGCCTTTCGGCCTCAGGTACGTTCTTGTAGACGTCGTCATACTTGGCATAGCCGTCGCGTATCACCGTGTCCATCAAATTATTCTTGTCGACCGTAACGACCTCTAACAGGATCGCGGGCACATCCTTTGCGATCTTGTCGTTCCGGAAAGGTGAGGTCGTCAGCGGTTCACCCTTCGCAAGCCGAACGGCGGCCTCGACTGCGCCGCTGGCCAGCGGGATAATGGCCTTGTAGACCGTCATCGACTGCTTCCCTTCCGCGATCCGCTGAAGCGCGTCGAGTTGAGCATCCTGCCCTGTGACGATCACCTTTCCCGCGAGGCCGCGGCCCGCAAGTGCTTGGACCACACCGCCCGCCATCCCGTCATTCGACACGACGAACGCCTGTATGTTGTCGTTATTCTGTGTGAGCGCGTTTTCAGCGAAGTTCAACGCGAGCTCGGGCTTCCAATCCGTAATGAACTGGTCGGCAACGATCTTTATCGCGCCGCTGTCGATCGCGGGCTTAAGTACTTCGAGCTGTTCCTTCTCCATGATCGAGGCGTTGTTGTCGGTCTTCGAACCGTAAACCATCACATAATTCCCTGTCGGGGCCTTAGCGAGGGCATATTCCGCCATCCTTCGCCCGATCACGGGCACCTGATGCGAGATGTAAAGATCGATCTTGTCGGAATCGATCAGGCGGTCATAACTGATCACAGGGATTTTCTGGGCCTTTGCCTTTTCAACCAACGCGGCAGCCTGGGTCGCGTTTTGAGGGGCTATTACAAGGACATCGACCCCTTGTGTCAAAAGGTTGTCGACATCATTTGCCTGCCTGTCGGCACTGTTATCAGCAACTGTGACCGGGCATTCGACCTGAAGTTTGCGGCAATGGGCCTCGAAAGCATCTTTGTCTCGCTGCCATCTTTCCTCCTTCACGGTCGCCATTGAGAACCCGATCTTCAATTTTCGTGAAGGATCCTTGGCCGCCCCCCCTGTATTTTGGGTCGGGTTGGAAGCCTGTGGGCCGCAGGCAAGGGTCATCGCGGTCCCTATAAATAGAAGAAATAGACGTATTTTCATAGAAAACTCCTGAGAAAATGGCAGGGTCGAAATAGATTAAAGCAGAAATCAAGAATTACAGCAAAATTCGGCTCCTTTGACCTGAAATTGACTCCTTAGATCCCGGGAATTTGCCCGTTTCGCCCTCGTGTTTTGGTTCGGTCAGATGCGAGGGCTCGGGCCGCGGTTAGAAGTATCTTCCGATCGGTCGCGAATAATCGATATTTTGTCTTTAAATTGGAACGGAGGCTGTGATATAAGTTTTGTGTAACGTTAGGCTTACGAGATTCTTGATCGTCCGGGAAAGGCCATTTTCCAGGAAGTTGGGGTTTCGTGCTTTTTGTTGACATTGTGCGGAATTTCGTGCCACTATTTGATAGTTTGGCCTTTTTTGCGCCAAAACTCGTCCATTCGCTAGGAGTTTTATGAATAAGTCGTTTTGGATGCGGAGAAGTATTTCCGCATGTATCATTTTCGCGATCGTCTCCACGACGTCCATGGTAGCTCTCGCTAGCCCCGGGCGCATGATCGCTGAGCTGACCGTATCCGGAAAGTCTGTGAATGGAGAACCTCCTTTTGTTTTTGTGAATGGTGAACAAGCCAGGAGCGGCAGATCGGTTTTTTCTTCTTCCACTGTCTCAACCACAGAGGACACGTCAGCCATTGTTGGAATAGGAAAGAGCGGCCGTATCGAGTTGGCCCCGAACTCGACCGCGAATCTTATCTTTGACGACAATTCGGTCGAAGCGGAATTGACATCAGGCCAATTGACCGTACAGGGTTCATTGGGTACTGTTAAGGTCAGGACGAAAGACGGCAAAACGACGATCCTTAATGCAGGTGAGTCGATCACCGCATCCGGAGAAGGGCGGGCTGCCCGTCAGACGGGATCGTCAGATTATTGGTGGGTTTGGGTGTTGGTCGCCTCCGGTGCCGCGGCCGCCATCATTATAGCCCTTTCCCAGTCAAGTGATGGCAATGTTGCCAGCACCAACCGGTAAGTATTGTTCTTGAACTCGAATTGAACCATTTTGTCATTGCGGCAAAAGGCCTTTACTTGTATTATAAGATTTGTTTCAGGAGGAAATTGCATAAATGCTCGCCAAGAATAATTTTCGAAAACTGATCGCTTCATTCACTTCCATTGCCGTACTCTTCGTGTCCTCTGCATTTTCGTTGCCCGGTTCGAAAGATCTTACCGGCGAAATTACCGTAAGGGGACAGGTTACGGTCAATGGCCAAACAGCTGTATCCAATGCAACTATCCTCTCTGGAAGTACGATCGTAACCGGGGCAAACTCGAGCGCGATCGTGAGTCTCGGCAAAGTTGGCCGGATCGAGATCATGGAGGATTCGAATCTTGTTTTGAATTTCTCCGATAACAGCATCACCGCGATCCTCTCGTCAGGTAAAGCGAAGGTCGCGAATGCAGCCGGTGTTGCCACGACCGTTACTACAAAGGACGCGACCGTGATCGCTGATTCGAGCATGGCCGACAACTTTACTGTCGAGGTCGAATGCTCGCACACACACGTAGACGCTATCGCCGGTGTGGTTACGATGCGTGAAGGCACTTCGGACAGGCAGGTCGCGGCCGGAACTTCGGCGTCGGCGGGAAACCTGTCGCAAACAGGCTGCAAGCCGTGCCTGCGTCCTGATTCGGCTCCGCCGGTTCGTGTAGGGGGATGGCCGTGGCTTCTGCTGATCGCGGCCGGTGTTGCCGGTGCTGCGATCCTCCTCGGCGGCAATGATGATGACGACGGCGGCGGAACGATCGTCGTGAGCCCGACTCGTTAGGGCCAAAATTCTCTAAGGCGAAGTATTAAGCGAATTAATAGTGCGGGTCATGTTCACGAATATGGCCCGCTAAATTTTGTCCAGATCACTTGTTTTTACGTATACTTTTCTATTTATATTAATTGATCAAAGATAATTATGCAGATCGCAGTAATCGGCACCGGCTACGTAGGACTTGTCAGCGGTGCGTGTTTCGCGGAATTTGGGGTTGATGTTACCTGCGTCGACGTAGACGCGGAAAAGATCGATAAGCTGAAGAACGGGATCATTCCCATTTACGAACCGGGACTGGACCAGTTGGTCCACAAGAATGTGCGGGCCGGTCGTCTTCATTTCACAACAAACATAAAGGAAGCGGTCGAAAAGGCCCTTGTGGTTTTCCTTGCCGTAGGGACGCCGCCCCGCGAGGACGGCACCCCCGACATGACCTATTACCGGCAGGCCGCAAAGGATGTCGCCGGGGCCATCAACGGTTATAAGGTCCTCGTCACCAAGTCGACCGTTCCGGTCGGAACGGGCAAATGGCTTCGTGATTTCGTCTCGGAAAACCTCGAGAATGGGTCCGAATTCGGCGTTGCGTCGAATCCGGAATTTCTCCGTGAAGGAGCGGCGATCGAGGACTTCATGCGGCCCGACCGCGTTGTCATCGGCAGCAACGAGGAACGTGCGATCGAGGTCATGAAAGAGTTATACCGGCCGCTCTATTTGATCGAGACGCCGATCGTGATCACCTCGCTCGAAGCCGCCGAACTCATCAAGTATGCGGCGAACGCCTTTCTCGCGACCAAGATCACGTTCATAAACGAGATTGCGAACCTCTGCGACGCTATCGGCTGCGACGTCCACGATGTTGCAAGAGGGATGGGGATGGACAATCGGATCGGACGAAAATTTCTGCATCCCGGCCCCGGCTACGGCGGCTCTTGCTTTCCGAAAGACACGCGGGCGTTGACCACCGTTGCCGATCAATTTGGCGTTGAAACGAGGATCGTCGACGCCGTGATCGACGCGAATGAGAAACAGCGTGAAGCGATGATACCTAAGATCGAAGGGCTGGTCGGCGATCTTTCAGGAAAGTCTATCGGTATCCTCGGCCTCTCATTCAAGCCGGAGACCGACGATATGCGCGAATCTCCCGCGATCGACATCATCCGGGTGTTACTGGAGAAAGGGGCCGCGGTAAAAGCGTTCGACCCCGTCGCGATGGACGAGGCTAAGAAGTTCATTGACGGGATCGAATATGCGGTCGACGAATACGCGGCGATCGACGGTGCAGACGCACTCGTGATCATCACAGAGTGGAACCAGTTCCGTGCGCTCGACATGGAGCGCGTAAAGGGCCTTCTGAAAGCACCTAAGATCGCGGACCTTCGCAATATTTATGAACCGGTCGACATGCGGGAACTAGGCTTTGAGTATATCGGCGTCGGCCGGTGATCCGTTCACCGGCTCTTGATCGACAATGGGTAGTTAATTAGCTGATCTGATGTGACCACTGATATCGCAGATCTCCGTCTATGTCATTAACAGCAAAGTGCCTTGTTACCGGCGGTGCCGGATTTATCGGGTCCCATATCGCGGATGAACTCATCCGTCAGGGCGCAAAGGTCACGATAATCGATAACCTTACGACTGGATATACAGAGAACCTGGATGAGATCGGAAGCGATTTCCGCTTTATCCGGGGAGACCTGAACGACGATAAGGCACTGGGGCCGGCCCTTGAGGGGGCCGAGTTCGTCTTTCATCAGGCGGCTCTACCAAGCGTGCCCCGGTCGGTCGAGGACCCGGTCGAAACTCATCAGGCCTGTGTGAACGCGACCTTTAACCTGCTCGTGCATTCGCGGAATGCGGGAGTGAAGCGTCTGATCTATGCTGCTTCGAGTTCTGCATATGGCGACCAGCCAGTATTGCCAAAAGTTGAATCGATGCGGCCGGAGCCCCTGTCTCCCTATGCGGTCGCCAAGCTGACGGGAGAATATTATTGCAGCGCGTTTCATAGCGTCTACGGGTTCGAGACATACTCGCTGCGGTATTTCAATGTTTTCGGCCCTCGCCAGAATCCCTCGTCGGCCTATTCCGGCGTGATCTCGCGATTTATTGACGCTCTGATGAAGGACGATACGCCCGTCATCTACGGCGACGGCGAACAGACCCGCGACTTCACCTATGTGGCGAACGTAGTTCGTGCGAATATCAACGCGGCTACCTCAGAAAAGGGCGTCGGAAGCGTTCTGAATGTCGCGAACGGAGAGCGCATCTCTTTGAACAGCTTGCTCGGCGTTTTGAAAGCGATAACGAATAGAGAGGCAGTAACGGCGCGACATCTTCCCGAACGGGCCGGTGATGTTCGCGACTCGCAGGCCGACAATTCCTTGGCCGTTGAGTGTTTGGATTACGAAAAACTGGTCGGGCTTGAGGAAGGGCTTCGAAAGACCATCGAATGGTGGGAAAAGAGCCGGTTCGCAAACTAAACGGCGAAGCCCGGCCCGCGTTTGCCGACGTCATTCCAAGGTCTTGAAAACCGTGTCTTTCACCGCGGAATTTACAACGATGTCCTTGGCCTTGAAACTCGCATAAACCGTGAACTGCTCGGTATTGAACCGCTGAGCATACTTTTCCGGGAGAAGAACCCCATCAACAAGACGGAGCTTGTCTATCTCGACCGAGGTTGTGACGGTGCGCCCGCTCATCACGTAGGTTGCGTCGTAGCTCCTTATCTTGTCCGTCTTGTCCTCGAGGTAAAAATCGGTAAAGAAGCCTTCGGGTGATGTCATCCTGAAACCCCTTTTCTTCTTTTTCTCTTCGGGCAGCGGTGTCACAATGAATCCCTGCTTTCCCAATTGCTGTAGAATAGGCAGGCCAAGTCGGTTGATCGGCGGAAGTGTAAACCCGCCGGGCAGCGACGAGACCGTTTGGGTCCCGTCGTACGCCTGTTTCAGCGGCTGAAACGGGTTGTTTATTTCGAGCCGGTACTTCTCGCCGGCGAAGATCGTCACAAATGAGGCCGGTATCGCCTGTGGGAAAGCTGAGGTCGTGATCTCGACCGACCCCGAAACGATCAGCGACTGCATCTCCCGGAATTTCTGCCCGCCGTGAGCCGCGAGAGTCAATTCGGCCAGTCGGGCTTCCGCGGCGAAATTCTTATCGCCCGAGGCTCCGGCCCCGGAAGAAGCCTGTCCGACCGCGGCGATACAGCACCAAAGTATTAAGGTAAGAAAGCTTGAATAACGCAGCATTATTTTTTATCCCCTTAAGAAATAAATGGAGCCCGGATCTCCTTTGGATGCTCCGGACTCCCTTTACTATAGGCTGTCAGCAGAAAACTACCAACTGAATCGAGCCTGAAGCTCGACCCGGCGATTCGCAGCACCTCCGCCGCCGCCGCCACCAAATCCGCCGAACCCGCCGCCCGTCGACGTGGACTGGCCAAAACGGCTCGATGCCATGTTTCCGACCGGCGTTCCAAGGTTCACGTTATTGAACAGGTTGCTGACATTCAACGACAGATTCAGGTTGTAGGGCTTTCGAGCACCTCCGCCACCACCGGGGCCGCCCATCATCATTCTGCCGCCGCCGAAACCGCCGCCACGCTGACCGCCGCCTCCACCGCCGCCTCCGCCGCCCCGCTGGGCACCGGCTCCCTGGCCTCGGTTGTCCGCGGCGACCCGTTCGGGCGACGCGCCAAAGCCAAAGTTCCTGCCGAAACGAAGATTCACGGTGAACGACCTAGGCCCGTTTCCGTAGTTACGCGGGATTATCGCGTTCGGATCTTCACCGGCTACGTCACAGAACGAAGCCGTAAGGTTGAGCTGCGAACACCGGGTCGCTAGTTCTCCGAAAGTAGGCCTCTCCGTAAACAGGGCGTCCCCGTTCAGATCGACACCCTTGGTGATATTGAACGGCCGGCCGCTGTTCGCATTAATGAACGGCGCGACCGTGAAGCCCCAAGGAAGCGTGAAGTTCCCGCCGATCACGAAATTGTGCCTGATATCGAATGAAGTGCGGCCGAACTCCCCGTCCAGATCGTAGGAATATGCCGGGAAGCTCCCTGCACCATCCGAGTCACCTTCCGAAAAGCCGAGGCTGTAGTTGCCAAAGAGCGTGAAGTTCCGGTTGTACATGTTCCGGAAATTGATGTTCAAACGCCTTTGATCAAGCACGCCGGTCGACTCATACTCGTAAATATTGCCGAGTGTCGGGTCCGGTCGCGGAGCGTTCAAGCAGTTAACCTGCTCCGGGCAGATAGGAGCATTAATGTTCCGGGAGCGAAGCACGTTCGTCGTCCTCGACGTTACAAAGAAGAGGCCCATCGTCGTAGCGAACGGGAGCTGCCGCTCGAGGCCGAACGCAGCCTGCACCATCATTGGCGACTTTATCTCGTCCGAGATCTGCCGGGTGGTGTTCGACTGCGGAAGGGCGGCAAGAATCTGAGCGGGTGTCGGAACGTTGGTAACGCCTGAAACCGTAAATACAGGCTGCTGAAGCAGCTGGATCGCTGCAGCACGCCGGATCGGATCGGGATCGTTCGCACTCACGATCAGGTCAAGCTGTGAAATGCCGTTCAATCTTAAGGCCTGAAGCGTCAGGTTCTCGCTGAATCGTTCATAGAAAACGCCGACGCCGCCCCGGAAAACGGTCTTTGGGGCACGCGCTCCGCCGGCACCCGGCGCCCACGCGAACGAGAATCGGGGTGCGATGTCCGAATTGTCGCTAATGTTCGTCTGATTCTCATACCTCAGTCCGAAACTGAGCGTCAGCGCCTGGTTCACACGCCAATCGTCCGTCACAAAAAAGCTGTAATCGGTCCGCGAGACTTCCTGTTCGGGCGTTCCGGTCGTTACCCTGAACTGGACGGGATTTGCCGTGCCGAGGATCGTGTCGCGGTAATTATTCAGGTTGATGAACGAAAAACTCCCGCCGTAATTGCTCTCAGAACGGTCCGTGATCTTGATGCTCCTGACCCTGGCACCGAATTTGAAGCCGTGCTGAGAATTCTTTCCGAACGAAGTTGTCGTGAAATTCTGAAGGTCCCAACTCTTCTGTTTATTGAAGCTAAGGCCGATCTGCGAACCGCCTCCCGTGAAAGCGTCCGCAACGCTGATCGTCGGAATCGAATTATCGCCCGTCTGATCCCTGTCTTCCCATTCGTACTCGAAGCGGGTCTCGTTTACGGTCTTTGCATTGATGATCATCGTCTCTGTAAGACGGATCTCATGCCCCGAATTCGACGTCTCATATGCACGAGTAGGCAGAGAGAATCCACCGATCCCCTGATTCTGCTGCGTTGTCCTATCGAAGCTGTACCGGACGATCAAGTTATTCATGTCGTTGATCGCGTAGTCGAACCGCGGGCTGAACGAAAATCGCCGGGTCGGAAGCCGAAACTCCTCCTGAAACGGAACTGCGTTGAGCGAAGGATCCAGGATCAGAGCGTTCACGACCGAATTGTTATCGACATCGCGATTGCTGATATCGAGGAAAAAGGAGGACTTACCTTTCTGGATCGGACCGGAAATATTTCCCCCAAATGCCCTGAGCTGGCTGGACGCCCGATTGGTTGAGAACGGGTTTCGCGAGTTTAAGCTTTCGTCATTGAAGTTCCCGAACGCACTCCCGCGAAACTTATCGGAACCCGGACGCGTAAGGATCTCGATCCTGCCAAAGCCGAGCCGGTCATATTCCGCCGAGAAAGGATTCTGGTTGATACGGATCTCGCGAATCGCCTCTTTCGGCGGCATCCGGCCGCCGGTAAAGCCGTCGATGTAGATCTGGCCGCCGCCAGGGCCGGCTGCGGGGCCCGCAAGTGCCTGAAGGGCCGCCTCCAGTTCATCCGGATCGTCCGGCAGGGCTTCAAGTTCCTTTTCCTTCAGGATCGTTGCGCCGGCGTTGCTTGCCGGATCCGTCGACACTCCTTCATCACTCGAGACCTCGACCTCTTCCTGGACCGCCTCAACGGTCAGTGTGGCGATCAATTCGAACCGCTTTCCGGCCTCGATCTCAACCTCGGTGTTTTCGTAAAGCGCAAATTTCGGAGCGATCACCTTAACGGTGTATTTGCCCGGTGCGAGCCCGGTCATAGTGAATTCACCCTGGGCATTCGTTGTAATGATCTTCTCGGAACCCGTCGGTGAAACGACGGTTACCGATGCACCAACGACGATGGCCCCTAGAGAATCGACCACCTGGCCGCTCAAACTGCCGTTCTGCTGAGCGAATCCCGGTATGTTCAGGAAAAGTGCGATGGAGACGCTCAGTAAAAAAAGCCTATGTAATTTCATTTTCGTCCAACCTTTAATAATGAATTCGATAAAACAGGGGCAGAGTTGACGCCGGCCCCAAGCAGCGTTATTAAGATCCAAATTACGGCATGTCGAAACCGTCAAGCCCTGGTATGCTCAGGCTTTGGGTGGTTTGCCGTCCCCGCTGCATCGCGGCGCTCATCTGTGCCGCTCGGATGAATGGCTCGACGCCGGCAAGAAGCTTTATCGCGTTTATTCGATCAGCGGAATGAGACTTGGAACACGATACCGCGACCATTTCGCCTACGTTCAGATCACCGCCTGCGATGGTCGGAAACCGGTCCAGCATTTCGTCGATCCCCCCGCGAGGCCCTCCCGCTGCGCCTCCCGGACCACCGCCGCCCTGCATCGGACGTGCAGTCATTCGCTGCGGGGTGCCTTGCTGAGCCTGCGGGTTCTGAGCCGCTCCGCCTGGAGCCGCTCCACCTGGGCCAGCTCCGCCAGCCTGGCGGGCAGCAAGCATTTGAGCCATCTGCTCGGGGAAACGCTTAATGAGTGAAGCCGATCCAAGCGCAACTATCACGTCTTTTTTCGATTGAAGATCCGTAATGACAAGCTCGTTCTTCTCCGCGTCGAACGACTTCACAGTACCCGCAATCGTCTCGAAGGATCCGGTAACGATCTCTTCAGCGCCAAAGCTTGCTCCGTCTGTGCTCCGGTCGCCGAGGGCTCGGATCATATCGCCCGGAGCGATGTCACCGAGGCCACTTGGAACTGCCTTCGCATAATCGACGGAGTTCTGGGCGTAACGAAGAAACTTAATGCTGTCCTTTGGGGTAATGACGACGCTGGCAGTAGTCCCAAGCCGGCTAACATCGATGGTGATCTGCCGCGTTTCCGCGTTGATCGACTTGACCTGGCCCGAGATACCCCGTGTCGCCCATTTTTCGCGATCCTTGGCATTCCGCTGGGCAAGGTCCGACTTCGACATCAAGTAAACTGATTTTGCGGGAAGCGATCTCTTGTCGTCGGACATCAGTCCGGTAACAAGCAATTTGTCGCCCACCTCGATGTCGCTCAAATTTGCGACAACTGCGGCCTTAAGCACCGGGTTCTCCGGAGGCACGCGTTTGTAGTCCGTTTTGTCTGACAGAAGCACGGCCAACTCGCCTTCAGCGGTCTTCAAAACCACTTTGTCAGCGGCCACCGAAAGAACTTCTCCGGTAACGACCGAATTCCGAACGCCGCCCGCGGGCGTCTGCCCGGCGATCACGGCGGCGGCTAAAAAAGATACAGCAAGAACCCCTATGAAATTTACTAACCTGATCATAATTCAGACTATTCGATACGAATAAATTTTCAGATGTATGACTAACCTTTGCGAAATACGAGTCGCCGGCAGATATGTTGCCAACAATCTAGTAAGACGTAGATTTTATAACGCGAGTTTGATTTTAAATGTAAAGATTTGTCAGCCAAGCAGATGCACGTTTTAAGGTGTCGATGCCCGTCCCCAGGGGCGGGCAGTGAGGGTCAGGCCGACACCGGCGGCAAACATGGCGAGGACGGCGAAGATCCAAAGATAAGGGACCGAAAGCAGGAGTGTCCAACCCGCAACTCCTAACAAAATCGCTATTGCCTCTGAGTGGTTTCGTGAAGAAAGGAAATACTTCTGGATCACCTTCCCGAGGCTTAGGTGGAGGGCGACACGGCCGAACACATAAATAAGCGTCAAAACCAACCCGGCCATTGCCAGCAAGACCGCGCTAACGATGGTCGGCAGCAGGCTAAGTCCTGTTATCAGCAGCACGACCAAACCGATGAAGACGAAAAGGCCGACCGCGAAGATCTTGGTTGAGGAGACCTTTAAGCGTTCGACCGCACGGCTTATCGCCCCGGGTGCTATCGTCGCGATCACAAAAGTGAGAATGAACCAGAACAACACCGCCACGACCCGCGTGGCAAGAAACGTTACGGATAAATTCGGGGCGAAGATCGATGACGGGTCCTGCGCAAATTCCCTGAGCTCTTCCTCGTATGCCGCGATGATGATCGTCTGTTTCGAATTGTCTCGAAGGGGCGTCTTTGCATCCGGCGCGTATTTGCCGCCGATCACCGCAATATCGCCGCCGATGTATGCATTTTCTCTCTGGATCACCGACCCGCCTATCGCGGCAACATCGCCCTCGACCCGGCCCTCGACGATCACGTCTGCGCCGAACACAAGGACGCCTTTTGCTTCATCGCGGACTATTACTCTCTTGGAGAAAGAGATGATCTCCATATCAGGTGAAGATTCGATGATAAGCGTGGAATCGTCCGAATGCTGAAGGGATTGCTCTACGCCGAAAGCAGCTGCGGCTGAACCGAAAATGCAGGCCAGCAGCACAACTGTCCGAACCGCCAACATGGCCGGGATGCCCCGCCACGTCTTCATCGCCGGCCTCCTGTTCCCATGTTCGATCTTCATGAATTCTTTGCGGACACGTACGCCGAACGTGCGATCTGCCGAAAAACCGCCGCTGCGGCGAGCACAACGACGGCGAAGGCAGCAAAATAAAGCCACGACGCCGAGGCAGCGAAGAGCGATCTGACAACGACAGTCGCAGCCGCTAGGACGTTTGCCGCCGCCCGGGCCGAAAATAGGGCCACCGTCAACAATTTCTCGGCAAAGACCGCCGATCCGGCAACGATATCGCCGAACCCGCTTCCCAATGCGAACATCGAGAAAAATAACAATGCCGCCGAAATGAAGACCGCAGTGAACCGTTCGTGCGTCGATCGAAGCCCGGTGACCCGGCTTTCGGCGGCAGCGATCACACGTCTGGCAAAATTCGTCGGCAATCCTATCCCTGGGTCATCGGAAAGAGATGCCGAAAGCGAAGCGAGAAACTGGCGCTGCTCACGCAGAGCCCGGGCACATGTCCTACATTCGCTTATGTGTGCCTCGAATTCCGCAGCGGCGGCGGCAGAAAGCTCGCCGTCAACAAATGCGGCAATGCCGTCGCGTGGACACGCGGTTGAGTCAGGTCTATTGGTCACGAAGAAACCGTAAGCCCCCAAATCCGATCAGATCCCGTCGAATCCGCGTTCGATCAGGATGTTGCGCATCATTTCCCTTGCCCGGAACAGGCGGTTCTTGACCGTCCCCAACGGGAGTCCGGTGATCTCGGCGATCTCATCGTAACTAAGATCGTTCGAGTGCCGGAGCAAGATGAGCTCCCGGTATGCTTCCGGAAGCATCTGCACAACATTCGAGATCACCGATCGCCACTCGCTCAATTCCCTTTCTTTTTCAGGCGAGCGGCTGGTGGCCTCTATCTGGATTTGATACGTACCATCGGCATTTTCGGTTTCGATGCTTTGAAGATTCAGCCAATTGCGGCGGAGATGGTCGATGGCGGCATTGTGGGCGATCCGGTAAACCCATGTGGAGAACTTGAATTCCGGACTGTAGCGGTGGAGTGAATTATAGACCTTGATAAAGACCTCCTGGGTCACGTCGAGTGAGGCCTCGTGATTGCCCAGGATCCGGTAAACATAGCTTGAGATCGGCTTCTGGTATCGCCGCACGATCTCTTCAAACCCGGCCTCGCTGCCGTCCGCCGCGTCGGCGACCAGTTCGCGGTCGGCAATAGATCGAAGCGTCAGGGCATCCAATGCAACTGCGGTCATAACAAAGTCTTGCCCGTCCATCCCTCGAACTTGATGCATTGCGAAGCAGTGAACCGGCTATTGTAAATGGTAGCGGCGGCATCCGGATCGGTGAACAGAATTGTGATGAACGGACGAATAATCGTTATGAACTGCTTCTGGCCCGGTCGTTCTCGTTTGTTTCGCGAAGTGAAGGGGAATAGAAATGCGTGTCTATTAGGAGCCCAGTTTGAGTTCGCCGCGAGTCCGAAGGCGGACCAATGGAAAAAGGCTGCCGGAGAGGCAGCCCCTTTTGCAAGATCAGGTTGATCCGATCCTTTATTTCCAGGCAAGTGTCGCAAGCCCTGCCGGGGCCGCCAATTCATTGAAATTCAGTGAGTTGACCGGGATATTCAATCCGACCTCTTCGGGCCTAAGTACCTGCAGGGCACGTCCGAGGGCTTCGCCTGAGACCTCACGGATCCTTGCCGGCACGAGTTCCCTTCCGACCAGTAGGATCCGGTCAAGAAATTTATCGCCGCCTTCCCCCGCAAATCGATCGTTGTAAAACATCAGCAGCCTGTAGATCTCATCGTCCTGCTCTTTCACCTGACAGCTTACGGTCCTGATAACCGTTGGTTCGCCGCCTCGCATCAAAACCGCACTGAACCCGTCGGACTGCGAGCTGATGAGGATCGAGTCAGCCTGTCGAGATTCCTCGATTATCCATTTCGATTCGCTCACAGCACGCGGCAGTATGAGCCCGACCTTCCACCCGAGGTCTTCAAAGATCGTCTCGAACTCGTCGATGACCGACAGCTTCACTGCCGACGCAAAATATCTCGAACGGCCGTCCTGGTCGGGGGCGATCTTGAACCGCGTGATGCGAAGTTCGGCCGCCGGGGCACCAAAACTCTGTTCGGCTTTCCAATCGAGGATCTCCTCCGAGTCGTCTTTGCCCGAAACCGGCGAGTCCATCGTCAGGATCGCAGACCTTGCGGCGTTGCTAGGGAGCGAGACGGACCATTGTTTCTGGCCCGCAAGCCCGGCCGAAACGACCGCCTGGTCTAGCAGGACCATCATCTCCCGGCTGTTTGAAATGTTCCGCTCCAGAAAATTCGGTTCGAGCAGCCCATTGGGCAGGTCGATCGTGGCGGCTTGTTTGATACCGAACGAGCCGCGGCTTTCCCTGCTTAGGCTGACAACGGTTACGCTCTCTTTTTCAAAGCCGATCGCGGCCTTTGGATAATTTGGTTCGGTCAGAAATGACAACATCTTAATAGATCGGGAGCTGCTCATCCTTTCGGCAGCAACCGTCGCTAGTACTCCGAGTAAGCCTTTCCGTCACTGTCGACCCCGTCAGAAGAACTCTTTATGTCGGTCAGGCCTTGTTCCCCTTCAGAGGACGAAGTATTCTCGCCGAATACCTCGGTCCAGTCATCCTTCTCGGTCATTGGATCGATCGGCCTTTCGCGAAGGTATTTTGCCGAGACCAGGTAGTCAAGCGACTGCGGCGGTGTGCCTTTATCGGCATAATACTGATCGATCGCCCGGCGCATCTGCCACAAGTTCTCTTTCAGCACGGACTCTCTTGCACCCTGGATCGCCCGCTGATAGGACGGAACCGCCACCGAAATGAGGATGATCAGGATGAACATCGCGATCATCAATTCAAGCAGCGAAAAGCCGCGGCTCGAGTCCCTTTTACGGACAGCCATCCTGTTTCGAACCTTGGCGCTGAGTCTAATGCCGATCATAAAATTGGGGTCTATTACCCGCCCGGCCGGGGCTCACCATTCGCTGTATTTTGTACCGTCGAGTGCGATCTCGTCGGAGGACGAGCGAATGTCAAAAACATTTATGTTGTCCCAGCCTCCCGAATTAGCCGCCTGGTATGAAGAACGAAGCTGCCAATCCGACTCGCCGGTGATCGGATCGATCGGCATGTGACGAAGATAGATCTTCGTCAGCTCCGGGATCTCGGTCAGTTCCGTCGCCTGTAGAGAATTGTCGCGAATTCCGCTGCCCGCGATCGCGCTTATTCCCCGCTCCCTCACGGCAACACCGTTCACAAGAATATCGAGCGACGGCGGGAACCTGTCGAGATTCTCGGTGTCAAAGATCGTGCAGTCATCGATGACAACGCGGCTTCTAGGATCGGACGGAGCTGTTGACGTGACTCTAACCGTCGGGTTTACGGTCGTGATCGCACCTAGCGGGCACGCCCCGATCGTATCCCTCTTGAATTCGTCGATAGCGGCCCGGACTTGACGCAGTGTCTCCCGCAGCTTGATCTCCTTCTGCCTTCTAACGGCATTCTGGGCAAGCGGGATGGTCCCCATGACCAGGACGGCAAGCACTGTGAGGGTCACGATCAGCTCAAAGAGCGTGTAACCGTCTTGCCGGGATCGTCGGGCGGTCAGGGACCGTAGTTTTTCAAGCAAAGGCCGCATTTGTTTACCTACTTCAGTGCGACATTCTTACCGTCAGCGGAAAGAATGCTGATAACGTCCTTTTCAAACTGCAGTTCGACAGGCCCGTCGACAAGGGCCTCGACCTCGACGATGGCAAGAACCCCGGACGTCGACATTACGTTTCCGGTCGGCAGCGACAGCGAAACGAACATTCTTCCGTCGTTGTTGATGAACGGGGCTACCGGCAGCTTGGATGCGTCGGGACCGAAAATATCGCCAAAAGAAACCGAACGCACCACGAGCTTATTTTGGTCGAATCGAAGTCCAAGAACTGCGGAACGGAAAACGGCGGTGCCATTGACCGAAACCGGCACTCTGAACTTCTCGCCCTTCTTCAGTTCGGGCAGCTTTGTCGGGAGGATCATCTCCGATACCGGGCGGACGGCTTCGTCCCCCGCTTTTTTCTCCTCAACAGGTAATGTTTTGACCGGTGTGACCGTGTCTGCAGATTTATTCTCTTTCGGTTCAGCTACCGACGTATCCGATGTCTTGGTGACGTCCAGGGTCCTGACCGAACTGTCGATCGGCTGCAAATTCACGACAGGCGATGTAGGTTCGACCGTCTTCTGGGCCGTGTTGGTGTCGGAAACAGGGACCGCGGCGCCATCAGTGCTCTTCGCCGGATCGTTCGGAACGTATTTCGGCGAGTCTGCCGCCTGGTCGGGAAGCTGGACGTCCACATTCGTCGGCACCCTTCGGGCCGTCGCAAGAAGCTCATCCTTCTCTTCCTGAATGATCATCGCTTCGAGTGAGCCGCCTGTCGGCGTCTGCAGAGCACCCGTAGGCCGTTCGACCAGGTCCTCCGGAAGGATCGCCGGTGCGCGGATCACCCTCGGCGTGATCGCGATAACTACATCCACCTGCCGGTTGTCCTTGGTAGGCGCCGTGAAAAGGCGGCCAAGGATCGGGATCAGGCCCAGCAGCGGAAGTCCTTGCCGGCCGTTGGTCTCGATATCCTGTGCGACACTCGCCAAAAGCAAGGTCTTATTGTTCTGGATCCTTGCGGTACCGGTGATCTTTCGCTCGGTAAACGTCGGCGTGAGGGTCGAAGCCCCGACAACGTCTTTCGACTCGATGTCCATCTGTACCTGGACATCCTGGTTCGGGAAAACGATCGGTTTGAACTTGAGCGTCAGGCCGACCTGTTCGTAGTTGATGACGTCCGCTACAAAACCGAATCCGCCGCCCTGCTGATTGTTCCCGGGATTATACGACGCGGTCCTCACCGGGACCCTTTGGCCGATGCGGGCGGTCGAATCTTCATTGTTGAACGCGTGGATCTGTGTTGACGCCAGCAGTTTCGTGTTCGACTTGCTCTGCAAGGCAGAAAGCGTACTGATCGGCAGTCCGAGGGCAATACTGCCGGCACTGACCAGCGCGCTGCCAAACGGAAGGCCGTCGATGATCGGCTGAGTCGAACCCTGGGTAGCGAGAGGCAATCCGGCCCCTCCCAAATTCCCAAGCTGTGCCGTCGTACCGATCTGGTTGCCAAACTGTAGCAAGTCGTTCTTATTGACCTCATAAATGGAAACATCCATAACGACCTCGGCCCGGTCCTTGTCCAAAGATTGGATCAGCCTGCCGATGATCTGGATATTCTCCGCCGTGTCACGGACCGTAATGCTGTTGGTCGAAGGATCTTCGAGCACGATCGTTTGACTGCGGCCCGGTTGGGCAGGGATCGCGGCCGTTATGACCGCTTTCACGTCCTTGGGGCTCGCATTGGAAAGGTAGAATGTCCGAAGTACTAGTTGCTGGAAATTCACGCGGCGCAGCCCAGTGGCGACAAGGATCGTTCGCGGCCCGACTTTCTGGAAAAAGAGGTTCTCCTGCAAAAAAATGTAATCGAGAGCCTTTGCCGACGTCACGTTTTTCAAGTCGATCCGCACTGTACGATTCTCGAGCCGTGAATCAACGTCGAACAGGACGTTCAGATCGAGGTCCCTGGCCAATTCCTTAACTATGTACTGAAGGTTTACACCGCTCGGAAAAGGGACCGACCGTAATTTCTCGAGCGTTTGCGGCACGGTGGCGGCCGCGGCCGGCTGCGGAGCATTGTAGCTCGTTTGAACTAGCTTCACCTTCGCATCATCGCCTGCCTTGCCGTCGCTGTCCGGCCCATTGATCATCTCCTGCTGCAAACGCAGCATCCGCGCCATCTCCGATTTAGCCAATTCGTTGACCGGATCGAAGGCATACGCCCTCCTGAAGGCGATATATGCTCCTTCGTAATCCTTCTCGCCAGCCGCCACATTTCCCTTCTTCATGTACATCTGGGACGCATTGAACAACGCCCGCTGCAGGTGCAGCCGGTATTCAGGGTTCCGCGGTTTTTCCGCGACCGCTAAGGCGAAAGCCTCGGCGGCCTTGTCCCACTCCTCGGCATACTCATGCTTAAGGCCGTTCTTGAAGTGTTTCTTGCCGTCGCTGAAGGCAAACGCCGCCGTCGGCGAAAGAAGCGAAACGACGAGAAGGAACGAAAGCGACAGGCGAACTAGAACTGATCTATTCATAACTTTATTGAGCAGGTCTTTAGTGGCTTCAAAAGGCTAATGTCGAGAATTTACACGCGGAAGGACATTCAAAGTTTCAAAAATATCGTGTTTGGGGGCCGCAGGATCGCGGTACTTACGATTTTCGTACTTGAATCGATTATTTGCAAGCTTTATTACGTAAAAATAAAGCGATTCCGGGCTCAAACAAAGGGGATCCGACGGTTGGGGAAATATCGTCAGGCCTGCGGCGAATAGTTAAGCGAGAACCTTTTAGAACAGACTTGTCATCGACGGTCGCCCTTCATCAACCTTCGTCTCAGGTAATCAAGTGCGGCCTGGCTCGAACGCCAGCGGATCAGCTCGCGGTCGCCCGGAAATACGAAACGGACCGAACGCGTATCGGCCTTGTCAGAATAGCCGATATGAACAGTACCTACCGGTTTATCATCGCTGCCGCCGTCCGGACCCGCGATGCCGGTGACCGAGAGCCCGTAGAACGCTTTCGCCCGTTCTCGTATTCCGGAAGCCATAGCCTCGGCTGTCTCGGCACTGACTGCACCGTGTGCAGAAATAACGGACTCGGGGACACCTAATGCCCGCATCTTGGCCTCGTTCGAATAGGTTATCGCACCTTCCAAATAGTACCGTGACGAGCCCGGCACCTCGGTCAGCCTCATTCCGATCAATCCGCCCGTGCAGCTCTCGGCCACCGCAAGCGTTTCCCCTCGTTCGCTTAGCATCCTGCCGACGATCTCTTCGATCGATTCCCCGTTGGTCGAGATCACGGCCAACCCAAGCTTTTCTGCGATCCTTCCCGATAATTCGTCAAGCTGGGCCTCGGCCGCCGCTGCATCGTCGGACCGGGCGGCAAGATGCACTTCTACCTCAGCTCTCGTGAAAAGAATGGACGTTTCGACGTTGGCGTAAGATCGGTAGATGGGTGCGATCGCCTCGTCAACAGCCGATTCGCCCATGCCGGAGACCCTTAGAAGCCGTCGAACCGCGATCGTGCCGCCGCCCAGCCTTTTTATTCGCTCGGCAACGTGATCCCGATACATCGGCCGCATCTCCCGCGGCGGACCGGGCAGAACCACCAGGAGTTTGCGGTCGAATTCGAGCAGCATCCCAACTGCCGAGCCGTTCGGATTCGGGAGAGTCTCGGAACCTTCGACGACAAACGCCTGACGTTTGTTTATTTCGGGCATTTCGCGGCCCCAGCGTTTGAAACGCTCACGAAGTTCGGCCTCGAGTTCCTCGTGATATTCCAGTTTGCGGTCAACCGCCCTCGCTGCAACCGGGCGGGTGATGTCGTCCTCGGTAGGCCCCAAACCGCCGGTCGTGATGATGATATCTGATCGTTTGAGAGCATCGCGAAGTGCCTCTTCCAAACGGGCCTCGTCATCACCCACAACCGTTTTTAGAAGCACATCGACGCCGGCGGAGTTGAGTTCGCCTGTGAGCCAAAGGCTGTTCGTTTCGGCCTTTAACGGTGTCAGGAGCTCAGACCCGACCGCAACTATCTCGGCACTTGGCATACTAGTTAGAACCGGGGGTAGGATCGGCCGGCGGCACTTTAATAGATCTCCACAACCGGCTTCCCCTCGCTGTTGATGTAGGCCCGATAAATGCCGGGCGAATTGAAGGAGACACCGATGTTGCCGAACTTGTCCAGGGCGATCACACCGCCGTCCCCGCCGAGTTTTTGGAGCTTCTGTTTAATTACCATGTCGGCGGCCCCCTGGATCGTCATTGCACGGTATTCCATCAAAGAACAAACATCACGCGCGACGCCCAGCCGGATGAAATATTCGCCCCAGCCGGTCGCTGATACTGCACAGGTCGCGTTGTCAGCATAGGTCCCGGCCCCGATGATCGGTGCGTCCCCGACTCTGCCGTATTTCTTGTTCGTCATACCGCCGGTGGACGTCCCAGCAGCCAAATTTCCGTCTTTATCCAAAGCCACGGCGCCGACGGTCCCGAATCGGTTTTCAGGCAAGGCCGAATACGGAGATCGAAATGCGGAGTTATAGTCTGATTTAGTCGCTTTATTTTGACTTTTTACTTTTTCCTTTTTACTTTCCTCCGACTCCTTTTCCTCCTTTAATATCCGCTGCAGAGCATCCCACCGGTGCTGCGTCCAGAAGTATTTCGGGTCCACCAACTCCATCTTTTGCTCACGCGCAAATCTCTCGGCCCCGTCACCGATCATCATCACGTGCGGGCTTTTTTCCATTACGGCTCGTGCGAGAGTGATCGGGTTCCTTACCCTTTGGAGCCCGGCGACCGCGCCGGCACCGAGTGTTTTCCCGTCCATGATAGAAGCGTCGAGCTCATTCTTGCCGTCGTTCGTGAACACGGCCCCCTTTCCGGCGTTGAAGAGCGGCGAATCCTCGAGAATGCGGATCGCCGCCTCGACCGCGTCCAGGCTTGACCGGCCGGCCTGCAGAACTTTATATCCGGCCAGGACGGCCTCAGTCAGCTTTGCACGGAATTCCTTCTCGCGTTCGGGCGTGAGCTCGGATCTCAGGATCACACCCGCTCCGCCGTGAATGACGAATCCAAGCCTTGGATTCTGCGGTCCCTGAAGCTGTTTTACCTGGGCGGGCATTGGCTTTTGCGGAAATATCGCCCCACTCAGACCAAGAATGATAAAGAGGGTGGTCAAATAACGCTTCATAATTGTTATTCTCATGGATCGGCGGGCTTCCTCGCAACCGTAAATACTATCTAATAACCTAGGCCGCTGCCCTTAATTCGTTTGATCTTAACAGTTTGCGCAGGACCGGGCTTTCGGCCAGAAGCAGGCCTTCTTCGACCGCCCACGGTGAAAGCTCACAATCCACCCGCCGGATCGCCGTAAGGAAATCGTCCCACCTCACCCATTTGGTCTCAGCCACTTCAGCCGAATTGATCATCGGTTCCTGATCGGTCACACCGACCATCACCGGGCAGATCTCGTTCTCGACGATACCGTCCTTTTCCGCTCGGTATCGAAAATCGGGCAGCGCCATATGCAGATCGACGCCTCGCAAACCTAGCTCGAAGGCAAGCCGGCGTGCCGCTGCCTGCTCGGTCCTTTCGTTTAGCATCGTGTGTCCGCAACACGAGTTTGACCACACGCCCGGCCAGGTCAATTTGCCGAACGCACGACGCTGCATCAATAGCTCGCCCTTCGTGTTGAAAAGGAAAACCGAAAAGGCACGATGCAGTTGGGTATCGTGATTATGCGTCTCGCTTTTGCGTGCGGTGCCAAGCGGGTTGTTATGTTCGTCGACCAGGACGACCATCTCGTCGAAGGCATAATAGGACCGTCGCCACCATAGGTACATCGCCATCGCGAGAGCGCCCCCGATGGCCGCGGGAACCGCAAGCCCGCCGAAGGCCGCGATCGCGGTCCAAAAGAACATGATAAAAAAGGCGCTGGAACCGACCTGGACCGGCGGCGGCAAGAGCGGTTTGAAATAGCTGACCGCCGCTTCCATCAACGATGAGCCTAAAGCACCGGATACCACCCAACCGAGGAAATTCGAGAGCGGAACTCCGTAAAAAACCCCTCCGCCCGGATATTCCCAGAACCCTAGAAGTACGGCGCCGGGGTCTAGTACCAGATCGAAAACGACCAGTAGGAGCGTCGAAAAAGCGATCCTACGAAGCCTGGAAACGAACAAGCTTCTCGCCGCCGCATATGCGCACAGCATCAAAGGCGTCCACGCAAATGCAACCGTCCACGGCACTTGGCCGAATAACTTATAACCGAGGTGTTCGGAATACCCGAAATGCCCGTAAGGAAATCCGGTGAAGATCGCGAAGGTCTCGATCAACAGTGCGTAGCCGCCAAGTATCATGACGAGCTTTGCGCTGTCGGCCCAACCGAGCCACATTCTAAGCGCCCAGAACGATGGCAGAGCGAAAAGAAGCACGTTCACCGATGAAAGAATATGCGACCAATCCGGCAGCTCGACGTTGGTCATAAAGAACGCGCCCACGGCAAGAAACGCGAGGACAAGGCCTGACGGAACGCTGATCTTGTAATTGCGAAGTATCACGTCAATATATACTTAGGATTATGCCCGATTGGAGATTCCTGTTAAAGGTAAGCCGCCCAAGATTTTGGCTCTACGTGCTTGGGCCTTATCTTGTCGGGCTCGCGGCTGGGGCCGCCTCCACCGACGATCTCCTTCGGATCGAAGTGCTAGTCTTTGGGCTCTACTTCCTCCTGCCGGCAAATCTGCTGATCTACGGGATCAACGACATCTTCGACTTTGAGACCGATCGAAAGAACCCCAAGAAAGCCGAATATGAGATGCTTGTACGACCCGAATCGCACCGGAAACTGCTGATCTGGATGATCACTCTTAATCTGCCGTTCGCGGCCGCTTCGATCTATATTGCTCCCCAAGCGATCTTTTCGCTCGCGGGTTTCTTCTTCTTTTCGATCTTCTATTCCGCTCCGCCTATAAGGGCCAAGCAGGTCCCGTTTCTGGATTCGGCCTTCAATGTCCTCTACGTTTTTCCGGGGGCATTCGCCTATCAAATGCTTACAGGCTCATTCCCGCCGCTACTGGTCTTCGCCGCGGCCTGGTGCTGGACGATGGCGATGCATGCCTACTCAGCGATCCCCGATATCGGCGCCGACCGCACCGCCGGGGTGAACACGGTCGCAACGTTGCTCGGTCCCGGATGGACACATCTTTTCTGCGGCCTTCTTTTCGCCGCTGCAAGCATTCTCAGCGTGACGCGGTTGACCTGGCTGTCGGCAATTGCCGGCCTTATTTATGTTCCGCTGATGCGATTCTCAGACCTGGCGAAGTATCCCGACGGCGTAGTTCGCATCTACAAAATTTTCCCGATCCTCAACGCCGTCGTCGGCTTCGCATTGTTCTGGTACGTCGCGTGGCCAAAATTCTTCTAAAGCGAACCTAGCGGCACGGCGGAAGTCATCCCATGAACCCGCTTATAGACAAGCTCGGCGCTGATCAGGCATATTTGAGTTCCGATGCCAGGATTTACGCCGGCACCGACATAGTACAAGCCTTTCACCTTTTTTGAGACATTGCTCGGCCGAAAGATCGCCGTCTGCCAAAGTGTGTGCGCGAGGCCGAGTGCCGAACCCTTGAAGGCGTTGTAATCCACCGCAAAATCGTTAACGGTGTAGGTCCTTTTGTACTCGATCTTTTCGCGAAGCCCCGGCACGTTCATCTGCTCTTCGATCAATGCCAGGACCTTGTCCGAATAAGCCTCCTTTTCGTCCTCGGTCATCTTCAGGTCCGAAGCTATCGGCACCAGGACAAACAGGTTTTCCTTCCCCTCCGGCGCAACTGCGGGGTCAGTTACCGACGGTGCGCAGACATATAAAGACGGCTCGTCCGGAAGGCATGGATCTTTGTAAATTTCGTCGAAGTTCTTTCGCCAATCCTCGCTGAACAACAGATTGTGATGCGTCAGATTCGGGAGTTTTTCCCGCACGCCAAGATAAATTATGAAGGCCGACGGGGCCATCACACGCTTGTCCCAGTATTTTTGCCGGTGAACACGCCATTTCTCAGCCAGCAGACGCGTTTCGGTGTGATGCATGTCCGCGTTCGAGATGATGAGATCGGCATCTATAATTTCACCGCTTTCCAGCCGGACGCCCTTCGCGTTTCCATTTTCAACGATGATCTCCGCGACCGGCGACCCGGTTCGCAAAACCGCACCGTTCTTCTCCGCAACCCGTTCCAGCGCCTTGATCAGCTCATAAAAGCCGCCGCGTGGATAGAACACGCCCTGGTTGAAATCCATATGCGACATCAGGTTATAGAGTGCCGGTGCTTCGTAGGGCGATGTGCCGAGAAAGACCATCGTGTACTCCATAACCTGCTGCAGCTTTCGCGACCTGAAGAACCTTGACACGAAAGAATGCATCTTCGAAAAGACCGAGAGTTTCTGCCCTTCGGTCATGACTCTCCGATTGAAGAAATCGAAGATCGTATCGTAGTTCTTGTACATGAAATGCTGAGTGGCAACGCCGTATTGGTACTCAGCCTGCTTCAGGTAGGCACGCAGTTTCTCGCCCGACCCGGGTTCGATCCCGTCGAAGGTCGCCGCGTCGAGCACAATGTTGGACTTAATATCTAAAGGCTCAGGGTCGTTGTGGAAGAAAATGCGATACGAGGGGTCCAGCCGTACGAGATCGAGGTGATCTGAAACTCGCTCGCCGAGGAGGTTGAAATAATGCTCGAAAAGGTCCGGGGCCAGATACCACGACGGGCCCATGTCGAATCGGAAACCGTTGGATTCGAAAACGTTCGCACGCCCGCCCAGCGTCGGATTCTTCTCCAGCACCGTAACGTCGTACCCCTTTTTTGCGAACAGACCCGCCGTGCCCAGGCCGCCTATGCCTGCACCGATAACGACGACCTTTTTATTCATAAACGCCGGCTAGGGCCTTAAGCGAGAGAAAGATCTTCTGTTGACGGTTGGTCCTCACGCGGCCCGCGTAGACATTGTAATTCGCACGCTCGATCTCGGCCAAGATGGCCTTGTACAGCACGTAAGAGATCCGCACGGCCAGCCGCCCCTGCCAGTTCAGCATTTTTATGCCCGGCAATGCCTCGCGGTAGATCTTCCGGTTCCGCGCTATCTGATACTGCATGAACTTGACGAAACGCTCGTCCCTTATGTGAGAGTAGATGTCGCCTTTGGATAAGCCGAATTGCCGAAGCTCATCCTCGGGCATGTAAACACGGCCCAATTCGTCGCAGTCTTCGCGGATATCGCGCAGGAAATTGGTCAGTTGAAACGCGTATCCAAGCTTCTTTGCGTACTCGAACGCTGCCTCGCCCTTGTATCCGACTACCCGCGTCACCATCAGGCCGATCACGCCGGCCGAACCGTACATATATTCTTCAAGTTCGCCGTAATTCGCATAGCTCGATTTAACCTTGTCCTGGAACATCGACCGCAGGAATGCCTCGCATTCATCCGCCGGGATCGAGTATTTGTGAAATTGATGAACGATCGCATCAAGCACAGGATCGTCGCTCCGGCCGGCGGCCGCAGCCGAACGCCACTTTTCCGCCCATTCGGTCAATTTCGCGGTCGCTTCTTGAGGGTCGGTCAGGTTAGGATCGTCTACGATCTCGTCTGGGATCCGCGCGAAAGCGTAAATAGCATAGATGCCTTCGCGCATCTCACGCGGGAAAAACTGCGTAGCAAAATAGAAGCTCGTGCCGTACTTTTTTGTGATCAAGCGGCATTGCTCGATGTCCGACGCTTGGATCGCATTTGGGACCGATCTCGTGACGCCGATCAATGTTTGAGGAATTGACATAAGCAAATGAGTGGGCGCAGGCCCAGGGCTTGCTTATGTTTTCGAGTTTCCGCAACGGTTGGATTCAAGACGGCCAGCCTAATCAGAAATGAGCAGGTCTCGGACCTTTTTCATATCTTCCCAAACCTCGCGTTTCTTGTTGGGGTCGCGAAGAAGATAGGCAGGATGGAACGTAGGCATCACCTTCACACCGAAATAGTCGTGAAAACTGCCGCGAAGCTTGGAGATAGGCGTCTTTACCTGAAGCAGATTGTGTGCGGCCGTAGCACCCAGTACGACGATCACCTTCGGTTTCACGACGGCAATTTCTTTCAGAATAAAGGGCCGGCACGCTGCCGTCTCGTCCGGCTCAGGGGCCCGATTACCCGGCGGGCGGCAGCGGTTGATATTGCCGATAAACACCTCTTCGCGCTTCAGCCCGATGCCTTCGATGATCTTCGTCAGTAATTGACCC
This sequence comes from Pyrinomonadaceae bacterium, assembly GCA_050174305.1. GTDB lineage: Bacteria > Acidobacteriota > Blastocatellia > Pyrinomonadales > Pyrinomonadaceae > OLB17. The sequence continues at coordinate 779,270 of JBFXJZ010000001.1, read as the reverse complement.
GCCCTACCAACGAACGGAAAGCCCTGCTCGTCCTCGTCGCCGCCGGGAGCTTCGCCGACAAACATTAGATCCGCGTTAAAATTCCCGGTGCTGTGAACGATCTGCTTTCGGCCTAGTTTGTGAAGCGGACACCGCGTGCAGTCGCCGATCTCGGCCCGGATCGATTCGATCGTGTCCGAAGTTTCGCTGAGCGTCGGCGAGATGTCGCCAAACATCGAGGCTTCCGCCGCAGCGGGGGGTTCGAGTGGCGGCTTCGGCGGCGGGGGTTGAACGCCGACTGCGTTCTCAATAGGACGCGTGGCGGGCGTTCGCTTAGTCAGCGACGGCAATACCGCAAGTCGTGATCCGGCCGCACGCCGGTCGGTGCCGCCGGGGTTGGAAGGCGGCCTCGATTGTACTGTAGGAGTGGGCGAACTTTCTCTTGGAGACGCATAACGATGCTCGGGCATCTCGAGGGAAGAGTCTGCCGGGTCCACTGCCGGGCGAGACAGTCGATCCCTTTCCGCTATCGGTCCCGCCGCGGGAAGCTCAACGGAAAGAGCCTCAACACCAAGTTCCTGCAAATAAAGGACTTGCTCTCTGGCGTCGGCGATAAGTTCAGCTATTTCCTGATCTTGCGGCATTGGCTGGGACGGCTTTTCTAAGGTTTAGGATCTCGTCCAATATCTTATCAGCCATCTCGCGTTTTGACATAAGCGGCAGCTCGCTTTCGGAGGAGCGCGTGATCATCGTCGCGATATTTGTGTCGGAATTGAACCCGGCCCCCTTGGCGGTAATGTCGTTAGCGATGACGAGGTCTAGGCCTTTTTTCTCCATTTTCGAACGTGCATAACCGACGACATCATTCGTCTCTGCCGCGAAACCGACGACCAACTGGCCCTCCGAGCGTCGCTTAGACACCTCCGAAAGGATGTCCGGAGTTTTCTTCAGCTCGAGCGTCATCGTCTCACGGCCTTCTTTCTTGATCTTTGCGTCTGCCGCGTCAGCCGGAGCATAGTCCGCGACCGCCGCGGCACCGATAAAAACGGTCGCATCCGGCAGCTCCTTCATCACAGCGTCGAACATCTCCTGGGCCGAGATCCCCGAAACAACTTTCACCCAATCCGGCGGTGCGACCGAGACAGCACCTGCGACAACCGTGACCTCAGCCCCCCTCGCCGCGGCCGCTTCGGCCAACGCGAAGCCCATCTTGCCGGACGAATGATTCGAAATGAACCGCACCGGATCGATCGCCTCCCGCGTCCCGCCGACGGTGATAAGGATGTGTTCGCCGGTCAAGTCCTTCAATTCCAAATTCCGAATTCCAGATTCCCGATCTGTCGATCCTAGTTTTTCAGGTTTGGAACTCGGAATTTGGAATTTGGAATCGAGCAAAGCGAGAACCTGGTCGACAATATTCTCCACATCCTCCAACTTCCCCGTCCCGACGGTCTTGCACGCCAATTCGCCCGCGACCGGCTCGACAAAATGCACGCCGTCGGCCTTCAATCGCTCAATGTTCCGCTGCGTCGCCGCTTGCTCCCACATCGTCACGTTCATCGCAGGAGCTATCATCACAGGGGCGGTCGAGGCCAGATAGGTCGAAGAAAGAAAATCGTCCGCGATCCCATTCGCAAACTTTGCGATGATATTCGCCGTCGCCGGCACGATCAGCAGCAGGTCGATCTCTTGCGAAAAATTGATATGAGCGATCGGGTCCGGATTCGCCGGATCGTAATCGTCCACGATCACATGTCTATCCGTCAGCGCCCGAAACGTCAGCGGCCGTATAAACTCCGTCGCATGCCGCGTCATCGCCACCGAGACCTCGCAGCCCGCCTTTTGCAGAAGCCGCATCACCTCGATCGCCTTATAAGCCGCGATCCCGCCGGTCACGCCCAAGCCAACACGCAATTTACTCATAGTATTCAGGGCGGCTTGCCGCTCTATTTGCGGTGAAGTTGAACTTCACCGAAAGCCGTTGCCGTGATACTCGAGGCTAAGCCTCCGGCGGCGAAGCCGCGAGACTTAACCGGTCAATATATCGGAAAAGCAAAGCTTTTCCGCAAATAGGTGAGCGAAGCTCAGCACGAATCGCCGCTTCGCGACGACCTGGAACAATTTTACATCAAACGCATCTAATAGCGTGCTAGAATTCCGTCTGTACTTCCGCGAGGTGTTGCAATGAAACGCTGGTTGATCTGGTCGCTTATCTCGGTTGCGACTTTTTTGGTTGGGATCGCTTTTGTTTACGCCTATGTAACAGTTATTGCTCCGGACTTCATGGTCAAACGCTCAGTTACAGCGGAACCGATCGTTGCGAGTGAAGCCGTTCCATCAAACACTTTTGTTCCTAAGTTTCGTGACCTGCCGAACTTCGATGAGATCAAGTACAGAAAACCTTCGGGAAAATTGATTGAATTGCTCGAAGACGGAATTTATCGACGATCCGACCTAGTGGCCAAGAACGGCGAGAAATGGCTAGTGATGATCGGAAAGGGTGACCATTCGCAGCTCTATGTACGGCGGGCAAACGTAAAACTATTGAATTCAATAAGTTGGCTTGGTGATGAGAAAGACGCGCAACTTACGTTTGATGGACTTTGGGGAGATAGAATAATTGCGTTAAGGAGCGTTCGTAACGTGAAGGAAGGTCCTATCACTACGCTGTTCCTTAAGAAACTCTATGCGGAAGACAAAAACGGTCTTCCGGACCACGAAGAAATCTCAACTGACTACATACGCGACTTTTTCCTTAGCGGAAACAAGTATAGTCTCTACACTGCAATTGGTTCGACCAGAGACGGAACGACCGCTGCGGTACTAGTCTTAGAAACCGAAGGCAAGCAACAAATAATTCGACAAGTAAAGCACGTTGAAAGAGACCGCGACATTTTTGGAAGCTTGCTGTGGGTTGGCGATATGGACCGGGACGGCAAGCTCGATATTTATCTCGACGAATTCAACGGAATAGGCTTCACAGCGACGGAACTTCACCTATCATCACATGCCGACCCAGGCAAACTCGTTGGTCTCGCCGCCGATTTCGGGATGCCCGGCTGCTGACTTAAACCCCAAACTGCCTCAGATGATGATCCAGATGTTTGTACTGCGTCTCGCCCCATTGTTTGCCGGTGAGGGTGCCGAAGAAAGCGTGGGTGTTGCCGTCGAGCGCGGCTTCGCCCATTCCGTGAAACTCTTCGATCAAGCCTCTTAGCCGCACTCGTGCAGCCTCAAGGTCGGGCTCGTCGGTGATGATAAAGTCCTTTCCGGTCGGCCGGCCCTGTTTGAATGGTTCCTCGCCAAAGAACTCCTTCTTAAACGCCCAGGAAAGCAATTTACCGACAAGCATCTGTTTCCTTGGCCGCCTCCCGATCGCCATCTCGAGAGCCCGGGCCGTGTGCTCCATCATTTGTGAGGGCGACATCTTGCCCCAAACTCGTTGGCTTTCCGGTTTAAGAGCGTCTATCCGTGCCAGGATCTCGTCCCGGGTATTCTCATCGAAAAGGGTCTTCATGCTGCCAGGTTCCTATTTTTGACCGGAGAATTGGTGCTCACAACTTACGGGCCAGACGGTGCACGCGCCGCCGCTGGAAACGACCCTCCCGTTTTCGTGCCGCCGAAGTTTGACATAAAAAAATCCGAAAAGCTATTCTATTCGTTCGCTTGATGCGGCCGAATGCCATCCGGCAACGGCTCGAGAGCGAGAAATATGTCCGGTTCGTCTAGGGGTTAGGACACCGCCCTTTCACGGCGGCAACACGGGTTCGAATCCCGTACCGGATACCATCTCTATTGCCGGTTTGTGCATCAAACCGTGTGAAATCGGATTCGCTTGCACAACAAGCGAATTTTTGTTTTTGGGGCAGGAACCTTTTTTCGGGCATTTCGTTCGAATGTTGCGGGTCGAAATTGCTTTGCCCCTTTTGACCGTATTGATGATGAGAAAGCTCCTGACAGCCGCAATTTTCCTGATGGCCGCAGTTTCGTTCGGCCGCGCCCAAACGGCCACGGACACGATCCTGGTAATGCCGTTTGAAAACACTTCCGATAAGGCCGAATTCAACTGGATCGGCGAGAGTTTCGCACTGTCGCTTTCCGAACTTCTGAAACTCCCGAGCATCAACGTGGTTCCTAATAGTGAACGAAAGCTCGTGCAGCAGCGATTGCGGATACCGCTGACGACGCTCCCGAGTGTGGCGGCTTCGCTGAAGCTTGCACGCGAGACAAATGCGACGCTTCTGATCACTGGAAAATACAATATCGTGCCTGCGCAAGGCGATTCGGCCGCGACGGTCAATGTCATCGTGAAGATAATTCGGGTCAACGAAGGCCGTTTCCTTAACGAGGAGATGTCGGATGGTAGGCGGATAACCCGCGATATCAATCTGAATGACGCGCTTGGCAATCTACAGACGATGCAGGGCCAGATCGCCTATCAGATCCTCTACCAGCGTGACAAGGCCTTACCGTTCTCGCAGAACCAGATGATCGAATCGGCGAACAAGGTCCCGCCGCGGGCTTTCGAAGCCTATACGAAAGGCCTTCTGACACCCGCGTTAGAGGCCCGCGAAAATTACTTCAAGAATGCGATCAGGCTTTACGCGGAAACGACGCCCGAGGGGACCTTCTCCGATGCCGCCCTCGAACTCGGCCACCTTTATCACAACCAGCGAAAATTCGCTGAAGCGATCGATCATTTCGAACGCGTCGTGAGTGCTTACCAGGCCTGCCGCACCAATGCACGCAGTGAGAATCGAGTTTCGCAGTGCAGCGACGAAGGCTACGCCGAGGCCTCGTTTTATATCGGGCTGATCCGCTGGCATCAGGGAAATTACGAACAGGCACTCGCCGTGCTCCGCCCGCTTGCGGACGACCTAAAGCTCACCAGCGTTTACAACACGCTCGGGGCCATCGCGGTTCAAGCATCCCGGGCGGAGAAGAAGAACGAGACCCGGGCAGCCGCTTTGTTGAATGAGGGCCTCGGCCTTCTCGCAAAGGCAAACGAGTCGGACCCTGAGGGCATCGACATCCGTTTCAACCTCGGACTGGCCCAGTTCCTGGCGGCGCGCCTGCCCGAGGCGGCCGAAAATCTGAAGGCCGTGATCGCGGTAAGGCCGACCGACGGCGAAGCCTATTTTGTTCTTTCAAAGATCCTGGCGGGCCTTAACGACCAGTCCGCCGCGGCCGTGGATAACCAGGCCCGCACTTACCTGACCTTGAACAACAAGTATGCGAACCTCGAAAAAGAATGGGTCAAGTCGAAGTCGTTTCCCGATATCTCGCTTCGCGTCGAACAGCCTCAGCGTCGCGAGTTCGTAAGCATAGTCCTTAGCCGGCGGACCGCGGCCCCGGTGGCGACAGCGGTCAACGAGACCGAGAACCTGCTCGCACAGGCACGGACTCAGTTCAAGTCCGGCAACGACGACGAAGCGATGACCACACTCAGGCGTGTGCTTGCAAGCGAACCGATGAGCGCCGAGAGCTACCTGATACTCGGGAAGATCCACTTCCGTCGCGGCGACCTTGACCAGGCGACAAGTGCCTTTAAGACCGCCCTTTTCTGGGACAATCGACTTGTCGACGCCCACATTTCGCTTGGCCGTATTTACCTGGACAAGGGCGATTGCCTTCAGGTGAAGAACTATTCAGCGGCGGCCTTGGAGATCGCTCCCGAGAACCCTGAGGTGCTTTCGCTTAAACGGCAGGCCGAACGCTGTTCCAAATAGTGTATAGCGATCGGTCCGTGTCCCCGCTATTCAAGAGTCGGATCCAATTCGGATATTACCTGTAAACACCCGTATTTATTTGGTTTGTTTGGAAACTTGCAACTCGGAACTCTAGACTTGGAACTTAAGCACTGATCCGTGGCACGGAACGTGCATTAGTGGAAAGCGGCTAGCTTGATGCAGTAAATCGAGACCCCGCCGCCACCACTTCTCCGAGCGCGGTTTGCCACTGTGCTTGATCACCTTCCGAGCGTTCCTACAGTTGTCCTTCCAATTATGAGCCCGGTTCGAAAGAACGGGGCTCTATCCTCTTTTAAACTCGGATAATTACATTAAACCAAAGTGACTTGGCGGGTTAGGCGTCTACCGGCCGCGATTTCGTTCACTTTGATTCCAATGCGGTCAGACGGCGAGTTCCGTCAACTCAAATTGACGGGCCGCCTCACGTTCGGGCCGCCGAATGACAATTTCCGTCATTTCGCCGCTGACATTTTTTGTGCAGAGCGCTTAAGGACGCCGTCAGATTGAACGAGTGTTTAATCAGATTGACCGAGCGTGACCGGTCGTAAACTTCGGATCGGTACCGACGATAGCCGCCCGCGCAAACACGGTCAGTTTGGTAGAATAGCCGCGTGGCATTGAAGCGATTGTCGTTATTGATCCCCAGCGGTAAAAACGTGTTGCTCGCGCTTGTTTCGGCGGGCCTGCTGATACTGGCGTTCCCGCCGTTCGAGTTTTGGTTCACCGCCTGGTTCGCACTTATCCCGCTGCTTTGGGCGATCGAACGCGAAACGGAACGCGGACGCCCCCGTTCGCATGAGCCCGAAGGGCGAACGGGCGTTTTTCGGACGCTATTTTCTTCTTCGGGACAAGCGTTTCCTCGTTCCTTTATCCTCGGCTGGATCTTCGGCAACGTTTTCTTCTTCGGCACCTGCTGGTGGCTGACGTACGCCCCGATCCACTACGCGTCCTTCCCGGCCCCGCTGGCCTATTTTCTGTTGGTCTGCGTCACCTCGACCGCAGCCGTATTCCCCGGCATCTTCGCCGCGATCACGGCCTTTCTGTTAAGACGATTCGGCTCGATCGCATTCCTCGCGGTTCCATTTGTGTGGGTTTTTACGGAATTCGCACGCTATTGGCTGACAGGAAATAACTGGAACGCGATCGCTTATTCACAGTCATTTACCTTTGGCGAATTATCACCCTCATTCTTGGTTGGGGCATTGACTAAGTTAATGGTAATCGCCGGAGGGCAATTGTTCGCTGGATTCGCGATCGTCATTTTGAATACGGCGATCGCGTTTCCTTTACTCACACGGACGCGACGATCCTATATTATTTCTTGTTGCCTAATATCGGCTTTTTTTCTTTCAATCGCTCTTCACGCGATCTTGAACCCACCTGTGTTGGATGATCGAATTCAAGGAAATTCTCAAATTTTGGCCCTCCAACCCAATGTCCCGATGTCCGGCCTGACCCTTGAAAAATGGCGGGAGCTCAGGAAACGGCATGTCCAGTTGGCTGAATCAGCAATTGAAACGATCAACGAACGACGAACCACGAACAACGAACAATCGAACACTGTCATCTTCCCCGAATCCCCGATGAACTTCATGTACGGAGACGATCCTGAGACACAGGAGTTCATCAACGGGTTTGCTAGGAAGAATTATGTCTCGGTGTTGTTCAATTCGGCCGAACCGAACCACGCCGACGGAAAGTATTTCAATTCCGCGGTGCTGGTCGGCCCCGACGGAAAGAAGTCGGCGCAGTATGATAAAATCTACCTTCTGCCGTTCGGCGAAGCAGTGCCGTTTCCGTTCGATTTTATCGTGCCGGCATTTGTCGGGAGCTTTTCATACGGGAACGAATACGATCTGCTCCCGCTGGGAGATGTAAAGGCCGGCGTGATGATCTGCTTCGAATCGCACTTTGGCCAGCTTTCGCGGGAATATGTCCGCAACGGAGCGGACGTGATCATTGAAATGACGAACGACGGCTACCTGGGCCCGACGCCGGTGCTTCGCCAGCATCTTGCAAACGCCGTGTTCCGTGCCGTCGAAACAAATAGGCCCGTTCTGCGTGTCACCAATGTCGGCATTACGGCATATATTAATGAACGCGGCGAGGTGCTGGACGCGGCCGAAAGCTATGTCGAGGCCACTCGCGTCTGGTCAGTCGCCAAGTCAGACGGCTCGCAGACGTTTTATGTGAAGTACGGCGACTGGTTGGCATGGCTTTGTTCGATCGTAACTCTTATCCTGTTGATCGGTGCCGGATGGAAACAAAAAAACGCATAGTGAATTACGCGGTCGTTTTCCTGACGTGTGCCTACTTTTCGGGTTATGTCGCATACCGACAGAATCAGCAGCAAAGTCCGCATTGTGATGTTGAGGTCGCCTTTCAGGGAAGTTTCCTTTATGCGATCTATGACCCGCTCCGGTCGACAGATTCACAGATCACCGGACTTTGCTTTTCTGACGGCCGAGGCCATGGTTGCTGAATGGAGTATCGATCTCATATCCACGAAGAATCGTTCGTGGCTTCGGCCGACGAACTTTTCGATCTTTTGGTCACGCCATCCGCGATCAGGCAATGGTGGGGAGCTTCGCGGGCGATCGTCGATGCACGGGAAGGCGGCGTCTGGTCGGCGGCGTGGGGCGAAGAGGACGATCCGGATTATATCTCGACGGCGATGCTGGTCGAGTTCGACCCTCCGAAGCGGCTTGTGATGAAGTACGGTAAGTATCACGCAAAGGCCGGCGACCTGCCGTTCGAGTTTGCGGATGACGCGTTGACCGTCTTTACCGTCGAACCGAACGGCGACGAGAGTATTCTACGCGTCGAACAATCCGGCTTTCCGTGCGATCCGGTCGCGGACGAGTTCTACGCGGCCTGCGAGACAGGCTGGAAGAACACTTTCGAAGGAATACGAAAGTACGTAGTGGAAAATGGATAGGGGACAATGGACAATCCGGAAGTTTATTGAATTGTCCATTTTCCGTTGTCCGCTATCCATTCAAGGAAATGGAACTCATTGAACTAAAAACAAAGCACGAAGAGTTGAAAGAGAAAGTTTCCCAGCTCGGGAGGTTTCTTTGACGCGCCCGCCAAACAGAAGGAACTCGATAAAATAGAATCAGAGATCTCCGCTCCCGATTTTTGGAACGATCAGGAAAACGCACAGAAAGTGATGGCGAAACGGAGCCGGATCGAAAAGGCCCTGCAGCAGCAGAAGGCATTTGAGACCGCTGTTTCCGATGCCGAGGTCCTTTTCGAATTTGCGGAGACCGATGCCGATTCGGCCAAAGAGCTTGAACCGCTGATCGCAAAGCTCGAAAAGGATGTGACCGACGCCGAGGTGCAGACACTGCTCTCAGGTGAGACCGATGCGAACAACGCGATCTGCTCTCTCCAGGCCGGCGCCGGCGGCACCGACGCTCAGGACTTCTGCCAGATGCTTTTGCGGATGTATATTCGCTGGGCCGAACGAAAGGGGTTCAAGGTAGAGATACTCGACGAGCAGCCCGGTAGCGAAGCCGGGATCAAATCGGCGACGTTCCGCGTCGAGGGTGAATATGCCTATGGCCTGCTCGCGACCGAAGCGGGCGTGCACCGGCTTGTTCGCATCTCGCCGTTCAATTCTGGCGGCAGCCGCGAAACGTCTTTCGCGTCGATGTTCGTCTCGCCCGAGATCGACGAGAACATCGAGGTCAACATCGAGGAAAAAGACCTCCGCGTCGACACCTACCGTTCGTCGGGTGCCGGCGGCCAGCACGTCAACGTAACGGACAGTGCCGTCCGCATCACTCACATCCCTACGAATATCGTCGTCACCTGCCAAAACCAGCGGTCACAGATACAGAACCGCGCTGTGGCGATGCAAGTGCTTCGTTCCAAGCTCTACGAGCTTGAGCTCGAAAAACGCCGTGCCGAAACCGCCGATCTCGAGGCGAACAAGATGGACATCTCGTTCGGGTCTCAGATCAGAAATTACGTTTTGCATCCATATAAGTTGGTAAAGGATACGCGGACAAAATACGAACAGTCCAACGTCGATGCCGTGCTCGACGGCGAGATCGACGAATTCATCAAGGAGTTCCTCCTGTTCAAAAAAGGTTCGGCTGTTGCAGGTTAGTCGGCGGTCCAGGGTGGCGGATGCCTGCCGGCATTCTTCGATCATAGGGACGGCCCAGAAATTATCTGTTACGCTCAGCGCCTCTTTCTGTTAAACTGCTTTTATTGCTCGGCTTGTAAGTCAGCCAGACCGATCCCCCTTTCACATTTTACGGATGAAGACCTGTCCGAAGTGTAAAAAGTCATACGACGACGACAGCATAAACTTCTGCCTCGAGGACGGCGCGACGCTGGTCCGAAAACGCACATCGTCGGGTTCGCCCTCGTCACGGACGAACGAGATCGTCGCTATCATTCTAGTGGGAGTTTCACTCCTCGTCTTTTTGTGCATTATCTCCGCGAGTGATAGCGATCCGTCATTCAATTCCGCGACCTCGCAGCGGCCCGGTAATTGGATCGGCGTCGTAGGTGCGTTGATCAACGATTGGCTTTTTCAGGCGGTCGGCATCGTCAAATACATTATTCCTGCCCTGCTGGCGCTTGTTGCATGGCGTGTCTTTCGCGCCGAAAGCATGAGGCCGCGGGTTAGCCGGGTCGTCAGCTATCTTCTATTTGTCGCGTCCCTTGCCGGTCTGGCCAGGCTAATCGCATCGGACGGAGGCCTGATCGGGGCTGCCTATGCCGATGCCGCAGTTTATCTGCTTAACACGATCGGGGCCGCAATACTTCTTTTGACCACGCTGACGGTCTCTACGCTTCTCATCACAAATGTCTCTTTCGCGGGTTTTGTGGGCAGTCTTGAGCTTGCCCGGGAAAACCTGATGGTCCATTTCAACGAATGGCGGGACAAACGAAAGCGGGCCAAAGAGCTGCTCCATGCCCAGGCGGTGGAGCGAGGCGAGAAGCGGAAAGAAGCCAGAAGCGGCAAGTTCAAATTGGAAACCCCGGCCACGCTGGTTGTCGGTGAAGGCGCCCCGAAAGCAGCCGGCAAAGCTCGCGGAGCGACGGTCGGCGGCGCCTTTGTGACCACTTCTTCCGAAGCCGAGGCCCGCACGACATCGGATCCGGTAGTGCCGACCATCCTCAACGTGAAAAAGCCGCGGTCCGGTTCGGACGTACCGGATACGGTAGTTTCGGACGTACAGCAAGAACTGTTTGGTGCCGGTGATCGTGGAGAAGCTGGGCCCGGGACGAAAAAGAAAGCGGCCGGCCAAGTCGATAAGAACGCCGCAGAGGCCAAAGAGGATGCAGGCGATCCAGGCCAGGCCGGCGAACCGGCCAAAGACTTTGACGAGTATGAACTCCCGCATCCGGATTTCCTGCACCCGCCCGACGCGCATATCGAACAAAAAGAGGCCGAACTCCAGCAAGTCGCACGCGAACTCTCCGCAAAGACCAGCGAATTCAACGTCGCCGGAAAGGTGATGCATATTTGCCCGGGGCCGGTGGTCACTACTTACGAATTCAAACCCGATCCCGGCGTCAAATACTCCCGCGTTACCGGCCTGGTCGACGACCTTTGCCTGGCGCTAAAGGCGGAATCGATCCGCATCGATCGTATCCCCGGCAAGGCATTCGTTGGGATCGAAGTACCTAATAAAAAACGCGAAACCATCCGGCTCCGCGATGTGATCGAATCGCGGAAATTCAAGGAATCGGAATCACTCCTTACGCTCGCGCTCGGCAAGACGATCGACGGGCTCAATTACGTGACTGACCTGGCAAAGATGCCTCACCTCCTGATCGCCGGTGCGACCGGTGCGGGCAAATCCGTGGGCGTCAACACGCTGGTCGTTTCGATCCTATACAGGGCGAAGCCCGATGAAGTAAAGTTCATCATGGTCGACCCCAAACGTCTTGAGCTTGGGGTGTACGCAGACATTCCGCATCTCATCACGCCGATCATTACCGATCCGAAACGGGCCGCCGCGGCGCTCAAGTGGGCGGTGGGCGAGATGGAACGCCGATACAAATATCTTGCCGGCCTCGGTGTAAGAAACATCGACGGATACAATGCCGAGGTCAAGCGGCGAAGTGAGATCGGACAGCTCGATGAGAACGGCGAGCCGTATCAGAAACTCCCGTTCATTGTTTGCATCATCGACGAACTTGCGGACCTGATGATGGTCTCCGGCAAGGAGGTCGAAGAATCGATCACTCGCCTCGCCCAGATGGCCCGGGCGGTCGGCATACATCTTGTCCTTGCGACGCAGCGGCCTTCGGTCGATGTCATTACCGGTTTGATCAAGGCGAACTTCCCCGCCCGGATCGCTTTCCGGGTTTCGCAAAAGGTCGATTCACGCACCATCATCGACAGCAACGGTGCCGAAAGCCTACTTGGCCGCGGCGACATGCTTTTCCTTCCGCCCGCCAGCTCACAGGTGGTTCGCGTGCACGGGGCGTTTGTCGACGAGAAAGAGATCGCCGCGATCGTCAACCACATCAAAGCCCAGGTCGTCGCACCTCCCGTTTACGACGAGAGTATTACGAAGACGGATGATGACGTCGACGATTCTGAAGCCCTCCCCGGCAAGAGCGACCCGCTGTTCTGGGATGCGGTACGTTCCGTCGTCAACGCACGCAGGGCCTCCACCTCGCTTCTCCAACGTCACCTCCGGATCGGCTACGGCCGCGCCGCCGCGATCCTCGACGCGATGGTCCGCGAAGGCTACATCGGTGAAATGGACGGCACCACGCGGGCACGTCCTGTCCTCGACAAGGCGTTCGCCGACCTTCAAGATGTCGTCGAAATGAACGAGCACGCCTGATGCTTTTCCACAGAAAATGTGGAAAAGCCGGTGATTTTGACGTTCACCGTCTGTTAAAGTCTTTGTAACACTTAAACTTCTGGCATTTTGCACATTTCGTGTGCAACGCATCGGATCCGTTCGCCAAAATAACCCGCTTCGAAACTTCATTTCCATACCCGGTCCGCCAGTTTCCCGTGAGCCGGATCTCGCGTTACAATTCGGTCGAACTCCGAAGAAGAAAGGCGAACATCTAATTTTCTGCGAAGATCAACTCCGCCATTGGTCGAGGGCATGCCGGTTCTCTGGGTCGCCCTTTCGTTTGCACTCGGCATCGCTTTGGCCGGCAGTCTTCCGCCAATGCCACTGCCGCTGCTTGCCGCGTGTGTTCTCTTCGCCGTGCTCGCGATCGCGGTATGGCGCACTAGGTTCGCGTTCGTTCTAATTCTGCTCGCTTTTGGGCTGGCCGGATCCTTCGCCCGACAGGCCGAAGTAGCGGCGGTCGCTCCTGATCGGATCAAAGAGCTGTTTGCTCAGGGCCGTCTGCGATCGGGCGAGTCTGTCGAGTTTACCGGGAGGATCACAGGCGCGATCGACCGCGCATCGCAAGGCCTTATTTTTTCGGTCAATGCGGACTCCATAATGATCCAAGGTCAACCGCAAAATGCATCCGGCACATTGCGGTTATTCGCTAACGTGGAAACCGAAGGATCGGCTGCCCGCTATGCCGAACTCGCGCTCGAGCCGGGTAACCGCATCACGGCGATCGCGGAACTCGACCGGGACGAAAGGTTCCGAAACCCTGGCGTCCGCTCTCGTGTTCAATTAATGGACGTTCAGGGGATCGATGCGACCGGAACGATCTCGAGTCCGGTGCTGATCCGCAGGATCGAGCGGACCCGGACCAACCCGCTCACGGCCTGGATCTTCGGGATTCGCGATTCGCTGATCCTCAAGTTTCGGCAAACGTTGAGTACACGGGCGGCCGGCATTGCGATAGCGTCGATGTTCGGGAACAAACATTTTCTCGACGCAGGAACCGCCGGAGTTTTTCGTGACGGCGGCACATTCCACATCCTTGTCATTTCGGGGCTTCACATCACTTTTCTCGGCGGGATCGCGGCGGCATTCGTAGGCCTTTTCACACGTCGAAGACTTGTCCGGTTCTTTTTGGTTTGCGGCTTTCTCTGGATCTATGCGTTCGCGGTAGGGGCGGAGTCGCCGGTGATACGAGCCAGCCTGATGTTCACGATCCTCTGGTTCGCATACTTGATAAATCGGCCGGGCTCATTGCTGAATGCTCTCGGCTTGTGCGGTTTGCTCCTGCTGGCGTGGCGTCCGGGCGAGTTGTTTTCCCCGTCGTTCCAACTCACCTTCGTCAGCGTCGGTGCGATAGTGCTCGCCGGATTTCCGATCGTCCGTCGCCTTCGCGAGATAGGTTCGTGGACGCCGACCCGGGAAACGCCGTTCCCTCCGGTCGTGTCGGCTCCAATCAAACGGTTTTGCGAGTCGCTCTACTGGAATGAGAAGGCTTGGCAGATCGAATCTTCGCGAAATTCATGGTCGGCAAAGCTCTTCAAATCGCCGGCCCTGTTCCCCGGCGCCAGCGGCCTCGCCCGCCGTCTCGCGGCACGCATTTTCGAAGGCCTCGTGGTCTCGGCGGTCGTTCAGTTCGCGATGCTGCCGCTTACGGTCCATTACTTTCACCGATTCGTTCCGGTGTCGGTGGTCCTTAACATTTGGACGGGGCCGCTGGTCGCATTGCTCGCATTCGTTTCGTCGGCCGCGGCGGGGTTTTCAATTATCAGTTCGGCGTTATCGCTTCCTTTGGTGCGCCTTGCGGATCTGATCGTTTGGCTTATTTTGTCGGTGCCGGGCCAGGTCAATGACTTCCCGGGGCTGAGCTTTCGCGTTCCCGTTTACGCGGCCGCCGAACCATGGATCTATTTCGCTTACCTTGCCGCCGCGGCGATCCTGGGGATGTCTGTGTACCGCTGGGACCCGTTCGATATTAAGAGTAACCGGGCCGCTCCTGGCCCGCCGCTTTTTCGACCAGCGATCACGACCGCCGCCTTCGCTATTTTGACGGGGGCCGCGATCGTCCTGCACCCGTTCAGCGGCCCGCGGGGCGACGGCCGGCTTTACGTAGAGTTTCTGGATGTGGGCCAGGGTGATTCGACCCTGATCACATTTCCGAACGGCGAGACGATGCTCGTTGATGCGGGTGGACGTCGACGTTTTGAGACGGATATACCAGTGGAGTTTGAGCCCGACCGCCCGAGCATCGGAGAGATGGTCGTTTCGGAATTTCTTTGGGAGAAAGGCATTTCCTCCATCGACCGGATCGTCGCGACGCACGCGGACGCCGACCATATCGAAGGATTGACCGCGGTTATCAGTAACTTCCGGATCGGCGAGGCATGGTTCGGTCCGACGGTTGGCATCGATGATCTCCGATCGAGGCTCGAAGGCGAACTGTCAGCGAAAGGTGTCCCTATAAAATCCGTGTCGCGTGGCGATACATTCGAAATCGCCGGTGTCCGTGTGGATGTCCTTCATCCGAACGGGATGCCGTCACTTACCGCGAAAGAGAACGATCTTTCCGTCGTCATTCGGCTCACTTTCGGCGGCAGGTCTTTTCTGCTCACCGGCGACATCGAGTCCGCGGCGGAACTCGAGCTTGTGAACGGCGGTGCCGGACTCGGTGCGGACGTGATCAAGGTCCCGCATCACGGGAGCCGGTCGTCGTCAACGCCGGAATTCGTCGGTCTCGTTCGTCCGCGATTTGCCGTGATCCCGGTGGGAAGGCGCTCTCATTTCGGACATCCACATGAAGAGGTTGTAAAAAGTTGGTCGGATATCGGGGCGAGTGTGATCACCACGGGCGACCAGGGAACGGCGGCGTTCTCCACCGACGGAAGGGAACTGGTCGTCTATTTCCCGGTTGGATGGTCAGCGCCCGTTTCCCGCTGAACGAACGGCGATTCATCTGTAGATCTCAATATGAGGTTGTCCACCTTCGGTGAACCAGCCGCGATACATACCTTCGCAATTGAACGGGAGTGCCAAATTGCCGTCTGTATCGACCGCGATCAGGCCGCCTTCTCCGCCGATCTCGGTCAATCGAGCGACTGTTTCGTCGGCCGCATCTTCGAGCCTCAGCCCTTTGTATTTCATCCGGGCCGCGACGTCATACGCGGTCACCCCGAGCATGAAATATTCGCCGTGGCCGGTGCACGATACCGCGCAGGTCCCGTCGGCATAGGTTCCGGCTCCGACTAGCGGAGTGTCGCCGACGCGGCCGAATTTCTTGTTCGTCATGCCTCCGGTCGAAGTAGCTGCAGCGAGATAGCCGTTCCGATCGCAGGCCACGGCACCGACCGTGCCGACCGGCCGCACAGCTGCGTGGTCCAATTGCACGCGCCCTGCGGCGATCGCATCTTGCAGCTGCAGCCAGCGGTGCTCCGTAAAAAAGTATTCGTCGGGCTCCGTCGGGACATCCAGCGCGTCGGCAAACTGATTCGCCCCGTCGCCGGCAAGCAGCACATGCTCGCTTCGTTCCATCACCAGCCTTGCAAGTTTTATCGGATTACGGATGTTGCGGACGAAGGCGATGGCCCCGGCCTTCAGGATACGGCCGTCCATGATCGCAGCGTCCATCTCCTGCCTGCCTTCGTGCGTGAAGACCGAGCCCCGGCCCGCGTTAAAAAGCGGAAAGTCCTCAAGCGAAACAACGGCCGCCTCAACAGCTTCGAGCGACGAACCGCCCTGAGTAAGGACATCCCAGCCTGCGGCCAAACCAGCTTCCAGCCCGCTCCGATACTCTCTTTCGAGCTCCGGGGTCATCTTAGACCTCAGAATGGTGCCCGCCCCGCCATGTATTGCCAACGCCAAACCCATAGGAAGATTTAGCCACGAATTACGCGAATTACACAAATAAGAAGCCTTTACTCAATTCGTGTTATTCGTGGCCGATCTTCTTAAAGTTCTGATTTGCGTAGTCGGAGGGCATTTGCGATGACCGAGACCGAGCTGAACGTCATCGCAGCGCTAGCGATCATCGGCGAAAGGAGGAGGCCGAGTATAGGAAACAGGACGCCGGCGGCGATCGGGACGCCGACCATGTTATAGATGAACGCGAAGAATAGGTTCTGCCGGATGTTCTTCATCGTCCCTCGGCTCAGGTTCCTCGCCTTCAGGATGCCGTCGAGGTCGGGTTTTAGCAGCGTGATGTCTGCAGATTCGATAGCCACGTCCGTCCCGCTAGCGAACGCGATACCCACATCGGCCTGGGCCAGCGCCGGAGCGTCGTTCACACCGTCACCCGCCATCGCCACGATCTTGCCTTGGGCCTGAAGCTCCTTCACCTTCGCGGCCTTTTCTTCAGGCATCACTTCGGCAAAGACCTGGTCGATATTCAGTTCTTTGGCCACTGCCTCGGCGGTTTGCCGGTTATCGCCGGTCATCATTATCACCTCGATGCCCTGACGGTGTAGTTCGTCGATGGCAGCCTTTGCAGAGGGCTTGATTGAATCAGCCAGGCTGATCAAAGCGGCGATCCTTAGATCGATGAAGACGAAAAGAACAATTGCGTCGTTTGCAAAGCTCTCGGCCATACCGGTATAGCCCGGATCAACGCCGCCCGGGATCGCTTGCAACATTCTCTTGCTACCGATCATTACTCTTCGTCCTTCGACAAAACCTCCGACGCCTAGGCCTGTGAACGCCTCGAACTCCAGAACCGGAGCTAATTTGATGTTTCGATTTCTTGCCTGGTCGACAATAGCCGACGCTAGCGGGTGTTCGCTTAAGGCCTCAAGGCTGGCTGCAAGTCGGAGCACTTCATCTTCCAATGCATCGAAGGTTACGATCATACTCAGAGTAGGTTTGCCTTCGGTCAACGTTCCCGTCTTATCGACGACTATCGCGTCCACCTTCTCGAGTGTTTCCAACGCCTCGGCCTTTTTTATTAGTACGCCGTTCTTCGCTCCTTGTCCGGTGCCGACCATGATCGACATTGGTGTCGCCAGTCCTAATGCGCAGGGGCAGGCGATAATGAGGACACTGACGGCGGCGACGATCGCGTAGGCAAGGCTGCCGAGCAAGAACCACGTAACTAACGCGATGATCGCAACCACAATTACCGCCGGGACGAAGTAAGCCGATACGACGTCCGCCAGCCTCTGGATCGGGGCACGCGAGCGTTGGGCTTCGCCGACCATTTTCACGATCTGTGCAAGCAAAGTCTCGTTGCCTACTCGCTCAGCTTTCATCAAGAAGCTGCGATTGGTGTTGATCGTTCCGCCGATAACATTGCTTCCTGGGGATTTCTCTACCGGCAGCGACTCACCCGTAACCATCGATTCGTCGATGGATGTATCGCCCTCGACGATCACTCCGTCCGTCGGCACTTTTTCATTGGCGCGGACGCGCAAGGTCTGCCCCGCCTGCACATGCCTAAGGTCGATCTCGTCCTCGGAACCGTCGGGATTTACAACCGTCGCCGTCTCGGGTGCCAACCGAAGCAGTTCCTTGATAGCCGAAGACGTTTGAGAACGGGCCTTCAATTCCAGCACCTGCCCGAGCAGGACGAGCGTCGTTATCACCGCAGCGGATTCGAAATAGCCGGGCACGATGCCGCTGTGGGCGTCCCGCATCTCGGCGGGAAACCACCCCGGAACGAAAAGCGCTCCAACGCTCAGAATGAACGCAGCTCCGGTACCCATCGCGATCAGCGTGAACATATTTGGGCTAAGGTTTTTTATCGAAGCCCACGCTCTCTGAAAGAAAGGCCAGCCTCCCCAAAGCACGACCGGCGTAGCAAGCACGAACTGTACCCACAGCGAGACGGCCGATGCCCTTCCATGCGGCCACGACGGCACCAGAGCATTGAAGTCGACGAACATCTCGGCCATCGCCAGGATAAAGACTGGAAGCGTCAGTATCGCCGAGATCAAAAACCTCCGACGCATATCCACTAACTCCGGATCCGGCGTGTCGTCGAGCGTGATCTCCTTCGGCTCAAGTGCCATCCCGCACTTCGGACACGAGCCGGGGCCGATCTGGACGATCTCCGGGTGCATCGGACAGGTGTATTCGGCCGTAGAATGGGAGGCCGGAGAGCCGAGCACGGAGTCCGGTACATCACTCTCCTGTCTCCCGTCTCCCGTCTCCTGGCTCAAATACCGCTCCGGATCGGCAGCGAACTTCACCTTGCAGCCTGGATTGCAGAAATAGTATTTCTTCCCGGCGTATTCATACTCGGCCGCGGCCGACTCGGGCACGACCAGCATCTTGCAGACAGGATCGACATGTGGCTCTTTGCCTTCCTGCGGTGGCTTTCTCCCGAGCTGTACTAGTTCTGCCATCGTAAGGCCAGTTTACGCGAACGGCCGGGCGGACTCCATCGGCAGCCCGCGACCGCAGCAAAATTGGAAACGCGACCGCTATCTTAATCTATTTAAATTGGAGGGGCTTCATGCCGTCCTCCGACCTTAACCGAAAGGGCAATCGCCGAAAGGCGAGCGCAAAGCCAAGAGTCATGCCGTTGGCACGATCGTCCGGCCGCCGAAGTGAGGTGAAATGAAGAAGTTCCTTTTTTCCCTTTTCCTAACAACGCAGATCGCCGCGGCCGCGATGGCTCAGGATGGCGTTTCGAGCCGGATGGCTCTTCGCTCGGCGAACCCGTTCACGGGAGGCGTCTCAAGTTTCCCTGCGGATGCGTCGTCAGGCTCGCTTATTGCACTTGAACAAAATGCCCTTCGGCTCGTCAATCAAGAGCGGTCCCGGGCCGGCCTGAGTCCGCTTTCGTGGAATGACAAGGTTGCCGCGGTCGCCAGGGCTCATTCGGTCGATATGGCCGAATACAACTACTTCAGCCACAAAGGGCTCGACGGTTCGCTTGTGGACGACCGTGCCCGAAAACTGCGGATGGGCGCGTGGCAGGCGATCGGCGAGAACATCGCCTTTCTGAAAGGCTTCGAGGACCCCGTTTCGACGGTGGTCGAAAAATGGCTTCGGTCCGCGGGCCATCGGGGCAACATGCTCGATCCGCGTTGGACCGAGACCGCGATCGGGCTGGCCGTTACCCCCGACGGAAAGTACTATTTCACGCAGGTATTCATAAGGAACTGAACTCGTCATTCCGATCGGACGCCGCCGCAAAACCAGCCGTTTCGCGATGCCCTCAAACCGCCCTCCAATACACGGAGTGCGTTTTTGCTTTATTCTAATTGCGTGGAGACCTTCACGCTGCCATCCTTCGCTAAGATCAACCCCTACTTGCGCGTTCTCGGCAAGCGGCCGGACGGGTTTCATGAGATCTTTACTGTCTTTCAGACGGTCTCGCTTCACGATGATCTTGAATTTGCCGAGGGCGGTGAGGTTCTTCTCGATTGCTCCGACGAGCGGATCCCGCGTGACGAAACAAACCTCATCATCCGAGCCGCACGAATGCTGAATGAGCGTGGAGGGACGGGACATGGCGCGGTCATCCGCCTCGAGAAGCGGATACCTTCGCCCGGAGGTCTGGGGGGCGGTTCGTCAAACGCCGCCGTGGCGCTGATCGGTCTTTCCAGGCTCTGGAAGCTTGGTGCATCGCTCGACGACCTTGCCCCGATCGCGGCCGATCTCGGATCCGACGTTCCGTTCTTTCTGACGGGAGGGACCGCTGTCGGCACGGGCCGGGGCGAAAAGATCGAAGATGCGATCCAGATCAGTGAACCGCACCTCCTGATCGTCACGCCGGACGTTAGTGTATCCACCGCGCATGCCTACTCGCTCCTCGGTGCCCAAAACTTGACATCCGAAGCCCTCGAAAGTATCCTTTTTGTTTGCCGTTCCGAAGCCAAATTGCTTGATCTTAGGCATGGAATGCTTCGAAACGACATTGAAGGTGCCGTTTTCAAGGCTTTTCCCGAGATCGGGAGGGTACGTGAACGGCTTGCAAGACTTGGGGCCGCGAATGTTCTGATGAGCGGGAGCGGGGCCAGTGTTTATGCAGTATTTGAAAAAGAAGAGACACGGCAGACTGCTATTAAAGCCCTTGACGATGAGGTCAACTGGCGAACGTTTGCCGTAGCGGCAGTCTCGCGTGAGGAATACCGCGAGAAAGTGCACGGCGGACTTTAGTCTGCCGACGAACAGGCTGGTAAGCATGTTCTACGAAAAGCCGTTTCCGATAAAGTTTCTCGAAATTAGCATTGGGGCGTAGCCAAGTGGTAAGGCACCGGTCTTTGGATCCGGCATTCGTAGGTTCGAATCCTCCCGCCCCAGCCAATTAGCGGACATCGGAACGGCTGCCTAGAACAAGGCAGCCTTTTCTTTTTTCTTTCAGATCTCCGATCTGAAATTCCAGGTTCTGGCTTGGAACTTGGAACGACACGTTTGGGATCTGGAATCTGAAATTCGGAATTTCATGAGCGTAACAGGCAGCATAAAGATCTTTTCCGGGAACGCTAATCGCGCATTGGCCGAAGAGATCTGCGGCCATCTGCAGTGCGACCTGGGAAAGGCGAGCACTGACCGGTTCTCCGACGGGGAATTCAATTTCCAGATCGGGGAAAACGTGCGGGGTGCCGATGTATTTATCGTGCAGCCGACTTGCCCGCCGACCGATAGGAATCTGATGGAGCTGCTGATCATGATGGACACGTTTGTCCGTGCATCGGCAGAAAGGGTGACAGCGGTCATCCCATATTTCGGTTATGCGAGGTCTGACAAAAAGGACCGTCCGCGTGTGCCGATCGCGGCAAAGCTGGTCGCGAATCTGATCACAAAGGCCGGGGCTCAAAGGGTCCTGACCGTTGACCTTCACGCTTCGCAGATCCAGGGGTTTTTTGATATCCCGGTCGATCACCTTTACGCGGCCCCGATCGTGGTTGATTATTTCAAGAACAACCCGATCGAGAACCTGATCGTTGTCGCCCCGGATACGGGCGGCGCCGAACGTGCCCGGGCCTATGCAAAAAGGCTCGATGCCGGCCTTGCACTTTGCGATAAACGCCGCGAGCGCGCGAACGAGGCTGATGTGATGAATATCGTCGGCGACGTGACCGGCAAGAACTGCCTGATCGTCGATGACATGTGCGATACGGGCGGAACGATCTGCAAGGTCGCGGCGGCCTTGCACGAGGCTGGTGCGAACGAAGTTAGGGCGGTTTTTACGCACGCGGTTCTCTCCGGCAGCGCGATAGAGAAAATCAAACGCTCGCACCTTAAGAGCGTGATCGTCTCGAATACGATCCCGCTCGGGACGAACTCAAGCGAGAAGATAGTAGTTTTGAGCGTCGCCGAACTTTTGGCATCGGCGATAAGGTCGATCCATGATGAGACAAGCGTCTCTTCGTTGTTTATATGATCGCAGATCCTGTATTTTTGTGATTCCAAATTCAATGTCGGAATGTTGATTTGGAATCCGGAATTTGAGATCTGGAATTTGGAACTTGGAATTTGGAATAAACAGGTTATGGCTGAGAAATTTGTAGTGAAGGCGGAAAAGCGTGAGGCGCGGGGCAAGAACGACTCCCGGAGGTTGCGGGTTGGCGGCAGGATCCCGGTCGTTGTTTACGGCGGGGGTACCGAAAGCGTGGCTGCCGCGGCGGAGTTGAGCGAACTGGCCGCGATCCTGAGGTCTGACACGGGCGTGAACACGGTTTTCACTCTTGATGTCAACGGCGACGCAAATGATGTCATCTTCCAGGACCGCCAGATCCACCCGGTTACCGGCCGTCTGATGCATGCCGACCTGCGGCGATTCGCCAAAGGCGAAAAGATCGAGATGACCGTCCCGATCCATCTGGACGGCGAACCGGAAGCGTTGAAGGAAGAGGGCGCCGTGCTCAACCAGGCGATGCGCGAGATCAAGGTCCTGTGCGAACCTGCGAAAACGCCGGAATCGATCAATGTCGATATCAGCGGCCTCACGATGGAGCACGCAATTCACGTCTCTGACCTTAAGGTCGGTGAAGGGATCGAGATCCACGAGGCTCCTGATACGGTCGTGGCGTCGATCTCGATCGTCAAGGAAGCCGAACTTGAGTCGCAGGTCGAAGAAGGTGCAGAGCCCGAGATCGTCGGCGGAGAGGGTGAAGGAAGCGAAAAAGCACCGTCCGGCGAGGAAGGCGGCGAATAGCGACCTTGCCGGATGCGACCTCGGACAACTGGTTGATAGTTGGGCTTGGCAACCCCGGCCAGAAATACGAAAAGACAAGGCACAACCTTGGTTTTATGCTTGTCGATCGTCTGGCGGAGGAGGCGGGTGCACACATCAAGCGGTCCGAATGCAGGTCGCTGGTCGGGCGGACACGGATCGCAGGCTGCGTAGCCGAGTTGGCAAAACCGCAGACCTATATGAACCTCAGCGGCGAGGCGGTGAGTTGCTTGCTCAGCAAACCGGACCGCAGCCGCGAGTTCATGATCGTGATATCCGACGACCTTGCGTTGCCCTTCGGCACGATCAGGATCAGGCCGGCCGGAAGCCACGGCGGCCAGAACGGTTTAAGGTCGATCATCGACTGTTTGAAAACGAACGAGTTTATTCGTCTCAGGATCGGAATAGCCCCGGAACATCCGGTGTCGGACGCAAGCAGCTTCGTGCTGGAACCCTTCGGCAAGGCCGATCTTGCAAAGTTGAACGAGATACTCGAAAAAGGGGCCGACGCTCTACGAAGCGTTCTTGAGAACGGCGTGGAAAAAGCAATGGCTCAGTTTAATTAGAAGTGACCAGTGACGAGTGGCAAGTGGCGGGAGTAAGAACGAGTAGTTCCCGAAACCTGTTACGAGATCGCAAGGTCTCATAGCGGTGAGTGAATGAATATCTTTTGGTGAGTGAAAATTACGATTCGAGCTACAAGTCAACGTAGCGATCAGCCGGAGTGCTGGGCTCTCATAAACTTGATCTCGTCCCTCGTTACTTGTCACTCGTCACTCAAAAGACCCTTCTTGCTTCATCCCCGCCGGGATGAGGCTGGATAACCAGAGGGAGGAATGAAAATTGGCAAATAGAACTTACGAAGTAATGTACATCATCGATCCGGACACGCCGGTCGACAGGATCGGCAAACTCAATGAGGCCGTTGGAAAATTGGTTGAAAAGGAAGGCGGCACCGTTGTGCGGATGGACGACATCGGCACTCGCACGCTCGCTTATCCGATCAAGAAAAAGACTGAAGGGCACTACGTGCTGTTCGAGATCGACGGAAGCGGCCAGGAGATCATGGAGCTAGAACGCCGCATGCGCGTCAACGATATGATCATGCGGTACATAACTGTCCGCGTCGACGAGGATCGGAAGAAGGCCGAAAAGCTGCGTGCTAAACGTGAGAAGAGAGCCGCCCAGCGTGCGAAGTTCCGAAAGACGGAAGAGACCGCGGGCGAACCGGCCGTGGAGGCGCAGGCCTGATAAAGAGGAATTATGGTTGAGAACGAATTGGAACAAAAGGAAAGTACTAATTTCGCCGCCGAAGACATGTTCGGCGAAAAGGCTCCCCGACGTTATCAACGCCGGCGGCCGCGTCAGGTCGTTCCGGATTACGTAGATTGGCGCGATGTCGATTTTCTCCGGCAGTTCATTCCGGAGCGCGGCAAGATCATGCCACGCCGTATTTCGGGCATCTCCGCGAAAGACCAGCGGAGGATAGCGACGGCGATCAAGAGGGCGAGATCGATGGCTTTGCTTCCGTACGTTTGGGAGTAGATCAACGCTGGAATGCGGAGCGATCGGTTAAAGCCCGCATCGCGAGTCAATCCCGGTAGCCGAAGCTGCCGGAAAAAGGATGTCACGGCCGCTTGCCGATAGCAGCGGGATACGTGACCGAAAAAGGATCAATTATCATGGCATCAACAACCGTATTATTGAGAGAAGATATCGATACTCTCGGGGGCCGCGGAGAGATCGTAAAGGTCCGGGCTGGCTACGCCCGTAATTATTTGCTGCCCCAGGGGCTTGCGACGCTCGCAACCAAGGGCAACATCAAACAGATCGAGGGTGAAAGGGCGGCTCTCCTTAAGAAGGCCGCTGTCGAAAAAGCGACCGCCGAGGCCCAGAAGGAACAGATGAGCGCCATCTCGCTAGAGTTCGAACGCAAGGCCGGCGAGGGCGGCACGCTGTTCGGGTCGGTCACATCGATGGACATCGCAGCCGCCCTCCAGGGCATGGGCTATGAGACCGACCGCAGAAAGATCGTCCTTCGCGAACCGATCAAAGAGACGGGCGAATACACGGTCAAGGTGAAACTCCATCGCGAGGTGACGATCGACGTCCCCGTCAAAGTGACGCCCGAAGGCGGCGAGCCCGTTCCCGAAAAGGTAGAAAAAAAAGGCCGCAAAGCTGAAGCCGCGGACGAGGCCGTCGAACCGGCCGCCGCCGAAGAACCGGCTGCGGAAGCTGCTGAAACGGAAGCGGAAAGTTAATTCATTTCAAGAGTTTAGCGGAGCCGCACCGGTCTCGATCGGTGCGGCTTTTTTTGTGCAAATTCTGTGGAAATTTTCGCATAAAAATCTTTGTGGCGGCGTTGAATCCACCATCGGCGCAGAGCTATCATCTTAATCTGCAGTAAGGGCTCTCAAACTAAATGGCATCATTTGCAAAAGCCGGACGCGATCAATTTCTTGAACGTCCGCTGCCGTCGAACGAGGACAGCGAGCGGGCCATTCTCGGCGCGATCCTGCTGGACAATTCGCTTATCACACAGGCGGTCGAACACCTTAAACCGGCCGACTTCTATTCTCCGCTCAATCGAAGGATCTTCAGCGCGATGACCTCGCTTTTCGAGTCGTCAAAGCCCATCGACCCCATCCTGATCGGCGAGGAACTGAAAAAGGAGGGCGCTCTCGAGGCGGTCGGCGGCGTCTCGACCATCGCAAATCTGACCTACGGCCTGCCGCATTTCACCGACCTGACGGGATACATCAATGTCGTCCGCGACAAGTCGATGATGCGGAACCTGATCCGCACCTGCAATCAGATAACAAGCGAGGCCCTTGAAGAGGAGGACGACGCCCGCGTCATCCTCGATCACGCGGAGCAGATGATCTTCGGACTCGCCGAACGCCGCAATACCGAAGGATTCAGCCATGTCCAACCGGTTGCCGAACGGGTCCTGGAAAAGGTAGAGGAGTATTCGAAGAGAAAGTCGCACGCTTTGACCGGGTTGGCGACGGGTTTTCGCGACCTCGACGATATGACTTCGGGCCTGCAGCCCACCGACCTTATCATTGTGGCGGCCCGCCCGTCGATGGGAAAGACCGCACTCTGCCTGACGATCGCCCAAAATGCCGCTATCGACGAAAAGGCGGTCGTCGGTTTCTTTTCGCTCGAAATGTCGAAGGAGCAGCTCGTAATGAGAATGCTGGCCTCCGAAGCCAAGGTTGACGCCTCGCGGTTCCGCCGCGGCATGATCTCGCCGGCCGAGTGGGAGCGGCTCGCCCGAGCGATCGGCACGCTTGCCCAGGCCCGCCTGTTCATTGACGACACGCCTGGGATCTCTGTCCTGGAAATGAGGGCAAAGGCGCGTCGGCTGGCCGTCGAGGAGAAACGTCTCGATCTGATCGTCGTCGATTATCTCCAGTTAATGGGCGGCGGATCGCGTGTCGAATCGCGGCAGCAGGAAGTCTCGCAGATCTCGCGTGAACTGAAGGCACTCGCAAAGGAAATGAACGTCCCGGTGATCGCCCTTTCTCAGCTTTCTCGTGCACCCGAGGCCCGCCGGCCGCCTCGTCCGATGATGTCAGACCTCCGCGAGTCAGGCTCGATCGAACAGGACGCCGATGTCGTTGCATTCATCTATCGCGAGGACTACTATGACCCTAACGAAGAGAATGCCGGAATGGCCGAGTTGATCATCTCGAAACAAAGGAACGGCCCGACCGGCACGATCAGGCTGGCGTTCTTGAAGCAATTCACGCGGTTTGAAAACTATATCGGTGATTGACGCGAAATCGCCCAAACGAATATGAGCCAAGCATCCCCTGAACAAGACCCTCGATTCCCTATCGGCCGGTTCGACCCGGCCGCGTTCCCGTCGCTGGCCGACAACATCGAAACCATCGCCGGGCTTCCCGCAAAAGTACGTGGGGCCGTCGATGGCCTTTCTGAAGAGCAGCTCGACACGCCATATCGCGACGGCGGATGGACGCTCCGCCAAACGGTGCATCACATCGCCGATAGCCATATCAATTCGCTCTGCCGTTTCAAGCTCGCTCTGACCGAGGACACGCCGTCGATCCGCCCTTATCACGAAGACAAATGGGCCGAGTTGGCAGACAGCAAACTTCCCGTCGAAGTTTCGCTCGCGATCATCGACGGCGTCCACGCCCGCTGGGCCGAACTCCTTAGAAACATGACCGAAGCCGATTTCAAACGTGATTTCGCCCATCCCGAGACCGGCACCTGGCCGCTCGACCGGGTCACGGCTCTTTATGCCTGGCACTCGCTCCACCACGCGGCACATATAACAAGCACCCGCGAACGCAACGGCTGGTAGCCGCGAATGGAAAGTTGATAGTGGAAAGTGGAAAATTGCGGGCCATTCTCCATGTGGAAACAATCAACATCCTAGGGCGACTGGTGATCTTTCGGATCGGATCTTTCGGGAATCATTGTGATAAGCTCGTGCAGTCGACAAAACCCGCACATTTCCGGATCCGAAATTGTCCATTGTCCACTGTCCATCGTCCATTGGCTTGAATGCAGGATCGCCTCGTATCGCTTGACGTCTTTCGCGGAATGACCATAGCCGGGATGGTTTTGGTCAATAATCCCGGCACGTGGGCGCACATTTACGATCCGCTCGAACACGCGGCCTGGCACGGCCTGACCCCGACCGATTGGATCTTCCCGTTCTTTCTTTTCATCGTCGGCGTCGCGATCCCGATCGCACTCCGCAAACATACGGGCAGAAACGCGAGTGTAAACGAGCGTGCCTCAGAAGTCAGAACCGGGAGCGGTAGCGACCGGGGCATTTCCGATCAACCAGGTAAGACAAACATCTACCGCAAGATCATCACCCGCTCCGTGATCATCTTCCTTCTCGGCCTCGCGATCTCGGTTACGCCGTTCTTCCAATTTCAGGCGAGCGACGCCCCCGACCCGCTAAAGATGCTCGTTTGGCTGGTGATGACCGCCGGCTTGTTCTACCTGCTGCTCAGGAAATTCCGAGTCGCCGCAGTGCTGATCGCGGCCAGCATTCTCGGCATCATCGCCCTGAACCTGGCCGGCTATAACCTCGTCACCTACAATTTCACGACAATGCGGATCCCCGGCGTCCTCCAGCGGATCGCCGTATGTTACCTCATCGTCTCCATCCTGTTTCTCCACACTACGTGGAAACAGCAGTTGGGGATCGCGGCCGCACTGCTTCTCGGCTACTGGGCGTTGATGACGCTGGTGCCTGTGCCCGGATGCGAGATAACGACGATCAACGACAAGGCCTGCAATCTCGCCGCATGGCTCGACCGAACCATCCTGACCGAGAACCACATGTGGCGATCGGCTCGAGTCTTCGACCCGGAAGGCATCCTCTCAACACTCCCCGCCATCGCGACGACCATCAGCGGTGTCCTGACCGGTACGTGGCTCTTGCGAAGTGACGAGGGACAAGGGACAAGTGACAAGAGACGGGCCGTGAGTGAAATCGTAAGGGTTACACCGGAGGATCTGCACCCGCAAAGTGGTGAGGTCGAGGCAAGAAGCACGGAACATGTGCCGAGTAGCGAGGAAGACTCCCCTCCTTACGAAGGAGGGGTGGCCGCCGCTTCGGCGGACGGGGTGGTTCTTTCTAAATACTCATCACTCGACCCCGAAGAAAGTCATAAAGGACAAGTGGCACGTGACAAAGATAACTCCCCTCCTTACGAAGGAGGGGTGGCCGCCGCTTCGGCGGACGGGGTGGTTCTTTCTAAATACTCATCACTCGACCCCGAAGAAAGTCATAAAGGACAAGTGGCACGTGACAAAGAAAACTCCCCTCCTTACGAAGGAGGGGTGGCCGCCGCTTCGGCGGACGGGGTGGTTCTTTCCGACAACTCGTCACTCGTCACTCGTCACTCGTCACTAACCCGCGTAAGCGGAATGTTCTTCTTCGGCACCATCCTCCTCGCCGCCGGCTACATCTGGCACAGCTACTTCCCGATGAACAAGTCGTTGTGGACCAGTTCTTACGTACTCACCACCACCGGGCTGGCGTTGCTCGTACTCGGCTGCTGCTACTGGCTGATCGACATCAAGGGTTACAAACGTTGGGCAAAACCGTTCGTCATCTTCGGCGTCAACGCCCTGCCGCTCTTCGTCTTTTCAGGCATCATGGCCCGCATGCTCGGAGCCTACCGCGTCGCCGGCCCCGGCGGCCAGCCCGTCAGCCTCCAGAAATGGATCTTCGACAATATCTACCTCTCCATCGCCCAGCCCATCGACGCCTCACTCCTCTACGCCGTCAGCTTCATCCTCCTCTGGCTATTCCTGATGTGGCTGCTTTACCGAAAACGAATATACGTGAAGGTGTAAAATATCTGATTTATGAGTTTCTTTGATAGACTATTTCGTTCAAAAGAAGAACCGATCGAAACTTATGCGGATTTTTGGAATTGGTTCACTAAACATCAACTTGATTTTCACAAAGCCGTAAGAACTAGAGACAGCTCAATAGTCGAGCGAGAGGTATTTGGGCTTTTGGGTTCGGCGCTGAACCAGTTGAGGGACGGATATTTCTTTCTAGCCGGAATGCTTGATGATTCGACCGCGGAATTAGTATTCACCGCAGATGGCAACCCAAAGAACGTTGTGTTTGTTGAGGAGCTCGTTGACGCTGCTCCGGACATTCCAGGTTGGCAGTTTACCTCGCTTAAACAGCCCGTCGAGGGATTTGATATTCGGATCAACGGCATCGTCTTTGGTACGGATTCCTTGTCCTTCTTCCAAAACGAAAACATCGATCAGCCCGATCTGATTGACATCACGATAGTTCATGAGGCGTTTGATGAGTCCGATGCTCAATCCGCGAGGAACGGAGCGTATATTTTCCTCGACAATTACTTGGGGGAACTGACTTTTCTCGAGGACATCGACGAACTGAGTTTCGCCGGACCAGCTTCAGTCAACAAAGATCTGATTCCGATCGATGCCCTGCCAAATTACCTTGAGACGCGCAGAGCCTTGTTTGTTGAAAAATACGATGGCGTTCGTATTTTTACGGAGAATGATGAGCACGCCAGTTATCAGGCGGAGCACGAAGACGGAAGCCCACTCATTGCAGTAATGAACACGGACCTCCTCAAATGGGACGCAAAGGCGTCGCATCCGTGGATGCTCGTCATCACCATCGGCTATGATGGGACCGTCAATAACGGACTGCCAGATCAAGATACGTACGAGAAACTAGACGCTATAGAAGAGTCTCTAGTCTCAAACCTTAAGGATTCTGAAGGTTACCTTTATATCGGACGGCAGAGTGCTCGTGGAAAAAGAACAGTATTTATTGCTTGCGTCGACTTCCGACGACCGTCCAAGGTCGCCTACGAAGCCAAGCAGCGCTTCAGTGGAAGTGGAGAGCTTGCAGTCGACTACGAGATTTTCAAGGATAAATACTGGCAGTCAGTTAGCTATTTCGCTGGATGACTGCATTTACTTTTTTAGTTTGAGGGTCAAGCCGCCGCCGCATACGCGAGAGCTTCGCGGATATCTTCGTCTTCGAGTTCGGGAAATTCTCGCCGAAGGTCACGACGATCCGGATAGGTGGCCACAGCCTCGACCACACGCTTAACGGTCAGCCGAAGTTGCCGAATGCATGGCCGCCCGTTCATTCGTTTGGGATCGATCGTTATCCGCTCAAACGTCATACGATTACTCTGCCGGAATTCACCGTAGAATGCAATAAGTATAACGTTTGCAAGCCTTCCCCTTCGCTTTCACTGCCTTATCCTCCTTTGTCTCTTCCTGATGTGGCTACTGTACCGCCGCCGGCTATACATGAAGGTATAAGCTCTATTTGACCTCGAAAGACCGTATCGCAGCCGCCAATTCTGACTCTAACCGCTGTTTTTCTGCGGTTAGACTTTTCCTCTCTTTCTCCATCTCCTCCAGCCGCGTCTCTTGCTCGCCGGCCTTGGCGACATAACGTGCGATCAGCTGTTTTGCTTCGGCGGTCTTGGTCAATGCCTCAATGTTCTCACGTAAACGCTTCTGGTCGTCGGCAATACGTTCTTCTTCGGTTTCGAAAGCAGTCAACTTCACCTCTATTTGGTTGACCTGTGACCTTATTTCGATCAAGCGTTCGAGCTTTTGCCGCGTCTGCTCGTCGATATAACGACGGCTGACAAAAAGTGATAATTGATCCCGTGTGAAGCTGCTGAGCTGGTACGAATCCATCTGGCCCTGTTGCTCTACGACCGGAATCGTTTTGGTCTCAAATGGATTCAATTCGACTCGAAACCGATAGTACCGGTCGGTTACTGTTTCCGGTTTCGTTGAGTTTTCCAACAGTCCCCACCGGTCCCGAACGGGATGTTCAATGTAGATCGTCTTCGATCGATCGGTTTGGTTCGAAACGATGTACGTCTTAGCATCCTGCCTGAAATAATGTGCTTGGAATACGCCGTCCACAACCTTGATTAGCTGCACGGGACGGAGGTCTATCTCAGACTTCGTTGTGACTCGCGTTCCTAGGTCAAGAGCGAACGAGATCAGGCGACGTTCTTTCGGTTTGAGCCTTTCCATGAGGGCTTCGCCTGCATAAGCGTCTCGGTCGAGCACGGTCAAACTACCACCCTCGAACGTCAGGGATGAAGTATTACTGAGCATCATTCCACCCATCGGCCGGTCTTTCCGGGTGGCCTCGTTGTAGATCGAGACGCGTTCGCCTTCCATTCGCGTCTGCACTATCGGGATAAGTGCTGACCGGTTACGTTCAACCGTTACGGGCAAATCGATCCGATACTCAAATAGGTCTCCCAGCTCGCTGCCGGTTGCCGCTGTCTGTACGCCGCCTTTTTCGCTCACCAACGCGTCGCTGACGGAGGTGGTGGCACCTGGCAAGAGCGAAAGCATGTTCTGAGACACACTCGCATTGACAACAGATCTTCCCATTCCAGCACCCGAGCCGGTGCCGTCTCCCGAACCATAGCCCGACCCGGAACCACTGCCATAACTGGCACCGCTCTCAGCGTCGTAGATCTGCGGGTCAAGATTAAGGTCATCGGGGATCGGTACAATTGGCCGGTATCGGTAAAGAGGTTTTTGAAGATTCTGAATGAACGATACAGGCGAACCGGAAACCAGCGATAGGCGGACGTTCGTCCAGTCTTCTTCGCTGACGTTATCGACGATAGCCCAGCCCTGAAAGAACGGCTTGCCGTCATCGCCAAGAACGACGCGATAAGTGGTCTTCCAAATCGGAGCAGCGATAGTATAACTGACGACCATTTCGCGCGGACCGGAACCATCGCTCGTTACGGTAATGGTCTTTGCGTCTCGCCGACGTGTAGAAGCGGTTGCGTTTGCAAATTCGCTGATGTCTCGACGCGTCCCGTCTTCGATCAATCTGACGGAGCGGATATTCCCAAGCTCGAACGAGGTGATCTCGCCCGCTTCTGAAGCAATTACGAGCGTATGGCCGACCGTTTGGGACGTCTCCGCATCCTTTTCCTTCGTAGCGATCTTGCGTTTCTCAACGGTCAAGATCGAACCGGTCGCGGTGCCGTTTGACGACATTACGACGACCTTGGCCCCTTGAAGCTGTGACAGCACTCCTGCAAGTCCGCCTGAGTCATCGTCGGTTTCTTCAGACATCGAGTCGATGCTGAACGGGATCTCCGCTGTTCTAGCCGATGCCGGGGCCGAGGAATTATAACTGACAGCGCCTATCTTTCCCTGGCCCAGATCGAGCACGACCATCGATTTCAGTACATCGTCCACTTGCGACTGCTTGAACGAAAGGTTGATCTCGGCGTTGCCCGTCACGGTGCCGCGTCGTTCGATATATGCGACGCCGTTCGAATAAAGGATCACCCGACGGATCGGCAGCGAATTTGCCGGGGCCGCGGGCTTTGAATGACCCGCCAGCCCGTTCGCAGCGGCCGCCGTAGTTCGTCTAACGCCTTGTGCTGCCGCCGAAAACGCGCACACCAATACCAACAGGAGAATAAGTACCCGATCCATAATGTTTTCC
This sequence comes from Pyrinomonadaceae bacterium, assembly GCA_050174305.1. Lineage (GTDB taxonomy): Bacteria > Acidobacteriota > Blastocatellia > Pyrinomonadales > Pyrinomonadaceae > OLB17. The sequence continues at coordinate 746,579 of JBFXJZ010000001.1, read as the reverse complement.
TCTGCTTTTTACTTCCGTCCGCAGGACCGCGAACGAAGCGGTTTCGCTAATGGATGTTCAAACTTTTGAATTTGGTTGCTTTACTGGCTGCGCAACCTCGGATTGCACACATAAAATACTGGACAGTAGATGCAACAGCGTGATAATATGATTGGCCCTGTTGCCGCAAACCCGCAGCAGATCGATCTTTGAAAACCGAATAAATGATGCCCCGAAAAACTTTTTTCCTTTTTGGCCCGAATTTGGATCGTTCAGCGTGTTAACTGCATTAAATGCAGTAGGTTACACGTTCCGACGAACGACGGAACGCGGCCCGAACGCCCGCTGAACGCGTGCGGAACGGAAAAGGCGGCCCGCAGGCCGCCTGAGACTGTTAAGTGTTGTGAATAGTGAGGGTTAAGCCTTCGCCGCAGTCACGACCTTTTCGGCCGCGTCGGCCATCGTGGTTGCCGGAATGATGCCGATGTCGGAGGCTTCCAGGACACGGCGGCCTTCTTCGACGTTCGTGCCTTCCAGCCGGGCGACGATCGGGATCTCGACGTGCAGGTTTTTTGCGGCAGCCACAACGCCGTTGGCGACCATGTCGCAGCGAACGATGCCGCCGAAGATGTTGATCAGCACGGCCTTCACGTTCTCGTCGGCCAGCAGGATCTTGAATGCCTGTTCGACGCGCTCCTGCGAAGCACCGCCGCCGACATCGAGAAAGTTGGCCGGTTCGCCGCCCGCCAGCTTGATGATGTCCATCGTGGCCATCGCCAGCCCGGCCCCGTTGACCATGCAGCCGATGTTGCCGTCCAGCTTGATGTAGTTCAGATCGAACTTGGACGCCTCTATCTCAAGCGGCTCTTCCTCGTTCAGGTCGCGGAGCTCGGCGTAGTCCTTGTGGCGGAACATCGCGTTGTCGTCGAAGTTCACCTTGGCGTCGAGGGCGATCAGACGGTTGTCTTTGGTCAGCAGGAACGGGTTGATCTCGACGAGCGACGCGTCCATTTTCTCGTACGCGTCGTAGAGCGAGAGCATGAACTTTGCTGCCTGATTGACCAACTCGTTCGGGATGCCGAGCCCGAACGCGAGCTTGCGGGCCTGAAACGGCCGCAGGCCGACCGACGGGTCGATCTTCTCTTTCAGGATCAGGTCGGGTGTTTCCTCGGCAACCTTCTCGATGTCCATTCCGCCCGCGGACGACGCCATAAAGACGTTGCGGCCCGAAACCCGGTCGAGTGTGATGCCGAGATAGAATTCCTTGTCGATCGGCAGGCCTTCTTCGATCAGAAGCGTCTTGACCTCGCGGCCTTCGGGGCCGGTCTGGTGCGTGACAAGCATCATCCCGAGCATCTCGGACGCGATCTGCTTGGCTTCCTCGGGCGACTTGGCGAGCTTTACGCCGCCGCCTTTGCCTCGGCCGCCGGCATGGATCTGAGCTTTGACGACGACAACGTCCGTGCCCAAGTCCTTTGCCGCCGCCTCGGCCTCATCGGCAGTCCGTGCGACGATGCCCCGCGGGACCGGAACCCCGTATTCTTTCAGGAGCGCTTTGCCTTGATACTCGTGGATCTTCATAAAATTGAATGGCGAGCTTTTCGGCCTGTCGCCACCGACTGCGAAGACCGGCAACACGCCCTGAAAGCCGCAAAAGAACAGACTGGAAAGTCTGTTCTACGTTTGGACCGAAAGACCAATTTTAACGGCGGCCGCGGATAAAGGCAAAATGCCCGTAGCGCGGCCGCCCGTTGAAATGGCTGGTCATTCGCCCAAAAGCTAATCCCGGGTATTGACCTCGATAGAAATGAGCTTCCAATCCTTGCCCTCGGGAATGTACTTCAGGTCGAAGTTCATCCTCCGCGGCGAGGTTTCATAGTAGCCCTTGATCTGCAGATGCCGAACGCCCGACTGCCGCTGGATCGAGGGCGACGGGCTGAATGTCGCCGTCATCGTTTTCACGTCGCTGAAATCGGGCTTCGCTTCAATAAAGGCCTTGAACGCATCCTCCATCTTTTCGGCCGACGCCTGCCGCTGGAAAGGCTTGGAAACGTTTCCATGAAACGTCGAAAAGTCGCCGCTCTGGATCGCGTCATTGAAATCGAGTATCGTCTCGCGTGCCAGCATCTGCGACTGGGGGTCGGTTGGCACCTCTCCTTTCGATGCGTCGGGCCTTGAAACCGTCGGGATCTCATCCGCCGGCTTGGTCGTGTTAGATACCGTCGTCGAATTTGAGCTGTTCGTTTCGCCAAGGTCGCCTGCCCACTTGTTACAGGTGCAGCCGAGCGCGACGGCCCCGATCAAACCCATTGCCACCAGGCCGGTCACGCGGCCGTCCTTTCCGTTAATTAGCTCCAAGATGAGTCTTTTCATACCGTTTCTCCGATCAGAATAAGAATATGGTTCAGGCTTTTCGCCAAGGCTCGAGCAGGCTCACCCAGCTCTCGACGGCCCGCCTGAATTCACCCTCGCATCTCACCGCACGCTCCTTCGGAAGGTAGCCGCCTTCGACGATACGCGAGTGCTTCTCCGGATCGGAACCATAGATCATGCAAAGTGAATTATAGAAACGCTGCTCGCGAAGCAGATGTTCGTCCGCTAGGTTTCGTTTTGAATTGTCGCCTTGTTTCGACTCAATAGCAAATGCATCGGCCGCCGCGTAGACCGCGCGTGCCCCGTCTTCGCCAAGTTCCTTCAAGTTGACGTACGCGGAACAGCGATCCGCGGCGTCTTCCTCATTACCGGCGACCGGAAGCTTATATTGGTCGATCAGTGCATGCCCCAACTCATGGACAAATACGAACCGCACGGCATCGTTCATTTTGTCATATGCTTTTTCATCGCTCTCACCTGCGGACTTAAAGATCCGGTAAAAATGGCCCATTAATTCATAACAGATCGTGATCGAGCGATCATTCGGGTCGTAGAAGGCATTAACTTCTTTGCAGTCCTTTGTCCGCAGGAAGACATCTCTAGGCAGGCTCAGCGATCTATTGAGCTTCTCGGCTGCGTCCTCCAAAAGCCGGGAACTCCGGACGTGCCGGTCGAATTCCTGGTACGCGGGCGATGTGACGTCGAGGTGCTGGACGATGAAATCGCCCTCGTCCCTCCGCTTCGCGTGATCGGCCGGCTGCGTCGATCTCGGCTGATTAGTCGCGACCGCATTTACATTTTCTTCAGCAGGCTCCGCCGGATCGTCAACCGAAGAACGTTCACTGCTCCAGAAACAAGCCGAACCGGCAAACAGGATCACGACACTAAGCGTCATATTGGCCAGGTTCTTTCTAGAAACGAGGTTCATTTAAGTCTGTCGTAACGGATCTCGAGGCCTTCGTACCGGAAAGCTGCGAATTAGACGTCCTGCGGCGAGGCATTTTGCCGAAAAGGGCCGATAAATGCAGAGATTTATCGGCCCGTGTTGGAAATTGCGGCAGTGCCGCCCTACTGGGACTTTTCAACAAGGGAAACGAGTGTTCGGATCGCAACGCCAGTCGGGCCCTTGGCCTGGTGGGGCTTCACCGTGTCACACCAGGCCGTGCCGGCGATGTCCAGGTGCGCCCACTTGGCTTTATCAACAAATTCCTGAATGAAGACAGCACCCATGATCGTTCCAGCCTTGCCCCGCGGGCCGATGTTCTTGATATCGGCTATATCGGACCTGATCTGCTTGCTGTATCCCTCACCAAGCGGGAGCTCCCAGAACCCTTCCCCGTTTTCTTTGCCGAGCGCGATGATCTCCTTTACGAGTTCGTCGTCGTTCCCCATGATCCCGGTGTTCTGGTCGCCGAGGGCGATGATCACGGCACCGGTCAGCGTGGCCATATCAACGATCCGGTTGGCACCCTGCTTCTCCGCATAAGCGACGGCGTCGGCGAGTATCAAACGGCCTTCTGCATCAGTGTTCAGGATCTCGATGGTCTTGCCGTTCATTGCCGTGACGACGTCGCTGGGGCGGGAAGCCTTGCCGTCAGGCATGTTCTCGACGGCCGCGACAACCCCGAGGACCGGGATCGTCGGCTTCAGCATTGCGATCGCACGCATCGTGCCGATCACGGTCGCTCCGCCCGACATATCGTACTTCATCGCATCCATGCCCTCGCCCGGCTTAAGCGAGATGCCGCCCGTATCGAACGTTATACCCTTTCCCACGAGCGCGAGCAGGTCGCCTTTCTTTCCCGTGTTCTTGGCCGGCATGTAACGCAGGACGATGAGTTTCGCGGGCTGTTCGGAACCCTTCGAGACGCTCATGAGCGAGCCCATCCCCATCTTCGTCATTTTCGACTCGTCAAGGACCTCGTACTTCAAGCCCACTTCCTTTGCCATTCTTTGAGCACGATTGGCCATTTCCGTCGGGGTCAGCACATTCGGCGGTTCGTTCGCGAGGTCACGCGTGAAGTTCATTGAATCACCGATGATCTGGCCCCGGGAGAGCCCGTTCTTCAGATCGGCAGGTTTCGCTCCGTCGATGCAAACGATGACCTTATTGACCGATTTATTCTTTTTGTCCTTGGTCTTGTACTTATCGAGCTCAAATTGGCTCGTGACCGCGCCCTGGGCTGCTGCCTGGGCGATCGCGATAGCATTTCCCTCGCACCTCGGCATGAAGGCGAAGCTCTTGAAACTGCGCGTCCGCAGGTAACGCGTCGCGGCGCCCGACGCCGCGGACACGTCCGAGACACGATAATTGGCCCTTTTACCCGCGCCGAGAAGCATGATCGCCCTTGCTTTGACTTTGCCCGAAGGTGAGAATCGAAACAACGCGGTTTGGCCCTTCTCGCCTTTGAAATCTTCCGACTTAAATACAGCCGAAATGCCGCCGCCGGTCAATTTGTCGAGCTCGGCCAACGATCCCGAGCCGGCGTTCTCGCCGTCAAAAACGACAACGGCCAGTGCCTCTGCGGACGCATGTGAAAAATTACCCGATATGCCAGTAAACTCCATCAATTTCCTCGATTATAAAATATGCTTATGGACTTGAAACTCGTTGTAATACCTTAACTTATCTCACCTTTTCTTTCAACTGCTGGCGGGTTTCTTTATCGATGGTCCGCTGCATCTCAGCCTGCCGTTTGTCATAGAGCTTCTTACCCTTTGCGACGCCGATCTCGAACTTGATCCGGCCATTCTTCCAGTAGATCGACGTTACGACCAGCGTCATGCCCTTCTGGGTCGTTTCTTTAGTGAGTTTATCGATCTCCCGGCGGTGTAAGAGAAGCTTTCGGCTCCGCAGCGGATCGTGATTTTGCCGATTACCGTGCGAATAGGGTGAAATATGGGCGTTGATCAGCCAGACCTCCCCGTCCTTTATCGTTACGTAGGAGTCCTTCAATTGTATCCGCCCGGCCATTATACTCTTCACCTCGGTCCCTAAAAGGACGGCTCCGGCCTCGTACTTGTCCAGGATGTGATATTCATGGAACGCCTGCCGGTTTGTAAGGATCCCTTTTTCGCTCGACATAAGGTTAGAAATTAGAAAGTTAGGCCCTGAAAGTCAAAATCATGGAACCTCGCGGCGAAATAGTTGTCGTTTGACAACCTTCGTTTCGGACACGTAAATTATTAAGGACGCTGGGAGATCGTCTAATGGTAGGACTCCAGATTCTGGATCTGGCTATCGGGGTTCGAATCCCTGTCTCCCAGCCAGTTTCCTCAGTGTGCAGTTGGCAGAATGCAGTAGGCGTTCAGTTTAAGCCGCCGCTTGCATACCGCCTTCAGCGTGCTCCCGACTGTTATGGACGGCTGGCATGAAACCGAGATCCGGGTCCGATATGCCGAGACCGACAAGATGGGCATCGTCCATCATTCGAACTACTTGATCTGGTTCGAAGCCGGCCGAAGCGACCTTTGCCGTGCCCGCGGCTTTTCCTACAAGGAGATGGAAGAGAACGACAACGCCTTGATGGTCGTTGCCGAGACCTACTGCCGGTATAAGTCACCCGCATTTTACGAAGATATTCTGATGATCAGGACCCGTGTGGCCGAGATCCGCAGCCGTTCGATACGATTTGTTTATGAGATCATCCGTCCCTCCGACGGAACACTTCTGGCGGAGGGCGAGACTCTTCATCTCGTTACCGACCAGAACAAGAAAGTTCGGCAGATCCCGGAAACGTATCGCGAGCGGCTCGCCGCCGAGTTCCCGGAGAAGTCCGAGGCGTTTCCGGCGAATCAAGCGCCCCATTAGACGCCGCACCGATCTCGCCGCCCTATCCCAAACCTGCATTTTTACTCAAATTGTCCACGCTCGCGCACCCGATTCTCCCGGCAGCCTTAGGACCTTTGTAGGTACCGAAGTTGATTAACTTGAATCTGCGATACCTAGCGCCTAAACTGAACATATGCCGGAGCAAGCAGCCGCTGAAGTGTATTTCATCGTCGCGATGATGATATTGATCCTTGCGGTCTGTATTGCTGCCGTGTTCTTTTTCTTCAGGCAGTACCGAAAAGAGATGCGCGAAAAGGCGGCCCGGATCGGGGGAACGACACGGCCGGGCGACGGCCCAGCGAACCGGCAGGAGGCCTCACGCTCGGATTAGCACCCAAGAAGAATGAGTTTATCGAGATTGTTGTCAGTAGACGGCTGTGTTCTGATGGTCGTCGATATGCAGGAGGCTTTTCGAGACCCGATCGGAAATTTCCCTTCGATAGCATCGCGTACCGCCACGGTGGTTTCTGGCTTCGGATTGCTTGGCGTTCCGATCATCGTGACCGAACAATATCCCAAAGGCCTCGGGCCAACTGCTGAAGAGATCCGATTCTCGCTTCCCGAAGGTTATGAGCCGATCGAAAAATCGACCTTCAGCGCATTTTCCGCAGAGGGAATCAAAGCGCGATTGGATGAACTGAAGCCGCAAAATGTAGTCCTGTGCGGCATCGAGACCCACGTCTGTGTGAATCAAACGGCACTCGAACTTGTTGAGGCCGGCTATAGGGTCCACCTGCTCACGGACTGCGTTGGATCCCGATTCGAACACGACAAACAGGCCGGGCTCAGCCGCATGTCGGCGGCGGGCGTTCTTTCATCGAGTGCCGAAATGGCTCTGTTCGAACTTATGCGCGACTCGCGTCACGAGAAGTTCAAGGACGTTCAGACATTGATCAAGTAATGGACCTGCTATCCTCACTAAATCCCCAACAGGCTGAGGCCGTTACGACTACCGATGGCCCCCTTCTTGTCCTCGCGGGTGCGGGATCTGGCAAAACGAGGGTGATCACAGTCCGGATAGCCTATCTTATTGCCGACAAAGGGGTTCCGCCGCACAATATATTAGCCGTCACTTTTACGAACAAGGCAGCGGGAGAGATGAAGGCCCGGGTCGAACGGCTTTTGAAGGGCACCAAGCTGAATTCGTTCCCGCTCCTTTCGACGTTTCATAGCCTTTGTGTCCGGATCCTCCGTCAGGACATCGAGCATCTTGGCGAAGGATATACACGGTCATTCACGATATATGACACCGACGACAGCCAAAAGGTGATAAAGGCCTGCATCAAGGACCTCGGCCTTGATGAAAAGCAGATCGTCCCGCGGGTCGTTCGTTCGGTGATCAGCGCAGCAAAAAACCGAGGCGAGGATGTTGAATTGTTCAGCTCGTCGGTTGAACTTACGGACGAAAAGAGGGCCGCATACGCTAAGATCTTCCGCCTCTATGAAGAACGGCTCGGGCGCGCGAACGCATTGGACTTTGATGACCTCCTCATCAAAACGGTGAAGCTGCTGCGAACCTCTGCTGAGGTTCGTGCCAAGTATAACGATCGCTACCGTTACATCCTTGTCGACGAGTACCAAGACACGAATCCGCTTCAGCTTGCTCTTGTCACGTTCCTGACCGAAAAGCAGCAGAATATCTGCGTTGTCGGTGACGATGCACAGAGTATTTATGGCTTTCGGCAAGCGGATATTCGCAATATCCTCGAATTCGAGAGTCATTTTCCCGATGCAAAGGTCATCCTGCTTGAGCAGAATTATCGATCGACGCAGACGATCCTCGACGCGGCCGATTCGATCATCGAAAAAAATCTGAATCAGAAGAAAAAGAAGCTCTGGACGAGCAAGGACGGAGGCGAGCGGATCTTCTATTTTCAGGCCCCCGACGCCGAAAGTGAAGGGAGATTTGTCGCCGCCCGGATCGAGGAACACCGCCGGCGGGACGCCAGCAAGCGAGTTGCCGTCCTCTATCGGACAAATGCTCAATCGCGGGTGTTTGAAGAAGCACTTCGACGTTTGAGGATCGATTACAACATTGTCGGCGGGTTCTCGTTCTATGAACGGGCCGAGGTCAAGGACATAGTCGCGTACCTGAAGCTTGCATTGAATCCGCGGGATGATATCGCCTTGGCACGTGTTATCAACACGCCGCCTCGCGGTATCGGAAAAACAACGATGGACGCCCTGCAGAGCGAGGCGAAAGCCAGAAAGACCACCCTTTGGGATGTGATCGAGGCCGAGGCCGATCGCGATGCCGACCCAGTCCGCGGAATTTCAAGCAGGGCTTCCAACGCCATAGTCCAATTCAAGAAGACGATCGATAAGATCTCGGCGACGGTCAAAGATGCCTCGCCTTCCGGCCGTCCGGTGGGTGAAGCGGTTATCGCGGCGATCGATGACAGCGGCTACTCGAAAATGCTCCGTTCCGAAAACACGGACGAGGCCGAGGGCAGGCTCGAGAATCTGGAGGAACTCGTAAATGCGGCAGCAGACTACGACCAGACGCCGGAGACCGGCCTGCGAGACTTTATCGATCATGCTGCGTTGACCTCGGACACCGACAAATACGACGGAAATGCCGGTGTGACTCTGATGACGGTCCATTCGGCAAAGGGCCTCGAATTTCCGACCGTTTTCATCGTTGGCCTCGAGGACGGCATTTTCCCCCACTCGCGCAGCTTGAATGACCCGAAGGAACTGGAGGAAGAACGGCGGCTCGCCTACGTTGCCATAACAAGGGCCGAAGAAATTCTATATCTTACCCATTCGATGCGACGTCGTGTGTATGGCGAGGACCTTGCTGCGGAGCCTTCGCAATTCCTCAATGAGCTTCCGTTAGAATTGATCGAAGATCTTTCTCGTGGGCCGTCCTGGCTTTCATTCGCGCGCGGATCAGCGAAAGGCAGGCCCGGGGTCAGGACGGCCGCCGCAGGCTCGTCCCATGAGGTGCAAAAACCCCGGAACGTTTACACAGGCAAAACGTATGACAGTGCGGACGCGGTCGCTGAATTCTTTAATAAGAAGAACGCCGCGTCGGCTGCGGCAGGGGGGCCCGATGTACGGCCGACAGACACAGAGAACCCGCGTTCTGGCCTGGAAAGGTTAAAAGCGGCCGCATCCGGCACTTCGTCGAGTGGCGCCAACCCGGACAACGGCCCGATCGCAGCAGGCAATCATGTGCGTCATTCGAAATATGGCAAGGGCCTTGTTCTCCGACGCGAAGGCTCCGGCGATAACGTGAAGCTGACGATCAGTTTCCCTGGTTTCGGGATGAAGAAGCTGATCGAAAAATATGCCGATCTGCAAAAAGAATAGGGCGGAGGCGTCAACCGAATTGGAGGTCTGAGGAGGCGATCAATGAATAATATCAAGAACAAATTTGCGGCAGCAGCGGCCGGGGTCCTTTTGTTAAGCGTTCTGGGCTGCAGTTTCCTCCGCTCAGGCGACCAGCCTTCGTCCGGAAGCAACAGGACGACGGCCGATGACGTGGTCGATTCGACCGTTGGCAAGAGCAACACAGGAATCGTTGAATGCGACCAAGTGCTCGACACGATCGAGGCCGAACTCCAGAATCCCGACGACAACTTCATCGTCAAGGCCGCAAAGGCCACGATCCTGAATCAGATCAAGGACGCGATCAAGCAGTCGATACAGGAAAATCCTGCTGACAAAGAACAGCTTGCCAAGGGCTGTAAAGAGTTCAAAACTGAGGTCGATAAGGCGCTTGCCGAACAGAAAGCCAAGCAGTGACTGCCGATCTGCACAAGATCGAAAATGCCCGCATTCATTTTGAAATGAATGCGGGCACGTTTTCGAAAAATACCAATGGATCAGAGGCTCATTACCTCGTGTTCTTTATTCTTGGCCAGCTCGTCGATCTTGCCGATATAGGTGTCCGTTAGCTTCTGGACTTCGTCGAGCCCGCGGCGTTCGTCGTCTTCGGAAACTTCCTTGTCCTTGAGCATCTTCTTTAACTGGTCGTTCGCGTGATGGCGTAAATTACGGACCGCGACCCGGTGCTCTTCGGCGATCTCATGGATCTGTTTAGCGAACTGTTTTCTACGCTCTTCGGTCAGGGCAGGGATCGAAAGCCGAATGATCTTTCCGTCGTTCGACGGATTCAACCCAAGATTAGCTGCAATGATCGCCTTTTCGACTGCACCGAGCTGCGACTGGTCCCATGGCTGAACGGTCAGCAGCTGCGGTTCAGGGACCGCAACCGACGCCATCTGGTTGAGCGGTGTAGGGGTCCCGTAATAATCGACCACTACCGGATCAAGGATGCCCACATTCGCCCGTCCGGTCCTGACGTTTGCCAGCTTTCGTTTGAAATCCTCGATCACGGATTCCATTTTAGGCTTGGTTGTGCCGGTCACGCTTTCAACGCTCATAGTTTCCCCATTTCCTCACCTTTTCTATCCTGCCGCCGTCACGTTCCCGCCGACCGACACAAGAGTTCCGATGTTTAGGTCGCCCTCGAACGCTTTGAGAATGTTGCCGGATTCGGTCATGTTGAATACAAGGATCGGCAGGTTGTTATCCATGCACAGCGAAATCGCCGAAGCATCCATCACTTTAAGCTGCTTTTCGAGGACCTCCTGGTAAGAGATCTTCTCGAATCTCGTCGCCGAAGGGTCCTTCATCGGATCGGCTGAGTACACTCCATCCACCTTTGTAGCCTTAAAAATGACGTCGGCACCGATCTCGCATGCCCGCAGGGCGGCCGCTGAGTCCGTCGTGAAATAAGGATTCCCGGTCCCCGCGGCAAAGATCACCACTCGCTTCTTTTCGAGATGGCGGATCGCCCGCCTTCGAATAAACGGCTCGGCGAGCTGCGGAATATCTATCGCAGACATCACCCGCGTGAACACGTCAACTTTTTCCAGGGCGTCCTGGAGGACGACGGCGTTCATAACGGTCGCGAGCATCCCGATGTAATCGGCGGCGCCCCGATCCATGTTCCCGGCCGATTTTGAAACGCCCCTGAAAATGTTGCCTCCGCCAACCACAACAGCGACCTCGACACCCTGATCGTGTACGGCCTTGATCTCGCGTGCGACCGACTCCGCAACGGCGGTATCAATACCGTAATTCTGCGAGCCCATCAGGGCCTCACCAGAGAGTTTTAAGAGTATGCGCTTATACGGCATAGTTGCAGAGTTGCAGAGTTGCAGAGTTTCGGAGTTGCAGAGTTAAAAACGAAAATCTTTATAACTTGGCAACTCTTAAAACTCTGTAACAGTTAACCAACCATCGAAGCGACCTCTGCCGCGAAATCGTCGGTCTTCTTCTCGATCCCCTCGCCCATTTTGAAACGGGCAAAGCGGCGGACCGTGATGTTTTCCTTGATCGACGCGATCTTCTCGGTAACGAGCTCGCCGATCGTCTTGCTCGGGTCCTTAACGAACGGCTGATCTAAAAGGACGTTCTCTTCATAGAATTTGTTCAGTCGGCCTTCGATGATCTTGTTCAGCACATCGTCCGGCTTTCCGGCGTTCTTCGGATCGTTCTTTAACTGCTCCATCAGGATCTCGCGTTCCTTGTCGAGTTCGGACGCGGGCACATCGCCACGACTATTAAATCGCGGATCGGCGGCGGCGATATGCATCGCAACGTCCTTTACGAGCTGCTGGAATTCCTCGCCCCGGGCGACAAAATCGCTTTCGCAATTGATCTCGACCAACACGCCGACCTTTCCGCCCATGTGGATATAAGAACCGACGGCACCTTCGGCGGTAACACGCCCTGCCTTCTTTCCGGCCGTTGCCACCCCTTTTTTCCTCAGAACTTCGATCGCGGCCGCCTCGTCGCCGTCTGCTTCGACCAGCGCGTTCTTACAATCGATCATCCCCGCACCCGTCTTTTCGCGAAGTGACTTAACCGCCCCTGCTGTTATTTCTGCCATATATTACTCCGATATTTCTCTTCGCCGACGCAAAGCCGGCCGATTTTGTCCCTTACCGATCAGTTTCTGTAAAAAAACGCAGCCTGTTCGTCGAAAACGGAAACGGCTACGCTCGAAAAAGTTAAAAAGATTGTTTAGCTCGCGGTTGCTTCCGTCGATTCTTCTGTATTTGCCTCCGCATCGGTGCCCGATTCCGCAGCAGGCGCCTCAGCAGTCGTTTCCGTCCCCGGAACCGGTTCCGCAACGGCCTCTTCGACCTGGTGCGTGGCTTCGGCGGTTGCAAATGATTGGTCGGCCACGTTGACCTCAGGTTCCGCCGGAGGCGCCAGGGCCTCGCCGATGTCATTGACTCCACTCTCTTCTTCTGTAGATCCGCCGGCCGCGACTCGTCCTTCGGTCGCGACCTGCTGGCCTTCGAGGATCGCATCGGCGACTCGCGACGCAAAAAGCCGGATCGCGCGAAGAGCATCGTCATTACCAGGAATAACCTGATCAATACCTTCCGGTGAGCAGTTCGTATCGACGACGGCGACGATCGGGATACCGAGCCGGTTCGCTTCTTTGACCGCAATATCTTCTTTTCTGACGTCGATCACGAAGAGCATGTCCGGGTGGCCGTTCATGTCCTTAATGCCGGCCAGGTTCTTCATCAGACCCTCGTGCTCGCGGTCCAGCTTGAGTCTCTCCTTCTTGGTCAGCTTTTCGTAGCGGCCGTCTTCCCGCATCGTTTCGATCTCTTTGAGCTTATTGATCGATCTTTTAACGGTCTCGTAGTTCGTGAGCAGTCCGCCAAGCCAGCGGTTGTTCACGTAATACATCCCGCAGCGTTCAGCCTCTTCCTTGATCGCGTCCTGAGCTTGACGTTTGGTGCCGACGAAAAGCACCTTTTGGTTGGGCCGCTCGGTTAGCGACTCGGTGACATAATTCAACGCGTCGCGAAACAGCTTCTGCGTCTTTTGGAGGTCAATGATGTAAATGCCGTTGCGCTCGCCGAAGATGTACTCTTTCATCTTCGGATTCCAGCGGCGGACCTGGTGTCCAAAATGAACTCCCGCTTCGAGGAGTTCCTTCATCGTAACTGTAGCCAAAACAAATTCTCCTTTCCTTACTTAGGTTTGTGTACTCGCCGAAAACTTTTTGATAAACCAAGGAGTTCCGGCAATGGATTCGTAGATCGTGACAACGCAAATCGTGCAAGCATCATGCTGTACACGATTTACGATTCACTATTTACTAGCGTTTCGAGAACTGGAACCTTGCACGCGCCCCCTTCTGCCCATACTTCTTGCGTTCCTTCTGACGCGGATCGCGGGTGATCAGCCCCGCCTTCTTCAGCGTCGGACGAAGGTCGGCATTGAACTCCATCAGGGCCCTCGTAATTCCATGACGCACCGCACCGGCCTGCCCGGCGGCGCCTCCGCCGCTGACGTTGACCAGAATGTCAAATTTGCCGGCGGTGTCCGTCAGCCGCAACGGTTGCCGTATGATCATCTGCAGGGCTTCATTCGGGAAATACGAGCCGAATTCTCTCCTATTAACGGTGATGTTGCCCGTTCCCGGACGCAGGTAGACCCGTGCGGTCGACGTCTTTCTGCGGCCCGTGCCTAGATACTGTATATCTGCCATATTCCTTTGATCTCAACTCTTGATTTCCACATTCAGATCACCGCTCAGGGGTCTGGAACCTGGAATCTATACTTCCACCGCTTCAGGCTTCTGGGCTGAGTGCCTGTGCTCTCCGTCGGCGTACACCTTTAGTTTCTTGGCCATCGACTTGCCGAGTTTCGTTTTCGGAAGCATTCCTTTCACGGCAAGTTCGACCACCTTCTCAGGTTTCGAATCAAGCATTTCCCTCACCGACTTTTCTCGAAGGCCGCCGGGATAGAGAGTGTGATGGCGATAAAGCTTCTGCTCGTCTTTCGAGCCCGTGAATTTGGCATGACGTGCGTTGATGACGATGACATGGTCACCCATGTCCATAAACGGCGTCCATGCCGGGTTGTTCTTGCCGGAAAGCATGCGGGCCACTTCGGTCGCAAGCCGGCCGACCGTCTTGCCTTTTGCATCGACGACGAACCACTTGCGCCCATCTGCCAAACCTTTTCCACTCGGAAAATAAGTACTCATATTCTGCTCACACTGCTAGCTATCTTCGCCAGAAAGCGAACTCACAGAGTATCGAAATCGGGCCGTCAGGTCAAGCCCCGGGGCTCTACAAAAACGTGTATCAAAAAGCTCTTAGTCAAGTGCGTCGCTGCACGCCAACACAACAAGTGGTTTTTTGAAGAGGACCGAGCCAAGTGCGTTCCTTCTCCGCGGTGGCACCGACATCCACCCGACCACCGGCCTCCCGGTCGCTGGCCTGCTTAGCCTGGCTCTGCTGGACACCATCTTATGAGAAGATGTTTACTTATGTTCCTATTCTCTCGGCCCGGACCTGCCCGAATTAATGAGTTTCTCATTCGAGCATCCGGCGAGGCCTTCTCGTATCAGCATATCGGCCAAACCAAAGACCGCCCGCCCGAATTATGGGTGGTCGACCACAATCGAGTGCTGATCGGGCAAGGTCTTTATGATTGGGAGAAGGCAAAGGAGGCAATTCGAACGTGGAAAACGTTCGATCTCGGCTGGGTCGAGCTATGGCGGTCGGACACGCCGATCCAACCTGGAATGACCGTAGCCGTACTAGTGGATCAACTCGGTTTCTATTCACTGAACGCTGCCCGGATCGTTTACACGTTCGACGAACCCGCCCGCTTTGGCTTCGCCTATGGCACATTGCAGAGTCACGTTGAATCCGGCGAAGAGCGTTTCACGGTCGAACGCGACCCGGAAACCGAAGAGGTCTCGTATGACCTTTTCGCATTTTCGAGGCCAAATTCCATTCTAGTAAAGATCGCTTACCCTTACGCAAGACATCTGCAGAAGCGGTTTGCGGCCGATTCCCTGGCCGCGATGCGTCGATCGATCGCCGATCTCTGAAACTTCGGATATCTCAGTACTCGATCCCGGCCAAACGCTACATGCAGCCCGAGGCCGAGGTCCGCGTTTAATCCTCGGCAGTTCGGCGGTTGAAGAAGCCCAGGACTACTCCGGCGGTTGCACCGGCCCCCGCACCCAGAATGATCATCACGATCAAGTGGACTATGACCGGGGCCAGGGCTTTGTGAAGATTGAGGAACGCATAGAAATCGAGGTTCGTCGCCAGACCGACGAGGAACATAATGATCGCCCCGGTCTTCGCACCCTCGGCCCAACCGCTCAGTTTCGCCCAGTGGTCGAGAACGAATGCGATCAGAAATGCCCAAACAATATTGAATACGAAAATGGCCCAGAATACCGGGGGATCTTTCATCAACCCCGCATATTGGACCATATTCTCTTGAAAATAAGTTGCAAACAGGACCGCATAGAACAGGAAGCCCAAAAGAAACATGACGATGCCGCCGGCCAAGCCGGCTGCGAAAGTTGCTAGCCTCATCCCATTTATTCTCCTTTATTGTTCGCTGGGCCGGCGGCGATGCGCACCGGCGGGTCAAATCATATTCCCTTGGGACGATTTGTCAACCGGAAATGCGGTTTGAGCGCGGATCACGTTTCACGGCCGCCTCCCGGCCGGAACCAGCCATCCGCATCAGATCTGCGGTAGGACGAAGGGGCCGATATGCGGACGTGAAGTATTCAGGCAGGTTTGCAAGCACAAAATGAGGCTTTCGCGTAGGTTTTCGGGCGTGACGATGGCATCGACAAGTCCACGGGCGGCGGCATGCTTGGCGTCGAGCTCACGGTCATATGTTTCCCGGACCTTTTCCATCTCTGCCAGAAGCTTCTCATCGGGCTCCGTCCCTTCTTTTTTGAGTTTTTCGAGTTGAGTGCCGAAAATGGCCTGAATGGCCGAATCGCCTTCCATCACGCCCATGCGGCCGGTCGGAAGCGAAAAGATGAAATCGGGATCAAAGCCCTGACCGGCCATCGCGTAATAGCCCGCCCCGGACGCGTGATTTACGGTCAGAACGAGCTTAGGCACCTTTGCCGTGGCCATCGCTTCAACGAACCGTGCTCCGGCTCGGATGATCCCACTGTGTTCGGCCTCGGCACCAACCATGAACCCGGAAACATCCTGGACGAACAGCAGCGGCGTATCGTGGCGATCGCAATTCTCAATAAAATACGCGGTCTTTTCGGCGGACTCGGTGTAAACAATGCCTCCGAAGCGGGGCGGCTCGCCCGGTTTGCCTTTGGACATCCCGCGGGAATTGGCGATGACGCCGACCAGGATCCCGCCAATCCGGGCCGTGCCGCAGATCATTTCTTTTGCGAAATCTGCCTGGAACTCGTCGACCCCGCCCTCATCGAGAAAGGTGTCGAGGACGGCCTGCATATCGTACGGGGCACGATGATCTTCGGGCAAGAGATCATAAAGCGTATTGCTCGCTCTCGCAGGCTTGCGGCTCTCACCGACCGATACTCGAGGCGGCTCCTTGGCGGGCAGTTCAGAAACGAGTTCGCGTATCTTCTCAAGGCACTCGGCGTCATCCTTTGTGCGGTAATGGGCGACGCCTGAGATCGAATTGTGGGTCATCGCCCCGCCGAGCGTTTCGTTATCGATGGTCTGGCCGGTCGCACCTTTTACGAGATTCGCTCCGCCTAGGCCCATGAACGACGTCCCCTCCACCATCAGGATCACGTCACTGAGTGCCGGAAGGTAAGCTCCGCCGGCGACGCACATCCCCATCACGGCGGCGATCTGCGGCACTTTCAGGTAGCGGCGCATAATCGAGTTGTAATAAAAGATCCGGGCCGCCCCGTATTGGCCGGGGAAAACGCCACCCTGATATGGCAGATTTACGCCCGCGGAATCGACCAAATAGATGATCGGCACGTGGTTCCGCATTGCGATCTCCTGTGCCCGGAGGATCTTCTTGATCGTTTCCGGGTACCACGCCCCCGCCTTGATGGTCGCGTCGTTCGCGACGACCACACACTCGCGCCCGTTTACCTTACCGACGACGGTGACAACCGCCGCGGCTGGGGCTTGTCCTTCGTACTGGTCAAATGCGACAAGAAGGCCGATCTCCTGGCAGAATGCATCGGGATCGAGGAGTTTTTCGATCCGCTCCCGGGCCGTCAGCTTGCCCTGCCGATGGATCCTATCGATCTTTTCGGGGCCGCCGCCGAGCTTGAGCTTGTGCTCTAAGCGCAAATAATCGTCATTAAGCTTTCGAAGCCGAGAGGGGGACTTGGATTCGGTCATGGGTCAAGCGATATTCAAAACGTTGCTGCACCGGATCCAGCGGTGCAGCCAATAAACCGGAGAAGATCGTCCGGCAGTTAACGGGCAGATATCACGAACGTCGGTACCATACCGCCGCCAGCAGTCACGTTTGCCAATTCATTCGACGATAGCCGCGTGAATGCCGAGCCGACGATGCCATTAAACAATAACGGGTCAAGATCGACTAATTGCTCGACCATGCCCCAACTGCCGATCTCGTCAAAGACCATCGGGAACGTCTCTTTCGCGGTTCTGACCCTTTCCTGTACAAGGTAATCGCCGTCAGCAAGGGCAGCTTCGATAGCGTCGTTCCACTCATCGGCATTCAGGCTCCAGCCGATGAAAATTCCGTGGCCGCCATAATCGTCATTCGGTTTCAGCACGAGCTTCTGCGAATTCGCCCGTGTCCATTCGACAAGGTCAACCTCAATGTGGTCCTTGCCGGGAGCGTCCCTGATCTGGGTTCGCTCTTCGCGGAATTTTCGAGTCCACGGAACATGTGCCTCTATTGCCGCCAACTCGGCTTCGTCAAATAAATGAGAGTGTCTCTCGTTTGAAAGAATGGCGAAAATGGCCTTCTTATGGACGAGTTTTCCCCGGAAGCTGTTGACCATACAGACCGCACCGGCCCGATAAGCGTCGAGCAGTGCGGGACATTCATCGACTATCGGCAAATACTCATTGACCAGCAGCCGCTTATAAACGACGTCGATCTTCACGCTTCCATAAAAAAGCCGCCCGTCGGCGAACTGGAGGTCCTGCGGAGAGCAGATAACGCAATCATAGCCACGCGAAGCAAAGTAGTCCCTGAAGAGCTCAAATTCTTTCTGCGTCGGCAGGTCCTTCAGATCTACGATCGCAATAACGGGATCGCGTTCGGGGTTACCACCGCAGAATTCTCTCCAGCAATTCTGGATCACTTCCAGCATCCGCGGACGTCCGCTGAAACCCGTCACCTTGTATTGCTCGGTGAACCGCTTCATCACCGGCATTTCGAGGAATACCTCCGCGGCCGAATCGGCATAGGCGATCCCCGCCGGGCTTTCGCCGTTCAATTCTACGAATGAGTACGCAGCATCTGTGAGGAATGAATCCAGCCGGGCAGTCGGCGAAACCTGCGTGTAACCCGGGTCGATCCGGACCAGATCCTTTTCGATCTCGGAAAATCCCAACTCATCAAGGATCACTTCGTTCTTCACTGCCTCGTCCTTGACTTTCTGTAGAGCGCTCCAGATCGTTTCACAGACCGACTTCACCCTTTCCCAATCGGGCTCCGTAATAAAATGCGGCCTCAGATACGGTGAGAGCGGCCGGCCGCCGAAAATGAGCCGCTTATGCTCCAGGCCGTCGTGGAGTGCCTTGAAACTCTCAGCCGCGAGTTTCTCGTCGCCAAGTAACTCGTGGTAATAGGCCACGGCTGCTTTCAAAAGCGACGTCCGTTCGGTGGCTTCAGGGGCTGCGTTCATTGCCATATTATTTTGACATTGAGATTATTTCGTCGTATTCGGCTCGGGTTATCGGGACCACCGACAAGCGCGACAACTTCAAAAGGGCAATATCCTTCAGTTTCGGATTGGTCTTGATATCAGCTAAACTTACCGGCTTCGTCAGCGGCTTTCCCGCTTCGATCTCAACGGCAACCCAAGCTTCATCATCCGTGGTCGGGTCCTGAAACGCGGTCTTTGAGACCTTTGCGGTGCCGACGACCGCTTTCTCCCCGCCTGAATGGTAAAAAAAGACCTTGTCGCCCTTCTTCATCGCAGCGAGATTGTTTCGAGCCTGATAATTACGCACGCCCGTCCAATCCGTCCGACCTTCTTTCTGAAGGTCGTCGAATGAATACGACGAAGGTTCTTGCTTAACGAGCCAATAGTTCATACGATTTCGGGATCCGGTGTCGATACCTGACGTGGTCGACCCGACGGTCCCACATTATTTCTTCTGTGCCTGTGCGGCTTTCTTGTTGAGCCATTTGGCCCAGCGCTCGACCACCGGCCGCAGCGGTTTGAAAAGTTTGGCGCGAAAACTGTTGGCATTCTGTTTCTCGCTCCAGGCACGCAGGTTCTTCTCGGCATATTGCCTGATCTGTGGTTCCAGGCCTTGTTTTTTGACCGAATGTCTGAGAGTAAGATAGTAATGCTGGCCGACGAGTGAGAAGAGCAGCCCCGCAAGATTGCTCTTGAAAGACGTTTTCGCCATCCACCGCTTTGCAAACCCCTCGGTCGGCTGAAGTAGGGCGCCCATGGACATTTCCAGCCAGGCAGCTTGATTCCCCTGTTTGGGATGATAAAGGCCCGGAAGGTCGCCTTTCATCGGAACGTCAAGGTTTTTCAAACGCGGGTCGTTGATAAAATCGACCAGCCTTACCTTATCGAGCCCCCTGAGATGCTCCACCGGCACGTGATCGAGAATTCGCTCTATCAATTCCTCTGCGTCTTTCGGCAAGGTCAGGGTCGATTGGTCCTCAACCCTTACCTTGGTGACTTTCGCGGTCTTTTGACCGGCAGTTTGAATCGCCATATTTCTGGTAAATTGTAAAGCGTAACTCCGCAATAGTAAATTGTGAAGCCCGGCCGTCGCGCTGATGCGACGAAGAATGGCTGAAAAGCAACACTTCAGACCCTGACGCTCCGATTCCATCGGCCTAATTTCACCATCCGCCTCCGGCACGGACTTTGTATGACCGTATGGTGTGAAGCAGACCACACTCAGTCATCACGTTCATACCCGCGGCGTCGGGCTCCACACAGGGGCCGCGGTCGAACTTGCGCTCAGGCCGGCTCCGGCCGACACAGGTTTTGTTTTTGTCCGTACGGACCTCGATAATTTTGAGATACCCGCATCTCTCGAGTTTGTTTCGCACTGCAGTTACGCGACAACGCTGATGCGTGGCGGTGTCGTCCTCTCAACTTGCGAACATCTTCTTTCGGCACTTCGCGGAAGCGGTATCGACAACTGTTTCATCGACCTCGACAACCTTGAGATCCCGATACTTGACGGTTCGAGCGAGAATTGGGTCGAACTGATAGCTCAGGCCGGTCTTAATAGACTTGATGCCGAGAGACGAGTACTAAAGGTCCTAAAAAAGGTCGAATTGGACGAGGATGGGCGGCGGATGTCGGTTGAACCGTCGGATCGGTTCGAGATCGAATGCGTTATCGACTTTCCGCACCGGTTTATTGAGCGTCAGTCGTTCCATTTCGTGATGGACGACGGATCGTTCGGCCGTGAGATCGCTTCTGCCCGAACATTTGGGTTCACCAAAGAGATCGAGATGCTCAGAAAGGCAAATCTTGCCCTCGGGGG
The DNA here is from genome assembly GCA_050174305.1 of Pyrinomonadaceae bacterium. Taxonomy (GTDB): domain Bacteria; phylum Acidobacteriota; class Blastocatellia; order Pyrinomonadales; family Pyrinomonadaceae; genus OLB17. The sequence continues at coordinate 725,909 of JBFXJZ010000001.1, read as the reverse complement.
CTCGCTCGAGAATGCGATCGTCCTGACCGACGATGGGATGCTCAACGAAACACCGCTCCGCTTCAAGGACGAGTTCGTCCGGCACAAGATCCTCGATATCATCGGAGATGTGGCACTTCTCGGCATGCCCCTCGAGGGCAAGATCACCGCCGAGAAAAGCGGACATGCAGTGCATGCCGCTTTGATGAGCAAGTTCTTGAAGACCGAGGGTGCCTGGGAGATCAGGTAGCTGCCATGTCCGGTCTTCGACCGGGCCGGCTTAGCCCCCAAAGCAGGGCCACGGCGAGGAACAACAAGAATCCCAATCTAACGAGGCTCAGTGTTTCCCACCTTTGAGCCCGATCTGTCAGGCCGGGATCCACTGTCTGGCTGAACGCAGTCTGGGTCAGAACCATCAATTCCGGAACAAAAAATAGGAACGTTGTGATCAGGACCAACACGTAACCGACCAATGTAATTAGGATGAAGTTACGCCGTTCGCTTCGCCAATTCAGCAAAAGGCTCGCCGCCATCAGGAAGAGGGTGACCGGATGGATCGGGATCCAGAAATTCGCCGCTGCCAGGCTGTGCGGGGGTTGAAACATCGCCAAGGATGCCGGAACGGCCGACGCCCAGACCGGTACGACCGCTAAATGCTCATAAACCGCACCGCCGATAACGATAACAAAGCTGATGCTTGCCAAGATCAACGCAAAGGTCCCGATCATCGTGTTCTTCTCGTGGGGGCAGTTTCTTCCTACCCGATCAGGATTATGGCCAGATAACGCCCCCAACTAAAGTTCGAATTGCTTGAGTCTCGCCATCAATCATTCACATTTCCCAATCATCGGTGTGGAAAGTCCCCTCTCGGTCGATCCTCTGGTAAGTGTGAGCGCCGAAATGATCCCGCTGAGCCTGAATGAGGTTGGCAGGCAGCCGTTCCGTTCTGAACGACGTAAGATAATTCAAGGTCGAGGCAAAAGCCATGGTCGGGATCCCCGCTGAGACTGCTACGGAATTTACAGTCCTCAATGCATCGTATCCGGCATCTAGTATTTCTTGAAAGCGACTTGATCCGATCAAGTTGCTAAGCTCCGGATCGGCCTCAAAAGCCTCCCGGATGTCGTCCAGCATTGCTGCACGAATGATGCAGCCGCCCCGCCAGATCTTCGCTATCTCTGCAATATCAAGTTCGTATTTCGTCTCTGTCGAGGCCGCGTGCAATAGCGACAATCCTTGAGCGTAAGCCAGAAGGAATCCCGCAAATAATGAATCCTTCAAATTGCTAGCTACTAATTCATAATTATTAAGGGACGATGGCGCAAATTGTCGTGCGAAAGTTTCTCTTAGTTGTTTGCGCGCCGATATCTGCCGCATCGTGACCGCCGAATCGATCGTTGGTATCGGCACGCCGAGATCCATTGCAGCCTGCGAAGTCCATCTGCCGGTGCCCTTTTGGCCGGCGGTATCCAAGATCATCTCGACGAGCGGCCGCCCCGTTTCGGCGTCCCTCTTTTTTAGAATGAACGACGTGATCTCGATGAGGAATGAATTTAGCTTGCCTTCGTTCCATTTTGCAAAAAGATCGCCTATCTTGTCCGAATCCAACCCGCAGCCGCGTTTTAGCAGATCGTAAGTCTCAGCGATCAACTGCATCATTGCGTACTCGATGCCGTTGTGGGTCATCTTCACAAAATGCCCCGCCGAACCGCGCCCGACCAAAGCGGCACAGGGTTCGCCGTTCACCTTGGCCGACGCGGCTTCGAAAACGCTGCGGACCATCTCATATGAATCAGCTTGCCCGCCCGCCATGATGCTCGGCCCGTGCCGTGCACCGTCCTCGCCCCCCGAAACACCGACGCCGAGAAAGCGAATGCCCTTTTCTTTTAGGTAGGCTTCTCGGCGGTCGGTATCCGTAAAGTGGGAATTACCTCCATCGATGACGAGATCGCCCGGCGCCAACAACGGGACCAAGCCTTCGATCACCGTGTCAACGACTTTCCCGGCCGGGACAAGCAGCATTATCCGGCGAGGCGGCTTTAACGCATCGATGAAATCAGCCAGCACATCGAACGGATCTATCGAAAGCCTCATCCCTTCTTGCCCAAGCAGCCGGCATTTTGCCGGGTCGATATCGTGGCCGGCCGCGGAAAATCCGCGCTCGGCAATGTTGAGCAGAAAATTCCTCCCCATCGTCCCAAGCCCGACCATTCCGAATTCGGCTTTTGACATATCTTCAGTGGCCAAGGTGTTTCACGAATGCGGCCTTCAGATTCTTCTCGATCTCATCGTGAATAGGAAGGTGGCTGTGCGGATTCGTCTCGGATTCCGCAAAAATGTGGCTGGCACACTTTCCGCAAAGCATATAGCCGATAAGAACACCGTGTTCGCGGTAGATAAACGCATTGAGCGACATCGCCTTTTTCTTTTTCCACTTGGTCGCGGTGATCTCCTTGCCGCACCCGGGGCAGCCGTCGCCGTCGTGGAGCCATCGCCCTTTGATTGCGCTTCCGTACTGCAATTTCGCCTGACTGTAAATAGCGTCAAGGACCTCGAAGAGCGGATGTTTTTTCATATTTAGCCCGTGATCCCTGAGATTATACTTCCCAAATGTCGGCAAGAGCCACTTCGTTATTGTATTGCTCCGGCATTTCATCGAATGTCCACCAGGCCCCGATCACCATGCCCGCGAAGGCGGCCTCGCGGATCAACCACCCGTCGATCGCAAATGCCTTTGCGAAACTTTCGGCCGCGGTGAATAAATTCTCTTTGACGCCCGCCTTTCCTTTTTGCCACCAATGCAGGTTGTTCAGAAATACGGAAATGTCATAAGCCAGGTGCCCGATCAGGCCTTTAGGGTCGATCGCAATGAATCCGTCGCCGGAGCTGACCACGTTCCCCGGGTGGAAATCACCGTGAATGTAGAATATCCGGTCGGTATCGATTCGAAGTTTCTCATAGATCGCCGCTGCCCGCTCGCCGTAGTCCTGCCGGAATGCGGTCTCGCGAAACCTTAAGAAACTTTCGAACCATGCGTCGAGCGATTGGACATCAACCTCAGAAGACGGCGGTGGCAGGATTATCGCCTTTAATACATCGATTGCCGGTTCGACGCACGCAAACGGATCGTCGGCTAAGTGCACATCCATTGAATCGCCCGGGCGCTCACGTTCAATGAGAATCGCTTGATGCTCGCGGTCGACGTCCAGGAGCCTCGCCGCTCCGCTGCCGCCGCGTGCCCTTAGAAACTCGGCTTCGGCGAAGATCTCGATCGTTCGGTACGGTGGGCTGATCTTTAGGACCGCATCGATCGTCGCCGAACGTGCCGGCGCGACATAGTTGAACTCGCCCTTCTCGAACGCGGCCTCGGTCTTCACGGACCATTTTTCCTCGAGCTCGGACACGATCCGCGGCAGATCGGCGAGCCACGCCGCACCGGCATCACCGCAGATCGCGGTCACGTGCGTCACCAGCTCGGCCGGCGGCTGATATGGCTTTAGATCGGTCATCGAACTTGACGAGTTTAGACCTCTTATTTGAGACTTATCAAATGCTTTCGCTGCTTGAGGCCATTAGGCCAACAACGTTCATTCGTTCGTCAAAGCTCATCGATCATCTTGGCCTCGACCTGACCATTGTTTCAGAGGCATTCCAGCACACCGGCAGCTTTAAGTTTCGGGCGGCTTATAACCTTGCGTCGAGCGTTCCCAATGACGAGCTACTTACAGCGTCGTCGGGTAATTTTGGGCAAGCCCTTGCTTATGCCTGCAAGCTTCTCGGCAAGCAATGTACGGTCGTGATGCCGGAGACGTCCGCACGTGTCAAGATCGAGGCGGTTCGCGGTTTCGGGGCCGAGGTTGACCTGATCGATATCACTAGGGTCGGCCGTTCTGAGCGTGTCGCTCAGCTCGCGGACGAAATGCCGGACGCCTATATCGCCTCGCCGTACGATGATGAGCTTGTGATCGACGGGAATTCGACCCTGGGTGACGAGATAGCGGACGAGGAGTTCGACGTGGCGATCGTCCCGGTTGGCGGCGGTGGGTTGATCTCGGGAATTATCAAATCGTTTTGCCGTAACGGCGTGAAGACCGATGTGTTCGGGGCCGAGCCGCTGCTTGGCAACGACGCAGCGAGATCTTTTCGTGCCGGGGAGCTGATCGCGAACGACTCCGAACCGAAGACCATCGCCGACGGCGCGCGGACGGTATCTCTCGGCAAGCTCAACTGGCCGATAATCAAGGAAGGGGCCGCGGATCTCTTCGAGGTGCCGGACGAAAAGACCGCCGAGTCGGTGAAACTATACTTCGGATTGGTGAACCTAAAAGCCGAACCGACGGGGGCTCTGTCACTGGGAGCTGTTTTGGAGGACCCGGAAAGGTTTAGGGACAAAAAGGTTTGTGTGATCGTGAGCGGCGGGAATGTCGATGCGGATGTTTATCGGCGAATGATATGACCGAAGGATCGGCCGCCCGGCCGGTCATTTCCACGACTTTTTCTTCAAATACACCCCTGAAAAGCTCACGTTGACACCGCCGCAATTCAAGTTATCTGTGACGATTAGAAAATCACCGATGAGCCGCATTGAGGCCTTACAATCATACTCGCTGTCGCCGTCGGAATAATTCAACAGCCCGTTCTTCGCCTCGAACCGTCCGTCGAGTTCGCCAATATGAATGTTGTCTCCAGCACCTTTCCAAAATGCGTTTCCGGTCACGTTCAAGAAGCCGGGGAGCTTGTTGTTTGTGAACGAGATCGAATTCTCAGCATAGCCCCATTCACCAAGCCAGGGCGAAAGGCCCGCGGTCAGCGGAATTTTTGCCCACATAACATCGGCGGTCTCGATCCAGCCTATCGTTGGGCGGCCGCGAACAGGGCTGAACCAAACGCAGGAAAATCGACCGTATTCGCGATTCACGACGACCTTGTCATTATTTATAATGTACGCCTTGGATTTGCAGGAAGCAGCTCCCGGGCAGCCCTCACCGTCGTCATTGTGAAAATATGCCCTTGAATTCTCGGCCTTCTTAATGATCCCGATCTTGAATTCGGTCGAATCGCGTGTAAAGAACCCTTCGCGGCACCAATTCTCGGGGTTCCCGTCCATCTGCGCGGATACAGCAATCGAATGGGCTAATAGCAGCAGGACGAGAATGAGAGAACTCTTCATAAATAATTAGTAATTATGAATTAATAATTATCCGCCGAAAAGTCCTACCTGATCTCCTCGACGAACGTTACGCGGTTTATCTCGTAGAGCGTCGTCTGGCCGTTGAATACTTTCTTCACCGCCGATTCACGCAGACTGGACAGGCCTTCCTTCTCCGCCTGCCGACGGATCTCAGACCCAGGCCGCCGCTCGATGATCATCTCGCGGATCTGGTCGGACATATCCAGAAGTTCATGTATCGCGGTCCGGCCGCGATAGCCGGTGTGGTTGCAGGCGTCGCACCCGACATTGCGGAAAAAAATGCGGTCGGCCATTTCCGACGGACGAAGCCCCGATTCGAAAAGTTCCTCGTCGGTGGGCTGGTATTGACGCTTACAGACCGGGCAAAGGAGCCGCACAAGCCTCTGGGCAAGCACGCAGTTCAACGAAGACACGAAGTTATAAGGCTCGACACCCATGTTCAGAAAGCGGCCGATAACGTCGATAACGTTGTTTGCATGGACGGTCGTGAATACAAGGTGGCCGGTCAACGCCGATTGGATGGCGATCTGGGCCGTCTCTTCGTCACGGATCTCACCGACCATGACCTTATCCGGGTCGTGACGGAGTATCGAACGCAGCCCGCGAGCAAAAGTTAACCCTTTTTTCTCGTTTACCGGGATCTGCATGATTCCCTGGAGCACGTATTCCACGGGGTCTTCGATCGTAATGATCTTGTCCTCATCGTTTCGGATCTCGTTGAGCGCGCCGTAAAGAGTGGTCGTCTTACCGGAACCGGTCGGGCCCGTCACAAGCACCATCCCGTACGGCTCCTTGATGTAAATTCGGAACCTTTTGAGGTCGTCGGCATCGAAACCGACCACGTCCAGGCTCAAATTCTTAAATTCTTCCGAGATCTGTTCCTTGTCCAGGATACGGATCACGCAATTCTCGCCGAACGCGCTTGGCAGGATCGAAACGCGGAAGTCCACCGTTCTTCCCTTGTAACGCACACGGAAACGGCCGTCCTGAGGGATACGCCGTTCGGCGATATCCAGTTCCGACATGACCTTGATACGCGAAATAAGTGTCTGGTGGTAAGCAATGTCGATGGGATCGACCTTCGAATACAACGCACCGTCGATGCGGAACTTAACTCGAACGTCCCGGTCGCCGGCCTCGATGTGGATGTCGGACGCTCTTGATTCCATCGCGTTGTAAACGATGGTATCGACCAGCTTAATGATCGGCGACATGTCCGAGTCGGTCGCCAACCGGTCGAGGTCGAGAACCTCTTCACCCTGTTCGGTCTCTTTTACAAGTGAGATCTTGAAGGTCGAGGCTGCTTCCTGAAGGACGCGCTGTGTAGCGTCGCCCTTCTTAAGGACAACGTCGATCGCGCCTTGCGTCGCGATGTACGGTACGATCCGGACGTTCAGAACATTCTCGAGCTCATCCAGCCGCTCGAGGTTGGTCGGGTCCGCCATCGCCGCGTGAAGCTCGCGCCCCTCGCGCTTCAGCGGGACAAAATGAGCCCGCAGCATCAGGTCCACCGGTATCTTCGCCAGTTCCTCGTAATCGATGGGCGACGGCCCGTCGGCCGGCAGCAGGTCGATATACGGGAGCCTGTAGCGTCGAGCCAATTGTTTGGCCTCGACAACCTCGGGCGGCTCATTGTCTATGAAATCCGAGAGTTCGATCTTCGGTGAAGACGTGTTTGTTGTTACGGTACTCATCGTTCAATCTTTTTGAGGGCACCAAAGTTTTACCGGCCACTCATCGGCCCGGCCGAGATGGTTTGTATGATCGGCAGGTAGATCGCCAACAGGATCACGACGACTACGCCGGCCATGAAGACCAGGATCAGCGGTTCGAGAAGTGTGGTGAGTTGTTCTAGCCTGACCTCGGCCTCGGCATCATAAAATGAGGCGACCTCGTCCAGCATCTCGCGAAGGCTGCCGGATTTCTCGCCGATCCCGATCATATCCAGAGCCAATTCGGGCAGCCAGCCAGTCTGCTCCAATGCCTGCGTGAAGCCGTGCCCTTCGCGGATCAGGTGCGAAACCGCCTGGCTTTTTTGCCGCAGTTCGAGGTTGTTTAATGCCTGCGACGCGATCTCCCACGAATCCGGCACGGTAATGCCGCCCGATAAAAGCGTTGAAAGCGACCGCGAAAGCTGTGAAGTCGCCATGTTCCTGATCAGGACGCCGCCCACCGGTATCTTCAGGAGCAGGCGATGAAGCATAAGCCGGCCTCTTTCGGTACGAAGCCAAACAAAAAGAGCCCCGGCCGAGATCAAGAACAGCGGTGCGATCCACCATACGTTCGCCGCGACCCCGTTCGAGATGGCCAGAACAAGGACCGTTACGGTCGGCAGTCCCCGCTGTGCACTCAGACTGTTGAACAGCTCTGACATTCGCGGCACGATGTAAAGCGTCAGGAAAGCAACCATCAGGCCCGAGGCGACAAGAAGGAACGCCGGATAGGCAAGCGCACCGCGGAGTTTTCGCGAAACGCCGACGCTCCGGCGAAGGTAATCGACGAACCGCAGCAGCACGTCATCAAGAGCTCCACTCTTTTCACCCGATAAGATCGAGGCCGTGTAGATCTTGGGGAAAACACCCTGAGCTTCAAAAGCGTCAGAAAGCGGCACGCCGCTCTTGATCTTTTCCTCGACATCGGCGAGTACGGCCCGAAGGTTGGCCGAGCCGGAGCGCGACTTTAGAAGGCTGATAGATTGAAGGACAGGGATGCCGGCTCGGAGCAGGGCCGACAGCTGCTGGTTGAAAAGAAGAAAGTCGGCCTGTTTGATCCGGCCCTTCTTGGAGCCGCCGAACGGGAGGACGGATGAGAGCCCTCCGGATGCATCTGTGATCTGGAAGACCCTGAACCCGTCCTTTTCCAGCTGGACGCGTGCATCATCGGCAGCGGTGGCCTCAACGATACGCGTGACAATATCGCCCGAAGGCGTTCCCAATCGGCAAATAAATTCGGACATTGTTTAATTCGATCGAGTGCGGCTTATGCCGGCGCATCCCAAAATGGTTTCACGCCGAATACTCAGGAAAGTTGCGCCCATTTGGAATCATACAAAAACGAAGGATGTCGAACAACCATTTTCTTTTACGATACATCGAAAAATTGTCTTGCGAAAAGTCGTTTAGGTCACCTAATATTGATTGTGATCCAATGAATGAACTCAGTTACTCCTCGGGTCGTTTCTTCCCGACCATCCTAAAGGCTTTGAAGGAGGCGGCCTTGATGTCGCTTGTCCTTTTTTGCGTGTCGGGCGTTGCAGTTTCGCAGACACCTGAGCCCACACCGCCTGACGACGACATCACCAGGCCGATCCCGATCCGGACGGACCTTGTCACGCTCACCCTGACCGTTACGGACCTTTACGGGCGATACGTCTCCGGCCTTACCAAAAGTGCCTTTACGATAATTGACAACAATCAGGAACAGGAGATCACCTTTTTCAGTGATAGCGACGCCCCGGTCTCTATAGGCGTTCTTTTTGACGTTTCCGGTTCGATGAGTGGTCAAAAGGTTCTTAGAGCAAAGAATGCGTTGAAGAAGTTTGTGGCCTCCAGTCACCCTTCCGATGAGTATTTCCTGATAGCGTTCAACAGCCGGGCCCAACTCCTGCTTGACCGAACCCGGGACGGCGATGCACTGCTCGACAAACTTACGCTGGTTCAGCCGAAGCAAAACACTGCTCTCTACGACGCCGTCTATCTCGGCATCGAACGTGTCACCCGGGGCGCTCACCAGAAGCGTGCCCTCCTGATCATCAGCGACGGACAGGACAATGCCTCGCGATACAATTTCGGCGAAGTAAGGCGTTTGATGAAGGAATCGGACGTTGTCACTTATGCCGTCGGGATCCTCGATTCGGGCGATGCCGGCAGTTCGATCGGCATGCAAGGCCAGGCGTTTCTTGACGAACTGACCTCGGTGACCGGAGGAAAGGCCTTCTACCCTACAAGCAACGTCGAAATGGAAGAGATCTTCGAAAGGATCGCCCTCGAACTTCGGCACCAATACTCGATCGGCTATACTCCAACCGATTTTCGACCCGACGGGAAATGGCGTAAGGTGAAAGTTCGCGTCAAACAGCCACGCGGTTTTCAGCGTCTAAGTGTGCGGGGCCGCGAGGGCTACTACGCGACACCGGCCTCCAATTACAGATAGACGGAACAAAGGCCATATGAATCGTTTTCTCTTTATACCTGCCCTTTTTTTCCTCATATTGGTTGCGGTCCTGATCGATAGTTCAATTCGAACCTCAGCTCAAAGCAAGACAGGGGCAAATACGGCGTCGTCCGCCAAGCCTACTCCAACTCCGCCGGTGATCAAGGAGGAAGAAGGCGTCATCACCGTCGATACCGAACTCGTGAACCTTAACGTGCGAGTCGTCGACCGAAACAATCGGCCGATTACGGGACTGGCTCAGAACGAATTCAAGATCTACGAAGATAATGTCCTCCAGCGGATCGATTTCTTCTCGTTCTCGGAGGTCCCGACAAACTACGGCCTCGTTATCGACAATTCAGGGTCCCTTCGCCAGCAACTTGAGAAGGTTATCGAGGCCGGCAAGATCCTCGTCGGGGCCAACAAACCGATGGACGAGACGATCGTCATACGTTTCGTAAGCCGCGATAAGATCACGATCGAGCAGAATTTCACGACTAATAAGTCCTATCTGAACGATGCACTCGATAATCTGTATATCGAGGGCGGCCAAACCGCGATCATCGACGCGGTATATCTCGCTGCCGAAAAGGTAAGCGAGTATGAGAAGGAGCGTGGTAAGGACGATAAGAAACGCCGGGCCCTGATCATCGTTTCTGACGGAGAAGACCGGGACAGCTATTACTCCGAGGCTCAGTTATTCGAAATGCTTCGCGAATCTGACGTACAGATCTTCGCGATCGGGTTCGTCAACGACCTGAGTAAGGAGGGTGGTTTCATATCGAAGAGCCCGCAGTCAAAGGCGAGGGCGTTCCTCCAGCGGCTTGCAACCGAAACGGGTGGCAGGGCCTATTTCCCGAACGCGGTTTCCGAACTGCCCGGCATTGCCCAGGAGATCGGTTCCGAATTGCGTCTTCAGTATTCGATCGGCTACATCCCAACCAATGATAGAAAGGATGGCACCTACAGGAACATAAGGGTTTCGATCGATGACGGTCCGGGTAAGCAAAAGAGGATCGCGATCACAAAGGCAGGGCGGACGGCCGAAAATGAACAACCGGCCGCGGCGGCACCCGCAACGACCAAGCCGAACTAGCGGGCGGGCCGTCGGCCTTAATTCTCGATCTCAAAGGCATGAAAGAAAAAGGCCGCCGATAACGGCGGCTTTCTTGCTACTTTTCAGGCACCGAACCCGATATTTTCTTTCGATTCGTTTCGCCCGTCTCGATGACCGGGATGCCTGACGGTACCTCGCTGTGAGGCCTCGGGATCACGTGCACCGCGGTGACGGTACCAACCTTGCGGGCCGCGGCAGCACCCGCCTCGACCGCGGCTTTGACCGCACCAACCTCGCCGCGGACTATCGCGGTCACCAACCCGGCATCTACTTTTTCATAGCCGATAAGCTCTACGTTGGCAGCCTTGACCATCGCGTCCGCCGCCTCGATCATTGCGACGAGTCCAAAACATTCGATCATTCCGAGTGCCTGCATAAAATGTTGGGCCGGCAGCTATTTTCCTCTCCGCCTGGCCAGTTTGTAAAGCACGATGAGTGCGGCGAACAGCAGCACGCCGCCAAGGATCGCAAGAAAGAAGACGCCGATAGCAATTTCCATAGGTCGAAAGGCTACTTCAGCACCACTGCCGCCAACAGCATCAACCCGACAAAAAAAGCGAGGACAATAGCGGTTATCAATAATCGGATCGACGGAGACCTTCCCGGTTCTACCCACTCGATCTCGATCTTTTCATTTCGACCCGGCCGCGTTCCCGGCTTCACGTCAGAGGGCCTTTTTCGCTGTTCGGGCCTCCCTGGTCCGGCCTTGATCAGACTGTCCGAGGGGGCCTTTCGTTCTGGCGCCGACGGACCCCGAAGCCGCGTCCCGGGTGGTCCGATCGGCGGCGAGTCGATCGGGCCGTCGGGTTTAAGGATGGCGGGCGGGGGAGGCCCCGAGCCAACCGCTTCACCGCAGTTGTAGCAGAACTGGGAACCCTCGCGTACGTCGGAACCGCAGGATGAGCACAACTCTTTTTCAAGGATCGCTTCGGGCATCAATCGCTCGGGTCAATTACTCCTTATCGCACTGATCACGCCCTCGACGGCCGTGGGGACATCTTTCGGGATCTTCGGTACAAACTTCGCTCCGTTCGTTTCCTTGATCATTCGGTCGATCAACTTCGGGTAGATCTTTTCGTCGTAGAGCCCGAGTACCAGTACTCTGATGCCCGAACTCTTCAGCGCCCGCACAGCCTCCTCGATCGATGTGGTGCTCCCACGTTCATCGCCGTCGGTAATGATCAAAAGTACCCTTGGGGTCGCGGCCGACGGCTTTGTATGTTCATCGAAGTAACGCGTCGCGGACATTACGCCGTCGATCAAAGCTGTCTGTCCGCCCTCAATGAACATATTTTCGACCGCGTCCCGCAGGTCCGCTTTGTTTCCAGTGATATCCTGGCGAACCACGATCTTCGGCGTATCGACAAAGGTGATCACAAAGGCCTGGTCACCCTCCTTCAGCTCTTCAACGATCGCATTCGCGGACTTGATGACCCGCTCAAAGATAGAACGATACGATCCGGAATTGTCGATCAGAAGCCCGACCGTGACCGGTTCCGTAGCCGGCGGCACCGCTGTCTGGGACGCAAGCTGCATCCCAAATACTGAAATAAAAGCAATGAGAACCAACGCTCTTTTCATTTGATCCTATACCTTTGCAAAAACCTCCTTTTCTTCGCCAAGGTCACGGGCCGCGGGCGTAAGGATCGTTTTCGACGTGATGTAGATCTTCTTTCCGCGTTCGATCGCCTCGCGGACGTCGCTTTCACTTACAAAATCGACCGGTTCGCCTTTGGTCCCATTCTCATCAGCCGCGACCGGCCTCAACTCATGGATCACAGTTCGGACCGGGGACTGCGGCTCGCTGGCAGCCGGTGCCGAGGCCTTCGGCGGCTCCGGTGCCTCGGCAAGCTTCTTGCTCAGGAAACTGTCCACGATCGCCGCGATCTGCTCTCGTTTCGGCAAAGCAACGGACGGTTGAGCGGTGCTTGCCAGGCCCGGCGACCTCTTTGCAGCCGCGACACCTAGAGGCTTTGATTCGAATGCGACCCTCTTGATGTCCATCAAGTGAAGCGGTGAGATATTGTCGGATGTCACATTCCCACCCCAAGACCCGCATCCTAGAGTCATCGAGGGCGGCAGATCCGTCGTAAGGCCGATCGCTCCGTGTGTCGTCGGCGAATTGATCACTACTCGCGCGGCCGGCATCTGCTGGCCGAAACGGATCGCCGCAGCCCGGTCGCGGGTGTGCATTCCGGCCGTGTGGCCCATCCCGCCGAACCGCAAGACCTCTTCGCAGCGGTTCGCTCCATTCTCTACGCCGTCGGCCACAAAGAACGCAAGCGTGGGCGACAGCTTCTCGATCGACCACGGGAAATCACGGCCCACGCCGCCGCAATCGGCGATCAGGCATCTTGTACCGGCCGGGATCGTGATGCCCGCAAGATTAGCGATATACTCCGCCGATTTTCCCACGATGCCGGGATTCAGGGTCCGCTGAGGCGTCAAAAGAACGCCGGCAACGGTATCTGCCTCCGCAGGACTTAAGAAATGGCCGCCCTGCGCTTTGAACTGCTCGCGAACTTCGTTGCTGATGGGTGCATCGACGACCACAGACTGTTCTGAAGCGCAGATCGTCCCATTATCAAAACAGGTCCCGGCAAGTATGTCCGAGACGGCCTTTTGAATATCTGCGGACCGCTCGACAAAGACGGGCACATTTCCCGGGCCGACGCCGAAAGCCGGCTTTCCGGATGAGTAGGCCGCCCGAACGAGCCCGATCCCGCCGGTGGCGAGGATCACGGCCGTCTTCTTATGCTGCATCAGGCTCTCGGTGCCTTGTATCGTCGAGTTTGACAGACAGATTATCGCCTCGGCCGGAAGCCCTTGCCGGACGCCGGCATCGCGCATGATCCGAGCGGTCTCGGCGATGCACCGAGCGGCCGATGGATGCGGCGATAAAACTATGGAGTTACGGGACTTGATCGCGATGATGATCTTGAAGATCGCGGTCGAGGTCGGGTTGGTCGAGGGGATTATAGCGGCAACTACACCGCGCGGAGATGCGATCTCGACGACGGTCTTCGATTCAGAGACGACACCAACGGTTTTAAGTTCGCGGAAGTAGGTCCAAACATCTTCGGCCGCGAATCGGTTCTTCTCCCGCTTGTCCTCGGCCTTACCAAAGCCGGTCTCCTCACTGGCGAGTTGGCCAAGACGAGCGGCATCGCCGAGAGCGGCATGCGCCATCGCCTCGCAGATCTCGTCTATCCGAGCCTGATCGAATCGTTCGATGGTCAGAAAAGCCCGATGGGCAGCCTCTACGGCATCCCTGGCTTCCTGTTGTGAAGTGAGATCGGTGTCCCCCATTGACGTAGAACCCGCTCTGGCGATATATCCGGTCGTCCGACTAAACGCCGAAGGCAGCCGCTAAGCCTATTTGGTCTTTGATCTGGAGGATTGTGCGGTGGCGGCCGCGCCTGAGCTGGCGTCACCCGAGGTCAACTGACGTCCGCCGCCGGAAATGGCCTTTTCGTCGGGACTGTAGCCCACTTTTCCGCCTTTGGGGATCACTCGCTCAACCTCGTTGTGGGGCCGCGGGATCACATGGACGCTGATCAGTTCGCCGACCCTTCGGGCCGCCGCGGCACCGGCATCGGTCGCCGCCTTGACCGCACCGACGTCCCCGCGAACAAAGATCGTGACATATCCGGCGCCGATATATTCTTTCCCGAGAAGTTGGACGTTCGCGGCCTTGACCATCGCGTCCGCACTCTCAACCGCAGCCACAAAACCCTTTGTTTCGACCATCCCGAGCGCTTCAGAACTCATTTATTTTTCCTCTCAATCAAAGCTTACGTGATTCTAATATAGCGGGCCGTCAAACCAAAACCACAACCCAGATAAAACCGCGTTCCCAAAAGGCAATAATTAACGAACTGATTGACTTTGGAAACGGGCGAAAGCTATATTTTAGGTTTAAGGCCTTTTGGGAATTGCATTTATGCTCCCTTGTCCGGTCATTTAGAATGTCGCAAACTCTCGGCGAAAAATTAAGGATCGCTCGTGAGGAACGGGGGATCTCCATCAGTGAGGTCGCAGAACAAACCCGCATCTCGCCGCTCTATCTCAAGGCCATCGATGCGGATGATTATAAGACCTTGCCGGGCGGGATCTTCAACAAGGGCTTTATCCGCTCGTATGCCAAGTACGTCGGCGTAGATGAACAGGAAGCTCTTAAGGAATACAACCGCTTCGTAGCCGCTGAAGAGGCGGCGGAGGAGGGCTCGCTGAAGAGTTACCGGCCGGAGGTTCTGACGGACGACCGCGCGGCGTCATCGTTTATTCCGACTTTAGTTTTCGCGGTGATCATTCTCGGCCTTATGACCGCCGGGATCCTGGTCCTGGTCAGCTACATTCAGAACCAGCAGACCGACAACCAGGCCGCCTTGGATTCGCCTGCAGTCGGCAACTCGGCCGCGTCGAATAACGCAGTCAACGTTACAACCCCTGTCACGGGCGCTCAGGCCCCGACGATGTCGAACTTGACGGTGGCCTTTTCAGCCGCGGGCGACGAGGTATGGCTTCGATCCGTAACTGACGGAAAGAGTAGCGAAGCATTGATCAAGCCTGGTAACTCGGTAACGTTCGAACCAAAGCAAAGCCTCAGTCTTCGCTACTCAAGATCGCGGGCACAGTTTGCCCAGCTTTCCCTGAACGGTAAAGAGATTTCGTTGCCCCAGCAACCGGCGGAGCCTAATCAGGCGAACATCGAACTGACCATTTCCGAGGCGAACCTGAATGAGATCTGGCTGCGAGGGCAGATAGATTTCGGAACCGAACCGGCCGCAGAGGCGAACTCGGCCGCTCCAGGTGCCACCGCGACCCGCGCTACGCCACGGCCCACGGCAACCGATCCGGCGCAGTCGGGTGATAGTGAGAATTCGAACTCGGCCGCCCCTGCGGTAAACGTCCCGACTATGACGAACCGGCCGACAATGTCCAACCGAGCGAATACTCGCCCGACTTCATCGCCCGCGGCGAACCGTTCGCCGTCGAATCGTCCAGCTGCAAATCGCCCTTCGGCGAATACCGAGAGGCCGCGATGATCTCAGATCTCAACGCGGGGAAAGTCCCCGCACAGACCCGAACTGAACACCGCCCGCAGATCGAGTGCGGGCTTTTTTGCAACATCGCGCTCTGACGCCGATCAGCATTATGGACATTGAACAGATCAAAGAAGGACTCACATTCGACGATGTGCTGCTTGTGCCCGCATTTTCCGAAGTAATGCCGGCCGAGGTCGATACGCGGACCAGATTCTCACGTGGGATCTCACTCAACATACCTCTATGCTCATCCGCAATGGACACGGTCACCGAGGCGTCGCTCGCGATCGCTCTCGCCCAGCAAGGCGGCATCGGGGTGATCCACAAGAACTTCCCGATCGAGCAGCAGGCCGAAGAAGTCGATAAGGTCAAACGAAGTGAGTCCGGGATGATCGTTGACCCTGTTACGATCCATCAGGACGCGCTCGTTTCCGAAGCGCTCGCGATAATGGGCCGCTACAAGATTAGCGGTGTTCCTGTGGTAGATGCTGAGGGTCGGCTAGTGGGTATCATTACAAATCGCGATCTGCGATTTGAAACAAGGTTCGACATCCCTGTGTCGAATGTGATGACGCCCCAGCCGTTGGTCACTGTCCCGGTCGGGACTACTCTCGACGAAGCGAAGGTGAAGTTGCAGAAACACCGTATCGAAAAGCTTCTCGTCGTTGACGACGAAGGCCGTCTGAAAGGCCTGATCACGGTCAAGGACATCCAGAAGGCGATCAATTTTCCGAACGCTGCAAAGGACAACCTCGGGCGTTTACGTTGTGCGGCCGCGGTGGGCGCTACCGGAGATTTCCTGGAAAGAGCCTCGGCCCTCATCGAAGCCCGGGTGGATGCAATCGTGATCGACACCGCCCACGGTCATACTTCACGCGTCATCGAAGCGGTCAAGAAGATAAAGGCGAAGTACCCTGAGATCGAACTGGTCGCCGGCAATGTCGCGACCGCCGAAGGAACTAGTGAGCTGATCTCCGCCGGTGCCGACGCAGTCAAGATCGGCATCGGGCCAGGGTCCATCTGTACGACCCGCGTCGTCACGGGAGCCGGGGTACCGCAGATAATGGCGATCCACGAAGCTGTCCGGGCTGCAAAGGGCTCCGGCGTGCCGGTTATTTCAGATGGCGGCATCAAATTCTCGGGCGACGTCGCGAAGGCGATCGCCGCCGGCGCCGATTCCATCATGATCGGGTCGCTATTCGCCGGCACCGAAGAGGCCCCGGGCGAGGTCATCCTATTCCAGGGCCGCAACTTCAAGACCTATCGCGGCATGGGATCGATCGGCGCGATGAAGAAGGGCTCGAGCGACCGTTATGCCCAGGAGGGCACGACGGCGGATTCCAAATTCGTGCCCGAAGGCATCGAAGGGCGCGTGGCCTACAAAGGATCGGTGGCCGACATGGTCACCCAGCTGGTCGGCGGCCTTCGCGCCGGTATGGGCTACACCGGATGCAAGAACATTTCGGAACTGCAGTCCAATGCCCGCTTCGTCCGCATTACGTCGGCCGGGCTTCGCGAATCCCACGTCCACGATGTGATCATCACAAAGGAAGCACCGAACTACCGGCTGGAATCCTAGCCATTACGGCATTTTTCGGGTGCCCCACGTCGGCGGCGGCGGTTCGTTCGTCATCCTTTGAACCGGGTTCGCCTTCAACAGCCGCAGTCCTTCCTCGACCGCCTTCTCAAGCTGCGGATCCCGGCCGGCGATCACGTCTTTCGGCCAATTTTCCACATCGATATCCGGGCCGACACCTTCATTCTCGACCGCCCATTTGCCGTCTTTGGTGAAAAATCCGCCGCGGGGTGCGATCATCGAACCACCGTCGATAAATGGCGGCGTGTCCGCGGTGTGGACCAGGCCGCCCCATGTTCGCTTCCCGACGACCGTACCCAGCTTGCGGAATTTGAACATATACGGCAGGTAATCGCCGCCGGAGCCGGCCATCTCATTGATGATCATCACCTTCGGCCCCCAAATGCCGGCCGCGGGTGCCGTGAACGGATACCGGTCTCCGGCAACATTGTTGAAGTACCCGTCGAACACTCGCTGGAGAACCTCGATAATGTAATCCGCCGCGGAACCGCCGCCATTAAATCGCTCGTCGATAATGGCTCCCTTCTTCTCCTGCTGAGAGAAATAGTAGCGGTTAAAGCTCGTGTAGCCGGGCTGTCCGGTGTTTGGAACAAAAACGTAGGCGAGCTGTCCGTTCGAAAGCCTGTCGACAAGCCGCCGGTTCGATTCGACCCACGCTCGTGTCCTTAAGCCCTGTTCATTCGCGACCGGAACGACCACGACCTGCCGGGCCCCGTCCATCGAAGGCTTATCGTTCACCGTCAGCGTGGTCTGGCGATTGGCGGTGCCGTCAAGCAGCCGGAAGATATTATCCGGCGCCCGCAATTCGATCCCGTTGACCGCAAGTATGTATTCGCCGACGTTCACGTCGGCACCGGGCACGGCCAGCGGAGAACGCAGGTCGGGATTCCAGCTTTCGTTGTCAAAGATCCGAACGACCTTGTATCGCCCGTTTTCTACCATGAGATCGGCCCCGAGCAGGCCGCCCGGCGACTGAGGCACATCGGGCATGTCGCCGCCTCGAACGTAGGAATGGCCGATCGCCGTTTCGGCACCCATCATATCCATCAGATAATTCAGGTCCGCCCGGTGCATCACATACGGGAGCATCGCTCCGTAAACTTCCCTCATCTTCGGCCAATCGGTGCCGTGCAGATTCGGAACGTAGAAATAGTCGCGCTGATTTCGCCATCCTTCGTTAAAGATCTGCTTGAATTCCGCGGCAGGGTCCAAATACATCCTTAGCGAATAATTGAGCCTGCCGCTCCCGGCCTGGGGCGGGTTTCTGTCGGCATCGACGAGGAACAGCGACGGGGCCGGAGCTTGTCCGCCCTGACCACCGCCCGGTCCGCCCTGGCCGCCACCGCCGCCGGCCGCACGGTAAACCAGCTTTTTTCCGTCGGCGCTGACCTTGTATTGTGCAACGCCGTTTACGAAGGTTGCTGCTCGGCGATCGCTCAGCCGGTAACGCTGCAGAGTGTTCCCGCCTCCGGGCCCTTGACCGGTGCCGGACGCTTCCAGATAGAAGACCGTTCCATCGGCACCCGCGGCGAGAGACGAATATTGCCTCTCAGGCACGCCCGGGATCGAAATGATCCGCTTTCCGATCTCGTCCAGATCGACCTGTACGGTCACCGGCGATGCCGGGCGACGCCCGCCGCCTTCACCCGCGGGTGCGGCCGGAGTTCCGGCGCCCTTGTCCTCGTCGCTCTCGGGAAGCAGCGGGCTCGGATCGCCTTTTTTCAGGATCGCAAGATAAAGCCCGTAGGTCGGATTCCGATCATACGACGTCATATCCAGCCATTGCGATCTCAAGCCGAAATTCGTCGATGCAGCGAACCAAAGGTATTTTCCGTTCGCGTCCCAAACCGGCCATCGAGCGTCCGAAAGGCCGTCGGTCACCTGTTTCGATTCGCCGGTCTCGACGTTGCTGATAAAGATCGCGTGATACAGTGACCTCAACCGGCTGGAATAGGCGACCCATTTCGAGTCCGGGCTCCACGTCGGGTTCAGCGTCCGCTGCGGGACCATCCACTGCTCGCTCCCGACGATCTTTGCCGACCCGGTCGCGACATCGAGCACCCACACCTTGACGTTCGTGTCCGTGTACATCAGTTTCTTGGAATCGGGCGACCACGATGCCGTGTAGTAATGCGTCGGTTTCTGGAGAGTGATCTCTCGCGGCGGCGTCAGGCCGTCCTGGGCGACGACGTAGAGCTTGTACTCGCCCGAACGGTCGCTGAAATACGATATGAACTTCCCGTCCGGCGACCACGCCGGATCACGCTCGGCCGAACCGCTCGAGTTCGTGATATTTCGGGTATCGCCCTTTTCCGCGGGTATCGTGAAGATCTCGCCGCGGGCCTCGACCAGGACGCGTTTGCCCGTCGGAGAGATCTCAAGATTCGTCATTCGGTTCGACACCGTCTCCCACCTCGGCATCATCCACGGAAAATCGCCGGTCGCGGTGATGTTCACCACTTTCGAGCGGCCGCTTCTCGGGTCCAGTTCGTGAATGTACCCGGCTTGCTCGAAAACGATCGTGCCGCTGCCCGCATCCATCGTCTTCACGTCGAGGTCGGCGAACTTCGTGACCTGGGCCAGCTTCTTGCTTCCGGGCTCGTAGGACCAGATGTTCGCGACGCCATCCCGATCGGAGATGAAATAGACGGTATTGCCGATCCAAACCGGATCGATGTCCTTCGAGTCGGTCCATGGCGGCGAGACCAGGTCGTACGTCTTCAGGTCGACGATCCAGATCGGGCGGTTCTGGCCGCCGCGGTAATTCCGCCGCTCGTCGTCCCACGAATTGTTCATCCTATAGGCGATCTTCGAACCGTCCGGCGAGATCTTTCCCTGGAATCCGCGAGGGATCTGCATCGGTTCTTCTACGCCGCCTTCGACCGGAACGGTCCAGAACCGCGGGGCCCCGCCGGGCGTCCATGAGGCCCGTCCCGAAGAGAACATCACCGAGCGCCCGTCAGGCGTCCAGCCCTGGACAAGGTCGCCGCCGGGGTGCCACGTCAAACGCTTAGGCTCGCCGCCGTTAGCCGCGACGATATAGACATCCGTGTTACCGGCATATTCGCCGCTGAAAGCGATCCATTTGCCGTCGGGCGAGAACCGGGGATTGCTCGTATCGCCCTGAAAGCTGGTGATCCGGCGTGCCGTGCCGCCCGACCTGGGCACCGCCCAGATGTTTTGTGCATAAGCAAAGGCGATCTGGTCCGAGCTTACGGTCGGGGTTCTGAGCAGCCGGGTTCCCTGGGCATTTGAGCCGGCCGATGCCGCGAGTATCGCGGCCATAGCAAGAAACACCGCTTTTATCAAAGCAGGACGAACCGGGACGGTCCGAGGACTTCTTCGGGACATTACTTTTGCCTCCAATGTGAATGTGAATGACGTGCGAAGGCGATATTATCACGAACCCGCCGCCCTGTAATAATCGGCGAGGCGACTGGCGGCCGTTTGTGCCCGACGCTGCCGAAAAAACCGCGTTGTTTCGCCGAAGGTCTGATCTAGAGAAGCCGGCTGCAGGGAATTTGCGTTCCAGACACCCGGTTTCGGACCGGAACGCCCGAGTGCGCCCGCATCTCATTGTCGGGAAGGAGTTTACGAGATCCCCACCCGATCTAGGTCTGCGGTCCGTTCCTTTGATGTTCCGGGTTTGGTCCAATCCCGGGTGGACCATGCAAACTGTTGATAACACAACGGATATCGCTGCGATTTGGCCGTGTTCCGCAATTTCGCACAAAACTTTTTTCGAGCGGGTGGATCGTCCTGACATTCATAATTCGATCTGTCAAAGAACCGGGCTTCGGAAAGCCCTCACGATACCGAGTGTATCACAGATCAGCCTGTGTTGAATAGATGCAACATTTTTCTTCTGTTTTTAACTCGGCGGCGAACCCGCCGCCCGGCATCGGGATGATCTGGGCGGCCTCTTGGCAAGACACAGAAAGGGACCTTGTCGCGGAGGAGCATCTGCGACACGCCTTCGGTGGTCGGTCCTTCGGGGGCATGGTAACCCGACGCTCCGCATCGGGCTAATTTCCGGCGTGCCTTCGGCACG
Organism: Pyrinomonadaceae bacterium; assembly: GCA_050174305.1. Classification (GTDB taxonomy): domain Bacteria; phylum Acidobacteriota; class Blastocatellia; order Pyrinomonadales; family Pyrinomonadaceae; genus OLB17. Next base: position 704,774 of record JBFXJZ010000001.1, on the reverse strand, counting down.
GATGAGGGAGTTACGAGTTAGGAGTTCCGAAATCGTAATCCAGAAGCCGTAAGCTATAAAAAAAAACCGAAAGAACCCGGTCGCTACCGCTCCCGGTACTGACAGGAAGCGAAATTCCAGATTCCACATTTCAAATTTCAATTTCGAATAACGAAAACCTAAAACCGAAAACCAAAAGACCAAAAGAACCCTGGTCGCTACCGCTCCCGGTACTGACAAGAAGAAACCCGTCCGCTCACGCAGACGGTACTGACTGCGGCGGACGGGCCAACTTGAAGGACGTTAATTCTCAAACCTCAGGGCACGCGGCGGAGTTCGATGCGTTGGGTGCCTTTGGGGACCATTGTCGTGACGCCCTTGGCGGCCGGTTTGTCGTCGGCGGTCAGGATCTCGTGTTCGAGGACCTCGCCGCGGAGCCGCATCGTCGAGATAAGCAGCGTGTCGTCGAATTTGAAGGTCGACACCATCGCGTCGCCGATCACGCGGACCGGGATGCGGACGCCGCCGCCCTCGTCGATGTAAAGATCGCTGACGCCGGTGTCTCGGCAAAGCTTGTAATCCTTTACGGTGTTTGCCTTGCCGGTTTCGGAATACGTTGTTTTCCACGCGGTGCACTGGCCGTCGGCCGACGGGAACGGCCCGATCTCCATCGTTACCTCCACCTTCGGAGCGTCCGGTTTTGCAGGAAGATTCACCAGGTCACCCTTCCACGTGCCTTCCCATTTCGCGATCATCGGCTTTGCCGCGACCGGCAGTTTGCGAACGTGCTTGTCGTACCAGGCGAGATAACGCTCATAACGGTCGCGGACGTAACTCGGCCGCTGGATGCCGTGATTCTCGTTCGGGTAAATAATGAGCTGGGTCTCGACGCCCAGGCTGCGAAGTGCCTGATACATCTGCTCGCTGCCGGAGATCGGGACGTTAAAATCACGCTCGCCGCCCAGGAAAAGCGTCGGCGTCTTGATGCGGTCGGCGTGCAGGAACGGGTAAGACAGCTTCTGGTAGGTCTCCCACGCTTTCGGGTCCCAGGGCGGCCCGATCTCGTTGTCGTACTGCGTGATGTAGTGGTCCACGCCGTAATACGAGACCGTAAAGGCCGTGCCCGCACCGCTGGTCGCACCCTTGAAGCGGTTGTCGCTTGCGATCAGGTAATCGGTCAGGATGCCGCCGTAGCTCCAGCCGCCGACGCCCATCTTGTCCGGGTCGGCGACGCCGATCTTGATGGCGTGATCTACGCCCGCATGAAGGTCCATCACCTCAAACTGGCCCCAGTTGGCAAAGATCGCACGCGAGAATTTCTGGCCGCGGCCGGAGCTGCCGCGATAATTCACTGCCAGAACAGCATAGCCGTTCGCCGCGAAGAATTGCCGCTCCGTGTTGAAAGAATTCTGGTCCTGACCGTTCGGCCCGCCGTGTATCCGGAGCAGGAAAGGCACCTTTGTGCCGCGTACATAACCGACCGGGTAGGTCAGCATGGCGCTCACCGCGGTGCCGTCTTTGCTCGTAAACCGAACCTCTTCGGTCACCGGCCAGTTGATCTCGGCAAACAGCTTGTCGTTCTGCCGGGATAGCTGGCGCAGGCCGCCGTTCTCGAATGCGTGGACTTCGTTCGCCTGGCTATTTCCGCCGGTTAACAGAACGACCTTGCCGCCGGCGTGGTCCCAATTCGACATCACGACCGGCCCTGCCATCAGGCGGTCCAGTTTCCCGCTCGCCAGGTCAACCCTGGCCGGATAAACGGACATGTCGTCGGTGACGAGGAAATAGACCGAACGGCCGTCGGCCGAATACCGCGGGTTCGAGACGCCGCGGTCCAGATCTTCAGCGGCCTTTACGCGCACCGGAGCCGAGCTCCCGTCCGCGGCAACCATCGTCAGATGGTTCATGTTGTAGGCGCCGAATTTAAGCTCGTCGGCCTCCAAAAAGACCAGCATCTTGCCGTCCGGGCTCCATTCCGGGCGTCCGCCGCGGCTTGTGCCGGGCGTGACCTGCTTCTCGACGGCCCCGGCCTTCGCGTCCGCTACGTAGATCTGCGAACCCGGCTCGCGGTCGGGATCGGCCTTGCGATTGCTGGTGAATGCGATCTTCGTGCCGTCCGGCGACCAGACGGGGTTTCCCTCGTCCGCCTTCCCTTTAGTCAGCCGTTCGAGCTTCTTTTCGGCGATTTCGTACAAATAGACGTAGCTCTTGCGGTTCGAAAGCAGATATCCCTGGCCGTCCTGTTTGAACCGGTAGCGGTCGATGACGATGGGCTTCGGCGGCCTCGCTGACGACGGCGGCGTGTCCGGGGCAGGCGCGTCGGGGTCGGGGTCGCCTACGGTCAATGCAAGCCGCGTGGAGTCGGGCGACCATTCATAGCCCTGCAGCCGGCCCTTGAAATCCGTCATCTGCTTCGCCTCGCCGCCCAGGCGGTCGAGCAGCCAGATCTGGCTCCCGCGGTTCTGGCCGGGCCGCGACGACACAAACGAAAGGTACTTGCCGTCCGGGCTCCAACGCGGCTGGTTCTCGCTTTCGGTCGTAGTGAACGTGATCTGCCGGTGGGTATTGCCGTCGTAGCTCACGAGCCAGATGTCCGAACTCGACCGGTCAGCCTTCACATCGACGCTCGATACGACGTAAGCGATCCACGCTCCGTCCGGCGAAAGCTGCGGATCGGAGACGTTCTTGATCCGGAAAATGTCGTCGATGGTCATCGACCTTTTCGTCGATTGTGCCGATGCGAACGGGACCGCCAGGGATACTAAGATCAGTAGGGGAAGCAGCTTGCGAAACGCCATAGTATTTCGATCTCCATCCAGACGGCAGCAGCCACGCGCACCCGTACCGCCTGAAAATCCATTCTTGATGTTGTGAACAATCAGATTGTTGGCGTGTTTTGGCCGAATGTCAATCGACCGGAAGCGGTGGGTCGGACGATCTGTGCAGCCCACGGTCTTTAGATCATCGCCGCCAGCGTTTCCCATTCTTCGAACAGGGCTGCAAGTTCGGCGTCGACCGCGGCCTGTTCATCAGCGAGTGACTTCAATTTGGCAAAATCTGCCGCTACCGCCGGCTTGGACATTTCGGCGGCGATCTCGGCGATGCGGGCCTCCAATTTCGGGATCAGCTTTTCGATCTCGGCTATCCGGTCGTCGATACGCTTTCGCTCGTTCTTGCTAAGGGTTCGCGATGGTGAGCTTTCGCCGGGCTTTTGCTCAGCGGCGGCCCGGTCGTTTCCGCCGGCTTCGATGCCGACGGCCGATATCGATTCGCTGCCCGATCCGTTAGTGCCCTCTAATTTCGACTGCAGCCCGGTTCCGGCCCGCCCGTGTGCGGCTTTCCAATCGTGAAACTCAGTGTAGTTTCCGTTCAGGTGAAGGACCGACCCGTTCCGCTCGAAAGAAAGGATCTGAGTTGCGATCTTGTCGAGGAAAAAGCGATCGTGGCTGACGGTAACGATCGTCCCGTCGTACTCGCCGAGGGCATCTTCGAGCGCCTCGCGGGCCGGGATGTCGAGGTGGTTCGTCGGCTCGTCCAGTACCAGCACGTTCTTCCTTGAGTAGATCAGCTTTGCAAGGCTGAGCCTTCCCTTCTCGCCGCCGGAAAGATCGCCGACCATTTTGAATACATCGTCTCCAAAGAAAAGGAACCGAGCCAGGAACGACCGAAGCTCGCCGCTGTCGGCGAGCGGAGCGACCTTTCTCAGTTCCTGGATCACTTCGAAATTTGGCTGAAGATCGGTCAGCGTCTGGGAATAGTAGCCGATATCTACCTTCGTTCCCCATCGGACCTCGCCCGACAATTCCCTGATGTCGCCGAGGATGGTCTTCAAAAGTGTGGTTTTCCCCGTACCGTTTGCCCCGATGATCCCGAGCCGTTCGCCGCGAAGGAGTGAAAAATGAATGCCCGAGGCGAGCACTTTCGACCCATAGCCGATGCTCAGCTCGTCGACCGTCAGGACATTGTTTCCGGTCCGCTCGACCTTTTTCAGCCCGAAGCTCCCGCCGGCCTTCTCGGCCGCGACGGCATCGATGCGTTCCATGCGCTCGAGCATGTTTCGTCTCGATTTAGCCTGTTTAGTCTTTTGCCCTTCGAGGTTTCGGCGAATGAACTCCTCGGTCTTCGCGATCATCGACCGCTGATTCTCGTACTCCCGCATCTGCTGCTCGCGGCGAAGTTCGCGTTCGACGAGGTATTTTGAATAGTTTCCCTTATAGTCGACCGCCTTTCCGTTCTCGATCTCGATGATCCGCGACGCCGTCCGGTCAAGGAAATAGCGGTCGTGGCTGATGACCACATAGGCCTTGTCGATCTCCGAAAGAAACTCTTCGAGCCATTCGACCGCATCGACATCCAGGTGATTAGTGGGCTCGTCCAGCAGAAGCACATCCGAGTTCGACAAAAGAAGCCGTGCCATCCCGAGCCTGTTCTTCTGGCCGCCGGAAAGAGTTGCAGCGTTATCCTGCCAGCTTTCGCGAGGAAACCCGAGCCCGATCAGGATCGCTTCGGCGCGTGCGGCATAGGTGAAGCCATCCGCGTGTTCAAACTTGATCTGGCGGTCGGCGTAGCGGTCAAGGACTTCTTGCGAATGGTCGGTCTCCATCAGCTTTTCGAGGGCTCTCATCTCGGCCTCGATGTCGTGGATCTCCTGAAAAGCCGAAAGGGCGGCTGTATGCACAGACTCGCCCGCGTCAAAATCCACATGCTGGCCGAGGAGGCCGAGCCGAAGCCCGTTGATGGAAACGACCTCGCCGCTGTCCGCTCCCTCCTGGCCGGTCAGCAGACGGAAAACGGTCGTCTTGCCGGCACCATTTCGGCCGACCAGCCCGACCTTTTCGCCGGGGTTCACCTGGAAGGTGAGGCCGCGAAGGACCTCTTGGCCTCCATAGGATTTCTTGACGTTTGAGAGCCTGAATAACATCGACGAATGAGAAGTTGACGGCGGTCGGGCCAAAAACTATCCCGCCCGAATTTCAGGAACCGCATCAAGGGCGGATGATCCTGCGGATCCGGGCGGGACTTCGATCAAAAGTACCAAGGTTACGGCCTTCCCGTCGTCGGTTGTTTGCCGACAACCCGGGAGACCACGCGGTCACCGGGAATTATTCGCGTTCGCCGGCCGGTTAGAATTCGCATTCGATGCGGAGTTCGAAGCCGTCGAGTTTCCGGCGTTCGAATTAGCGTTCGCCGGCGAATTCGTACCGCCGTTGGCCGCCGAATTCGAGTTTGCGTTCGCGTTCGCCGCAGCATTCGTGTTTGCCTGCGGTGCCGGGCCTGGCCTTGCTCCGCTCAGGTCATTCGGATTTTCGACGACCTTACGTGCAAGGAAATTCTCGACCTTCGCCTCGTTGATCGCGACCGCGGAATAAGACTGCCACAGAAGGTTCTTTCGAGCATTGACCAAAAGCTCGTTGACACGCTGGCGCACGCCCGGGCTCTCGAGCGTCAGGTCCTCATCCTGTTCCTGTTTCCGCTGAAGCTTTACGATCAGGATCTTGCCTTCGAGCGGTATCGCGGCGGGAACGACCTGGCCGTTCTGCATCCGGGTCATGATAAGTTCGGTCACCTGCGGCCCCATCGTCTGCTTCATCTCGTCCTCGGTGAAGTAACGCCAGTCGCCGCCCTGAGAACGCGTTTGGAGGTCTTCGCTGGCCTCGCGAGCGAGCGTTGCGAAATCCGCACCGGCCTGTGTCCGGTTGTATATCTCGGTTGCCTTAGCCCGGGCCTGGTCCTCGTTCGTGGTAACGTCGCCCTGGCCGCTGTTCGAAGGATCGATCACGATCGCCGCAAGCTGGGCCCCGCGCTTGTTCTTGAACTGCTCCTTGTTGCCGTTATAGAAGTCTTCGATCTCCTTGTCTTTTGGAGAAACGACCCGGCCGGTGATCTTGTCCTGCAATTTCTTCATTGCAAGCTCTTTTCGAACGTTTTGACGCCAGGTTTGTTCGGTTTCGCCCGCCTCTTTCATTTGACGTTCGAATTCCTCCGCTGACAGGCCGCTGCCGGTCCGGCGATTGTTCATTTCGGTCGTCACCTCTTCATCGGTCGGTACGGATTGTTCCGCTTCCGCTTTTTGGAACATCACCTCCGCCTGAATAAGCTGCTGAAGGACCGTTAGCCGGGCCGATGCCAACTCAAGCGGCGAAAAATTCAATTCCTCGCCTTGTGCCTGGGCCTTGACGCCTTTCTCGACCTCCTCCAACTTGATATCCTTACCGTTCACGCGGGCAGCCACCTCGTTCGGGTCTGCCGCCCCCGGGCCAGCGGCCGGGCCGGCCGGGTCGCCCGTGCACGATGCGATAAAAAGGACAAGAAACGCTGACGCACACGCGGCCAGCGACCGAAACTTGATTGAACTCACTTTTGAATCTACTCCTTTGACCTTATCGGATCCGATCATAGCTTGACTTCTTCTTTACTTCTCTGGTATAAAAACTGTTTTTGAGTTTTTGATAAATACTTTTATAAAAAACCTCACTTGATCTATCAGGAGGCCTTCATCAATGGCAAAAAGGTGCGACATATGCGGCAAAGGGCCGCAATTCGGGAATAATGTTTCCCATGCGAACAATAAAACGCGGCGGCGATTCAATCCGAATCTTCAGCCCGTCCGCGTAAAGCTGCCTTCCGGTGCGAACGGCAGGATCAAGGCCTGCACCCGGTGTATCAAATCCGGCAAGATCGTGAAGGCCGCGTAAGATCTTTAGATAAAGCAAGCAATCAGATAGTTGCCAGGCCGCCGCCGAACAAGGGGCCTGGCCGTTCTTTTTCTGCCGGCCCTGCAGCCCCGATCTTCGAATCTCGTTCAAATACCTGTTGGCCGCCCGGCCTTGGCTATCGATCAGACAACCGCGACGCACTCGATCTCGACCCTTGCATTCTTCGGCAGTCCCGCGGCCTGGACCGTCGCCCGAGCCGGCTTGTTCGCGACAAAATAACGCGAATACACCTCGTTCATCGCGGCAAAATCACCCATGTCGGCCAGAAAAACCGTTGTCTTCACGACATTGTCGAGCGATGCTCCGCCGGCTTCCAGCACCGCGGTCAGGTTCTTGAACACCTGTTCGGTCTGCTCGGCGATCTCGTCGGAGACGAATTCGCCGGTCGCCGGATCTATCGGTATCTGCCCCGAACAAAAGATCATGTTCCCGGCCTTGATCGCCTGCGAATAGGGCCCTATCGCCCCCGGTGCCTTGTCGGTCGAAATTACTTCCGTCATTGATCCTTTTTCCTTTTCGTGCCGATAAACAAAAGGCAAATGATAACAGAAGAGGCCCAAAAATAAAAGCCGCTGAGAAAGAGCGGCGGGCATGAGGCGGCGTTTGCCGAACGGGCATTTTCAGTTCGGACGGGATAGAGAGAACGATACTGCTAAGCGTGGATGCGTTCGACCGCGATGACGCCGGGGACCTGAGCGATCGAACCGACAACTTTATCCAGGTGTTTCTTATCAAAAACTTCGACCGTGACCTCGATCAGGCCGCGATCGTCGCGTGAAACATTCGCCCGCGCATCACGGATACCGGTCTTGATCTCGGCGATCGCGTTGGTAATGCCGGCGAGCATTCCCGTTCGGTTCTCGGTCGTCGCAAGCAGCCGTACGGACTGGATCTCTTTTTGATCGCTCTTCGCCCATTCGACGTCGACGATACGGTCCTTGTTGATCATCAACTGGGCGACGTTCTTGCACCGCTTGTTATGGACGACGATCCCTTTACCCAGCGAGATATAACCGATAATGTCCTCGCCGCGAAGCGGATTGCAGCAGCGGGCCCGCGTTGTAAGGAAGTTGTCGACACCCTTGACGACGATCGCGTCCTCGCCAAGCCCGATGAACTTCTTGACCGCCTTCATGCCGCTCTCGATCCGCGTTTCTTTTCGCCCTTCCGGGTCGAGCTCAGCGAACTTTTCGGCCCCGAGGAACTTTGATAAGACGTTTCGCGGCAGCGTCTTTCCGTATCCGATCGACGCGAGCAGGTCCTCCGGCCGCCCGAGGCCGTATTCGTTGGCGATCCGCTTCATCTCCGTCTCGTCGTTTATCAGCTTCTTGGCCGAAACGCGAAATCGGTCGGACTCCTTTTCGAGGAGTTTTCGTCCGAGCTCGATCGAGTCGATCCGCTGCTGCTGAGAGATCCAATGGCGGATGCGGTTGCGGGCCTTTGCCGTAACGACGTGGTTCAGCCAGTCCCGCGAAGGTTTCGAGTTCGTCGTCGTCAGGATCTCGACCACGTTGCCGTTCTGCAATTCCGTTTTAAGCGGCACGATCCGGCCGTTTATCTTCGCCCCGGTGCATGAATCGCCTACCTCGGAGTGGATCGCATAGGCGAAATCGATCGGTGACGCTCCGCGGGGCAACTGGATCACCTTACCCATCGGCGTAAAGGCGTATACGTCCTTCGGGAACAGGTCGAGCTTCAAAGATTCGACGAAGTTCTCGGAATCGTCGTCGCCCTGGTTGTCCTCGACGAGGGGAAGGAGAAGCTTTTCGACGGTCTTCCTCAGCTCGTCGAGGCTTTCGTCGTGTTCATAGGACCCGAGCTTCTTCTCCTTGTATTTCCAATGGGCCGCAACGCCTTCTTCGGCGACCTGATGCATCTCCTCCGTACGTATCTGGACCTCGAACGCCTGGCCGCCGTCGCCGACGACGGACGTGTGAAGCGATTGATAAAGGTTATCCCGCGGAATGGCGATCCAATCCTTGAAACGTTCGGGAACGGGAGTCCACGTGTCATGGATCACGCTGAGGGTCAAGTAGCAATATTTTCGCTCGTTCGGCGTGATGATCCGGGCCGCGATCAGGTCATAGACCTGTTCCATCGTGATCTTCTGACGCTTGAGTTTCTTCCAGAGTGAGTAAAGCCGCTTGACCCTCCCTTCGACGGCGACGAACGGGACGTCGTTCTCGGTCAATCTTGTCCGGATCGTGGCCCGGATCTTATCCAGCGTTGCCTCGAGTTCGGGCCTCCGCGCATCAACCTCTTTGGCCAGCCGTTTGTACTCATCCGGATGCAGATTCTGGAACGCGAGGTCTTCGAGCTCGCTCCGAAGCTTGCCCATTCCCAGCCGGTGGGCGATCGGAGCGTAGATGTCGAGGGTTTCCTGCGAAATGCGGGCCCGTTTCTCCGGCTTGAGAAACTTCATCGTCCGCATATTGTGAAGCCGGTCTGCCAGTTTGATCAGAACGACCCGGACGTCCGTGATCATCGCAAGGACCATCTTCCGGACATTCTCGGCCTGCTGTTTCTCCTTGGAAAGATTACTGATGTGAGCGATCTTCGTCAGGCCGTCGACAAGGCTCGTTATCTCGTCGCCGAAATACGATTTGATGGTGTCGAGATCGACCAACGTGTCCTCCACCACATCGTGGAGCAGTCCGGTAGCGACGCTGACCTCGTCCAGCCGCATGTCGGCGAGAATGTCGGCCACCTCGAGCGGATGGACGAGGTACGGCTCGCCCGAGGCCCGCTTCTGCCCGCGATGATGGAGCGCCGAGAAAAGATAAGCCCGCCTGATCAGGTCAATATCCGGCGACGGGCGGTTCACCTCGACTTTTGCGATCACATCTTCGATCCTGATCATTTCATCACTTCATTTATTGTAGCGTTTGTCGCGGCTTTAATTCCAGATTTAATTGATCCGAACGCCTCCCGAGTGCGGAAAAGGCGATGCTCCTTAATTAGAAAGGAGCATCGCCCATAAACACTCTAAATGTGATCGACCCGCTATCGGGCCGGAGCCGCGGCCCCGTTGGCGTTTGCGTTCGCGGCCGCTTCGGCGGCGGCGGCGCGTGCATCGATCTCGGACTGGATGTCCTTTGTCTTATTGCTCAACGCGGTGAACGCTTCCTTAGCCTGATCGGACTGGGTCTTTAGCCGGTCCCGGTCTTCATTTCGCCCTTCCATCTCAGCCAATCTCGACGCCTGGATAAGGAGGCTCGCCCGATAGGAACGGGCCGATTCGAACGGTTTAAGAGCGTTCAGGTTCTGCCGCAGCTGTTCATCGGTCAACGCCTTGGGATCGATGCTCGCAAGGTTTTTGACCGTGTCGTTCTCAAGAGCGACTGCCTGCTCGATGAGCCGGTTACCTTCTTCGACGCAAGCCTTCATCCGCTGGAAGTCCGCCTCATTCTCCGGCTTGGAGTACTGATAGACTTCCTTGCCGTCTCGCTGGACCGTCTTCTTCGTCGCAGGCGTGTCCGAAACCTCATTGGCGCAGGTGTTCTGCTTTGCCGCGAGAGACGTCAAGGCCTCGGCCCGGTATTCCGGATCGATCGAACCGTCATTGGCACGGTCGGTCACCCATTGCCTCCATTCGTCGGTCCGCTGGAGGTTTTCAAGCAGACCGGCGATCGCCTTGTAAGAGCTTTGGTCGTTCTTGTTCAATGCAAGTGCCTTTCGGTACTCGGCTATCGCTTGTTCCGCAAGTGAGGTGTCCTGACGATTTCCGATATATCGGGAGTGAAGCGTCCTGGCCAGAAATACCTGGGCTATCTTGCCTTCTTCCGTTGCCCCTTCCGGATCGCGGGCCGCAGCCCTTCTGAAGAGGTCCTCGGCGACCTCGAACTTACGCTCTTTGTACGCCATCGAGCCGTCCACGAGGTTCTTTCTCGAGAGGATCCGATTGAAATAACTGCAATTTGCCGTCAGAAAGACGGTAAGTAAAAGTAGTACAAATATCCCTAAACGAGAAGATCTCATTTTTTCGACTCCATATGAACCCGGACCGATGGCTGTACGGCATCCGCACACTGCCAAGGCGCGATGCGGGCGTATTTATTCTGTCAGATCGTCAATTTGAAGCCCGATCGGCGAAGCACCGGCCAGTTTGGCGGCATCGATCACGCGAACGACGTCCCCATACCTTACGGACGTCGGCGACTTAATGAAGATGGTCTTTTCCACTTCATTCGTGCCTTCACGGAACACGCCGTTATTCTCACGGGCCTTAAAGATCTCGTCCAGCTTGGCCGTCAGGGCCGAAGCATCGCTTACATCGCCGGCCGGTTCGTTGTTCAAGGTCACGCCCTTCGTTTCTTTATTGATGGCGACGACCAGGGTCAACGGATTCGGCTTAACCTCAAGATTCTGCTGGTTCTTCGGCTCGGCCGGGACCTTAGCCTCGAATCTGCTTGGTTTGACCGGCGTGATGACCATAAAGATGATCAATAGCACGAGCAAGACGTCGATCAACGGCGTTACATTGATGTGGGGTACTGCTCCATCCTTGGAGCCGCCTGATGACATTCCCATAGTTCAAATACTCCCTGAAAATGCGAAGTGGTCTGGCCGGTGGGGGCAGGGAGGCTACTGTGCCGCCTCTCCGCCGCCACCCTTTTTCTTATCGGCAACCAGCCCGATCTTGTCGATGTCCTGCTTTCGAATGACATCGATCGCTTCGACGACCGTGCCGTACTCAACGTCAACGCCGCTCTTGATGTAAACGATCCGCTTATCCGGAGCCTTGTCTTTCATCATCGTCTGGATCTTTTCAGCCAATCCGCTGATCGGGAAAGGGTCCTTGCCGACGTAGAAATTGTTGTTGTCCGGGATCGAGATCACGACTGAGGTGTCCTTGGTGATCTCGGCGTCTTCGTCCGGCGTGATCATGTCACGCGGCAGGTTAACGGTCACGCCCTGCTGAAGCAGGGGTGTCACGATCATGAAGATGATCAGCAACACGAGCATCACGTCCACCATCGGTGTGACGTTGATCTCCGAATTATATTCATCGGTCCCGCCGATCTGTGCTCCCATGGTTATTCTCTCCTTAACCTAAAACTCCAGGTGTAACAGCCAATTAACCCTTAAGGGCCTTGGTCCGCTGCTTAAGGAAGTAATCGACCAGCTCGGAGGCGGAGTTTTCCATTTCCACACCGAAGCTCGTCACCTTGTTGGTGAAATAGTTGAAAAGCCACACGGCGGGAACGGCCACGCCGATACCGAAAGCGGTAGCGACAAGGGCCTCGGCGATGGCGGCACCGACGGCGCCGATACCGGCACTCTCTGCCTGAGCAAGGGCGACGAACGCGCCGATGATGCCCACAACGGTTCCGAACAGTCCGACGAACGGGGCGGTCGATCCGACCGTGGCCAAACCGGCCAGTCCGCGCTTCAGCTCAGCCGTTTTGACGGCGATCGCCCGGTCAAGAGCACGCTTTGACGCTTCCATCTCGTCGGCCGAGATCTCGGTTGTTCCTTGATGGGCCGCGAACTCTTTGAGGCCGGAGGAAACCACCATAGCCAAATGTGAATCTTTGTGACGGTCACTGATGTTGATGGCTTCGTCGATGTTGCTGTTCTTCAGGGCCATCGCGACCTTCGGGGCATACTGGCGGGACTGCTGTTTTGCCTTGTTATAGGTCAGGTACCTTTCGATCCCGACGGCGATCAGATACACCGACTGGATAAGCAGAACTCCGATAACGATCCAGCCCGGTATCGTCAAACTCTTCGCGATATCATAGATACCGAACGAGATCTTGGTGCCTTCTGCGGCAAGGATCATGAAAGATCCGAGCAGATCCGAGCCGATAAGGCTTGCTAAAAAAGTCATGGTTTTTCCTCCAAAGAAGTCAAAAGATTTTTATGATTGCGTTTTTTACGAACCGAGAGACGACCTCCCAGGCCGCCTCTCGTACCCGTTAGCCCCGAGTTACGGGACAAAGTTATAAGTGATCACGCCTGAAACTTTCACCGGCTGGCCGGACAGAAGGGTCGGGCTGAACCGTGCCCCGCGTGCGGCCTGGACGGCTGCGGGCCTGAGCAGCGGGTGTCCGCTGACGGCCGAAGCCGAAATAACGCTTCCTGTCTCGCTGATCACGACTTGCACGCTGACCGCACCGCTCGCTCTGACCGCACGTGCGGCCGGCGGGTACGGCGGCTTGGGCAGACTGGTCGCCTTACCGTTAAGAACGCCGCCTGAGATCATCTTCGGGGGCTCTTTCTTTGGCGGAGGAGGCGGAGGAGGCGGAGCGGCTTCACGATCGCCGCCGCCGCCGGGGGCTCCCGTGTCGCTTCCTGTTCCGGTTGTATTCACCGGCCCTTTATAATCGGGCGGCGGAGCATTCACTGCCGAGTAATCCCGGTCGCCCTTAACGGTGAACCGGTTCGGGTCACGCTCCTTTACCGTATTCTTGACCGTGCTGATCGTGTCCGGCGGTTTCGGCGGAGTTTCGGTCATCGACGCGATGATCTCCTTCCGGATATCGACGTTCGGGTCCTTCTGCTTTTCAGGCTGCTTTTCGGGTTCCGGTTCCGGTGCTTCCTCGATCACAGGCGGGGCAACCAGCGTTTCGAGCGAAAGCTCGTCGCCTCCCATCGCGTAATCTTTAGCAAACAAGCTGTAGAGCCAGGCGCTCAACAGCACCGTCACCATGACCACGAAAGTCGTAAGCAGAAGGCCGCCGCGTTTAGAGTCTTCGGCAGCATGGCTTTTAGATTCGACTAACTGATCCAACATCGTTACTTCCTCCCTTTCTACTGGTGCCAAACAAGGCCAAGGGTCACGAACCTTATCCAAACATTTGGATGATAAGAACAATTTCGCACGTTGTCGCCTTTCCGGAACAAGCGGAAACGGCACTATTACGTCCGATATCCAACCTTCCAGAATTGTGAGCTATTGAGTACCTGGTGCGGAGCAAATGAAAACCTTGCCGGCAACGGATACACCTAGAATCACAACGGCCCCGTCGAAGCCGAAGCGCACGACGTGACAAGCAAACACGAAATATCTAATTGACCAGCAACGAGAAGCAGTCTAAATACTTAGAAAACGAAAGTCAAGAATAATAAGCCCCTATTCGGCATAAATTTCAGGGCGGCCGAATGAACGACCCGCCCTGAATGAGCGATCTCTGGCGGTCGGGCTGCCCGTCAACGCGTGACCGGCCGACGCGTAACCGAACGGCGCGACGCCGATGCCAGCTTCTCCGTCGGCTTATCGATCGTCACTTCCTTCATCTGGCCTGCGCCGAGTTTGCTTTGCCACCAGATGGCGATCGGGCTGGCGATCGCGATGGTCGAATAAGTGCCGGTGATCGCACCGACGAACAGGGCGAGCGAGAAGCCCCGTAGCACTTCGCCGCCGAAAAGGACGAGCGCCAGCACCGCCAGGAAAACAAGCCCGTTCGTCACGATCGTCCGCGACATCGTCTGGTTGATCGAATCGTTCGTCAGTTTGTAGATCGGCTCGTCACGGCGAAGCGTCACGTTCTCCCGGATCCGGTCAAAGATGACGATCGAGTCGTTCACAGAGAAGCCGACCAGTGTCAGCAGTGCCGCCAGCACCGTAAGGCTGATCTCCCACTGAAATACCGAAAAGAACGCGAGCGTCACAAGTACGTCGTGAAAAACGGCGATGACCGCGCCCGCGGCATAGGTCCAGTCGTACCTGAACGCGATGAACAAGAGGATCCCGACCATCCCGAGAAGCGTCGCCTGGATCGCCTGCGTCCTCAACTGGGCACCGGCTACCGGCCCCACAGAATCCGTTCCAACGATCTTGTATGCCGCGTTCGGATCGTCCGGAAGAGCAAGGGTCGGATCGGCCTCTTTGCCGAATTTGTCCAGCGCGCGTTTCACATTCTCACGACCCAGTTCGACCTGGGTAGCCGAGACTGCTTCGGTGCCTTCGGCTCCCGGCGCCGCTTCGGTTTCCGCTCCTTCGATAAGCGGCACCTTGATCAGGACCTCGTCCTGTTTATCAAGCGAATCCTGGATGATCGGTTCCGTGATCCCGATCTCGTTCAACGCAGCCCTGATCTCGTCGGCCGCCGGCTTTTCCTTGAACTTTGCGGTGATCACCGTCCCGCCCTGGAAATCGACCCCGAGGTTGAACGCATCGGTCCCGCCCGGTGTTGCCTGCCGGGCCAATGCGGAAATAAGCCCCGCCAGGAGCACGACGATCGAAACCGCGACAAGCGGCTTGCGCCATCCCATCCAGTCGACATTGATGTTAGGAAGAATTTGAAACATTCTTTTTAATTTCGATCTGTAATTTGCGATCTGCGAACTCCTTTCATTCGCAAAGCGAAAATCTGAAATCGCAAATCCTCAAATACTTAATTTCTTCAGTTGCGGATTCCGCTGGATCAGCCAGAGGAAGATCGTTCGCGAAACGAACACCGCCGAGAACAGGTTGATCAGCAGCCCGAGCGTCAGCGTCACGGCAAATCCCCTGATCGGCCCCGACCCGTAAAGATAAAGGATGATCGCGGCGATGATAGTCGTCACGTGCGTGTCGATGATCGTTATGAACGCCCTGTCGAATCCGATATCGACGGCCTTTATGACTTCCCTGCCGGCACGAAGCTCTTCGCGCATTCGTTCAAAGATCAGCACGTTCGAGTCGACGGCCATACCGATGCCGAGGATAAGTCCCGCGATCCCGGGCAGCGTCAACGTCGAGTCAAGCACGATCAGCGCCGCCAGGGTAAGGATCATGTTCAGGATCAGAGCGATGACCGCGTTGATCCCGGAACCTCGATAGTAAAAGAGCATGAAGAGCACCACGAATGCGAGGCCCGCAAGCGAGGCCGTAACCCCCGCACGGATCGAATCGGCTCCGAGGCTCGGGCCGACGGTCCGCTCTTCCAGATACTCGATCTTCGCCGGAAGGGCGCCCGACCTGAGCGTCAATGCCAGGTCGTCCGCGGCCGCCTTCGTAAACCGCCCCGAGATCTCTCCGCGGTCATCGATCCGGCTCTTGATGTACGCAACCGATTTGACCTGATCGTTCAGGACGACTGCCATGTAATTATTCAGGTTCTCGCTCGTCCACTGGCCGAACTTATCTGCGCCGGCCGGTTTGAGCGAGAACGCGATCTGATAGTCCCCCTCGGTGCCCGTGCGGGAAACCGCGCTCGCATCACGCAGCTCGCTTCCGTCCACGACGGCCGGATACTCCACAACGACATACTGCTTCGGCCGCTCAGTCTCGGGCGTCACCGCGCCAAGGCGGTCATCACGTTCGATGTACTCGTAAACCTTCCGATTCGGGGGGAGCGCTCCGCCGACCGACTGCCGCGCGGCATCCTCGGTGGGATAGGTCTTGACCGGGGCCGGGCTCGGCGGGCTCACGACCTTCATCAGCTGAAGGTTTGAGTCTGCGTTCAAGAGCTTCTTAACGCGCTCCGGGTCGTCGACGCCCGGCATCTGGAGCAGGATCTGGCCCGAAGATTCGGCGCCGTGCCGCTGCAGCGTCGGCTCTTTCACGCCGAATGCGTTGATGCGGCTCTCGATGATCTTCAAGGCCTGCTCGACCGCCTGGTTCTTAAGGAGCGTCTGCATATTCGACGGCAGGCTCCACGTTACCGAATTTGCGGTGCTTGATTCGTTCCAATTGACGAGATCGACGTTACGCTTAACCGCTTCGATCAGGTTCGGAAGATTGTTCGCGTCCTCGGGAACCAATTCGATCGAATAGGTGCCGTCCGCCGTGACCACATTATTAGCGGCGACGTTAACATTCGCCTCCTGGGCCGCGGTCAACGCGGCGTTAGCATTGTTCTCGGTCAGGACTTTTAGGTACTCATCGGTCTTGACCTTCATCACCAGGTGCGAGCCGCCCTTGAGGTCGAGGCCAAGGTTGATGTTCTGCTCCAGGTTCTGCTTGATGCCAGTCCAGGTCAGATCCTGTTTTGTGAGCATTCGGCGTGGCCCTATCACCAGATAGATCCCCACCAGGGTTACTGCAAAGATAATTATTGCCCTGACCTTAAGATTCCGGTTTTTCATAACTGCTATGATGCGAAACTCGAACGCTTGTCGCCCTGATAGGCAACTCGCCCCAACGGTAGACGGCAGCAAAGGGTCTGCGGACCCGAACTAATCCGCCTTTTTACCGACGACGGCACTTTTTCCGATCTCAAGAAACGATTTCTCCGCGCTCTGGATAATGAAGCTTGTCTCCTTGATCTCCTTGATCTTCCCGATCACGCCGCCGTTGGTAACGACCTGATCGTTGATCTTCAACTGGGTGATCATTTCCTGGAGCTGCTGCTTTTGTCTCTTCTGAGGCAAAATGACGAGAAAGTAGAAGATTCCAAAAATAAAAACGAAAGGGAGCAGCGTCCAAAGCAGACTTGCCCCTCCGGCGTCCTGAAAAAACAATAGAAATGTATTCATCTATACTCTCGTCAAAAAAACAAAACTCAATAGTATACGCTCAATTTCAGTATATCAACCGTCTTGATCTTCGTTTTCCCGCAATTTGTCTAGGTATTCTTTTCGGAATCGAGCGAAGGAGCCGGATTTGATAGATTGCCTAACCCTCCGCATGCTGTCAAGGTAGAAAGTAAGGTTGTGATGTGAGATCAGCGTGGCGGCGTTCATTTCACCCGCCATGTATAGATGCCGCAGGTACGCACGCGAGTATCGCCGGCAAACGGAGCACCCGCATTCGGGATCCAAAGGGCCTTCGTCCAAAGTGAATCTGGCATTGCGGATATTGAGCTTTCCTCGAGACGTGAAGACGCCGCCCGTTCGTCCGTTTCGGGTCGGCATCACGCAATCGAACATATCTATGCCGCGGCCCACCGCCTCGATCAGGTCCTCAGGCGTTCCGACACCCATCAAATAACGCGGCCGCTCGGCCGGCATCATCGGCGTAATAAATTCCAGAACGCCGTACATAACGCTCTTTTCCTCGCCCACGCTTAGCCCCCCGATCGCGTAGCCGTCGAATCCGATCTCGACCGTTCGCTCAAGGCTTTCCTTTCTTAGTTGGTGGTGCCCCGCACCCTGGATTATCCCGAACAGAGCCTGACGGCCGGAAAGATCGACGCTGTCTTCGCTGGCCTTTTCTAGTTGGACCTTAGATCCCGCGTCCATGCCCTTCTCCTGCATCAGGTCAAAGTGCCGTCTCGACCGCTCCGCCCATCTGGCGGTCAATTCGAGGCTTTTCCTCGTCGCGTCAAAACCGGCGTCGCCCGGCGGGCATTCGTCGAACGCCATCACGATCTCAGATCCGAGCGTTGCCTGAACTTCAATCGAGACTTCCGGCGAAAGGAACTGTTTGCTCCCGTCGATATGGGAGCGAAACTCGACACCGTCTTCGGTTAGTTTTCTGAGTTCGGTGAGCGAAAAGACCTGGAAACCGCCCGAATCCGTCAGGATCGCCCGGTCCCAGGATGAGAACCGGTGAAGGCCGCCCAACTGCCGGATCACACCGACGCCCGGACGGAGAAAAAGATGATAGGTATTCCCGAGGATGATCCGGGCGTCCATTTCCTGCTCGAGCCACTCGAACCGGACGCCTTTCATCGCGCCCTGTGTGCCGACAGGCATAAAGACCGGTGTTTCGATCACCGACCTTCGCGTCCGGATCACGCCCGCCCGAGCCTCGCCGTCACGGGCTTCCACCTCCCAATTGATCGCTTCCAGCATTGTTCTCAGGAATTTTGTATCAGATACGATCCGCGGTCATTCGGGCTTGATCCCGAGCAGCGACCAGATATTCTCGGGGCCTATCGCCGCCTCGGTAACTATCACGCCCTGGTCGTCTATCAGGACCGCCGACGGAACGCCGCGCATGCCGAACTTTGCGGCCAGTTTATGGTCGCGGTCGACGATCAGACGAGCGTTTAGTTCGATGGCTTCGCCGTCCACCTGGCTGCCGTCGCTAAAAACGAGCATTTGCAGGCCGTTGTCGCCGCCGCGGGCCTCCCATTCGCGTATCTCGCTGATCAGCCGCGAACAGTGCCCGCAGGTCGTGCTGATAAAGGCCGCCAGCGTCTTGCGGCCGATCAGGTCCGCACGGGAAAATTCTTTGCCCGAATTGTCGGCTGTCTGGAAATCGGGTATCTCCCGCCCGATGTCGGGCCGTTTCTGCCCGGTCATCCCCAGGAAATAAACAAACCTTTCATTCAGGTCGCGGAGCTTCATTTGTTCGATCAACCGCCGGATCGCGACATCGCCGGCGGCAAGATGGCTCGCGATATTCCCGTCACGATCGACGAAAAGCGCGCTCGGCGTCCATTTCGCATTGACGGAATTTGCGAACTCGCGCTTGCTCTCGACCAGGACCGGCGGCCCGAGTTCACCGAACTTCCGGCGATTCACCGCAATGTCGCCGTGAGAAACGATGACCGGCTTCACCCTGTCGCCCAGCTCTTCGATCCACTCCCGGACCTCCGGGATCAATTGCTCGCAGGGCGCGCACTCGGCCCCGACAAAAAGGAATAGAAAGGGTTTGTCCTCGCCGATGAGGTGTTCAAACTGAATGATCCGGCCTTCAAGATCGGGGATCGCAAAATCGGGCAGCGGAGCACCGATCGGAAGCCCGTCCGACGGGTCGCCGGCCTCGTTCCGCTCAACCGGACCGCCAGGCCCGGCTGTTAACTCCAGAAGGTCCAGCCGTCTTGCGAGATCGTTCTGTTGAGTAATGAGCTTCGCAAGATAACCGACCAAAACTATCGCGAGTACCAGAAGGAAAAGCAGCAGGATCGTGGGCAGAGCACCGATGCCGTTCGCGAAAAGGTCGGCACCGCTTCCGCCCGTTCCGGCAAATACGAGGGCACCCGCCGCAACGGCCAGGATCACGTTTCTGATCACGCTCGTGGGTCCTACAGGCTCGCTGTGAAGCTGGCCGAAACAATGGCAATCCGGTGCACGCCCCTGCCGTATCTGCCAGGCCATGGCGGCGATAAAGGCGACGAGAAGGGCCGTCCCCGCGACCGCTCCAACTCTGAAAGATGCAACGAAAAGAAGGCTCACGGCGATCGCAAGCTCGGCCGCCGGGAGAAGAAAGGTGATCGGCTTCGCGAGCTTTTCAGGCACGCCGAACTCCCGCACGGCCTTCTCGGTTCCCGGACGGTCGAGGAACTTCGTGATCGCCGAGATCGCGAAAACCGCGAATAAAACCAGCCTGATCGTTAGAAAGACGATCTCCATCGGTGAAGTCGTAAACGGGCCGTGTCAGGCCCGGGCCGCACGCACCTTATGCCGTTCTTTTAGCCGGATCGGTGTCGCAAAAAAGCCGAACGCTTCGCGAAGCCGGTTCTCGACGTACCGAATGTACGAAAAATGCAGCCCTGCCTTACTTCCGCCCGACGTAAACAGAACAAACAGCGGGGGCCGCAGGCCGCCCTGGGTAATGTATTGGACCTTGAGCCGCGAAATGCCTCCCTTCGCAGCGGCCGGGGCGGTGCCGCCCTTTGGCTGGTCTATGGCTTCCTCGAAAAACTTGTTCAACTGCGATGTCGGCACTCTGAAGTTTCTGGCCTCGTTCGCCTTGACGGCCATGGAGAGCAGCTTCGACACCCGTTGCCCGGTAAGGGCCGACATTGAAACCAGCGGAGCCCAATCAAGAAATTTCATCTGCCGCCGGACCGTTCTTTCAAATTCATAGATCGTGTTCGTCTCTTTTTCCTCGACGGCGTCCCATTTATTCACCGCAATGATAACGGAACAGCCCGATTCTACCGCGTATCCGGCGATGCTCGCATCGAGATTTGTGACTCCCTCGACAGCATCGATGACAAGAACGGCAACATCCGCTCTTTCGAGCGCCTTTCGGGCCATCACCACCGAAAGCTTTTCCGCCATCTCGGTCGTTTTGCCTTTCCGCCTGATACCGGCCGTGTCGATCAGCACGAACTTGTGTCCGTCCGCTTCGAATGCTGTATCGATCGCGTCCCGCGTCGTTCCAGCGATCGGCGAAACAATAACTCGCTCTTCGCCCAACAGGGAGTTCAGGATCGAGGATTTACCTACGTTCGGCCGGCCGATAATCGCGAGCCTAATTTCTCGTTCTTCCAGCTCTTCGGCCTGTTCATCGAAAGCAAGCTGATCGAAGACCTTGTCCAACAGGTCGCCGACCGACGTGCCGTGTTCAGCCGAGAGCGGGACCATTTCAAATCCGAAACGATAGAATTCGGCGGCCTCTTCTTCGGTTTTCCGATTCTCCGATTTATTCGCAGCAATAATCACCGGCTTGCCGATGTTACGGAGAAAGCCGAAGATCTCTTCATCAAGCGGCGTCGCACCGGCGCGTGCATCGACCACCCAAATGACGGCTTGGGCCATTTCGATCGCGAATCCTGCCTGCTTAAAAATATTCGCAGGGATGATCGCTTCGTCGTCGGGGACGATGCCGCCGGTATCGACAAGCTCAAAGGTGCGTGCGCGCCACTCTACCTCGCCGAAGATCCGGTCGCGCGTAATGCCAGGCTCATCGCCGACAATGGACCGCCGCGTCCCCGTCAGCCGATTGAACAGGGTCGATTTCCCGACATTCGGGCGTCCGATGATCGCAACGAGCGGTAAAGCCATTGTGAAGAGGATAATAAAGGCGTTTACAATGTACAAATAAAGCCGCCTTGCATCGGACTACCGGCGGCTCCGAAAACGATGGATCGTAACGAAAGTCCAGGTTCTGTGGCGACGACCGGGTTTGTCTGCCCGGTCACAAAGCTCCCGCTCGAACTGACGGGCCGTGGCGAAGCCGAAGCGAAGATGGGCGGCCGGCTGAAGGCTCGCCCCGATCTTCCGAATGCACGTGGAGGGCTTTCGGTGGCCGCCGGCGTTACCGAAAAGGTCATGCTCCGCGCTGACAATTTGGCGGCCTTTCCTGTTGTCGACGAGATCCCCATCCTGCTTGCTCCGGAGATCCTTTCCATCGATCCAGCGGCCGGTTCCTTCGATCTTACCGACAAGCGTTATGCCGAGGCATACGAAGAGATGGATTTCTACAATGCCCGGGCGGATGAGACCGTTGAGAAGGTGAAGATCAGCGGGGCTGCCTCGGTGCTTCCGACCGAATTGGCAGCGACCGAGCTTGAAAAAGAATCTTTTCCGTATCCCTGGCAGCGTTGGGTAGATGCGGTCCACGACCTGGCCGCACAGTGGGACTCATACGAGTTTCTTTCGCCGGTCAGGGGCAAAAAGCTGCTGCAGCTTGGCGGTTCCGGAACGCATGCGTTCAAATTTGCCTTAGCGGGCGCCAGCGAAGTGTGGCTTGCGACACCGATGGCCGGCGAGGCTCGGGTCGCGAATGCACTGGCCGAATCGGCCGGATTCGGTGCCGTCTTTCATTCGGCCGTTTCGATCGCCGAAGAATTACCATTCGGCGATGAACTGTTCGACGGGATCTTTACGGGCGGAAGCCTTCATCATATGACCACCGAGCTTGCGGTGAAGGAAGCTTTGCGGGTTTTGCGAAACGGCGGCAGATTCGCGGCCGCCGAACCTTGGCGGGCGCCTTTCTACGGCCTGGGGACGAAGATAATGGGTAAACGCGAGGACGCTTACTGCCGTCCGCTCGATGCGAAACGCCTGGAGCCATTCAATGGCGGCTTCTCCGAGGTCCGGATCATCCATCACGGTGCGGTGACCCGATATCCGCTGATCGCGTTGGAGAAACTCGGCTTAAAGGTGCCGAAGGCTCTGCCCTGGTACTTAGGTAAAGGCGATGACGCGGTCGCCTCCCTTATCCCGCCGATCAGGCGGATGGGAAGCAGTATTGCCGTACTTGCAAAAAAATAACGGCCCGCTGCAGGAATTTCCCCGCGGCGGACCGTTTTAGCGAATCGTCGATACGGTCTAGAACCGTACGAGATCGATGATCGCTCCGATTATCGAACCGATGATCTGGTACTTGCCGTTCGAATAGTTGCCGTATTGGTAACGGCCGTAATAGCCGTCCTCGTAACCGCGCCTGAATCCTTCACGAAAGTAGTAATTGTACTCGCTCAGATCGACGTAATAGCTGTCATAGCCGAAGCTGGCGTCCTGATAGCCGAACGACATCGTCGGGTTATAGCCCCAACCGTCCTGCCGGTCTGCACGCCCTGCTCTAAAGCCCTCTTCGTAACCCGCATTTATCGCGTCGCGAAGCATCTGCGCTCCGTACTGGCTGGTGTAGTAATACTGCCCGCCGCGATAGTAGCGATAGTTGTTAAAGAGGTTGTTGTAGTATCGGGCCTGCTGCAGCCTGATCCGGTCAAGGCGGATCCGATCCCAGTATCGGCGCTGATATTCGAGATAAGCCCGTCGTCGCTGCTGCTCAAGAACACGCTGACGTTGACGCTGGATATTCTGCCAGTTCTGCCAGCGGTTGTTATATTGGTTCAGCCGCTGCTGGCGGATCTGCTGCTGTTGCTGCCGCGTGATCCGGATCGGGTTGCTAACAACCGGTGCTGACCTGACCGGCCCGCGAGTTTGCTGCTGCCTGATCTTATCCTGTTGGATCTGGTTTTGCCGGATCTGGTTCTGTCTGATCTGATTCTGCCGGATCTCGTTTTCACGGATCTGATTCTGCCTTATCTGGTTTTGCTGTTGCTGCCTGATCTGGCTCTGCCTTATTTGATTCTGCTGCTGCGGTCTGATCTGCAGTTCCCGCTGGCGGCGTTGCTCTACTTCCTGCTGCTTATTCTGAAGCACCCGGTTCGGCTCCTGTCGAATAGGCGTCTGCTGTCTGACTTGCGGAGCTTGCCGAACGGGCGGCGACTGCCGGACGGGCGGCGTGATGACGCGCTGGGGCTGGGTCGGCTGCCGGCGAACCCGGCCTTGGTTCGGCGATGCGGACCTTTCCGGTCGGACCGGAGTGCGTTTTTCCCGTTCGCCGGCTTTGGTCCTCTCGACCTGCTGGCGCTCACTGCTTCGGTCGCGCCCGCGGTCGCGTTGCGCCGAAACGTCCCCGGCAGATCCGGCGAGCATCACGGCTCCGGCCGCGACGCCAAGCAAATTGCGTAAAAATTTCTGGATCATGGTTCCCCCTTCCTTATGTACGGCCGTGGAGAGCCGACCACGTCATTACACGGCAAGAACCATTCCAATAAACAAATTACCGAAAATTAGGCAAAAATGTGCCCAAATGCCCGTCTACGGGCACGATTTCGTCTGCAAACTAACGGGATGGTAGGTTTCAGGCAGGTGCCCAACGACCGCTTAAACCTTGATGAATTCGTAGGCGATGTGGATGTTCACGGCCCCGTTTACGACTTCGTGCCGGACGCCCGACGCCTTCATTTTGATATTCGTGTCCTTCTGGACCGGGAGCATAAAGGAAAGTTTTTCGAGCTGGACGAGTTCCATCGGATTGATCTTCTTGTCTATGGAGCCCTGGATCATCCTGGCGATCAGCCCGCCGCCCACGCCGCCCGTTCCATTCAGAGAAACGTTCATAACCCGGGCGCGGGCGATCACCCTTTGGTTAGGCTGGTCGAATTCGAGGTCGATGGCTGTCTGGGCATGGCCCGCAAAGGGTACACAGCCGATGAAGGGGGCGTCATAGTTCCCGGTAAAGGCTAGCGGTGCAAGTATTTTTCCTTCCCGGAAACGAACCGCCGAGCGGACCCCGTTCGATTCGCGTACAAGCTGGATAACTTCTCGGCAAGCTGCCCCTTTCTCGTTTCGTTCGGCGAACCCAAAAGAGAACGTCCGGCTGTCGGTGTCTCCTCGGGAACTCTCGCCTGAATTTTCGGCGATCGAGATCTCCATCGGGACAGCATTATCAAAAAGAGCGTTCAACATCGAATCGAAAAACGCTTCGTTCAGCGTCAGGGTGATCTCAGGCCGCTGCGCGCTTGCCGCGGAAATAAGAAACAACGCCAAAAACAATGTTGCGGCCGCTCTTTTCATAAATTCTTCCTCACATGCCTGCCGGTCGGGAACCGGCCCGAAATTTTACAACGAATAGAGTTGAAAGCAGGTGTTTTGGTTGCTCGCGAAGTGCTCTAAAGCCCGCTTCGCACGACGTCGTGGAGCCGCAAAAGCCCGACGCACGAACCGTTCTCGTCAACCACGGGCAGCACCGAGATCTGGGAGGGGCGGTCTTCCATCAGCCTCAACGCGTCGTAGGCAAGCGTCCCGAGCGTCACCGTGATCGGGTCCGGGGTCATCATTCTGGCCGCCGCGAGTTGTGAAAGCTGGTCCGCCGGCGTTCGCTCGATAGTGCGGCGGAGATCGCCGTCCGTGACTATGCCGACAAGGCTGCCCTCTTCATCAATAACGTTCACGGCCCCAAGCGAGGCATTTGATATCGCTTTGACGACCGCCAGCCAGCCCTCGTTGACCGACACGTTCGGGCTCGCGTGCATCAGGTCCTCTACCCGCATGGTCAATCGCTTACCCAGCCGGCCTGCCGGATGGTTCGAAGCGAAATCTTCCTGGGTCAGGCCTCTTGCCTGGAAAAGCGTCATCGCGATCGCGTCGCCGACGGCCAGAGCAACGGTCGTCGACGCGGTCGGTGCAAGATTCAGCGGGCACGCCTCGCGGTCCACGCCGGCCTCCAAGACAACGTCGGATTGTCGGCCCAGCGTTGAATCCGGCTCACCAACGATCGAGATCATCAAAACACCGCGTTTCTTCAGTGCCGGCACCATCGCCAGCAGTTCTTCGGTCTCGCCGGAATTGCTCAGAGCAATGATCACATCCTCCGATGCGATGGCCCCAAGCCCGCCGTGAAGAGCGTCGGACGGGTGCAGGAATATGGCGACAGTACCGGTGCTGGTCAGGGTCTGGGCGATCTTCTGTGCGATAACGCCTGACTTGCCGATGCCCGTGACGATCACCTTACCCCGGCATTCAAAGAGTATTGAGACCGCCCTTTCGACGCTCTCCGGCCGCAGTTTTGACGCCGCATCCTCGATCGCCCGGGCCTCATGCCGGAGCAATTCGACGGCGGTCGCGTGAAATGAAAGCGGGCCTTTACCCGGCGCTGAATTCATTGCAAAAAACCGGCATTTATTTGGCCTTTGACGGCAGCGGGACGAGCAGGTCGGCGACGATCTGCCATTTCTTGTCCCTCATTTTCCAAACCTGGACAAAGTTTCCTCGTTCGATCTCGGCCCCCGTCTTATCCGTCATCACATATGGCCCGTGCACATAGCCTAGGTCGCCCGCTTCGGTAAAAAGCTTTCTTTTCGAAAACTCGATCTTGCCCGTGTCCTTGAGCAAAACAAGGGCCGAACGGCGGTCGAACGCAGGGAGTTTGCCTTCGCGCATCACGATCACGTTGTCCGCCATGAACGAACGGTAGGCCTTTAACGGCCCGTCCTCACTCGCCGTTGCATAGAACTCGATCGAAGCGTCGGCCGCGGACATGCTCGCAGGGTCCGATGCCTTCGCGGGCGATTCGGGCGACTTCCACTCCGTCGGTTCGGAAGCCGGCTTCTCATGGCTGATCCCGGCATCGAGTTCCGCCCGGTACTCGCCGTCGGCCTGCTTCATCCAAATGGAAATGTAATGGCCATGAACGATGTTCGGGTCTGTCTTGCCCGCGGCCATATATCTTGAGTTTCCGACGCTATAAGCGATCGCCCCGTTATTTGCAACATCGATCCAAACCGGGTTCCATGTCAGGATCGCCGGCGATTCCGGCCGTTTGGTCCACGCCTCCCGGCCGTTCACCGCATCAGGCTGGAAGATCACGCCAACCGGCGAAAGGTACTCGATAAAACCGCCGCGAATGCCCTTTTCCGCGACGTGCTTTTCGAACGCCTTCTCAGTGTCGAAGATCTTCTGGCCCGGTTTTTGGGCGATTGCTGCGGCCGGAAGAATGAAGAGGAGAGCAAGGATGAGAATTCTCATACCCGAAGATACTAGCATAACTTTCCGGGTGCGAAAGCCGCGACGATACCGAAGGAGGGCCGTTCGTTTCCGGCCCTCGAAATTGATCTAAGGCAGGCCCGGAGGCGTTGATAGGCCCCCGGGACAGAGGAACACTTACTCGACGTTCACAAAGTCCGTCCCGGTACGCCCGAAGGTTTCGGGATGATACATCTCCTCAGCCTTTGCCGGCGGCACGACGAACTGACCCGGCGTGGTCGCACGCGTGACGTAGGTGTAGTTGTAAACGCCCTCCCACAGCAGCGAGCTGAAAGCCTCGGCCCGTTCGTCGCGGAAGTTCTGGTGCTCGAACCAATTCATCCGCCACCAATAATAGTTGCGGCCGAGCGATCGGCTGCCTACCTCAACTACACCGGTATTGCCGCCGCCCGGGTCCGCCGGAATGGCTTCGGTCACGGCCAGCCCGGGATTGAGGATCTCGAGCCCCGCGGGAAGTTGATCGACCAAAGCAACGTGATAACGCCGTGCCTGTGCGACCATAGTCAGCCGCACGCGAACACGGGCGCCCGATCTGATCGTCCAGCTTCCGTCGGAGTTCTGTCTCACGTCGTCCTTGTCGTCAACGGCCTCGTATTTCCTGAGGACGGTGAATCCATAGTCGGCCGGTTTTAGGTTCAGGTCTTTCGGCGCGTACTTCATTCCGATCCTGTAATAAAGACGTCCGGCACCCTGCCGGTCGATGATCAGGTTGGACGTTCCGCCCTGATCGACCAGATACGACATCGGGATGTTCAGGACGTTCGAGTCAACCGAGCGGCCTCGGAAGGCTTCCTCGCCTGCGTACGTGTTGCCGAGCCAGATCCGTGTGACAAAGTCCGGCGTTACCTTCTCGAACGCATTGAAGTATTTGTCGAGCGCCAAGAGGATAAAGACGTTTTCCTGCGTCGAGCCCCAATGGCCCTTCTTTCGGTGGGCAAGCAACCCGCGGACAAGCTTCGGGATGAGGTCCTCGACGCCGTTTTGAGTCCCGCCTTTAGGCGGCCCTGCCGTGGCGTCTGGCCGGCTAAAGCCGGTACTCCGAACTTTGATCAACGCCTCAAGCAGCACGCCGTCCGCCCGGCGGTTCGAGTACATTATCAGCCACCCGCCATCGCCGTAATTCGTGACAAAGTTCGCCGCGGCCGCCGTTTCGGTCGTCCGATTCATCAGGAAGCGGACTATCGCCTCGACCTCCGTAGCCGAGCCCTTGTCATCGGCGAGCACGGACAGGATCCAGCCCAAAGCCTCGAAGTTTAACTTGGTGTTGTAGATCACCGCCGAGCCGCCCTCGGCCC
This sequence comes from Pyrinomonadaceae bacterium, assembly GCA_050174305.1. Classification (GTDB taxonomy): domain Bacteria; phylum Acidobacteriota; class Blastocatellia; order Pyrinomonadales; family Pyrinomonadaceae; genus OLB17. Next base: position 676,954 of record JBFXJZ010000001.1, on the reverse strand, counting down.
CGGGAGCGTCGATACGCGCTTCGGCTAGTACCTTTTTCGCCTTGCCTGCGTCCTTGTCCCCGATCAGATCGCGGACGTACAGTGCATAGGCCGAGATGGTCCACCGAACCTGCTGCGAGGCCATATGCCATTGGTCCTTCATATGGTTCTCGATGTTGCTCAGGAACGGCTTCGTCTTGTTCAGCATGTCGTCGGGCACCTTGTAGCCCTTCGCCTTCGCAAGTGCCAGGGCATGCGCCACGTGGACCGTCAGGAACGGATATTCGTACCGTTCGCGATCGCGGCGCCAGAGCCCGAAGCTGCCGTCCTCGCGCTGTCTCGACTGAAGTATTTCGATGTCCCGTTTGAACCGTGCCTCGAGCGCGGCCGCCGTCGGCATGTCCTTGGCCTTGAAGGCGTTAAGAACGTCGCGAAGAGCGGCGGTGGAGATCATCCGCGATGCGATCTGCTCGGAACACTCGTGAGGATAGTTCGCGAGATAGATATACGCGTCGGTCAGCTCCTGAAGCTGTGTGGAACTGGTCGTGACCTCGAGCCCGCCAAACTGCGGATAAACGTCGCCGGGCGTCTGCACGGGCTGAATTATCGCCCCGTCCTGGTCGGTCGTGCCGTAGGTCGCGAAGGCCTCGGTAGTCGCGGGCGTCCAGACGGGCAGCGAAATTTCAGCCGCGTCGCTGTGGGCGCCCGAGCTTACCGCGAACTGGAACCTCGCGGTACCTGCTTTTAGGGTCGAGACCGGGAATCGGACCTCGGCCCGGTCGTTGGCCTTTACGAGGACGCGCTTACCGGCGTTTGGAGTCCCGCCGTCAGGCGGCTCCGCGGCTCCGCCGGGCCGGCTAAAGCCGGGACTCAAAACGGCGTTCGTCGCCCGGACCGCGACATCGACCACCATATCCTGGTCCGTCTGGTTCTGGACCACCACCGGCAGTTCGACACGATCGCCAAAGTTCATGAACCGAGGAGCGCTCGGCCGCACCATCAGCGGCTTTTTCGCCGTGATATTGGATTCCGATTTCCCGAAACGCTTACCCTGATCGACCAATACTGCGGTGATCCGGTAGCGCGTCAGGTTGTCCGGCAGTTTTACATCGACCGTCGCACGACCGTTCGAGTCGGTCCTGACCGACGGCGACCACTTGGCCAACGCATCGAAATTCTCGCGGAGGTTGATCGGTGAATCTGCTCCGGCATCTTTCTCTTCACCCGAAAACCTATCGACGATTTTCGCAGCATCGGCAGCCCGCCCAACTGTTGGCAGCGTAGACACCTGCCGGGCTGAAACCTCAGCCGCCGCTGTGTTTATAACCCCCTCATTCGGCGGCGGTGGAGGCGGCTTGGCATCCTCGGGATTCCCGAGCAGCACGTCTTTTCGCAAATGATGATCGGTCGTGCCGGTTCCACGCTGCGTGTAAAAAACCTGCATCGGGTCGGTGACGGAATAGCCAGAAAGGGCCAGTACCGCTTCGTCGACTATCACGACGGCGACTTCGCTGTTCGCGACCGGCTCGCCCTGATGGTCGTTCACCTGTATGTCGACGCTCGTCGTACCGCCCGGAACAAGCGTCTTGTCGCGTGCATCCGCCGTTACCGCCAGTTTCCGCGACGCGGTCGAGACAGTGAGGTTGAGGCTGCCGCTGGCAAACGCCGGCCGTTTCGCCAATTTGGCATCGACCTCGCCCTTATCATTTTGCCGGACCGCCGAGCCGACAAGATCGACCTGCGCGTGGATATTCGGCAGATATTTTTCGTCGATCGGGATCTTCAATGTGATCGACGAGTCATTTATCGAGAATCGCTCTGTTTTCACAATACCGTCGCGGCGGAGTGTCAAAACACCTTCCGCCGGCGTGAACGGCGAGATCACGAGAAGTTCGGCAACGTCGCCCGGAGCATATTCCTTTTTGCTCGGGATGAACTGGACATCTTCCTGTTCAAGGTCCCGCTTCGGCGGCTGTTTCCCGCCCGGGACCCAAATGGTGAATTCGCTCTGGTTGAACCTTTCGCGGTCGTCCATCACGGTCGCGGTGACCGTGTAACGCCCGCCGGCCTTGGCAACGAAATTGCATTTCGCGATGTGCCCGGCAACCTGGTCGCCGCTGCCGGTCTTCACCGAACAGGTCTGCTCATCGACCGTAACTTCCTTCCAGGAGCCCTTATCAAATTTCCAGTCCTTTAGCACGGCTTTGATCTCGATATCCCGGCCGGCGATCAGCTTGCCGTCGATGTCGGTCACGATCGATTCGACGACGATGTTCTCGCCCTTTTGCACGAAGATGCGCGGCGTTCGGATGCCGACGTAAAGATCGGCTGGATGCACCAGCAGCGACGTGTTCCCCGCCCAGGTCTGGCGGTTCACGTCCTGCACGGCGGCGTTGGCCGTTATCGTGTAGGGCCGCGGCGGTTTGACCGAATCGAAATCTACTTTCAGCAAATGCCTTCCGCTCGCGTCGGTCACGCCCTTGAAATACTGCGAAGTGCCCCCGCCGCCGGGCCGGCCGAAATCGTAATGTCGCCACCAGGGAACCCAAGTGCCGAATGTAAAATCTCCACGGTTCGGGGGCGTGTAACTCGTTGGCGTTGCCGTCACCGTCCAGTTTGTCTGGGCGTTGGCAAGGCCGCCGCCGGCGTAGTACTTGGCATCGACCGCGAGCATTGCGTGACCGCCGACAAAGTGCGGAGCTTCGGTCTCGACCTTCGCAGTCACCTCGAATTCGGGACGCCTGAATTCCTGTATCTGGAACTGGTGCGAATGGCCGCCGCCGGAGAGACCGGTGTTCGTCGTCAGGTCGATCCTTGCGTAGCCGAGATTTGCGTTATCCGGCAATTTGAATTTGAAGTCGAACGCCCCGAAGGCGTTCAGGGTGCCCTCACCTTTGGCTATTTCGTTATTCCGCGGGTCTTTCACCGACCACGTCAGCCCCGCGGCCGCGTCACCCAACGACTCGACATCACCGAGTTCTCCGCCCGTCACTTTCCGGATGTAGCCCTTGACCGCGACTTCCTCATTCGGCTTGTACATCTTGCGGTCGTCAAAGACGAACCAGCGCAGCGAATCGCTGTCCTTTTTCTTGAACCAGTTGCCGTGGTCCTGCCAGTAATACTCGGTGTTCTCAGGGAGGAATGCCGTGTCCCGGCCGCGTTTCGCGATCAGGAGGCTCATTCCCTTACTCGAGGCCGCATCCGGAAGCGGAAGGCGCAGTATGCCGTTTGCCGCGGTCGTGTTGGTCTGCGCCGGTTTGATGGCCTCGCTCTCGACGGGGGTGCCGTCCGGAGCGAAAGACTCGATGTCGCCCGCACTCGGCCCGCCGGTACCCGTCAGCCAATCCCACGCATTCTCGATCCAACCCTTCTCATCCTCTTCACTGACCACTGACATCTGACCACTGCCAACTGCCTGCCCGTTCGGATAGATCGAGAATTGCACACCGCCGAGTGCCTTGCCCGAAGCAAGATCGGTCGCAAAACCGACAAGCTCTTGATTATCGACGAACGCATCGAGACCAATGTTCGTCGCCTGCACCCACGTGAAAACGCGCGAGCGGTCGTACCTGTCCTTCTTAACCGTCGGTTCTATATCGAGAATGATGTTGCCCAAACCGCTGGGTAGTGCCTCCGAAAGGTCGATACGCGTTTCCACGAGCTCATCCTGCACACTCTTGATCGGGACTACTTTGTCCGAGATCACCAGTCCAGGGATCGCCGGCCGCTGCGCATCGTCGTAGTTCAAGCGCCGGTAGTACTGCGTGTACTGATGCCAATTTTCGGGTGTGACGCGATAGATCCGCACCCGCGCATTCGAGTGATTCGTCGTGTAGATCGAGAATGTCGGCTTCGAACCCGGGTCAAGTACGACCATCGAACCGCCCTGAGCATAGAAATTCTGCGGGGCCGGCCCGACCTTGATCGTCGCCACCGCGGGCTGGGCCAGCTTCTGCCCGAAGGCGTCCGTCAGTTCCCGATCGATCGTGATCTTGTATGTGGTGTTGCCTTTTTTGTAGCCCTGGAAATAGACATTGCTGCCCGACGGGTAAATGTTAAGCCCCTCCACCGGCGGCTCGATCTTGACGATCTCTTTGGCAAAACTCGCCGCGTCGACCGGGTTATTGAACTCCATGTACCAGGCATCGAACGGCGAACAATCCGGTTTTTGGACCCAGCCGCAGTAGGCGCGATTGAACTTGAACGGGCCATAAGTCTTGAATTGGAATGACTGTCGCTCCTCGGTCGTGAGCGGTCCTTCGGCCGAAGGAGTTCCCTTTTCGACGGCGACGGCTATCGTCGAGGCTCCCGGCATAGCGTCCTCGGTGCCGCCGCTTGAATTTACTGCCCGAAACGCTATCCAGCGGCCCGGCTGAGCCTGCTTCGCGTGGTAAGAAATGTTGCCGTCGGCGTCGATCTCGGCTTGAGTCGCGAGCCGTGTCTGCAGTTTCCGCCCGCCGGCGGTGACACTGATCGATCTCAAAACGGCTTCCTGGTTGATCGCCTGGTCGAAACGGATAAACATCAGTGCATCGCGGCGGACGACCTGATTCTGCGGGATCATTTGCTCGGCCTTGGGAGGCGGTGTAGTAAATGTCCAGGTAAAGTCCTTCGCGAGCATCTGTCCGGTTGCCGACTTTGTCCCGGCCGGAACACGCGCGGTAAATTTCGTGGCCATCGGGAAACGCTTGTCCGTGTCGAACATCAGCGTTTTCGTCCCCAGCCATCGCCACCTTCCTTCAACCTGCGGGGTAAATTCGACTGGCGCATACGCCGCGGCCTCTTCCTGCGAGGTCACCGCCACCATCGGATGGGAAAATGTGACGCTTAGGTCGGGCGCCAACTGAACCTTGCCTTCGGGCGAATATCGAAGGACCGACAAATTCGTCCTCGTCTGCCCGCCGGTTGGCGGTGCCAGATCCGCATCCGCCGGGAATTTGACCGGCAGCCGCTCGCCTGTTTTCGGAGCCGGAAGCGTACCGACGCGCTTTGCGAATTCGGCCTTGTCATCCGGGTCGCTCTTGATCGCTGGCAGCCGCGAGAGAAGCTTGCCCGAATCATCCGCAGAGATCGGGTCGGCAGAGGCCGGATCGGCCACTAGCTGCCCTCCGCCGCTTTCGCTGCCTTCGCTCAATCTGAAGGTGAGCCCGTCCGGCACGTCCTTAAATTTATTCTCCATCGCCTTTCCTAAAACCTGTGCATTGGCCGTGCCGGCCAGAGGAGCGATCAAGCTCAAGTAAACGGAAAACAATAATACCCACGAAACAAGTTTTTTCATTTTGGATCTTTGGACGGCCGGGAGAGCCGGGGCCGAACTCCTCAAATTTATTGGCGCAAAACCGGTCCGTATTCGGTTTCACGCCACTCTTGGAACGGCCGTCGCGGCAGGAACTTGCAATTCATTCAATGCTCTTCCAGGATCACGAGGCCCGTTTCGCCGCCGCCCTGGGTGACATTTACGAGCGAGCCGGGAGCAAGCCTTACCATCCCGCCTTCTGTCTCCCCGGAAAACAGGTACGGGTCGAAATCGACGGTCAGTGATTGGATGCTCGCTTCGCCGTCGCCAAAGACCGGGATATCGGTCTTTTGAACTGACGCCCGCTCCTGAACCACGAAATCGGCATCGAGGGCCGTCTCGATCGCGTCATCCCATTCGCTCTCCGAACTCTCCCAGCCGAACACGATGCCCTTTCCGCCATAATCGTCATTCGGCTTGAGGATGAACCGGAACCGTTCGCTTCGAATGAACTTGAGCAGATCGACGGCCTGGCCCTGATGGTCGGTCTGCGAATCGGTTACGATCCGCGTCCACGGAATGTGCGCCCTGATCGACTCGATCTGCTGAGGCGTGAACAGCCGGTGGAACTTGTCGTCGCTCAACAAGGCGAAGCCGGCTTTCTTGTGCGGGATCTTCGACCGGAAAGAGTTGATCATGCAGACGTTGCCGTCAGCAATCGCCTTTCCGATCGGGTGTTTCTCATCGAACCTTTCAAGGAATTCATGGATGATCAGCCGCTTGTAAAAGATATCGATCTCGAATGGGCCCGCGTGCAGCTTCTCGCCGTTGTATTCGAGCTCCTTCGGATCACAAATGATCGTCCTGTAGCCCTTTGACTCAAAAAATCGGGCGAGGATCTCAAACTCCCCTGCCGTATCTACACCGGCCCAATCAACGATCGCTATATTCGGCTGCCTCGACCTTCCGCCAAATTCACGATACGCGGCAAGCATCGCTTCGAGGAGTTTAGCGTGGGGCCTCGGAACGTGGTGGGAATAATCGCGGAGAAATTGCCGGACAAGCGGGACCCGGTCGTAGATCTCCGCAAAGAGGGACTGGTCGCCGACACCGGCCGGCGTTTCGGCGTTGTACTCGAGAAACTTGAATCCGCTGTCGCTGAGGAACGTGTCGAGCCGGCTCGTGACGGAAATGGTGCGGTATCCCGGCTCGTAGCGTGCGAAACGCTCCTCCGCTTCGGTCATCCCGAGCAGCGACATTATTTCCGGATATTCCAGGGCGGCCTCGGTCAGCGATTCGAACGCCCCGCTAAGCTCCCAGGCGGCCCTTCGGATCGCCTCATATCGAGACGCCCCGAGGAAGTATGGCCGCAGGAATGGCGAGATCGCCCGCTCTCCGTGCGTCAGTCCTTTCGACAGCTGAAACTCGTTCAGCTCATCGAAAAGTTCCGTGTCGAAACGGTGTCGGGCGATCAATTCGCGGTCAAGCCGCGCCGCCGCCGATCGTAAATTATCATCCATAGGAACAACCTCGCCGGCGCAGAACTACTGTAAACCACTCGACCATAAATCCCAATGTGGTCCCCGGAGGCGGCAGCATTATTGCCTTTTCTAAAATCATTTTCCTGCTATACTTAAACCTGAATTTGCAACTTCCGGACTTAGGCGGTCGTAGTGAAATTGGCGAAAAGGGCTTTATTGGCAATTTTTTAGGAGCGGATAGAAAAAATGGGACTTTGGGCACGGATAACTAGGGTTTTCAGGGCAAGCACCGGGGCAGCACTCGACAAGATCGAAAACCCCGAATTGGTATTGCAGCAGACAATTCGCGACATGCGCGACCGTGTACCCGAACTGAATAACTCAGTGGCGCAGGTGATGGCGACCGAACGGCTGCTCGCAAAAAACAAGGACAATCTGGCAAAGCAGGTCGTCGAGCTTGACTCAAAGATCAAGGCCTCGGTCAAGATGGGCCGGGACGACATCGCGACCGCGTATATTGGCCAACTCCAGCAGGCCCAGGTTGACCTCGAACGCACGGACGCCCAGCTTGAAATGGCATCGGCCGCGTCCAAGAACGCTCTCAAGGCACGCGATAATTACGTGTTGAATATGAAGAAGCGTACGTCCGAGGCGATGCAGCTGATCTCCGCCGCCAAGCAGGCCAAATTGCAGGAACAGCTCGCCCAGACGATGGAAGGCTTCAACATCGGCGACGACGCTTCGACGTTCAATGAGATGCGTGAGAAGATCGAGCGGCGTGTCGCGTCGGCCGAGGCGAAATTGCAGCTCGGAACCAGTTCGGTCGATTCGCAAATGCAGGACATTGAACGAGAGGCGATGGACATTCAGCTTCAGGACAAACTCCTCGATTACAAACAGCAAATGGGGATGCTCGGGGCTGGTTCCTCGTCGCCGAGCAAACAGATCGAGGCAGGCACGCCCGAGGTTTCGGATGAAGACGTCCTCGATCAGGTCATCGTCAATGAGGTGAACGAAGCGAAGCAATCGAATTAGCTAGAATCGCATCGAAGTTGCGAGTGGACTTTGGGTTGGGCTGATCTTTATGGCGGATCTCGCGAAATATCAACAGCAAGTTACAAGATTCAATTCGAGCTACGCCAAGGAAGCCGCCAAGGAGCCGTTCAATTTTTGGGGTTTGGCCGGATTCGCCGTCGCGGCCGCCTATACCGGCAGCGTCATTCCGCTCCTGATCGCCCTTGTCTTTGAGGCGGCCTATATGCTCATCCTTCCTAATTTGCCGTGGTATCGCCAGCTGGTCCAAAGGCGTGAAAAGGAACGTCTTTTCCTTGAGAGCCGAAATGCGCGCGAGAAGCTGATCAAGACATTCACCCCCCGCGAACGAGAGGCCGTCGAATATCTTCGCTGGCTGAAAGAAAAGATCCAGGACAATTACAAGAAGTTCACGGGAGCAGGCCAGTTGCCGTCAAACCTGAAAACGCTCGACCAGCGTTGGGAAGATTTTGTCGACCTCCTCGACGTCTATCGACGCCGTAAGCAGCACCTTAAATCGATCAACCGCCAGGCCGTTCATAACCAATTGTCGCAGGCCTACCGCGCGTCCGAGAGCGCAGGCGATGAAAAGACCCGCCGGATCCAGCAGACGAACGTAGAGATCCTTAAGCGGCGCGTCGCTTCGTTCGACGAGATCGAGCGAAGCGTAAAGCTCGTCGAGGGCCAGCTTCAGTCGATCGAAAACTTCTTCAGCTATCTGAACGACGAGATCGTCACGATGTCGACCCCGGAGAAATTCTCCCTGCTCGATTTCGAACAGCTTTCGGACTCGATCGCGATGACCAAACAGATGCTCGACGCTACCGCCGATTCGGTCGGTGCCCTCGATTCCTACAATCGCGAGATGGGCAACTACGAGCTCTTACCCGAGGCTAATCGGTAAAACAGGCTTTCCAACCTGTTCCGATCGCCCGCGGTCCTTGCTAGACAACGATTGCTTCCTACGGCGACGGGCTTGATAGCCTTTCGTACAGTTACCGCTCAAACCCCTCTATCACCGATTCAGGTTCAACCACCGCTTCGACAGGCGGCCTTTCAACCTGTGCCGCCGGGGGTGGTGCTCCGTCCAGGTCGCTCACCGAGAGGGCCAGATTATTCGCGTTCGTCGCATAAGCCATCGCCACTTCCCTGGTGATGACGCCTCCGCGGATCATCTTCTCCAGTTCTTTATCAAAGGTCTGCATCCCTTCCATCTCGCCGTCGGCCATCGCATCGACGATCGAACGCCCGTCCTTTTCGCCTTTCTCGATGTACTCCCGCGTCCTCGAATTCGATGCGAGGATCTCGATCGCCGCGACCCTCCCGCCGCTGATCCGCGGCAGCAGCCGCTGCGAGATGATCCGCCGGAATGATTGGGCCAGCCGGGTCCGAATCGCGGCTTCCTCGGCCTTTGGGAAGACGCCGATGATCCGGTCGATCGTCTTTGCGGCGTCGATCGTGTGCAGGGTCGAAAGCACGAGGTGGCCCGTTTCTGCTGCTTCCAACGCGACCTCGATGGTCTCCCGGTCGCGCATTTCGCCTACCAGTATTACTTTCGGCGCCTGCCTAAGGGCGGCCCGCAGGGCCGAAGCAAAATCGGGCGTGTCCGAATGGAGTTCGCGTTGGTGGATGGTGCCGAGCTTGTGATCGTGAGTGAACTCGATCGGGTCCTCGATGGTCACGACGTGATAACGTTTGGTCGAATTGACCAGGTCGATCACGGCGGCAAGCGTCGTTGATTTACCAGAGCCCGTAGGCCCCGTCACCAGCACCAGCCCGTTCTTAAGTTCCGCGCACGAGACCACGCCCTTCGGCAACGCCAGGTCATTCCAGTTTGGCGGTTTGGTCGGAATGACACGCATCACGATCGCGTGCGTGCCCCGCTGCATGAAGATGTTCACGCGAAAGCGGCACAATCCCGGAACACTGTACGAGATGTCCGTCGAGCCTTTTCGTTCAAGGACCTCGCTGCCCTGCTCATTCCCGAAGAGCATCAGGTCGGCCATCGCCTTGATATTCGCACTTGTCAGCCGCTCGAGGCCCGCGATCGGGACACCGTGCAGTTCGCCGGTCAGCTCGACCTGCGGCGGGCGGCCTGGCGAGAATATCAGATCGCTTACTTTGTCCCCGGCGGCCAGCATTCGCTTGAGCACCGCATGGAACGACTCAATGTTCTTCGCCAGGGCCGGATTAACTGCAGGGTCGGCGGTAACGCTTTTGACGCCGCCGGCGTTCGACGACGCGGACCCGTTTATTGGAGCATTCGTATCCATGGTTTGAGAGGGACTCGTTAAGTTCATAGTTTGGTTCGGGATGTGCGTCGGCCGGCTGATCCTGCCCCCGGCGTTCCTTGATAGCTGTCTTAGAATCGACTAAAATAAGGGATTTCGATCCCGGGGTTTTTCAACACCGTAACATTGGTGCAATAGGAAAAGGACTAGATTATTTATATGAAAAGAGTCGGTATCTTAGCGGGGCGGGAGATAACCTTCCCTGAATCAATTATTAACAGCATTAACGAAAAAGGCAATGGAAAAGTTATTGCCGAGATGGTGACGTTTGGCGGTATCCGTCTTGACGAGCCGAAAAAATATGACATCGTCATCGACCGCATCTCGCACGAAGTTCCATATTATCGAGGCACCTTGAAGCGGCTTGCGCTCGAGGGGACGTATATCATCAACAACCCGTTCTGGTGGTCGGCGGACGACAAATTCTTCAATTTCAGCCTTGCCGCCAAGCTCGGCGTGGCCATCCCGAAGACTGTGCTGCTTCCACAGGAGAAGTACATTGACGGGATCGTCCCCGAAAGCCTCCGGAACCTCGAATTTCCTCTCGATTGGGAGGGCATCATCAATTACGTTGGCTTTCCCGCCTTTCTCAAGCCCTTTGACGGCGGCGGCTGGAAGAACGTCTCTAAGGTGAATTCGCTCGAAGAGCTTTTGAGCGAGTACAACCAGACCGGCACGCTCTGCATGACGCTCCAAGAAGGCATCGAATACGATCAGTTCGTCCGATGCTACTGTGTGGGCCAGGAGAAAGTGCTCATCATGCCGTACGACCCGTCAAAGCCTTACTTGTCGGGGATGCAGTACGTTAATGTCGAGAACTACCTCTCGCCTGAGCTGCATGCCCGGGTCGAAAAGGACGTCATCACCATCTGTAAAGCGCTGGGTTACGACCTCAACACGGTCGAGTTCGCGATCAAGGACGGCGTTCCCTACGCGATCGATTTCATGAATCCGGCGCCCGATGCCGAGGTCGCTTCGGTCGGTGAATACAACCACAATTGGATCGTGAATGCGATGACCGATCTGGTGTTCAAGAAACTCGAAGAGGGCTTTGAAGTGCCCGAGTATCGTTGGTCGTCGATGCTCGCGGGCCCTAAGGCGGCGGCCGAAAAAAAGTCCCCGGCCGTTAAGGCAAAGTCTGCGGCTCCGAAAGCAAAAGCCGCCGAGAAAAAGGTCCAAAGCAAGAAGGCGTCAAGTTAGTTCCGTGGGCATAAATACGAAACGAAGGCCGTCCGGAAATGAAACTCCGGGCGGCCTCCTTATTTGATGATGCGGTTTGTTGAATAACTCCACCGGAGCGGTTGGCGTGGGATCAGGAAGACGTCACGACCGTGGACCGACGGTCATTGGCGGAACCGCGGCGGCTCAGAACGACCCGGCTATTGACAGCATCTCGAGTTGCTCGATCGGCACTAGTTTGATCAACGCCGGCGCCGGCAGGCTGCGAACGAGTTCACGTTTCGGGATCAATGCGGCGGCACCTGTAAGCCATCCTTCGAATTCGATCTTCGACAGCGATGCCGTATCGATCAGCCGCGGCACCTGCATTAGGTGAGTTGATCTTTCCATCAACCCCGTATCACACGTTGTTGCCGATTCAACTCCGTTCTTTGCGATCCAGTCGAAATACATCGGGTCGTAATTGCCGCTTGGATAGCAGAAATGGCTTGGTAATATTCCTGTAGTCTCGAAGATGACGTCGCGGTTGTCGTTGATCTCCCGGTCAAAAAGGCTCTTCTCCGTAGGCATCCGGTGACGGTGTGTGTGGAGTTCGACGCCGATCCCCGCGTCGGAGACCTCTCTGATCTCGTCCGTCGTCATCAGGTTAAAAAGCCTCTCGCGGCCAAAATCATCGAAATCCAGCCCTAGCTGTCCGCACAAGAGCTTTAAGAGGTCATTCTTCTCTGTTGCCGAAAGTTCCTCGGTGAGCGAGAATTCATGGATCTTCGCGTGCAGGCTCGCTCTGACGGCTTCGTCAGATAGTTCGAAAGTTCCGCTTACACAGTTTTCGATCTCGAGCTCGCACGTCTTGTCCCGTGCCTTCCAGATCAGATATCCGACAGCGATCGGAAAAACAGGCCATTTCTTCAGGCTGTAATAAGTGGTCACATATACCGACGCCGGTACGTCGAATTCTTTCAGAATCGGCAGTGCAGCTTCAAAGAAATTGTAGAAACCATCGTCGAAGGTAATTGCAACGGCCCTTTCCGGGAGCGTGCCGTCCCGCTGCCGCCTGACCGCATCCGAAAGCGGCAGGATGCTGCAGCCGAATTCCAGCATCGATTCAAGCCTCTCGCGAAACATTTCCGGCGGCATGAACAACGTCGGGTCCCATTCATGCTCATCCTTCAGCGATAGGCCGTGGTATCCGAGTATGAGGAGCCGGTCGCGCCGCCAGGAACTCTTCGACAGCGCGTTAAAGCCGCCGACAAACTTGACGGTCCCGAGAACGCTCTTTTTCACCTGCTTCAGCATTAAGTGGCGGTGAACGGCGGTCGTCTTTGGCGAAATTGCTTGTAAAAACGGCGGGATAACTGCCGCTCGACGGCCGTCCAGTTTGTTAAAAAGGTGGAATCAACGTGAACCTTTAGCAAATTTCGTCAAAAAGCCTGGAAATTCGGCCAGTACAAGCCTAAGTTAGCTGAATTTCAACGATTCGTCACCGAAAAACGTCAAACATCAGCGATTCAGACCAAAGATCGGGTGGCGTTGCGATGTGTATTGCGTCCGGACGTTCGGAACCGACAAGGCCTGAACGACGACTTGCGTCGGGCTTATTGTAACAGCGATCGGCCGATCCCGGTAACCTCTGCATGTCGCCGCATGACGGCCGGAAAAATGACAAAGGATCAATAACTGTCCTGTTCGGGGAGGATTATCCGCGGAGAGAATGCCCTGAGGCCGAGTTGTATCAGCACCCACAGAACGAGGGAGAGGGCCGAAAGTGTCCAGCCCGCGTTCGCGACCACCGCATCGTTGAGATACAAACCGAGCGCGATGACCGGAAGGCCGATCAAGCAAAGCTTGAAGACAAAGCGTCGCCATCTGGCAAGCGAATCGAGAAGATTGACCCGGCCGAGTTCGAGTTCCATATATTCGGCATCGCTGCTCAGCCTTGAGAAATAGTCGGCTTCGGCTATGCTCCAACGCCGCGCACCGGGCGAGCTGGCCAATCGGCTCGCGGCACCCAGATTGTGGACAACGTGGGCAAGCCGGCCCTCAAACAGAGAGACTTCGGCGAGTCCCCTGATCGACCGGAATTGCTCACCAACAGTTTCGACCGCTTTGCGAAATGCATTTATCGCACGGCGCCCTTCGCCGATCTGAAAATAGCTCTCGCCTAGCTGGGTCAAAAGCCTCGCATCGGTCCCAGCCCGCCTTTCGGCTAGCCTGAGCATCGCCGCTGCTTTTCTTTCGAGCCGGGCATCCCGCTCGAGAACCGCCATTGAATATAGACACTTGGCCGTATCGAGCAGTATCCACGGATCGTCCGGGCGAAGCCGGGCCGCACGCCGGAACGATTCCATCGCCTGAAGGTGCGATCCGGCAAGCCTCAGCTGATTTCCCAGCACCCGCAGCGTCGGCTCTTTCTCCCTGCCGGACACCTCTGGAACATTCGTCTGAACAGCGGAACCGGCCGGACGGACCTTGCCCGGCCGCCGCAGCGTATTCTCAAGCACCTCGGCCGACGGGATCCGCGCCTTCCTGGCCATTGACGTCACGAGCCTTGGCTCTCTCAAATAATCCCTCAATTCGATCGAGGCCGGATCCATTACGTCCTCAGGGATCGTTCCGAGCAGTTCGCGAATGAATCTGCGGTGCGAATTACCACCGGAGACAAGCGAGAATTCGAGCCCTTGACCGCGGAGCGTGGTCCTGTGCCTGAGGTAGACCTTGCCGGGCCGTTTCAGTGAAGCGCTCGACATCGTTTCGACCGACTCGACATCGATCGACTTCAGCCAAAGCCGTGAACCCTTCAAATAGGCCCAGAGATTCGGCATAACGCCGGTACGGAAGACCCGACGGCCGTTAAAGACAAGCCGGTCACTCAGGGCCAAAAGCGGCAGCAGAACCACACCCACGAAAAGCAGGATGTAGGAAACAAGGAAAACTTCAAGATAATAGGCGAACGCGAAGAAGAACAAACAGACGAGGGAGGCCGTCAGATAGCTTTCGGCAGGCACTCGGACAGAGACCTTCGTACGTTTTACCTCGCCGCGTGGCGGTTCAGCGATCGATGGTCCCGGGTTCATTGAATTCTTGGTCAGAGCTTCGCGTTTACGGAATGTTTATCAGGTTGGGATCGGGGCTCGGCGCCGCTTCAGGTATTTCCTTGGCCTTTGCAGGGTCGAGCTTCTGGAGCTTGTCTTTCGCGGCCTGCGAAACAGGGCCGGGCGGCAGCGGCTTCCCATCGGCATCTTTGGCCTCTGCAGCGGCCTTGGCGATCTCGAAAAGGATATTCACCGATTCCTGGGTCTTGCCTTGCTTTTCGTAAACCTTGGCAAGCTCGAAATTGACCGAGTCCTTTGAAACAACGGCATCCGAAGCGTTTGCCAGTTCCGTAAGCAGCGCCGCAGCTTCGTCGAGCCGCCCGTCGTCGATGCGCGTCTGCGCGAGCGTGAACTTTGCCAGTTGGCCGACATGGTCATCTGAGCCTGCAAGCGCCTCGAGCTCGGCGATACCGACCGCCCTGTCCAGCGTCAGCTGGTTTACGGCGATGAAGTATTTCGCTTTTTGAGCGATGTGACCGCCATATTGTTCGGCAACGAGCTGAAACTCGGGGATGGCGGCCTGCGCCCGTTCCGTCGCTGTCCGAAACTGCTTTCGGACCGATCCGGTCGGCGTCGGGTTGTTGCTCACCACCGCGTCGTGGTACTCGATCGCCCGTGCCAACGCAAGTTGCCCGGCTGCTTCGTTGCGGGCCGTCCAGACGAAGTAGGCGATCACCGATGCGGCGACCACCACCGCGATCCCGAGACCGTAGAGAAGGTTTCGCTTGTGGCCGCCGATCGTCTTACCGATCTCTTCGACCTTGTGACCCACATTTTCCTGGAATTTGTCCTGAAAGCGCGTTTTCTTCTTCGCGTCGGTCTCAGGCGCTATGGTAGTAACGATGCTTCTCTTCTTTCGTCCCATTACTTAAATTTGATGCAATTTTCGCTTGCTCTACCGTTGTATAATTGTGATACCGGTCTTTTTCCAAAAGTATTAAATTAACGTAAAAGTCCGGTTAGGGCAAATACATTACCGGCTAATGAGGGCCGGAACCGCGGCCCGGCGAGGGGCCGGAAAAACACGTTCCGGAAAAAATCCGGGAACAATTGGCCGGAAACGGTGTCTAAACCGTCAGTCCGGCATTACGGACTCTGAGAAATTGGTCCTCCCGGATGAATAAAGGCGAGGCGCAAAGGATGTTCTTCAGCAGGTCGATCGCATTTGACGACGAAGACCACATCGATGCCGTATCGGCGGCACGAGTGCCCTTGCCTTTTGAGACCGTCGAGGAAAGGTTCATTGAAAAATTGCGGGCAGGTGACCCCGAGGCGTTCGATCACCTCGTCGTCGCCTTTTCCGGCGAGATCTTCGGTTTGCTCATGCGGCTGACCGAAAGCCGCGAGGAGGCCCACGACCTGACTCAGGAGACATTCCTGAGTGCGTTGACCGCGATCAAGGGTTTTCGCGGCGAGTCGGGCCTGAAAACCTGGCTTTATCGTATCGCGATCAATCACTCAAGGAACCGACACAGGTGGTGGAAGAGGCGGCGGAGGGATGTCACTGTTTCGCTCGATGCGAACCTCAGTGAAAATCTGACTGTCATCGAGACGATCTCCGATGAAGGCCTGAACCCCGAGGATTCGGCGATAAACTCCGAACGGCAGAAAGCCCTGCTTGACGCACTTGGCCGGCTTCCGGCCCATTTCCGCGAAGCGGTGGTCCTTTGCGATCTTGAAGGCCTCAGCTATGAGGAAATAGCCGATTCGCTCGGCCTGAACATCGGAACGGTGAAATCGCGAATTGCCCGCGGGCGCGAAGAGCTTAGACGAAAGCTCAAGGATTTTTGAAAATTGGTTGAATGATTGGCTTACCCCGGTTTTTTCTTTGAAGACGAATGGAATCGGTGCCAAACGAGGTCGAAGAAAGCGAACTGCTGAATGTCGCGGTCCTTCGCCGGAACGGTTGTTTGAAATAGATCAGCAACATCTAGTCGGCCGTACCGGAACAAAGGGGCCTTAGAACATTAGGTTAGCCGTTGTCTTCCTCGGACGGAAGACAGCCGGGGTTAGCGAATCATTCAGCCAATTTAAGGTGGCGGCGGGGCCTGGTACAGGCCCGGGAGTTCCGTAAACCTATGAAATGCAGTGAATTACAATTTGTTTTGCCGGTCTATTCCGACAGCGTGTTGAGCGAGAATGAACAAATGCTCGCCGATGCACACCTGGACACCTGCCCGGTTTGCCGGCAGGAATTGGCCGACCTGAACGAGATGCGGAACGATCTCCGTTCGATCAGGAAACCCGGCATCTCCGCTGCAGGGCTTGAGAATTTAAGAAGCGTGATCGGCGAGCGAGTTGAAGCAACCTCCAGGCAGCCGATGTTCCAACTGGTCGGCGACCGCCGACGGTGGGTCGATGTATGGCTGATGCCTTTCGCCGTGGGATCGTTCAGTACGCTGATGATCGGATTCAGCCTTCTCTGGGTGATAGTTTCCAACGAGATACGTCCTCTGGACGGCCGGAACGATAGCGGAGCGAGCGTGTCCAATACGACCTTCCTTTATCCGTATCCCGGGCCGTCGGCCCCGGTCGGATCCGAGATAACCCCGCTCGAGTACGCGATGTCGCGTTCGCTATATTCCCGCGAATCACCGAGCATAAATCCTAGCGGACCGCTCGTCGCCCTCTCCGAGGATCTCGTCAATGATTCGAACGATGAGGTCACGGTCGTGGCCGATGTGTACGGGAACGGATCCGCAACTATTGCCGAGGTGGTCGAGGCCCCCTCGGACGTCAAGGCCGTTGACCGGCTCGAAAAGGCGCTCCGGGCTCCGGCCGGAGATGCAGCTTTTGTTCCTGCCAGCTTTGACCACCGCTCGGACGCAATGCGGGTCGTGCTGAAAATTCAAAGCGTCAGCGTAAATACCGACCTGCGTTAATTCGCCGCTTTCCCGGGCCCAAGCATTAACTGAATCCGCCTTCCGCCGTTTGCCGAATTGCATCAGAGAGTCAAAGATTCGATACTTTGACAACCTTACATGCAATTCGACGATCTCTACACTTCATTTTTCCGGAACGCAGAAAGGACCGCGTCTTCATTCTTCGACGCGATCGCGGATACGTTCGCGGGCGAGCCTGATCACCTCAGGGACGGCACCGAGTTCGAACCGGTCGTGCTTCCCCGTGACCTGGCCGCCCATTCGAACGTTCAGACCGAATGGTGGTATTACACCGGCCACGGCAGGGGCGACCGCGGTTTAGATTTTGGCTTCGAATTGGTCTTCTTCAAACGACGCACGGACCTCGACCGGTTCTCGATCGTGCCGCTGAGGCTCATCGGAAATCCCTACTACTTTGCACATTTCGCCGTGACCGACAAAAGCTCCGGCAAATTTCGATATGCGCACCGCAAGAGCTCGAATGGCCTGCTCGACCTTCGGGCAGCGGCCGGCCGGACCCATTACTATCTTTCGTTGGGCGACTGGTCGGCCCGCGAGGCCGGCGGCAGCCACATCCTCAGGGCGTCGCTCGATGGCTCATCAGCCTTTGAAGCGTCTCTGACCCCGAAGAAACCACCCGTCCTGAACGGAGCTAGCGGCGTTTCGTTCAAGGATGAAGGCCAGGCGTCCAGGTATTTTTCCTACACGCGGATGGAGATGGAAGGCGATATTACGCTGAACGGAAGGCTCGAGCATTTCCGCGGAGAGGCTTGGATGGACCGCGAATTCGGCACCTGGTCGCCGACCGAGAACCAAAAAGGCTGGGATTGGTTCTCGATCCAGCTCGACGACAATTCCGAATTGATGCTCTATCAGATCCGTGATTCGCACGGCCTGCCGACCGGATATTCGATGGGATCGTTCAA
This sequence comes from Pyrinomonadaceae bacterium, assembly GCA_050174305.1. Taxonomy (GTDB): domain Bacteria; phylum Acidobacteriota; class Blastocatellia; order Pyrinomonadales; family Pyrinomonadaceae; genus OLB17. Next base: position 658,856 of record JBFXJZ010000001.1, on the reverse strand, counting down.
CGACTCGGACGAGTCGGTAGAGAAGATCAATCCGGAAGATTTCGAGATCGAGGTTACCGGAACGTGGACGAGCCCCAGGTCAGCTGCCGAGTATCCCAGCGGCTGGCGGATCAACGTCCCCGCTCTTTCGCTTGAATTGGAAGTCGAGCCGGTCCTGGAGGACCAGGAGCTTGATACGCGGGGAACGACAATGATCGTCTATTGGGAGGGAGCTTGCCGCGTCAAGGGTATCAAACGCGGCGAACCGGTCAACGGTAATGCCTATGTCGAGCTCGTCGGCTACGACCGGACCCACGAAGCTCCTGACCTGAGCCGTTTCCTTTTAGGCGAACAGCTGGCCCGATTCGGGTTTTGAGAGAAAAAGTCTCGATCGAACCTCAGCTACATCTTATCGATCTCAGCCTTCAGCCTTTCGGCAAGGTCTTTGTCGACCATAAGCAGAGCGTTGTATTGAGCCAGCGCCCCTTCCTTGTCCCGCTCGATTATCTTGATGATACCTATATTGAAGTTCGCTTTTGAGAACCGCGGGTTTAGCTCGAGACACTTCTTGTAAGCCTCGACCGCATTGTCATTCTCGCCGACCTCTGCATAAGCATTCCCGAGAAGATAATAACCGTCGGAGTAATCCGGGTTCGCTCGTGTAAACTGCACCAGACCTGTGACCGCCTGTTTGTAGAAACGTTCCGCGTCGGCGGTCTTTCGCATCTGCGTATGCGCCCGGCCGAGATAAAAGAGCGTTTCGCCTTCGCCGGGCTTCAATCTAAGTGCCGAATTACAAGTGCTGATCGCGAGTTCAGGCTTTTTGGCTTCGATGTACGCCCGGCAAAGGTTTGTATAGCCCATGTGTTCCTTTGGCAGGAGCTGTGTGGCCGACCGGCCGGCCGCGATCGCGTCATCTGTGCGGCCCGCAAGGCTGTAGAACCAGCTCAGGTCTGTGTAGATATAGCCGTCCGTCGGATAAAGCGCGAGTGCTTCACGCGAGATCTTGATCGCATCGTCGATCATGTTCTGGCTGCGGTAGAGTTCCGCTAACTGCCGGTACGCCTGATACTTGTCGGGTTTTGAAGCGAGTGCCCTCGAATAGGCGTCGATCGCCTCCGGTATCCGCTTTTGAATGTGCCGGGCCTCGCCGATGATCAGCCATGCGTCCGAAAGGAATTGAGTGTTTCGCCGGATCGCCTCTTCAGCCGCCGCAACTTGCCCGTCAACATCCCCCATTTTGGATTTCGCAAGCGCGATCCGGTAATAAACGTCCGCTGTGTTCGGCACACGCTGAACGATCCGCTGATATGCGACGACCGCACCGGCGTAGTCGCCCTTGTCAAAGCTCACATTACCGAGCCCTCGGATCAGGTCAATGTCGTTAGGATCGTCCTTCAATGCAGCATTTATATCGCGGAGGGCTCCGTCATAGTTCTTGGTTGCAGCCAATGGATACCAACGCGCCCGATACACGTCATTTTCCTTATAACCATGCCTCAGGGCCGAATCGAAGGATGTCACGGCCTGTTCGTACTGGTTAAGCGTGTAATGTGCCACGCCCTTCTTGTAATGAGCGGCGGCGTGGCTCGGCACCAACGCGATGGCCTTGGAATAGTTCTCGATGGCGTTGCCGTAGTTGCGCTGCTGGGACGCCCGGTCGCCGTCGCGGACAAGCCTGTCGGCGGCCTCGCGGTCGGCGCGTGACTGGCCTTCGGCTGAAGAAGCGAATACGCCGATGCCGACCAGAACGGCCGCAAAGACCATGTAGCGGATATTTCTATTCTTGATCATCTTGATCTCCTCTCTACGGGAGAACCGTCGGCCGCGTGACCGGTGTTCTCCGCGGGGTCGGCCGCCGTTCGGGCGTCGTAACAGGCCGCGGAGTGCCAGCAGGCCTCGGCGTTGACCTCGGCCCGGTTTCGGCGGGCGTGCGCTCGGGCGTCGGTTCGACCGTAAGATCGCTGTTCGAATCGCTGTTCGAAGGAAGCTCGGAATTCGTATTTGATGTATTCGAGTTGTCCGCAAGCCCAAAGTTCGGGTCCGGGGCCGGTTCCTCAAAGATGGTTGCCTCCGGCGTCGGTTCGGGCGTTGCTTCGGTGACCGCGGCGGCCGAACCGTATTTCATATACGCCCAGATCCCTCCGGCGAGTGCCGCACCCAACAAAAGGACCGCCGCAAGCCCGCCGATTATCGCGATCGCCTTTCCTGACGACTTCTTCTGAGGCCGTGCGGCGGCCTGCGCATACGATGGCGCGGCAACGGCGGCGGCGGCCGGCTGCTCAACATGTTCAGGTTCCTCTTCTTCAGTTGGAGGGACAAATTCGGGGACCGACTGTTCCTGAACAAACTGCTCACCGAACGGTGCTCCCGCACCCGACACCTTGCCAGCATCCGAAGGCTCGGCAGTCGTCTGGTCGAGTGCGATAAACGGCACGGTCGCGTCCGCGAACGAAGGTTCCGCCGTCGATTCAGGCGGGATCACGCTCGCAGGACCTGCGTCAAAACCGTCTGGCTCCGACGGGATCTCCGATGCAAGAACCCCGTCCGACGTACCTGTATCCGCAAGGCCGGCAGCCGCGAATGGATCGGTCGAACCCCCGGCATTGAATACTTCAGTTTTTACGTCTGCCTGCCGAACACCGCTGTCGGATTCCGGCGGGGGAAATGCCATCGTCGCTTCAAGGTCGATATTCTCGTCCGGCTGGATGGCAGCCTCGGGGGACGATTCCTGCATTTCCGGAACCTCCGGCTCGGGTGACCCGTCGCCCGGCAGCGAGGCGGCTCCGGTAACGATACCCGCCGCTCCCGTCATTACCGCGGTCTCCTCCGCCGTAAATGCGACCGTCTGCGCGTTCGTCGCCTGCTGCATTTCACTGAAGGCCTTCCGCAGTACCCTTTGCATCTCGCGTGCGTTCGCAAAACGCTTCTCCTGACTGACCTCCATCCCGCGGAGGATGATCGCAGAAACGGCCGCGGGGACCTCGGGGTTCAATTCATGTGGCGGCTTTATCGGGTCTGGAAGTTCGTTCAAAAGAGCGTCTGCCCTTGTCAGAGCATCTACCGGGATCGTATTCGTTAAAAGCTGGTAAAGTGTTGCCGATAAGGAGTAAAGATCGCTTCGAGCACTTGTTCCGATCCCGCGGATCTGTTCCATCGGGGCATAGTGCGGTGTATATCCGACCACGCTGCCCGTGCTTCCCGACTGCGAGATGTTCGTTTGTCCTGTCGACGTCTTCGAAAGGCCGAAGTCCAGCAGGATAATATGGTTTTCATCCGTCAGCTTCAGATTCTGCGGTTTGATATCGCGGTGGATGATCGGTGGCTCGTGCGTGTGCAGATACGACAGTGCATCAAGGAGCTGGTCGGCCCAGAAGAGCACCCAGCTTACCGGGAACGGCTTTCCGGCGGAATCCAGCCGCTTCGAAAGATCGTCGCCCGAGATGTGCTCCATGACGAGGTACTGTTCGTCGTTCTCGCCGAAATGGTCGCTCACCTTCGGAAGCACCGGATGCCGCATTCGTGCAAGCGTCCGGGCTTCCCGTTCGAATGCGTTTCCGAGCATCTCGTCGCCGGCGAAGAATGTTCGTTTCAATGCGACCGCGCTGCCCAGACGCTGGTCAACCGCAAGGTAAACTTCACCCATACCGCCCTTGCCGATCCGGTGGACGATCAAGTAACGGTTCTGGATGAGTGTATTCTGTGCTAAAGGTTTCATTTATGATCGGGAGCACGCGGTAATCGTTTCCGACCGCAACCCCTCCCTTAAAGGTTTAAAAATGTGCAATGAACCGATATCCCCGCCCTAAATTGCGAAATAAAGGCCGGTTTTCTTTCAAACTCAGTAGAATTCTGTTTCACGCGCGATCTCGGACACATGCGGTTGGCCTTGGTGCTGCCAGCACCTCGTCTTGGTCTTAACGCGGCGTGAACACGGCTTCCCCTTTTTTGTCAGGGCACCGCAGAAGTATCCCTGAGAGGCCGGATCGGCCGGCCCGGATTGCCGTTCAACAGCCGGGCTGTTAGGGAAACTCGTTGAGTCCTTATCGGGCCGGGCGGCTTCGGGAAGTTCTGCGGCCGGTCCTTGAGAACGAAGATCTCCACCCCTCGGGGAACTCAGCACTTGCCTGACCTGCGGACCTTCAACGGCCCTGAACGGCACCGCTGCGGCCGGAGCCTCCGCCGTTCGCAAATAGTTTCCGACACCGAAGACCCCGATCAGCATCCCGCCCGCTACGATCGCCCTCGGGAGCCATTCAGTCCCCTGCCGTTCGATCGCACAAACGTCGCAAAAGCGGCGGCTGGTTAGGAGTCTCCACTCAGCCCGCTGGATCCTCTCTCCGCAATTGCAGCAGAAGTTAGGCCTAAAAAACATTCCGATGGTCCTTTGCCCAAGCCCGTCACTAAATTGCAACTACTTGAAAACCAATACAAACGCAGCCTTGAGTGAACGTCCCATTATAGACCAACTGCCCGGTAATGTTAAGAAAATTATGATGATAGCGTCGATGCAACCGCATTTTTCGAAACTGCGTCTGACTGTTAGACTTTTTTATGTTGAAGCGGTTTGCCCTCAAATTTTTGCCGTGCGTTTTTCTCCTGGTCGGCTTTGCGTCGGCCCAGGTCGATGATCCCATCCGTGTGGACTCTGCGATCGTGCGTGTTAACGTCGGCGTGGTCGATTCTCGCGGCCGGCCGATCGTTACCTTGAACCGCGACGATTTTTCCGTCTATGAAGACGGAGTCCGCCAGGAAATAGTTCGGTTCGACACGACTTCGGCACCGTTCAGCGTCGTGATGCTTCTTGATATGAGCGGCTCGACGCGAAGTTTTCGCCAGAACATCCGCCTCTCGGCATCGAGGTTTCTCGACGCTCTCGCTCCGGATGATCGTGTCGCTGTGGTCGAATTCTATTCAAAGATCCGGCTGCTGAATAATTTCACAACCAATCGGGCCACGGCACTTAATTCGATCACCGTGGCGAACGGATCGGGCGACACCGATCTTTACAAAGCTATTGAATTCGCCATCGAGCGACTGGAACGTGAGGAAGGCCGCCGAAAAGCGATCGTCGTTTTGACTGACGGCGTAGACACCGATATGCGCGAAGTCGACAGGAAAGTCCTCGAACAGACCGCCCCTGAAGGATTCGCAGACGCCCTAAAGCCGGAAGCCAGTGAGTCGTTAGGCCGGATACTTTCCCGTTCGCACCTTTCAGGCGTAACCATTTACCCTCTGGCTCTTCCGACCGGCGATCCCGCTCGTCTGGCCGATCCGACCCCCCTCCAGGTGGCGCTCTTCCGTGCCGCGAGGACCCGGCTAAACCTCGTCGCCGAACGGACCGGCGGCACCTTGAATACAATCGAGCGGCTCGACCAAATGGCCGTTCTCTATGGTGCGGTGGCGGCCGACCTTCGCTCGTTATATACCATCGAATATCAGCCGACGAATTTGAAAAAGGACGGTAGATGGAGGGCCATCAAGGTCGAGGTCGCGAGTCCCGATCTGATCTCTCGCTCGCGGACCGGCTATTTCGCCCGTTAAGCGCTGACGACCCGACCCACGAGTGCGGACCGAACGCCGGTCCCGATCGGCGTGCGCGAGATCATAAACGAATTTCCGTCCGAAATTTCCTTTCGTTGACAGCTGCCGCCGCTGTTGTGCTCTTGGGCTGAAACTTGACACCCGCTTTTGCGTTTATGTAGGCTAGAAGTTCTCTTGGGCACCCGTAGCTCAGCTGGATAGAGTACTTGACTACGAATCAAGGGGTCGCATGTTCGAATCATGCCGGGTGTACCATCCTTACTTCAATTATTCCAACGTTTAAGCTATTCAGGGCCCGCCTTTTGGACGGGCTCTTTCTCGTGAGGTGCAACTTTAGTGCAACAACTCATCGAAACAGCATAAATTTCCAGCTAACCAGCTCAAACACGCAAGACAAGGGGCCCCGTAAGATCAGGTCACAAAAGAACTATTGCGATCTCAAGAAGACTCAACGATGAGACAACGATTCTCATGTAATGCTGGACATCCGTCGAGGGGCATCACACAGGCGGCATGCAAGCGTCCAAATTCTCCGGCAGGGTCGAGAATGGACATGATGAAGACCCATTTTGCAGTCAAGGTCCAGGTAGCCTTCGCCAAGATGATCAACGATTTGTTATGAACAAAAAACCGCCAATCAGAAAACTCGTCTAAGCCAACCTTCGTGAAGCGTGGCCGCACGAAGCTTATGGTTTTACACCGTGACTTCTCGAGAACCTCGACCACATAAGCGAAGCCATGGGGATTCCCCTCGAATTGGAAGGTTCCGAGGTGAAGGTTGGGCGATTTTCCGCTGACATCTTGGCCCGCAACCCTTGGACGAATCGGGCGTCTTGATCGAGAACCGTCTCGAAGCGGGTGACCGCAATCATTTGGGTCAGATCCTGACCTACCGTGCGGGGCTCGAAGCGAAAACGGTTGTCTGGATCGCTTCCAGCTTCACAGACGAACATCGCTCGGCACTAAATTGGCTCGATCAGCATACCGAAGACGGTTTCTCGTTCTTCGCGATCCGTGTCAAGGTAGTCCGAATAGGCGACTCGTCATTTGCCCCGATATTCGACGTGGTCGAGCGGCCCAACACCTGGGACAGGCAGCTTCATGCGGCCGCAAGCGCGAGCACGTCTCGCACCGAGCTCGTCGCAAATCGATTCGCTTTCTGGCAGGCGTTTGTTAACCAGATCCCCGGCGAGGTGGATCGCGGCGGTTAGCCGCAGTATGTAAGCAAACGGTGGAGGGTGCTCAACGATCTCGGCCTGATAATCTCGCTGAGGCTGGCCATAAGAAATCTGCCTCGCATAATAGCCCGCCTGACCAGACAGCACGATCCGTTTCAAAAGTGTCCAGCCGTGAGCCTCGTCCAAACCTCGTCCGAAGGCCATTCCATCCAGGACGTTCTCGAGCGCGGTGAAGCCTTGCGGCAGATCGAAGGATCGCCTTGAAACACGGCTAGTCCTGATCGATGCCGCTTCGTGCATCCTTGACTTGATTTGTTTTATAATCCCTTCACAAATTACTTTTCTTCGTCGGACAAACATTTATGGAAAGGATCTTATCCATTTCAATATTCGTCGTTCTAGGACTTTGCGTCGTATCCGCTCAGCCTGACGATGCGTCTTCGGCCGATCTCAATTCGTACTTTACGCCCGTAAAATGGCGGTCTATCGGACCGTTCCGTGGCGGCCGCTCGGTTGCAAGTACAGGTGTGCCTGGGAACGACCGCATATACTACATGGGAACGACCGGTGGAGGCGTTTGGAAAACGGTAGACGCTGGCGGTTCGTGGCGTAATATCTCCGACGGGTTCATGAGGACGGGCTCGGTCGGTGCGATCGCGGTAGCTGAAAGCGACCCGAACGTTGTCTATGTAGGTATGGGGGAACATGCGGTGCGCGGGGTAATGACCCACCATGGCGACGGCGTTTACCGCTCCACGGATGCCGGGAAGACTTGGAAGAAGATCGGCCTCGACGAGTCGCAGCACATCTCGCGGATCATCGTCCACCCGTTGAATCCGGACATCGTTTGGGTGGCCGCCCAAGGCGCACTCTATAGCCCTTCAAAGCAGCGAGGGATCTTTAAGTCCATTGACGGCGGTCAAACATGGAAGAATGTGCTTTTCATCGATGAGCGCACAGGTGCGGCAGAACTCTCGATTGACGCGACAAACCCGCGGATCATGTACGCCGCGATGTGGGAGCATGGCCGTCTGCCCTGGAAAGTGATCAGCGGCGGGCCCGGCAGCGGTTTGTACAAATCGGTCGACAGCGGCGATACGTGGGTAAAGATGACCGAAGGGCTTCCGAAAGAGATGGGCAAAATGTCTATCTCAGTTGCGCCGTCGAATCCGGAACGTGTTTGGGCGTTGATCGAGAGCGATTCGACGAAGGACGAGCGCGGGCTGTACGTATCCAACAACGCGGGCAAGACTTGGAGCCAGGTGTCAAGCGATCCCCGCCTTGTGCAGCGAGCGTGGTACTACATTGAGCTGTTCGTCGACCCGAAGAACGAGAATGTGATCTACGTGCTCAGTGCCCCGGCCCTGCGGTCGAACGACGGCGGGCGGACTTGGGAGACGCTTTCGGGGACTCATGGGGACTTTCATGATCTCTGGATAAACCCAGCTAATCCGAACAACTTTGTTATCTCCAACGACGGCGGGGCGGCGATCAGTTTCGACCGCGGAAAAACATGGAGTACGCAGAGCAACATGCCGACCGCACAATTTTATCGTATTAACGTGGATAACCAGTTCCCGTACCGTATCTACGGCGCTCAGCAGGACAATACTTCGGTGGCGATAAATAGCCGGGAGTTCGACAGCGGCGGTATCACCCCTGCAAGTTGGACGGCCTCGGCTGGCGGCGAAAGCGCATTCCTGGCTTTCGACCCGGACGATCCGCGGTACGTGCTCGGCGGCAGCTACCAAGGAACGATCGAGGTGTTCGATTCAAAGGTGAGCGGCGGAACGAAAATCATGGCCGCGCCTTATCAGTATTTGAGCGTCGACCCAAAGAACATGAAGTACCGCTTCAACTGGAACGCTCCGATCATTTGGAGCCGGCACGAACCGAATACGTTCTATCATGCCGCTCAGCAGCTGCTAAAAACGTCGGATTTTGGCAAAACGTGGAGCGAGGTCTCGCCCGACCTTACCCGAAACGAGAAAGAAAAACAGGGAAAGGGCGGCGGACCTCTAACAAATGAGGCGGTCGGCGCCGAAAATTACGGCACGATCGCCTACATGGCCGAATCTCCACACGAGAAGGGCGTCATCTGGACCGGCAGCGACGACGGGTTTGTACATGTTACCCGCGACGGAGGCGTGACTTGGAAGAATGTTACTCCACGGGAGCTCCCCGAGACCTTAGTAAATGCGATCGAGATCTCCCCCTTCGACAAGGGCACCGCATACATCGCGACGACCCGGTATAAGTTCAACGATCACACTCCCGGCTTGTACAAGACTACCGATTACGGGTCTAGTTGGACCCGTATCGACAGCGGGCTTCCGCGCAACGCATTTACCCGGGTCGTTCGCGAAGACGACGTTCGCCGCGATCTGCTTTTCGCGGGCACGGAACTCGGGGTGTTCGTTTCATTCAACGGCGGCCGCCATTGGCAGCCCTTTCAACTGAATCTGCCGGTCACCCCGATCACGGACCTCCGGGTTCATAGGGGCAACCTCATCGCGGCGACCTCGGGACGGTCTTTCTGGATACTCGACGATCTCTCGCTCATTCGACAGTACAGGCCCGGTGCTTCTGATTTCTCGGTCTACCAACCGTCTCCAGCATACTTGGCCAACGGCAGCAGCGAACTTAATGGCTCTGATCCTGAGTTCGATGGTGCAAATTTGTATCGAGGTGTTAACCCGGCGAACGGCGTCGTGATCTATTATGACCTCCCCGAGCTAAAGAAGGAGGATGATGTAACGATCGAGATCGCTGACGCTTCAGGTAAGATCCTTCGAACATTCTCCTCAAAGCGAGATGCTTCCGCTCGAAGGTGGGATGGTGGGCCGGCCCTGGAACCGCTTCTCTCCAAAAAGAAGGGTCTGAATCGCTTCGTTTGGAACATGCGGCACGCGACGATGCCGGGCGTTCCGGACGTTTACATCGAAGCGAGCTATAACGGCCATAAGGCGATTCCCGGGAGGTATCGGGTGACGGTTCGTGCGCTCGGCAGGAGTGTTGGGGCCGATGCCGAGATCCTGGCCAACCCGCTCTACCCTACCGATGCCACGACCTACCGTGAATACGGTACATTTATGTCGTCGATGGAAACTGAACTGACCAATATGCATCGAATGGTGAACGATCTGAATGAAAAGCGCAAACAGCTCGATTCGCTTCTCTCAACCTTGCCGGTTGGCGAAAAATACGCGGCCGCAAAGCGGGATGGAGAAGCCCTTTCAAAGAAGCTAAAGGCCTGGGATGAGGATATGGTACAGCGTCGCTCGCGGGCATACGACGACGTCGAGAACTTCCCTAACCGATTCACGGCGAACTACATGTTTCTCATTAACCAATCCGAAAGCGATCTGCCGCGAATAAATCGGCCCTCACGCGATCTGTATGCGAAGATGTCCGCTGAGTGGGCCGCTCTAAGGTCGCGAGCCGACGAGATGCTTACCAAAGACATACCTGCACTGAATCGTATCTTATGGGAAGCAGGGATCGGGGCGGTATGGGCTTCCAAATGAAGCGAATGATGAACATCGATACTATCCCGATTCATTAGACATTGCGCCGAGCTGGTGTGTGTCGGGCAGCGTCGCACTCATGTGTTCGGGACGAATTACTGTGGATCGGTCGAGTAAGGTGTGGATCATCGCTAGCCTGAACGGCGTTACCCCGGAAGGATGGATCCAGTACGCACGTGACATCGAACAAGCCGGCGCGGACGCATTGGAAAGAAATGTCTATTTCATTCCTGCAGATATCGGCCTGTCGGCGTCGGACATCGAAGAGCGGTATATCGAAATTGTCAGATCCGTGCGCGAGACCGTCAACATCCCCATAGCTATGTAGCTGAACCCGTATTTCTCCTCGATAGGCAATATGTCAAAACGCCTTTGCGACGCAGAAGTTGACGGCCTGGTCCTTTTCAACCGCTTCTAACAGCCCGATTTTGAGATCTCAGAACTCAGGGTACTTCCAAACCTCGATCTGAGTGTACCGGCAGAGATCCGACCTCCCTTGCTGTGGATCGCGGTTCTGTAAGGACAGATCCCCGCGTCCCTCGCTGCAACGACCGGAGTCCACGGTGCAAGAGAACTGATCAGATACCTGCGCGCGGGGGCCGATGTCGCCATGTGCGCGTCCGCATTGTTAAACCACGGGATCTCCTGGCTAGGAGAGGCTTTGCAGGATCTGCGAGCCTAAATGAATGAAATGCCGTTCGCTTCCGCGGAGTCTTTTAAGGGGAACATTAGCCAGCAGCATATCTCGGATCCGACCGCGTACGAGCGAAGTAACTATATTGAGATCCTCCAGAAAAAGCAGTGGTCATGACCGCCTTCTAATTGATCAAGATCGCGCGTGTGTTCAGACAGCACGTGGGCGATAGCGATACCTGCGCAGTTTCTTCGATTTTCCCAAGGCTGTTTGGGCGGCAGCGAGATTTTTCGCACTCTCGGCTAGAATTTCATATCATTCCAGATAGCCATTTCCATTTCTGATCAGGGATTCTGAGTCTCAAGTTCTCTTGCTACTCGTCACTGGAATAACGGACGCGGGACCACACGTCCCGAAACGACTTCTGTGAGGCACTCGAACGGTACAGTGTACGGTGCGTAGACCGCCCGCGGGCCTCTGGGTTTGTCTTGCGAATAACGCCACCACGCGTCCCATTATCGGTGAGAGCCTGCAAATACCTAAGCCGGCGGCGGAGCGTCTGCCCGTACAAGGGCGTCGATTCCGGCTGGACCAAGATCAAACGGCATCGTTATTCGAACGAAAACCACAGAGCCCTCGAGTCCGTTAACTCCGTAGACTGATCGGCTCCTCCGACGACATGAATTGCAGCGTTTTTTCACTGTCTAGATTGAATGCCGTCGAGTGTCCTTTTAAGATCGAATTTCCTAGCGGAAAAGGTCAATTAGTCGTTTCGATCGTACATGGAACGTTGCAAACAGATCCTTTCACTTGTGCAACATTTTGTGCAACAAATCTTCCGATCAGATCCAAACTCTCCTGAATTTAGCCGATCAAAGCGACGTAGAAAGCCAACAAAATCAGCCTCCTTAAATCTCAATTGACTTCATCGGAAGTAGCGACCCAGACTTCGAATCGGGGTCGCATGTTCGAATCATGCCGGGTGTACCATTTCATTTCAGATCCTCCGAAAAATCTTTCAGACGATGTCGAATCCGCCTAGCCACTGAGAGTTTTCTGCGGTGTCCATATGTTTGGCGAGAATACGGATATCATCCTTCGATTGACTCGCGTTCCTTTCCGGACTTTCCTTTCCTACACTGACGCCCGGTTGCACATGGAGCTTCTTTTCGGACCATTTCGGAGTGACGTTATGCATCAACTCGTGGTAAATAAGTCTTGAAACATACTGCGGATTCCAACGCTCCTTCACCCAGACGCCCTTTTCCGGATTCGTCATCTTGTCAACCTTTAACAAGAAGGCCGTCTCGCTTTCTACGATCTCCTCACCTAGATAAACTTCGGAGCAAACTACTTTATCGGCGTGAGTGGTCAAACCGGCGCTTTCCGGTCGGCCTTCGTCAGTTTTACCGAAATCCACTCCGCCAAATCCGAAATTCTTGACTGGCAGAACATAACAAGCGAGATCGTGCGGACCAAGCCCAGGTCGCGAATACCGATTTTGAACATTCACTGAGACGAATTTCTCACGGCCTGCCGGTCGGTAGTTCTTGTCGCGCAGCGCAACGACGGGTTGCATCAGGTTCGTGACCAACAATCGCAATTCTTCCCACGGATATCGTATTTTGTATGGATTTAAGAGCCAGATATTTAATGCCATTAATGAAACCCCTCCTACAAGTATGACCGGGGATTCGCATCTCTTTTGCTTTCGTCGTTAGTATCCAAATAGCGAAACGGGCCGCCCAAAGACCGAAAACCGAGCTACTGATCTCCGCAAACCCGGCGGCCTATTGTCCCAATTTCACAGGAGAATATGACAAACCTGGCGTGAAAGCCCGTTGAAAACGTACCACCGATCCATCATAGTTCCGTGGCTAGTCGTATATTCCAAATATGAGTCGTCGCTTTGATGTCGGTGAAATTTTTCAGTGTTTCGAAGAGTTATCAATTTGTCGGAATACCAAGCGTACAGCGACATTTCGAATTGCCGCCGAAGCGGCCGGAGCTATCCATCCTCAATCCAACCGAGTTACGTCCCACGTGGTTCGTTGAACTTATGGCGGCCTAATTCGCCGCCGCTCCAAGCAACCATATCGACTTCTCACTGCATCTTTTTCGTCGCCAGTAACAAATCCTGAATAAATTCGGAGCGTTCATATGCGTTGGTTTTCTTTCCGTCTTCGCTGGGTACTCGTGTGTCTTTTTTGGCTGATCGCGGTCAGCTCGGCGGCGGCTCAAACTGAAAAAGTATCCGAAGGATCGCTTCGAGTGACCGGCTCCGATGGTAAGGAAATCGGTCTGTGCCCCCTGAAAAAGACCGAGGTGAAAGCTGAGGTCAGCGGCTTCATCGCACGCGTGACCGTAACGCAGAAGTTCCGCAACCCATTCGACCGCGCGATCGAGGCTGGGTACACCTTTCCGCTGCACAACGACGCGGCTGTGGACAACATGACGATCCGTATCGGCACCAGGATCATCAAAGGGTCGATCATGGATAAGCAAAAGGCTCAGGCTGTTTACGATCGGGCCAAAGGCGAGGGCAAAGTCGCCGCCTTACTTGAGCAGCAGCGGCCGAATGTCTTCACTCAATCGATCACCAACATCACACCGGGTGCCGAGATCGAAGTGGTTATCAGCTACGCTCAAACACTCAAGTACGCTGACGACACTTATGAGTTTCGCTTTCCGATGACGATCGGCCAGCGATACATCCCCTCATCGATCGATGCCGCCGACGCTGCGCGGCTCTCGCCGAAGTCGAAACGCCGTCCCGGCCACACCGTCTCGATGGATATAAGGCTCGATGCCGGTGTGCCATTGCAAAGTATCGGCTCCGCCACGCACGCGATCGTTTCGCGTCAATTGACGGCGAGCTCTTTCGAGGTCAGCATGCAGAATGCGGATGAGATCCCTAACAGGGATTTCGTTCTGAAATATAAGACTGCCGGCCTTACTTTTCAGGACACCGTCCTGGCTTACAAGGCAGGCACTGACGGGTTTTTCACGCTGATCCTTCAGCCGCCGGACAAGGTGCTCCCTGACGACCGAATGCCGAAAGAAGTGATCTTCGTTCTCGACACCAGCGGTTCAATGGAAGGCCGCCCGATCAAAAAAGCAAAGGAAGCGATGAACCTTACTCTCGACGATCTGCGTCCAGAAGACACTTTTAACCTTATAACCTTCGCCGGCGAAACCCGGGTTCTGTTCGACGATCCTATCCAGGCGAATGACGAAAACATCTCCCTGGCGAGAAAAATGCTTAAAGATTCCGACTCGGGCGGCGGTACGGAGATGATGAAGGCCATAAGGGCGGCTCTCGAGCCAACCGACAACGATAAGGGAAAGGTACGGATCGTTTGCTTTATGACCGATGGCCACGTCGGCAACGAGGCGGAGATAATCGCCGAAGTTCAAAAGTATCCGAACGCCCGCGTGTTCGCTTTTGGTATCGGCGATTCAGTCAACACTTATCTTCTGGACGAGATCTCACGAGAAGGCCGCGGCGAGGTCGAGTACGTTGGCCTCGACGATGACGGCTCAGCGGCGGCCCGCCGCTTTTTCCTAAGGATAAGGAATCCGTTTCTTACAGATATCACAGTCGAGTTTCAAGGGATCGAGGCAAATGAGATCTTGCCGAGGTCGATCCCTGATCTTTTCGACGCAATGCCGGTTACCCTTGCCGGCCGTTACACTCAAGGCGGCCTGGGAAAGATAGTAATTCGCGGGCAGATGCAGGGCCGGCCCTATGTTCGTGAAATAGCTGTCGAACTGCCGGATCACACCGTCGAGAACAGCGTGCTTCGTACGCTCTGGGCCCGACGCAAAGCAGCCGACTTGATGCGCCGCGATCTGACCGGATTGCAGAACAACGTAATGCAGCAGGATCTCCAGGCGGATCTCACGAGTTTAGGGCTTGAGTTCAGCCTGCTGACGCCGTTCACCTCTTTCGTCGCCGTGGACGAGCAGGTCGTCACGGACGGATCACAGACCCAACGCGTCGAAGTGCCGGTCGGCGAACGTCAGGATTTCGTAGAGAATTTCTGGGCACGTAAACGAAACGCGACGTGGGGCGATCCGGCAGCGAATTATTCCAGTGGGCCGGGTTCCGGCGGCGGAGTGGCTGTCAGTGGCGGCGTAAGCGCCGTGGTCGAGGTTACGACCGGCAACGACTCCTTGAATAGTTCAAGCTCCACGATAGGAAGCACTGTTCAGACTAGGCAGATCGAAGGGCTCCCGGCCGGACGAAGCGTCCAGTCACTTCTCTTGCTTGCACCTGGGGTGACTCAATCGCCCGCAACCGACCGTTCGGCAACCGATGGTTCGATATCCGTAAACGGGCTGCGGCCAACCTCCAACACATATACTGTCGATGGGATCGACGTAGGTTCGGTACAGACATCGACGCGGTCCTCCGGGGTCGATAACGTGGCGAACCTTCCGGTCCTAACTGCGGCAGGCGGGACGAACGGGATCATTGATCTTGCCTCCGCGAACGAGGTATCGATCACTTCTTTCGCCTCCGTGAAGGAAGGGCGGACCGCCGGTGCCCGCATCAGTTTGATCTCGAAAAGCGGGACCAACGATTTTCACGGAGCGCTGTTCGAAACATTCGGCAACGAGTTTTTGAATGCAAACGAACCCCTAGCGAATGGCCGGGGCCTGGCCCGCGCACCCTCGCGTCTTAACCAGTTCGGCGGGTCCTTCTCCGGTCCAATCATTAAGGACAAGGCATTCTTTTTTGGCAGTTACGAGGGCCTTCGACACCGACGTCAGGGCTTCGGGATGTCGGAGGTTCCCGACGCACCGTCGCGCTCCTTGGCTTCGCCATTGATGCGGACGTTGATAAATGCATTCCCCCTGCCGAACCGCTTTGGATCAGGGAACGGATTCGACGAATTCGCGGCCGTTTTTGCTGATCCCGCGGCTCATAACCTATTTGGCATTCGTTTTGACACAATGGCGACCGAAAGAATTCGGCTTACCGGAAGGTACAACGGGTCGTTTTCTCACGCATCGGCTCGGGGTACGGAAGGCTATTCACTCAACAACCTTCGAAACCTGGAAAATATGTCTAACGCCACGTATGCGCAGGCTAGCTACACCGCGACGTCCGATCTGATCATTGACGGCCGGATCAGCTACCGTCGCGATAAGGCGAACCAGCAGTTTTCGCTTGACGGACTTGGCGGCGCCATCCCATCCTTGATCAATTCTGGGTCGTTCGACAACTACAAGCTCGAATTGGGCGCCTGGAACGGGGCGATCACGGCCGGGCGGCGATTTGGTACGACGACCGACCTCGTCCAGTTGGGCGGCTCCGCCGAATGGATCGCGGGGAGTCATCATTTTTCGTTCGGCCTCGACCTGCGCCGCTATCGCATCAATATCGACTCCCCTTTGATCGAGCGCTCAGAACTTTATCAGGGGATCGCAGCGGACGGCAACGCGGCAAGGATCACCGAGATCGAACGAGACGATCCGGGCATCGTCTCATATGGCACATTTTCGGCCTTTGCTCAGGACCAATGGCGGATCCGGCGGAGCCTTAACGTGACGCTCGGCCTTCGCTGGGACGTCGACGACTCACCCAAGTTGCCAGGTGAACCGGTCTATTTTGGCACGACATCGACGTCAATGCCGTCGGGACTCGGGAATTTCGCGCCGCGCGTTGCGGTTGCATACGAACTTCTTGAAAGCGGTAATTCCGTCATCAGGGCAGGGGCCGGACTCTTTTTCGATCACGGCAACGAGGGTGCAACCGAACCTTTCGTCAATTCGTTCCCGTTCGTCCGAATTAGCATTGCTCGGAATGCTCCGATTGGATCCACGCCGACGGAAACCATCCTTCCGCTCGCAGTATTTTCAGAGGGGTTAGAAACACCCCGGACCTGGCAGGTGTTTGCCGATTACCAGCAGCGGCTCCCTTTCGACCTCGTGATGACCGGGGGCTACAACGCTGCTTTTGGCCGCCGGCTCTTTGTGACGCGTACGGTCGTCGGCGGTCCCAGCTTCGGTTTCGTGCGTTTGACCGACAATTCAGGCTCGTCCGATCACCACGCCGCCCACGTCCACGTCGAGCGGCGCTTTTCCTACGGTTTCGCGTTTGGCGGGCGGTTCACGTTTGCCCGTACAGTGGACAATTACACGCGAGGCTCCTTTGGCGAAAGCACCGTATCCCAAGCCGACCTTCGTTCTGATCGCGGTGCTTCCGACCTCGACGTTCGGCAAACTTTCGCGTTCTACGGGTCATACGGTCTAACTTCGATATTCAATGATGGTTGGGCTAAACGACTGGTCCACGGCTGGACTATCTTCGGTCGGGCAAATGTCCGTTCGGCCTTGCCGGTAAACGTCACGTATCGACGTGTTGAAGATGTCGGTGTCTCGATCCTCCGGCCCGATGTTTTGTCGAATGGGATCTTGTGGAATAGCTCGAGCTCATCCTCTGCGATCGACCGATCCGTATTCGCCATACCCCCGTCGGGTCAGGGAACTCTTCCTCGCAACGCATTTCGTGGATTCCCATTCACCCAGGCCGACCTAGGCCTTGAACGCGGATTCACGCTTGGCTCGGAATCGCGGCTGCGATTGGTTATTGAGGTGTTTAATGTTCTTAACACGACGAACTTTGCCGATCCTGATGGAAGCCTCGGCACGTTGTATCCATCCGGGGACTTTTTCCCGAACCGATACTTTGGCCAAACGACCGGCAGCTATGGGGGCCGCGATTTCAGCTCGTTTTATCTGTACGGCGGCGGGCGGACAATTCAGCTCTCTGCAAAATTCGACTTCTAACCGGATATTTCGGCAGACAGTTCCTTTTCGTGAATGGTGGTACGCCAACGGCTTTCGGTAACGGTTTGACCAAATCGGCCGTATCTACCGCGGTTTCCGTTAAAGACCGCCGCGCAAAAGTGACGAGGTTTCTCAGAATATGCAATTCGGATTTCAAACTGCGGTCAGAAACACGACGAAACGGAAAGTCCGCTTACCAGGCCTTCGACCACTTATTGCCCGCGATGTTGGTTTCGTCACGAAGCCGCGAATCGATCCCGGCGCGAACCTCGAGCAGCCGGCCGTAAAGCCAGATCAGATCGGAGAGCCGATTTACATACTTTATGACGTTGGCTAGCTGAGGGCGATCGTCCGTTTCCGTCAACCGCACCAGCACCCTTTCGGCACGGCGGCAAACCGTCCTCGCAACGTCGAAAGCGGCCGCGGCCGGGAGGTCGCCGGGTAGCGACCAGTCGCCGATAATGCCTTCGATCGCCTCGATCCGCAAAACTTCTTTGCTCAGCCTGTCGATCATCTCTTGCGGCACTTCCGGCGGCGTCCGCTTGCCGTCAGGGACGGTGGCGATCACCGAGTTGACCAGAAACAGTTCTTTCTGAATTTCTTTCGCAAGTTCGTTTACTTCGGCATCGCCGCATATCGACCGAGCGAACGCGATCTGGCTTCCCAGTTCATCGAGTGTGCCGTAAGCTTCGACACGAAGGTCCGATTTCGGAACCCTGGACCCGCCGATCAAATTTGTCTCTCCTTTGTCGCCGCGTTTTGTTGCAATGCTGCTCATGTATTCTTCCCAATTGTCAGCCTACACATCGACCCGTGACCCTCGGATCCCAAAGGAATTATGTAGCCGCCTTTAACCCAAACATTCTACTATCGGTTGCACCTGCTTATGAATTCGCCCTCACGATCGCCCGCTCTTATGGCTGTTCACTGAATTCGCAATGGCTTCTACTTTTGAATTTAACCGATACCCACATTCCGCTGCTGCCGCAATAGCAGAAACAGAAAGAACGGAGCCCCGAATACGGCCGTTATTATGCCAAGCCGGATCTCTTCGGGCCGCTGGATCGTCCGTGCAACTATGTCGGCAAAGATCAGGAACGCCGCACCCGCCAGGACACTTGCAGGCAGTAAATACCTGTGTCGCGGCCCGATCAGCAGCCGAACGATATGCGGGACGACCAGCCCAACAAAGCCTACAGTTCCCGAAACAGCGACGGCTCCGCCGGTCAGCAGTGCCGAACTTGCGATAAGTATCCGTTTGGTCTTCTCGACGTCGGTGCCCACGGATAGCGCGTTTTCCTCACCGAGCGAAAGGACATCCAGATCCCTTGCATACAATAACGCAACGCCAAGTCCTATCAAGGTGGTTGGAAGCACCAGCCAGAAATGGTCCCAGGTTCGGTTGTCCAGTCCGCCCATAAGCCAGAACAGTATCTCCTGAGCAACCTCGTAACGGACCCATCGCATGCTGATCAGGAACGAGGACGCGGCCCCGACAAGCGCGTTAACAGCGATACCCGCCAACAGCAAAGTCGCAACGGGCGTACGCCCTCGCCGCGTCGCGATCGAATAAACGAGGAATAAAGCCGAAAGCGCGCCGACAAATGCGAACACTGGAAGGTAGAAAAGCGATCTTGTCGCAAGGCCCGTGGCAAGGGCCAAAACAGCACCGAGAGCCCCTCCAGAACTGCTCCCAATGATGTCCGGTGACGCGAGAGCATTCCGGAATAGTCCCTGCATTTGCGCTCCGGCAAGCCCGAGTGACGCACCGACTAGAGCGGCGACCAATACCCTGGGCACACGCACAAGCCAGACAACCACTTGGTTCGCTTCGCTAAATTGTGAATTATCGACCCATCCCGCCGGAAGCAATTGAAAGGCAAGGATCCTGACAACCGTCTCCGGGGCAATTGTCGAGCTACCGAACGCGACCCCGGCAACGATCGAAAAAACAAGCAGCAGCGGGACTGTCGCGAAAAACGCCACGCGCGACGCATTCCACCGGCCCGCCGCCGATAATGGATCCGGGCCCGCATTGACGGCCTCATTTGGCATTCGCGTTTCCGTAGAGTCCGCTGAAGAGGGCTTCGACCGCCCTGACCACAAAATGCGACACCGCCAGATAATAGCGGTTATCGATAACGATCACATTGCCCATCTTCCCGGCCGGCGTCGAGGCGATCACAGGATCGGCAAGCATCTGTTTTCGCTTTTTCTCGATATCGGCGGTGTTCGCGCCGGCAACGATGAAATCCGGCTTCCATTCGGCCAGCTTTTCGCTGCTTATCTTTGCGACCCCATCGATCTGATTCTCGGCACTCACATTGACCGCGCCAACCGCTCGTACGATATCGTCGAAGGTGGTATTTCGTCCCGCTGTATAACCGCCCCCGTAAGACATCACACGTAAAGGCCTTTCCATTAACGGCACTCGTGCCGCAAGGGCCGAAAGATCCTGCTCCATCTTCGTGACAAGCTTTTCGGCCTCGGCATCGCAGCCCGTGGCGTATCCGACGGTGCGGATATTGGCCTTGATTTCCTCAAATGCCGTGAAATTAGCAAACCGGAAGACCGGTGCACGCGAAGCCTTGAGCAGCTCGACCATTTCCGCTCGGCTGTAGCTTGCGACAAATATCAGGTCCGGCTCTAGTTGAAGAATGTGTTCCGCACCTTTCGTCGTGCGTTCGGGAATCGCATTCGCAAGTTCGACCACGTTGCTGTAATTCGGGTCGTCAGCCAACTCACTAACGGCGAAAATACGCTCGGTGGAACAGATCGTCAGGAGGATCTCGTCCGTCGCCAGCGTCTGTGAAACGATCCGCTTCGGCGGTTCGGGTATCACCAGCTTTTCACCTTGCGCGTCGGTCAGTTCGCGTGGAAAAGGCTTACCAGCAGGTTCCGGCGGAATTTGTGACTGTGTCCCGGGGGCACCGCCCTGCCTGCGTGTCAGCTCGATCCCAACGACGACTACGGCGATCAACGCGACCAGGACCAGTCCGAATACAAGTATTCCGCTAAGACTTGACGCTTTTTTCATAAGTTCGCACGTCCCGGACCTACAGGAAAAATATGTAGTCCCTCGGCCTCCCGACTAACGCGTGCCTTAAGGTTAAAGTGGCGCAATAGATTTTCTTCCGTAATCACGCTCGCAGGTGGTCCGTCGGCCGCGATTCGCCCGCCCGACAAAAGTACAAGACGGTCGCAATACCGGGAGGCCAGCCCAAGATCGTGGATCGCTGCGAATGCGGTCTTACCTTGCTGAGTCATCGACCGAATCATCTCGAGGGCTTCGATCTGATGCGTGAGATCGAGGTTTGCCGTCGGCTCATCGAGCAGAATGATCTCAGTGTCCTGGGCCATCGCACGTGCCAGATGGACCCGCTGCCGCTCGCCTCCTGAAAGCTCGGTCACCGGCCGGGCGGCGAATCTGTCTGTCTCGGTCTCGGCCATCGCACGATCTATTATCGAAGCGTCAACCGGCCCCTCCGGCGTGAACCTGCCCAGATACGGCGTTCGGCCCATCGCGACGACTTCCCTCACCGTGAAAGCGAAATCGATGTACGTGTCCTGCTGTACCAGCGTCGCCCGCTTTGCTATCTCGCGTCGGGCAAGCCCCAGAACGGGATCGCCTTTCAGGAAGACCGTGCCTGAACCCGGCCTGAGAAACCCGAGCAGTATCCGCATCAATGTCGTTTTGCCGCTGCCGTTGGCACCGATCAGCCCAACAAATTCTCCGGGGCGCAGTTCGAGCGAAAGCCCGTCGAGTACGGGTCCCGCTCCGTATGAGAATGAAATGTTCTCTGCCCTGATCATCCGGTCAACCAAGCGCGGTCCCCTTTTCCGATACGCGGTCAGAAATCCCTAAACAGCGCTTTAGACATGATACGTTCGCTTCCACCGACTCACAAAAAGAGAAAACGCGAGAAGGCCCTGGGGCCGTCGGAGACGATCGAGCGTCTCTGGATCCCTGTTGTAAATGTGTTCGGATGGTGCTATAAGTGAGGCGTCCAATCTTTCGAACAAAAACCAAGATCATGAACGCAATCGGAAAGGTCGTCATCCTTTTTGCCGCGGCTTCTGTTTCGGTGCTCGGTCAGAACGGCTCGGGGCCGAAAAGTCAGGATAGCGGTGTCCCTCCTTCGCACGATCTCGGCGGGAAACGGATCTGCATCCCGGCACCTGAACATTTCACCGATACGATCGAGCGCTTTCCGCTGATAGCCGGGCGGCTGCTCGCGAGCGAGACGCCGCTCAACGAGGTGCTCGCGGCCCATATCGACGATTCCATCCTCCCGCTGTTAAAGGATGGCGGGGAGCCGGACATTCCCTTTTATACAAAAGCGTCGGTGCCGAAGCACTTGAAGTCGACGGACATCAGTTCCGATGAATTTCGTGCCCTTGCGGCGGAATTGAAACGCCAGCCGCCGCTCGCACTTCAGTCGGCCCTGAAGAAACAAGAGGCCGACATGGACTCCAGGATCTCAGAATTTTGGGGCGTGTCTGCGAATATGAAAGTTGGCGAAACAAGAACAATCGGGCATTTCAACGAGCAGCCAAATGCGATCAGTTCCCTGTTTGTGACTCATTCAGAAGCGTTCGGGCGACGCTTTTTGACCATCGGTTCCATGTCGTTGGTGCACGTAAACGATCGGCTGCTTTTTTTATACGTGTTTCGGACCACGGCCGACCCACAAGATCAGTCTGCAGTCATTGACATCACTAAGGGCTGGATCGCCCGAACGCTCCAGGCAAATCGCTGAACCGTAAGCGGTTACGCCCCCCTGCCCTTTAGCTTGCATCGTGTTCGAACACGTCTGCATCCATCTCGCAGTTTGAACAAACGAACCGTTCTTCGAGTCCTTTCTCGATCTTCTGCTCGATGCTTTCGCGGGTCGCGTCGTCAACGAAAAGGGCCCGGTTGCAAACGTCACATTTGATCTCGAAATGGTGGGTACCCGTTTTCACGTCGGATACCACCGTCTTTTCTGCGTTCACATCCGCGTCGAATTCTTCTCTCAACCTAACTTGCATCATTTTCTCCCGTTGCCCGGCCCCGCTGAGCCACTCCCGGCATCGGCCGACTTATGATCGGTGACTTCGGGACGACCGGCCGAACCCTTGATACCAGAATTCTCAGATGCAATCGCCGTTCCGCCTAAATCGTTCGAATTTGCGAGACAGCAAGCGGGTTAATGGATCGGTCAATGCGGGATATGACGCGATGGGTGCGAGAACCGCCGCATCCGGGAGAGGCAGGACACAAAAATTGGCGATCCTCTTTTGTGTCAACTTGAGGTGAGAAACGGGTCGACAGCTTCCTATTTACGGCCGACAGTTGCCGGGTCGAGGTTGGCCCCCACGGAAGGAGCGAAACGGCTCCCCGGGCGGAGCCTCAGATCGCCGTTCGCGCGGTCTCGAAACCCGACCTCGTCGAGTGATCGAGCGAAAAGATTCGGCTCTCGATACCGTTCCTTCTCGCCGCCAACGATCAGATTGCCGGCAACGGTGCCCCCGGGAAAATACTTGTCCATAGCGGGCTGCCCCGAACCCAACCCGTCGCCAAAAAACCCGTATTCGTTTTCCTGAACGATATTGTTCTTGAAGACAAAACCGCGTACGGGCTTGTCGTATGCGACAGTTATGTTCCCGCTGTGAACTATCGTATTGCTTTCGAACACGAGGCCGTTCCAGTCCGTCACCTTCATGAAATGCCCGGCCCCGCCCCACTTCTTACCATCGATATCGTCAAAAATGTTGTTGCGGATCACCAATCGGTGTCCGCCGGCTCCTTCGTTTCCCAGAATGTTCAGCCCGCCGCCGGACCCTCTCACGATGTTTCCGGTAAACTCGATATCTTCGATCACCGTCGCATTGCCGTTATCGGCCCGCGTCGTAAAAAGAATGCCGAAGCCGTCCTGTCCCATCGCCCAGTTATTTGTCATCAGATTGTTCGTGACTTTGATCCGGCGACCATTCTTGATCTCGAACAGGTTCTTCACAACCCAGTCGTCCCCTTTCCACGCAACGGGCTTCGACAGATGGTTTGATTCGACCACGCAATCGGTCGGGACAAGTTTCAGGAACGAACCCGCTCCACCGAACAGGATATTCTCCGCGGCCGCTTCGATGTAGTTATTCACTATCTCGACCGGGCCGTCGGTCGCCCAAACGGCAATTCCCTGGCTTTCGTCGCCTTTCCGTTTAATGTCCGAAATATAGCTGTTAACGATCCTGATATGGCGGCCGTTCGCGGCGATTCCCCGCCTCTGGCCCTCGTCAGGGTGGCCATGTACCCAAACCCTGTCGAATTCGATGTGGTGCGGAAGTTCGGCGACCGAGCGTTCCTGTCCGGTACCCAGTTTGATGATGTCGTAGAGTCCTCCGATCGTCGGGCCGAACTCGACAGCGACAAAGCGGAAATGATGTGCTCCGTCGACCGCAAGCAAAGCGGGTTCGCCTCTAGCGTTTGAGACCAGTTTGGGGAGTCGCGACGAGTATTTATTCGGATCGATCCTCTCGCCGTCGGCTGGAAGGTCCTTGTCCGGAGCGTTCGAACGGATCGTGATGAATTTGTTTCCAGGTTTGTTCGGCAGCTTGAACGACCCCGCAAACGTTGCGCCGGCTTCCAGGAGGATCGTATCGCCGGGAGCGGCCCGGTCGATCGCGGCCTGCAGGTCGCCGCCGCTTCTGACCGTGATGGTCTTGTCACCGAATTCGAGACCCGATCCCGAAACGTTGTCCGAGCATGCGGCGGAGATGATCGCCGCCAGCATGATGACGATCGAACCTGACAGTCGGTGAGTTTGACTGGACGTGTTCACTACACCAATCGGTTAACGGCCTCTTGAAATCGGACGGTGAGCGGCTCTAAACACGCTCGGCCGGACGCAATTCATGGGCTGCTTCGGTCGTGTACAGGCCGGTTTGCATCGAACCGTATATTCTCAGAAGAACATCGACGATCCGTTCCGACGTCTTGCCGTCCCAAAATTCCGGAATACTTCCCTGCTTCCATGAGCCCTTTACGACCGATTCCAGATACGGCTTTAGCAACGCCGGGTCGGTGCCGACCAATTCGTTCGTACCTATGTCGACCGTTTCGGGCCGCTCGGTCGAATCCCTCAGCGTCATACACGGCACGTTCAGAACGGTCGCCTCTTCGGTAATACCGCCGGAGTCCGTGATCACCGCCATCGTAAATTTCAAAAGATAAATGAACTCAAGATAGCCGAGCGGATCGGTCTGCAGGAGCCGTTCATTTTGATAACCGAACCCTTCGAGCGTTTTCCTTGTCCGCGGATGAACCGGAAAGACGACCGGATAACCATTTGTCCCCTCGAGGATCGCATCGAGGCAGGAAGTCAGTTTCTCTGGATCATCGACGTTCGCCGGCCGATGAAGGGTCAGAAGGAAATACCCTCCGTTTTTCAATCCGTGAATATCCCAAAGCCCCGGCTTATTAAGCCTTTCAAGATTTTGATATAGGCTGTCGATCATCGTATTGCCGACGAAGTGGATCCTGCCCTGATCAACGCCGTTCTTTTCCAGTAGGCGGTTTGCGTGACGTGATGTCGTAAAGAAATGATCACAGATGCTGTCGGTCACGATCCGGTTTATTTCCTCGGGCATCGTCATATCACCCGAACGGATGCCGGCTTCAACGTGGACAACCGGTACGCAAAGCTTTTTCGCCGCGATCGTGCAGGCCATCGTCGAGGTAACGTCACCAACAACCACGACAACGCTAGGCGGATTTGACTGGAGTTCACGCTCAAACGCAACTAGAACCGCGGCCGTTTGTTCTGCCTGTGTTCCGCCGCCGCACTCGAGATTGATGTCGGGTTCGGGGATGCCAAGCTGCTCGAAAAACTCGCCGCTCATTTTTTGATCGAAGTGCTGACCCGTGTGGACCAGCCGGAAATCGATGTCGTCCCCGCCGAGCCTGGCCGCACGGATAGCCTTGATCAGCGGCGAGATCTTCATGAAATTCGGGCGTGCGCCCGCGACGACCGTTATTAGCATCTTAGTCCACAATTCCTTTCGGCCCATCGGTCCGCCGAAAGACCATCTCATTGCATCCGAGCCCGACGTTGTCGCAATTCATCGCCGTTACGGTAAACCCGCGCGCCTTGAAAAAATCAAACAAAGCCGACGGGCCCGCAACTTCGTAGGGATAACCGCCAACCCAATCGATGATGTCGTGCCATCGGTTCATTCCGCGTGCATTTCGATAATTTTGCCAATGGGAAAAGTACTCGAGCGGCCGGCCCCTGAGCAAAGATGATAACAGACGTTTCGCCTCATCAGGCACAGAGACCATCACGGCAAACGGCTTCTTGAGCAACCGAGGCAGCCGGCAGTAGGTCCTTTTTATCGTCTTCCATCGCTCGGCCTGCGAGCCCGTATCGTTATAGATGGCGATAAAAAGCTTTCCGTCCGCCGCGACCCTGTCACCTGCATTTCCCAATGCCTGCCACATGTCCCCCGTGTGATGGAGCACGCCCCAAGAATAAACGATGTCGAAAGCACCCAGCGATTTGACGTAGGCCGCGTCGAGTACGGAGCCCTGCTCGACGGTCCAATCCCCATCGTTCGCAAAATATCTCCGGCGAAGTTCTCTTGTGCAAGCGACCGAGTCCGAGTCGAAATCAAAAGAATGGACACGTGCCCCGAGCCTACGAGCCGCCAGGGAAAAAAGGCCGCTTCCCGACCCGATGTCGAGGAATGTCCGCCCCGCCAGATCTTCGACCTCGAGCATCTCCTGCAGCGACCGTTCTGCCCTCGCGATCCGATCGTCATCCAGGACGGCCAGAAAAGCGTTCCAGTTCTTTCCGAATTCGAATCGCTCGCCCCGCGCCACTTCACCGGCGTGGTTCAGGGCGGTCTCGTTCTCATTCACCGATGTCGTCAAGGCACTCATACTCCAGACTCGTCGTCGATATCAGTAAAATAACCAATAAGCAGCAAACTTCACATACTCGCCCGCTACGGTTCGCACTCCTCTGGGCGAAAGCCACCATGTCCAGCGGTCAGGGTAACGGCGGTCGGGTTTGGCGATAGTAATTCCTACCTCCAGGCCCTTTGCCCGGGCTGCCGCAACTCTCTCAAAGGTCCACAATGCACGCCGGGAATGAAATTCGGAGGTAACGAGGGCAACACGTTTGATCCCGTGCTCTTCCGCAGAGGCAGCCAATAGCTCAGCCTCGTCGATCGTGCCTGCGACTTTCCCCGGCAACTGAACGATCGCTTCGGCGGGGACGCCTCCCGCGATCAACTTGCGCCTGATCCGCTCGACAAAAAGAGGATTTCCCTTCTCCTTATCGTCCCACCCGCCTCGTTGTCCGTCATCGGTGATTAGGACCATCGGCCCGACGCCTTTCTTGTATTCGGCTGCCCCGGCGGCAGCCCTCTGTTCATGATCCGCTGACCCACTTAGGATCAGCAATGCATCCGCATTTTCAATTCGCTTTTCGACGACCAGCACGTCGGCGGCATATGGCGCGATCAGCGACCAGGCACCGAGCAGGCCGATCAAGGTAACCAACGCAATGATCCTAGTCCGCCTGTCTTTCACCCCAGTTTTCAAGCAGGCCCTTCAGTTCCTCAACCTTCGCCTCCCAACTTTCGCCGCGGACGGAATCGGAGATCATTTGCCGATCGATCGTTGAGGCGATCAGTCGCTCGACTTTCTTAATGAAATCCTCAGGGTCCCGTCCGACATGACAATGCTCCAGCACCCGAACCTCCGGGATATCCGTCGAAACAACGGGTACCCCGGCGGCAAGGTATTCACGGACCTTCAGCGGGTTAGCAGCAAGAGTTAACTCATTGATAACGAACGGATTAATTGCCACATCGAATCCTTTACAATATGCCGGAAGCTCCATATATGGCTTACGCCCAAGAAGATGAACATTCTCGATCCCTTCAAGCACGCGTATCTTTTGCTCGGCATCGACAGCGACCTTGCCGATCATTACGACCGAGCCGTCACGAAATCGTTCTGCCAGCTTTTTTATCAGCGGATAATCGACCCAGTCAGCAAGTAATCCATGAAACCCTATGATCGGTCTCGGAAGGGCATCGATCTCCGGCGGAATTTCGGTCGCCGGTTCAAGGGCCCTGCGGAAATGGGCCCAATCAGTCCCATGCCGGATCAAATGGGTGTTCTCGTTGAACTTCTTCTTCGAACGGAGCAGTTCTTCGGCGGAAACGATCACAAGGTCGGCGTCCTCGAACAGTTTCTCTTCGATCTCTTTAAGCCCCTTCGACGCGCCGGTAAATGCCGTATATTCATCGACGCAGTAGTAGATTATCCCGTCCTCGCCGAGTTTCCCTGCGACCAATCCGGCGGCAGGATTAAAGACCAAATTCAGCGGGCGTTTGAAACCTAGCCGGCGGAGGGTCCGCCGAACCTGCGAAACAAGAAACCGTTCGTTGAATTTACGCACCGCTTGATTGCCGTATGCAGGGATCGCGAGCGGATTCAATACATAAATATTCGGTTCGACCTCGACGACCGGTTTGGTAAACGATGCAAGCTTCCGATAGATCCTCGACAGGTCTTTCGTTGAAGCCGTCGGCGCCCGATTCGCGATCGCGTTCACCCAAAGGATCCGGTTGTCGCGCGAAAGCACCCGGATCAAGTGCGTCTTGGATAGCGGATCGCCGGACCAATCGTGGCTGAAACAGATAATGTCGCGGCCCGAAAGCTCGGTTCGCGGCATTCTCTGCAAGTTTGTCCTGACCTTTGTCATCAAGCCCGATTTCCGACCACTGTCTCGCCCCATGCCTTCAGGCTGCGCTTGATCGAAGCCGGCAGCATTCCAAAGGCACCGCTTGCAAAAGCGGCAAATCGCTCGCGGTTGGTATGCATCCGCAAAAAGCTGCGGTCGGCCCGATACCTGTAGCCCGCGACCACCTCGCCGCCGAAACGACTCAGAAAAGGATGTGATGCTCCGAGGCTGAACTTAGTGAACCCTCTTTCGCACGCCCATTCTATCGCTCGCCATCCGAGCAATTCGTTCGCATGAAGGTGCTGAAATTCATCGAGGGAATTGTTCGCCGCGTACTCGACGATCCCGTTCTCGCAAAATCGCAAATAGGTCCCCGCGATGATCTTGCCTTCGAATTTGGCAATCAGGACGATGCGCGATGGGGACTCGAGCATACCGCTGAAAACCTCGATCCCTTCCGATGCGATGCCTTTCTTTTCATTCCATAGGCAATGAATTGCGTAGAGTTCGGCGAGTTCCGATGCCGTTTCAAGTGTTTTCACCTGGACCTTACCGGTCCTTTCAACTTTTCGAAGCTGGGTCCGGCGGCGTGTTGAGAAATCGCGAAACAGGGCCTCAGGGCCTTTTGTCAGATCTAGCATCACGACTCGGTCGCCGCCCTCGCATTTCGATTCGACGAAACCGGAAGGCAAGGGTCCGCCTATCGGCTCCCAGGAATAAATGTCAACAAGGTCGATCTCGGGGTCGCCGAACTCTAAGATCCCGTCCCAGAACCGTGCAAAGATCTCTTGCTTATCGATGCCGTCCCTGAATGCGGATTGCGGCCGGACCGGAAGACCGCACCGGATCTGACCTCCGTTTCTAAGCCCTGTGACTACGCCTACCGCACGACTATTTTCGAACGCAAGCACCGCGAATCGTTCGCCGCCCCCGACAAAAGGATCGGTAAAAAAATCTGGGGTGGTGAATTGCGTCGCGTAAGGGCAGTTACGCATTAGCTCGTCCCAGACGGCGAGCGTTTCGCCCATCGGGGCGTCGGTTAGAATGACGTATTTTGTCCCAGGCTCAATCATTCTCGCAGTCAATAAATCGCCGATGCCAGATCTCTATGTTCAAAAGGGCCCAAAGCCGTGCCGAGTGGTCTTCGCCGGAATAATGGCTGGCAGCCAGTTTTCGGACAAAAGCGGCGTCAAAGATCCCTCTGGAAAGCGCACGTTCACCTAGGACCATGTCATCGATGACGTGCCTGAATTCGCCCCGGAACCAATCGCCAAGCGGTACCGGGAATCCCATCTTGCTTCGCTTAAGCACCTCTTCCGGAAGGACCTTGGCCATTGCCTTGCGGAGGACCCATTTCGTCGTCTTCCCCCGAAGCTTGAATTTTTCGGGCAGTCGGGCGGCAAATTCCACAAGTTTGTGGTCGAGGAATGGAACACGGCTTTCGATCGAGGCCGCCATCGACATCTGGTCCTGCTTCATCAAAAGCTCGTGCAGGTAGGTCTTCGTGTCGACGTAAAGCATCCGGTCGAGAGTCGAGCCCGGGCCGTTGGCGGCCAACCAATCGTGCATTCCCGAGAAAGGGTCAAGGTCGGCGATCCGGCCTTTTGTCGCATGCGAAAACAGATCGCGCTGCATCGCGCGCCCGAAAACCGCAAAATTATCGAAGAATATTTCGTCCAGGTCGGCATTTCGGGTCAGGAACGTCCTCCCGAGCTTCCTGCCGAGGGTGGTCGGCAGCGAGTTCACGCCCGACCTGACGGCACCGCGGACCGCGGCGGGCACCATCGCCTCATACCTTTCCCCGTAGTCCAGCAATAGAGCCGCCTTCCGGTACCGTCCGTAGCCGGCAAGTGTTTCGTCGCTGCCCTCTCCGGTTAAGACGACCTTCACATGCTTCGCGGCCAACTTCGACACAAAATAGAGAGGCACGGACGCCTCAAAGCCGATCGGTTCGTCTTCGTGCCATACAAGATCGGGCAGCTTTTCAAAGAATTCCTCCGGCGTTATGGTGATCTCGTGATGGTCGGTACCAAATCTTTCGGCCACCATTCGCGCGTAACGAAACTCGTTGGCCTCCCGTTCGCGAAAACCAACAGAGAACGTCTTGATCGGCTCGCTGACCATTTCCGACATCACGGCGGCGATGGCCGATGAGTCGATGCCCCCCGAAAGGAACATTCCCAGCGGAACGTCCGACATCAACCGAAGCCTCACAGATTCGCGGAAGAGGCTTAGCCACTCTTCGATCACCTCGTTTTCGTCACCGACAGATTCCTTAGGTTCGAACTCGAGGTCCCAATATTGTGCTATCTCGACTGTCCCGTCTTTCCATTTTAGGTGGTGACCCGGCAAGAGCCTTTTCACTCCGGCGAAAAGGGTTTCATCGCCGCATGTCCCGCGGTTCGCAAGCTGGTCAGGCAATGCCGAATAGTTAAGTTCTGGCTTGACCGCGCCGATCTTGAGCAGAGATTTGATCTCCGGGCGAAGTAAAGACTCCCATCGGGCGAATGGAGGTAATAAAGAGGCTTTACCCCGAAACGGTCGCGGGCAAGGAAGAGTTCGCGCCGCGTCTTGTCCCAGACAGAAAACGCAAACATCCCGCGCAGCCTGTGAACACAATCGGCTCCAAACTCTTCGTAGAGGTGCAGGATGGTTTCGGTGTCGGAGGTCGACGCGTATTTGTAACCCCTTTCGATCAGGTCGCCGCGATGGTCGCTGTGATTGTAAACCTCGCCATTATAGACGATCACGCGGGACCGGTCCGCGTTGAACATCGGCTGGTCGCCGGTTGCAAGATCGACGATCGAGAGCCTCCGGTGGCCAAGACCGACATTCGAGTCGATGTAGATCCCGGAACCGTCTGGGCCGCGGTGCTCAATAACATCGCGCATCGCCAGAAGGTCGGTTTCTCTTACCGACTTCCCGCTTCGCGTTGTAAATGCGATTCCGTTGATCCCGCACATCTTGATATTTGCTGCTTCAGGCAAGCCGGATCTTATTCGTGACCCTCAGTTCACCGGCGCCGACAAATCTGAATCGTAATTTCCTGGTATCGGTGAAGGCACCGTAGATCGGAGAAACTATCGCGTCCTCGATGTCCCAGCCCGTACAGTGGGCTTCTCCGTCGAATAAAGTCTCAATAACCAGAAGGCTCCTTTTTCCGTCAGGAGCCATTAGGTGGATCCGTTCGAGCCCTTCGAGGATCGGTTCAACCCCAGGATCAAGCACGAAAACCAGTTCAAAAGCCTTGTTGCCTTCGGAACTAATTTCGTCCGTCACGACCACATTACCGTCCCGGTGGAGACGGATCTCCCTTTCATAGGATACCTTGAACCGCTCAAAACCGTCGTGTTTTCCTCGAAAAACGATCTCGGGCCCATCGTCATTCCACTCGATCAACTCCGATCGCGCAGCCGATCTCCAGGAGAAAGGGCCGCACGGCTCCGAGGATGATTCCCCATTTACCAGGAGGCAGTTGTGGGCCGATGTTGCCCGCAGCCGGTCCCGGATGCCGGCATCCCCAGTATAGGAGCCGGTTCCCGAATCAACGAAGACCGGGATGCCGCCCGCAAACATGACAAAACCTAGCGCATCCGCGTGGGCATGCGCCCCGTTCATGAATCCGTGTTCGCCGCAGTCGACGAGCAGATGGCTCGCATCTTCGCCCCAGTCGGTCCTCAGTGAGTAGAGTCCCGTTTCTCGAAAGGCTTTGGACAGAGCCTTCGGAGCTCGCGGACGAAGCTCATCGAATGAATCGAGACGTTCAGGGCCGCAAACCCAAAGTACCTCCGGCGTGGGCTCGGCCGCCGCGAACTTGAGTTCCTCGTCCGACAGCAATGCCGCACCGACTGCGATAGTCGAGCGAAGATCGTTCAACGGCTGCGCATCAAGGAAATGAAGCCTCCCCCCGTCTTCGTCACCGATCAGGGGCGTGGTTCCGTCCGGGTGTGCTGCGTGTTGAAGCAGGCCGAGCATCTTCCGGATCTTTCCGGCGGCCGCGTCTGTCGCAGCCGATCCTTCGGGACCGGCAACAGCAATAAATGAGAGGTAGAAATCGGCCGTGTATCTAAGATAATGGATCGATTGTTCGACGTGGCCGCCATCCGGCCGCACCTGCCGTTCAAGCTCGGCGAGCATGATATCGCGGCCCTTGTTCTTCCAGCGGCGGGCCTCGGCGACCTCGGGTAAGAACGATCCCAGAAGGAACAGCCCCAATGCCTCGCCGGTAAGATGGGTGTTCGGGCTTGTGTATGTAGAGAGGTGCCGTTCGATGTGGCGTCCTGAGAGGATGAGGACCTTGAGCATCGAACTAAGCAGTTTCGCGTTCAAATGACGAGACCCGGCAAAGAAGGATATCGCCCAAAGCCATGATATCGAACGGAACGAGATCTCGAGGCTCGACACCCAATTCACGCCCATCTTTGCCGGATTCTTAAGGATCCAGTCCTCGACGTGCGATGCGAACGCCTCCGCATATTTTTCGTCATTGGTAAGCCGGTACGCCGCCCCTAGCGTCGTGAAATATTGATGCCGGTTCAATTCCCAAACGATCTTCTTGTCTCCGGTTTCGGCTGAGTCGGTTTCGTCAAACGCGCTCCAATGCTTCAACGGCGAACGCTTGCCGGAGACCGGTTCGAGATGCCAATCGGGGATCGGCCCTCCTAACCTGAGCGATTCGAATCCGAGAAGTTCAAATTCGCCGTCCAGGATCCTTTCCGCTTTCCTGATCAGACGAATGCAGTCCTCTGGAAACCGCTCCTTTAATGCCGCAACCGTCACTTTTATTTTCGCGAAGGAAGGGTAGAAATTTGCTCCGTCCCGGCGGAGGAAGCA
This sequence comes from Pyrinomonadaceae bacterium, assembly GCA_050174305.1. Classification (GTDB taxonomy): domain Bacteria; phylum Acidobacteriota; class Blastocatellia; order Pyrinomonadales; family Pyrinomonadaceae; genus OLB17. Next base: position 625,627 of record JBFXJZ010000001.1, on the reverse strand, counting down.
TTCCGCCAGATCATCGATCGATGCCGCGTTCCCCTCAAATAACCGCAGCAATTCCTCATCACCGATCTCGCGGCCGCGTCCGAGGCGGTTACGTTCAAGGAACGCATTTGCCCCCTGCCGCCCTCGGTCGGCGATCTCGGCAAGGCTCCTCCCTTTCAATTTCTTCAACTTTGAGATCATCCGAAAATAAGCTCTTCGTAAAGCGCGATCACTTTTGCGGCATTGCTTTCGGGAGCTTCACGCATACTGCCGTTCTCCCGGCCGACTTTGATCGCCTCGATAACTGCGGACGCGACCTGTTCGGGGCCGGCCGACGCCTCTACCAGCCGCGTCCCTTTGGGCCGCATTCCGTTGTCGGTTGCAACAACCGGGGTCCCGAGGAAAAGCCCCTCCCGCACCGATATCGAATCGCCGTCGAAATCGGTGATACGAAGGAGCACTCCGGCCTTCGCGTTCAGATGCAGCAAAACATCGCGTTCAACATTTCCCGCAAGCAGCACGCGGCCCGCGTGGCCCCGGATATTGATCTCGTTCTGAAGCTCATCGCGCATGGGCCCAGAGCCCGCGATCAAGAGCCTGGTCCCGGGATGGGTTTCGATAATCTTCGACAAGGCCGCGATTGTGTCCCTGTGCCGGTATTCAGATTCCAGGGAACCGACCGATACGATCAAAGGCTCAGCGGTTTCGACGAAATCGCTAAGCGAGTGCGGAATGGGCACGGATTCGTCAGGAGCCTTCAGTTCAAAAGGAACGATCATACGAATACGATCCGGTTTGACACCGTATGCCACGAACATCCTTGTCATTTCGGGATTGACGCCGACAACGCGATCCTGCATACGGAATGCAACCCCCCTGATCGAAAAGGGTCGGGCAGTTTGCACAGCCCCCCGCGCAAAGCCCCCGGAATGAAAGGTTACGACCGAACATTTTCCCGGAAGAAGGCCGCAGAAGATCGTCAGCAGAGCAAGTCGCAAGCTGAACTCCCCACCAATGTGATAATGGAGAACGTCGGCGTCCATCCGGGCCAGAAGTGCCAGGAGTCCCGCCGCCGACCTCGGTTTCAGAACGTAAGGCCGTCCCTCCGGCCGATTCCTGTCAGTGACATCGATGATCCGCGATTCATGCCCTTCCCGAGCCAAGGTCTCGTGGATTGCCAGCATGTTGGTCGAAACGCCGCCGTGCGGCGGCGGCATCGGTCCGATCTGGACGATCCGCAATCTCTTTTCCGCAGCGGTCATTTGTTTTTCTTAGCGCTGATCCTTTCAAGTTCGCGCTCGTAAAGTTTATGGGTCTTTGCAAGCTGAGCTTCGATGCTGAAATGTTCGCTCGCTCGTTTTCTTCCTTTAGCTCCCATTGAAGTTGCGAGTTCGTCGTTCTGTAATATTTCGACCAGCCGCGAGGCAAGCAAAGCATTGTCCCCGGGTTCGATCAGATATCCCGTCTTGCCCTCGATCACCGCTTCCGCCGCACCTCCAACCCTTGTCGCAACAACGGGCAGCCCGGCGGCCATGTACTCGAGAATGGAGTTTGAGAAGCCTTCGGACCTCGAAGTCAGCACTCCGATCGCACTGACCGAAAGCAGTTCGGGCACCCTGTCGCATCGCCCCAGAAAGTGGACCTTTTCGCCGATCCCGATCCTCTCGGCCAGGTTTTCTATCATGTCTGTCCGCGGGCCCTCGCCTGCCAGGACAAATACGGCCTTCGCATTACGGCCGGAAACGATCTTTGCCGCCTCCAAAAACGTCTCCTGGTCTTTTACCGGGTCACGAAGGTTCGCAACGATGGTCACGAATCGCAGATCGGGGTCGGCCGGCAGGCCGAGGTCGGCAAGTATGGCAGCCCGGTCGCTTGTCGGAACCTCGAAACGGCGTAGGTCCAGGCCGTTGTGGATCACCTCGATCTTGCGTTCAGGAACACTTGAGCCGATCAGATATTCCTTCACGCTCGCCGAATTCGCGACAATTGCGGTCGCAAGACCGATCGCTCGTCGCTCAGCAAAAAGCTGGGCCTTTGAACGCATCCCGGTCTCGCGTTTTGCCGCGATCCTGACCGGAACCCGCGCAAGACGGGCTCCCAACATACCGAAAATATTGGTGTAGAAATCGTGACTCTGGACGATATCGATCTTCTTTTTCCGCAGGTATTTGACGAACGACGAAAGCTGGCGGGCCATTCTCGCATCGTAGAACGAGTCAAGTGCGAACTCGGGAATATCACCCGACGCAATTTGGCCGAGCTCTGAAAGCAGCGGACCATCCCGATCTAAGCAGGCCGGAACGACATTATGCCGGCCGTCATCGGCCATACGCTTAACAAGCTGAACGGCCTGCCGTTCGGAGCCGCCCGACCGGAAGCTTGGGATCAGATGAAGCACGTTCTTTCTCACACTCTCGAAGTCGGTCTCATGCATCGATGTAGGCACGAAACCAGAGTTCCAGCATCCAGAGCACCCAGAGGGAATTTGAGTGGTCCCTTCGGCCGTCGGCGTGTTCTTTCCGGAGTATCTTGAGGTACGCCGGGTCGAAATAACCTCGTTCTATTGTTCGCCTATTGCTTAGGTCCTCGTCGATCCGGCTCCGAAGCTGCCGGTTTATCCACTCGCCCACAGGGACCCCGAATCCTTGTTTTTCGCGATAGAGGATCTCGTCCGGTACGAGGCCCTTCATCGCCTTCTTCAAAATGTATTTCGGATCGCTGCCCTTGAGCTTAAGATCGGAGGGTATTCTCGTCACGAGATCGATCAGCTCGTGGTCAAGCAGGGGGACGCGAGCTTCGAGAGAGCTTGCCATCGTCATCCGGTCGACCTTTGTCAGGATATCGCCGGGCAGATAGGTCTTACAGTCCAAATAAAGCAACCTTGCCAGCGGGTCGCCCTGCGGCCCTTTCTTGCTCAGTTCTTCAAAAATGCTCGCCGCCGCCGAACCGCTGCCGTTCATCGCTACCTTTAGATCACCCGTGTAAAGCTGGGACCTGCGGGCCTGGTTGAAGGAAGACACGCTATCGAGATACCTCTCGACCGGATCGAGTGAAATGTTGTAGATAAAATTCTTACCGATCGTTCCATGGGGAAGAATCCGGCCTATAGGACGCATCAGTCCGCTTCGTATAGCCCTCGGTATCGCGGAAAACCTGTCGCGGCTGCGTTCGATCAGGTATCTCGAATATCCGCCGAAAAGCTCGTCTCCGCCATCGCCCGAAAGAACGACCGTCACATGCTCGCGGGCCATTTTCGACAGCATAAAGGTCGGCAGCGAGGATTGGTCGGCAAAGGGCTCGTCAAAATGTTTGACGATCTTGTCGAGCACGTCGAACAGGTCGGGCGTGACGATGAATTCGTGATGGTCAGTGCCGAATCGCTTGGACGCGAGCCGGGCGAACTTCAGTTCGTCGAAGCTGTCTTCCTCGAAGCCGATCGAGAACGTCTTTACGGGCCGGTCCGACAACTCGGACATCACGCCGACGACCGTCGAAGAATCGATCCCACCCGAAAGAAATGCTCCTAACGGTACTTCCGAGATCAATCGGGCCCGGACGGCGTCGGTGATCTTCGCACGCACCATCTCGGCCCATTCATTTTCGTCCGGGCCAGGATCGGGATTCCCGAGTTCGAAGTCCCAATACTGCTTTGTTGTGATCGAGCCGTCTGCGAACTTGAGCCAATGACCCGGCTGCATCTTCTCGACGCCGTTAAGAATGCAGAATTCCTCCGGCACATAGCCGAACGTTAGATAAGCGTCGAGCGCGGAAAGGTCCACTTCACGCGGTGTCTGGCCGTGAACCAGAAGGGTCTTCAATTCGGAGCCAAAGACAAAGTCGCCCTGCGGGGTGCGTGTATAGAATAGCGGCTTTTTCCCCGCCCGGTCCCTCGCGAGGAAAAGGGACTGATCGCGAAAATCCCAGATCGCAAATGCGAACATCCCGCGGAGCCGTTTTACGCATTCTTCGCCGAACTCTTCGAATGCGTGGAGGATCACCTCGGTGTCGGAATTCGTCTTGAATTTGTGTCCGGCCGCCTCCAACTCGGGCCGAAGTTCCTGAAAGTTATAGATCTCTCCGTTGAAGACTATCGCTCGGCTTTCGTCCTCGTTGAATATCGGCTGCTGGCCCGTGCGTATGTCAATGATCGAAAGCCGCCGCATCCCGAGAGCCGCACGACCCCGAACAAGCGTTCCCTGTTCGTCCGGGCCGCGGTATTCAATGCTGCGGCACATCCGGTCGAGCAGGTCTTCCCGTGCTTCGACGGATGCTTCGCGATCATGCGTGATAAATCCGGTTATTCCGCACATTCCACGTTCAAATTGCTCCGGCCTGAGCCCTGCGCCACGGGTTCAGCCGCCTCAGATAACCGATCGCCCGGTCCTTGTCGTCAGCTTCGATCGCACCCAGCGAGTTTGCGATAAGTAAATACACAGCGGCATAAACTGCAAAGCATATCGACAGGAAAATGCTGCCGCCAACGAATTCCACACCCTTTGCTGTTCCAAATAAGCCCAGTGTTTTCTGACTCACGCTTAACGCCGCCGTCATTAGTACCTCGGCAGCTGCCAGATAAACAGCGAACAGAATGGCGGCCGCCGCCACAGCGGCGAGAGCTATTTTAGCGGTCGTCCAGAAGAGCTTCAGGTCTTCGAACCGGCCTTCGAGCATCCTTGCTGAGATCCAGCTGGCGGCGATCCTTTCGACCAAAACCGAACCAACCACTATACCGATCATCTCGACAAGTCCGAATCGGCCCAAGCCCGCCCAAAAGACCGCAAAAACCGCTATGAAAATACCGACCCTCACCTTCAAAAGAAATCTGCCCGCAGATGGAAAGGCCCGGGTGATCGGGTCCACAACAAAGCTAAAAAGGGGCAATGTCAACAGATTTACACGAAAGATCGCCGCGCTTGCCTGATAATCCCGGGTAAATAATGTCGTGATGAACTCATCCGCAACGATCATCAGAAATCCGAATAGCGGAAAATAGAAAAATGTCAGCTTCTGCGTCGCCTTCACCGTCAATTCCAACATTTCACGCGTCCGGCCCTGATCCTGCAGCTGGCTCATTTTCGGTATCATCACCGCACCGACGGATTCCCAAAGCATCGCGACGAGCGGCAGTTGAAAGCAGCCGACCGAGTAGATGGCGAATTCGGCGGCGCTGAAGCTGTGACTAACGAAATAGTTGTGAATGTCCGTTTGAAGAACATACAGCATCACCGAAAGCCCGAACGGGATCGCATATGCCATCTGCTTCCGAAAAAAGGGCAGATCCACTCTGGCCCAAAACCGAGGAAACCTCCTGTTCAGATACCAGACCATCAGTACGGCCTGAAGCGAAAAAAGCACTAGAACTGCATAAAGAAGTGAATCGACCGACTGGAAGTAAACGACGGCGGCCGTCATCAAAACGGTCTTCAATAACTGTGTGAATACGATGAAACCGGCGGCAAGACGAGCCTCTTGCAGCGAGATCGCGGCCGTCTCCAGAAACCCGGCGAAGATCCAAACCCAGACCACGAGGCCGATCAGCGGCGAAAGCCGGGCAAGTTCCGCACTGTTGAACGTTGAACCGAGTATTTCGGGAAATAGGAAAAGGGCGACAAACGCGGCTGCCCCCATCAGGCAATTGAAGATGAGGATGTTCATCACGACCAGCGGATGCCGGTCGGGGTCGCGATTCAGGAAGTAATAGGCGCTCATCGAGAAACCGAGGGGAAGAACAAGCACCGCGTTCGAGGCGACAAGGAAAGACTGCCGGTAAACACCCACGTTGTCCTGCGTTAAATATCGGACAACAAGAAGCGGAAGGACCATGTTTAGGGCAAAACCGGTGACCTTCGCCAAGAGGATCCAGGCGCTCTGATTTATCAGCGATGACTGTTTACGCTCGGTCGCGGTCATGATCCTATGAAGCGGGCCCGGCGTCCCGGATCGGGTCCCAGGCCGCGTAGCGCTCGCCCCTCACGAACTGGAAAAATCCTGCGATCGACGCCAAATTCGCAAGCGCAAAATAAAGCGGTATCCCGAAAGGCCCCGGTTTCAGGCCGATTTGCTCAAGCACCCACCCGAAGATCGCCGCCGCCGCAAACGCGGCCTGTGCAGAGACGATGACCAGGAACGCGGTCGACGTTGATGCCAGAAATGCCGAAGCGGCGAACGCGATCACCAAAAAGACGGGCACGCTGTACCGCAATACCTTGTGCGAGATCAACTGGACCGCGAAGAACCCCGACTTGAACGGGTTGAGCATGTCCCGGTTTCGCCATAGGTCGGCGATGGTCTGGGCAATTACCCGGATCCGCATCTTCATTTCCTTTTGTGATCGGCGGTTGGTCTCTTCGGTACAAACCGCGGCGGGTTCGTAGACCGTACGCATTCTCTGTCTGAACACTTCCGTTGCTATCAAAAAGTCAGAACAGGCTTCCGGATACATCGGCCGGTAGGCCGAACGTCTGACCGCATAAATACATCCGGAAACGCCGATCAGCGAACAAACTGAGCTTTCGGCTTTCTTCAATAATGTTTCATAGCTCCAGTATGAACGCGCCCCGGAACCGACGGTCGAATCGTCCGGATCCACATACGACAGACGACCCGCGGCGCAGCCCACCGTCGGGTCGGCGAAATTCGCGACAAGTTCACGGACCGCACCGGCCTCGTAGATCGAGGTCGCATCCGAAAAAACAAGGATCTCGCCATTAGCGGCTTCGACTGCCAGGTTCTGCGCACTCGTCTTACCACCGCGTCTTTCAGCCCGAACTAATCGAACACCGCGTCCGGCAAATTCGCGAACGATGTCATCGGTCCCATCGTCGGAACAATCGGACGCGACGATGATCTCAAGCTTTTGCTTCGGATAGTCAAGCTGAAGGGTGTTCTCAAGCTTTGCCCGGATGTCTTTCTCCTCGTTGAATGCAGTGATGATAAGGCTGACGTTCGGCTCGATCTCCGATCGTGCGACCTTCGAGGCTGCAAATCGGGCGATCAGCATGACCAGTACCGGATATCCTGCGTAAACATAAAGGACGGCCCCGACGGACACGAAGAAGATCAGTTTTGCTGTCAGGATCGGATCCATTGATATCAGGCCGTTGCTGTACGAAGGGCCGCCGCCCCGGCATTGTCCTTGCTTACGGTATCGCCCTCAAGCCTCAGTTGGTAGATCCGGCGAAGCCCGATCGCATAGGCAATAGGGTAATAAACGTACCAGTGATACGCGACCGAGCTAAAGAAACTGGCGACAAAAAAGCCGGCAATACTTGCCTGGATGCCTACTGAAAGGTAATAGAGCCAGTTGAAATCGCTTTCCGCGAAAAGCTGCCGTTCCATCAGGTCGAGCTTTCTAACCGGACTCAAAATAAGGATCATGTACGCGATGAAAGCGAGCCAGCCCAATTCTGAGGAAACCTGCGTAAACGCATTGTGTGTCCCTAGGTTTTGTGTACCGACGATCTGGAAATTACCGATACCGATGCCGAGCGGATTTCGGAGGGTAACGACGATCGATCTGATCAGAAGCTCCGTTCGCTGATCGGATGATCCGACAGGATCCAGACTCGGGATAAAGATTGACAGGATCCTTAAGCCATAGTTGCCCGGAGCCACGATCATCGCCGCGACCCCGACAACGCTTGCGATGAGCATTGCCTTTAGCCGCTGACGACGGCCAAACTTCCACACAAAGACCGCTGCGACTGCAACAAGGCCCAGAAACGCCCCGCGGGATTGTGTTACAAAGCTTCCGGCCGTCATCATCGCCGCGCTCGCATATAAGAAGTACCGCAAAAAGATCGACTTTGATGCCGCACCGAGCGCCACGGCTAAAGGTATAAAGATCACCAGATGGACGGCCATGTCATTCGGATTTCCGAACATTCCGCCAAAATCAACGGCCACGCGATAGCCGTCCGCCTTGAAAACACCGCGCTGGTAAAGGTCGAGTGCCTGCCAGCTCAGCATTATCCCGACACCGATCCCCAACCACATCAATCCCTTGATCCGGGCCTCGGTCCGCAACGTGTTCACCATCACGATGAACATAATGACCACACGGATAAAGGTGTCGTTAAAGGTTGCCCACGCAAGTGCCGGGCTTTTGGCCAATGGTATGGTCAGGATCGCCCAGGCCGTCATAAAGAGGATGCACTTGACCTCGATCGGCATCGCCGTCAGGTTGCCCTCGGCTGATAGTTGGCTAGGAACGAAGATCAAAAGCGTGGCCACAGCGATCACTAAAGCGATCGACTGAAAACCGGCTAGTGCAGGGATAAGCTCATAGGGCCTGAAATACAATACGAGCGTAAACAGGAAGATCCCCGCATACGTTAACGAATGGCCGTTTCGAAGCAGCCAATTATCGTCCGGCGTCCAAATTTCGACTTCAGGGGCGTCGGCAGCAGTACCAGCCGGAGGATCGATCTTTTCAGGGCTTCGATCGGCGGCATCCTTGATCTCCTCACTTGCCGCCTTGGCAGCAACAGCTTTCTGCTCCCGTTTCTGAGAACTGAAGACTGAATTCTCCGTCGGAGGTCCTGAGTCCGGCCCTGCGCTTGAATACGTAGCTCCGCCCTCGATCCGGGCCTGCTTTGGTGCACCGTTCTTCTTCGACCTTAGCGTTTCGATCGACGGTTTTTTTTCTTTGGGCCTCTTCATCCGAAAGTCTCTAAAGACTGCGAATACAGCCAAATTACCGCATTTACGGTGTCTTTATCAGGATTTCTTCAGGTTTCACGTCCAATTACTGCAAACCCGGGAGGTTTGTCTGTATTCTAGCATTAGGTCGGAGGATGCATGGCCAATTGCCCGCGGGCGTTCATCAGGGCCATCCCCTGCGACCAGACGGTTTTTCAGCGCGTCGAAGTATCGGCAGTCCGGCCGAAACAGCTTTCAGAAATGAGAATGATCGCAATTTCATTGGCGTATCCGCCGCTGGCTTATCCACGGTCTATTCAGGTCGCGCGTTTGCTGAAATATGCTGGGATCGAGACCGCGTTGTTTTGTGCCGACGAACCCGATGCCCGGGCCGACGCAACTATTGAAGAAGAACCTGACAAATTTCTGGAGTATTGCGAACGCGTGCCGGTTCGACAGTCCGGCCTAAGTCGTTGGATAGACAGGCTTTCTTATCGTTTCTACAAAGCGCATTGGAAAAAGCGCAACCTGACCCCGGACCCCTATCTCGGATGGAAGGGCGACGTTCTCAGCTCCGTCGGGGAGTTTATTTCGACAGTCGAGTTTCGACCTGACATTATCGTCTCGTTCGCACAACCCTTTACCGACCATTTGATAGGAATGGAATTGAAGCGGCGATACGGACTCCCCTGGCTCGCCCATTTCAGCGACCCTTGGGTCGACAATCCGTTCAGCCCCTACGACGAACAGGCAAAAAAGCACAATCTTGAACTCGAACGTGCCGTGGTAGAGGCCGCCGACCTCCTGGTCTTCACCTCCAACGAAACCGTAGATCTTGTCTTTTCAAAATACCCGGATCAGTTGCGTGATAAGGCCCGCGTCCTTCCGCAGTGTTTTGACGGCGCCCGGTTCGGCAATTCCGGCCGCGGCCCGGGCGGCGAGATCCTGATCCGCTATTTAGGTAATTTCTACGGCAACCGCACCGCAGGGCCATTGATCAGCGCGTTGGAACGGCTTTGTAGGCTCGACGCCGAATCCATCAGGAACGTCCGTTTTGAATTGGTGGGCCCCGGAAACGCCGAAGAGGTCGGCCGGTTGGCCAGCGGCCTTCCTGACGGCCTTGTGAGTGCCCGGCCCGGCGTCGGCTATCAGGAAAGCCTGGAGATGATGTCCGGCGCCGATGGGTTGATGGTCATCGACGCTCCTGCAAAACTTAGCGTCTTTCTTCCCTCAAAGCTGATCGACTATATCGGTGCGGGTCGGCCGGTCCTCGGCATCACGCCCCCGGGGGCCGCACGGTCACTTATCGAGGAGTTGGGCGGCATGGTAACTGATCCGGATCATCCGGAAAGGGCTGCTGAAAGCATACGCTCATTCATTCGCGAGCTTAGTGAACGGCGTTCGCGGGGACTTGTCGACCCGTGGGGTGATCGGACGGTTAGAGAACGATATAGCGCGGAAACGATCGCTTCCGGGTTCCGAAGTTTGATCGAGCCGCTGGCCGCCGGGCCTAAGAACGGCAGCGAAACCTCCTGAATTTTTTAGTCTCCGGGTTTACGGAAATCCGGCCGTTTTCGGTCTTTTCAATTGCAGTGGATCGCCCGTTTTTATTGACTTTTGAACTTGGCGGAACGTACACTTTTAGCTTTTCGGGCAGTGGAGCATTGGCACCGATCGAGCAGATCGGCCTGATCCGCCTTTGTCCGCACTATTTATTTAGATGATCCGTACAGTCCTCAGATCATTTCGGAAAGCGGTAACCCCCGAGAGCCTGCCGGCGATGGCGGCCGCGGAGAGGGACCGTGACCTTCAGGGCCTTCCTCGTGAAGACCCCGGCAACGAGCGCCTTTTGCCTGAGCTGATCGCCTGGCTCGGGCGGGCGCAGGACAACTCCCGACCGAAGGACGACGGGGTTGCTCGAGATTACAGCCTGATCCGCGGATGGAGTTCCTCCTACCCGGAAACAACAGGCTATATAATCCCGACGCTGATCGAATACTCACGCCGAACCGGCGACAACGAGGCACGGGACAGGGCCCGTAAGATGCTCGACTGGCTGGTTTCGATCCAATTCCCGGAAGGCGGTTTCCAGGGAAGCGTGATCGGGGCCAACGTTGTCACTCCTGTGACCTTTAATACCGGGCAGATCCTGATGGGCTTAACGAGCGGCACTCTGGAATTTGGTGATCAGTACCGCGACCCGATGAAAAAGGCGGCTGATTGGCTTGTGGAAACGCAGGATCCGGATGGCTGCTGGCGCCGCCACCGGACCCCATTTGCCGAGCCGACCGACAAGGCGTATGAGACACACGTCGCATGGGGCCTTTTTGAGGCGGCCCGGCTCGAACCTGAATCTCGGTACGCCCAAGCGGCGATCGCGAACGTGCGGTGGGCTATCAGTTTGCAGAAGCCGAACGGCTGGTTCAGCGATTGTTGCCTTTCCGATCCTAACCGCCCGCTGACCCACACGATCGGATACGCCTTGCGGGGAGTCGTCGAAGCTTTCAGGTTCTCAAACGAAGTGGAATTTCTCGAATCGGCGGTCAGGACGGCCGACGCTCTTCTCGGAGCGCGGCGCAAGGACGGCGCTTTGCCGGGCCGGCTCAACAGGAACTGGCAGGCCCGGGCCGATTGGACCTGTTTGACCGGCAACGTGCAGATCGCGGCTTGCTGGTTTTACCTTTTCGATCTCACCGGTGATCAGCGATATCTCGAAGCCGCCCGTGCCGCTAATGCCTACGTGCGCCGGACCGTTTCTCTGTCGGGCTCCGATGATGTCCGAGGAGCGGTGAAGGGCTCGTTCCCGATCTCCGGCGGCTACTGCACGTATGAATATCCCAATTGGGCGACAAAATTCCTTGCCGATTCGATAATGCTGGAGCAGGATCGGGCCGATAGGGTCTAAACAATGGATAGAACGGTCTTTAGCGTCGAAACCGATCCGGCAGATGAAGTGATCGGCCGGCTCTCCGAACTTGATCCCGCAAATCCTTTTTGCACATTGAATTACGCTCGTATACGTTCCCTTCAAGGCACCGAAGTCGCGGCCCTGCTTCTAAAAACAGACGGACAGATCTCTTCCGGATGCCTCGCGTTTCGGACCGAAGGCCGATTGAATACGAGATTCGAGATCACTTCGTTACCGCCGGTTTCCGAGCCGACAATTTTCTGGGATGGGCTTATCGGACACTGCCGCCGATCGGGTGTAGAGGTGCTTAACGTCAATAGCTTCGCCTCAGCCCCGAACAAGATCCCGGACCAGCCGCGACCGATCACAAAGGTTCATCGCATCGAGTACGTGATCGATCTTGCCTCCGCCGACCTTTGGTCCGCTATGAATCGAAGGAGCAGGCGGATGGTCACCCGCGCACGAGCGAATGGGCTGGCCTTACGCCGGGACTCGGGTCCAACCGCATGCGCGAGCCACGTCGACCTTGTCAACCGGTCCTTCGATCGGCTGCGGTCACGCGGAGCAGAGATATCAGGCTCGATCACCGCCGACGAGATCGAAATTTGTGTAGATCACGGCTTTGGCGAGATATTCCAGGTGGTAAAGGACGGAGAGGTCTTCAGCACACTAATGGTCGTCAAGGGGCCTACGGGAGCCTATTGCCAAAGTTCCGGCACAAGTGACGAGGGGAGAGAGCTTGGATCATCGCATTTCATCTTTCATGAAACGGCTCTCAAGTTGAAGGATGAGGGTCTGTTCGTCCTCAATATAGGCGGATCGACCGATGAAAACCGGGGCCTGCACGAGTTCAAAGCCGGCCTTGGCTGCCGGACCGTCGAACTGGAGTCCGCCGACTATTACTTAGGAAGCGCTTTGAAGAGATTCGTGTCGAAGGGTGTCGAACTCCTTGGCCGTTGAGCGGCTCAAAGGGCGGAGATCCCGTCCCAGGCTTTCAACCAGTATTCAAGAACGATAAGGGACCAGATACGGTTCGCGGCAGGTTCGTTGCCGGACTTTGCATCGGCGAGAACATTGAGGATCGCGGTCCTATCGAATATCGCCCCCGACACCGACCCGGGGCCAAGCAGCGTATCTTCGGCCCAGTGGCCAAGTCCATCCTTAAGCCAGACATTTGCGGGATCCGGGAATCCGCGCTTCGGACGATCGATGATGGTCCTCGGCACGCGTCCCCGGCAAAATCGCCGGAGGACGCTCTTTGTCTCATAACGGCTGCGGTCGAGCCGCTTCACTTTGACCTGATTCGGCTGCCGGTTCGCCCACTGCACTAATCGATAGTCGAGGAATGGCGTTCGTGCTTCAAGCGAAGCGGCCATCGACGCCTTGTCCGCCTTCATCAGGAGGTCCTCCACCAGCCAATCCTTCTGATAGACCGAGAGCATTTGCTGAAGTGGGTCTTTTGAAAGCGCCGCTTCATATTGAGCGGCAAGGACCCGCGAACTATCGAGACGGGTTTCGCCCGGCCAAAGTTCTTTTTTCTCTTGCTGGTCGAAGTTTATCGTTATGTGCGGAAGCTGGAGTCGGTTCCATCTTTCCAGCGGATCTCCAGCCACCTTTTCTGCTTTTCGATGTAATCCGGAAGGTCCGAATCGCGAAAGGCTCGCACCGATCCTCAGCGCGGCACCGGGGAGACGCTGGAGCCGGCGGACGCGGTCCCATGCCCGCTCGGCCTCGTCGAATTGGTACCCGGCGAGCACCTCGTCACTGCCTTCACCGGATAGGACCACCTTCACATGTTCACGGGCGAGCCGCGACAGTGCAAGGACCGGAATGACCGAAAGATCGGCCATCGGTTCGTCGCACGCGACGACGATCTCAGGCAGCATCCTGAGAAAATCTTCCCTTCCGAGGACGATCTCATGGTAGCGGGCGCCAACATGCTCGGCGACCTGCTTCGCATAAGAAAGCTCAGAGTAATAACCGCCGGTATCGAAACCGACAGAAAATGTGTGGAAATTCGAATGGCCAAGCTCGACAGCGGCGGCGGCGATAGCACTCGAATCCAGGCCTCCGCTTAAGAAGACCCCGACCGGTACGTCCGAAGCGACAAGCCGAAGCTCAACGGCGTCCAAGAACAACGCGGCAAATTCTTCGTCCGCGCGTTCCTCCGAGAAGGTCTCGTCCTCATCGGCGACGACGTCACAAAACCAGTAGCGCTCGATCTCGGGTTCGCCGCCCGCTTTGATCCTAAGCAGGTGTCCGGGTTCCAGCCGGTATATGTTTTGCCAGATCGATTCGGTTCCGGGAACATATCTGTAAGTCAGATAGTCCCACATTGCCTGCTTGTTGATCCGGCGTTCGACAAGTCCCGACGCGAGGATGGCCTTTATTTCAGATGCAAAAAGAAATGTCTTCCCGTCCCAGTAATAATAAAGCGGCTTTACCCCCATCCGGTCGCGGGCCAGCAGAAGACTCTCTTTCCTAGGGTCCCAAAGTGCGAAACCGAACATTCCATTGAGTCCAGCGATCCCGTCCCCGCCGGAACGGACCAGGGTCTTCAGGACCACTTCGGTGTCGCTTTCGGTCTTCCATGAACCGACACCTTTGTCCATCAGATCCTTCTTCAACGAACGGTAATTATAGACCTCTCCGTTAAAAACGATCCCGTTGCCACTCTCGTCGTCCCAGATCGGCTGCTTTCCGCCCGAAAGGTCAATGATGCTAAGCCGGCGCATTCCAAAGGCAAATCCGTCCTCCGCCCACGTACCATCGTCGTCCGGGCCGCGGTGGACGATCGCGCCGTTCATCCTTTGGACCGCCGCCATGGCTTCCCCACGCGAAAATTTACCTAAGATCCCTGCGATCCCGCACATATTGTTCTGTCCGGCCCAATAGCCGCCGTCAACGCCCGTCAATGTCTGCGGACACGATAGTCCCGCCAAAACCGGTAGCAAAAGCCTTCCGGCCGACGCATTCCAACCGCCCGAGTCGATGCGGCGTAGGGCTTACAACACTACGCCAACGAACCCCGCCGTCATCCGATCTGATTATCGTGCCGTTCTCGCCGACGGCGAAGCCTGTCGTTCCGTCACAAAACCTCACGTCGAGCAGGTTCTCACCGGTGACCGGGGCCGCCTGGGTCCAATAACGGCCGCCGTTCGCGGTCGAGAGGATAGTACCGCCGTTACCGACGATCCATCCTTTGGACCCATCAAGGAAAAAGACGGAACTAAGGCGGATTTCCGCCAGCTCATTTGCCGATCGAGCCTGCTGCCAACTTGTCCCCAGGTCATCCGAAGTTATCGCCGTCCCGCCGCCGCCGACAAGCACGATCCGCGATGAGTTCAGCCATGCGCCGCCCAGCATCAGGAACCGCACCGGCAAGCCAAGAGTCGCGGGGAAACGCGAACCCGAAGGCATGCCCGCGAAGCCCCCTGCTTCCCCGATCGCAAACCCCTCGCCCGTGGAGGCGACGACCAGCCTGACCATTCGCGTGATGCCGGCGGCAAATTCCATTTTGCCCCAGGTTTTACCGCCATCCTCGGTCTTCAACAGGTAGGATCGATTGAGCGGTTCGGCTGACCGCTGTTCACCTCGCTCACAAAGTAACCACCCATTCTTCGCGTCGACGAAGACGATGTCCCTGATCGTGTCGCGGTTCGGAAACGAGGCCAGTTGCCAACTCGATCCGCCGTCGGCCGTTACGATCAGGCTGCCGTTGCTGCCACCGGCCCAGCCGCGTTTCTCATCCACGAATTCAAGCGCATAGAGCCACGCCAGCGTCCCCGTCTCAAGCTTCTTCCACTGTGCGTGAACACTTGTCGAGGCCAGAACGAACCAGGCTGTGATCATCAGAAGCCCCTTGAAACGAGACATTGAGGGCATAGATAGTGGATCAGAATGGCGAACCGAATAAAACCCTGATCGCGCTCGCCCGTCCGACCGCGTCCAGGATCTTCGTCAAGCTCCAGCGCTTTTCTGGAACGATCAGCTGATCACCCGGAAGCAGGTAGGGCACCTCCGCCTTCCCGGCGGTCATCTTGTTAAGGTCGATAATGGTCTGCGAGAAACCGCCTTCGGGCGTCATCCGGAGTAGAAGGACACGCTTGGGGTCGCCTTCCTTCGCGATCCCGCCCGCCTCGGCGATCGCTTCGTAAACGTTATACCTTCGGTTCATGGGTTTGATCCCGGGAGTGCCAACCCGGCCCAGGACGCCAAAACGGGCCGACCCGACCTTGTCCAATGTGACGGTCACCTGCGGATCGATGATGTATTCGTCAAGCCGTTTCTTTATCTCCAGCGCGACCTCGTCGGTCGTCTTTCCGCCGACAAAAACCCCGCCGGCGATAAGCGGGTAGGCGATCTTCGCCGTCGGAGGTATCACGATCCCGGTCTTCGAATATTTCGGCTCGCCGAACACGTCGACCGAAATCACATCCTCCGGGCCGAGATGGTATGAACGCAGGTAATTGTTGTAATAAGGAAGGATAGCTGCCTCTTCATCCGACGGATCGCCGTTCGCCGGCTCCTGGGCGAAAGCAAACAGGGTCGAAGCGGCAACTACGGCCGCGAAAAGGATGAACCGCTCGAACATCTTAATAACTCTCATCTTTCCCTCAAAATCTTTCAACTGTCCTATCGCCCTCCCTTCCCGAACAGGACCGTCTTGACGGTCTCGAATATTATTATTGCATCTAACGCAAGCGATTGGTTCTTGATGTAATAGAGATCGTATTGCAGCTTCTCTCGAGCGTCTTCGACCGAGGCACCGTACGGGTATTTGATCTGTGCCCACCCGGTCAGCCCGGGTGCGACCAGGTGGCGGTGTTCGTAAAAAGGCACCTGCTCAGCCAATTCGGCCACGAAATGGGGCCGTTCCGGACGAGGCCCGATGAAGCTCATTTCGCCCTTAAGAATGTTCCAAAACTGCGGGATCTCGTCGATCCTGACCTTTCGAATGAATTTGCCGAAACGGGTCACCCGGTCGTCATCGGATGAGGCCCAAACGGGCTTGCCGTCGGCCTCTGCGTCCTGCTTCATCGAACGGAACTTCAACAACTCGAACACGGCACCACCTTTCCCCACCCTTTCCTGGCGGTAGAAGACATCTCCCGCGGACTCAAGTTTGATGATCAACGCGGCCACCAGAGCGATCGGGAGCGAAAGCACAAGCCCGATCAGGGCAAGAACGCGATTGATGATCTCGCGAAAGACAAGGATCGTACGCGTATTGCGATCGCGTCCGGAAAAGATCAGCCACGAAGGCCGCAGCATGTCCAGATGGACCTGTCCCGTCACCCGCTCGAAGAATGATGCACATTCCTCTATGTCGACGTGGTTCTCAAGGCTCATTCGAAGCAGTGATTCGGTCGGAAAGTTACCGCGCCTCTGAGCCAGAGCGACGACAATGCGGTCGATCTTTTTCTCGACGACAATACGCTCCAAGTCGTCGGAATTGCCGAGGATCATTGCTTTAACCTTCTCGGACCCTGAGTTTGGCGAATCTCCGTTCTCGACCCCCGGCACCGAAACAAATCCGGCGATGCGATAGCCGGCATCCCGCCTTTTGAAAACGATGTTCGCGGTGGCGGTCGCCGCGGCCCCCGCGCCCAGGATCAGGACCTTTTCGCCAAGATCAGGATGCCCGGTCAGGAAGTGAATCGCCATCCTCCAAAGCAGAAGCAGACCGAGGCTCAGCACGACCGAATAGATCAATGTCCCGCGGCCGATCATCAGCGGGGGGACCAAATAATACATGATCGCCAAAACGGTCCAGGCGATCCCAGATGCCTGGATCAGCCGCAGCAGGAGTTCGCGGCGGTGATGCATCACCCCGTAATCGTACAGATCGTAAAAATAGATGACGGTCAGGCAAACGGCCGAGGCTAATCCGACTTTTGGAAGGGCGTTATTTTCGAGGATCTGAAAGGTCGCGCCGTCCCAGCCCAAACGCATGTACAGAGCAAGCACAATCGCGAAGAAAATGATCGCGAGATCGGCCATTATCAGGCCAACGGTCCGTGGGCTGAATTTCGTACTCATCTATGCTTTTTCGTTCAAGCCTTGACGGTAACGTCCCTGTCATAGAAGCCATATTTGTAATAGCTTTCGTCCATTAACGGAACTTCGGACTGGTTCAAGATCGTACCGAGCATCCTCTCCCTGGGTAATGTGTCAAGGATCCTGTCAACATCTTTGTACTTAGTATGGTTCGCCCTTATTACGAGCATTGCACCGTCTGCAAGATTGATCAGCAGCGACGCATCCGTAAAGATCCCCAGCGGGGGAGCATCGATAATGATGAAATCGAAATAAGCCCGGGCCTCCTTCAATATTTCAGCAAAGCGCGGGCCCGAGATCAGTTCGGCGACATCGCTTCGGGCAGAACCGCCCGGCAAAAGGTAGAGGCCCGAAGGCTGCAGCCTGACGATCGATCCCATCAGCGACGAACCGCCTGTCAGAACCTCCGAAAGCCCGACCGCCGACTCGATCCCCAGGTAGCTGGCAAGGCTCGGCCGACGAAGGTCGCTGTCGATGATCAGTGCCCGAACGCCATCCGTTTGTGCAAACAGCCAGGACAAGTTCAGAGCGGTGACCGATTTCCCTTCCGAAGGGCCAACGCTCGCCACCACGATCGCCTGTAATTTTCGTTTCTTACTCTTATGAAGGACCTGCGTCCGTAGGTTTCTGTATTCTTCGCAATAGGCCGATCGCGGGTGCGTGATCGACACGACCCTTGGATTCACCAACGCCGGATTCACGACGATCTCCCTGCATTTCGGCATCCCGGGCTGCGCGAACGGGTCGGTCACCCGGACGGCCTCGCCACGGACCGGGTTCAATGTCCCATTCCCGTTGGCCAGCTTCGTCGGTGCTTCGGCGTTCTGCGGCACCCCGATCCGAAATTCACGCATCGCAAGCAGGCCCGGCGGCTGATTCCGGTCCTCGCCTCCCTGTACGGAGTCGGCCGGGACGGGCGATTCAGCTTCGATCGCGCTGGGCTTTTCGCTTTCGTGCTTTTGAATGGTCTTGAGAAACTTCATTCTTCGTTGTTATCGTCGCCCGGCTTTGGTCTAACCGAGCCAGGTATCATTCAACCTACAAGGTCTATTTAACGTTTGCACGGCTGCGGTCCGCTAGCAGCTCTTCATGGCCGACCGGTGTCAGGACGCGAGCCGACCCCACTACCTCGACGGGACGGTCGCTCGGCAAGATCATATTCCGGTCCGGAAGCAGATCGAGGTTTTCGGCTACCGACTCGACCGTGCTTCGGCCGATCACCTGGTCCCCGGACGCATACGCCGCGATCATCGAATTATCACAGAGATTGTTTATCAGCCGTGGGATGCCTTCCGAGCACTGGTACATATAGTCGATCGCATAGGGTGAAAATATATTGGGCTGTTTCGCACCGGCGATGAAAAGCCGTTCGGTCACGTATCGTTTGACCTCGTTGACGCTCTGCAGGGCCGGCATCACACACCGCAGGGCGATCCGCTGTTTAAGCTGGCGAAGGTGCGGGCGGCGAAGTGTTTCGGTCAACTCAGGCTGGCCCGTCAGGATGATCTGAAGATGCTTGGCGTTGTCAGATTCGAAATTCAGAAGCAGCCTGATCTCTTCCAGGACCTCGTCCGGTAGTTCGTGCGCCTCATCGACGATAAGAACAGTTCTAAGCCCTCTCCGGTGCCGATCCTCGAGAAGACGCGACATTTCGGTGAGCAATTCCGTCTTGTTGTTCCAATCAGAAATACCGAGCATCTCGGTGATGTGATGATAGAACTCCTCGATCGAGAGATGCGGGTTGACGATGTAAGCGGCAAGCACGCTCGAATCCAGCCGCCGGATGATCCATCGAAGCGCCGTCGACTTTCCCGTCCCGACCTCGCCGGTCAGCACGATCAGGCCTTTAGCCATCTCGATGCCGTAATATAGGCTCGCCAGAAGTTCGTTATAGCTCGGCGTAAAGACGATGAACTTCGGGTCCGGCGTCAAACTGAAGGGATACTCTTTTAGTCCGAAAAACTCTTTGTACATTTACCCCAATGCGGCCGCTTCCGGCCAACTCCTTCTCAACTCAATCGATCGATGATCCTGAAGAACTGCAAACCGATAACCAGTACCGGAATGCTCAATATCGCTGCGGCAAAACCGGCCGCGACCTTCAAATAATAAGTCCGGTTTGCAGCGGCCATCTCCCCTTCGGTCAGAAGGTCGGGAACCGCCGCCAGGACCGGAAGGCCCGTATAATGCTTCGCGTCCTCGATGTTACGGACCGTGAAAAGCTTCGGCACCTCAAATATCGCAGCCAAGAAAAAACCGAGGGCAAGCCCGGCTACGGCTCCTAACGCCAATAGAAACGGCTTTTTGGACGCGTTTTCCGGAGTTTGCGGCAAATTTGCCGGATCGACCACCCTTATCGTCTCACCCTGGGCATTAGTTTCGCGTTCAACCTGCTGCTGGGCATTGTTGAATTTTTTTAGGATCTCGTCGTAGGCCGACTTTGCAAGATCAAGCTGATTTGAGACGCCCTCCAAGGCGACCTTTACATTCGGGATCGAATTGATCTTCGATTCGAGCAACGCGATCTCATTCGCGTTCCGCTTCAACTCCTCGTCCTTTAACCTAAGCTGCTCGTCGATCTGGGTGATCTGCCCCTCGGCTTTCACACGGTCGATCTCCAAACTCTTTCTTTGGAGCTCGGCTTTCCGCGTTCCCGCCTGATTCGCCTGTCTCACGCGGAGGTCGGTATTCCTCGCCAACTTTTCGAGTTCTTCATTGACTTTGGAGATCTCAACCTGCGTCTGAAGGATCTCCGGATGCTTCGGCGTGTATCGCTGTCTTAAATTCTCGAGCTTGGCGCTAAGTTCCGTACGCTTTTGGACGAGCTGGGCAAAGGCCGGCGTGTCCTCAATGCGGGCGGCCTGTTCGACCGCTTGTTTGGTCTCGTTCTCGCCGAAATTCTCTATCAGCCGCATCTGGCTGTTCATTGCCCGGATGCTCTCCTGGATCCGGCCCTTTTCATTGATGAGCGTTTCCTTGTCCTTTGAGATGGTCGTCTCACGCGTGCGGAGCCCCTCAAGCTGGGCGATCAGGCCCTGTGCCGATTCCGGAAGGGTCTCGACATTCTGCATCATTATGTTCAGCCGCTCTTTTTCGAGGGCGTCCATATTGCTCTTCGCCTGCGCGAGCTGATTGTTAATGAATTCGCGCGTGGTCTCTGCGCTCAGCTTGGACTCGACAGTCTGTGCATTGACGTATTTACGGGCAAGTTCGGCGGTGACCTCCTGGGCCGTCTCTGCCGAGCGGTCCAGAAAGGTGATGCGAAAACCGACGATCTTCTCGTTGTCGGCCTTTTCCGGGGTCACGTCGATGTTCCCCCTCATTCGGTCGACGATCCGTTCGACCGGCACACCGGCCTCGCGGTCCTGTGCATAAAGGTCAAATTTCTCCAACATCGGCTCGAGCGAAGACCGGCTCAATACCGATTGGTTGATCGCCTGGAGCCGCTGCGAAAGATCGTCATCGGTCAGCGAAGGCGCGACTTTTTCCGAGATCGCCGGCGGGGTCAGCGTAAGCAGAGTAGTTGAAACGTAAGTGCTGGGCAGGCCCCGAACGACCCAGAAAACCGCGGCGAAAACCGCGATCGCCGGCAGCATAATATGCCACTTCCGGTTCTTCAGCATCCGGAAATATTCGCCTGCGGACCTTTGTCGGAAAACGACACTCATACTAATAAAGCCTTTTATATCGTCAAGTGAACGAAAATTCGCCGTATGACACTATAAGTTAGTACGAAAGCATACAAAATTCTAGGAAAATCGTTTCCCCGGCCTTAATCCGGCAAGAATGCCCCGATCCGGTCGGCCACAAGTCCGGTGAGATCGATGGCAGCGTCAAGTGAACGCTGGGGATCCCGCCCGACCGGCGTCATTATTCTTACGATACCTCCGTCGGACCGTCGTTTTGTAACACTGTCAAAACTTGTAAATAGTTTATCGACATACTCGTTGTGCGTCGTCCGGCCCCGGCCCTGGTACCAGTAGATCAGGATCTCC
This sequence comes from Pyrinomonadaceae bacterium, assembly GCA_050174305.1. Classification (GTDB taxonomy): domain Bacteria; phylum Acidobacteriota; class Blastocatellia; order Pyrinomonadales; family Pyrinomonadaceae; genus OLB17. Next base: position 604,045 of record JBFXJZ010000001.1, on the reverse strand, counting down.
CGATGCTCACCCTGCTTGACCGTGTATCGGTTGACAAGGATCTGGCGGCCCTGCGGCGACGTGATCTCCATCAGTTCACGATCGACCATCTCCCAGCCGGCACCGGGAAGGCAGCTAAGCGGGCTGTGGTACGTAGCACCGGACCGCTGAGACGCATAGTACCCGACATATAGATTCAAGCGTTTTCCGGGGCCGTAATAATCTCGCATCACATAATCATCCGCACGAAGCACCTTCTCGGTCTCAAGGTCAAACCGTATGTCCGGGTTACGCTGTTCCCAGCCGCCAAGCACCGACGGTATCTCGCGAAGCGGCTTCCGCTCTGCGACGATCTCGCCACGGTATTGAAACCAGTTGACGAGCAAGCCGCACATTAGGATCGCGGCCAAAACGTAACCGAAGTGTAAAGTAGTGACCCTTGGATGATCGTGCGGTACGTCAGCTATGCCCCTGCCGTTCAGACCCAACGATTCCTCGTGCCCGAGGATTCGCTTCAGGGCCAGATTCAGGGCAAGAAGGAGGGCGAGAGCGCAAACGAAAACGGCCGATCCCGAAAGATCGTGCCATGTGCCCTCTATCCCATCGGCCCCATAACGGTGAGCAAGAACACCCGTAAAGATAACTCGTCCGGCATTCGTGATGAGTGCGATCGGGATCGCAGCTGCCATCAGAATGATTGTTCGGACAACATCACGGTCGAAGATCAGGGTTCGGAGGCTGTTGACGTACCGGTGCCTTCTCTCGCGGGTGAAATATCCAAGGATGAGGCCGAGCGTTATCAATGTCATCAATGACCTGATACCGCTGCATGCCTCGACGATCTCGAGGCTGACGATCTCGCCCCCGCTGATCGGCTGAATATCAATTACGTTCCCGTACCGGTCGGACGGGATCCCCAGAAATCCGATCCCGCGGTCCGCGATCTTTGAAGCCAGAAGCTGTAGCGGGAGCGCGACCTTATTAAACAGTATCTGCGGCAGCGGGATCGCCAGGACCAGTAATACAAATGGGATCAGCAGCGCTTTGAGTAGAGTGCGCCCAAAGAAGAACGAAAGCACCCCGGCGGCCATCACAACAAGCGATAGCCGCTGAACATAGAGGACCGAGGCCATCGTCCCCGCCAGGAGCATCAACGCGGCGGCCGTGATCAGGGAGAAACCAAGAACCCTGGCCGGTTCACCGGCAGCACTCCTGAACCTGTCAAATTCGAACCAAATGATGAACGCGATCAGGACCGGAACGATCAGGCCGTGTGAATAGTTGTCGTCGGTCCACCAGTCGGTCGCGAGCTTACCGATCACGGCGAAATAGGTGAACACGATCGCCGCGGTGACGGCCAACGGCCGCCATACCCGGCTCAGGCTGAACTCCGATTTGCTCATTTGCCACTGATAATACACCCGAAATGATCGAAGCCGCAGGGTCACCCGCAAGCGACACTACGGCTCTCACGATCAATATTTCTGAACCTGATCAAGAGATCAGTTCGTTTCTTCCGACTGGCCAAACCGGCGCCTTGCCGCAAAACCGATGCCGGCCAGCCCCGCAGTGAACAAGAGGATAGAGACGGGTTCTGGTGTCGGGGTTGTTCCCGAACAGTCGCCCGTCGTCCTTTCCTCGTCGATCGACTGACTGTCAGCAGCGCGGTCACATTTCTTTTTATAGGTAACCGCCCCTTTTTCGGCCATTACGGCCGTCGCAGCTCCGCCAAGCAAGGCGAAGACCAGGGTCAGGGCAACGAATATATTGCGAAGCTTGTTTGAGATCATATCTTCTCCAGGATCCTAATGGTTAGTTTTAACTTAAGCCGAATAGGTCGACCATTCCAGGTTCGTCCGGCAAAACTTCTCCCGACGCTTGTCGATCGGATCAGGTCTATCAAGAGCTACTGATTCTCTGACCCGGCCGGGACCGATAGCCCGAATACTTAGCAAACGTCGCGGTCGGGGCTTCCCGTTCGGCGGCGCCGCGAGCAAACGACGGCTGTCCAAATTCGGTGAACCTGTATAGCTTAGGCTGTGATATCGAAAGTTTCTGTATTGTGGATTACAGAAACCCCGGTTTTTTTCACGGCCGGATTTTCCGGGATTTTGCACTTCCGATCGCCCGGGGCCGGGGCGAGGCCTGCAGGCTTCACGGAAGGGGATCGCGTTCTGGGATGGGACCGGTTTGGGAAACCTATTCGGTTTCGCATCGGTCACTCTGTGACCCGATCTCGCGGCAGGATCCGGGGCCCCAAGAATGAACGATATTGGTGTCGATCCGATTCGGGTCTATAATTGCGTCAAAAAGCGAGGCTTCAGCTATGGATTTCTATTTCCTTCTTTTCTCGTTATTCTTCCCGCGGATAGTCCTCGTCGTCTACTTGCTTCAGGGGTGGTACCCGGCGAATCTCGTACCGAACTGGGCGGACATCCTGCTTGGTGTCCTTGCGCCGCGTATCCTGATCCTGATCTACATCTATCAGAATATGGGCTACGAGAACATCTGGTTCGCAGCCCATCTCGTGGTGATGATCCTGGCCTATTTCGGGGGCGGACGAGAAACACGCCGCCGCCGTGCGCGGAGGAGCGCAGACTAGGCGCCGAAATTCCGTCGTCGGCAGCGGGCCGGCTGGGTAAGAGAGGATATTTAGGTCGGCCCCCCGATCTCCATTGAGGCAAATGTGCCGTTCAGGAAATATGTGTCAGGATCATCCGCGCACTGTATCCTGAATTACAGAACGACGCATTTTTTTATGTTACGCTTTTGATGCGAGCGCCCTGACGCGGAATGCGTATGGTTTTCTCTGCCTCCGGTATCCCGTTGTGTGTGTGGCGGGAAAATTCAAGGGCGTCGCAAAGAAAACAGCAGAAAAATGCCCGGGATCAAAGTTTAGGATTGCCAACCAACGTTTTGATCCCGAGCCCAGTTGCTTTCGCGAAACCCGCAGCAGCCTGCGGGCATGCCTATTGAAAAAGCCAATCCTGGCAACATTCCATTTACAGCTCAATTTTCTGCCAAGCGCACTCTTTTCAACCTGCGCGCCCTGCTTTCGGTCTTCTTATCCTTTGACCGCCGTTGTGCTAACATCGTCAATAAATTACAACGGTTGCGCCGGTGCCCGAATCGAATCCGAGTGAAGGCCGGCCGCGAATAGCCAACCATGCCAGGGCTCGGGCCCGGAAAACAGGAGATAGAAGGATGAGTCGAAAAATCAGGAAATTTGGATCGATCTTCGTTTTTGCCTCGCTGCTCGGGGCCGGGATCGTCGCAATAAGTATGGAGTTGAAAAAGAACAAGGTCCACGCGGACAACAATGCGGCCGCTGCGGCTAATCCGCTGCTCGAGAAATGGACCGGCCCTTACGGAGGCGTACCGCCCTTTGACAAGGTAAACGTGGCGGATTTCAAGCCCGCTCTCGAAGAAGCGATGTCCAGGAACCTCGCGGAAGTGAACACGATCGCCTCAAGCTCGCAGCCGCCAACCTTTGAAAATACGATCGCAGCATTGGAACGGTCCGGCTCGGACCTTGATCGGGTTTCGACGATCTATTTCATCTGGGGCGGCAACATGTCGAGCCCGGACTATCAAAAGGTGCAGCGGGAAATGGCCCCCAAACTTGCTGCCTTTGGAGACCAGATCACGCAGAACGAAGCTCTCTTCAAGCGCATCGAAGCCGTCTACAATTCACCCGGAAAGTCACGCTTGTCGCCAGAGCAGCAACGCCTTTCCTGGGTTTATTACACGAATTTCGTTCGCTCCGGAGCGAAACTGAATAAGGATCAGAAAGCCCGCCTTTCGGAGATAAATCAGAGCCTCGCGGGTTTGTTCACAAAGTTTGGGCAGAATCTGCTGGCTGAAGAGAATGGCCAGTGGGTCGAACTGAAGGACGAAGCCGACCTTGCGGGACTTTCGCAATCGATCCGTGATTCGGCCGCAGCAGCCGCCGCGTCGAAGAAAGTTGCCAATGCTAAGGGTATAATTTTGAATACCCGCTCTTCGGTTGACCCGTTCCTGACCTACTCGGACCGTAGGGACCTGCGAGAGAAGGTCTGGAAAATGTTCATCAACCGCGGGGACAATGCTAACCAGTACGACAACAACACAACCATAAGCGAGATCCTAAAATTGCGTGCCGAACGGGCAAAGCTCCTCGGTTATCCGACGCATGCGCATTGGCGGCTCGAGAACGCAATGGCGAAGACACCTGAGCGTACGATGGAGTTGATGGAGACCGTGTGGCCGGCCGCAGTCGGCCGCGTTAAGGAAGAGGTTGCGGACATGCAGGCCTTTGCAGACAAGCAGGGAGCAAAGATCACGATCGAGCCCTGGGACTACCGTTACTATATGGAAAAGGTTCGCAAGGAGAAATATGACCTGGATCAAAATGAGGTCAAGGCGTATCTACAGCTCGAAAAGATCCGCGATGCGATGTTCTTTGTCGCCGGCGAACTCTTCAATTTCACCTTCTCGCCGGTCACGAACGTGCCTGTATTTCACCCTGATGTCACGGTTTGGGAGGTAAAGAACAAGTCCAACGGCAAGCACGTCGGGCTTTGGTACTTTGACCCCTATGCACGCGACGGTAAGCGCTCCGGTGCATGGATGAATGCTTACCGTTCACAGGAACGAATGGACCGCGAGACGACAACGATCGTTTCAAACAACTCGAATTTCGTGAAGGGAAAGCCGGGCGAACCCGTCCTTATCTCATGGGACGATGCATCGACAATGTTCCACGAATTCGGCCACGCTCTTCACGGCCTTTCGTCGAATGTCACATACCCGTCGCTTTCCGGGACTAGCGTGGCGAGAGACTATGTCGAGTTTCCCTCGCAGCTTTTGGAACACTGGCTGTCGACGCCTCAGGTGTTGCAGAAATATGCGGTGCACTATCAGACCGGCAAGCCTATACCGCAAGAGCTCGTCGACAAGATCGAACGGGCGGCGACCTTCAATCAGGGCTTCGCCACGACGGAGTATCTTTCAAGTGCTTTAATCGATATGAAGCTGCATTTGGCGGGCGACAAACCTATCGATCCCGACAAGTTCGAGAAGGAGACCCTCGCCGCCCTTGGCATGCCCGATGAACTCGTCATGCGCCACCGGACGCCGCAATTTGCTCACGCATTTGGCAGCGACGGTTATTCAGCCGGCTATTACAGTTATCTTTGGTCGGATGTGATCACAGCCGACGCGTTCGGTGCCTTCGTTGAGGGAAAGGGGCCTTATGACAAAGCTGTCGGCCAGCGGTTGGTCAAATACATCTTTTCGGTGGGCAACACAATGGATCCGGCCGAGGCCTACCGCAAATTCCGCGGACGCGACCCGCAGGTCGAGGCACTTATGAAGAAACGCGGCTTCCCGACCAAGGCGGAAGCTGCAAGGTCTTCGAATAAATGACCAATTGAGAACTGGGTACGAGAAGCCGGTGTCTATGGCACCGGCTTTTTTGTAAGGATCGCGGGTGCGTCTGTGATCGTGAAGAATTCGGGCATGAATTCGATCGCGGTTACAGTGCCTGCGATACCGGCTTTGCCGTCAGCCGATGGGACGTAGGTCAACAAAGCCACATAACCTCGGTTTGAATACTGGCAGCCGAGTTCCTTCATGTCGAGAGCCCTGTAGGTCTTTAAGAAAAGTCCCTCAAATCCTTCGCTTTGAAGCCTGAGTCGACCCTGCCCGGCCGAAAAGGTGATCTTTACGTTCCCTTTTCGCTCACATTCGATCTTGGTCAGTTCCCCGAGCACACGCACCTCACTATCAGCAGGCTTCCTTAAATTCTTGTTCAGACTCACAAGCTTGGCTGAATGTTCAAGGGCGGCCAATTCGGCCTCTGTCGGAGCCGGCTCCAAATGCTCTGTGATAACGGGCAGCCGACCGGGTTCTCTCGATATCTTCGCGGCGATCACAGCGTCAAGATTTCGGCGAAGATTCTGAACGTTCTCGAGCACGTAGTCGGCATGCTGGCGGGCAGCCGGGTCCCGGCCTGTTTCCCGCACGCGCCGCGCTATATACTCCGCTTCGGAAAAATCTCCTTTCCTCGCGAGAATGCTGGCCAAGTCCAGGTGAAGAAGTTCGTTGCCCGGCGAAAGGCCCTGCGCGATCTTTATGTATTCGATCGATTCGTCAAGCTTGTCGCTGCGGACGATGCTGACGAAGGCGAAGAGTCGATAGCTTTCGGGATATCGTGGGTTCAGTTCGATCGATCTTGCAAGAGCAGCCCGGATCTCCGTCGCTGTCTGTTCCGGGTAATACGAGATCCAGTTCCTGCCGGCCATCGGCTCTCGGCTGAGAAGATAAGCATACCGGTAATGCTCAAGATAGGTGGCTTCGGGCAGCGAACGAGCCTTGGCCAGGTACTTTCGCCCTTCCGCGTAGCGTCCTTTCTTCGTCAGCCACATCCCAAGCGAGGAATTTCCCGCGACCGAATCGGGATATTCCCTAACTGCCTCTGTTAAATGAGCATACGCTTCGTCAAATCGTTCCGATCCGAGCAACAGATCCCCGAGAATAGCTTTCGCCTCGGCCGTCCTTATCCGGGCCGCTGAATTACCCTCATCGACCCGGATCGGGTCCGTGAGCGTCAACGATTGCGTACCAAACAAACCCTGCGCAATGTATTTTTCAAGTTGATCACCGAGATCGGTCAGTTCCGACCCGAATGCTCTCTTCGCAGCCGTTCCCACTGGCTCGCCTTTGATCATAAGGTCGAGGAAAGCCTGCAGGTCCGCGGCCCCATTTCGTGACCGGCCGTGCATCAGCATATGCGTGAACGCCCACGCCTGCGTGTAGTAGGAACTCGCGTCGCCAGCGGCCTGAGCGTGAAGGGTGTCGTGATCGACAGCGAGAAATGCTTCAAACGGCATCAGCTTTTTGGTTCGGATCGCTTCAAGGTGAGACCTATTTGCCGAACCGAGAACGACCCGCGAATCACCGGAAAACTGCAGTTGGTCGTAGTACTCTGCGATGCCCTCGTTCAGCCAGGTAGGAATGCTGGTCCTGCCAAAACTATTGCCCAGGAGAAAATGGACGTATTCATGATAGATCGTCTGGTATGTTTGCTCTCGCTCGCGCTCGGCCGAAAGCACGATGTAGTTTGTGTCGTCGCCTGACCTGAAATAACCGGCGACCCAGTCGGCCGGCTTACCGTCCGCATTCAACGGCTTATAGGGGTGAAAGGATCTTTCGTCCTTGAAGACGATGATCGTGGTCGGGACCAGTACATCATGACGCAGCGAGGGCAGGAGCCTCAGAAAGGCTTCGCGAAACCGCTCCATCCGCATCGCGACCCGCTTGATCTCCTTCTCGCCGGCATTTCCGACAAGCCGGAAATTTGCCGACTCGACCTTCGTCCATTTATCCTCCGCGCTTACAGCGTATGGAAGAATGATAAAAGCCGCGATAGCAATGTAAAAGAATTTTCTGAAACGCAATAGCTGCACTGCAAATCCCGCCGAACCGAAGACGGCCCGTCAATTAACAACACTGATTCCTAGATTCTTCATCCGCCGATAAAGATGGCTGCGGTCGACGCCCATATCCTCGGCAGCCTTCGAAACATTCCCATCGAACTGGGCGAGCTTATGCTGGATGAACTCCCGCTGGTATGCGTCTGTCGCCGCCTTGAACGATTCGAACCGATAACTCGACGCCGCCTTCCCATCGGAAGCCCAACCCAACTCCGGCAGATCGTCGGCCGTGACCTTTTGGGACGACACCATGATCACGACCCGTTCTACCGTATTTCTCAGCTCACGGACGTTCCCGGGCCAAGTGTGCTCCTTAAGTTTTTCGACTGCATCTACGGTAAAGATCTTCGACCGCTTGCCTTTGTCGGCGGAAAATCGCGCATTGAAATGTTCGACAAGGAGCGGAATGTCCTCGACGCGTTCACGGAGCGGCGGCACCTGGAAAGGGATCACGTTCAACCTATAAAAGAGGTCATGCCTAAAAGTGCCGTTATCGATCAGATCGAACAGCTGCTTGTTTGTGGCCGAGATGATGCGCACATCGACCTTCACCACCTTGTTGCTGCCGACCGGTTCAAATCGCTGTTCCTCGAGCACCCGGAGCACCTTCGCCTGGACAAGCGGCGACATGTCTCCGATCTCGTCCAGGAAAAGCGTCGCGCCGTCGGCGATCTCGAACTTGCCTTTCTTAGCCGCCGTCGCCCCGGTAAATGCACCCTTTGCATGGCCGAACAGCTCAGACTCGATCAGTTCTTCGGGAATCGCTGCGGAATTTATCTCAACGAATGGGGCCGCTCGCCTCTTTGACTGTGCGTGAATGGCCCGAGCGACAAGTTCTTTTCCGGTGCCGCTCTCGCCGGAGATCAGTATCCGCCCGTCCGATGGCGCAACGACCGCGATCTGCTTTCGCAGGGCCCGCATCGCCACCGATTCGCCGACCATCACATACTCTTCGGCTAGCTCCTTCTGAAGCTGCTCATTCGTCCGCTCCAATTCCCGCTGACGCACCGCGTTCTTTACCGTTAGAACGGTGCGTTCCAAACTCAACGGCTTTTCGATGAAATCGAACGCTCCTAGCTTTGTTGACTTGACCGCCGTTTCAATATTTCCATGACCGGAGATCATCACGACCGCGGAATCATTTCCCTCTTCCCGCAGCCTTTTGAGCGTCTCAAGCCCGTCAATGCCTTTACCCAACCATATATCAAGCAGAATGCAGGCAAAGTCTTGCTCCTTCGCCAATTTCAGACAAGCCTCACCCGTGGCGGCCGTTTCAACCGCGAAGCCTTCATCTTCAAGCACGCCCATAAGCGTTGCCCGAATGCCAGGTTCGTCATCAATTATGAGGATTGACGTCATTCTTAAACGAAACAGAAACGAAATATAAGAACCGTAGAGTACCGACAAGGATGAACAACGACCCGCTCGTCTCTAGGGGGAAGCTGGAAAACAGATCGTAGATTGCGCCTTCTGATGGGCCATAAAGTCTCCAAGATACACAAACCCCAAACACGATTAACCACCAAGTCATAGTTCGAACAAACAAACTTGATGCCAATCGAAAAAGCAGAACGAACCTGATACCGAACGTAAGAGTAAACAGTACAACCGGAACGGCTCCATTGATGACCCCTTCCCAAGATAGGTTCTCGGCCAGCTGAACAGCTCGGATTAGGTAATATGACTCAACCAGAGCAATTATAAGGATAACGAACGCCCCAAGTTGCGAACTCCGCCTCGAGTTCGCTGCAGTTTGAGAATATCTGCGAGCGCAGTGAAGCAACATAACCATTAAGCCAACGCAGGTAACTCCACGATAAACTTCGCTCCTCCGGGTTGATTCGGCACCGCCTTTATCTTCCCGTGATGTTCCGTCACAATTCGATTCACGATCGCGAGGCCCAAGCCGGTGCCCCGGCCCTTTGTCGAAAAATAGGGCTGAAAGAGTCTCGGGTAATCGGCCGGATCGATCCCGCTACCGTTGTCGGAAACCTCGGCCACAAGTACGTCACGGGCCGCTTCAAAACGCGTCGAAATGTTGATCGAACGCTCGCCGCTGCCGGGTGCCTCGATCGCATTGTCGATTAGGTTTACGAACACCCGCTTCAACTGTTCGCTGTCGATATTCGCCTGCGGAAGTCCTTCGCCAAGCTGCAGCGTAACAGCCGCTTCGTCCGCACGATCGAGATACAAGCTTGCCGCTTCGCGAATGACCCCATTCAAGTCGCCGGGTTCGAGTTTCACCGCGGGCAACCGGGCAAAACGCGAAAATTCGTCAACCATCGCCTTCAGGCTTCGGACCTCTCGAAGGATGGTGTCGGTACCGTCCAGGACAACTTTCGAATTCTGGTCGTCCAGGAGTGTGCTCGTGTTCAAGAGCGGAATTCCCGGCTTCTGGCGGACCCCGCCGGCCAGGCTGGTCGGTTCCGGACTGAACCGTTTCGCTATCCTCTCTGCCGAGAGTTGTATCGGCGTTAGAGGATTCTTGATCTCGTGCGCCATTCGCCGCGCGACCTCCTGCCATGCGGTCGCCCGCTGGGCAGCGATCAACTCGGAGAGGTCTTCCAGCACAAGCACCGCTCCGTCGATGTCCGGCAATGCGGTCACGGTGACCGCCGTCGGGACGGCGTCGGCGCCGGCATCTGTATTCGACTTGGCCGGGCGAAGCTTCAACTGGTCCGAAGCGTGCCCGATCCGTTTTGCCCTCGCCACGATCCGATAGAAAGTGCCGCGGTCGGTCTCGCTAAGAAGCTCTTTCAATTCAGCCCCGCGGTATTTTCCGGGCTCGAGCCGCAGGATGAGCCGGGCCGCCGGGTTGATCGTGTCGACTTTGTTTTCTGAGTCGATCGAAATGACCCCGGTGGGAAGCGAAAGGAGGACCGTCTCGATATATCTCCTCCGCTCTTCCAGCTCCTCGGCGCTTGCCTTTAATTTCGACGACATCTGGTTGAACGACGAAACGAGCAGTGCAAGCTCGTCCTCGGCCACGACCTCAACCCGGTGGCCGAGTTCGCCGGCTGTGATCTTCTCGGCACCCTCGGCCAGGGCACGGATCGGGATCGTCAGTCCACGGGCCGTATAGAACGCTGTCCACGTAGCTGCGAAAATAAGCAGGAAAGTGAGCACCCCTAACGTCAACAAACCGATCTGGCGGACCCAGACGTTCTGTTCCTTCATCCGGTCGAATTCGATCAGGGTCGAATCCACCATCTGCCCGACGCTTTCAACGTCTCTTGCCGCGCTCACGGCGAGGACCGTTCCACCGTCAGGCAGGCGGGCTGTGGCCGCGTCGATCCCGGATCCGTCGGCCAGCGAGGGATCGTCAAACCTTCGCTCATTCAACGCCCCGAACTCAGCAAATTGCGATAGATCCCCGGCCGCCGAACTGGATGCGGCCACCCGGCCGTTTCGATCACGAACTTCTATGAACGCGAGGCGGCCGGCAGATGCCAACCGGTCAAGGTCGCCCTGCGAAACCTCTCTCTGCCCGATCGACACGGCGATGACATCGGCTAGTTCCTTCAGCTTGTCAAAACGCTCGGCGTTGGCCCGATTCTCGATCTCGAGCGGAGCGCGCACGACGTTTTCAGGGATGGACGTGAACCACCTTTCGAGCGCTCGATTCATGAAAAGGTAGGAAAATCCCGCCATTGCAAAGATCGGAAGCAGGCTGATAGCGGCAAAGTACGCGAGCAGCTTTGTCTTTAGCTTCGAGCCGACTTGCGAAGCGCGCCGTTCCCGAACGAGCTTTACGATGCTCCTGAGGAAAATGAAACCGAAAATAACAAGGGCAATAAAATTCAGGGAGGAGAGTGCATAAAGAAGGAGGGTATCGCTGGCCGTGTCCACCGAGAATCGCTGCCACTGATTCGATGACTGCAGCATTACCAGGATCGTGAACGAGAACACAACGACCGTCCCTACGATAGCGAGGCCCCAATTCCTTTTCGACCTGTCCGATCCTGTCTTCACGTTCGTAAGTTTAGCATAAACGTCGTGGCTGATTTGCTTCGTTTGTACGGCGTTTCGTTCTTAGGTAGACTCGCAAATGACCCTATGAAAAGTTCGTATTTCCTATTCGACGCCGTCGGACGGCTTCGCAGCGGATGGCGGGCGGCGATCTTTGTCGGCTTGTTCGTTTTCGGGGGCGTCATCCTCGGATCTGCGGCTCTCATTATCGTCGGGCCTCAAATGGCTTCGGCGGCCGAAGGAAGCCCCGTCGGGCTTCTCATCAACAGCCTCATCTCGCTCGCCGTTGCATTGGCCGCTGGATGGTTTTGCGGCAAATACCTGGAAAAACTCCCGTTTCGAGCAATGGGCGCCTCATTGGTCAAGGGCTGGGGAAGCGGCCTCGTCATTGGGCTGGCACTCGGCTTCATCGCCCTTGCGGCCGCCGCGCTTATCGGTCTGGCGGCCGGCGGGTTGTCGTTTCGACTGAACGCCGACGCCGCGGGCGGCGAAGTGCTTACGACCGCGGCCATTTCATTCGCGGTCTTTGCGGTCGCGGCCGCCTTCGAGGAGGTCCTGTTTCGCGGATACCTGCTGCAGACGTTTATCCGGTCGAACCTGACCTGGTTTGGTTTACTGCTGACCTCGATCCTGTTCGCGACGGTCCACAACGCGAACCCGAACGCGACCTGGCTCTCCTGGCTGAACACGATAATTGCCGGAGTGTGGTTCGGATTGGCCTATCTTCGCACCCGGAACCTTTGGCTTCCGTTCGGGCTTCATCTTGCCTGGAACTGGGCCCAGGGATCGATCTTCGGCATCGAGGTGAGCGGCCTGAAAGAGCTTGTCCCCCATCCCCTTTTAAGGGAGATAGACCGAGGGCCCGATTGGCTGACCGGCGGACAGTACGGGTTGGAGGGCGGGATCGCCTGCACAGCCGGGCTCCTCGTTGCCCTTGTCGCAGTCTATTTCTTCCCGTTTGCCCGCCCTGACGAGGAACTGGTCGCTCTGAATAATCCCGAACGTTTTCCTTCAGGCCCTGCCTTAGATGATAGGCGTTAACTGCTCATTCTACAGTCATTAGCGTCTTTATATCATGAGGATAACCGACCTAAGCGTTCCGACCGCGTTCCGCGATCCGACGGAACGTGGAAACTATTGATACTTAACCACTTGCGGCAATACTTTCCCCAAATTCGGCGAAAAATAAAAAAACTTTTCAAAGAGCGATCCAGACGTTGTCTGAGTTGCACACTGTAGCATAGACAGCACACGATTTCAACGGATATTTTGCCTGATATGATCGAGTAGGAATTAGAGGGTTTGGATCTTGAAAGAGATATCGACGGCCCGGGCCGAATGCGTAAGGCGGCCGACCGAGATCAGGTCGACGCCGGCTTCGGCGAACGACCGCACGCGGTCGAGGTCCATCCCGCCGGAGGCTTCGATCAGGACCGCAGGGTTCAGGTCGCGGGACATCTGGACGAGCTTGGCCGCCTCTTCGGGGGTCTGGTTGTCGAGCATTACGATGTCGGCACCTGCGTCGATGGCTTCGCGAAGCTGGGCCCAGTTGGTGACCTCGACCTCGATCTTGTGAAGATGGCCGGCGGAATCTTTGGCGGCCTTGACCGCCTCGGTCACGCCGCCGGCGAGGGTAATGTGGTTATCCTTTATAAGCACGCCGTCGTCGAGGCCCATCCGATGGTTCTTGCCGCCGCCGATCGTGACCGCATACTTTTCCAACAGACGTAATCCGGGCGTCGTCTTGCGGGTGTCGACGATGGCGGCACCCGTTCCCTCGACCGCCCGTACATACTGACGGGTAAGCGTCGCGACGCCCGACATCCGCTGAAGCAGGTTCAACGCGACACGCTCGCCCGTGAGCAGCACGTCGGCATAGCCTTTGAGCATGCCGAAGACGGTGCCCTCTTCGACCTCGTCGCCGTCGGAGAACGACGTCTCGATCTCGGAGATATCGGCGTCCAGATTGGCGAAGACGGCCTCCGCCACCTCCAGCCCGCAAATGACCAGATACTCCTTCGCAAGGAATCTTCCCACGCCGCGGACGTCCGGCGGGACCGTCGAAGCCGTGGTGATATCGCCGCGGCCGATGTCCTCCGCCAAAAATTGGCCGATCGCCGCCAGGGCATCGCCATTGTCGAGCCAGTTCATAGTCTCTATCGGGCTGAGCCCGGTCGCAATGCGGAAAGGCTCTGCCTTTCCGTCGCGATGGATCATCCAAGCGCCTGAGGCTCTGCCTCAGGTCAAAAGACTTGAGTAAGAGCCTCAGAGGATTCTATTTAGGTCGTTAAGGAAAGGCAAAGCCTCTTTTCATTTTGGGAAGACAGCGTTTTTATTCGAATTCCCTCGTCGGGTCGATGATATTCAGATCAGCGGGTTCGTAGATGTATTTTGTTACCTGAGTGCTGCTCCAGCCGTTCGGCTCGATGCCGCCGCGGCGGGTCTCGGAGTATTCGATGATCGCACCGGTCTCGTCGGTGACGAACTTGATCTCGATGAACTTGAGCCTGACCGCGTCGCGGCCCGGTGAGCCAGCGTCTGTGTATTCGGCCCGGCGGGTGTAGATCTTTCGGCCGTAATTTGCGGGGTCAGGCTCGACGAAATATTCGTAATCGCCGTCAGGGATCGCCATCGCCTTCCCGGCTTTTGCGCATTCCTTATCGGCCCGCTTCCAGGCCTTTTCGCCTTCCTTGCAAAAGTACCGGCCGGCCAGCGTGATCGAATTGGAGCTGCTCTTCTTTCCGTTGAATTCTTCGCTTATCTCGATCTTCTTCGCGTCATTCCCCGCGAATTCCGAAACGATCTTTCGCGTACCGTAAACCTGCGTGCCGTTATAAAACTTCTCGTCGGTCAAGACCCGTCTGGTCCGCGAAGATGCGGCATCGAGAGCCTTCGCGAGCGCGGTATTGTAGTCGGCTTCGCCGAGCTTTTCGACTTGAGAGAAAGTCGGAACCGTAGCCATTAGGCATATCACGAAACCCAAAAATAAATACGCTGATCTCATTAATTCATACCTCCCTTATGGCCGAGTTCAACTTCAACTTGTTGTCATCCCTTCAAACAGGATTCCACTTCTTCTCTAGTAGACCAGAAGCGAAACAACGGAATGAGAAGAACAAGATAAATGTCTCGCATTTTAATCATCTGATCGGAGCCCGGATGATCAATGAACCAACATTGTAGTCGTAAACAACCACCTCATCCCAGGTTACTGTCTTTTGTTCGTCAACCGAACCTCCGCGGCTTTCTTCTCGCACTATTCTTCCGTTGCTTGCAACAAACGTCTTGGTTTCGGAGAATTGATCGTTTCCCAGCAATATCGACCAAGTCAATACAATTACTCTCTGACCGTTTACCTTGTCCTGTGATGTAGAGTATTCAGAGGTATACGGCCCAGAAATTGTTCTTCCAAGCATAACGTTTTCCGGAGTGTTAACTTTCCTCCATTTACCACCGTTATCACGCTGAAAATTTTTATTGTGGACGGTAATTACTTCGATGATCTCTTCGCCTGACTTCTGGATCAAGCGTAGGTTACCGTTCGGCAAGGCCTCCCGTGTCTGAATCTGGTCGAGTTTGGCGACACCACCCTCAAAAGACCTGGTCGTCGTGGTCGACCGATGCGGGACAGCATCGGTCGCGGCACCAGCTTTTCTCAGCAGACCAAAGAATTCATCACGGGGAAGTTCCCTGGACTGACCAGCCACGGATATACCGGACATCAACGAGATTAGGGTAAAGACTAACGCCCAGCTCATTCGCTCAAGGCCTCCAAATTCGTTTTAAGTATGACTGACTGCTGCTCGATCTCATCCTTCCGGTCCCTCAATTCCTGCACCTTCTCCGCCGGAGCCCGTTCGACGAAGTTCGCGTTCGAAAGCTGGCCGTTCAGACGCTGAAGTTCGGTGTCGAGCTTTGCGATCTGGTTCTGCAGCCGTTCACGTTCCTTGTCGAAATCGATCAGGCCTTCGAGCGGGACGGCGATCTCGGCACCGCCGGTCAGGACGGCCTTTGCCGAAGCCTTCGGCACCGCGAGCGAATCGGTCAATACAACCTTATCAGCACGTGCAAGCTTTTTGATCTGCGCCTCGTTGGCGGCTAGGATCGACTGCATTTCGGCCGCCGCGGCGACGTGGATGTCTACGCGGTCGCTCGGTTTGATGTTCATCTCCGAGCGGATGTTGCGGACGCGTTTGATGGTGTCGATGACAAGCTGCATCTCAGCTTCGGCCCGGTCATCGACAAATTCTCCACTTTTGCCTTGGGGAAATCCCGTCAGCATTATCGACGCCCCTGCATGACAATAGGCCGGATGGTGAAGTTCGTTCGATGATCCAGGCAGCTTAAGCCAAAGTTCTTCCGTCAAATACGGCATGAAGGGATGAAGCATCCTTAGCGCGATATCTAGAACCCAGAAAATATGAGCTGAAGCCAAGACGTTCCCCGCTGTTATTTCGTCTTTTTTTAGCTCAATATACCAATCGCAAAACTCATCCCAGAAAAAGTGATAGATCAGACTAACGGCCTCGTGAAATTGATAGTTTTCTAGGGCCTTGTTCAGCGCATTTGCCGTCTTACTTAGTCTCGAATTTATCCAGCGATCCGCTAAAGTGTGTGGGCCCCGCTCTTCGTAATACTTTTGTTTAGATTCATCATCTGCAGCAGTCCAGTCAAAATCTGACTTCCCGGAGTTCATTAAGCAGAATCGCGTCGCATTCCAGATCTTATTCGCAAAATTGCGATAGGTCTCGATCAGCAGGTCGTTCCACTTGATATCGGCCCCGGTTGCGATGGACGCGAGATATATTCGCGTGGCGTCGACGCCGAACTTGTCGAACATCTCGATCGGGTCGACGCCGTTCTTTCGCGATTTGGACATCGGCTTGCCGTCCTTGCCAAGCACGGTGCCGGTCACGATCACGTCTTCGAACGCCTTCTTATCGACGAATTTCTTCGTCAGCATGATCATCCGCGAGACCCAGAGAAAGATGATGTCGCGGCCGGTGACGAGGACGTCGGTGGGGAGGAAGGTGTCGAGGTCGTTACGGGCAGAGACGCGAGTGTGAACGAGCGTGCCCTCCCCGCCGGGGCCAGATGCACGCTCCCTAACGGTCGCGTTTCTGCCCGTATCGCCCGTCCAGCCGAATGTGCTGAATGCCCAGAGCCCGGATGAAAACCATGTGTCGAGAACATCCTGGTCCTGCTTCAGTTCCTTCCCGCCGGCCTTTTCTTTCGCCTCTTCGGCGGTCATCGCGACGTACGTATTGCCGTCATCGTCATACCACGCCGGGATCTGGTGGCCCCACCAAAGCTGGCGGGAGATCGTCCAATCCTTCAGGTTATCCAGCCAGGCGGTATAGACCTTCTCGTGCGGCACCTGCGGCGAGAAATGCGGCACGCCTTCGGTACGCATCAGTTCGAGGGCCATGTCGCGCATTTCGTCCATCTTCACGAACCACTGATCTGAAAGGATCGGTTCGACCACGGTCTTACACCGTTCGCAAACCGGAAGCGTTATCTCATAATCTTCCACGCGTTCGAGCAGCCCGAGTTCCTCAAATCTCTCGATCACCTTCTCGCGCGCTTTGAACCGGTCGAGGCCGTCGAAATCGGCCCCGGCGGCCGCATTCATCGTGCCGTCGTCGTTCATCACCAGAAGCTGTTCGAGGTCATGACGGAGCCCGATCTGGTAGTCGTTCGGGTCATGTGCGGGCGTGACCTTCACGGCCCCCGTCCCGAATTCGGGGTCGACATAATCGTCGCCGACGATCGGGATCTCGCGGCCGGTGAGAGGCAGGTCAACGGTTTTGCCGATCAGGTGTTTGTAGCGTTCGTCTCTAGGATGGACCGCGACGGCGGTATCGCCGAGCATCGTTTCGGGGCGGGTCGTGGCGACCGTGAGGTAGAGAACCACCCCGTCCGCCGCTGAAGACGCGGCGTCCACCCCTCGTTCGTAAGGAGGGGAGCCTGAGATCGGATATCTTAGGTAATAAAGCTTCCCGTCTTTGCGCGTCTCTTCCTTCACCTCAAGGTCCGAAAGAACCGTCTTGTCCTTCGGGCACCAGTTCACGATTCGCAGGCCCTTGTAGATCCAGCCTTCGTTGTAGAGCGTGACGAAAACGCTCCGGACGGCCGTGGACAAACTCTCGTCCATCGTAAAGCGGTGCCGCGACCAATCGACGGACGCCCCCTCGCGGCGCATCTGCTCGGTTATGGTGTCGCCGTACTGCTCTTTCCACGCCCAGGCCCGGCGGACAAATTCTTCGCGGCCCACGTCAAGCGGCGTCTTTCCGTCCTCTTCGCGAAGCTGTTCGGCGACCTTGCGCTGGACCGAGATCCCCGCGTGGTCGGTGCCGGGAAGCCAAAGCGTACGGAAACCCTGCATGCGTTTCCAGCGGATCAGAACGTCCATGATCGTATGCTGAAGCGCGTGGCCCATGTGAAGGCTGCCGGTAACGTTCGGCGGCGGAATGACGATGGAATATTTGACCGCGTTTGGGTCCTCGTTGATCTCCGGGCGGAAAAAACCGCTCTTTTCCCACCGTTCGTAATGATCCTGTTCGGCCTGTGCCGGGTCGTAAGCCTTTGGTATTTCCATACTCGTAAAACCTAAATAATAGAACAATTTCGGCCGGTTTTCCCACTAGAAAGAAAACCGGCCGGAACTCATAATAAAGTTTTCTATCAGGAACTTTGGGCAGAGTGGGCCTCGCCGGCCAAACCGCGTTCAGCGAGCCGTTCGACCACTTTGTCGACGATCAGATCGATTAGTTCAGGTGACAGGCTTGTGATCTCGGGGGAATGCCCGCCGCCCATCGCCGGGGACGCATGCGGATCCGATGCCAGTGTCGGCAATTCGAGCAGGTCCGCATTGTCAAATTTGGCGGTCGTGTACCCGGTCTGTTCAACTGTCGGACTTGGTAATTCCTCCGCTTGCGGCTCCGAAGCAACGGTGTCAAATGGCCCGGTATCATAACTGGCTGCGACATCTTCAACCGCTTCTTGTTGAAGTGGTTGAATTTCGGTCGGATCGCTGGCGGGCCGAAATGAACCTTCGGCACGATCTTCCACGGCGATGTCATCCGGCTGGCCCGTGTAATACTCGTCCTCTATCACGAATTCGTTTTCGGCGTCGACGTAACTGGTTTGGATCATCTCGTCGTCCAATCCGTTTTCAACAGCGGCAAATTCGCTTTCCGATCCCGCCGGCGGCTCGACCATGCTTTTCTCGTAAAGCGAATCAATGTCTGAAGTGTCGGGCAGCGGCCCATCAGAGGCCTCTTCGATGGTTGACGGTGCCGAATGTGCAAGCAGCGCATCGACCGTCGAGACCAGTTCCGCTATCGAGCTGAACGGCTTCGTCATGTGCCCGTTCGCACCGACGCGCTCGGCCTCGGCCCTGTCAAAAGGTTCAAAGGACCCGACGAGCAGCAGGACCGGAACATTCTGAAAGGCCGGGTCGCTTCGCATCATCTCGCAAAGCTGATACCCGTTCATCCCCGGCATGTTCACGTCCGCAAGCACAATATCGGGGCTGACGGCCGCAAGAGCTCCAACGGCCGAATCGCCGTCCGCAAATGTCGCAACATCCATCCCCTGGTCCGCAAAGGTCAGGTTTACGACCTTTTGAACAGTAAGCGAATCATCAGCCAATAAAAGTCTGTGTCTAGCCACTCGTAAAATTACTCCTCTATTAAATGAGCTTTAGGGTTTGGATCTGAGCCCGATTATATATCACCCTACGACGCCCGCAAAAAGCAGGCGAAAATGAAGACGCGGTCGTGACGATCAAACCGCTGCGTGCCTGGTTCGGGCAAGCTCGCCGGCAAGCAGGATCGCGGCCTTCATGCTCGACGGGTCGGCGATCCCCTTTCCCGCAATATCGAACGCGGTGCCATGATCGACCGACGTCCTGATTATCGGAAGGCCGAGTGTAACATTCACGGCGAATCCGAACGAGAGCGACTTGACCGCGATCGTCGCCTGATCGTGATAGCAGGCGATCACTGCGTCGAACTCGCCATCATATCCCCGCCGGAAGATCGTATCCGGAGAATAAGGGCCCGAGACATTTATCCCAAGGTCGCCCTTGCAGGCCTGGATCGCCGGGACCATTTCATTGGCTTCCTCGTTCCCGAATAGCCCGCCTTCCGATGCATGGGGATTCAATCCCGCAACCGCGATCGAGGGCCTCCGGCCAAGCACCTTTCCGAGTTCGCGGTCGGCAAACGTGATCACGCCCTTAAGCCGCTCGGCCGTCACCATTTCGACCGCTCGCCTTAAAGGAACGTGCGTGCTTATGAGCAGGACCCTCAGCCTGCCCGCGAAAAAGCTCATCGCGAATTCCAGCGTGTTCGTGAGTTCGGCGATGAACTCCGTGTGCCCGGGAAAGTCGTAGCCGCCGAGTTTGATCGCCTTCTTGCTGATCGGTGCCGTCGCCATTGCATCCGCAAGCCCATCCACGCAGAGCGAGACCGCGGCCTTCACGCATTCCGCCGACGCCCTCCCGGTGGACGCGGCGTCAACTCCGATCTCGAATTCCTCCGGCAACGGTCCGGCGTCAAAGACCTCAACAGCTTCCTCGGGCGCCGAACCACCGCGAGCGAATTCGACAAACTGCAGCTCGGGGGAGAACCTGGCGGCGGCACGCAATAGGAAGTTCCGGTCTCCGACCGCAACACAGCGCACCTTATCGCGGACGGTCGGGTCGGCGATCGCCTTCAAAGCGATCTCCGGGCCGATCCCGGCCGCATCGCCGATGGTGACGGCAACGACGGGCCGTTCCCCGGCCGTTCGATCCTGGTTTGATCCGCTATTCAATTCGATTCAATGCTAGAACAAAAAAACCCGGCAATCCAACGGAACTGCCGGGCAATTTTTGTTTCAAGCGGACGGGAAAATCTTGTTCACCCTGCCCTAATCGGCCTGTCGACGAATGTACGTCGGTACGTCGAGGTCCTCGCCTTTTATTACGGACTGGTTCATACCCGCGGCCGCGCTGCTCGCCGCGAGGGCCTCTACCGGCCTTGGCAATGGTTTGATCGCACCTACGGCGCTGTCGAATCCGGTGGCGATGACCGTAACTTTGATCTCGTCATTCATATCTTCCTTGACGACGTTGCCCCAAATAATGTCGGCATTGTCATCCGATTCTTCCTCGATCATCGCGATCGCATCCTCGATCTCGGCCAGCGGCATGTTCACACCACCGGTGATGTTGATAAGTGCGGCCTTCGCTCCGGTTATCGAATTCTCTTCAAGGAGTTTGTAATCCAGCGCTGAGCGCATCGCGAGAGAAGGAGCGTTCTCACCGTTTGCGGTGCCGATCCCCATCAGCGCGACTCCCTGGCCGCGCATCACGGTCTTAACATCGGCAAAGTCGAGATTAATTATTCCCGGCGTCGTGATAAGTTCCGTGATGCCCTGGACCGCCTGAAGCAAAACGTCATCGGCACGGCGAAAGGCGTTGATCACCGTGATACCCGGCTCGACCTCTCGAAGTTTAGAATTTGGGATCGTGATGATCGTATCCACACAGCCGCGAAGTTCGGCCAGGCCCGCCTCAGCCTGGGCCATGCGTTTCTTACCTTCGACTCCGAAGGGCTTGGTGACCACGGCAACCGTAAGCGCGCCAAGCTCTATCGCCAGCGAGGCGACGACCGGCGCCGCTCCTGTGCCTGTTCCGCCGCCGAGCCCCGCGGTGACAAAAACCATATCCGCGCCTTCAAGCACGTCGAGCAGCTTCTCGTGGTCCTCGAGTGCGGCTGCCCGGCCGACCTCCGGGTTCGATCCTGCACCCAAACCTCGCGTAGATTTGCCGCCAAGCTGGATCTTCATCGGAGCCGCTGAACAATTAAGAGCCTGAAGGTCCGTGTTCGCGACGATGAACTCCACACCCTGGATCCCCGCCTCGATCATCCGGTTGACGGCGTTCCCGCCGCCGCCGCCGACGCCGACCACCTTGATCCGCGCGCCCGTGATGGGCGGCTCGTCAATGAACATTTTTAAACCGCTGCTTTGCATTTGAATGCTGTCCGTATTCATTACTTTGAATCCCGTATTAGGTGATTTTCTATTAGATCGGGAAGATGCGCCGCTTCGAAACGCGTTGCCGGTCACTTACAACATATTGTATTGACGGGAGCAAAGCATACTATGATTTGTGGTGAAAATCCAGCCACGAACCTCGAATTAGCGAAATTTATCCCGAAAATTTTCGAACCATTCGGCGACACGCGACGACCGTCGTCCGCCTCTGGCTCTCTCGCGGACCTGGGCCCGTGCCGATGCAAGCGCGAGTCCCGCTGAAACCGCCCATTCAGACCCGTCGATCTGTTCGG
Source organism: Pyrinomonadaceae bacterium (assembly GCA_050174305.1). Taxonomy (GTDB): domain Bacteria; phylum Acidobacteriota; class Blastocatellia; order Pyrinomonadales; family Pyrinomonadaceae; genus OLB17. The sequence continues at coordinate 582,282 of JBFXJZ010000001.1, read as the reverse complement.
CCAACCCGGCGAAGCGGTCCTTGCCCGGACGGCCGAGCCGTGTCGGCGCGTCGAACACTTGCTCGGCGATCTCGACCATCCCGCGGGCATTCGCCCCGCCGCCCGTCAAGACGACGCCGCTCGATGTTTGCAGTCGGGACCGCGTCACCTCGTGCGCGATATGCTGGAGAAGCTCGACCGCACGAGGCTGCATGATGTCGCAGAGGATCTCCTTAGAAAGTGCCCTTGTCTCTGTCCGCCCGACCGGTAAGATCTCGATGTTCTCGAGCCTTTCTTCATCGTCGAGCAAAAAGGATGCGACACACCCGTACCGATGCTTGATCTGGTTCGCATCCTGTATCGACACGCGGAGTCCGACAGCGATGTCCTTTGTAAAATGAAGTCCGCCGAAAGGAAAGACTGCCGTGTGCTGGACCGCCCCACGGCCGAAGATCATCATGCTAGTGATCTCGGACCCGAGGTTGACCAGCGCACAGCCGTACTCCTTGTCATCGTCCGTTAGGGTCGCCTCGGCGGCCGCCAAAGGCTCCAGCATCATCTTTTCGACCTCGAGCCCGGCCCGTTTGATCGCCTTAGTCAGATTCTGCCGCCCGGCACTCGGGCCGATGACGATGTGCACCAGCGACTCGAGCCTCGCTCCGCTCATTCCCACCGGTTCGGTGATCCCGTCCTGTCCGTCAATGATGAACTCCTGAGGAAGGCTGTTGACGATCTCCCATCCGGCCGGCAGCTGCATCGCGCAAGCGGATTCGACCGCCCGCTCGACGTCGTCCTCGGTGATCTCCCTGCCCGCTCCGGCAACGGCGACGACACCGCTCTTGTTCTCTCCGCGAAAGTGCTCGCCCGAGAGATTCACATAGGCCGAGCCGACCTCGAGCCCGCTCATCCGCTCAGCATCCCCAAGGGCCTTTCGAACCGATTCGGCAACGGCATCGGTCGCCGTCACGATGCCTCGCCGCAGCCCTCGCGAATCGGACTCGCCGTAGCCGACGACGTCCATCGGAACGCCCTCGGCGGCGTGGCCAATTACGCACCGCACCTTGCTCGTGCCGATGTCCAGCCCAATTGCATGGATGTCATTGCTCATAGACTAATTCTGGTCCGGTGCCGATCTCGCCGCGGTTTTTCGCGAATTCAGGATCATGTTCGAACCGACCAGGTTCACACCGTCGAACTGGTCGCCTTTGCCGGCGATCGCACTGATACCGTTCTTCAGGTGCTGCCCGAACGATTCACGGCCCACCTCGATCGTCACCGGAAACCCCGAATCCTGCGTCATCGCTCTCGGGGACCGAAGGTCACCCAGGTCGACTGCGTTGACCCGTTCCACGAGGCCGAGTTCCTTCCACTCGCCGATCATCTTTTGGTATATCTTCACCCTCTCTAGATTGTCTTTGAATGCCTTCTCGGATTTGCCCTCGTCCCAACCTTTCAGGATCACCGGGAGCCCTTCTTCACGTTCATTGGGAGGGGCGAGCAGCATCCCCTCGTTATCCACGAGCATCGGCCCGTTCGCTAAAGTCACGACGGCGATCGGCACCCGCTCGACCACCGCGACCCGCAAACCGTCGGGCAGGGCCCTGGCCACCGTGGCGGTCTTAACGAACGGGAGCTTTTCGACCCTTGCCCTGATCTCAGAAAGGTCGGCATTCCAGACGCCGGTCTTCTCCGACATGCTTGCGGCAATGCGCTCGATGTCGGTTTTCGAAGCCCGCTCGGTGCCGCTGACGCTGACCGACCTAACGTCAAAGAACTTGGACGCGGTCACGCTCTGCAGCCCCAGATAGCCGAGGACCGCAAGGCAGATCACGAGGCAAACGCTAAGGACCAGCGGCAGAACAAAGTTCCCGAAACGTCCGGCTGCTATCTCGGCCGAACGTCCACGGGCTTTCTTTCGCTTGCTCGCGGTCCGCGGCGTCGGATCGCTGACTGGTTTTCTTCTTACTCTCGCACCCATAAATCTCAATTTCTGATCTCCGCGGCCGGCCGCGGCCCCTCACCCCCGGGATCGTCCGATCCGGGACGCAATGCTCTCCGATCTTTTCAAATTCCCCGCCCGGCCGTATTCGATTCAATTCTCATTTAGCGTTCAATTTCTCGACGATCTCGTCCGATAGCCGCGTGATGCTCCCTGCCCCAAGAGTGATAACCAGGTCGCCCTCCTTCAAATTGGGCAAAACGACATCTGCGGCCTTTTCCAGATCGCCGACATAGGTCACATTCTTATGGCCGTATTTCTTTATATTTTCCGTGAGCGCCTCGGCGGTGATACCTTCGATCGGCTGCTCGCTCGCCGCGTAGATATCAAGAACGAAGACGACATCCGCGTTGTTGAACGCGAGGGCGAATTCGTCCATCAATTCCTTTGTTCGGGAATAACGATGCGGCTGAAAGACAACGACGGTCCGCCGCCCTCCAGCACAGTTTTTCGCTGCATCCAGCGTCGCAAGGATCTCTGTAGGGTGATGGCCGTAATCATCGACGACCATGATTCCCTTTGCTTCGCCCTTGAACTGAAACCTCCGGTTTGCATTCTTGAAACCCTCGAACGCCGCCGCCACTTTCTCAAAAGGTATGTCAAGCTCGATAGCGACGGCCGTCGCGGCGAGGGCGTTGTAAACATTGTGCTCGCCCGGCACCGGCAGGTTGATCTCGCCAAGAACCTCGTGGCCCTTCCATACGGCGAATGTCGACCCGAAGGAATCGTTGTACCGAATGTTATGGGCCGAGATATCGGCCTGCGCCGTCATCCCGTAAGTGACGCGACGCCGCTTTATGTTGGGGATGATCAGCTGGACATTGGGGTCGTCAAGGCAAATGACCGCGGCCCCAAAGAACGGCACCTTGTTCACGAATTGCGTGAAGCACTGGACCACGTCATCCATCCCTTTGTACGACTCCATGTGTTCCTTGTCTATGTTGGTAACGACAGCGATCGTCGGATACAGCATCAGGAACGAGCGGTCGCTCTCATCGGCTTCCGTCACGAACCATTCGGAACTTCCCAGCCGTGCATTTGAACCAAGCGTGTCGACCACACCGCCGACCACCGTCGTCGGGTCGAACCCTGCGTACCCGAGGATCGTCGCCACCATCGAGGTCGTCGTCGTTTTGCCGTGCGTCCCCGAAACGGCCACGGCATACGGTTTGAGCACCATCAACTCAGCGAGCATCTCGGCACGCGGGATCACCGGAATGCCCAACCGTTTGGCCTCCACCACTTCGGGGTTGTCTTCCTTGACCGCCGACGAATAGACGACCACCTGGGCCGCCCCGACATTTTCGGCCCGGTGGCCTTCCGCGATCCCGACCGCGAACAGGGATTCGAGCCGTTCGGTGTTCTTCGATCTCTTGACGTCCGAACCGGTAACGACGAAACCGAGATTGCACAGAACCTCGGCGATACCGCTCATTCCGATGCCGCCGATCCCAATGAAATGGATCCTTTTCAGGTTTCTAAACATTCTGTCTTTCTTCGGCCAACCCCTCGATCAGGTCCGCAACCGATTCGGCCGCATCTGCCCGCCCGAGCTTTTTCGCCGCGATTTCCATCTTTGCGATCGCGTCCGGCGAATCGATCAGATCGCTGATCAGCGATGCCAGGCTTTCTCCGCTTAGGTCGGCCTGGATCATCATCCGCGACGCTCCGGCCTTTTCAAACGCCTCGGCATTCTTCCGCTGGTGGTCGTCCGCCGCCGTCGGAAGCGGCACCATGATCGAAGCCTTGCCCGCGGCGGCAAGCTCCGCACAGGTCGTGGCTCCTGCCCTGCAAATAACTACGTCGGCCTTCGCAAATTCCGCGAACATGTCAAAAATGAAGGCCTTCACCTCGTGGTCGCCGATCCGCGACCTTTTGTACAACTCTCTTACCCTCTCAAGGTCCGCTTCACCCGTCTGGTGCACGATCCGCAATTTGTCGCCCTTACCTTCGAGCAGCGGCAGGGCGTTCATCATCGCGTTGTTTATGGCCCTTGCACCTTGCGACCCTCCGAAAACGAGGACGTTCAGTATCTCGCTCCGCTGTTTAAGCTCGACCTGAAAAAACTCCTTTCGGACCGGATTGCCGGTGACCGTCCCCTTTTCTCCGAAGTAGGGCGTCGCTTCTTCGAACGTCAGTGCGGCCTTGTCAATAAACCTCGCAAGCCGCCGGTTGGTGTAACCCGGAAGGGCGTTCGAATCCATTATCAAGGTCGGGTAGCGGAGCAAACTGGCAGTCAAAAGGACCGGCCCCGACACGTACCCTCCGGCTCCGACGACGACATCGGGCTTGAACTCGCGGATCAGCTTCGCGGCCTCGATAAAGCTGATCGGCAGAACGCCGAGGCCTTTCAGCTTCCCGATGATCCCGACGTTTTTCAGCCCGGCACTTACTATCAGGGCGAGCTGAAATCCGTTCTCCGGAACGATCTTCTTCTCCAACCCGCGTGACGTTCCTACAAAAAGGATGTCCGCCGACGGGTCACGCCGCGTCAGCTCGTTCGCGACGGCGATACCCGGATAAATGTGGCCGCCTGTCCCACCGGCGGCTATCAGCACCTTCATCTGCTGTCTTTCCCCGCCCGCGGTCCCGGCCCCGATCCGGAGCTTCTCGAAATATTCAGCAGAACTCCGACCGCGAGCATCGTCACCAAAACCGATGTACCGCCGTACGAAATAAACGGCAGCGGTATACCTTTAGCGGGAACGATCGAAATGACCACGCTGATATTGAACAGAGCCTGAACGACGATCCCGGTGATGATCCCGATTCCGAGCAGCATCCCGAACCGGTCCGGTGCAAAGACCGCAGCACGCGTCCCTCTCCAAAGAAGCAGCCCAAAGGCCAGCACCACGCCCAGCGTCCCGATAAGCCCAAACTCTTCGCCGACAACGGAGAAGATAAAATCCGAATAGGGATAGGGCAGGTAGAACAGCTTCGCCTGCCCTTTTGCGAAGCCCTCGCCGATTATCCCGCCCGACCCGATCGCCATTAGTGATTGGACCACCTGATAGCCGGCCGAGTCCGAATGGCTGAACGGATCAAGAAACGCCATCAGCCGCTGTACCCGCCATGGAGCGACGATTATCGCAGCGATCCCGCCTATGACCATGATCGCCGCAACCGACGCAATGTGAAGGATCCTGGCCCCGGCTGCGAAATAGACCGTGGAGAAGATGGCGCAGAGCACGATCACGGTTCCGAGGTCCGGTTCGAGCAGAACCAAGCCTCCGACCAGCGCAAGGGCCGCGACGCAAGGGATCACGGTCGCCTTGAGTTCGCCCATCGACTTTTCGTTTTTCGCGAGAAAATATGCAAGGAAGAACGGCAAAGCAAGTTTGGCAAGCTCCGACGGCTGGAACGAGAGGCCCGCAAACCTGATCCACCGCCTTGCCCCGTTGATCGGCGGGAACGCAAATACCGAGATCAAGAGGATAACGGTGACCGCAAGCAGGGTGTAGACGAACCATGCGGAACGGTATCGCCTGTAATCGATCCTGCTGACTATAAACATCATCGCGAGGCCGATGATCGTAAAGGCGAACTGCTTATAGAAGTAGGTGAACTGGCTCTGCGATTCGCGAAGCGCGATCATCGCCGAAGCGCTGTAGACCATAGCCGCCCCAAACAGCGAAAGGGCCGCAACGATCCCGAACAATAACCAATCGACCTTTAGTTTGCTTATCTGCGTTGCCATCTGCGTCGTTCTACTAAGCCTGACCTACTGAAAAACTCCCCTTTTTCCGGTTCGGTGCCGATCGGCATGATCGGCGATGCAGCCGTTGGGCCGATGCTATGCGGAACGTTCCAGGCCCGCTTCCCCACCGGCCATCTCCTTCACCGCCCTTTTGAATTCGCGGCCCCTTTCCTCATAACTGCCGAACATATCAAAACTCGCGCACGCAGGTGCCAGTAGGACCACATCACCGGCTTCCGCGATCGAATGGGCCTGCCGGACCGCGTCTTCCATCGTCGAACCGTGAACGATCATCGCCGCTCCGCTCAATTGGCTCTCGATATTGTCGGCGTCTTCGCCGATCACGACGATCGCCCGGACGATCTTTTCGACCAGCGGCCTCAGCGGTTCATACGGTGCGTTTTTGCCACGGCCGCCCAGTATCAGAACCACTTTGCCGTCGTTTTCGGCCATCGCCTCCAGGGCCTTGAGCGTTGCGTCGACCGACGTGGCTTTCGAATCGTTGTAAAACTGGACGCGGTCGACCTCCGCGACGAACTCGATACGGTGCTCGACCCCTCGGAAATTACTGACGGTCTCCCTCATCGATGCAGGGTCGGCCCCGCACGCGAGCCCCGCCGCGAGTGCGGCGAGAACGTTCTCGACGTTGTGCAGGCCCTTTAAGAAGATCTCGTCCCGCGACATCAACACTTTCTCACTGCCGCCGGCTCGGCTGACAAGATCGCGTCCTCGCAGGAATAACCCCATCTCCAGCTCACGGCGGACGCTGAAAAGAGTGACGCTCGCGTTGAGCCCGGACGCCCACGAAGACGTGATCTCATCGTCGGCGTTGAGGATCGCTGCATCCGACGCATTCTGGTTCATGAATAACCGGTGCTTCGCCGCGGCGTAATCTTTGAACGAATCGTATCGGTCCAGGTGATTAGGTGTGACGTTCAGGCAGATCGCCACGTTCGGGTGAAAATCCCTGATGGTCTCGAGTTGAAAGCTGGACAGCTCGGCAACGATCCACGTCCCGTCGCCGGTCGAACCAACAAGATCGAGAAGCGGTGTCCCGATGTTTCCTCCCACACGCGTGTCGATCCCGGCGTTCTTCAATATTTCGCCCACAAGGGTCGTTGTCGTGGTTTTGCCGTTGGACCCGGTTATTCCCACGATCCTGCCGGAGAGAAAGCGCGACGCCAATTCGACCTCGCCGATCACCTCGCCGCCCTTACGGTCGATATATCTCGCCGGCACGGTCGCGGTTGGAACACCCGGCGATATTACGACCATCTCGATCTGATCGAGCAGCCAGGAAGGAATCTCACCTGAGATCAGGCCGACTCGATGACTGTCCTTGAGGGATCGGGCGCTTTCTGTCCATTCGGCGACGTCTTTCCGGTCGTGAAGCGCGACGATCGCCCCACGGTCCGCGAGAAAACGGGCCGAAGCGACGCCGGATCTGCCGGCGCCGAGAACAAGTGCCTTTATTCCTTCGGTCTGCATCAACTCAAGACTCTTCTATCCGCATCATCGCCAACGGTCACGCCGTTGTTTAACCCATCGACTAGCGCAACTTCAGTGTGGACAAACTCAACAATGCGAACAGGATCGCCACGATCAAAAATCGAAAAACTATCTTCGGCTCTTTCCATCCGGCCAACTCAAAGTGATGGTGAAGCGGTGCCTGCAAAAATATTCGTTTCCCCACCCCGCTGTTTCGCTTGGTGAATTTGAAAAATCCGACTTGTATCATCACCGAGGCCGCTTCAAGTATGAAAATCCCGCCGATGAACGGCAGGAGAAACTCCTGCTTTGTCAAAATTGCGACGGTACCCAACGCTCCGCCTATCGCCAGCGAACCCACGTCGCCCATAAAGACGTCCGCAGGCGGCGCGTTATACCAAAGAAAACCCAGGCTTGCCCCCACCATCGCACCGCAAAATACGGTCAATTCGGCTGACGACGGGTTATGCGTGATGTCCAGATAATCGGCCCATCGGCGGTCGCTGGCCACGTACGTCAAGGCGGTCAGGGCCGACATCGCCACGACCGTGATACTTGTCGCAAGCCCGTCCATACCGTCCGTCAGGTTCACGGCGTTCGACGAACCCAGCAGTACGAAAATGATAAAGATCAGGTAAACGCCGGGCCACAGATAGGTGATCCCCGTCGGTTCGGCAGTTGCCTTAAGGAACGGGATGCTCACGTTCCACGTATAGTTCGTGAAAAAGTACAGCACGGCCCAGAAACCGATCGCGACCGCAAACTGCCCAAGTATTTTCTGCCGTTCCGTCAGCCCAAGGCTCCGGCGTTTGACGATCTTGATATAGTCGTCGGCAAATCCGATCGCACCGAACAGGATCGTCGCTCCCAATGCAAGCCAGAGAAAGACGCTGTCCAGCCGGGCCCACAAGACCGTCGAGATCAATACAGCGCCGATGATAAGGACCCCGCCCATCGTCGGCGTCCCTCTTTTGGCTTGATGCTCGGCCGAAAGCTCCTCGCGGATCTCCTGTCCGACCTTTAATGCGACAAGCTTCTTTATCACCCGCTTCCCGAATAACAGGGAAATAAGCAATGCAAAGATCGTCGCCATCGCGGTCCTGAAGGTGACATATTGGATAACGTTCAGGCCCTTGAAAAAATAAGACTCGCCGGCGGCTCCATACTCCCTGAAGATGAATTGGTAGAGAAAATGATAGAGCATCTGCGATCACGGGATGCGGGCCCGCCGCCGTAATAAATCGCCGACGATACCCGATCTATCTCCTGGCGTTCGGTTGGATCATCCGGCCAACTCGAAATCTTCGGCCAGCCTCTCAACGATCTTTTCAGTTCGGACGCCGCGCGAACCCTTTATCAGTATCAGATCGTCTTCCCTGACCTGGCCTGACAAAGCGTCGGCCGCAGCGTCCGAATCTGTCATGAACTCAGCCTCAAGGCCCCCACTCCGGGCGCCTTCGACAAGATGCTCCGCCAAACCTCTGACGCCGATCAGCTTGTCGACACCCAAGGCGGCTATCTCCTGTCCCGTACGCCTATGGATCTCGGCCTCGTCCGCACCAAGTTCGAGCATTTCCCCGGCCACAACGATCTTCCGTTTTCCGGCTCCGCTATCAACAAGCGTCTTGATCATCGAGATCAACGCATCAGGATTCGAATTGTAGGAATCATTGATGACCGTGAAGCCTTTCGCGAAGTTCAACACCTGTCCGCGTTGAGGCGGCGGCACGGCCGAGCTGAGAGCGGCCGCGATCTCGTCGGGGCCCATGCCCAATGCGTGAGCGGATCCGGCCGCAGCAAGAGCATTGTAGATATTGTGCACTCCGTCGAGGTGAAAATCGACCGGTGCAGTCCCTTTTGGCGTGATCAGCTCAAATCTTGCATTCCCCAGGCCTTCGGAGCGGATGTTAGCCGCCAGAACGTCCGCCGGGCTTTCAATACCGAACGAGACGACCGGCCCTTTGGCCAGCCCGGCCATCGCGATCACGCGCTCATCGTCGGCGTTCAGTACGGCGGTGCCGCCCTCTTTCATCCCTTCGACGATCTCGGCCTTTGCCTTTGCCACGTTTTCGATGGAGCCAAGATGTTCGACGTGGACCGGAAGCACGTTCAGGACTACGGCGATATCGGGCGGGGTGATACCGCAAAGCCGCTCGATCTCGTGCATCGGAGTCGACATTCCCATCTCCAAAACGGCCAGGTCATACGTATCGTCCTTTGCGAGATTCAGCACCGTCAGCGGATGGCCAAGGCCATTGTTGTAGTTCTTGATATTCTTCAGCACCTTCTTGCCCGACGCCGAAAGAACGTGTGCGGCCAGTTCCTTCGCGGTCGTCTTGCCGGCACTGCCTGTTATCGCGACGACCGGCTTGTTCCAGGCCAAATAGACACCACGTGCCAGGTTTTGCAGTGCCCGGATGGTGTCGTCCACGAATACCAAACGATCCAGGTAAGGCTCGAGTTCGGTACGATGCTCCTCGAACCTGTCGTGCCTTACGACGCAGGCCGCGGCTCCATTTTCAAAAGAAGCTGCGCAGTATTTCGTTGCGTCCTCGAATTCGCCATTGAAGCCGTTGTTGGCATAATCCGGCTGCGACAGAGCGAAAAAGACGTCACCCGCCCCCACCTCGCGAGAGTCGATGACGATCGATGCGATCTCTCGGTCGGCATTGGCGGGATCAAGTTGCGGAGACGCAGCTCTCATGTATTCAATGGCCTTCGCTAGGTTCAATTCCGTTTCTTCTTTCCCTCCGCAGGTTCTTTCTTCTTTGCGGGTGCCCGGGATGCTGTCCGGGGCTTTTCGTCCTCTCGCGGACGCGGTTTTGCGGCCGGAGGCGTGGTCTTTGCAGTTTTTTCGACGGCCGGGTCTTTCTCTGGCGGCCTGCTCTTGACCGGTGATATTCTCTTTTCCGCCTCGGCCTCCGCTTTCACGGCCTTTTTCTCGCTGTCCAACGGCTGATCACTCAAATGGCTGACCGGGACGTTCGTAAGGGCGGCTGCGAAGTTATCAACGGCCGGCACGATCTGCGGGAGCAGGTCCAGACCGTCCTCGTCTTGCCGTTCGTCGGCCGGAACCTCTCCGGAATCCGGACGGATATTCAGTTCGGGCAATACCATTTCGGCGATCTCGCGAAAGACCGGCCCAGCGGCTGCACCGCCGCCGCGTCCGCCGGTCTTCGGCTCATCGATGATAACGGCGATCGTGACCGCAGGATCTTCGGCCGGTGCCATCCCGATGAATGATGAAACATATTTCGCCGAGTTGACCCGCTTTGTCTCTTCGTCAAACTTCCAGGCTGTACCGGTCTTTCCCGCCGATGTGTACCCATTCAGCTGTGCCCGTTTGCCCGTCCCGGAGAGAACAACTTCTCTCATCATTAACCTCAACGCCCTGGCTGTCTCGACGCTCACGACACGTCTTTTTTCAGGCTGAGAGGTCCTCAGGAGAGCGGAGCCCGGCAAGCGCACCTCTTTTAAGATATGCGGCTGGATATAGACACCGTCGTTCGCGATCGTCGCGAATGCCGCGGCCATTTGAAGCGGCGTTACGCCGATCTCATATCCGATGGACATCGACGCGAGTGAGTCGCCGAACCAACGGTCCGGATGACGGACGATGCCGTTGGTCTCGGCCGGCAATTCAATGCCGGTTCGTTTTCCAAAGCCGAAATCAAGCACCGATCGATAAAATCCTTCCCGCCCGACACGCATCCCCGTCTTGATCGCGCAGACGTTGCTCGATTGTGCGAAGGCTTTCGTATAACTCACCCGTCCTATCGCCGTCGAATCCCGGAAACGGTGCTTTGCCACTTCGATCGTGCCGTTCCCGCTGTCGATCTCGGCATCGGGCGAGATCATCCGGCTCTCAAGTGCCGAACCGTAAGTGATCAGCTTGAAAACAGATCCCGGTGAGATCACCTGCTGCACGGCGGCGTTCGAAAGGTTTTCGCTCGTTATCTCGTTCAGCTTGTTTGGATCGAATGTTGGATTGTTTGCCAGTGCAAGGACCTCACCGGTCTTGTTGTCGATCACTATCGCGGTCCCTGCCTTTGCGTGCGACTGCTTGACGGCTTTTTCAAGTGCCTGCTCGACCATGTACTGGATCGTCGCACTGATCGTGAGAGCAACGTCCATCGGCGGTTCCTTTTCAGAGACAGTTTCATCATAGACCCTGCCCAGCCGGTCCCGTTCCTGGACCTTTTTGATCACGGCGCCGTAGAGAACGTCATTCTGCGACTGCTCGATCCCGGCCTGCCCGGTTCCTTCCGAATTGCTGAAACCGATCACGTGAGCTGCCAGGGGTCCGTTCGGATATTCTCGTTTTTGCTCTTCCCGCCAATGGAGCCCCGTAAAGTTGGGTTCGTCCGCCTTGCGCACCAAGGGGTCGTCGAGCAAACGGTTGATGCGATCGACCGCCGCCTCGTCCATTCCCTTTGCGATCGGCACAAACCTGCGTTCATCGGCCTTGGCGTCAGTCAGCAGCGCGTTGAGTTCCTTCTCTTTTCCGCCCGTCGCCCGTGCGATCGCCTTCGCGGCCCCGGCTATATCTTCGATCTCCATCGGATCCGCAAACAGCGTCTTCACCCTCACACTGATCGCAAGGGCCCGCCCGTTGCGGTCGTAGATCGTGCCACGGGGCAATTTGCTCTGTCTTACGTCAAATCGCTGGCCGGCGGCCCGCTCGCGGAGCCACTCGTGCTTGGTGACCTGCAGGTGAACAAGGCGTGCGCTGATCCCGCCCATCCAAACGACGAGCAAAGCTACGACCAGCATAAAACGCGTGAATGCCGTCTGGCCCGGGTTGTTCTTTTTTACACGTCTTGCTCGCTTTGACATGCGCGGAAATTATTTCTTGGCTGGTTTGGTTACTATGCGTTCGCGTGTCGGCTCGGTGACTGCTTTAGATATCGCCGTTGGCGGTTTGCTGCTTGGCCGGGCTGAAGTCGCGTCCGCCTTTTCCGGGGCATGCGCGGGCCGTTGATACGCGGTCCTCGTAATCACCGGGCCCTGCACCGAGGGCTTCTGGCCTGTCTTTATGACCGGTCCGGCCGGTGCCGTGCTCGGGGACGGAGCCGACGCGAGTTCGGCCGGGGGTACCTGCGTTTCGATCGCCGACTCCACAAAACCGAGCGATCGTGCGGTACGGGTCAGTTCCACCGGCGAGAAGGCGATCTCCTTTGCAAGCGTTAATCGCCGCTTTTCTGCTTCCAGGTCCTCGAGCTGTTTTCTCAGCTTCGAATTTTTCATTCCAAGATCCATCGACACAAAGTGTTGTCGGGCAGCGAGGAGAAAGCCGGCTGCAACGATGCAGCCGCAGATCGCGATGACAACCAGATAGCTCCACGGCAGGGTTCCGATCTCCCGGGTCGAGAGATCTTTTGGGCGGGCTCTTCGAGCGGTTTTGTTTCTCATACTGTTGGATTCCTATGGGGTTTGCGATTGATCGGCTATCCGCTGTACGACCCTCAGCTTTGCGCTTCGGGATCTTGGATTCTTTTTCTGCTCGTCTTCGCCCGGTACGATCGGTTTGCGATTCACGAGCTCGATAACTTTTTTTGCCCCGCAGATACACGCCGGTATTCGGGGCGGGCAGGTGCATTTGCCCGTTAGTTTCCGGAAAGCATGCTTTACGATGCGGTCTTCGAGAGAATGGAATGTAATGACCGCGAGCCTGCCGTCCGTTTTCAAAATATCAACTGCGTCGATGAGGAAGCTTTCGATCTTTCCCAGTTCATCGTTGACCGCGATTCGCAGGGCCTGAAAGGTCCGCGTGGCAGGGTGGATCCTGTCCCCGCGTTTCCGCCCGAGTGCCCTTTCCGTCAAGTCTGCAAGCTGTTTCGTCGTCCTGATCGGGCTGCCTTTTTCCCTTGCCTCGACTATCCACCGTGCGATCTTTCGCGACGCCCTTTCCTCGCCGAACCCATAAATAATGTCCGCGATCTCCACTTCTGTTGAGGTTTCGAGCAGGTCGGCCGCGGTCTTGGAACCTGGAGCAGGATCCATTCTCATGTCGAGCGGGGCGTCGGCACGGAAACTGAAACCTCTCTCCGCGGTGTCCAACTGGATCGACGAAACGCCGAGGTCGGCAACGATCCCGTCCACTTCCGGGTAACCCTGGCCGGCGGCGATCTGCCGGATATCGGCGAAGTTTCCTTTCACCGGCTTGAATCGGCTTTTCCACTTCTTCAACCGTTTGCTCGCCAAGGAGATGGCCGCAGGGTCTTGGTCGATCCCGACCACCTGCGTTCCTTCGGCCGCTTCGAGGATCCCTTCGGTGTGGCCGCCGAGCCCCAGCGTCGCATCTACATAAATGCCGCCCGGCCGCACAGCTAGTGCGTGGACCGTTTCCTCCAAAAGCACGGTCGAATGCAGGTTTTCGAAAGCATCTTCCGTCATCTATCAAAGATCAGGGCCGTTTTTGACACACTTCACCTATCGGCCTATTCATCCGTTTCTGGGTAAGTCAGGATTTCTTTTACGGATTCGATCCGAAGGAAACCAACTCCGAACACCCTCGTGAGCGTTAGGGATCGTCATTTCTTCGAATTCAAGAGCTTTTTCTAATGCGGGAAGCGCTTAATTCGTTTAAGCGCTTTCAAAACTTTCAAACTCCTCGCTCCAGCCCGTTATTGAAGCGTTTCTTTTTGCTAAAAGCCATATTACGCCTAACCTAAAATTCTTGTCAAGGGTAATTTCGGGGTTTTTGGAATTAATCACACGTTTAAATCCTCTCGTGCTTAATTAGCTCGGATAGTCATTCGGATTTTCAGTTTTCGTTTCGTCGTAAATTGCGGTAAAGTCTTGACTTTGCAAATTAAATGGACTCGGTTTTCCTGCAATTACTGGCTTTCGGGCTGATAGCGGGCCTTGGCAACGTCCTTGGCGGCGCGATCCTGTTTCCGACGAGATTTCGGACAAATTATCGTTCTTCGCTGAAGTATCTTCTTGCGCTCGGGGCCGGCTTCATGCTGGCCGTGACGTTTTTGGAGATCATCCCGAAGACCATCTCGCTTTGGCAGCGCTCGTTCCCATCGGCTAACGAGAACCTTTTCGTGCCGATGCTACTGGTTCTCTGCGGCTATCTTCTGACCCAGTTCTTCGAGCACACGATAGCCCCGCATTTTCATTTGGGCGAAGAACTTGACGAGGAAAAGGTGATCTCTTCACGTTCAGCTTATTCCGGGGTCGGCGGCCTGTTGATGCACACCTTCTTTGACGGGGTTTCGATCGCCGCCTCGTCTTTGATCGACGTCAGGATCGGTTTCCTCGTGTTCGTGGCCGTCCTGCTTCATAAGTTCCCTGAAGGTTTTACGATCGGTTCGATGATGCTGGCCGCCGGCAAAGGCCGACGAGAGGTGCTGATCGCGACGGCCCTGATCGGATCGGCGACCCTGTTTGGTGTGCTCGCATTTTATTTTATCGGAAGGAATATTGGCTTTTCAGTGGCATATGCACTTCCGCTGGCGTGCGGTGTAACTTTGTATGTTGCAGCCAGCGACCTGATCCCGGAGGTAAATCATCATGGCGGGAAAAAGCCGCTCGTTTCCTTGAGCGTCTTTGCCGGCGTCGCCCTCTTCTTCGGCATCCACTCCCTTGTCCACGAATTTCTGGCACACTGACGGCCGCCGGCTAATTGACCGTGATCGAGCCTTTGTCCAAAAACTTTTGCAACAAATCCGAAAGTAATTCGTTATTAACTTGCGGAGGTAGATTGTAACAATGCGTGAACCACTGGTTGCCGGAATTTTGAGTCTCTTGGTTCCGGGCGTTGGACAGATTTACAACGGCAGAATAATCATCGGAATTATTTGGTTGGTTTTAACAGGGGTTTCGTGGATAGGATCCGCGGGGCTTCTCGGCTGGGTCGTACATTTGATCTCAGCGTGGTGTGCCTACAGCTACGCAAAAGATAACCCGGTGCGTAGTTAATAACTCTTCGCAATCCTCCTTTAAGCCCGGCGATAAGCGACGCCGGGCCTTTTTTATTTTCGGGAACCCGGCTAAATCAAGTAAACTCAAGTACAAAGTTTCCTGCGCGTCTCGAGAGACCGAGCCGGCATCGTTGCTTTTGCGACCCTGAAATCTCCGGAAAGAATCGTTTGGGTGTATGGTCCGCCGTCAAGGCGGCGTTCAGCTTGTTATGGCCAAAGAAGGCTTCCCGTTCGTTATTACGCCGATGATCGCGGCAATGCTGCTCGCGTATCTCGGCATCTGGTGGGCCGCGGCGATACTCGCCCTGCTTGCTGGCTTCATGGCCTTCTTTTTCCGTGATCCTTATAGAAACGTGCCCGAAGAAGCCGGCGTCGTCGTCGCAGCGGCCGACGGGCGTGTTACGCGGATCGACCGGAACGACGGCGGACCGACCATCAGCGTGTTCCTCTCACCGCTTGACGTTCACATAAATCGGGCTCCGATCTCGGGCCGGATCACCTTGGTCGAATACGTTAAGGGCCGAAAAGGGCCGGCCACCAGCAATGAGGCAAGTTTTACGAACGAGCGGAATTCTATTACCATCCAAGATGGCCAAATAACCGTGATCTGCACCCAAATTGCCGGGATCCTTGCCCGGCGCATAGTTTGCTGGAAAAAGCAGGGCGACGATGTTGAACGTGGTGAGAGGTTCGGTTTGATCAAGTTCGGCTCTCGAACCGACGTCAAACTTCCGGCCGGCACGACGGTCGCGGTCGAGGTTGGCGACCGCGTCACCGGCGGCGAGACGATCATAGCGCGGCTGCCCGAATGATCGCGGAAGCCGATGATCGGGTTGCATTCCGGACCCGAGGCGGGTCTTCTTCGGAACGCCTAACCGCCATCCGGCTCCGTGACATCTGCACGGCCTTATCTCTATGAGCGACGAAGAAACAAAGCCGGTCCATAAGGGTCTAAAGAAAGGCCTTTACGCGATACCGACGGCGTTTACCGCCGCAAATGTCGGAATGGGCTTTCTGGCGGTCATCTACTCGATCCGCGGTTTTCAGATCGTCGCCACCGATCCGGCCGGGGCGTCGAGCTATTTTAACTACGCGGCCGTGGCGATCGGCCTGGCCATCCTTTTTGACACGCTTGACGGCCGGGTGGCACGGATGACGAAGACAGCCACCGAGATCGGCGTCCAGTTTGATTCGCTTGCGGATGTCCTGACCTTCGGTATCGCCCCGACCGCTCTTCTCTTTAGCTGGGGGATCGCTCCGGTCTTTGCCGAAAACAGCTCGCAGTATCAGCTCGGCGTCTTTCTCCTGTTCATGTATATCATGTGCGGCGCGTTCCGATTGGCGAGGTTCAACCTGCAATCGACCCGGCCCCGCGTCCTTGCCGAAGGGACGCCCAAGATCGATAAGAAGAATTTCGTCGGGCTGCCGATTCCCCCGTCGGCAGGGCTCTTGGCGTCGATCGTCCACTTCGCCCCGATGCCGCTTAGCTCCTACGGCGAAGGCACCGGAAGGTTCTACAGCCTTCTCATTCTTGCGCTTATCGCATCGCTTTGTGTTTTGATGGTCAGCACGCTGCGTTATTCGAGCATGAAGTCGGTAGGGACGGGGCGTCAGAATCTCTACCTGGTATTGCTGATAGCCGGAATAGGAATGTTGATCTGGCTTTATTCCCAGTACGTTCTTTTGATCCTTTCGGCCGCCTACGTATCGCACGGCGTCCTGTTCTATGCGGTGAGCCTTCTCAGAGCCCGTCCCCCCAAGGTCGACGCGGAAGCATAGCTATTTTATCTAGAGGTCCCGAGCCAATGAGATCGGCCGGGAAACGGTGGGTCGCATTCAAAGGCCCGGCAGCGTTATGCCCGGGTCATAGACCCTTCTCTTCTGCCATTCCGGGAGCACGACGTCGTCTTCATAAGTTCTTCTGCACGCTACGATCAGGCCCATAAGGGTGATGAACATGATCGAGATCGCGGTGACATGCAGAACAAAATCGAAAACACTGTGAACCAACACGCCGAAACATCCTGCCAAAGCCCCTATCGCCACGCCGCGTCGATAGGCATTTGCGGTATTTGCCGCCGCAAGCCCGTAACGAAATAGCCAGAAGAGGAAGAATAAGCCGACCGCGACTCCGACGATCCCAGCATCGGCGGCCACCTGCAGATAATCGTTATGGGCCTGCTCGACCCGTTCCATTCCGCTATATTCGTCAAACGGCGTGTAGGCGACCCCAAATGCCCCCAACCCAGCCCCGAGCGGGAGGTTGTTGGTAATGACCTCGGTAGTTACCGACCAGATATGGACCCGGTCGGTCGTGATATCGCTTGACGTCGCCGTGTCTGCGATCCGCGTCAATGAATTTTCGCCTCCGATGAAGATCGAACCGACGACGATCGCGGCTATAAGAAGCGATGAAAATGCGACCTTCATCACGAGCCGCCCACGGCTCTTAGCGCCCGTGGTCAACATGATCAGGAAGATGATCTGTGCAAGAAACGCAACAAGCCCCCCGCGTGAGCCGCTCATCAGAAGGGCCACGCCCATCAAGGCGATGCCGGTTACATACAGAAGCCGCTTGTCTTTGACAACGGCTCCCGCAAACAGCATCCCCAACGGCAGCCCGATCGTCATTTCCATATAGGCCGCGAAATTGTGGCGATTGACGAACGACCCGAACGGTACCGCAAATCTTGTTTCGTAGATGCCGTAGATCTTCCCGGGACTTAGCACCGATTGGAGGATCGCAAAAAAGGCGAACGCAAACCCGAAGGCGCAGACGAATACAACGATCTTGCGGATGCGTGACGCGGAGTCGATCAGTACCAGCGTCGCCGAAAAGAACAGCCCGAGGGCGAGGAAATGCAGTGCAGTGAGCTGAGTGGCGAACGGGTCATGAGATATTGTTCGCGGAATTCCGCTTACGCCCGCCGTCTCGGCGATAGTTCCGAACGGGATGATCTGTATGACGCCGTAAACTGCCGCCGCGTAGAGCGGCAATTGAAGCCACGACCGGTCGATCGGGAAAATCCGCGACCGCCAGCCGTCAAGCCCCCACATCACGACCATCAGCGCCACCAGCACGTAGAAAAGAGCGAGGACAGGCTGATGGACCGCGCCGTACGCCACCGTCGTTACAACGATGAGCACGAAGATCAGGGCAAAGGCAATTCGATTGGGCAATGTCATCAGACGCAGTGTGTCCGGTTTCTTTATTGGTCTCTAAAGCCGTTCAATATTGAAAGCGTCGTACCAGATCGTCCCTGAGATCGGACAGTTCTCGCCGCATGATTCACGCGTTGTCCGGATGGTCACGCCGTCGCATCCCTCCGGAACGACAAACTCCAGCGACCACGGCTGCCAATCCTGGGACCCGAGCGGAAAGCGTTGCGATCGCACGAGTGAAACGTCGTTCTTCGCGTCGACTATCTCGAAGATCGGCTCGCCGCCGGTGCGAAGATTCTCGACCCGAAGCATGAACGAGATGCGGTAGCGTCCGAGGGGCTCGACCGCTACGAGCTGGCTTACGTTATACAGCTCAGGCTTCGCATAGTTCTTGAATGTTATCTTCAGGCTTCGCTGGCCCTCAGCCCTTGCGGATGAATCGGTGCCGATCTCGAGCTTGCTATCGCTCCGGTTGATCCTCCAGGAGAAGAAAACGTTCTCCGAATCGCCAAGAAACTTCTCAAATCCGGGGTTGCTGATCTTCTCGAATTCAGCGTCGGCGTCGATCCCCGCCTTCCGCGAGAATTCGAGCGTTTGCCTGTAGAACCGCTTCGAATAAAGGTACTGGACGATGTTCTTGATTATCTGTGGATGCCGGGCCTGCTCGGCCTCGGGAATCGAATTCCAGACACGGATCGCATCGTCCGCGGCTCCGCGGGCGGCATAGAATTGCGCCAGCGTTACGCGGGTCCCGGGCGTATCGGCTGCCAGCCGCTCGACTTCCGCCGGGTCCTTGTCAAAATAATCCCAAGCCAGGGCAAACACCTGTTCACGGAAAACGATGCTCTTCTCGGTCGCTCGTGTCAGATGGGTGAACGCCTCTTCGGCACGGTCCCGCCGGAGATAGAAATTGCCGATCTGCCACTGCGGAAAAGTGTATGCAGGGGCTAGTTCGACCGCCCTCTTGAACGCCATTTCCGCTTCATCCAAACGTTCGGCCTGCTCATAGGCACGGCCTAGTTCGATCCACCAGCGGTAATCGTTCGGTGAAAGCCTGACGACCTCTTCAAAATTCGCGACTGAATTTGCGATGCTTTCTTCGCTGAACTCCTCTTTCAGCTTAGTGGCATAAAGCGACCGTGCAAGAGGATCACCCGGAGCCAGGCCCATCGCAGCTCTTGCCACTTCGAGCGAATTCGGTTGTGCAGGAGAAGTCAGCTCCCCGAGCATGTTGCCGATCTGCCACCTGACCGCAAACCATGTGAATACCAGGGCCGCGGCAACGATCGCAGCCATCGCCAGCCGGCCCTTCACCGAACCGGTTTCCCACTTGATAGTTCCTTCAGCCAACTCGCTCATCAATTCCCGTGAAAGAATTCCGCTATCTTGTCCGCGACATATTCCTGCTGCTCCGTCCTGAGTTCAGGATAAACCGGCAGCGCAAGCGTCTCACGCGAGGCTCTCTCGGCTTCGGGGAGATCACCTGCCGAATATCCGAGGAATGCAAAACACTCCTGAAGGTGAAGCGGAACCGGATAATAAATGTCCGTCCCGACCCCGTTATCAGCCAGGAAAGCTCGCAGCCGGTCGCGCACGTCCTCGGCTACCCGGACCACGAACTGATTATAGATATGGCGGCCAACGGGCCGCTCATTGGGCGCTGAGACCAGTTCGTCCAGTCCTTTTTCGGCAAACAGCAGCCGGTACCTATCTGCGTTTTGTTTTCTAAGATCGGACCATGCGTCGAGATGCGGCAATTTAACACGAAGAACCGCCCCTTGAAAACCGTCGAGCCTTGAATTCAGGCCGACCCACTTATGGAAATACCGTTCCTTCGAACCGTGGACCCGAAGGGCCCGCAGCATCTCTGCAAGCCCTTCATCGTTGGTCGTGATAAATCCGCCGTCGCCCATCCCGCCGAGGTTCTTCGAGGGATAGAACGAAAAGCAGCCGATCGCGCCCATCGAGCCCGCCCGCCGCTCTTTGTCCTCGGCACCGATCGCCTGGGCTGCGTCTTCGATGACCGGGATCCCACGCTCCCCGAAGAGCTCCAAAAACACGTCCATGCCCGCACATTGGCCGAACAAATGGACCGGCTGAACCGCTTTTGTACGTGAGGTGATCTTTTCTGCAGCCAGGGCGGCGTCCAGATTGTAAGTATCCGGATCAATGTCGGTGAGAACCGGTGTTGCTCCCAATCGAGTGATCGAACTGACAGTGGCAAAGAAACTGTACGGTGTCGTGATCACTTCATCGCCCGGTCCCACTCCCGCGGCCATCATCGCGAGAAGCAGGGCGTCACTGCCGGAGGCACACCCGATCGCAAACCTTGAATCGCAGTAATCGGCAAGTTCGGACTCGAGCGCCGCAACCTCGTCGCCGAGGATGAACGCGTTAGTGTCAAGAACCCGGCCCAGAGCCGCTTCGATCTCTACGCGAAGCTTCGCATTTTGCTCTCTCAAGTCAAGCAGGGGAACATTCATCATACGGTCTGGGGCCCGCATCGCGGCCCCTGCAAAAACAGGATCCAAGGGTGACAATTTATTTATTCTGTGGGTGGATCGGCAACCTGCACCTTCCGCACCGCGCCCGGAGTGCATCATCGGCGGTAAAAGAGAATGATAGCGAATTTGTGTCAGATTTGCATTTTCCGCTTCCTTTTTTTAGCCTAGTCCGAATGATCGGAGACACCGCAACACGATCCGCCGAGATCATCCGGAGGCTTAAAAAGACTTATCCCGACGCCCATTGTGCCCTCCAGCATGCGAACGCCTTTGAGCTGCTCATCGCGACGATCCTCTCCGCCCAATGCACAGACGAGAGAGTGAACATCGTCACAAGCACACTCTTCAGGAAATACCGCTCGCCGCAGGATTTTCTTGCTGCGTCTCAAACCGAGCTGGAGAACGATATCCGCTCTACCGGTTTTTTCAGGAACAAGGCGAAGAACATAAGGGCGGCCTGCGAGCGGATCGTCGAAGTCTACAGCGGCAAGGTGCCGGATTCGATGGAAGATATCCTCACGCTCGGCGGAGTCGCCCGCAAGACGGCCAATGTTGTGCTCGGCAACGCATTCGGCATCGCTTCAGGCGTTGTCGTGGATACGCACGTGTCGCGTTTGTCCCAACGCCTCGGCCTTACGGAGGCGAAACAGCCGGAAAAGATCGAGGCAGATCTGATGGAATTGGTGCCGAAGAAACATTGGATAATGTTCCCGCATTGGATGATCTTCCACGGCCGCCAGGTGTGCCAGGCACGCAAGCCTAAATGCGATTCATGTGTTCTCGCCGATATTTGCCCTTATTTCGCGGCGATCTCCGCGCCGGACCCAGGCTAACCATACCGGGCCCTTCGACCGCTGGCGCCAAGTCGTCTAAGAGTCAGGTTCGAGCAAAAAAAATAAAAAAGTGCCCCAAACCAGGTTGGAGCACTTCCCTTTTCATTCTATCCGGCCAACCGACATGGACCGATCAAAGATTCGGGTTATTCAGCCTCGGCATCTGCTCGGCGCTGAACCGAGGGATCATCTGGTCCATCATCGCCAGATGGTAAACGACCGCGGCAACGACGATCGCACTCTGTTGAACGTCCGCTTCAATGATCCGTTCTAATGTGTCGAGATTCGTATGCCATGTGTGGGTCTGGTACTCGATCGGGTCGAGGGATGTCCCAATACCCGGAAGGCCCGCGTTGTTGAACGACGTATGATCCGTCCCGCCGATGTTCCGGCTGCGGGTCATCGTTGCCCCTTCGATCCCCATGAAGGCAAGCGGCCCGACGATCCTTCTGAGCATGCTCGCCGCCTCGGGCGGACCGAAGACCGTCAATCCACGGATCCGTCCGGTACCCGTATCGTGGTTGATGTAACCATTGAATTTCGACCACGCCGGTTTGGGATTCTCGGCGGTGCCGAAATGCTTGGCAACATAGGCACGCGACCCTAACAGTCCCTGTTCTTCTCCGCTCCAAAGCCCGACGCGGATCGTTCGCCGCGGCTTTACGCCAAGCGCCTTTAGGATGCGGGCGGCCTCCATCATTACTGTGCAGCCAGTTGCGTTGTCGGTCGCTCCGGTCGCCGAATGCCACGAATCAAGGTGCCCACCGAGCATGACTACCTCGTCCTTCTTGTCCGAGCCGACGATCTCGGCCACCGTGTTGTACGCCGTCGAGCCTTCGGGATATACCTTGTTTCGTATATCGAATTCGAGCTCGACCGTTCGTCCGCTGCCGAACAATCGGACGACGCGGCCGAAATCCTCGTTCCTCATCACAACGGTTGGAATTGTTTTGGTCGGATCTCGCGGGTTGACCGAGAAGGCACGGATCTGGCCGTGCTCGCGGCCCGCATCATTTACGCGGACCAGCACTCCGCTGTCGATGAAGAACTGGTTTACCTGGCTGTTGATCTGGCCGAACGGCAAAGCTCCTTCCTTTGCCGGCGGCGGCGTGAATTGCGGCCCCTGGAATTGCGGTGGCGGAGCGTCAGGGGTCACGCGTCGTTTTGCCTCGTCCCCGTCGAGCCTCTTAGCCGGCGGATTGATATTGACCGGAACGCGGCCCGGGTTTCCATAGAAAACGATGCTGCCGCGGACGTCATTCCGGATCTTGTCGAAGTACGCTGTCAGTTCGGCCTGCGTCGGGCGGTCCGGCAGTAAAAAGTTAAAGGCCTTTCCCTTCACCGCCCCGTTTGTACTAGGGGTCCAGGCCAGCACCTCGAACACAAGCGAATCCTGGACCGGTGAAGTGATAAACCCGGATGCCCTTTCGCTCGCCCAGCCGGGGCTCCCGAAGTCCCATGGCTCGAGCGCAGCGTTCTCCATGCCCCAGCGAGTCATTTCGGCCGCTGTCCATTCGTTCGCGGCCTTCATCTGCGGCGAACCGGTCAGGCGCGGGCCGTAAACATCCGTCAAATTGTGAAGGATCCGCATCACCTGCGAATTCTTTGTGCCTTCTTCGCGGATCCGGTCGTAAATGTCCCTTTCCTGCGAGATAGCGGTTCCCGGAAGCAGCATTGCCGCCATCACTATCAGGATCGACATCGATCTGAAAAATTTGGTCGTTTTCATTTGGTCTGTATGGGGTGTCCGGTCCCTGACGGGATCGACATCCTCTCGTCCTGTCTATTTGGTTTTTAGAATGGTAAGAAGTAACTTTGGTAATACTCTAACACCGTAACGAAGGTTTCAGGAAAAGGGGTTACGGGATTTTGTGGTGTAGCCGTCGGGCCTGCTTTCTATTCGATGAAAATACTGTCGCATGTCCTTACTTTGTTCGTTGTGATAGAACATCTGATGTTTCTTTTACTGGAGATGTTCTTCTGGGACCACCCCATCGGCAGGCAGATATTTGGTATGACGGTCGAGGCCTCAGCCGCCACGCGTGTGCTCGCCGCGAACCAGGGACTATACAACGGTTTTCTAGCCGCGGGCCTCGTTTGGGGAATGATCGCGCGACGGACCGAGGTCCGCTACTTTTTTCTTGGCTGCATTATCGTAGCCGGGATATACGGAGGATACACCGCCAAGGCCTCAATATTTATTGTGCAGGCTCTTCCGGCTGCACTTGCTTTGGCCGCAACTGTCGCCTCGCACCGGGGAATTGAGGGCGGGAGATCGACGTCCACTTGATCGGTTTGTCTCAAGCTACATACGAAGACAGTAGCTTAAAGTTTTGACCGACACTTAGAAAGATGAGAGTAGAAATGAACCCTTTCAACCTGATCCGCATTTTGCTGTCTGTCTCGTTCCTTTGTACCTTTGCGGCTGCGCAATCCATCGCTCCGGTCGAACAAAAGCTGCTCGAAAATGTTGACAAGAACGCGGCGGCGGCCGTCCGGTTTCTCGGCGAGATCGTCGATATCGACAGCCCGACCGAGGACATTCAGGGTGTCAAACGCGTTGGGGCTGCGTTCGCCCGCGAGCTCGAAGCGATGGGAATGAAGGTCCGTTGGGTCGATATGCCCGCGGGAACGGGCCGTGCCGGGCATCTGATTGCCGAGACGGCCGGCACCTCGGGCAAACGGCTCCTTCTCCTCGGCCATCTGGACACGGTGCTGAAAGGGGAGCGTTTTCGGCGGGAAGGCGACAGAGGATTCGGCACCGGGATCGCCGACATGAAAGGCGGCGACGTGATAGCCCTCTTTGCGTTGAAGACGCTTCACGAAGCCGGAATGCTCAAGAACACTCGGATCATTTTCATGTTGACCGGCGACGAAGAGGACTCCTGCGAGCCCGTTTCTGTTTGCCGGGGCGATATGATCGAAGCCGCTAAACGGAGCGACCTGGCCCTGAGCTTTGAAGGATCGATCCGGGATACCGCGACCGTCGGCCGCCGAGGAGCGAGCTCGTGGACGCTCGAGATCGAAGCCAAGACCGGCCACTCGAGCGGCATTTTCCGCGAGAGCATGGGCTACGGCGCGATCTTTGAGGCATCTCGGATCCTCAACGAATTTCGAAACCAGCTAGGCGGCGAAAAATACCTGACCTTCAATCCGTCACTCGTCGTCGGCGGCACTACTGCCTCGGCAAAAAATGCCGAAGGCTCGGCATCGGGCAAGACAAACGTGGTCCCTGCAAAGGTCGTGGTCGATGGTGACCTGCGTTTCATTAGCGAGGAACAGAAAGAGAGGGCACGTGCAAAAATGCGAGAGATCGTTTCCAAAGGCCTTCCGGGCACGACCGCGAAGATCACGTTTTTTGATGGCATTCCGGCGATGACGCCCGTTGAGGGGAACTATGCGCTTCTTCGCGAACTGGACAAGGTGAGCCGCGATCTCGGCTTCGGTCCTGTGGAAGCACTCGACCCCGGCGACCGTGGTGCCGGTGACATTGCGTTCATCTCGCACCTGATCCCGGGCCTCGACGGCATTGGCATCGGCGGCGGATCGAATTCCCACGCAAAAGGGGAATCGGCACGGCTTGACACATTGCCGATGCTCACCAAAAGGGCCGCCGTGCTGATCTACAGGCTCACACGGTAACCTGAGGAAACTATGGAGACCATCTGGAATGAGTTAACCGGCGGCCTGACCGTGTCGGGCGATGCGGTCAGGGTCGTGTTCAGGCTCTTCGCGTCTCTGATACTGGGCGCCGTCGTCGGGCTCCAGCGCGAATGGTCCGGAAAGCCGGCCGGCCTTCGGACGCATATCCTTGTTTCGATGGGTACCACGCTCGTCGTCGTCGCATGCTTGTCGATCGACATCGGCAACGACGGCATATCGCGCGTGATCCAGGGGATCGTCACGGGTATCGGGTTTATCGGTGCAGGGGCTATCCTTAAACAGAGTCAGAAGATGGAGGTTCACGGACTCACGACCGCTGCCGGCGTTTGGCTGACCGCCGCTGCGGGTGTCGCGATCGGGCTCGGCAGGACCGGCATCGCGTTCATAGGCATCGCGGCCGGGATCGCCGTCCTTTCCCTCCTCGGCCGTTTCGAGGTTCGAATGGGCTGGGCCGACCCTCCCAAAGAGGAAAAGCATCCTTCAGCAGGAACATAGAAGTACCCTGTCCCCTGAAGAAATTCCCAGTCCTCCATCTGCAGCCGCGGCCGATCGAGATCCTGACATCCTGATCGTCGTCGCTCTACTTACCGTAGCTGACACGCCAGATCTTGTTCCCTCCGTCGTCTGTGATCAGGAGGGATCCGTCAGTATGCACCAGCAGGCCGACCGGCCGTCCCCAAACTTCGTTCGAGTTCTCATCCGGCAGCCAGCCTGAAACAAAGTCCTCATACCTGTTGCCGACCAGCTTGCCGTTGTTGAACTTGATGCGAACGACCCTGTATCCGCTCAGCTTCTGACGATTCCATGAACCGTGGAACGCGACAAAGGCGTCGCCCCGATACTCCTTCGGAAACATTTTGCCGGTATAGAACTGAATACCCAATGAGGCAACGTGGGATTGGAAGATAACATCCGGAACGATCGCCTTCTTCACAAGGTCCGGCCGCTCGCCCTTTCGCCGCGGATCTTCCGTCTGGCCGAGATAGCTGTAAGGCCAACCGTAGAAGCCGCCCTCCTTCACCGAAGTCGCATAATCCGGCACCAGGTCGTCGCCGAGCCCGTCGCGTTCATTCACAGCTGTCCAAAGCTCGCCCGTCGCCGGGTTCCAAGCCAGTCCGATCGGATTGCGGAGCCCCCCAGCGTAGATCCGATGGTTTTTCCCGTCCGGATCGTAGACCGAGATGGCCGCCCGCCGAGGGTCTTCTTCGACACTTACGTTCGTCGCCGATCCGATCGAAACGAAAAGCTTTGTGCCGTCCGGCGAGAATAGAATATTGCGGGTCCAGTGCTGGTTGTAACCGCCCGGAGTCAGTTCAACCAGCCTTTCCGGCTCGCCGGCCGCCTCGGTTTGTCCGGGCCTGTATTGGAACCTGACGATCGAATCCGTATTCGCCACATAGAACCAGTTCTTATGAAATGCCATCCCGAAAGGCTGTGAGAGCTTGTTCGAGAAGACAAACCTTTCTT
This sequence comes from Pyrinomonadaceae bacterium, assembly GCA_050174305.1. Taxonomy (GTDB): domain Bacteria; phylum Acidobacteriota; class Blastocatellia; order Pyrinomonadales; family Pyrinomonadaceae; genus OLB17. The sequence continues at coordinate 555,559 of JBFXJZ010000001.1, read as the reverse complement.
CGGCCACGCCGTCCTTGTTCTTGTCGCGAAGCACGTAAACGGTGTTGGCCCGCGAATCGGCAAGGAAAACATCGCCGTTAGGCGAAAGAGCCATCCACCTAGGTACCCGGAAACCGCCCTCGGCGAATACGTTGACCTTAAACCCTTTGGGGACGGTCAGTTTTGCCCCCGCCGGCGGCGGCACGACCCTGGACGGCCGTCGGGCACTTTCCGTATGAAACGGTGCCGGAAGCTTTGTCGGATCATATGACCAGACCTGCATCTTCTCTGCCTGCACGACCGCCGGCGTCGCCTGGGCGGCAGGTGACGGCGTTGCCTGGCAATTGGCTGCGGCTGCGGTACCGGCTGTAATTGCTAAAACAGCGGCCGCGTTTCTGATAGAATCAATGTTCATACAAACTCTTTCTGCAATGACCTCGATATTGCTAAAGGATAATAGCGTACCTTCGGGAATGACAAGGAAGGTGGGCGACCGCGGCGAATTGCTGGCCGCCGAATATCTCGTTTCTCAAGGTTATCGGCTCGTGATGTCGAACTTTTCGGTTCCGATCGGGCGCAGCGCCACCGGGGCACAGATCACCGGCGAGATCGACGTCGTTGCTATCGATAACGGTATTCTCTGTTTCATTGAGGTGAAAACGCGTATGTCGGACCGTTTTGCCGGCCCTTTGGCCGCCGTCGACCTCAGAAAACAACGGCAAATAATCCGGGCGGCACGGGCTTATCGGAAGGTTTTCGGCATCGCCGGTCTTGCTTTTCGCTATGATGTCGTGACCGTTCTTCTCACGGACCCTCGCAAGCCCGTTATAGAGGTTGTTCAGGGATTTTGGAGTGAATCGAAATTCAAGAAAAGGTCATGGTCGGAAGAACATTGAAAATTCGGCCGAACTCGCCCGATGCGAAAAGCGTATCGCTCGGCATTACGGAGTCTAAAATTATGAACAAAATAATGATCTCATTTGGCTTTTTTGTGCTTCTCCTTGCCGGCTCGCTCCCGGCGGCCGCCCAATTGCCGCCGCTTATCGACCGGGAGGTCTTTTTTGATAATCCTGAATATGCCGGCTCTCAGATCTCCCCTGACGGCAAGTTTATCTCTTTCATCAAGCCGCTCGACGGAACGATGAACGTCTGGGTCAAAGGCATCAACGAGCCTTTTTCAGCTGCCCGCCCGATGACGAATGACCAGAAGCGTCCGGTCCGTTCCTACTTCTGGTCACGCGACGGCAAGTATATTTTGTTCGTCCAGGATAACGGCGGTGATGAAAACTTCAACGTTTACGCCGTGAATCCCACCGAAAAGCCCGCTGCCGGCTCAAAGGTACCTGCGGCCCGCAACCTTAGCGAGGCGAAAGGGGTACGGGCGATCATCCAGCACGTCCCCGAATCCGACCCGGACGCGATCTATGTCGGACTCAATGAGCGTGACAAGGCATGGCACGATCTCTACAAGGTAAAGATCTCGACCGGAGAGCGAACCCTCATCAGCGAGAACCGCGACCGTTATCAGGGAATGATCTTCGACCACACGGACAAACTGCGGCTTGCGGTCCGCTCCGCACAGAACGGCGACACCGAGCTGCTTCGGATCGAGCCTGACGGCAAGGCGACGAAGATCTACGACTGCAATGCTTTTGAAGACTGCGGCCCGATCGCATTTCACAAGGACAACAAACGTGTCTACATCCAAACCAACAAGGGCGATCTGGACCTGATCGAACTTGCTCTGCTCGACGTTGCCAGCGGCAAGGTCGAAAAGGTCGAAAGCGATCCGATGGGCAAGGTCGACCTTGTCGGGGCGAATTTCTCGGACGTCTCAAAAGAACTTATCTCGACCGTCTATTACGACGACAAGCCGCGGATATATTGGAAGGATAAGAAGTTCGAAGGCTACTACAATGACATCAAGAAACGCCTCGGTGACCGCGAGATAGATCTGCAGTCAGCTACCGCCGACGAGACCAAGTTCATTGTCGTAAGCTCAAGCGACGTCGATCCGGGGACTGTCTGGGTCTACGATACCAAAGGCAAAAACCTTTCTACACTTTATCAAGTCCGCGAAGGTCTCGACCGGAAGGCCCTTTCGCCGATGACATCGATCCGCTATAAGTCGTCGGACGGGCTGGAGATACAGGCATACCTCACGCTGCCTAAAGGGCTGCCGGCGAAGAATCTGCCGCTCGTGGTCAACCCGCACGGCGGCCCATGGGGTCGGAATACATGGGGTTACAACACCTACGCACAGTTTCTCGCTAACCGCGGCTACGCCGTCCTTCAGCCGAATTTCCGGGCCTCGACCGGCTTCGGAAAGAGGTTTCTGAACGCCGGGAACAACGAATGGGGTGAGAAGATGCAGGACGACATTACCTGGGGCATCAAATACCTGATCGACCAGGGGACCGTTGACCCGAAACGCGTCGGCATCATGGGTGGAAGCTACGGCGGTTATGCGGCCCTCGCCGGTGTTGCGTTTACACCGGACGTTTACGCCGCCTCGGTCGCGATCGTTCCTCCGTCGAATCTTCAGACGCTGCTCGATTCGATCCCTCCATACTGGGAGGCGATCCGCGAGACCTTCTACAAGCGAATGGGCGACCCGCGAACCCCTGAAGGCCTTGCCCAGATGAAACGTCAGTCGCCGCTGACGGCCGCCGACAAGATCAGAACGCCGCTGATGGTCGTCCAGGGCGCGAACGATCCGCGCGTTAAGCAGCGAGAGTCCGATCAGATAGTAGTAGCCCTACGTGACAGAAAATATCCGGTCGAGTACATCCTTGCCCCCGACGAGGGACATGGCTTCGCCCGCCCGGTCAACAATATGGCGATGATCGCGGCTGCCGAAAAATTCCTGGCGAAACACCTCGGCGGCCGATTCCAGGGCACGACGACGCCCGAAGTGGCAAAACGCCTTTCTGAGATCACCGTCGACGTGTCGAAGGTTGCTATCACCGATCCGGCCGGCACAAAGCCGAACGCCGGCTCAAACGGCGAAGCGTCCGGCACGGCATCGGTCGGCGGGCAATGGACCTTCTCGGTCGATGCCGGCGGACAGGTCGTCGACCTCGCCGTCGAATTTAAGCAGACGGGTGCCGACGTTGTCGGGACGATGGCTTCGGGTGTAGGTAACGGTATCTTTGAAAAGGGAAAGGTAGTCGGAAACAAGATATCGGGTACGCTTCAGGCCGATGTTCAGGGAAGCCCGACGACGATCCAGGTCGAAGGCGTGGTTGACGGGAACAAGATGACGGGAACGATGAACGTGCCCGGCTTCGGTTTGCTTTCATTTACCGCCGTAAAGAATTAGATGGGTTTCCACATACACGAAAGCCCGCGGACCTTCTGGGATCGCGGGCTTTTCGTTTGATACGCGGAACGACGAGCTGAGATCCAGTCGGTTGTAAAAAACGCTTCAGTAGCCGAAGATCGATCTGATCTTTTCTTGTTTTTCTTCTTTTGTGGATAATTCTTCCCATTTAGGCCGGTGGATCTCTCCACAAAACAGGAAAAATACACAGATAGGAGAAACGGAATTCTACTACCGACTCATCAGTTACACTTCACTAGGCTGCTCCGGCCGCCTCGATTCTTTCTATCTCCGCGACAAGCTGCCGCCATACTTCCATCTCGGGTATCCCAGGCTTACGCTTGCCGAAAAACAGTGCCACGTTCTCGCCTTCTGCATTAAAGATCTCAAGGCTCGTCACGATACCGTCATCCGTCGGCTTTCTCACGACCCATGCCGAGCCGATTTTCGACTGGTCGATGTGCAGATTGAACCGCTCGTCCATCACGTTGAACCATCCGCGAGCTTCAAGTACTTTCTCAACTTCGCCGGTATGGATCTGGATCATCCCGTCATTGCCGACAAACACCATTATCGGAAGCTGTCGCTCCGCGGCCGTATTCAGCACGAACTTGAATGAATCCGCCGGGACCGGATAGGCAAACTCGCGATCAGCCAGACGAAGCGCCTGTTCGCGTCCGACCTTGAATTTGCGGATCAACGGAAAGAAGTCATGAGTATCCTTCAGACTCCTCCAGGCATTGCGAAATCCTTCGACATCGATCTCCTCGTCCGGGAGTTCTGACGGTCGAGCCTCCCTTGGGACCACACTGATGCCGCCCGATTGGTCTTCGCTCATGAACTCGAGTACGAGCTCAACGTAGGCCTGCGTTTCGCTGTCCTCGGTCAGGTAGATCTTGTGTATAGCATCGCCATGCCGGTCAAAAAACTGCAGGCTGTGCAGCGTTCCCTTTCGGCCCTCGCTCGTGACGGCAAACGCATGCGCCCACGACGAAAAGAAGATCCTCAGATCGATGTCGTCGCCCAGTACGAGGCCCATATTCCCGTGGCCGCTGACCTCCTGGAACTCCCCGTAGGTTCCCTTGCGTTCGTGGACGACTTCCTGATTCCGCGTCAGGGCCATAACGCGCCCGAGCGAATCAAGCCGCCCGAAGATGTCTTGGAACTCCGGCCGCAGCCGCACGGCCGACGCCCCGATCTCGGTCGCAAGCAACTCCCCTTCGGTCACCCCGAGCACCTCGGCAGCGTCGCGAATACGGATGCCCTCCCGCTCTTCCCGAACCTTTTTCCACCTCTCGGCCAGGCCCGGACCCTCGATCTTTTCGACTGTTCTCATAAATTAAACCGTAATGCTCGACACGTTATAATTCTCGATACTTATCACGGAGACGGCCCGCGTGTCCGCGATCCTATTATTGCGCGCCAGAATGAAATTATAGCAATTGAAATTCGATTTCAATAAAAATAGACGTATACATCGCCTGTGTCAAACATGAGAAGAAGTATTCGGTAATTGTCGGCTATCTTTTGCTTCTGGGCTGGGAGGCGTCGGTCAGGATCACGAAATCTCCGATACCGGTATGCTTCGCCGGGTCGAAAGTGCGGAACGCGGTTTCGTATCTCATCGTCACGACCGCTGCGCGGGCATTCTTCTTGTACTTGAACAAATGCTCCACGGTCCCGAGCCGCGATTCGGTATGGAACCCCCCGTTGAGGTGTACGACAAGTGCGTCTTTGTTCTTGCGAAGCGCATTGGCGATCCAGTACGCCATCGTCGCATCCCAAAGCGACTGCGAACTGAGAATGTTGTCCAGGCCCATCTGGGCCTCGGCGCTCGGACCCATCAACGCCTTGAATTTCTTTGAATACGCGGGCGAGGCTTCATTGTAAGGTAACGGTGCCAGCCACCGCTTGGCCGGCTTGCTCAGCTTATCCAGGGCCGACCGCCCCCCCCGGGAGACCATATTCACATAGCGCCTTGGGGCGTTCGCGGCAACAACGGCCAGTTTCTTTTCCTTTGCAAGTTCGACCAGCGGGCGATAGTCGGTCTTGTAGTTACCCCACGGCCGCGAACTCAGCAGAAAGTGTTGCTCCGAGATCAGCGAAGCCAGATATTCATCGAGAACGGTCTGCACGTCCCGTTCGAACATCTCGAGTGAAAGGATCACGTTGCGTTCGCCGGCGTATCTTTCTACGATCCGCCGGAACGCCTCGGCCTGGATGGCATGCCCGACGGCGTCGTCGTGAAGTTCGCCCAAAAAGACAACGTCCAGATCGGCGGCCGCTTTGACAATATCATCGAGCCGCGCCGGATCGCCCTTCGCCGAAAAGGCCGCGAATTGTTCTTCTGAGTAGGCGATCTGTCCGATGGTATTGAGGCTGACCAGCATTATTGTCAAAAGTAAGACAAATGACTTCATATTAAAACGATTATAGTCACGCCGCCCCCACTTTGGAAACGGCAGGCCCCATGCATCAAAACCTTACACCATTACTTTAACTTCTGTGTTTGGAAAATATACAGAAAGCCTAACCCAGCGGGCTGGAGTGAAACCTCATCGTACCCACAGTAATTGAAGCAGCTAAGAGGTTTAACTTTTTCGACAACGCTGAGGCACGGGGCTTGCGTCTAATCACCGGCGCAGCTTGGGGCTGCGTCAAAACTGAATGGGTAATTTTAAGCTTTAATAACTTAAATAAAGGCCGGGTTGGCAATTCCCGACCGAACCCATCTTTGATCCTCAATTGAGCTCCGTCTAGTCCGCGGAGCTTTTTTTTTTCGGGTCTCCCAAGTCCCGCCTCATAAAACCACTTAGAACCTAAGCCAGTACGTGCGCAGTACACGTGCGTGCAGGCTGTGGCGCGGATTACCCGGTTCCGACAGGTTTGGAATATAGAATTGTTTCGAGCCCCCGGGGCGTCCGAACAATGGGGCCGCTAACCCCTCCCAGCCATATACCGGTTGGACCAGTTCGATCTCGGCGACGCTCAACTGGTAGTTGGCTGAGGGCAATGAAAGGGCCTGGCCGATGTAAGTCCTCAACTGACGCCCGCTTCCATGTTCAGCCTGGTTGTTTTCATTCCTGAGTTGATCGAAAACTTTCCGCGGCATCCACCAGACGCCCTCGAGGACGGTCTCTGTCGGGACCCAGATAAGCCTGACAAGGGAGGTCCCATCTTTTAGGAGACACTTCACCGGGGTGCCATCAAACGAAGGCAGAAAATCGGGGCTGATGTCCCTCGAGATCCGCCAGCGGACCTCTTCGAACCCCATGTCGGAATTCAGATAACGGCCCATAGGTCTAGCCCAAGATCCTGATCGGCATTATCTCGGCAGCCCGACGAAATCGATCCCCACGGCATCCTCGCCGGGGCTTACGACGATCGCGGGCACGTCGAAGACAAATCGTTTCGAGTTGACGCTCACCAAATAAGTTTCGCCTGCCTCAAGACCTTGGAATGAAAAGTAACCGAATGCGTTGGTCAGAGCCGATCGCGGAACCGCAAGGCTGCCGCCGGAGATGGTCACCATCACGTTCCTGATGCCCCGGCCGTCCGCGGTCGCAATCCGCCCGCTCAACGAGACTTCGCCGGCCGTCGGCTCAGATTGGACCTCGTCGGCACCCACGTCCGGAACGCCGTTGAACGGTCGCAGGTGGCCGTCTATGTCGACGGTAAGGCCCGCGTTCGTCCCTGCGTTGATCGCCGGATTATTGCCGTTTGCGTTCAGATGAAGGTCGTTCCCCGAAAAGAACATATTCGACACGTTGAACGGCCCGACGCCGGAAAGGCTCGCGATCGAACTCACATCCTGTGCCGGGGGAGCCGACTTCCAGGAGTCGAACGTCATTGCCGTGCCGTCAAGATCAAAGAAAAGCTCGGGGTCGACCCCAGTGCCGACGTACAGGTTAAAGTTCGAGCTCCAGCTCCCGCCCCTCGACGAATGGTCGCCGATCGCAAAGTGGTTCGAACCCGTCCGGCTGTTAAAGAATATGTTATTCACGAGCGAGACGGACGAATTCGCCCCGCTTTCCCGGAAATAGGCCCAGCTATTATTCCCGGCCGACGTTCCGCCGACGTGCACCGAATTGTGATGGAACGTAAGGCCGCCGGCAAGTCGCCCGTCCAACACGCCGTAAGCCGTCAATAGAGTCGGCGTCGTCGGCACGATCGAGAACATGTTGTTGGTGGCGATTATCGAGGCATTGGGATCAAGACCCGCTATCTGCATCGCAGCGAACACGTTTGATCCGCCGGTGTGTTCGACGTTGAAAACGCGGTTCCGTTCGACGTTGGCGACACCGCTGTTGTTCAGCAAATAGATCCCTACAAAAAGCTGGTCGGTCGCCTGGTCGCGGATGACGTTTCGCGAAATGGTGTTCGTGCCGGCATTCCCTGCAAGAAGGATCGCAAAGATCCCGCTGTTTCGAACGGTCGTCTGATAGATGGTGTTGCGTGAGATGTTTGAGAACTCGCCGTTGTTGTTATAGATCGCCGTATTGAGGAAATTGAACAGTTCCGTGTCGGCGATCGAAAGCCCGGAGTTTCGCTGTGCTCCGGTCAGGCTGGAAACCAGCACGAGGTTTGCCGGCACACCCGGGCCGTCCGAGCGGTCTCGGACACGGCTATTGGATATCGAGATGTTGTCATTTCCGCTGCCGGCAGGAAGCCCTTGATCGACCAGGATGACCGCCGATCCGATATTTGTCGTGCCGCCCTCGACAATACAATTTAGGATCGAGTTATTAGATGAGTCATTTGCAAAGCGGATCGTGGCCCCGGCCCCTGTGTTGCGTATCGTCAGGCCGAAGGGCCCAAATGCGAGCCCGCTGAACGTCACCCGGTCGGCCCCCGTCAGGTTGATCAGCGCGTTCACATTCGAGCCCGCGATCAGTCTCTGGCCGCCGGACGCCTGGAACCAGATCGTGTAATTCCCTGCTCCGACCTCATTAAGCTGGTTCAGCGAATGGGTCCCCGTCTCGCCCGTCAGGTCGCTCGTCAGGTTGACGACGACGTTGCCGCTGACGGTACCGGCGTTCATCATCTGGAAAAGTCCGCCGTCATTCGTGAGCGATGTGATGGCTTCGGCCGTTCCCACGCTGACCGTCCCGCTGAAATCCGTCGCCCCACCCGAACCTCCGTCCCATATGAGGACGGCTACAGTTCCGGCGTCCCCGGATGCCGCTGCCGCACTGGTGGGCCTAACATGATCGCCAAGAAGCGAAAGAGACAGGGCCGCGAATGCCGCGAGAAGGTGAGATCGCCTGCAAAACCGTTGTTGCAACAGCCGTTGGATCATATCGGTTGATAATCATCAAATGCGGTCAAAGACAGAATTCGAAGATCGGCTCGGGATCGATCCTTTGAAAACCGGCGAGAGAAAACAGTTAAGTATATTCATATGGACGGGCAAGTCAAAAATGGCGTCGGCACCCGTCAGGCTCGTTCAACTCATTCTGACACTTTTTGTCATCGGCCGGTTACCAAAAACTGTTAATGAAACGGCCCGGCAAGCCCCCCTTTGGCACCTGACTCTGAAAGCAACGCCATCCCTCCGACTCCCGTAAATCACTTATTTTCCTACCTTTATCCTTCATCCTTCATCCTTCATCCTTCATCCCTCACTCTCTGGCACGGGGCTTGTAACTCCCATGGCAGCCTGGGAAAGGTAGATAGAAAACTTTTACTTTTAGGAGCTTGTGAAATAGAAATGAAAAATCAGAAAGGTTTCTCGCTTATCGAATTGCTGATCGTCGTTGTCATCATCGGCATCATCGCAGCCATCGCCATCCCGAACCTGCTGGCGGCCCGTCGCTCGGCGAATGAAGGTTCGGCCATCTCGTCGCTCCGCACCCTTCACGGTGCTCAGATGACGTATGCCGCCACGTCTGGTAACCAGCAGTTCGCCGGCATCACGGCGGCTGGTGTTCCCGGCGCAGCCGGCACCGATCCGCTGACGCAGCTTGCCGCTGTTAATCTGATCGACGCAGTTCTCGCCACGGGAACAAAAAGCAACTATAACTTCGCCGGCGAGCGCGGTCTCGGAACCGCCGGTGCAGCCGGTACGCCTGCTCAGTTCTTCTTCTCGGCGAACCCTACGTCCGTATCAGGTTTGACCCAGACGGGAACCCGCCGCTTTGGCGTCGACACCCCGGGCGTGATCGTTGTTGACGCAACCGCGGGAACGCTTGACACGGTCTTCTCCGCCGCAAACATCCAGACCTGCCAAACGGCACCGGCCGCTTGCGCACCGCTTGCTAACTAACTCTACCGCTTCCTTTGGAAGCTCGACGGGCAGGAGATCTTCGGGTCTCCTGCCTTTTTTCTTGTTTTACCACCCTATGATTTGCAGGTTCTGACGACCCACCCTCTTTGTCTAAAAAGGGGTGGAGGCACTTGCATTTTATCCCGCAGACGGGAAGGTGCTCCTCCTAAACTCACCTCTTTGTTTAAGGAGGGTTGGCAGCCGCTTCGGCTGACCTCGGTGGTGACAGTGCTCTGGTTCCTCAAGAGTACATTTCGTATAAGGTTTATCACCACCCCGCGGCTGAAAGCCGCACCCCTCCTTAAACAAGTATGGCAGTTCTTAGGATCCAGATTCCGATCGAGATACATCACCTGGAGAAGCATACCAGTTTATCCATAACCGATGTCTGTATTCGAGATGACCGGATCTCGGTCAAATTGACCGAACTGGCGTGATCGTGCGAATGTCATCGGATTACGTAACATATTGGAGGAGTGGAGTTTACAGGACGAATGAACATCTGGCACGGCGATTGAAAGGAGTCTCAATGAGGATGCGGACGGCCAAATTCGGCAATCCCAAGATCGTCCGCGAACGGTGTTATGAAGGAGCAGCAAGGTTTTTCACTTATCGAACTCCTCATCGTAGTTGTGGTCATCGGAATCATTGCGGCGATCGCGATCCCGAACCTCCTCGCTTCTCGCCGCTCGGCCAACGAAGGCTCGGCGATCTCTTCTCTTCGGACCCTCCACGGTGCACAGATGACCTACGCGGCCACGGCCGGGAACATGCAGTTCGCTGGAGCCACCGCGGTGGGCGCACCGGGAGCCCCGACAACCGCTCCGCTTGCCGACCTGGCTGCCGCGAACCTGATCGACGCAGTCCTGGCCACCGGCACAAAGAGCAACTATAACTTCCTCGGCGAACGCGGATTTGGCGTCGCCGGAACCGGTGGAACACCGGCCACTTTCTATTTTTCCGCCCGGCCAAGTTCGACGTCGGGCCTGACGCAAACGGGCACGCGCCGTTTCGGGGTCGACACTGCCGGTGTCATCGTCACCGACCCGACGCTCGGGTCCTTGGACAACTATCTTACTTACAACGAGATCCAAACCTGCCAGACGGCACCCGCAGCCTGCGCACCGCTGTCGAACTAGCACACAGTTTGCCCGCCAAACCCTCCGAGCAAGAGGCTGTCGAAAATCGGCGGCCTTTTTTCATTTTCACCGTCCAGCCGATCTCGCGGAATATCACGATTTGGGCTTTGGTTTTTTGGTGTTGGTTTTTGGTTTTCGACTTTTCACTTTTTACTTATTGCGGCTCATTCTCCCCGTAAATTCTCGACAATGCCCTGCCGGCCAAATCTTGCGATTTGAAGCCACGGCTATGCTATAATTCCAACCGGCATTTCCTGCCGCGTTCGATTCGATATTCACCTTCAGTTCGATCACCTTCTCATTGAATGGATAGAAGTCTGCACAGGATCTTCTGCGTTGCGAAAAATGCCTTTCGCGAGGCGGTCCGCGACCGCGTGCTTTACAACCTGATCCTCTTCATGCTGCTGATCGTGGCGTCGGCGATTCTGCTCGGCGACCTGACGGATGGGCAGCAGGACCGCACCATCGTGAACATCGGCCTAACGGCGATGCTCTTTTTCGGCACGTTCATCGCTATCTTCGTGGGCGTCGGGCTTGTGTCGAAGGAGATCGAGAAGCGAACCGTATTCGCTGTTTTCGCAAAACCGCTGCGCCGGACCGAATTCATTGTCGGCAAATATCTCGGCCTTTGCATGACGCTTCTTGTGAATGTGCTGATCATGGGGGCGGGCGTTTCTCTGGCCCTTCTTTTCGCGGGCGGCTCGCGTCTGGCCCTTCCGATCTGGGGAGCGATCTACCTCATTTTCCTTGAGCTTGCGATCATCACGGCCGTTGCGATCCTGTTCTCGTCCTTTTCGTCGCCGTCACTTTCGGCCCTTCTGACCTTCCTTGTTTTCGTGATCGGGCACCTAAGTTCGTCGCTGCTCGACCTTGCCCGCAGCCTTGGCTCTGCGGCCGCCAATTGGTTCTTCACCGCGGTCTATTACGTTTTGCCGAACCTTGCCCATTTCAGTTTCCGCACCGAGGCCGCCAACGGCATGATCCCGAATACCGCGATGTTCGCCGGCGCGACCGCATACGCCGTCGTTTATATTTCGATCCTTCTAATGATCGCCGCCGCGATATTCAGCCGAAGGAATTTTAAGTAGCCGCCGGGCAGAACTGACCTTGATGAGCCGAAATTCAAAGACCAGCTTGATCTTGACCGCAGCCGCCGTCGGCGTCGGTTTTGCGGCCGTCTTCGGGCTGAGCGGCTTTATCGAAAGAAACAAGATCACGTTGAACGAGGACTACTATGATTCCGACCTTCTGCTCGAAGGCAAGCGTTTGAAGGGGTTTGCCCTTGGGACAGAAGGCCTTCTCGCGGACTGGTATTGGATGAGGTCGCTTCAATATATCGGTGACAAGCTTGCAAAGACCGAACTTGAAAACATCAACATTGAGGACCTGACGTCGCTTCGCCCGCGGCTTCTCTATCCGATGCTTGATAACGCCACCGACCTCGACTCTAAGTTTCTCGCTGTTTACACCTACGGCGCGATGGTCCTGCCCGCGATAGACAAGCAACAGGCGATAGCCCTGACCGAAAAGGCGGTCACCAACAACCCGGACAACTGGCGGATGCTGCAGTATCTCGGCTATATCTACTGGCGGATGGGCGAATATGAAAAAGCCGCCGAGGCATACGAACGCGGGTCGCGGATCCCGGGTGCGCCGAAGTTCATGACGATGATGGTCGCGTCGATGAGAACCAAGGGCGGAAGCCGCGAAACCGCCCGGGAAATGTACCAGCAGATGCTCAACGAGGCTCAGGACCAGCAGACACTTAACAACGCTCAGTTCAGGCTGAACGAGATCGATTCGCTGAACGAACGAGACGTGATCGACCGGATCCTCGGCGAACGGCTCGCTGCTGCGGGCCGCTGCCCTCAGTCACTTCGCGAGATCTTCCCGGAACTGCGGGCAGCTGAACTCCCGAACGAACGGACTTTTCAGGTTGATCCGTCCGGCGAGCTTGTCGACCCGAGCGGCGCCCGCTACCTGCTTGATCGAGATGCATGTAAGGCGCTTATCGACCCCGAACGATCGACAATTCCGCCCGGCTAACAAGATTATGGACCCGATCATCGAGATAGAAGGACTTTCGAAAGACTACGAGACTGGTTTCTGGAAGAAAAAGACGGTGCGCGCTCTCGACGGCCTATCCCTCACCGTCAGCCCAGGGCAGATCTTTGGTTTCCTCGGCGGCAACGGAGCCGGCAAGACGACGACGATCAAGATCCTGATGGGCCTGCTCTTTCCGACTGCCGGTTCGGCTAAGATACTCGGCCGCGACATCTCCGACGTATCGATGCATCGCGAGATCGGTTACTGCCCCGAGAATCCCTATTTTTACGACTACCTCTCGGCGATGGAGCTTATGACCTACTTTGCCGGTTTGTTTGGGATCCCGGCAAGCGAACAAAAAGATCGCTCCTCCGAATTGCTCCGACAGGTCGGCCTGGCCGAGAAGGACTGGAATCGGCAGCTTAGAAAATTTTCGAAAGGAATGCTTCAACGTGTCGGCCTTGCCCAGTCACTTGTAAACGCGCCGAAGGTCGTATTCCTCGATGAGCCTATGAGCGGGCTCGACCCGATGGGCCGGCGCGAGATCCGGGAGTTGATCGCCGGCCTTCGCGAATCCGGAACAACGGTCTTCATGTCCACGCATATTCTCTCGGACGTCGAGGCACTTTGTGACGAGGTCGCGATACTTCGCAGCGGCAAGCTCGCCGCCACCGGCAATCTCCACGACCTGCTCGCGCGCGGCGGCGAACGTCAGCCGTTCGAAATAGTAGCGGCCGGCGTCGATGCCGAGCGGCTTCAGGAATTTGCGAAAGTGTCGTGCTCGTTCGTCCGGCAGAAGGCGAACGGGATCGGACTGGAGGTTCCTTCCGAGGCGGAAATAGACGGCGGGATCAAGGTGATCCGCGAAAATGGCGGGCGGCTCTTGTCAGTCCAGCCGGTCAAACAATCGCTTGAAGAGCTGTTCGCGGCCGAAGTGGAAAAGTCCTAATTCGCTCCAGCGGCCTTTAGTGCCGTGACCTTCCAGCGAATATTCGCCCTGTCTGACCTGGGCTCGAACCCTTCAAGCGCAAGCGTGACCTCGACGGTCTCGTTCGGCGGGAGCGAGGTATGCTGTTCCGGCACTGCTAGAACCCGCTTTTCTTTCAGGACCTGATTCTGCTGGTCGACGACCGAGACATTGACCTCCAACGCGGTGATCGTTTTCGTACCCTTGTTCCTGACGTTGCCGACGATCGACATCGAAACGGTGCCGAGACCGGTCCGCCATTCGATCGTCTTGTCGTCGGTCGAGATGATGATGTCCTTTGTCAGGTCTGCGAACTCGGGCGAGCCTTCGCGGTGAGCGTTCTCAAGGACCTGCGCCCGCTGATCTTCGACCGGCGGCCTGAGCGAGATCACCCAAAGTGCGGCCCCGACCAGGATCAGACCGGCCAGGATGCCGATCAGGAGCCCGTAATTCAGCCCTTTTTTTTCTTTCTTCTTCTCTTCGAGAAACGATTCCATTACCGCAGCCCCTCGGTGCTTTAGACATCCTTTTTGGCGGAAAGTTCCATTAGGTTATCATTTTGGTCATCGAAGAAGAAGCCGAAAATCCAGCCGAAAACCGTTATGTCGAGGTGGCCCTGCCGCTTCCGCTTCGCCGCACGTTCACCTACGAATTGCCGCCAGGCCTCCGCGATTACACTTTGTTCGGCACGCGCCTTCTCGTGCCGTTCGGCAAGCGTCATTTGACCGGTTACGCCGTCGAGTTCCATGCCGAGCTGGCCGAGGAAATCGGCTTCGATCCGTCGGATGTGAAGGAGGTCCTCGAGGTGATCGATGAGGTGCCGCTGATCACCGACGAGATCTTGAAACTCACAAAATGGGTCGCCGATTACTACGCCGCCTCGTGGGGCGAGGTGCTCAAGGCCTCCTTGCCGGCCGGCATCAACGCTCCGTCGGAATTGGTCTATTCCATTAATGACAACGGCCGAGAGTTTCTAAAGTCCGCAAGCGGCCGGCCAAATGCTAAGTTGAGGTCGCTTCAGTTCCTCGCCGACAACGGCCAATCAATTCAGGCGGCGGTCGAGCACGATGTCGGTCTTTCGTCACGAAAAGCTTTGCGCGAGTTGGCCGCGGCCGGCCTGGTCGATTCCTATTTTCGGACGGCCGCCTCAAGGGTCCGGAAAAAGAAGCAAAAGGCCGTGGCGCTTACCGGAGCACCACTCCCGGACGGGTCGAAGCCGATCACAGAACTCCAGCAGAAAGTGCTGGATACACTGGCGGCGAACGGCGGCGAGATGCTTTTCGTTGACCTGGTCGAAAAGGCCGGAACCGGTGCGTCGCCGGTTAACACGCTCGAGAAACGCGGATTGCTCCGCGTTTATGTGACCGAGGTGTTTCGCGACCCGCTCGCCGCGGCCCGCCTGCCCGAGCTGGCGGAATTCGAACTGAACGCCGAACAGAGATTTGCCTTCGATGAGATCGAGAATGCCCTCGGTGGATGCCGATACAAGGCCTTTCTCCTGCACGGGATCACCGGAAGCGGCAAGACCGAGGTCTATATCCGGGCGATGAAGGCCTGTCTTCGTTCGGGAAGGTCTTCGCTGATGCTAGTACCGGAGATCGCCCTGACTCCTATTTTCTCCAGGCGGCTCAGGGCCGTTTTCGGCGATCAGGTAGCGATCCTCCACTCCAACCTGTCCGCCGGCGAACGGTTCGATGAATGGCGACGGATCCGCTCCGGGGCCGCCCGGATCGCCATCGGCACGAGGTCCGCCATCTTTGCTCCTTTGGCGGAGATAGGCCTGATCGTCGTCGACGAAGAACACGACAGCTCGTACCGGCAGAATGAATCTCCCTTCTACAACGCCCGCGACACCGCGGTCGTACGGGCAAAGAACGCAGGGGCTGTCGTCGTACTTGGGTCGGCGACACCGTCGCTTGAGACCTTTGAAAACGCAAGAGCCGACAAATATCAATACCTCCAGCTTCAGAAACGCATCGAGGACCGGCCGCTTGCCCAAGCCGAACTGATCGATATGCGCGAGGTGTTCAAAAAGGCTGGAAAGGATGTCGTCATCTCGCCGCAGCTTGTCGAGGCCATCAGGGAAACCCATCGGAAGGGCGAGCAATCGATGATCCTCCTGAACCGGCGTGGGTTTTCCCAGTTCGTCCTCTGCCGTTCGTGCGGCGAGAGTCTCCGCTGCCGCAATTGCGATATCACTCTCACCTACCACAAAAAGGATCCGCGGCTCACCTGCCATTATTGCGGATACCGCACCGTCGTGCCCGATAAATGTCCGTTCTGCGCGGGCGAGTTCCTCTATTTCATCGGACAGGGGACCGAGCAGCTCCAAGGCATCCTCGAACGGCAATTCCCCGGCCTGCGCATCGCCCGGATCGACCGCGACACGATGGCCCGGAAGGGCGACATGGCAAAGGCGCTCCTTGCATTCGACCGCGGCGAGATAGACATGCTCGTCGGAACCCAGATGCTTGCCAAGGGCCACGATTTTCCGAATGTGACGCTTGTCGGGGTGATCTCGGTTGACACCGGGCTTGGCCTTCCAGACCTGCGCTCGGCCGAACGCACCTTTCAATTGATCACGCAGGTCGCCGGACGGGCGGGCCGAGGCGACCGGGGCGGCCGTGTGCTGATCCAGACCTACTACCCCGAACATTACGCCTTGCGTCACGCGGTCAAACAGGATTACGAAGGGTTCTTCGACGAAGAGATGCGGTATCGCGAAAGGATGGCCTATCCGCCGTTCGTCGTACTTGCCTCGATCCTCGTCCGGCATTCCGACCTTAAGACCGCGAATTCGATCGCCGCCCGCGTTCGCGAGGCACTCGACGCGGCCAACGCGGGCCGGGCCTGCCGGATCCTGGGGCCGGCACAAGCCCCATTGTCGCGGCTCAAGGGCGAGCACCGGATCCAGATCATCCTGAAAAGCGGCAGCCGCCGCAGTCTTCGCAATGTGCTCGATGCCGCCATGGCCGAGGTTGACGAGGCCCTGCCCGGCAGGCGTTGGATCCAGGTCGAGATCGACCCCATCGACCTCTTATGATCCGCGGCCGGGCCGTCAGTTCACGGCTTTTGATGCAAACTGGGTCTGCGGGAATTTGATCTGGGCATACATCTCGGAAAGCGATATCTTGCAGCCCACGGAATCGAGCGAAACGACGTCGTCCCTTTCGTTATAAATGCGGTAGAGCCATTGTTTCGCATTCTGCCGCGAATAGTGCTCGACCCGCATCTCGTCCTCTTTCAGCAGCAGGCATTCCTTGATGCAGCTCATTTCCAGAAAGCTCTCGACCTTCTTCGTTTTGTCCGACGTGTTCGTCGCACTTGAGAAGATCTCGATGACGACCGTGGGATTGAGAAGAAGGTCCTGGTTCGGGTCCGCAAATTTCGGCTCGCCGCTGACGATGACTATATCCGGATAGCAGAACAGGTTATTGGCGAGCCGAAGCCGCATGTTGCTGATATAGATCTCGGCCTTGTGGCCGTGCATCTTGCTGCCGGCGGAGATCGCCGTGTTTGCGACGATCAGATTGTGCCACCGGTTCGAACCCGAGCGGGCGATCAGCCGGCCGCTGCCCGTATCGCCGGCGAATCGGGAACGTTCGAGACCTGAATATTCCTCGGCGACGCCCTTTACGGACGGCCGCTCCATTGCTTTTTCACTCATATGCCTTATTACTCCGGGACCTTACTTCAGTGGGCGATGGTCGGGTGAATTCCTGTTGGTTTTGCTCGGGTGGTTACTTTTGTTAAAAATAGTGTTACACATCGACGAGTGGGTTTTCAAGGATTATTCTATGAAACTTTCCGAGCTTGCCGAAGCCACATTCTCAACCATCGAAAACGGCCCGCCGGAGCTTGAGATCAGCGGCGGAGCGGGCCTCGATATCGCGGGCCCCGGCGAGTTTTCGTTCCTGGCGAATCCGAAATATACGCCCCAGGTGTCCTCGACGCGTGCCTCGGCGGTCTTCCTCGGCGAGGGCGTGGCGATCGAACGCGATGACCTCGCGGTCCTCAGATGCAAGGACGCCCATCTGGCCTACGCCCGTGCCCTGCGGGTCTTTCACCCGGAACAGCCTGCAGCGGCAGGCGTCCATCCGACGGCCGTGATCGACGGGACGGCCATCGTGGATGAAACTGCTGAGATCGGGGCCAATGTCGTGATCGGCCGCGGCTGCCGGGTCGGTGCGGGCGTCCGCATCTTTCCAAACGTGACCATTTACGACGGCGCCTCGGTCGGCGAGGGCAGCGTCATCCATTCCGGCGTCTCCATCCGCGAGAAAAGCGTGATCGGCCGACGCTGCATCATCCACAACAACTCGACCATCGGGTCAGACGGATTCGGCTACGCAAAGGACGAAAAAAAACGCTGGCTGAAGGTCCCGCAGACAGGCCGCGTGGTGATCGAGGACGATGTCGAGATCGGCTCAAACACTTCGATCGATCGCCCGTCGGTCGGCGAGACACTGATCCGGAGAGGAGTGAAGCTCGACAACCTGGTCCAGATCGGCCATTCGTGCACGATCGACGAGGACGCCCTCATCTGCTCGCAGACCGGACTCGCCGGAAGTTCCGAGATCGGCAAGCGTGTCGTTCTCGCCGGCCAGGTCGGCATCGCGGGCCATCTGAAGGTCGGTGACGACGCGGTGATAACCGCAAAATCGGCGACCTCCCACGACATCGAACCCGGCAAGGTCATCTCCGGCATTCCCGGTTTCGACAACCGCGAGTGGCTCCGCTCGACCGCGGCGTTCCGCCGGCTTGGCGACCTGGCCCGCAAGGTCCGCGAACTCGAGAAACTTATTGCCAACCGTGACAAGGGCTGACCGGGCCGAACACATTGTCCCGCTGTGGGGAGAACGGTGTAAATCTGTCCGGGCCTGAAAGCTCTTTGGGATCAGGCACTTACGACTTTGTCCCCAACGAGAGACGGCCTTTGTCCCGGGACGTCCCGCCTCTGTCCCGGGCCGTTTCTTGCCGGTAACCTGTTTATTCACTAAGCTTTAGTTGGTTGTCCCGCACCTTTTGAACAAAAACATCGTGTCAACGATGTTTAATTGTTTTAGGGACGAGGTTTACGCTTTTGCCCGTGCGATCTTCAAGCGGGACAGATCGGGTGGCGGGCCGGGCTATTTGCCCCGACGCGGGACTGGTGCAAGGCCGGTTCCTCATTACAAATTTTCAAAGAGCTAGCCCCCGGAAAGAGGGCGACGCCCTTAGTGTATCATAGATTATGGGATGTTGCGACTATAATACATACTTGAAGGTGAATTATTTTTGATCTTTCGGGCGAAATTCGGGTAAGTCTCTCGTTTATGTGGAGTTACGGGCAGATATCAAACGCGGAGATCGCGGAGGAGCCGACGCGGAGGCCGCAGAGAAAGTTCGTGCGGGACATCTGCAGGTTTTCCAGGGTCGAGGCTCGAAATTGAACTCGATCCGTGGCCGAAAGCCTGTGTTTCAGCCTACTCGGCCACCCGTTTCGACTCGCGGCCCCGTCCCACGCGGGATCGGACGAGGTTAGATCGGTGCTCCGGCCCGTTTTTATTGCCTCTCGCACCCGTTTCGGTCGCGAAGTGGACATTTCGATTGTCCCCCAAATGGGACGATGGTTCGATTTGATCTGTTTTGTGTTTTTTGTGGTTCAAAGAAAGATATTTCCACGAAAGACACGAAACAAAAAAACAAGAAACGGCGTCTCAGACAAAACCTTCAGCTTTTGGCCAAAAGACCCGTCCGCTCACGCAGACGGTATTGACCGGAGGCCGGATCTCAAATTCCAGATTTCAAGTTCCAAATTCCAAATTGGAAGAACGTGAATCGTAAATCGTGAATCGTAAATCGTAAATCGAAGACCAAAAGCCGGAAGTTAAAGCCATAGGCCGTAAGCCGTAAGATGTAAGTCAAAGGCCGGAAGCCGAATGCCAAAGACCAAAGACTGAAGACCGAAGACCGAAAGACCCCGGTCGCTACCGCTCCCGGTTCTGACCTCTTGTCACTCGTCACTCGTCACTCGTCACCACGCGTCGGTCGCTGCCGCTCCCGGTTCTGACAGGAGGCCGAGTTCCAAATTCCAAATTCGAAGAGTGAAAACCGAAAGCAAACCCGGCGGGCAGCGGCGGCCGTGAGAATCGGACCGCCGCCCCGGTAAAGGCCGATCGGCGTGCCCGTGGCGATCGGCGGGACGGCCGGTTGACCGTTCTCGTGCCGGGCGGGTGGCGGCACGACTTGGTGCTCTTGCGGGGCATGAAATAATGCCACCGGAATGGAATTTATTTTATTTGAACGGAATCTATATTATTAGTTGAGTAGACGTTCATCCGGAAGTGATACCATCGGAGGATATGGCGATGAGGACAGGAACACAAAAGGAACTTTCTTCGACCGGCTTTGACATCGTGCCGCTAAGCGCTTCGGAGGTCGAACGGCTTGCCCAAGACCTGAACGACGAGGAGTACAGGATCCTGCTCGACCACGGCACCGAGCCGCCGTTCTGCGGAACGCTCCTCGACAACAAACTCGATGGCACCTATGCCTGCCGCCTCTGCGGGCTGCCCCTGTTCAACTCTAAATACAAGTTCGATTCGGGCACCGGCTGGCCGTCGTTCTATGCTCCATTCGATAAAGAGCATCTTACCTACGTCGAGGACAACAGCTACGGGATGCATCGCACGGAGATACGCTGCGCTCGCTGCGGCGGCCATCAGGGCCACGTCTTCCCCGACGGCCCGCCCCCGACCGGCCAAAGATATTGCCTAAATTCGGCTTCACTTGAGTTTTTTGGAGAGGGCGAAGAGATCCCGCAAAAGTCGTGAAGCGAGTTCACCGATGAAGGAACAGTTGACCGTTGCTTGCTTTAGCATTCTGGCGGCTATCCTTGCCGGATGTTCGGGAACAGAGCCGAATGCCGCTGTCGAAACTCCCAATTCAAACGAACTGAAGGTTGCCGCTGAGCCTACCGCTGCACCTACTCGCACTCCGCTACCGCCGAATGTCCGTAAGGATGCCGACGGAAATCTCATCAAGCCGGACGGTTGGCCGATCCAGGAGATAATTCCGAAAGAGACGCGGCGGCGGCCTGAGACCGGCAAAACCAGAAAGGGGCGAACCGTGATCTTTAATGTGTTGTTGATCACGCCGGAAGGCCGCCCGGTAGCAGAAGCGGCGTCACCTTATTCGGAAAAAGGTGCCTATGCAGACTATTACGAATGGCAGATCTCGTACGTACGCGAACTTTCTGGCCGCGACGGGAAGGTCTTTTGCTATGAGTACTGGGCAAGTCTGTTTGGCAAAAACGGCAACGCCAATACCGCAGTGACTACCGCTACTTCTTATCGGCTTTGCGATTACGACGGCGATGGAAAATATGAGTTCAAGGGCTGGATCTATCCAATCACAATTCCCGACTGGGTGAAATCACTGCCCGGCGATCCTGCCGCGATAAATAACAACGCCAACAGTACGCCGGACTGTGGCATTCTTTGCGCCAAGTAGATCCGCTGTGCCCCTCAGGGGAGTTCTAACATATGATCGAAAAGAGAAATTGATGAATGACAACCCGGAATTATTTCGAATTGACTCCGTAGAAGGCGGTCCTCCAGGTTTCGGAAAGATCGCGCGTGCCGTAATTGCTTTTCCCCCCGCATTTTTTTCATTCTCTCGGTTTTGATCGGAAAGAACGGGCTCGGGGTTTTTCTCGTTTCGGCTGTGCCTTCACGTGCGGCTAAAGACACTTCGCCCGCCTGGCGGGCTTGGGAATTGAGAAGCTGGAATCCAGTGGCCCGAAGCTAGAGTCTTAAGGGCATGTAAAAAGCCAGAAACGGATTGTGTAAGTCATATCTCAAATTCTGACTTCCTGCTGCCGGATAAAAAAGGCCGCTCCGTTTCCGGGGCGGCCTGACAGAGGATCATCGAAGAATACTTACGGACGTTCGGGGACGCCCCGGTCCTTAAAGCTGTCGAACAGCCTCGTATGCCGGCTCGTCAGCGGGATCATCCGTCCGTTGATGAACATGTAGCGGATGTTCGTCCTCGGCTCCAGGATGTTCCCGTCGGCCACGACGATGTTGGCCACTTTGCCGGCCTCGATCGACCCCATCCGGTCGGCGACGCCGAGGATCTCAGCCGGGCTGAGCGTGACGGACCGCAACGCTGCATCGGGTGCGAGGCCGAAAGCCCCGGCGATCCCCGCCTGATACGGAAGGTCACGAGCCTCGGGCCCTACGTCGCCCGTGCTGATCGCGAACTTCACACCCGCGGATTGCATTTTTGCCGGTGCACTGAACAGATAATCATACGGATCGTCGTCGCGGACCGGATTCGAGTAGATGTTCGTGTAGACGACCTGTATGTTATTGGCCTTCAGCACATCGGCCGCCTTCCAGGCTTCCTGCCCGCCGATGATGATCCCTTTGACCTTCATATCGGCGACGAACTTGGCCACGGCGCGAATGTCCCGCTCGCGCTCGACCGTGAAAAGGATCGGCCTTTGTCCGCGGATGTACGGCCCCATCGCCTCCAGGGCAGGATTCGCATCTACATAAGGCAGAGACTTGTCACGAGAATATGCCTCTTGTGCTTTCAGGTGCGTTTCGGCGTCCCGAAAGATCTTCTTTAGGTCCTCCACCGCCTCATCGCGGCGCCGGATCAACGCATTGAAGTCGGCCTGGCCGCCACCGCCACCGCCGCCTCCCCCGCCGCCAAAGCCTCCACCGGCTACGACACGCGGAAAGTTGATCACCAGCCCAAAGTCGCTGATCACCGCCATCTCGTCGGGCGTTGAGCCGTTAAGATCGATGACCGCCGCCTGGCCGCTGATCGTCCCGCCCTGCGGACGTGAAAGCACGGTGGTGATGCCGTTGACGCGGGTAACATTGATGTGGGCCGAGTGCGGATGAATGCCCTTGATCGCCCTCGTATGAGCGTTCATATTTCCCACCTCTGCCAGGTCGACCGAGCCAGGCACGGCCAGCGTGATCTCAGCGAGACCCATTCGGGTGTCGGCGTCGATCATGCCCGGGAAAACGCTGAGGCCGCGGCCGTCGATCCGCTCGGCACCGCCGGGGATCTGAACGTTCGTCCCGACGCTTGCGATCTTGCCGTTCTGGATCACGACCGTCCCATTCTCGATCACCGGGCCGGCGACCGTGTAGATACGGGCGTTTGTAATGACGAATGTGCCTGCGCGACCCGTCTGGTTCTGTTCGGAACCGTCATTCTGGCCGAACACAGAAACGGCGCACAGGCAGGTCAGAAGAAATGCGGCCGATCTTGCTTTGATCATCTTTAATTGTGAGGTCATCGGTCGTTACCTCCGTCTATGTGGTCATGCCCGCGCTCTTCGCGGCGTTCCGCGGGCACCCGCGGGGGTGTTCCGCCCGAGCCGGGCGGCCGGTTGACGTCGAGCTTTTCCAAAGCCTCGCGCTCCGCCGTCATCTTCGACCTCATTTCCGCATCCGCGGCACGGTCAAAGTAGGTCTCGCCCTCGATCATCGTTGTCTCGGCCCTTGAAAACGCACTGAACGGATGGCCGCTCCAGATCACGATATCGGCGTCCTTGCCGACCTCGATGGAACCGGTCCGCTTGCCGATCCCAAGCTGGATCGCGGGGTTCAGCGTGATCATCTTCAGCGAATCTTCTTCGGGAACGCCGCCGTACTTCATCATCTTGGCGGCGTCCAGGTTCAATCGCCTGATCCGCTCGCCGGAATCGGAGTTGATCGAGACATTCACACCGTTCTTCCAGAGGATATAGCCGTTGTACGGGATCGAATCGTACGCCTCGAGCTTGTATCCCCAGCTGTCGGCGAAAATAGAGACGCCCGCTCCGTGCTTAGCGATCTCGGGTGCTATCTTGAAAGCCTCGAGCCCGTGCTGGAGTGTGCCGATCTTGAAGCCGAATTCCTCGGCCAATCGCAAAAGATTCAGGTGTTCATCGGACCGGTATCCATGAGCGTGGACAAGCCTCTTTCCTTCGAGGATCTCGACGATCGGCTCAAGTTCCAGGTCCTTTCGGGGCTGAACACGGGTCTTCTTAGCACGAAAATCATCCCACGCCTGCTTGTAATCGCGAGCCCGCAGGAAAGCGTCGCGCATCACCTCGATGGTTCCCTGTCGGGTGCGGGGATAACGAAGCTGCACGCCGGGAAGCGGCTGCTGCGTCGTGCGGCGAACATTCTCGCCCATAGCGAACTTGATCCCCGGCTTAGCATCTGCAACGACCATTTCGTGGGCTGGCTTGCCCCACTTAAATTTCACCGTTTCGCTTTGCCCGCCGATGGAATTCGCCGACCCGTGCAACAGCAGGGCGCCTGTTACTCCGCCCGCCAATGCGCGGTAAATGGTTATATCGGTCGGGTCCAGCATGTCGCGGATGCGAACCATTGACGTGACGGAGTATGAACCCTCGTTGATCGCGCTGAGCATTGCATGCGAGTGAGCATCGATGATGCCGGGCGTGACATACTTGCCCGTCGCGTCGATCGTTCGCACTCCGGCCGGGGCCGAAAGTCCCTTGCCGATCCGGGCGATCTTGCCGTTCTGTACGAGGATATCGGTGTTTTCGAGGGTCCCGCGAGCGGCGGTCATGACCGTTCCGCCCTTGATCAGGACGCTGTTCTGCGACTGTCCCTGCCCCAGGGCGGACATTGGCAGAGTCCCCACACTAAGAAGTAAAAGAACCAAATATATAGTGATCTTTTTCATAACGTCCTACGCTTACGGGGTCTTGGTCCCCGAGAATCCGGCGGTTCCGGCTGTAGAATCCATTGTTCCGTTGATAGCACTGCCCGTTACGCGGCCGGAGGCGTTAACCTGTATGGTCTGGCCCCCGAATTCGACAACCGTCGAAAAGCTGAATCCGTCAGCCGAGACCCTTCCGTCGCGAATCTGGCTGGTGCCGAAACTTGCCGACATCAACTGTCCGGTGAACGTATTTCCCTGCTGAACGAGGGTCAGCGTCGCCGGCGTCGGCTGCCCGGGAATATCGATCGTGATCGTGTACGAACCGGCGACATTCGGCACATTTCCCGCGGGCGGTGCACCCGCACCGGGAGCTCCTCCCTGATTTCCGCGGCCGCCGGCCGGGCGAGCCGGTTCGCGGATCTCAAAGACCTTGCCGTCGATCACCACCTGCGGAACAAATTTGTCCCTTGCAAACAGGTCGCCCTTGACCAGCGTCAGGTTGGCGATCTTGCCGGGTTCGATCGAACCGGTGCGGTTGTCGATGCCGAGCACCTCGGCGGCCCCGAGCGTCATCGCCCGGATGGCCGCATCGCGGCTCAGGCCGTTTTCGGTCGTCTTCGCGGCGTTTGCAAAGAAGTCCGCGAGAGAGGTCATTCCGCCCGACTGGAAGCCGAATTTGACACCTGCCTGGGCGAGCCTGCCGGCTCCCTTGGGGGTTTCGGCCCGGAGCCTGAGAACTTCCAACGTCTCTGGGTCAGCGTCCGGCGAGGCCGCCGCGGTGCGCTTTGGAAAGTTCAGCGACAGTAGGACCGGAACATTCTGCTCCTTGAGACGGCCAGCGACCTTCCAGGCCTCGGTGCCCCCGGCGACGATCCCGCGGATGTTCATCTCCTTGATCAGATCGAGCACCCGGACGATCTCGTTCTCGCTATTCGCATTGAACACGATCGGGACCTGGCGGTTGACGACAGGGATGAGTGCCTCGAGCGACCTGTCAACGGGCGGCCTCGGCATTCCTTTGGGGTCAGCCGCGTATGCTTTCTGCATTTCCTGCAGCCGCTGGGCATCGAGCAGCATCTGCCGCAAGGCGGAGAACGTTCCGAGCAGCGATGCAGGATAAACGCCACCGCCGATGGTCGTGAACGTAAAATGCTGGGCAAAGGGTGCCTTTACCACCATCGACGAAACGCTATCCCCCGCCAGATTGATGATGACCGACTGGCCGTTGAAGATCCCACCCCGGCCCGTAGTTACGACCGTGGTGAAACCTGCATTTCGGGCGGTCTCAAATGTCGATTCGGTAGCGCGAACCTCTTCCAGCACGTCGCGCTCGGGCCGGAGTCCGGCAGGGTAGCTGGTTATCGACTGCTGCTGCAATTGCTGCTGCTGCTGCTGGGCAGCGATCTGGGCGAGGAAGCCTCCTCCGCCGCCGCCTCCACCGCCGCCCTGGCCGCCTGTTTGCGGGGCAGGCGTTCCCAGGTTTGTGAGCGTGTCGATCAGCCCCGGATAGACCGTAAGGCCGGTTGCGTCAAAGACCTGCGCGTCCGCCGGTGCCGAAACGTTCGCCCCGACGGCCTGGATCAGCCCGTCGCGGACGACAATGGTCCCGCGGTCGATGGTCGCACCCGAAACGGTCACGATCTTTGCATTGGTTATCGCGTACGATTGTGCCGCACTCTCACCGGCGAAAACAGCGCCGATCGCGGCCAAAGCGAACAGAAATATCCTTAATTTCATAACGAAAATGATCGGATTGCTAAATTGTTTACTGTGACGAAAACGTGATACGCAAGAGGATAGTAAAAAAGTTTCAGATTGCAAAGCGAAGCACGCTACAATCTGAAACCTTTACAAAAACTTACGTTGACGAGAAATACCGGCAAGTCGTGTAAATCGTTGGAACAAGCCGGTATCGGTTACCTGCCCTCGGCCGCCAGAAGCTTCTCCTTTCTTTCGACTCCCCATCGATAACCTGTCAGCTTGCCGTCCTTGCCGACCACGCGATGGCACGGGATCACGACCGCGACCCGGTTATTGGCGCATGCCTGGGCGACTGCCCGCACCTTGTTCTTGTCGCCGAGCTGCTCCGCGATCTGGCTGTAGGTGACCGTTTCGCCGTAAGGGATCTTTCGTAACAGGTCCCAGACCTTCATCTGGAAGGCCGTCGCCTGGATGTCGATCGGAAGGTCGAGCCGTTTCTTTTCGCCAGACAAATGCTTCAGTATCTCGTCGACAAAGCCCTTGAGCACCTTCGCGTCCTTTACGACCTCGGCGTTCGGATATTCCTTACGCAGATTTTCTTCCAGGCTCGAGTCGTCATCGGCAAATGCCACATTGCACAGCCCCTTGATGGTACGTGCGACGAGGATCCGCCCTAGCTCGCAATCCGTGATCGAGTAATTTATCGTCACTCCCTGGCCGCCCTTCTTATAAGCCGCCGGGGTCATTCCCATCCGCTCCGCCGCCTTCTCGTACAGACGGCTGCTGGACCCGAAACCCGCGTCATACATCGCGGCGGTCACGTCGCCGCCCCCTCTTAATTCCTCTTTGAACCGCTCCATTCTCTTTGCCTCCGAATATTTTTTTGGGCTTACGCCGATGATCTCCTTGAAACTTCGCTGCAGGTGGTAGGGACTGAGCCCGACCTCCTCGGCCAGATCTTCCAGCGAGTAAAGATCTTCCGATTCCAGCAGCTCGCAAACCTTCAGCATCTTCTCGACCTGCGGATCTGCGGCCGCCGCGTTCTTCGGCTTGCATCTAAGGCAAGCCCGCAGGCCCGACCGCTCTGCATCAGCCCAGGTCGTAAAGAACGCCACGTTCTCCCGCTTCGGCGTCCGTGCCCGGCACGACGGCCGGCAGTAAATGCCCGTGGTTTTCACGCCCAGATAAAAGGCACCGTCGAACCTCGCATCGTTGTCCCTGACCGCCCGCCAATAGATCTCCGTTTCCATGCTTGTGAGTTTAGCCCCGGCGAAAAATGAAATCTATCCGAAAATTGCGGTAGAATTTTATTATGGGTGCGACGGTCTTATTCGACGGCGTATGCAATTTCTGCAACAGCTCGGTCAATTTCATAATTGAGCGGGACAAGGCAGGCTACTTTAAATTTGCCCCGCTGCAATCCGAGATCGGCGAGGAGTTGATAGAAAAATACGGCATCGACCCGGCTGACACGGATTCCGTTGTTTTGATCGACGAGGGAAAGGCATTCACACATTCGACCGCGGCGTTGAAGATCGCGAAAAAGCTGGACGGCCCGTGGTCGCTGAGCCACGGCCTGATCGTCGTGCCGCGTTTCATACGCGACGGTGCCTATAAGCTCTTCGCAAAATACCGCTACCGGCTCTTCGGCAGACGCGACGCGTGCATGATGCCGACGCCCGAAATACGGGCCCGATTTCTGTAGAACAGGCTTTCCAGCCTGTTCCCGCGACGGGATCGATCTTCCATCGCGCTAGTATTATGAAAGCAACCTGGAATGGAGCAACACTTGCCGAAAGCGACGACACCGTGGTCGTCGAAGGCAACCACTATTTCCCGAAAGGCTCGATCAGGAACGAGTTTTTTCAGCCCAGCCAGACCCACACCGTCTGCGGTTGGAAGGGCACGGCTAGTTACTACAATATTGTTGTGAAGGGCGAAACCAACCCCGACGCCGCCTGGCATTACCCGGAAACAAAACCCGACGCAAAACAGATCGAAGGCCGTATTGCCTTTTGGAAAGGCGTTCAGGTCATGGAATAACCCTATTTCCTCTTCAAGTCTTTGCGGCTTTGCGGGAACCAGATCTTCTCCCGCAAAGCCGCGAAGATGCAAAGGAAGAAGGTGAGAAGATGTCATATTCGCTCGAGACACTCGAATATGAACGGCTGCTCGAATTGGCGGCGCGGAACGCACAGACGCCGATGGGCATCGAGCGTTTCGCCGGCCTGCGCCCGAAAACAAGCCGGATAGAGCTCGACGCCGATCTGGCCGCGATCTCAGAAACAATCGTCCTGAACGAAGAAAAGCAGGTCACGTGGTCGTTCAGCGGGATCGAAGACCCGGCCGATGCGGTCGCGATCTTGAGGATCAAAAATGCCGCCCTCGAACCGAACCTGCTGCTCGAACTTGCCCGCGTTTGCAGCCAGGCCCTGTTCGCACGTTCTTCGATCCAGCCCGAAAAAGAAACCGCCCCGACGCTTTGGTCGAAAGTAGAGATGATCCCGCCGAAGCTGCTTGCCGCGATCGAAAAGATCAACAAAAAGCTTTTGCCCGGCGGCGAGATCGATGATTCGGCCTCGCCCGAACTGGCACGGATCCGCCGCGAGATCTCGGCCCAACGTGCCCGTCTGACAAAGTCGCTGGAATCGGTGATGCGGGCGTCGGGCGACGCCATCCAGGACCAGCTTGTCACCGTCCGTAACGACCGGTTCGTGATCCCGGTAAAGGCCGATTTCCGCGGGAAGGTCGGCGGCGTTGCTCACGGTTTTTCGTCGTCGGGTGCGACCGTTTTCGTCGAACCTCTCGACGCCATCGAGGCGAATAACGAACTCCAGAACCTGAAGGGCAAAGAGGAACGCGAGGTCGCCCGGATATTGTTCGAGCTGACCGAACAGCTTCGCGAGCAGCTTCCCGCCATCGAAACGGCCGTCGACGCCGTTGCGGAACTCGACTTCATCAAAGCCAAGGTCGAATTCGCAAGAAAATTCAAAGCCGTCGTCCCGGAGATCTCTGCCGACAACACATTGGAGTTGGTCGATGCCAGGCATCCGCTGCTGGAAGAAAACCTCCGGGCCAATAGGTCGGTACCACTCGCTACCGCAGGTGGTACTGACATAGTCCCAAGCTCATTCACCCTCACGAAGGACCGCTCCGTGATGATCATCTCCGGAGCCAACGCCGGCGGGAAGACTGTCGTGTTGAAGACCGCCGGCCTGCTCAGCCTGATGGCGATCTCGGGGCTGCCCGTGCCTGCAAAACAGGCGAAAGTTCCCTTTTACCGCTCGGTGCTGGCCGACATCGGTGATCATCAATCGCTGGCGGCGAATCTCTCGACCTTCAGCTCGCACATGTCGAACATCGCGGAGATGATGCGCGAATGTGTCGCGCCGTCGCTTGTCCTGCTCGACGAAGCCGGGACCGGCACCGACCCGGAAGAAGGCTCGGCGCTGGGCGTGGCGATCGTCGATCATTTCCGACGGGCCTGCGGGGCCCAGGTGATCGCCTCGACCCACTACCGCGGCCTGAAGATCTACGCCGCCAACGATCCCGACGTCGTCAACGCCTCGGTCGAGTTTGATGAGAAAACCCTCCAGCCGACCTATCGCCTGCTGATGGGCATGGCCGGTGCGTCGTCGGGCATCCAGATCGCCAGCCGCTTCGGCATCCTGCCGGAAGTGATCGACAACGCCCGCGAGAATCTGGATATCTCCGCCCAGGAGGCGGAAGCCTACCTGCGAAAGCTTTCGACCGAGGCCAAGCAGGCCGAAGACCTCCGCATCGCCCTCGAAGAAGAACGCGAGGCCGTGGCGATGAAGTACGCCAAACTCGAAATCGAGGCCGGCAAAAAAGAAAAAGCGCGCCAAAAGGAATTCGAGCAGACCCTGGCCGAGACAGTTGATTCCTTCGAACGCCAATCAAAGGCCTTCATCGACGGTCTGGAAGATAAAGCCCTTAAGAACAAACTCGAAAAGGAACGCTCCGCCCGCAAGGCCGAACTCAACCGGGCCCTCGTGTCCAAGGTCGGGGGTCAAACGTCGAGGGCCGGAGCCACCAAATCATCACTAAGTGCGTCAGCGGGCGGGCACCTAGGCTCCCCTCCTTACGAAGGAGGGGTGGCACCCGCTTCGGGTGACGGGGTGGTTCTGCCCGCCGACGAGGCAAAGATCGCCGTCGGCTCGCGAGTCATCACTTCCTTCGGCAACGTCGGCACCGTCGAGCGTATGGACAAAGAAGTCGCCGAGGTCCTCGTCGGCGGAATGCGCCTCCGCGAAAAGCTTGCCGACCTGCAATTGGCCGAGCAGCAGGCGTCAGATTTCCAGGGTCCAAAGTCCAAAGCCGGAAAACCGCAAACGACCTTGGACCTTGGACGCGAGACATTGGACCCAAGTTCCGAACTCAACCTCATCGGCCGCACCACCGCCGAGGCCGAATACGAACTCGACCGCTTCATTGACGAAGCCTACCTCGCCTCGCTCCCCCGCATCCGCATCATCCACGGCTTCGGAACCGGCGCCCTGAAGAACTTCGTCCACCACACCCTGAAGAACCACGACCTCATCGAACGCTTCACCTTCGCCCCCCCCGACCAGGGCGGAAATGGCGCTACAATAGCGGAGCTTAAGTTGTAGAGTGATGCAGCATCTGGCTCTTATACTAATCGTCTCAACAACGTTCGCGCTCTCATATGGCCAGGTCCCGCCAAAGGCGGTTTTGGTTGATGAGTTCGGACATCTCCCGTGCGGGGACTTGAAGGCACGTACCGATACCTTCCTGGCTGAGTTAGGCCAGAATCCGACTGATGTAGGTTACGTCATTGTGTCCCGCTCCGCTGGGAATCCAAATAGTACGAGGAAAATAATTCGGGCGAATATATTCTCACGCCAGTTTGATCGAAACCGTATTCAAATACGCGTGGCGCCGAGTTCTACTTCGGGCGGAACGCAATTTTGGCGTGTTCCAGCTGGGTCGGAACCTCCGCAATCGAACGAATTTGAAAACGAGAATCGTGACTTTTCGCGGGCATTCTTGTTCGGTCGGTCGGAACGGCATGATTGGGCTGGTGTTTGCCCGACTTTCACGCCCGAATACTACGCGGATTTGATTCTGCAGAATCCAGGGTCCAAGGCACGCCTTGTGATTCTCGGGCCGACTTCTAATTCCCGGCAATCGGTCGCGGACCATGAACTGGACATTCTGCTACGCTATACGAAACTCTTACGGGAGAACATCGAGTTTTACTTTTTTCATCGGCCAAATCTCTCGTACACGGAAACCGAATATTGGTATATTCCCGCAAAGTAGTCGTAATGCTCTACGACCAATACTTCCTCGACGATCTAAGATCACGTTCCGACCTGGTGGTGCGGTTCTTTCTGCTCGTTGCACTGGTGTGTATATTGGCTATCTACGGTAAGGCGCAGGAAGTCCGGAAAGCGGTTTTGTTTACTGAGTTTGGTTCATTGCCATGTGAGCATATTCTCGGTCAGACCGATGCTTTCGCAACGGAGCTTCAGAAGCAGGCCGAAACGACCGCCGCTATTATTATTCACCGTCCGAAGGTTCAACCGACTCTGGCAGAAAGACGGCGTCGGCTGATATCGAGTACTCTGCAGCTTCGCGGTATCGAGAAGGCGCGAATTAGTTTTTTTCTTGTTGGTCAGTCCGAGGACGGCGAAATTCGAACCTCTTACTGGCGAGTCCCGCCTGGAGCAACAGCACCTATTAACGAAACTAGATTGTGGAACGAGCCGGAACCGGATGTTTCGCAATCGTTTATGTTCGGATACGAAGACGAGATCGACATCTGTCCAACCTACGTTCCGAAAGCCTTTGCGAAAATCATCCTTGAGAATCCCGGCTCTATTGGGCGAATCATTGTAAAAAAAGGGCCAGACCCGATGGAATATCCGTCTTTTTTTGCAGCGAGGCTAATTAAGGATTTAGTTGAAAATCATAAGGTCCCAAGAAAACGGCTACGTTTGATCTTTCGAAAAGGAAAGGAAATGACAGCAGCTGAATTCTGGTTTGTTCCTTCGAAGAAAAAATAGATACGTCAGATTCTCTTCGATGTAGTAGATGAGAGTAGCCGTATCGAAGGCGACGACACGGCCTTTGACAAGTGATTCTAGTTTTCCCACGAATCTCGCGCTGAATCAACATACTCCTGGGCGTCGATGCCCTTCCATAGCTCCTTTCCCACCCCTCGGATATCCGTGATTCGGTGGGCGGACGATTCCGAAGGTCGAGAATCGACCAAGGCCTCGACCAACCGACGGCGGTCCGCCGGAGGAAGTAGGCGGGCAGCTTCTATTAGTGATTCCACGTTTGGCTGCATCGCACCGCTATTCTGGCATCAATTCATGCCATTTCGCTGCGTCTTTGCACATCGGCGGACCGACGAACTGACAGACGACCATGCGTATCGTAAGATAACAGCATTTCGTAACCCGTGCTCTACGACCAATACTTCATCGACGACTTGAGATCACGTGCCGATCTGGTGCGGCTGATCGAGCCGTATGCACCTTTGAAGAAAAAGGGGGCGAACTGGATGGCGTGCTGTCCGTTTCATCAGGAGAAGACGCCTTCGTTTTCGGTGAACCCGGCCAAGGGTTTTTACAAATGTTTCGGGTGCGGCAAGGGCGGGAACGCGTTCACATTCCTGATGGAGATGGAGGGCCTGAGCTTCCCCGAAGCCGTCGAACGGATCGCCGAAATGAACAGCGTCCCGCTGCCGAAGCCCATCGACGACCGGCAGTACGAGCAGAATAAAAAACGAAAGGCGGAGAAGAAGCAGCTTGCCGAACAGGTCATCGAACTGAACAAGATCGCGATGGAGTTTTGGGAAGCGGAACTTCAAAGTGAAAAGTCAAAAGTAAAGAATAAAAAGGCAAAAGAAGCCAAAGAATACCTTCATTCTCGCGGCATTAACGACGAGATCATCCGGCAATTCCGCATCGGCTATTCGCCCGATTCGTGGGATTCGCTGCTTAATCTGCTAAAAGAAAAAGGCGCCGACGAAAAGCTGATCGAGCAGAGCGGCCTGGTTTCCGTAAATGAAGAAAAAGAAAGGGTTTTCGACCGTTTTCGGGGACGGATCATGTTCCCCGTTCTCGATCTGAACGGCGACCCCGTGGCGTTCGGCGCGCGGGCGATGGGCGACGACCAGCCGAAATACCTCAATTCGCCGGAGACGCCAGCCTACGTCAAAGGCCAGCATCTTTACGGCCTTTTTCAATCGAAAGAGACCATCCGCCAAAAGAAATTCGCCATCCTCGTCGAAGGCTATCTCGACCTGATCGCCCTCTTCCAATTCGGCATCACAAATGTGGTTGCGAGCCTCGGCACGGCCTTTACGCCGGAGCAATCGAAACTCTTAAGCCGGTTTACGAAAAAGGTCGTGATCAACTACGACGGCGATGCAGCCGGCATCAAGGCCGCCCGGCGGGCGATCGAAGAGCTGCTGCCGAACGACCTCGAGATCAAGGTCCTCGTCCTGCCCGAAGGCCAGGACCCCGACGATTTCGTCCGTGCCAACGGGGCCGAAGCCTACAACGAGGCCCGCGGCCGTGCCGCTCCGTTTCTTGCGTTCACTCTCGATGCGTCGATGAAGGGCCGCTCCATCAACGAACCCCGGCACAAAGCCGATGCCATCGAAGACGTGATGCCCGTGCTGGGCGCGATCAAGAATCCCATCCAAAAACGCGAGAGCTTCGACCAGGCAATGGACTTTTTGCGCGTTGACGATGCCGGGATAAAACGGGATCTGTGGCGTGCCGTCAAGAACGGCCCCGGGGCATCGGCTGACTCTGTCAAAACACAGGCCCGGCTCGCCGCCCGCATCAAGATCACCGTCGCCGAACAGCATTTGCTGGAGCTTCTGGTCCACGACCGCGAGCTCCGCGGAGAGATCCTCCCGCTGCTCGAAGAAAGCGATTATGGATCGCTCGCCACGGCACCCGTCTTCCGCTCGCTCTACACGCTGGAAAAAGAGGGCCGCGACGCCGACCTCGCCGCACTGCTCGAATTGACCGACGACGAGCACCTTGCCGCAGATTTTATCCCGCTGTTGATGCTCGGCGAGCCGAAACGAGCTCTCGGCGAGGCCCTCGACAGCGTCCTCCACGATGCCGAAAATTGCATTCTTTCGCTTCGCTCGATGGCAATTCAGAACCGCATCCACGATGTAAGCCAGGAGCTTTTGTCGGCCGAGCGGGCGGGCAACACCGAGGCGGTCAATCAATTCGTCGCCGAACAATTGGAATTGTCAAAACTCAAGCAGACCTTGCTTACAAAGATCCGCGAACTCTGATATACTTTAGGATTTCGATGCTTGGACCCGCTCTGGAACATGATCGGGCTTGATTTCGTATATAAGTATTATTTTGAATAACGGTTTACGCCGCTTTTCATCCAAATCCCCAGGAGAGTATGCCCGATTACGACGAGAAAGAAGACCTGATGGACCGGCTGGTCGCATTAGGTAAACGAAAGAAATTCATTAGCCTGGACGAACTCCATCGCGAGATACCCGAGAACATGATGACGGCGGACGATCTTGAAGACGTCCTCGACCGCCTTGAAGGGGCAAACATCTCGGTCGCGGAGACGGACGCCCAGCTTTTAGAGCGAGCCTCCCAACTGGCACTCGACGACGAATCCTCCACCGAAGAAGAGGATGAGGACGATATCGACCTTGATCTCTCGGCCGGTGCCCTCGACAAATCGAACGATCCGGTCCGGCTTTACCTTCGCGAAATGGGCATCGTGCCTCTGCTTACCCGTGAAGGCGAGGTGACCATCGCGAAACGCATCGAACGCGGTCAGATCAAGACGCGAAAGGCGATCTCGCGTTCGCCCATTGCGATCGAGCGGCTTTTGAAGATCGGCGACGACCTTGCGATCGGCAAGGCAAGCATCCGCGAAACGGTCGCCTTTTCGGAGCAGGCCGAGATCTCGCTCGAAGAGGATAAGGCTGAAGAGTACCTGCGCTGGACGCTCGAGGGGATCGGAAACATCCGCCAGAGCTACGCCGCGGCCCTCAAATCGTGGGCTGCTTTAAAGAAAGAGCAGAAGATCGCCAAGCCGACCGCCAAGGGCAAAAAGCCCAAAAAGCTTTTGCGGCTGACGAGGCAAACTGCCCGGCTCCGGCTCGAAGTGGCCCAGGAGATCAAGAACCTGAACCTGACCGAGCACTCGATGCAGCTGATGATCTCGGCCATCCGCAAGGTGGTCGACGAGATCCAAAAAGCCGAGCGCGCGACCAAGAAGGCCAAGGATAAGCTTGCAAAGAAACCGGCGGCCGCCACCAAGCGTGAGCTGAACGCAACGGTCAACGAGAACAAGAAGATCATCGCGGAGATCGAAGAGAAATTTCACCTTCCCGCCGTCGAGATCAAGCGTTCGTATCAGACGATAAGCATCGGCGAGTTCGAAACGAACAAAGCCAAGCGCGAGCTTGTCGAGGCCAACCTGCGTCTCGTCGTTTCTATCGCAAAGAAATACACGAACCGCGGCCTGCAGTTCCTGGACCTGATCCAGGAAGGCAACATCGGCCTGATGAAGGCAGTGGACAAGTTCGAATGGCGTCGCGGATACAAGTTTTCGACCTACGCGACATGGTGGATCCGCCAGGCGATTACCCGTGCCATCGCGGACCAGGCCCGCACCATTCGTATTCCGGTGCATATGATCGAGACGATCAACAAGCTGATCCGCACCTCGCGTCTGCTTGTTCAAGAGCTCGGCCGCGAACCGACCTCAGAAGAGATCGCCAAGAGGATGGACATTCCCGTTTCAAAGGTTAGAAAGGTCCTGAAGATCGCTCAGGAACCGATCTCGCTGGAAACGCCGATCGGCGAAGAGGAAGATTCGCATCTTGGAGATTTTATCGAGGACAAATCGATATTGAATCCGGCCGAGTCGGTCACGTTCTCGAACCTTCGGGAGATCACCGACGAAGTTTTGGCAACACTCACGCCTCGCGAGGAAAAGGTTATCAAAATGCGCTTCGGCCTCGGAAACACCGGTTCCGAGCACACCCTCGAAGAGGTCGGCCAGCACTTCGCCGTCACCCGCGAACGTATCCGACAGATCGAGGCCAAGGCCCTCAGGAAACTCCGCCACCCGTCGCGCTCGCGTCGGCTGAAGGCGTTCCTCGAAGGGAAACAATAACTTGCTTGTTTGAGCTATAATTGCAGGCATGAAGACCTTGACAAGAATCACCTTCGATCCGAAAGTTATGGGCGGCAAGCCGTGTATTCGCGGCTTGCGCGTAACCGTCGGAACGATCGTTGGCCTTGTTGCTGCCGGACATTCGTTTGCGGACATCCTGAAAGCCTATCCGTATCTTGAGGATGAGGACTTGCGCGAAGCTCTTGCGTATGCGGCGTGGCGCGTCGAGGAGATCGAAGCCCCGCTTGCCCCCGCATGAAGATCCTGATCGACATGAATTTGTCGCCCGATTGGGTAGCGGCCTTTGCGGCAGAAGAAATTGAGGCGATCCATTGGTCAACGGTCGGTGACCCACGAGCCGAAGACAATGAGATCATGGAGTATGCGAGGAAGCACGATCTCCTTTTGTTCACCCACGATCTTGATTTTGGGACGCTTCTCGCGTTGACCCAAGCGGAAGAAACAAGCGTCGTTGAGGTTCGGGCTCAAAATATTCTCCCGTCACATCTTGCTGGTACGCTGATCGCGGTTCTGCGAACAAATGAAGAATTGTTAAAACAGGGTGCGTTGATCGTCGTGGACGAAGGCAGAGAGCGAGTCCGCGTTTTGCCTTTGCAAAGACGGTCTTGACATTACACCGCCGTCAAGAGAAGTCCACATCGATCCCGCCGGCTGAAGGCGTTCCTCGAAGGGAAACAATAGACTTTTAATAAACAATACCTTTTGGTTCGGATCCACAGATGGGTCCGAACTTTTTTTGCGCATCTTCGTAATGGACACCTTGAACGCCGGCGCTCTAAAGGATTTTCACCGGAACATTTTTTGCAAAAACTTTGGGCGCTCCCGTCTCTTACTTTTGATATGTCATGCAGGGTAGTGGAAGCATTCATAGTTAACGGAAGAACAAATAAATAATAGGAGTCGGAACTAATAATAAATATATGGACCCCAGCAAAGTCACAACGTTCAAACTGCCCAAACGCGTAAAGGTGAACATCATCTGCGTTTACCTCAGCAATTATTTTCTTAATGATGACCAGGGCGAGGTCGCCAAGGCCAAGTCGGTGCTCGACAACCACAATATCCAACTCGAGGTCTGGCCGCAGGGAGCGGCAAAGACAATAAACAATACACTAAATTATCCTGACCCGGTGCCGCACGATGCATATGACGATGCGGTGAACAAGGCGACCTACACGGACCTGCTAATGCGGGCACGCAGCCTGGCCAGTTCGAAGGTCCCGTTCTCGGTCTTCGCCACCGTCGTCTTCGGCCAGTTCAAGCACGTTGGAATTGGGATCACACCGCCCAGCGTCGGTTTGGTGACGCCGCTCTGCATAGTCTCGCCGAACGGGAACAGCGACAAGATGGATGTCCTCCACGAATTGGGCCACGCTTCGGCCCTGCACCATGAGGACGGAATTGCCAAGAATTTCATGAACGGGACCAACGGACGTTCTGAGATGATGAGGTTCCAGGTCGAGAAAATGGCGAAGTCCTGGTTCGCGGTCGCCTAGGGGATCCGGCTGAAACACTCGAAGGATACGCCCCAAGACGCATTCGGCCGATGAGTTCCTGCCGCTCGAAGGTTCGACCCGGAGCAAAAATGCGGCGAGAGCTTCACACAGATAGAGGCAACAGTAAATGTTGCCTCGTTATGCTTGCCAACCGAACTCGTATCGACATCAAGAGGAAGGCCGTTTTCCGGCCTTCCCCAATTTTCGATCAGACAACGACTACTTTTTGGCCTTAATGAGCGCCGATTCCGGTATTGCTCGCTGATAGGTACGCTTTTTGCCGTCATGGAGTACGGGGTTGCGGTTCGCCGGATTCTTGCGGGCTAGCCAGAAGGGGTCTTCCAAACGCACACGCGGATTGAACAATTCCGTTTCGATCAGTCCGTCCTTTTGGGCGAAAGTGGTATTTGCCTTGGCTTCGACGGGTTCGGGGATCGAAAAACCGCGATCCCTGAGCCGTCGGACGCCTTCGATCTCGCCGCTCCGGCTGATCTTTCCTCTTGCCTCGTCGTTGGCCGGCCTTGCCAATTCTGTTGGCCCCACTCCGAGTTGATCGGCCACCCACAACACTCGGTCATAGGCTAATTTCGCCGAACCGACCGCGTTGTGATAGTCCATCTGACGGTATTCGTTCAGGGCCCGCTTTGCATCTTCATCTGCCGTTTCGATGTGCCAGCGATACTGCTCCCGGTCCGGATGTTCGAGAATTCCCGGCAGCAATTCGTTTGCCTTGTTGAAACTTATCGCGGTCATCCACCGGTTCTGATTGTCGCGGTCGAATTGGCTGAAGTTGTTGCTCAGCCTCTGATAACTCATTACGCTGTCGGTGTTCATCGCCATCAACACAAAGAAGGCGTTGCCGGGATGGTACCAGGTATCTTCCTCGTAATCATATGGATTGAACGAGTGATACATCCCCAACCGGTGCCCGATCTCGTGTATCAATGTACCCGTCGAGCCGATCGGAAGTCCTAGATAATTACGGGTATCTGGAATATTCCATGAATACGTAAATCCGGGCCCCCAGCCGGCCAAGCCGGCCGAATCGTCGTTAGACATGGTGTATATGAAATTAATGATCTCGTCGTCCGCGTTTCCAGTTGTGTAATCGACTATCCGGTCGGCATGAAAGATGTCCATGTCGAACTCAAAGGGTATCGATCTTCCCGGGTAGCAGTTCGTACTAACGACATATAGGAACGGCTTTGCACATTGGTACGCAGCGTCGTGTTCCGCCGTATATGGGAGTTCCTGTTCATACGTTGTTACCGTACGGAACGGCTTAACTTTGCTGACCTCGAGCTGCATGCGTTCCGCCTTAACCACATCCTGACCCTGGTTTGGAGGATCGTTGTTAAAGTAAAAAACGTTAGATTGGATCGTCGAGGGCAGCCGTTCATTGAATCGGGACGGATGGTATATCGAAGATCCAACAAATTGGGCGTCGATCGCGATGTATCGGACGACATAGCTAAGATCTTCAGACAGCGTATCCAACGGGCGATATGCTCCCATATTGCCGTATTCCCATATCGGCGCTGATCGATAATCAAGGATCCCGTCGCCGCTTAGGTCGGCAGTGCTCAAATCCCAATTTAAGCTGAACGGATCCGGGCCGGCAGAAAGATCGTAAAACCAGATCCGACTAAGTTGACCCAGGCCGTTCTGTTCATCATCCGGCGTGGTGCCACCCCATTGGGAAAGCCCCCACCCTTGAAAATGTCCGAAATTCGTACCCGTATCGGGATCGGGATCGGATTGCAGCATGTTGTAGTAAACATGAAACTTGAAATCCGGGCGGCCCCACCAGTTGATGAAGAAAATTGTGTATTCGCTCGTGTTTACGCCCAATTCTCCAGCGTTACTCGCAAGCCAACGTTCGGTAGCCGTCGAGTCGATGCAGGAGTTGTCCGAAATGCTCAGGCTCGCCGCCGGATCGGCATTATAGTACTGCTGCACGTAGTCCACCGGACAATAAAACCGACTTGCATCAAGGAAACTGAAGAACCGATCCTCGAAGGATTTTCGCGAAAAGATCGTTTGATATTGAAAATCGAACGCATTGCCAAGGAATTCCCCTCGTTCCGTGTTGTCGCCGATCAAATTCATGTCCCTCGAACGGTATCGACGGGGAAGGTAATCGCGGAATCTGCCCTCGTTGATCTGCTGATAACCGTTTCCGCGTTCAAAACCGATAAAAACGACATTTATCTTCAACCGCTGTTCGAGCTCCTGAAATTGCCCGGGCTTCAACGTCCGAACTCGTATCGGGCCTCCACGGCTTTCGTCGCCGCTCGGGTTTTGTACCTTTTCATTGGTCCGATTCTCTTGCCCACTTACAGGCAGCATCGTAAAAAGCATCGTCATCACTAGAGCAAGAACACCACTTTGCCTCATATTTTTTTCTCCTGGATCCGTCAGAATACCGGTCTCGGCGAAACGCCGGCCGCTGAGTGATATTGGCTC
Organism: Pyrinomonadaceae bacterium; assembly: GCA_050174305.1. GTDB lineage: Bacteria > Acidobacteriota > Blastocatellia > Pyrinomonadales > Pyrinomonadaceae > OLB17. Next base: position 515,298 of record JBFXJZ010000001.1, on the reverse strand, counting down.
ATCAGCTCCGAGGGATTCTTTAGGGAATTCTGAATTTTTTATGAAGAATTTATGAGACGCAATGGATCGCTCATTTTGAGGAAGTTCGGCCTTCCGGCAGGTCTGATCTTAGCGGCATGTTCCCTGTATTGGCCGGGCAGATCTCGTTCGCCGATATACGAACTGGGAGACGTTCGCACCAAAAATTCTGCGGTTTTCTAGCGAAGATCATCGACCGCGGAACGCCGCGGCCACAGGCCGGTGAGGATGAACCACAGCGGGACCAGTAGGTGGGCGATCGGGAAAAGGATCCCGGTGCCCGCGATCTCGAATACAAAAGCCAGCCACATTACGGCTCCGTATGCGACGGCCCCGATGATCCCGATCCATCCGATCCACGGCGAGCCGAGTCGTCGCGTCCGCTGACCCGTCCAGATCAGCCCGATCAGGGCGATCGCGAACGGCGTGAACGCCAACGTCGAAAGCCATAGGTGCGTGGTCAGGATCGGCGTCGACATCCCGCCGTGAAATGCCTCGTGTGACAGTGTAGCCGCGTCCACGTAAGCCAGCGTGTGCAGCCCCATTTCCAATATCTGGAAAAATGCCAGCACGATCACTGCCAGCAGCCAACCGGCCATCGTCCGCGGCACATCCACCGATCGTCGATAGAGCGCCAGGCCGGCCGTGATCAGAATGAACCCTACAAACACGGCCGTATGGGCCGGGACCCATGCCGAATCGACCAGCATCTCCTTCATCGTCATCCCGCGCGGATGAAAGAACGAGCCGATGAAGTACAAGACACCTCCGACAACCAAAAGGGCACGCCAAGCCCAACCCCCAGCCGTTTCCATCAGATCACCTCACTAGATCGAGAATTGTGGCAGGACTAAAACATACACGCGCAGGCTTGCGGCTGACAAGTGGCGACTGCCGTGGGTAATGAATGGTTAGAAGGAAGCAGGTATCAAACGAAAAAGCCTCAGTTGCCGGCCGCCCGCGCGGGAGGACCTTCGGCAACCACAGACTCTACCTCGCGGGCGTCGCTGGGCATCGAAGCCGCTGGTTAGGCCCACGCGGTTGTCAGCCAATAGCTCGGTAACAGGTCCCGAAGAGGAATCACTCGATCTGGTTTCATGACAATGTCCGCATCCAAGTTCGCGCGATTGATCTGGGCCATTAGCTCCCGGCAGCGACCGCAGGGGGGCACGATGACATCCCCGGCGACGGCAACGGCGGCCCGGATGCGCGTCTCTCGTGTTTGAGCATTTCAGCGATGGCCGCGTGTTCGGCACAGAAGCCAATGCCACAGGCCACATCAACGCAGATACCAGTGAAAATTCTCCCGCAGGCGGTCTGGATAGCAGCAGCACAGGAACCAGCGGAAAAATCACTGTCGAGCGAAAACTCGCCATAGACAGATTGGGCGGCCGCGATCAAGGCATTGATATCATTGGGCTGAAGGGGCATAACTACTTATTAACACGAATCGCCGTTGATATTACGCGGAATATAGTGGGTTATCAATTGAGCGGGAAGGAGTCAAGTCGAAGAGTCCGCGGGGTCACGCGTCGGCGCTTCGGCTGTTGTCGCGAGGCAAACGACCGTAAGGAATAGTACTATTGCCAAAGTTCTGAACATTTCCCTTAATACTCCCTGATCGCGGATCAAGACTCTTGATCGATACAAAAATAGGGTCGGTCATGACGGCGACGCCTTCCATTAAGCGTCACCTGGCCGGCCGCGATCTCAGGACCTCGGCAATGCGCTTATTTGCGTCGATCTCTTTGGGGTAGAAGAAAATATCCCGCACTCGTCGATCGATCATCAACTGCGTTTGGTCGCTACCTGACGGCTTGCGTTCGGTAACGTTTCCGTAGCTCAGGATCCCTTTCGATCGGACACGCCGACCAAACTCGACAACTGCGGTGTACGCGGCCCCGCCAGACAGGGCCCACCGCCCATCTTCATCGCGCCGATAAAAACCAGCGTTAATGCTCCCGATCTCGCCGAGTCCGAGCCCGCCGCGACGCCTGACCCCATTGCTCTCCGTGTAGTAAACGTCACCCCAGGCAACGTCCAATGTTCCATAGCTTTGAAGTGTTTGACGCGCTGCCTCGCTGAGCCTCGATCTCGCCTCGACGGTGAGCGTGCGGGGCGTTCGCAGCGGGTCATCGGCCGAGAACCCGATCTCAAACTGCTTGATCCGCCGCGTCGAAAAATACCAGTTCGCGAACAAGACCGCTCCCTTGCTGTCCGGCTCCATTTTCCGGTCCCATTCCGAAAGCACCTTGGCCGCTTCCTGAAGAACTGCGTTGCCCGAGGCCTTTGCGAATTCGACCAGTTCAGGTACCGCTCGGTCGGCCAATTCGGAGTGGGTCGACGACTGCATGCTGACCAGTGAATCGAAGCTAAGCTTTGGACGGCTTGTCAGATGACGGACCGAACTCGCGCTTCTCAGGTCAAAGCTATTGTCCGCAACGTAGGCGGGATAAGATCTCGGATCCAACTCGAACGGAAACGTGCTCGTCCACGGGTCGTTGTTCGAATTAGAGATAAACCCGGACCGCGGATTGATCATTTTCGGAAGCTGTTCGTATGAAAGATATTCCCTGACCAACGCTCCGGGCTTTGTTGAGGGAATGATGCCCGACCACTCGGCATGCGTGCTGTTTGGCCGTTTGGGAATGATCCCGTTGTAGAGGTAGAAAATATTTCCTTTCTTGTCCGCGTAGATGATGTTCTGCAGCGGCAGCTGCAGCATCTTCAAGGCCTTCTGAAACGAGCCGAGGTCCACCGATCTCGTCATGTCGCGGAACTGAGCCAACAGGAAGGGTCGATCGAGGCCCGAAAGGCGCAGTATCAGGGCCTTCCCTTCTTTTTCTTCGACGATCATGCCAAGATCGGACCGCTTGACCCGCACGGTCTGCGACACGGCATTTTTGACGGCGACTTGTTCGTCACTGACGATAAACTTCCGCCACTCGCCGTCGATCTCGTATTCGTCACCCCTTCGACTGACCTCTATCAGATCCATGGCGTCAGCCTGATTGAACGTCATCCCCCACCCCAGATGCTCGTTGAACCCCATTGCGATCATCGGTAACCCAAGCAGCGTAATGCCGTAGAAGTTGGTCCCGCCTCCGTTAAGATGGGCTTCGAAAAAGCGATACTCGTTCGCCCACGGGGGGTGCGGCTGAAACATAAGCATTGCCGTGCCGCTTTCGGATCTTTTCGGAGCGACTGCCCAGGCATTCGAACCTGCCGACTGCCACTGAGCCGCCTGCGGCTGAAGGGCGAATCCGCCCACGAGCAAATGATATGAGACCTGCAACTGGGCCAAAGGGTCCGTCAGACGGACCGGCAGGACGACCTTGTTGTCCGGATCTAACCTGTCGGCGTGCCTGGCACAATAGTCGTTCATTCCCGCGACAAAGGCCGCGACGTTCTTCGTCATATCCGGGTCTTGCGAATCCAGCCATTCCTGAGCGCGCCTTGGGATAGCCAACTTCCGATATGCGATGTCTCTTTGAAGGTTCTCAGGCCCGCCCCAATACGCGGCCGATTCGGCCCTCGATCGGCCGTACATTCTCAATATCAGATCGGCGTGCGCCTCCATCTGGGCCCAGCCGAATCCGTAATACACGTCCGTCTCAGCACGCCCGGAGATATGCGGAACATCCCATTTGTCCCAGACGATCCGTGCCGTATGGGCCTCGGCAGCAACGCATGTCGCCGCAACAACGCATATAAGGATCAAGATCTTCATTGTCCCGATTTCTGTTTGGCCTTCTCTTGAGCCGCCCGGAGTTGACTCAGATACTCTCGATAGTCTCCATAGTCACGGTGTTTGACAACCTTGCCGTCTTTGACCGTCAGGACCACGACCAGCGGCATCGATATCGTCGTGATCCCATTCTGGTTGTTGCGGAAACTGAAGGACAGGTCCATCTCAAAAACGGCAATGTTTCCGGATGCGAACGTCCGCGTCAATTTCGGCGTCATGTTCGTTATCGAGACGAATACCTCCCGAAAGTTCTTCAGAACGTTCGCCTTGCCGACCGGCCGTTTCCCACCAAATAGCATCTCGGCGGTCGGGTCCTCAAAACTGATCTCGTCGTGCATTAACGGGCCCAACTTTTCCCAATCGATCGCCATGTATTGCTGAAAATATTTGGCCGCGACGTCCTGCGTAGCGGCCGTCGTATCCTGAAAAGCCTTCGCCGACTGCCCTTGAGCAGACAATGCCCCGACTAGAAGTGCGACAATTAAGACAATTTTTTTCATGTATTCCTTATTTCTCCTACTGCATTTTTCCAGGCACTCTCCAATACTCTGTCGGCTTTCTTATTTCGAACCGGGCCTGTCGGTCCATCGAGGCAGTTCTTCACGATCCGTGCCAGAACCGTGTCGATCTTGATCAGGTCGCGCGGATCGACACCCCTCAGGGCGTCCCTGCGATTCCGTACGATAACCGCGCTGACCTCATCAAGGACCTCACGCCCCAGCTTCGTCACGGTCAGGTCGGTCCGCCGACGATCCTCGGCGTGCGGCTCGCGCATTATGTACCCGGCCTTGACCAATAGTTCGATCATCCTTGTGACCGAAGCATTATCCTTGAATACGTTCTCGGCCAGATCTAGCTGTTTTACTCCCGGATTCTCAAGGATCTGCTTCATAGTCAGCCATTGATCTACCGTGATCGAAAATCCGGCCTTCCTGATCTGCCGCTGTGCGAAACGCCTGTAAGCGCGGATCGCCTTTTCGAGTTTGTAGAAGATCACCTGATCCAGTTTCTTCATGCTCTCATCATGCAATACTTCATTTGATGTGTCAATTATTGATATATAAATGTACTGATCCTGTGATATGAAACGGAGCCATTTCACTTATCAGCTACTGACCGGAACCGGCCCCAAAGTGAATAATAAGTAGAAAGTGATGGGTGAATAGTCACGCAAGCTTATGCGCCTCGGCAACAGCCGCTTTAAGGTCGGTGAGCTCGCCTGCGAACGATCCATATTCAGAAAAATACAAATTCATGCCAATCGATGCGCTCGTTCTCTTCGGCGTCATTTGGAGAAATTCTGTAGATGTTCACTGGCATGACGTGAACGCCGCCTAACGGCGGCGTTCACCGAGCCGCCAAGACGGAAAACGCTAGTGAGAATAACGCTTAGGCGGTTTCGGTGCATTGATTTGTTCGACCGCGGATTAATTTTGATCAGGTTCTTCTTCATCAAGCAGCCACGAAACTGTAAGTGTAAGTTCAACTTGAACAAGCGGCTTATTTGCAAAGGACTCCGCTGCAAGATCACGTTTGGCAAAAAAATCAATTGTCGAATGTTCACTCAACTTCGTGGGCGAATCAGGTTGCTGAACGATTTGCCCGACAAAATGAAACCAAGCTCCATACAGATGTAAGCCGTTTGCTATTGGAGCGATGTGATACGATTCGGCTTCTTTTCGGTGGTCAATTCCAAGCTTCGCAAATAAATCTAGAATCTCTGCTGAAAAAACTCTTGGTCGCGTCAATAGAAAGTTTCGACAAAGATAACAATCACAAGCTTCTGCGCCACCAAAATCTATACCCTCGTATGCTTCGCGGGTTGCGTCAACATCACAACTCAATATCCAATCTCGATATACCAAACGAGCCATACCTTATCTATGCAAAGCAGTGGAACTACTTATTAACATCGGTCGTTGCTGCTAACACCTGCTATCTTGCCCAATATCAGTGAGAGGAAAGGCTCAGCCGCACATGGAGAATGATGCTTTCCCTTAAGATATTGTCTCGAGGATCTTCGATCCGGCGGCTATCGCTTCTTCCAAATTCGTCACCTTGCCATCCAACTGCATTTCATAAACGGAGTCGAGAATACGCTTGAAATCGGGGCCGGGTTTGAGGCCCATTTCGATCAGGTGGCGGCCCATCAGGATCGGCTCCGGGGCCTTTTTCTCGATCTGCAGCGAGCGGACCCGTTCGATGAACCATTCCTGAGCAGCCGAATCGAAATGCCTTTCGGGCGGCAGCCAGACCGGGTTACGGCCGAGGCTGTCTGCCTTGGCGACGCGGTAAAGCAGGTCGGGCTCGACCTTGCGTGCAAGCCGGCGAAACGCGCCATCGCCGACCGGGTTCTTCGATTCGGCCTTGTAAAACTCGCCCGGCTTCAGGTGGTAGCGGACCAATTCGATCACCTGTTTGCGGACGTCAAAGCCGTTCAGCGTGTAGATGCCCAGCCTGTCCAGGAACGAGATGGTCGGCTCGACGCCCGCCTCGTCGTGCCCTCGCGAACGTATCCGGCCCTCGATGAATTCAGTCGTCGGCGGCTTGCCGAAATCGTGCGCGACGGCCCCGAGCATCACCGCCACCTGCCGTTCGTATGGCAGGTCGTCGATCAGTTTTCTCGCCTCGTCGGCGACCATCAGGGTATGAACATCGACGTCGCCCTCGGGATGCCAGTCGGGTTCCTGCGGCACGCCGACGAGTGCTTTCAATTCGGGAAAAAGCTGATCGACGACGCCCAGATCGTGGAGCCATTTGAGCCCGATCGACGGCTGCCGGGCCTGAAGCAGCATCTTTTCAAGCTCGCCCCAGATCCGCTCCCGCGGCAGATCGGTCACGTCGATGGCTTTGCACAAATCGGCCGTTTCCGGTGCGATGTCGAATTCAAGCCTCGCGGCAAACTGTGCCGCCCGCAGAACGCGAAGCGAATCTTCCGCAAAGGTCTCGGCCGAAACGTGCCGCAGGACCTTTCGATCGATATCTTCCCTGCCGCCGAATGGATCGACGATCTCGCCGGTCAAAGGGTCTTTCAGGATCGCGTTGACCGTAAAATCACGCCGCGAGCACGCCTCTTCGAACGACATGTCGGGGTCGCCTTCAATCACGAATGCCCGATGCCCCCGGCCCGATTTCCGCTCGCGGCGCGGCAGCGAAACATCAAGGTCCCGACCCAGCCGGTAAACCGCAAATGCCTCGCCCACAACACTTATCGGAATGCGGCCATGCCCGCCGCCGGCGGAGATAACTTCATCATCCGGGTTGATCGCGACAACCGCGTCCCCGCTCTGCCCGGACGCAAATTCCTCCAACAAACCACGCAGCCTTTCCGGCTCGACGCCGTAAACCTCCAGGTCCCAGTCCTTCGGCTCCTTGCCCATCAGCGCGTCGCGCACGCACCCGCCGACGAGCATCGCCCGCCCGCCGGCCTCCCGTATCATGGTAGCCAGCGACAGAACCCTTGCCGATATTTGGGTCAACTCAGTCATCTTCGTGCTGCAAGATCGAACTTTCCGAATGTCATTATCGCACGGCGCTTTCCGACAAACGACATTCGGCGAGGATGGAAAGACCGGATCATGCTCCCGTCGCCTCGGGCCCGGTCAAATCCGACGAGCGGCTGCCTACGGTCAGTGCTTACCCCGTGAAACGGTTGAGTCGGATGATCCAGGTTGGCTTACTCTCTGACGGCCATCCAAATGTCCGATTCGGATTTCTGTCTGGAGTAATAGATCGTGCGGTCGTCCTTCGAAATGGAGACCGACTGAAAGCGGTAAGGTGCGATGGAAAATATTTCCCGAACTCTCTTTGTGGTCGTATCGGCGAGAAAGAGCTTCTCGCGATAGGTGAAAATACAGCGCCTACTGTCAGAGAGCCAGACCGCGCGATAGCCAAGATCGGCGACTGGTTCTAACGTCTCTGTTCCGAGGTCATAGAATTGTATGGCGGGTTCGGTTGCGTTGAAATCCAGCCTTTGGCCTAGCAGCTTATTTCCGTCCGGACTCCACGCATACGCCATGAACCGGTGCCCGGTTTCGTCTTCTGCGGCTGGCGGGGCGGCGATGGATGTCGATTCATTCGTCTCAAGGTCGAAGATGATCGGATAGCCGTATGAAGTATTGCAAAGCAGGCGCCGCCCGTCGGGCGACCATATCGGCATCTGTGCCCACTTGCCGTCCGGAAAGTTCGATATCAAGCGGCGTTCGCTTCCGTCGGCCCGCATGATCCAGCATTCATATTTTCCGGAGGCATCCGACAAGAACGAGATGAAGTTACCATCCGGCGACCAACGCGGGCCGCGATCCTTTGGAACGTCGTTAGTTACCTGGCGTATCGAACCGCCGTCTGCGTCGGCGACGAACAGATCTTCCTGTGTGTCGCCGATCGTGTCAAAAACGATCGACCGTCCGTCAGTAGAAACGTCCGGATTGGTCGATATCTTTGAGCCGCGAGTTATCTCGAAGGGCACTTCGCCGGCCGTCTCGGTGCGGGGGTCAAAAGCGACCCGGAGCAAATTGGTGTAATTAGTGGTCTGGACGTACAAAAAGTTCGTTCCGTCCGGTGAAAATTGCAGGAACTTGCTGTATTTTGCGGGTATTCTGATAGCCTCGGGCTCACCGTCGACCCGGCCAGTTCTTTCGTCTATCGCGACCTGCCATAGATTCATGCTTCCGTCGCGGTCACTCAGAAAATACAAAGTTCGGCCATCGGGCGACCAAACGGGATTCCAATCTGTCGCCGTGTCATTTGTGACCGGCACCACCTCGCCGCCATCGGCCGGGACGGTGTAAACGTCGCGCTGGCCAGCGGAATTGATGCCCCAAAATGCGATGCGCGAGCCGGTCGGGGACCACCTTGGCTGAACAGCATCGGAATTCGTGACGAAACGTTTCTCTCCGGTCGCGACATCGACCCGCCAAAGCTCACTCGGGACGATGGTTCGGCTTCCGGGTTCGTCGAAATCATCGACGCCGTAAGCGATCTCTCTGCCATCGGGCGACCAGGCGGGATGATAGCCCATATCGGCGATGCGTCTGACCGATCTGCCGGCCGTATCCATCAAGAAGATCCCGCCCCCGTCCCGATCCGACCGGAATGCAATGCTGCCGCCGTCGGGTGAGAAAACGCCCTGAACGTCGTGTACCAAAGACCCTTCGGTCAGGTTGGTCGGGTTAGCTTCGCCTATGCGCTGCAGGTAAATATCCCAATTCCCGCTTTCCCTGCTGGTGAAGACAAAGCTCCGGCCATCGGGCGAAAGACTGGGGAATAGTTCTTCGCCGCCCTGGCTCGTCAACTGCGTGAATTTGAAGCTTGCGGCCGCAGCTTTCGGCGGCACCTCGGTCGGCATGAATATGAAGGGCGATACGATCACAAGGATCAGGATCCCGATCAGAGCAGCCAGGGCAATACCGGGCAGCGATCGCCACATCCCCGTTCGGGCGATAGCCGGCCGTTTGGAGATCTCGGGCCGTTTTCCCGAAGCAAGACCCCGAAGGGCGTCGTGCAGTTCGGCCGCCGACCCGAACCGGTGATCGGGGTCCTTCGCCATTGCGATATCTACGATCTCGGCAAATTCTTGCGGAATGTCGGGCTGAAGATCGCCGATCGGCTGCGGCTTGGCGTTGATGATCGCGTTGTAAACGGCCGCGTCGCTCTGCCCGGCAAACGGACGTTGTCCCGTCAGCACCTCATAGAGAACGACGCCCAGGCTGAAGATGTCGGTCCGCTCATCGAGGTCCGCACCGAGGGCCTGTTCCGGCGACATATAGTGGATCGTACCCATCACCCGGTTCCGGGCGTTGTGATCACGAGTATCAAAGCTGCCGCTCTCGCCCGGCGGTGCGGTCAGTTTCGCGAGACCGAAGTCCAGGACCTTAACATCGCCGTCGGGGCGGACCATTATATTCGCCGGCTTGATGTCCCTATGAATGATCCCGACAGAGTGGGCTGCATCCAGTGCGGACGCGATCTGCGCCCCGATCTTTGCGGCATCCTGCCATGGGATCGGCCCATCCGCGATCAGATCGTTCAGGGTGCGGCCGTCGACGAACTCCGTCGCCATGAACGAGAACCCTTCTACCTCCTGGATCTCGTAGATCGTGATGATATTGCGATGGTTGAGGGCGGAAACGGCTCGAGCTTCGCGTTCGAATCGCAATTTGCGTTCTTTACTCGACGCGAATTGGGCCGGAAGCAGCTTCAGAGCGACCTTTCGGAAGAGTTTCGTATCTTCGGCGAGAAATACTTCACCCATTCCGCCGGAGCCTAGCTGCGAAACGATGCGGTAATGATCGATCTTTTTCCCGACTATGTCATGGCCCGGCCGGTCGGCCAGAAGAGCCGCCGCAAGATCGTCAGGCGGTTTTTCGATGAACGATCCGGCCTTTTCGTCAAAGCTGAGAAGTGATTCGACCTCGCTTCGGAGTTCGGTGTTGTCACCGCAGCTCTCCGATAGGAATCGATGACGTTCCTCTTCGGGAAGATCAACGACGGCGTGGTAGATCTCTTCGATTCGCGCAAGTTCGTTCACACTAGGGTCTTTTGTAGATCTCAAACCGAAAACATCTTCTGGGAGAGGGAGTCAACTCATCTAAATAACCGCAATAAGGATCTCTGAGAGCGGATCGATCATTAGCAGGTCAGTTCACGCATCAGCCAGGATTTGGCAAAACGCCAGTCTCGCTGAACCGTCTGCGGCGAGACCTTTAGCACCGACGCTGTTTCGTCGATACTCATTCCGCCAAAATACCGCAGCTCCACTACGCGGCCCTTCCTCTGGTCAAGCGTTTCAAGATTTTTGAGAGCTTCATTGAGCGCCACTATCTCGTCTGTCCGCTCGATCGAGACCACCGAATCATCATCCAAAGTGACCCTGTGTCGATCGCCGCCGCGTTTTTGTGAGCGTTTTGAGACGGCGTAGTTCACCAATATATGCCGCATCGCAAGGGCCGCCACACCGAAAAAATGAGCGCGATTCTTCCAATCTTTTTTCTCGCCGCCGGCGAGCTTTAAGTAGGCTTCGTGGATCAGTTCGGTGGTCTGGAACGTATGTGCCCGATTTTGTCCGCTCAGGTACCGCTTCGCCATCACCCGAAGCTCATCGTAGACGAGCGGCATCAGCTCTTCGAGCGCCATTTCATCTCCGTCGCTCCATTTGTTTAACAAAAGAGTGACCTGATGCGGATCGGGTGCAGGCATACAACTTCAACTAAATGCGGGTTCTCACTCCCATTATGGACGAAAAACCCCAATAAATAAATGTTTTCCAAGATGGTCCTTTTTCGCCGGGAATCTTGTTTATGTAGATGAGAGCAAAAAATGTGAAGCAGAAAGCTGATCCGATTGCACCGGAGTTTAACAGGATCTGGCACGAACTCTATGAAATTACAAAAGGAGAAAAGCAATGAATAACGAATATGACGTAAGAATGAAGAGCTCTGCCACTAATTTCGGTAAGATCTGCAGTCGCGCGATCCTGACTTTGTTAGCGTTCGGAGCTTTTCTGGGGTGGGCGACAACCGGATCGGTGCTGGCACAAGAACCGCTCGAACTCTTATTCCGCATCGGGCCCGATCTTCCTGGCCCATTCAACCTCATTGATAGCGAAAAGACCCGGATGGGGCAACAAAATTATGCGTTTGTTAGCCGTCAAAAGAATCGGAATCACTGGTTTAATGAACCGGCATTTATGGCGACGCATCAGTTTGATCCGAATGCGGATGGACGCAATCGAAATCACAAATACGTAATTTACGGAACCAGTTCTGTGGATCCTGTCTATCAAAGTAAAGTGGCCGCCGTGAAGAAAGCCGTCAAAGCTTTGGTGGATCGTCAGGTAGACACCAGGATACTTCAGTTAATGGCCTTTAATTGCTCCAGCGACCAAGATACGACCACTCAGGTCGTAAAGCGAATTACAATCCCAGGGGAAAGTTTTCTTCCGGTTACTCACTTTTATCTTGGTCCTAACGACGCCACACCGGCCGGTTCTGTCGCCTCCAATCTCAACGGACAAAATGGCTTTGATAGCTACACTATCGGGATCCTCCATATGATCGGTCACGTTTTATATGAGCGAGACAACTCAGAAGGATACTATCAGGGCAACATACTCGCCAGAACGGCAAACAGGGTCTCAGCATACGCCCGAACCAGCCGAAATGAGTTTGTTGCAGAAGTATTCGCGGGTTTGATGATCGGTGTCAACTGGCCGCCCGAGGTGATCGCCGAATATAACCAACAATGGGTACCCAGAAATCCTTATATTCGTTAAGGATACCTTTCATTCGTAGCCCCTAAGGGAATCCTCAGGGATCTTGCTCTTGTGCGTATCGCATTTTTAGCGAATTGAGGAGAAGGAAATGAAAAAAATGATGACAAAGACCAATGGAAGTAAGCAAAAAATAATCATTCGAACAGTGATTTTGGCATTTGCCGCCATCTCGATATTGATAACACTAATGACCATCCCGGCGGCCCTAAACTCCCAAATGGCGACGCTCGATTCGCTGGCAATACCACAACCAACCCCGCCGCATCAGGCTCTTGAGAAAGCCAGGGCAGATGAATTGGTCCAGGCTCTGGCCGATGCGACTGAGAATATCCTTGACGATTCGATGGATCTCGACCGGGTAAACACGACAAAGGCACAAATTGTCACCGGATTTAGCAGACGGGGATCGATGGCCGGAAAGTCCGGGAGACAGGTCGCTGATCTGTTTCTGGCAGACGCGAAAACCGTCATCACTGACGCGGATATTAATGCAAGATTGGCAATTGAATTTGAAGATGTTCTCAAAGCAGGAGACGTCGATGGAAACGCATTGCAGGCGGCAGACGTAGATGCAGCATTCTTTCACCGGGGTGAAAAAGTGTCCTACTTTTTTAAGGGAAGTCAGTATTATCGCTTGACCGGAACAAATGTGGATGCAGGCTATCCGAAAGCTCTGCCTGGCGAATGGCGAGGCCTTCCGGCGTCTTTCCATTCCGGGATCGACGCCGCGGTGCAAGATCCATATTCGAACAATATCTATTTCTTTAAGGGAAATGCGTACTCGGCTTTCAATTCTGTAAGCAAGACCGCGTACCCCGGATATGACAATGTTACGCTGCCAGGCGGCTGGCAGGGCCTGCCCGCGGCTTTCCATAACGGGATCGACGCTGCGCTGGATGAAGACGGCTCGATCATCCTCTATAAAGGTGGTCGGCAACTGGTCATCACCAACGAAAGGGCTGTTCGCGAATCGGATATCCCGGCCAGTGTTCTCGCAGGTGGGTCGATAGACGCAGCATTCAAATATTCGAATGGTAGAAATTACTTTTTCTCGGGAAGCCGGGTCGCTCGAGCGATCGGATCGAATGTCGAGCCCGGATGGCCAAACGCGATCAAGGATGTTTGGACCGGGGTCGGATCGGACCGAACACAGGCTACTACTGGTAACGGATCGGCCACAAATTCACCCCCAACCGGCAATCAACCCCCTTTGGAGCCCAAGACCGCAAGTTGCGGCACTGGGTACATTGCAGGCTCGGACGGATCGTGCGTTCTTGAAGTGAAGTTTTATCAAAGGGACAATATGAGCGCGGCTGAGGCTAGAGACATGGCGGCCCGAAATGGATGGTCATTAGCCACACGTGAACAGGTGATAACTGCCTGGGAAAAAGCCAAGTTACACGTGTTTGCATTTGCACGCACTTCCAGCGGCGATATGTGCGTACCGATACAGTCTAACGTGAATAATTTCACGAGGGGGCCGAATTGCGGCGACAACCGCGGCAATCAGGGATTTCTTTACGTCCTGAGCGGAGCCACAGCCGGCCAGCCGGGAAATTCAACATCGAACGCATCAACAAATCCGGCACCCGTTAACAATTCTGCTGCTGTAAGGCAGTATCTCGACAACCTCAGATACAACGAAGCTCAACTTCTGGCTGAGCCGACAGGGGATGGTGAAGTAATACCACAGCCGAGAGGTAAGCTCCCTAATAAGATGGGGTCCGGTGCAGTCATCGTTTGTACCGAGGTTAGGAACAGTGCGGACGCCGACTATAAGGAGATCTCGATCCTCAGTCCCACGGGATCAACGGTTTACCCGGGAGCCCTTTTGTACGCCAATCAGGATCTGCGAAGAGGGACTCCGCGTGGACTAAAGAGGTTCAAACGTGCGCCGATCACAGTAACCCTGGAATTAGCAGGCGAGAAGAAACGTATGGTCCTAACCGATTCGGAAAACCTATATGCCGAGTATCAGGAGAAGCTCGGAGCCGAATTGGAGAAGTGGAATGCGCGCAACCAAACTTTGCCGGCAGATCTAAGATATTCAAATGGGGCACGCGCCAAATATTACTCGGCGACCGCCTACAGCAAGAAACAGATCGGGATCGCGCTGAAGGTCGACGCAAGATGGTCGGGCGGCGATGCGAATCTTGACGTCGCTTTTGCCAACGACGCTGAAAAAAACGATGTGGTTGCAAGGTTTGAACAGATCTTCTATACCCTCACGTACGAGGCTCCTACGGCCCCGGAGAAGGTTTTTGACCCAAGCGTCACAGTGGATGAACTGCGTCGGGAGGCAAGTTTTGACTCTGCCAATGCCCCGGCATATGTCTCGAGCGTGAATTATGGCCGGACCATTTTTCTAAGAATGTCGGCCAGCAGTAACGTCACCAACGTGGACGCGAAGGCTGCATTTGAGTATGGCCAACAGCAGGCAACGGGTATCAGAGTTGAAGCGAACGCAAAATATGACGAGATCTTGCGCAGCTCAGAGCTCACGGCTGTTATCATTGGCGGAAACGCGGAGAACGCCCTCAATATTATCGGCCCGGCAACGCCAAGTAATATCCGAAGCGTTATCACCGGCAAGAATGCGATATATTCGCGCAGTAACCCGGGCGTGCCGATCTCATACGTCGTCAATTTTTTGAAGGACGACAGACTCGCCTCGATCAAGTCCTCCACAGAATACAACTCGACAGACTGTAAGACTTTGAATAATTTCAAACTGCGAGTGCGTCAGCTTGATGGAGCCTACGTTGCGGATACGACGCTCGCCTATAGAGATGACGCGTGTAAGATTGGCGGCCCATTTCAGCAGTTTAGATTGAACAAGCCGGTAAATGAAAATCTGATACCAGGAGCGGGGTCAACGATCGCGACATTCACACCATTCAATGGCGATCGCAGCAACATATGCTTCTATCAATTCATAGCTAAACCGGTCGGGTGGTTCCAGGATTTTGAAATACCGGGTACCGCAACCGATATTAGGTTGTACCTTGCCGCTCATTTCTTCATCAACGATTTCAGGGCTCTATCGAATGGAAACGTGATACTCACGCCGGCGGATTTCAAACTCGCGACGAACCCGAGCGGCGATAACGTACCGCTGTGTATCAACATGAGGGGAACTACGTTTAGTAGATTCGCTGAGAAGGAGGCGTGCAAGTGATCCGATACACGGCTCGGGACTCTTGTGAGCCGTGATCCCTTGGACCATAAGCTTAGGATCTTTGGCCAGTTGGGTTTCACCCGCTCTCGCCTTTGCGGCAGTGGACGATCAGTTTGTCTCTGATGCAAACGTTCTTTGACAAGTACCAGTTTAACGTAGAGTGGTCGGGTTCAGATGGCGGGCCAGGAATTCGCTTGGGGGCGAGTCCCCAAGCGAGGCGTTCCGCCGGTGGTGGTCGTATATTTCGATCCACTCATCGGTCTTTTGCCTGACCTCGTCCAGAGTTTCAAAGATGTACATATTGAGCACGGCCTCTCGGTATGTACGGTTAAAGCGTTCGATAGATCCGTTCAGCAAGGGCCGGCCTCGGCGGATGAACTCCAACTCGACCTGGTTTGCCTCGGCCGAGTCGGCGAAGACCCGACGTAAACTATGAAGAGTGCCCCGCTTCGCAGGAAGCGGGGCGATCTTTTTTAAGTTGGATCATGCCGCCGGCGACGTCTACCCCGTCGCCGTCCGAGCATTTTTGCATTTCAGCCGACCGTACCTTATAACTACACTGCGTCTATTCTAGCTCAGTTGGTCCCGCCGGTCTGACCACGCCGTTCCAACCGGTGATGGCTTTCTTCACGGATCCGCTGAGCCTCAAATTCGCGTGACTTAGGAGGATGATATTGGATGAGCAACAAAGCAACGATTCAGGGTATTTATGAAGCTTTCGGGCGTGGGGACATTCCCGCGATCCTTGAAAAACTATCGGAGGACGTAGAGTGGGAATATGGCATTGAAGATACCGGTGTTCCGTGGCTGCAGGAGCGGCGCGGAAGCGAAAACGTGACGGGCTTTTTCGAGGCCGCGGGCGGCTTGGAATTCATGAAGTTCCAGCCGAAGGAACTTCTCGAGTCGAACAACATTGTCGTTGCGCTGATCGATGTTTCATTCAAAGTCCGGTCCACCGGACGGGCGGTTGAGGAAGAAGACGAGGTGCATATCTGGCATTTTGACGAAAGCGGGCTTGTGACCCGATTCTGTCATCGATGCGATACCTACAAACATTGGCGGGCGACCCTGTCCGACTGAACAAATTCTCGGCAGCCGCGACCGGCGCTTTATCCCAAAAGTGACGAAAACCCATACCGGGCCCTCGTCCTATCCTTTTTCTCCGGGACTACAGGCCCTTTGGCGCTTCCTGCCTGCAAAATTAACATCCGGTTTTGCGATTAAGTGATATTCTTGGGGACGTATCCTGGAGGCAGATCGTGATGTTCAGTCGATGTCTTTTGTTTCCGCTGTTCCTTTTTCTCACCGTCACGGCCGGTGCGCAGATCGTTCCCACGCCGACGCCAACGCCGAAGCCGGGCACGCGGCAGGCGAACCCGATGATCGGCGATAATGCAAAGTACGATCGGCTCCAATCCGTCGAGATGATGCAGCCGAAGGATCGCCCCGATCATCCGCTGCTCGATCCCAAAAAGGGCATCTATCGCCGGCCGGGAAAGGAAGAGACCGCGGTTTTGGCGGTTGCCGAACAGCACCTCGCCAGATACTCCGCTTTTCTCGGTCAGCCGGAAACCGGCATCGTAAAACTCAATGCCGACTCGTCGTGCATTTCCGATGAAGACCAGATCACAGCGTCCGAACAATGCCTCCCGTTCAAGATGCCCGGTGCGGGCACGTCATTTTCATTCCGGACCGAAAGCTATCGATTGCCGCGGATCGCGGACATCATCCTCTTCGACGGCGTTTTCCGCACGGGCGGCGTTTATCAGTACGTCGTGATGGCAGAGATCGGCGACGTGCCGATAGAGGACGTCGCGTTCGAGACAAAAGGGTTGAAGTATCTGCTTGATCTGAAGCCAGTACGAGACAGCGCCGAATTCCTTCGATATAACGACGAGATCGTCAAAGGGATCGAGGCAGACGGATTTCTCTATCGCAAGGGCCATCACGTCCGCGAGAACTGGACCTACATTTTGAGGTCGATCGCTTACCGCGGCCAGTTCTTCCGCTCCATCGGCGGGGTTCGCTATGACGAGCTCGATCTTGATCGACGGCGGGATATTATCGTCGCGTTCCGCGTAATCGAACGGGACTCGACCGGCAACGTCACCATCGCGTGGAAGGTCCTGAAGGACAACGAAGCGCCAAAGCTGAAGGTCGTGAAATGATCGGTTGTGTCTTGATCTCGAGTTCTTGTTTATTGAGTTCTCTTTCGGATCTTGTTTTCTTCTTTCGTGTTTTTCGTGGGCGTATCCCCCTTCCACACGAGAATGACGTAAAGGAAAATAAATGACTTGACCGCCTGATTCTATAGGTCGCGATCAACGAGCGACGCCATATTTCACAAGTCGAATGTAAGAAAAGGAACGCCACGATCCCGGGCTTCCGTTCCGCCGAAAAAACTATGCACCGAGTCAGAATGATCGTCGCCATCGCATTCATCCTCGCCCTTTTGTTCGCAGCGTCAACGCATGCTCAGTCGAAGAATCGCGGCATCCTGCTCCAGGACCTGACGTGGCTCGAGGCCGAGAAGCTCCTCACGCCCGATACCGTCGTCGTCATTCCGCTCGGTGCGGCGGCCAAGGAGCACGGCCCTCACCTTCGGCTGGACAACGATCTGAGCCTCGCCCGCTACTACACCAATCGCGTGCTCAAAGAGGCCGATGTCGTTATCGCGCCGACGATCCCCTATCATTTCTATCCCTCGTTCGTCGAATATCCCGGGTCCACGCACCTCCGTTTCGAAACGGCCCGCGACCTGGTCGTCGATATCGTCAATAGCCTGGCCAATTACGGTCCGCGTCGTTTTTATATCCTTAATACGGGAGTTTCGACGATGCGGCCGCTCCGCGCGTCGGCCGAACTGCTTGCGAAGGACGGCATCCTGATGCGGTTCACCGACATACTAACTGCCGATGCCGACGCCGCAGAAGGCCTCCTGAAACAGGAACGCGGCACCCACGCCGACGAGAGCGAAACTTCGATGATGCTTTATATGTATCCCGATCGCGTGAATATGAAACTCGCGGCAAAGGATGATTCGCCCAACAAACCCGGCGGCCTCACACGCAAAAAAGACGGCCAGGGAACCTATTCGCCGACCGGCATATGGGGCGACGCGACACTCGCGACCCGCGAAAAAGGCCGCCTTCTGACCGAAGCGACCGTGAAGACCATCCTCAATGACATCGCCGACATCCGCACCGCCGCACTCCCCGCCGCAAACTGACGGCATTGGCTCCTCAGATCTCGATCTGTTCGCCAAGCTCGACGACGCGGCCCGGCGGGATGCCGAAGAACGACGTCGCGCTCCGGGCGTTTCGCGAGAGAAGCGAGAATAGTTTTTCACGCCAGCGTGCCATACCCGAATACTTCTTGGTCGCGATGATGGTCTCGCGTCCGAGGAAATAGGTCATTTCGTTCGGCGAGAGCCTCAGGCCTGCCTGCTCCAGGCTCAGAAGTTCCCGCGGGACATTCGGCTCTTCCATATAGCCGTAGTAAAGCTTCACCCGCCAGAACGTCTTGCCCAACTGCTCGACCAGCACACGCTCGTCCCGGTCGACATAAGGGATCGGCCGTGTCTTGACGGTCACGAAAAGCAGCCGTTGGTGGAGGATCCTGTTGTGCTCGATGTTGTTGATCAGAGCCGCCGGCGTCCGCGAGGCATTTCCGTTCATGTACACGGCAGTGCCCGGCACCCTCGGCACCTTTTTGCTGCTGATGTCACGCAGGAAATCTTCGAGCGGCGCCGTCTCGTCCTGGACCCGCTGCTGAAGGATGCTCCGCCCTTTCTTCCACGTGAGCATCACGGTAAATACCGCCGCCGCCAGCAGCAGCGGAAACCACCCGCCGTCGAGGACCTTAATGATATTCGCGCCGAAGAATGCGAGGTCGATCACCAGAAAGACCGAGCACAGAGCGAGCGTCGGAAGCAGGCCCCAGTTCCATCGGTCCCGGGCCACAAAATAGAAAAGTACGGTGGTTATCACCATCGTCGAGGTCACCGCGATGCCGTACGCAGACGCAAGCCGGCTCGACGAACCAAAGCCGATGACGATCGCGATGCAGCCCGCCATCAGTGCCCAGTTCACCGCCG
This sequence comes from Pyrinomonadaceae bacterium, assembly GCA_050174305.1. Classification (GTDB taxonomy): domain Bacteria; phylum Acidobacteriota; class Blastocatellia; order Pyrinomonadales; family Pyrinomonadaceae; genus OLB17. The sequence continues at coordinate 495,986 of JBFXJZ010000001.1, read as the reverse complement.
GCAGATAGATCTGCCCGATCTCGCGGCTGGATGTATGCAGGATCTTGACCCGTGGGACAAAGCCTAGCTGAACCGCCTGCATCGTCAGCGAGAATGCGCCCGAGATCACCGCCTGCGACGCGATCACCGCCGCCGATGTCGCGAGCACGATCATCGGATAAAGTGCCCACGACGGGGCCAGCCGGTAGAACGGGTTCACCGCCATCGCCGGATCCTCGAGCAGCAAAGCTCCCTGGCCGAAATAATTCAAAAGAAGCGCGGGCAATGCGACCGTGAACCAGGCAAGCCTGATCGGCCTTGTACCGAAATGCCCCATGTCGGCATAAAGCGCCTCGCCGCCCGTCACGACCAAAAAGACGGAACCGAGAATGATAAAGCCATGCCAGCCGTTCGCGACAAAGAACTGGACGCCGTAAAGCGGATTTGCAGCCGCGATCACCTGCGGATAGTGAACTATTTGGGCGATCCCGAGAATGGCAAGAACGACGAACCAAAGCAGCGTGACGGGGCCGAATACCCGCCCAACGCCCGCCGTCCCCCGGCTTTGGAAAAAGAAGAGCCCGACGAGGATGCCGATGGTCACCGGTACAACGAAAAACGACAATTCGGGTGCGGCCACGGTCAGGCCTTCGATGGCGCCGAGGATCGAGATCGCCGGCGTCAGCACTCCGTCACCGTAGAGCAGCGCAGCACCGAAGATGCCGAGGGCGATCAGGAACCACTTTTCCGTACGCCCCGACGGCTTGATCGGCGTCGCCAGTGCCGCCAGCGAAAGGATGCCTCCCTCGCCGCGGTTGTCCGCCCTCAGGACGAACGTGAGATATTTTATCGAGATCACGATGACCAGCGACCAGAAGATCAGCGAGAGCACGCCGAGGATGTTCGCAGCCGTCGGAGCGATCGCATGCGGCCCGTGAAAACACTCCCTGATCGCATACAGCGGCGACGTTCCGATGTCGCCGTACACCACGCCCAGGGCCGCCAGCGAAAGCGTGGTCAGATAACGCCCCGTCGGGGCCTCTCTTGGCACGTGGATGTCGGCATAGGTCGTATGGATATCCTGGATATTTGAGTCATTCATAAAACTGATCGTCTTTCGGTTCCGGGCCCTTGTCCCGCTCGGCTTCCATTCGGTCAAAGAGGTCCATCAAATGCGAACCCGCAAGCAGCAGCGGGATCCCGACGATGGTCAGGACCGTGCCGACCGCCCTGAGCCGCGGGGCGTCGCCGATGATGGATTTAAGGATGAAGAGAAAAAGGCCGAGCAGAGGAGCAAGGAATCCCGCCGCGATCAAACCGATCGCCGCCAGCGGATAAACCTGCTCCCGGCCGGCAAGCCGCTTGATGCGGGGCCGGACCGTAAGCTTTACCGAATGGGCATTAAGCGCCATACCGGTCAAGTTTGTCAGCCTGGCCGTAAAAGGCGCGTAAGGCTTTTATAAGGAAGTCGTAAAGGCCAGGGCTGCTATTCGCCGCGGCCCGACGGGTCGAACCTGTAGCCGACCCACGGCTCGGTAAGAATATATTTTGGGGTTGATGCGTTCGGCTCGAGTTTCTTCCGAAGCTGCCCGATAAAGACTCGAAGATATTCGGTCTGCTCCGTAAGATCGCCGCCCCAGACCGCCCCGAGGATCGAGCGGTGCGTCAGGACGCGGCCGCGGTTCTTGAATAAATGCAGGAAGAGGTCGAATTCGGTCGGCGTTAGATGCACTGGCTTGCCCTTCACCGAAACTTCGCGCTTCCCCGTATCGATGACGAAGTCATGGTCTTCCAGCGGTGTAAGGCCCCCGTCGTCCACGGGCGAACGGCGAAGTGCGGCCCGGATGCGCGCCATGAGTTCGTCGATCCCGAACGGTTTTGTCACGTAATCATCGGCCCCCGCATCCAGCGCGTTCACCTTTGTCCGCTCGTCGCCGCGGACCGAAAGGACGATGATCGGCGTCGCTGCCATCTTTCGCACCTCGCGGCAAAATTCGATCCCGTCGGCACCGGGCATCTGAAGATCGGTGATGATCAGGTCCGGGGCCCAGTCGCGAAAAGTGTCGAGAGCCGATTCAGTCTCCGCCGCCGTACGCACGTCGTACCGGTGCGCCTTCAGGCTCTGGCGAAGCACGCGGGTGATCTGCGGCTCGTCGTCCACGACAAGTATTTTCCGCGGTTCGCTCATCCCGTCGCCTCCGGAAACGTGACGGTCACCGCCGTTCCGACACCACCTTCGCCGTCGTCGATCCTGATCGTGCCGTTCTGCGATTCGACGATCCCCTTCGCTATCGCGAGCCCCAGCCCGAGTCCGCCGCCCTTGCCCGCACCGATCCTCACGAACTTCTCAAAAACGCGCTCGCGCATTTCGGCCGGTATCCCGGGCCCGCGGTCCTCGACCGAAACGGCCACGCCCTTCTCGCTTCGCTTCGCACTTATCGAGATCGGGCTCCCGGGCGACGAGTATTTGCAGGCGTTGTCGATCAGATTGAAGAACACCTCGGCGGCCGCGGCCGGGTCTGCCGACACGGGCGGCAGGTCATCCGGGATCTCCAAAACGATCTCGTGCCCGGTCCGGTTCGGCCTCGCCCGTTGGATCGCCGTCGTGACGGCCTCGTCGATCGAACACGGCCCCGACGGCAGCTCCCGGCCGCCGGATTCGACACGTGCAAGCCGCACGATGCCCTCGATAAAACGATTCAGCCGGTCCGTTTCCTCGTCGATTATTTCCAGGAACTCGGCCCGCTCGCCGCTGTCCAATTCAATCGTCCGATGCCCTCCCTCGCTTTCGAGCAGCGTGGTGACCGACGCCTTTATCGACGTCAGCGGCGTCTGCAGGTCATGCGTTACGGCGTCAAGCAGCGACGACTTCAGCTGTTCGCTCCGTCTCAAAGCCTCGGCCTCGGCGGCGGCCTCAAAGGCGTCCTGAAGCTCATCGTATAATTTACGTGATTCGCGGGCACGCCGCCGTGCGAATTCCGAAAGTTCTCCCGCGATGATCGCCGTCAGCGTGAACGAGGCCCACGCCACGAGATTTTGCGGGTCCGCGATCGTCCACGTGTAATAGGGCGGCAGAAGGAAGAAATTGAAACACAGCATCGCCGCGAACGCAGCAACGAGCGCCGGATTCCGTCCGAAAAAGGTCGCCGAGGCGAGCACCGCAAGCAGAAGGCTGAGCGCGACCGTGGTCGAATTCACGCGGTCGCGGGAACCGACAAAAACGGCGGCCAGAAGAAGGACCGCGGCGACCGAGATCACGTATCGCGCGGGCCCGCTGCTGCTGAAACTCGATAGACTCATTCTTTTTACGAAACGCTGTCGCCCCTGTCTGTCCGGCCGGCCGCTCACGCGATCTTGCCATTCACGATATCCATTATCTCGCTTTCCGCGGCGATAGCCCGGCGTTCGATCTCGGCACCGCGTTGCAGGATATCGTCGGTGAATTCTTTGTCTTTCAGGCCGGCGGCGTTGATCTTCACATTAAGATAGGCTCCCATCACGGCCGAGCGTGCGCAGAGCGCTCCCACGCCCGCGTCCGAAACGGAATTCGGATTGCCCATTTCGGCCATCGCCCGGATGACCTCGAACGCGTCGAACGACCGCTCCATCGTGCGAAAAGGAACCTCGGTCGCGTATTTGGTCGCGTCCTGGATCGCGGCGGTCCGTGCCGCTTTTTCCTCATCGCTTCCCTTCGGCAGCCCGAACGCCCCCATCACGCGGTTGAACGCATCGGTGTCCTCATCGACCAGCCGCAGCAGGTCTTCCTTGATCGCTTGGCCCTTGACCGCCCAATCGGAAAACTCTTCCCAGCGGTCGTCCCAGCCGGCCTTATGCGACGAAAGATTCGCGACCATCGCCGCCAGCGACGCCCCAAGCGCGCCGATGTATGCCGAGATCGATCCGCCGCCCGGGGCCGGTGATTCCGAGGCCGTCTCGTCGGCAAAATCGCGGCAGGTCATATCGACCAGCCGGCCCTCGCCCTTCTCTGCGATGACGTATTCGATGATCTTCTCCTGCGCGTCCCACGGTTTCAGGTCGTCGAGCCCCATCGACCGGATCGCGATCTTAACCTTTTCGGCCTCGGTGATGCCGAGCGAGCGGCTCTGCTTTCGCAGGTAATGATCGGCCGCGTCGATGATCGCGCTTTTCGGCACGAGGCCCACGATCTCCAGCCCCGTCACGCGGATGCCGCGTGCGGCCGCCTTTTCGCTCACCTCGTCGAAGGCCGCGTGCAGCGGTGTTTCGGCCAGGCTCGTGATATTCATCGAGACCTGCGCGATGCCGTATTCGTCGATGAACCAGCCGATCGCCTTCGCGCCCTTCAGCGTGCCCGGGATCATCACGGGCTCGCCGTTCTCGTCCATCACCGGCTTGCCCGTGATCGGATTCCCTTCGCGTTTCGGGCGCCCCTTTTCGCGCACGTCGAACGCGATCGCATTGGCCCGCCGGGTCGATGTCGTGTTCAGGTTAAAATTCACCGCGATCAGGAAATCCCGAGCCCCGACCGCCGTCGCACCCGAGCGGGCAACGCTCTCGCTGAACTCAGCCGGGCCGAGATCGGGCTTCCACTCCGCCGACGAGATGCGGTCCTTCAAGCCTTCATATTCGCCCTCGCGGCAGTTAGCGAGATTCCGCCGCACTTCGCTAGCCGCCGCGTTCTCGTAAAGATAGACCGGGATGCCGAGTTCCCCGCCGATCCGCTCGCCCAGCTTCCGGGCATATTCCGCCGTCTCTTCCATCGTGATGCCCGACACCGGCACCAGCGGGCAAACGTCCGTCGCACCGAAACGCGGATGATCGCCCCGATGACCGCGCATATCGATCAGCTCCCGGGCCTTTTTCACCGCCTGAAAAGCCGCCTCGACCACCCCATCGGGCCCGCCGACAAACGTCACGACCGTCCGGTTCGTCGTCGCCCCCGGATCGACGTCCAGCAGCTTCACGCCCTCGATCTTTTCTATCTCATCCGTGATCTGCTTGATCACGGCCATATCCCGCCCCTCGCTAAAATTGGGGACACACTCGATCAGTTTTTGCATACGAAGTCATTGTATCGCAGTATGTTAGAATCGCTGATCATGCATAGATCCCACGGCCCGCTTAGCTCGTTCGCTGCGAGTTCGCTGATGATCGAGGGAGCAGGATAAAATGAATTTTTGATGCCAGGAGAATAACAGGATGACGCTGGATGAAAAGTTTCGAGCACTTGAGGCGGACAATGCTCCCGGTCAAGAGGTGCGGCAAGGCACGGACGACCTCGACGCAATGATGCGCGGGGATAAGCTGGAGGGGATCCCTGTCGATTTCTCGCACGGTGATGTAGATGCCTTTCCACCGACACCCGGCTCGTTGGAAGCCTGGCAGAACGGTTTCGACAAAGGTGGCAGGCAGGCCTACACGGAGTATCGCGGTGACGCTCAGATCCGCGAGGGTCTCGCCGAGCGGCTTGCCGGATTCACAGGCAGCCCGATCGCGGCAGACAAAGAATTGATCATAACGCCCGGAACGCAGGGAGCCCTGTTTTTGGCACTCGGTGCGACGGTCACATCCGGAACGAAAGTCGCTGTGGTTGAGCCCGACTATTTTGCCAACCGCAAACTCGTAAAGTTCTTCGATGGCGAGATCGTCCCTATCCCGCTCAATTACCTCGGAAGCCCGTCCGAAAATGGCCCCGATCTGGATCGGCTTGAAGACGCATTCAAGAGCGGCACGAAGGTATTTGTCTTTTCGACACCGAACAACCCCACCGGCCTTGTCTATTCAAGCAGTGCGATCGATTCGATCTCAAAACTGGCGGCAGCTCACGATGTGACCTTGATCGTGGATCAGCTCTACTCCCGGATGCTCTACAGCGGCGAGGTCTATACGCATCTTCGTGCCTGTGATCAGCAGCCTGAAGATCTGATCACTATTATGGGCCCATCAAAGACCGAGTCCCTCAGCGGATTTCGGCTAGGAGCTGCGTTCGGCACGGCCAAATTGATCGAGCGAATGGAACGGCTTCAGGCGATTGTTACGCTGCGGGCCCCAGGCTACAATCAGGCCGTTCTTGATACGTGGTTTCAGGAACCGGCGGGCTGGCTTGAAAATCGAATTCGTGAACACGAAGCGATACGTGATGAGTTGCTGGAAATTTTCCGAGCTGCCGACTTCCCTACCGCGACGCCCCAGGCCGGGAGCTATCTCTTCCCGAAGCTGCCGCCGCTTGATGTCGAACCGAATACGTTTGTAAAGCTCCTTCGCCGCCAGGCGGGCGTCACGGTCACGCCGGGGACCGAATTTGCGCCCGGTTTCGGTGACAGCATCCGGCTGAACTTTTCACAGGACCACGCCGCAGCGGTCGCAGCCGCAGGCCGCATCGTGAAAATGGTCGAGCTTTACCGTGAAAAGGCCGGTGTGCTGAACGCCGACGCCGCGAATTAAGTATTAACCTGCTGTTCGGCATGCAGACTTGATCCATTCGTCTGCGATCGTAAGCAACCGTTAAGTAGATAATAGTTTTCCTAGATACCATCTCAGTTGATCGTCGGAGACCGGTTCCTGCCTCCCCTGCGTCGTCACTCTGATCTTGGGTCGTCTGAGTTGTCGTTGTTGGTCCTCAATGTTAGACTCGTGGCGCAATTGAGGGAGGTGAGGTGGTGATGCGAAATTCGTTTGCTCCGGGCGTCGGCGGAGTCCTCAGCGCAGATATAGCGGTGCCGGATCATGAGCGTGAGCTCGCGTTCTATTCGAAGATCTTAAAAACGGGGGATGCTCCGCTTTGGCGTGACGATCTGATGAACAATCGCGGCACGCCGGTCATCGGTTTGGGGGCACGCTCGCCTGAATACGAATCCCTCCCCTTGCAATGGATGCCGCACTTCCAGGTGGCCGACGTTGCTGCCAGTGCCGCACGTGCCCTCGAACTTGGCGGCAGCGAACTAATGCACGGCAAGGACGAACACGGCCAAAGCCAATGGGCCGTAATTGTAGACCCAAAGGGTGCAGCTTTCGGTTTGGTCGCCATCGTTGGGGACGAATGGGCGGACACAGACCAACTTGAAAGCGTTGGCCGAATTTGCTGGCTTTCGCTTGTGGCTTCAGATATCTCGTCGACGTGCGATTTCTATGAGCAAGTCATCGGATGGTCGGCGGACTTTGGCGACACAGATGGCGAAGTCGAGATGCGGAGGCCCGACGGTGTGTCTGCAGCGGCCATCTGCCATGCGGGCGGTGACAACGAAGGGATCCCACCCGTCTGGTTACTGAGTCTGCCTGTCGATGACCTCGAAGAGAGTCTTCGACTCGTCCGCGATGGCGGCGGCGAGATCGTAAATGGATCGGCCGACACCGGTCACGCCGTAATTCGAGACCCCGTCGGTGTTTGCATAGCGTTGCAGGCCAATCGGTGATCCCCAGTTGCCTAACGATCGTTAGCACCCTACGATCGCGCGTGACAATTCCCTTGCCTGCGCAAAGGCCGAACCCTTGCCGCTTTGCGGCTTGCTCTTGCAGGTGAAACTCAGAGTCATGCGTCCTATGCATGCTTTCCTGGATCGAGAAAATGGAGGAGGCTGATGCAAGCTACAAATGAACAGCAGCTAATTGAGTACAGCGTTTACACCGATCAGGATGAAGATGAAATGGTTCAATTGCTTGGCGATGTGTTCAGCCGACGAGATCCGCCAGCAGTAGCGGTGGGCCTGGTCCCGTCGGAATTTGAGGATTTCGTCCGGCTGTTCTGCCCTAAAGCAGCCCTCGAAGGCGTGACCATCGTGGCACGAAATGCAAGCACACGACAGTTAGTAGGGGCACTGCTAGCGGAAGACTGCGCGGCGGAATTGCCCGAAGGGATGGATCGCCTAAGTCCGAAGTTTGAGCCGATCTTCGACATTCTTGGCCAACTAGACACAGATTATCGCGCTACCCGAACTCCGAGGCATGGCGAGTCGCTCCACTTGTTCCTTGTCGGGGTTGCGGAATCGGTTGCAGGCCAAGGTGTGGCGCATCAGCTAGTCTCAAGATGTCTGGAAAACGGGGCGGGTAAAGGTTATCAACTCGCGGTCACCGAAGCCACGAACAAAGTGTCCCAGCACATTTTCCGTAAGTTAGGATTTACTGAACGTGTGCACCGTTCCTACTCGAATTATCGCTTTAATGGGCGTGCTGTGTTTGAGTCGATCGCAGACCAGGGTGGACCTATTCTGATGGACAAGTCGCTCTTGTCGTGATCTGCATATCAGACTGCGACTGAAAGTCCGTCGAACAACGGGCGCTGTGGAGTCGCCGTTGATCTCTTTTCATTTGTCCGAAGGCAGCGGCAGACTGATCGCGAAAGTTAAGTTGGCAACCGTTCTCCTAGATACGATCTTAATTGTTCTGTGTTAATGCGTTCCTGCTCCCACGTATCTCGATCGCGGACGGTGACGGCGTTGTCCTCGAGTGACTCGTGATCGACGGTGACGCAGAACGGTGTCCCGATCTCGTCCTGTCGGGCGTAGAGTTTGCCGATGCCGCCGGTGTCGTCGTAAACCGCACGCATCGAGGGCTGCAGGTCTTTCTTGATCCGCCGCGCCATCTCTACGATCTCGGATTTGTTCTTCGCCAGCGGCAGGACGGCAACCTTGATCGGAGCCATCTCGGGCGTGAGTTTCAGGATCACGCGGGTCTCGCCCTTTTCGTTCGTCCGTTCGGTGTACGCATCCATCATCACGGCCAGCAGCGTGCGGTTCACGCCGATCGCGGGCTCGATAACATACGGATAAAACCGCTCATTGGTGGCCGTGTCGAAATACGACAGGTCGTCGGTCGAATCCGGATTGATCCGCTTCCCTTCCGCGTCCTCGGGCTTTTTCGAATGCACTCGCAGGTCGAAATCGGTCCGGTTCGCGATGCCCATCAGCTCGTCCCACTGCTTTGATTCGTCCTCGCGTTCCGGGAAGTAGCGATACATTAAATCGACGGTCCTGACCGCGTAATGGGCAAGTTCCTCCTTGGTCTGCTCATAGAGCGTCATGTTCGCGGCCGAGATGCCTAGCGAGCCAAGCCATTCCTGAAATCCGTCGATCCATTCCTGGTGAATGCGCTCAGCGTCATCTGCACGGCAGAAATACTCCATCTCCATCTGCTCGAATTCACGCGTGCGGAAGATGAAATTTCCCGGGGTTATCTCATTTCTGAACGCCTTGCCGATCTGGGCTATCCCGAACGGCAGCTTGCGACGCGAAGTGTCGAGAACATTCTTAAAATTGATGAAGATGCCCTGGGCGGTCTCGGGCCGCAGATAGGCCAACGCGGACTCGTCTTCCTCGACCGACGCAGCACCGATCGTGGTGCGCAGCATCATGTTGAATTGCCGCGGATCCGTCAGGTCTTTCGATCCGCAGTTAGGGCAGACGGCCTTTCCGTCGGCGGAGTCGACCTCAAGCTTGTCGAGCCTGAGGCGGGACTTACACTCACGGCAATCGACAAGCGGGTCTGAAAACGTCTCTTCATGGCCTGAATATTTCCAAACAAGTCTGTTTTGAATGATGGAAGAATCGAGTCCTTCAATATCATCGCGTTCATATACGATCCAGTTCCACCAGCTTCGCTTGATGTTGTTCGCCAGCTCGACACCGAGCGGGCCGTAATCCCACGACGACCCCAGCCCGCCGTAGATATCCGACGCCGGGTAGACGAACCCGCGACGCTTTGAAAGTGAGACGATCGTTTCTATGTTAGGTGCAGACATAAACTAGCAGGATACAATCAAAATTCGGGTTTGGAAAACCCGGCCGTCCCGGTCTTTCCGGCGACATCAGGTTTTCTCAACCCTCACTTCCAGCCGAGGTGTTTCCACGATATGGAATGTCGCCGAAGCGAACGCTGCTTTGCCTTCGGAGCCCTCGAATTCCTCTATGATCCGGGTGAACAGTTGGTCTTTGGTCCCGCGACGTGATTTATAATCGGTAACGTATCTGACGGTGAACTCCATCCAGTTGTCCGTCGCGACGAGCGTTACCATAGGCCCGACCGTAGCGTCTTCAAGGAGAAACTGTCGTGAAAAGGATGCCCATGCCGCTTTGGCCCCGACGGCATAACTGCCGACGACCTCCTCGGCGATCATCTGCAGCGTTTGCCGGGCGAATTTTACATCGGAGCCGTATTTGACCGGCACTTTGATCTCATCCCAAAGGAATGGGAACTCGCCCGAATAATTGTAAACCGGTTCCTTAAAAACAAAGCTGTTCGCCACGCGGACCACGCGGCCGTTATAAAGGTCGCCGTCCACCCACTCGCCGCATTCCATTATCGTCGTTCGGAGAAAGCTGATATCGATCACATCGCCCTTGATCCCGCCGACCTCGACCCTGTCACCAGGCTTATAGAAATTGGCGAACGAGATCGCGAACCAGCCGGCAAAGCTTGCGATCACCTCCTGAAGTGCAAACGCCACGCCGGCCCCGGCCACGCCCAGAGCAACCGTGATACCGCCGAGCCGGTCGCTGAAAATAACGCTCAGGGTCAGGATCACGATCACATAAGTGAGGAAAGTGATGAACTTACGAAGCCGGTAGCGGGTATCGCTGGTCCGCACGTACCGCGTGACCGATCTCTTCGCCAGCCGGGCCGCACCAAAGATGGCGAGCAGCAGCAGCAGTGCGGTGATGAACTTGCCGACCGTCGGGTCGAACAGCCATGCTCTGATCGTTTCTTCCATAGTGATCCGCTCCTCAAATGGCGAACGGCGGCCACATCATTCGATGCTGCCGCCGACGCTTGTCTTAGAGTTAACGGTGTGCCGAGCGGCGCGGTTTAATCCGCGTCGCCGCCGCTTGAGGCCTTCGCCTTCTCTTCGGCAAGGATCGCCTTGCGCGAAAGCTTGACCTTGTTACCTTCCTTTCCGATGCACTTGACCATTATCTGCTGGCCTTCCTTGAGCTCGTCGCGAACGTCTTTGACGCGTCTGTCAGAGATCTCGGAGATGTGCAGCAGGCCATCCAGGCCCGGAAGGATCTCGACAAAAGCTCCGAAATCAACTATTCGAGAGACCGTCCCGAGATACGTTTCTCCGATCTCCGCTTCCGCGGTCAACGCCTTGATGCGGGCAATGGCGGCCTGTGCGGCCTCGCCGTCGGCGGTCGCGATCGAGATCGTGCCGTCGTCCTCGATGTCGATCTTCGCTCCCGTCTCTTCCGTTATCGAGCGGATGACCGAGCCGCCCTTGCCGATCACGTCGCGGATCTTGTCCGGATGGATCTTCATCGTGATGATCCTCGGTGCGTACGGCGAAATATCCTCTCGCGGCTCGGCAATCGAGTCGGTCATTATGCCGAGGATGTGCATCCGGCCTTTCCTTGCTTGTTCGAGCGCTTCCTGCAGGATCATCGCGTTGATGCCCGCGACCTTGATGTCCATCTGCAGGGCGGTGATGCCCTCGCTGGTACCGGCGACCTTAAAGTCCATATCGCCGTAATGGTCCTCGGCTCCGGCGATGTCCGAAAGGATCGCGTAGCGGTTGCCCTCCATCACCAGGCCCATCGCGACGCCCGCCACCGGCCGCTTGATCGGCACACCGGCGTCCATCAGGCTGAGGATGCCGCCGCACACCGACGCCATCGACGACGATCCGTTCGATTCGGTGATGTCCGAAACGATGCGGAGCGTATATGGAAATTCTTCTTCGCTCGGAAGCACGGCTTCGATCGCCCTTCGTGCCAGATTGCCGTGGCCGGTCTCGCGTCGCGACGTGCCGCCAAATCTGCCGGCTTCACCCACCGAGTATGGCGGGAAGTTGTAATGCAGCATGAACCGCCGTTTCACTTCGCCCTTCTCGATGTCGTCCATGTATTGCTCGTCCATTTTTGTCCCGAGCGTCGATGTGACGATCGCCTGCGTTTCGCCCCGCGTAAACAGGGCCGATCCGTGGACCCGCGGCAGCCAGCCTACCTCGCAAGTGATGGGGCGGATCTCCGAGAATTTGCGGCCGTCCGGACGCCGCCGGTTGCCCAGCATATCTTCGCGGAAGATCTTCTCCTTCAGGTGCGAGAACGCCTTGCCGGCGGTGACTCGCTTTTCGGGCTCGTCTTCAGGATACGATTCGACGACCTCTTTCTTCAGTGCGTCTATCGCCGCATAGCTTGTCAGCTTGTCCTTTCCGGTCGTGTCGAGCGCTTCGCGGAGCCGATCGCCGAACTTCTTTTCGACGTCGGCGATGAGGGCCTCGTCGATCACCGGTGCGACAAACTCACGCTTTTCGATCGCCAGCGCCTTGCCAAGCTCTTTCTGCCACAGGCAGAGCCGCTTGATCTCTTTGTGCGCGAGCATCAGCGCCTCGAGCATGATCTGCTCGCCGACCTCTTTCGCCTCGCACTCGACCATGCAGATGGCCTCTTCGGTGCCGGCGACGATCAGGTTCAACTGCGATTCGCGCCGTTGATCGAAGGTCGGGTTGATAAGGTATTTCCCATCGATCAGCCCGATGCGGATCCCCGCTATGGGGTTGTGGAACGGGATGTCCGAAAGGTAAAGAGCACACGACGCTCCCGTGATCGCAATGACGTCCGGATCGTTCTCCGCGTCCGACGAGATCACGGTTCCGACGATCTGCGTCTCAAACCTGTAATTGTCAGGGAAGAGCGGCCTTACGGGCCGGTCGATCAGGCGGCAGGTCAGGACCTCTTTCTCAGAGGGCCGGCCCTCTCGCCGAAAATAGTTGCCCGGGATGCGCCCGGCCGAATAGGTCGATTCACGGTACTCGACCGTCAGCGGAAAGAAATCCAATCCTTCCTTCGCCTGCCTCATGCTTACGGCGGTGACGAGTACCATGGTCTCGCCGTATCTGATCACGACCGAGCCGTCGGCCTGTTTTGCGACCTTTCCGGTCTCAACGATCAGGTCATTTGCTCCGACCTTGATCGATTCTTTCAAATATTTCTTATTTGCCATTATTCATCCTCGAAAAGCGAAAACGGCCAAAAAGCTGTTCGTGAAGCCTCGGCCGTTCCCGGATTCGTTTAATTTTTCAGGTCCCATTTGCAATTGGCCCAATTGCTGTCACGTTCAGCAGCCGCCCGCAAATTCTTCGTTAAGACCCGTTTTCCCAATGACCCGAAGCAGTCGTTTCGATGGTCCAAAGTCTCAGGTCTAAAGTCCGAAGTCAGCGACCTTGGGCTTTGGACCTTGGACTCGGGACCAGATCTTACCTTCGTAATCCTAATTTCTTGATGATCTCGTGATACTCATTGATATCACGGCGTTTGATGTAATCGAGGAGTTTCCTCCGGCGAGACACCATCTTGAGCAGGCCCCGGCGTGAGTGGTTGTCCTTCTTGTGGATCTTGAAATGTTCCGTCAACTCGTTGATCCTCTGCGTCAGCAAAGCGATCTGCACCTGCGACGAACCCGTGTCCGACGCGTGCGTCTTGTAATCTCCAACTATCTTCTCTTTTACTTCTTTGACTGTTGCCATAAAAACCTGACCTAAAATAGTCTCTCCTTGCTCGCAGTAACTCCGCCCGTACTGCTGGCGGTAACCGCGAAAATTATTGAACAATTGTCTTGTTTGGAACGAGCAACTATCCGCCCTCAATTATCTGTTATCCGTTGTAAATTATCAACTTACAACTCGAACTCTTCCATGAACTTGGTCGAGAAATCGCCGGCCTGGAAGCGCTTGTCGGCCATGATCTTCTTGTGCAGGGGGATCGTCGTTTTGATGCCTTCGACGACCATCATGTCCAGGGCTCGCTGCATCCGGTTGATCGCTAGTTCGCGCGTCCGGGCGTGGACGATCAGCTTCGCGATCATCGAATCGTAGTACGGCGGGACGACATAGCCGGGATAGGCGGCCGTGTCCACGCGGACGCCCGGCCCGCCCGGAATATTGAACGCGGTGATGCGTCCCGGGCTCGGCGTAAACTTCACGGGGTCCTCGGCGTTGATCCGGCATTCGATCGAGTGGCCGACTATCTGCACGTCCTCTTGCGTATACTGAAGATTTTCGCCAGACGCGATCCTGATCTGGTTTCGGACGATGTCTGCCAGCGTAACCATCTCGGTCACCGGGTGCTCCACCTGGACGCGGGTGTTCATTTCCATGAAATAGAAACTCCCGTCCTCATCCAACAAAAACTCAAACGTACCCGCGTTCGAATAACCGATCTCCTTGCAGGCGTTAACGGCAACGGCACCCATTTCGGCACGCTGTTCGGCGGTCAGGACCGGCGACGGAGCCTCTTCGAGAAGCTTCTGGTGCCGACGCTGTATCGAGCATTCCCGTTCGCCCAGATGGATGCAGTTTCCGTGTTCATCGGCAAGCACCTGGATCTCGATGTGCCGCGGGCGTTCGATGTATCGTTCGATATAGACCGACCCGTTCTTGAACGCCGCAAGAGCCTCGGCCTGGGCCGTTTCAAGCTGGCCGTGCAGCTCCTCGTGTTTCCGCACGATCCGCATTCCGCGTCCGCCGCCGCCCGCCGCCGCCTTGATTATCAGGGGATAACCGATCGACTCCGCCACCCTTGCGGCCTCTGCCGTGCTTTCGATCGGCTCCGGGCTGCCCGGAAGGATCGGAACACCGGCCGCCTGCATCGTCCGCCTCGCCTCGACCTTGTCGCCCATCATTGCGATCACTTCCGGCCGCGGCCCGATGAACTTTATGTTGCAGTCCCCGCAGATCTTCGCAAACGTCGCCGATTCAGCCAGGAATCCGTAACCCGGATGGATCGCGTCGACGTTGGTTATCTCGGCCGCACTGATGATCGAAGGGATATTCAGGTAACTCTGCGCCGACGGTGCTCCGCCGATGCACACAGCTTCGTCCGCATACCGGACGTGGAGCGCGTCGCGGTCGGCCTCCGAGTGCACGGCGACGGTCTTGATGCCCATCTCCTTGCACGTCCAGATTATCCGGATCGCGATCTCGCCCCGGTTGGCTATCAGAATCTTGCGGATCTCTCGCTTACTCATCGAAAATAGTAAATCGTGAATCGTCAATCGTAAAAAGAGGTAAATTCCTTCGATTTACGATTTACGATTCACGATTTACGCAGTTTATTTTCTTATCCCAAAGAGCGGCTGGCCGTACTCGACCGGCTGGCCGTTCTCGACGTAGATCTTCACGACCTCGCCCTCGGTCTCGGCCTCGATCTCGTTCATCAGCTTCATCGCTTCGACGATGCAAACGACGGTCGTCGGCCCCACCTTGCTGCCTTCTTTGACGTAGGGTTCCTTGTCCGGCCCCGCCGCACGGTAAAACGTGCCGACGATCGGCGATGTTATCTGATGGAGGTCTTCTTCCGGTGCACTCTCGGCAGGAGAAGGTGCCGCCGCTGCAGGGGCCGCGGGCGGTGCAGCTATGGCAGGTGCCGGGGCCGCATAAAAAGGCTGGGCGCCGGCGGCCGGCGCCGACGGCATCCTGCTCATCCGGACCCTGATGTTCTCGTTCTCGAACTCGAAATCGGTGAAACCGTTCTCATTGACCAACTCCGACAGTTCGCGAAGCTCGTCCATGTTGAAAGACCTTTCGCCCGCCGTCGATGCGGCCCGCTCTTTACCCTCGTCTTTTGTACCGCTGGCTTTTTCCATTTCTTTTGCTTTTGCCGAAGCCGAGATGTCGCTCATAACGCTCCGCCTCCAAAGAAATCACCCTTTTGCTGCAAGTTCACGGGGGTTATCCACTAATTCTATCACTGCAAGCTCGGCGTTATCTCCGCTTCTCCGCCCGATACGGACGATCCGCGTATAGCCGCCGTTGCGGTCCTTATATCTTGCGCCAAGCTCATCGAAAAGCCGCTGCACTGCCTTCACGCCCGCGGTGCGTTCGATCGGGTCCTTTGCCTCACCCTTCTTTCCGCGGAACCGGCTGGCGGCTTCCTTGAAGGTGCTGTTCCCCGCATGGAAGAACCGGGCCGCTTGCCGCCGCAGGTGAACTTCCTGCGCCTTGGCGTCGGAACCATCAAGCGACTGGGCCTTGCGGGCCAGCGTTATCGCCTTCTCCACGAACGGCCTCAACTCCTTCGCCTTCTGGACCGTCGTTACGATATGCTCCTTTTCGGCATTTATCAATGACGTAGCCATATTACGAAGCATCGAAATGCGATGCTCCGTCGTACGTCCAAGCTTGCGATGTGCTTTTCTGTGTCTCATTTTCTTAAAGGATAAAGGCGAAAGGATAAAGGAAAAAGGCGTCGCCGTTTTCCGGCTTCATCCCTCATCCTTCATCCTTCATCCCTAATCTAGATCTCGTCCGCCCGAACCCGGTATCGGATTCCCGTGCTCATCAAAGTCCATTCCGAAATCCAGCCCCATCCCATGGAGCAGGTCCTTGATCTCGGTCAGCGACTTCTTGCCGAAGTTCTTCGTGCCGAGCATGTCCTTTTCGCTCCGTTTGATCAGGTCGCGGATCGATCGGATATCGGCGTTCTTCAGGCAGTTATACGAACGCACCGACAGCTCGAGCTCGTCGACCGGCTTGTCGAGCAGGTCGTTCCGCATCAGCGGCGGCCGGGCGATATCTTCGTATTTGTATTCTTCTTCTTCCTCTTCGAAATTGATGAAGATCGACATATGGTCCTTCACCAGTTTCGCCGCCAGCCCGATCGAATCATCCGGCTTGACCGAACCGTCGGTCCAAACCTCGATCGTCAGCTTGTCGAATTCCGTGTTCGAACCCTGCCTGGTCTTATCGACGCTGTAGTTCACCTTCTTGATCGGCGTGTGAACCGAATCGACCGGGATATATCCGACCGAAAGATCCTCGTCGTTGTTGAACTCGGCCGAAACGTATCCGCGGCCGCGCTTGAGCCGCATCTCGACGCTGAACGACCCCGAGCCGCTGATCGTCGCGATGTGGATACCAGTATCGAGCACCTCGACGTCCGAATCGACCTCGATGTCGGCGCTCGTCACTTCGCCCGAACCCTTCTTGCTGATGGTCAGCGTTTTCGGGCTGCCGCCGTGCAGTTTGAACGGCACCTGCTTCAGGTTAAGGATGACGTCCGTCGCATCTTCGACGACGCCTTTGATCGACGAGAATTCGTGTTCGACCCCTTCGATCTTGACCGCCGTAACGGCCGCTCCCTCGATCGAGGAGAGCAATGCACGCCTGATCGAGTTGCCGACGGTCGTGCCGAAACCGCGTTCGAACGGCTGTGCGTAAAACTTACCGTACCGCTCGGTCAACGTTTCGCTTTCTACGTTGAGCCGCGAGGGCATTTGAAAATCCGTCCAATTGTTGCTTGTTGTCATATTTGTTCTTTTTAACTGGCCCTAAAGGCCGGCTTTGTCCCCTGTGCGTCATAGTAAGAACGGACTCTCGACACAGGCTACTTCAGCCGACCCTGAAAAAACTACTTGCTGTAAAGCTCGACGATCAACTGTTCGTTGATATTCGCGTCGATGTCGGCACGCGTCGGTGCGGCCGATATCGCAACGCTCAGGTCGCGTCCCGCCGGTGCGATCCACTGGGGACGCCCGCGGCCGGCCGCGGTCTGCCACGCACCCTCGACATGCGGGTTCTTTTGGCTCTTCGGCTTGACCGTCACGGTGTCGCCGACCTTGACCTGGAATGAAGGAATGTTCACTTTGCGGCCGTTCACCTCGACGTGCCCGTGATTGACGAGCTGGCGCGCCTGGCGGCGCGAGGTCGAAAAACCCGACCGGTAAACGACGTTATCGAGCCGCTTTTCGAGCATGAAAAGCAGGTTCTCGCCGGTAACGCCCTTCTGCCGCCGGGCCTTTTCGAAATAATTACGAAACTGCTTTTCGAGGATGAAATAGATCCGCTTTACCTTCTGCTTCTCGCGAAGCTGCTCGCCGTAACCCGCAAGCATCTTGCGGCGTGCCGCTCCGTGCTGTCCGGGCGGGTTCGTGCCGCGTTTCTCGATCGCACAGGACGGCTTAAAGCACCGGTCCCCTTTCAAAAATAACTTTCCGCCTTCGCGGCGGCACAACCGGCACACCGCATCTCTATATCTAGCCATTCATTGCCTCCGAGAGTCCTGTCAGAACCACCTGCGTTAGCAGGTGGGTTCTTATTAGGCCCTTTATTTCCGGAAAAGTTTACGAGTGATCTCTCACCCTTCGTCCTTTCGATAAAAACCCTGATCCCACAATCAAGTTCCCACATTCCAGTCCGTTCCAAATTTCGAACCTGGAATTTCGAACCTGGAATTCTAAACTCTTCGCCGTTTGGGCGGCCTGCACCCATTGTGCGGGATCGGCGTGGTATCGCGGATGGAGTTCACCCGGATGCCTGCCTGCGCTACCGCGCGGATCGCCGATTCACGGCCGCCGCCCGGCCCTTTTACACGCACATCGACCTCGCGCATCCCGGCCTCGATCGCCTTTCGGGCCGCCTCACCCGCTGCCTGCTGGGCCGCAAAGGGCGTTCCCTTGCGAGATCCGCGGAAGCCGCGAGCTCCCGACGACGACTGCGCGACAAGGTTGCCCTGCGTATCCGTGATCGAGATCAGCGTGTTGTTGAACGAAGCCGAAATGTGAACTATCCCCATGGGGATGTTCTTCCGCTCTTTCTTCTTAAAGGTCTTTTTCTTTGCTGGTGCCTTTGCCATTTCTTTTCAGTTTCAAGTTCTGGGTTCCAGGTTCCAGGTTGAACCGAGAAACTCGGAACCTGGAACTTGGAACTTGGAACTATTTCTTACCCGGTGCTTTCTTCTTCGCAACCGCGGCCTTCCTCGGGCCCTTGCGGGTGCGGGCGTTGGTCGACGTGCGCTGTCCGCGGACCGGCAAACTCCTCCGATGACGCAGGCCGCGGTAGCAGCCGATGTCCATCAGCCGCTTGATATCCATCTGGATACGTTTGCGAAGGTCGCCCTCGATCTCGCCCTGGCCGTCGAGGATCGCCCTGATCTTGTTCAGTTCGTCTTCGCTTAGGTCCTTGATCTTTGCGTTCGCGCTGATATTCGCCTCATCGAGCACCGCGGTCGCCCGCGATCTTCCGACGCCGTAAATATACGTGAGGCCGACCTGCGCCCTCTTGTTCGGTGGTAAATCAACTCCTGCTACACGAGCCATATTCTTATTTTCGAATGCCGATTTGCGATTTTCGATTCTCAGACACGTTCCGATCGAAAATTGAAATTCGCAAATCGCAAATTTCTACCCTTGTCTCTGCTTATGCTTCGGGTTATCGCAAATGACGCGCACGACGCCCTTGCGGTGGATCACCTTGCATTTATCGCACATCTTTTTGACCGAAGGACGAACTTTCATCTCAAACTCCCGTGAATCGTCAATAGTAAATCGTTTATAGGTCTGAATAAGATCCCTCTATTCACCATTTACCATTCACCATTCTCTATTTATATCGATAAGTAATCCGCCCCCGTTTCAGATCGTAGGGCGACAATTCTACCAAAACCTTATCTCCAGGCAGGATGCGAATAAAGTTTTTGCGCATCTTCCCGGAAATGTGCGCAAGCACCTCATGTTCGTTACCGTCGATCGTCACCCTGAACATTGCGTTTGGCAGAGTCTCGAGAACGGTCGCGGTAACCTCGATCGCTTCCTCTTTCGACATATTACCCTTGCCCAGTTACCGTATAGTTGGACAAACCATTAGTTTATCGCGAAAACCGGTATGTATCAAGCTATGCGGCCGCACTTTCACCCTGTTCTGAACGGAGCGCCTTCTTCTGCTCCTTCGTCAGAGTAAGTATTTCGGGGCCCTCTTGGGTCACGGCTACCGTGTGCTCGGCGTGGGCCGAAGGTTTGTTGTCAAGGGTCACCACGGTCCACTTATCCTCAAGCGTCCGCGTTTCGGCCGTTCCCAGGTTCAGCATCGGCTCGATCGCAAAGCAATAACCCGCCCGGATCCTCTCACGGGTCCCTCGGCGGCCGTAATTCGGGATCTGCGGGGCTTCGTGCATCCGCCGCCCGATCCCGTGGCCGGTATAATCGCGGACGATCCCGTACCCGAACTTTTCCGCGTGTTCCTGAACCGCCCAGCCGATATCACCTATGTGCCCGCCGGGCCTGCACTGCTCGATCCCGCGTTCGAGGCATTCTTCGGTCACGCGGATCAGCTGTTTCAGGTCGTCCGAGACCTCGCCAACGGGAACGGTCATCGCCGTATCGCCGACGAACCCTTCGAGCGTGCACGCCATGTCGAGCGAGACGATATCGCCTTCCTTCAACGGCACGTCGTTCGAGAATCCGTGCACTACCTGTTCGTTCACCGAAGAGCAGATCGCGAACGGGAACGGCACCATCCCGTGCGGCTTATAGCCGATGAACGTCGGTATCGATCCCGCCTCCCGCATCATCTTCTCGGCGGCCGCGTTCAGCTCCAGCGTCGTTATGCCCGGGGCGACAATCGCACGCAAGGTCTCGCGGACCTCGGCGATCAATTCGCCGACGGCCCTCATTTTCTCGAGATCTTTCTGCGATTTCGCGATGATCATTCTTTTCCCGAAAATTACCCGGCTGACGCCGCTCAGTAACCCGCCGATGGTCGAATCCCGCAACATCTTCTTCATTAATAATTACTAATTAGCCAATTACTAATTATTAATTGAAAGCGGCGGAGGCCATTAAAGGCTTTCCACAAAATTCGAATAAATTTCCTCGATCTCGCCGGTCCCGTCCACCTTTTTCAACCGGCCGGATCCCGCGTAATATTCGAGCAATGGTTTGGTCAGTTCGTCATATGTTTCAAGCCGAACCTTTACTTTCTCCTCCGTGTCGTCCGCCCGGTGCGATAGTTCATCATCCGGATGATCGTCGCAGCGGCCTTCAACCTTGGGCGGCTTAGAGTAGATATTATAGATCTCGCCGCACACCGGACAGCTTCGCCGGCCCGTCAGCCGTTTCATCAGCTCATCCTTCGGGACATCTACTTCTATCGCGAGGATCTCTTTCCCCTGCTCCTTGGCCAGTTCCTCGAGCTGCTCGGCCTGCACGGCCGTCCGCGGATAACCGTCAAGCACGTAGGTGCCCTCAGTGTCCGGTTTCGACGTCCGCTCCCGGACGATCCTGTACGTAACGTCGTCCGAGATCAGCTTGCCCGACGCCATTATCTCTTGCACCTCGCGGGCCAGCGGCGTATCCAGGGTCTTCATCTCGCGGAACATATCACCGGTTGAGATCTGCGGGATCCCGCGTCGTTCCTCGAGCAGTCGTGCCTGCGTTCCCTTGCCCGCCCCGGGGGCCCCGATCAGTACGATTATCTTCCCCATCTATAAACTTTTTGGCCACAGAGGTCACTGAGATCACAGAGTGAATAAACCCCTCCGTGTACTCTGTGTTCTCTGTGGCAAATATTCTCTAACCGCGGCGGCCGCGAAGCCTCGATCCCGCACCGAGGAAGCCCTCGTAATTCCTCATCACAAGCTGGGCCTCGATCTGTGAGACCGTGTCCATCGCCACACCCACAAGGATGAGCAGCGAAGTTCCGCCGAAGAAGAATTGATAGCCCAATCCGGTCGGTATCCAGCTCAAACCCGGCGTCGCTGTAAAGAACGCATCCAGGCTGTCGCCGATGAACGGCAGCCGGGCGACCCTGAAGCCGCTCAGAAGCACCTGCGGTGCGAAAGCGACGAACGAAAGATAGATCGCTCCGACCGTCGTCAGCCGCGTCAGGATGCCGTTCAAATACTCGGCCGTCGGAGCTCCGGGCCTGATTCCCGCGACAAAACCGCCGTGTTTACGCAGGTTGTCCGCGACCTCATCCGTGTTAAAGATGATCGTGATATAGAAGAACGTGAACATCACGATCAGAGAGATGAACACGAGTTCGTACCACGGGTCGCCGCCGTGAAACTGCTGGAAGAAGTTGTAGACCTGTGCCCAGGTCGACGTCGTATCCGCCGGATCGGGCGGGAACGCGGCAAATAGCGTCTGCGGCATCGCCAGCACCGACGAAGCGAAGATCACGGGGATAACGCCGCCCATGTTGATCTTCAGCGGCAGTTTCGTCTCCTGTCCCTGGAACGTCTGGTTCCCGACCCGTCGGCTTGCGTAGCTTATCGAAATATTCCTTCGCGCCGATTCGACATAGACGACCAGGGCGATCAACGCCACGATCACGGCCACCAGGAAGATCACGCCGAGCGTCTGCATCGCATCGCCCGCGCGTACCCGCTCAGACACCTGCAATACTGCATTCGGCAGGCCGATCACGATACCCGCAAAGATGAGGAGCGAGATGCCGTTCCCTACGCCGCGTTCCGTGATCTGCTCGCCCAGCCACATAACGAAGACAGTACCGGTCGTCAGCGTCACGACCACCATCAGGGTCGCCGGCCAGGTGTCCACGATTATCTCGTTGCGGCTTAGCCACGTGGCCACAAAGAAGGTCTGCACCGAACACAAAGCGACCGTCAGGTACCGCGTGTACTGGTTAAGTTTCTGCCGCCCGACCTCGCCTTCTTCCTGGATCTTCTTGACCGCAGGCGACAGCACCGGCATCAGCTGCATGATGATCGATGCCGTAATGTAAGGCGTCACGCCGAGGGCAAAGACCGAGATCGTCCGGAAGTTCCCGCCCGAGAAGAGGTCCAGAACGCCGAGGAGCGTCCCGGCTACATCACCCCAGACCTGCTCAAGCTTGACCCGGTTGATCCCCGGAGCCGAAATGTGCGCTCCCAGGCGATAGACCGCCAGCAGCCCGAGCGTAAACAAGATACGCTTCCGGAGCTCCGGCACCTTGAACATGTTCTGGACTGCGTTTAGAAACTTCTCCATATAAATCCTTCGTTTTGAGTCCCGCCTTCAGGCGGCCGGCCTGCTAAAGCCGGTACTCCAAACCTAAACTTCAGCCGCAGCCTTCTCAATAACTTTAGCAGAACCGCCCGCCTTTTCGATCTTCTCCTTCGCCGCTTTCGTAAAGCGGTGGGCCGAGATCTTTAGCGATTTCGAGAGCTCGCCGCTGCCCAGGATCACCAGGTCGTGCTTGGCCTTTTTGATCAGGCCGCGTTCGTGAAGAATTTCAGGGGTCACTTCATCGCCGGCATTAAAGCTGGATTCGATCTTCGCCAGGCTGATCTCGATCCACTGCTTCTTGAAGATATTCGTGAATCCGCGCTTTGGCAGGCGGCGTTGAAGCGGCATCTGCCCGCCCTCGAATCCGGGCCTGCTGCTGTAGCCCGACCTCGATTTCTGCCCCTTATGCCCGCGTCCCGCCGTTTTGCCCAGGCCGGAACCGGGGCCGCGGCCGACACGCTTCTTCTTATGGGTCGATCCCGGAGCCGGTTTTAGATTATTTAGTCCTAATGCCATATCTTTTCCTCGTGGATCGTAAATCGTGAATGGTCAATAGGTTTCTTTCCATTCACCATTCACCACTCACCATTCTCCATTCACGCCCTAATCCACTATCCTCAGCAAATGCGGCACCTTCGCCACTACGCCGCGGGTCGCCGGCGAATCGGGCCGCGTGACGACCTGGTTCAACTTCGTGATCCCAAGGTTGCGGACAATGTCCTTCTGCTTCTGCGAATACCCGATCGAGCTCCTGTAATATTCGATCTTGATCGTCCCGCCCGATGTGCTTTCAGATTTCTTTGCCATATCTTTATTTTCGATTTGCAATTTGCGATTTGCGATTTCGCCTATATAGATCGCAAATCGCAGATCGAAATTCGCAAATCACACCAATTCTTCAACCTGCTTCCCGCGAAGCCTCGCGACATCAAGTGGGTCCTTCATTCTCATCAGGCCGTTGAATGTGGCCCGGACCACGTTATGGTTATTGCTCGAGCCGAGGATCTTCGTGCGTACGTTGTGCACGCCCAGTGCCTGAAGTACAAGACGGACGGCACCGCCGGCGATAACGCCCGTGCCTTCTTCCGCCGGCTTCAGCAGTACGCGGCCGGCACCGTATTCGCCGATCAATTCGTGCGGAAGCGTCCCTTCGATCAGCGGCACGCGGATCAGGTTGTTCTTCGCCGCTTCGACCGCCTTCTTGATCGCGTTCGGCACTTCCTTCGCCTTTCCGGTCCCGAAGCCAACGTGTCCCGCTTCGTCCCCGACCACCACCAAGGCCGCGAACGACATGTTCTTGCCGCCCTTGACCACCTTCGTCACGCGGTTGATCGAGATCAGTTGGTCCTTCAGCAAAAGGCCGTTCGGTGAGATTCTCTGTTTATTCATTACCCTCTTCCTTTGCGGGCTTTTCAGCCGATTCCGTCTTATTGAGCCCCGCCTCGCGCGTAGCGTCGATCAACGCCTTGACCCGGCCGTGATAGACATAGCCGCCGCGGTCGAAAACAACGCTCGAGACCCCGGCCGCCATAGCCCTTTCGGCGATCGTCTTCCCGACCGCCGATGCCGCCGCGACATTGCCGCCGCTGCCCGAAAATGCCTTTTCCGCAGTCGAGGCCGTCGCCAGCGTCTTGCCCGCAACATCGTCGATCACCTGGGCGTAGATGTGGTTCAGGCTTCGGTACACCGCAAGCCTCGGCCGGTCGGCCGTGCCCCGCACTTTCTTGCGGATCCGGCTGTGCACCCCGCGTCGAATATCTGCTCTGCTCTTCTGTGACATATTTAGATTAGTGGACAGTGGATAATTGATAATGGATAATTCCGGCGAATTGTCCATTGTCAATTGTCAGCTATCCATTATTTACCAGTTTTACCCGGCTTCAGCTTATAAAACTTGTTCGCGTACCTGACGCCTTTGCCCTTGTAAGCGTCCGGCTTTCGGAGGCGGTTCAATTCCGCCGCGACCTGCCCGAGCTTCTGCTTGTCGATGCCGGTCAGCGAAAGCGTCAGCTGATACTGGTTGATCGAGGTTTTCGCACCGATCCTCTCAGCCTTTGCTTCGATCCCGTCGGGAAGAACATATTCGATCGGGTGCGAATACCCGAGAGCGAATACGATCTTTTGCCCCTGGACATCGGCTTTGTATCCGACGCCGACCAGGTCAAGGTCGATCTTGAACCCTTCGGTCACGCCTACGACGGCGTTGTTAGCGAGCGCCCGCGCAAGGCCGTGGAACGCGGCCAGGTCATCGCCCGCGCGTTCGGCGACCAGTGTTCCGTCTTCTTCCTTGAACTTGACGCCGGCCGGCACCGGGGTGCTCAGAGTACCTTTCGGGCCCTTCACCTCCAGCGTCGAATCGCTGATGTTCACGGTCACCCCCGCCGGTATCGTGATCGGTTTTTTTCCTACTCTAGACATAACTTTCTAGTGACGAGTGATGAGTGACGAGTGGTCAGTGAAAGCCTTTCTGCTTCTCACTCGTCTATTGCCACTTGTCGCCCCTAACGCATAACTTTTCGATGATGAGTGATAAGTGATCGCTGTCTTGCTCGTCACTCGTCCCTTGTCACTCGACCTTTCTCAATAAACTTGAGCGAGGATCTCGCCGCCTACATTCTCGGCCTTTGCCTTCTTTCCACTCATCAGGCCCCGGGACGTCGAGACTATGTTGATGCCATAGCCGCCGAGCACCTTCGGGATCTCGCCTGCGCCCACGTAGACGCGGCGGCCCGGCCTCGAGACGCGTGACAGGTGCGTGATCGACGAGGTGCCCTTCGAATCGTAGCGAAGGAACACGCGGATAACGTACTTGATACCCTCGCCCTTCGTCGTGTAGTTGTTGATGTAGCCCTCTTCCTTGAGTATCCGGGCCACCTCTAGCTTCAACTTTGAACCTGGTATATCCACACGCGGGTGATTCGCTGCTATCGCATTGCGGATCCGCGTAAGCATATCGGCTATTGGATCTGTCATTCTCTTTCTACTCCGTCAATCTATTTTCGATTTCCGTTGCCGATTTGCGATCGTTATTCTTCCCAAAGATCGCAAATCGCAGATCGAAATTCGCAAATTTCTTTACCAGCTCGACTTCACGACGCCGGGGATCTGGCCCTCGAGCGATAATTCCCGCAGGGCGATCCGCGAGATGCCAAACTTCCTTAGGTATCCGCGTGAGCGTCCCGTCTGCGAGCAGCGGTTCCGAACCCGCACGGGGCTCGCGTCGCGCGGCATCTTTTGAAGCATGATCACGGCCGCGTCCACCTGCTCGGGCGTCGACTTCGGATCGTTGATGATCTTCTTCGCCGCCAGTCGGCGTTCCCGCCACAGCGCGACCTTCTCTTTACGAACGTTGTTCTTAACTACCTTGCTGATCTTTGCCATCTTTTTAGTTCCTGGTTTCAAGTTCCAAGTTCCAAGTTCGTTCCGGTTCCTCACTTGGAACTCGGAACTTGGAACTCGCAACTTCCGCCTACTGGCGGAAAGGCATCCCCATCGCCTTCAGCAGCGATCTTGCCTGCTCGTCCGTCTTCGCCGTCGTAACGATCGAAATATTCATTCCCCGCGTCTTATCGACCTTGTTGAAATCGATCTCCGGGAAGATAAGCTGCTCGCGGATGCCGACCGTGTAATTGCCGCGGCCGTCGAACGCCTTGCCCGAGATGCCGCGGAAGTCGCGAACACGCGGAAGCGCCACCGAGATCAGCCGGTCAAGGAATTCGTACATCCTGTCGCCGCGGAGCGTGACCATCGTCCCGATGCTCATTCCCTGCCGCAGCTTAAACGCCGCGATCGACTTCTTTGCCTTTGTGATCACCGGTTTCTGGCCCGTGATCGCCTTCAGCTCTTCGGTCGCGACGTCGAGGATCTTCGCGTTCGCGCTCGCCTCGCCGAGGCCCATGTTCACCACGATCTTCTCGATCTTCGGCACCGCCATCGGGTTCTTGATATCGAACTCCTTGGCCAACGCCGGGGCGATCTCGTTCTTGTACTTTTCTCTAAGCCTTGCCATCTCTTTGGTTTCAAATTCCAAGTTCCAAATTCCAAGTTCCAGATTCCCGGTTTCAAAATTCAGATCTCACTTCTAAGATCTTTTTTCCAAACTTCAGATCCCCCACTTGGAACTTGGAATATGAAACTTGGAACTCCCAACTCGGAACTCAGAACTATTCCTCTTCCGTTTCCTTATCCGCGGCCGTTTTCTTCGGCTCCTTTGTGCCGAATACGTTCGGCACCGGGATCACCTTTCCGCTCTTTGCGACGCGTACCTTCTGCCCGTCGCGAACCTCGATCTTCACTTTGGTCGGCTTTCCGGTTTCGGGATCGATAAGGGCGACGTTCGATGCATCTACCCAAGCCTCCTGCTGAATGATGCCGCCCTCGCGGTTCATCTGCGGAACAGGCTTCCGGTGCCGCTTGACGACCATCGCTCCCTCGACCTTTACCTTGCCGTTCCGCGCATCGACCGCGATCACGCGGCCGCGGTATGGCTGGCGTTTGCCGTTGCTGTCGTAGCGGGCGTATTCCTTTCCGGCGATAAACACCACCTGGTCGCCACGCTTGATCTTGCTGTTGACTGTTCCTTTCTTCTCGGTCTTCATTTCTACTCGCTCGTCGATCGTTGTTCGTCGATCGTTGTCCGCTGTTGCCCGGTCGTGTTCTTCCAACGAACAACGAACCACGAGCAACGAACCCGCTAGATAACCTCAGGGGCCAAACTGACGATCTTCATAAAGTTCTTCTCGCGAAGCTCTCTCGCCACCGGCCCGAAAACGCGTGTTCCCACCGGCGTGCCGTCGTCCTTGATCAGGACGGCCGCATTCTCGTCAAACCGGATATAGCTCCCGTCCTTCCGCCGCACCTCTTTCTTGGTGCGGACGATCACCGCGTTATAAACCTTGCCCTTCTTGGCCGTGCCGTCCGGCGACGCTTCCTTCACCGTCACCTTGATCTTGTCGCCGAGCCGTGCGATCTTCGCCGTCGAACCGCCGATCGGCGCGATCATTTCCACACGTTTTGCCCCCGAATTGTCGGCGACCGACAAAGAGGTCTGCATCTGAATCATAACTTTCTCACTCCGTTTCGAGTTCAGCGAGTTACCGGAGTTCGCCGAGTTACGAGTTTCCTTAACTCGGTGAACTCAGCCAACTTACCGAACTCGCAACTTAAAGCTCTGCTTTCTGAATGATCTCCACCACGCGCCAGCGCTTCCTGGCCGAAAGGGGCCTTGTCTCGACGATCCGCACCTTGTCGCCGACCTTCGCGCCGAGTTCGTCGTGGGCCATGAATTTCTTCCGCCGCCGGACGTACTTGCGATAGATCGGGTGCTTGACCAGCCGGTCAACGCGGACCGTGACGGTCTTGGTCATCGCATCGGAAGCGACCACGCCGACCTTCTCCGCCCGTTTATGGGCTCGTTCGGCAGCGGGTTTATCGCCCGAGGCTTCTTCTTTCTTTGAGCTGGCGGCCTTCTTTCTCGGCTTCTTTTCCGCCGGAGCTTCCGCCGGGGCAGCCTCGACCGGTGCCGCTTCAACGGCGGCTTCTTCGGCTGCGGGTTCCGCCGCGGCCTCGACCGTCTCTTCCAATTCTTCCGTCTTCTTCTTTGCCATCTTCTTTCCTTTACGACCGGCCGTTCAGACTGTCTGCCGACAGCCTCGAAGGTCCGTTCGGCGTGCTAGGCCTTCTTTTTCTTCGCCTCGCCCATCAATGTGTAAACCCTTGCCAGGGTCTTCTTTTCGCGGCGGATATCGGCAAGCGTATCGCCGACGCCCAATGCCCTTCTGAACTTCAACCTGAAGAGCGACTCCCTCAGGGCGTCCGCCTGGTCCTTCAATTCGGCCGGCGACATTTCGCGAAGCTGGTCTTTCTGCTCTTTGCGTTTCATCTCTAAACTACGCCTCCTTCAAGGTCGGCACGCGACACGAACTTCGTCTTGATCGGAAGCTTCTGCGCGGCCAGGGCGAACGCCTCGCGGGCAAGGTCCGCATCAACGCCCTGGATCTCATAGAGCACCCGGCCCGGCTTGACCACCGCGACCCAATGGTCCGGGGCCCCTTTGCCCGATCCCATGCGGGTTTCCGCCGGCTTTTTCGTGATCGGCTTGTCCGGGAACATACGGATCCAGATCTTGCCACCGCGTTTGACGTGACGCGTCATCGCGATACGTGCCGCCTCGATCTGCCGGTCCGTGATCCAGCCCGCTTCCAATGCTTTCAGCCCGAAGTCACCAAAGTCGAGGTTCTCGCCGCGCGTCGCCTTTCCGCGCATGCGTCCCTTCATCACTCTCCGGTGCTTGACCTTTTTCGGCATTAACATAATTCAGTACCCCGATTCAGAATTCCACATTCCAGATTCCAAAAGTTCCGTCTCAATTTGGAACTTGGAATTTGGAATTTGGAACTTTCATTTACCTTCCCCTATCGCCTCTGTCGTCCCTTCTCGGCCGTCTATCCCCGCGTCCCATTCCGCGTTCGACCTTGACCTCGTTCACCGGGTCGGTCGTGGTTCCGCGTGCGACGGCGGCATTCGGGTCGAGGATCTCGCCGCGGTAGATCCAAACTTTCACACCGATGATCCCGAACGTGGTCAACGCTTCCGCGAACCCGTAATCGATGTCGGCCCTCAGCGTGTGGAGCGGCAGCCGCCCCTGCAGCGACCATTCGGTCCGGGCGATCTCGGCACCGTTCAGCCGGCCGGCGACCATCACCTTGATGCCCTGTGCACCGAACCGCTGCGATTCTTCCATCGTCTTTTTCATCGCACGGCGAAACGCGATACGCTTTTCAAGCTGCTGGGCGATCTTCTCCGCCTGGAGCTGTGCGTTCAGTTCGGGATGGCGGATCTCCTGTATCGAGATCAGCACCTCGCGTCCGGTCTGCCGGGCCAGGTCCTCACGCAGCTTCTCGATCTCAGACCCTTTGCGGCCGATGATGATGCCCGGGCGTGCCGTGTAGATAATGATCTTCAACCGGGTCGCCGCACGCTCGATATCGACGTGCGAAACTCCGCCGCCCGCGAATTTCTTCTTCAGGTCGCGCTTTAGCTGTAGGTCCTCGGCAAGGAACTTGGCGAAATCGTGTTTCGAATACCAATGAGAATGCCAGTCCTTGTTGTAACCGACCCTGAATCCGTAAGGATGTACTTTCTGTCCCATATCTTTTCAGTGTGCAGCTCGGCATCTTCGTGCCTGCTGCCTCTGCCAACCGCCTACTGGCGCTCGAGGTCCTCGTTGATCTTCTGCTGCGCCGCGTCGGCCGGCTTCGTTTCCTTGTTGTGAGCCTCCGCGTGGGTCGAAGCGTTCTTTGCGTCGGCCACCTGCGCGTCCGCTTCGGCCGCGGCCGCTTCGATATTCTCTGCAGCCGGCGTTTCGGTCACGACCGTCTCGACCTCCGGTGTCTCCGGAGGATCCGCCGCGGCCGTTTCAACCTCATCCGCCTTGGCTTTCTTCGTTTCCTTCTTCGGCTCGGCGGCTTTGGCCTTTTTGCTTTTTACCTTAGCCGTTTCCCCGCCTTCGGCCTTCTTCGCCTTCGCAGCCTCGGCCCTCAATTCCTTTTCGGTCTTGGGCATATCCTCGCTCGAGACCTGGATGGTGATGTGGCAATAGTGACGCTGTTCGCGGTACGCACGCCCCTGCGGAGCGGGCCTCATTCGCCGCCGGTTCTTCGTCGGGCCCATATCGACAAAGCACGTCTTCACCCACAGGTCGTCCGGGTCGATGGCGATGTTCTGCTGCTCGGCGACGTATGTCGCGTTGGCGATCGCCGACTGAAGCGTCTTCTTGATCGGCCCCGCCGCCCGCTTGTCCGTGAACTTCAGGATCGACAAAGCCTGCGAGACATTCCGGCCCCTGATCAGGTCGATCACAAGCCGAGCCTTCCTCGGCGAGCCCTTCAAAAATTTGGTCTTTGCTATCGCTTCCATATTCTTAGCCGTGAGCGGCGAGCCGTGAGCCGCGAGCAGTTCTTACTGCTTACCGCTCACCGCCTTCTGCTTACTTCCTTTTGGCCATCTTCTCCGCTTTCGTCCCCGGGTGTCCCTTGAACAGCCGCGTCGGCGAGAATTCCCCAAGCTTGTGGCCCACCATATTCTCGGTCACAAAGACCGGGATGTGGCGTTTGCCGTTATGAACGCCGAACGTGAGCCCGACCATATCGGGCGTTATCGTCGACCGCCGCGACCACGTCTTGATCGCCGGCGGCTTGTTCCCGCCCGCCGAGATCCGGTTCAGCGTCTTCACGATGCTCAGGTCGATGTACGGTCCTTTCTTTAATGAACGAGGCATATCCTTTTAGTGGAAAGTGGACAGTGGACAGTGAACAGTTTTTTTCTCGTCACTCATCCCTTGTCACTCGTCACTTCCTTCTCCTGTCTTTCACGATCATATTGCTCGTGCGTTTGTTCCGGCGCGTCTTGTAGCCGCGGGTCGGCTGTCCCCACGGGGTCACCGGGTTGCGGCCGCCGGAGGTCTTGCCCTCGCCGCCGCCGTGCGGGTGATCGACCGGGTTCATGGCGACGCCGCGTACCTTCGGCCGTTTGCCCATCCAACGCGAGCGTCCCGCCTTGCCCAGGCTGACATTCTCGTGCTCGGTGTTGCCGACCTGGCCGACCGTCGCATAGCAAACGACCGGGATCTTCCGCACCTCGCCCGAAGGCATCCTCAACTGAGCATGATCGCCGTCCTTTGCGATGATCTGCGCGAACCCGCCCGCCGAGCGGACAAGCTGCCCGCCTTTTCCGGGCCTCAGCTCGATGTTGTGCACCTCGGTGCCGAGCGGGATATTCTTGATCGGCAGAGCGTTCCCCGGCAGGATGTCCGCGTCCTCGCCGCTCAATATCGACGCTCCGACCTTGATCCCGACCGGGGCCAGGATGTAACGCTTCTCGCCGTCAAGATACGTGATCAGGGCGATGTGCGCCGAGCGGTTCGGATCGTATTCGATCTGCGAAACGCGGCCCGGAATGCCGGCCTTATCACGCTTGAAATCAATGATCCGGTAGTGCCGCTTATGGCCTCCGCCGCGGCGGCGGATCGTGATACGTCCGTCCGAATTGCGGCCCGAGATCCTTTTCTTTGGTTCGAGCAGTGATTTTTCGGGTACTGCTCCCGGCGTCAGCTCGTCGCGGGTCAGATAAGTCTGATACCGTCGTGCCGGCGATGTCGGTTTTAATCTCTTGATTCCCATAATTCCAATTGATGATTTCAGAATTCAGAATGATGAATTCTGCATTCATCATTCATCATTCATCAATTAAATAGCTTCCGCGTAATCCACCATCGGCTCGCCCTTCTTGAGCGTCACATACGCTTTCTTCCAGTTCGGCCGGCGGCCGACCTGTCTTCCGCGGCGTTTTTCTTTGCCCTCGTAATTCACGGTCCGAACCGAAGCAACCTTAACGTTGAAGATCTCTTCGATAGCCTTCTTGATCTCGGGCTTTCTGGCCCCCAGGTCGACCCTGAACGTAAGCACCTGGCCAGTCTTGCGGCCGTTGTCCTCTTCGGTCGAATCCTCTTTGAGGATCACGCTCTTTTCCGTTACGACCGGCGATTTAAGCACTTCCCAAACGCTGAATTCACTCATTGTCCGCCGCCTCCTTCTCGGTCACTTCCGCCTCTTCCTTTACAGGCTTGGCCTTCTTGACCGGCTTCTCTTCGCTCGCCTCTTTCTTCGGGGCAGCTTCCTTCTTCGGCTTTGCGGCCTTTTCTTCTTCGGCCGCGGCGGCTTCCTTCTTCGCCTTGGCCGGCTTTTCTTCGGCCTCACCGCCTTCTGCCTTCTGCTTACCTGCCTTTTTCGCCGGGGCTTCTTCCTTTTCTTTCGTGCCCTCGCGTTTCGGGTCGAGCAGCGAGTTCAGCTCTTCGACCGCCGTTTTCGAGATAAGAAGCTTCTCGTGATAAAGAATGTCGTAGATGTTCAGCCCGAAGCTGTTCGTGACCTTCGTCTTTTCGACATTCCGCGACGACAGGATAAGGTTCGCATTATCAAGCGAATCAACGATCAGCATCTTCACGCCTTTCTTGTCTTCGGCAAGCGCCAGCCCGCCGATCGCGCTCAGGAATTCCTTCGTCTTCGGGTTCGCGAACGTGAATTCGTCGATCACGATCAGGTTCCCTTCACGAAGCCTTTCCGACAATGCCGAACGCAGTGCACCCCGCCGCATTTTCTTCGGCATCTGGTACGACCAGTCGCGCGGCTGCGGCCCGTGGACGTTTCCGCCGCCCTTCCATAGCGGCGACCGGAGCGACGCGATACGGGCACGGCCCGTTCCCTTCTGCTTCCAGAGCTTGCGGCCCGATCCCGAAACGTTTCCGCGGGTCTTCGTCGCCGAAGTGCCCTGGCGGCCGTTCGCGCGGAAATTCACCACCGCGGCATGGATCAGCGGCTCGTTCAGCTCGACGCCGAATACCGAGTCCAACAGCTCGACCTCGCCGACTTCATTATTCTTCAAATTGCGAACCTTTACGGTAGGCATATAATCTCACTCCGTTCGAGTTCCGGGTTTCAAGTTTCAGGTTCCGAGTTTTCGTTTTCAACTTGGAACTTGGAACTTGGAATTTGGAACTATGATTTCCTTACTACAACCAAGCTCCCATTCGCTCCCGGTACCGCACCGCGGACCATCAGCAGATTGTTTTCGGAATCTACCCGGGCCACCGTCAGGCCCTTGACCGTCACCTGCGCATCGCCCATGTGGCCGGACGATCGCGTGCCCTTGATGACCCGCGACGGATAGGCCGACTGGCCGATCGAACCGGGCGACCGAACGTTCATCGAACCGTGGGTCTCGGGGCCCCTTGAAAAATTGTGACGTTTTACTGTGCCGGCAAACCCCCTGCCCTTTGATTTGCCGACGACCTCGATCTTGTCGCCGTCCGCAAAAACGTCGACCTTCACCTGGTCGCCAACGGCGGCCTCCGGCTCGCCGCTGAGGCGGATCTCCTTGAGTATCCTCGTCGGCGGGATCCCGCCGCCCGTCTTCTCAAAGTGGCCGCGAAGCGGTTTCGAAACATTCTTCAGCTTGATCGCCTTATCTTCTACAAGGCCAAGCTGAACGGCGTTATAGCCGTCGCTCCCACTCGCGCTCTTCGTCTGAACGACAACGCACGGCCCCGCCTTGATAACGGTCACCGGTGTCACCGTGCCGTCTTCGGCAAAGAGCTGCGTCATCCCAAGTTTTCTGCCAATGATTCCGCTGATCATATCTAAGTACCTGAGTTTCAGAGTTCCAGAGTTCCAGAGTCATATCTAGAGTTCCTCGAACTCTGTAACTCTGTAACTCAGCCAACTCGGCAAACTAGTTTTTCCCAAAAGCCTTTATTTCGACATCCACCCCCGCCGGCAGGTCGAGCCTCATCAATGCATCGACCGTCTCCGCCGTCGGATCGAGGATATCCATCAATCGTTTGTGCGTCCGGATCTCGAACTGCTCGCGCGATTTCTTGTCGACGTGCGGCGAGCGAAGGACGGTCCATTTGTTCTTGACCGTCGGAAGCGGTATCGGCCCCGCTATCCTCGCCCCGGTCCGCTTCGCCGTATCGACGATCTCCTGTGTGGACTGGTCCAGCACGCGGTGATCGTAGGCTTTCAGCTTGATGCGAATTTTCTCGTTAAGCATAAGTCTGTTCGTCGTTCGTTGTTGGTTGTTCGTGGCAAGCTTTTAACAACGATCCACGAACAACGATCAACGATCGAGCTTATTCAACAATCTCCGACACCGTTCCTGCTCCGACGGTCCGGCCGCCTTCGCGGATAGCGAACCTCAGGCCCTTCTCCATCGCGATCGGAGCGATAAGCTCGATCTCCATCTGGATGTTGTCGCCCGGCATCACCATCTCGACCCCGGCCGGAAGGTGTGCAACGCCCGTCACGTCCGTTGTCCGGAAGTAGAACTGCGGACGGTAGCCCGTAAAGAACGGGGTGTGGCGTCCGCCTTCTTCTTTGGTCAGCACATACGCCTCGGCTTTGAACTTGGTGTGCGGCGTGATCGAGCCCGGCTTTGCGATCACCTGACCGCGTTCGATCTCCTTTCGCTCGACTCCTCTTAGGAGGAGGCCCACATTATCGCCGGCCATTCCCGAATCAAGCAGCTTCTTGAACATCTCAACGCCCGTCACGACCGAGTTCCGCGTATCGCGGATGCCCACGATCTCGACCGGCTCGTTGACGTTGATCGTACCGCGCTCGATACGTCCCGTCGCCACCGTTCCGCGTCCCTGGATCGTGAAGATGTCTTCCACAGGCATCAGGAACGGCTTGTCCGTTTCGCGCTCGGGCGTGGGGATGTAGTCATCCACAGCCTGCATCAGCTCATCGACCTTCGTCTCCCATGCGGGATCGCCTTCGAGTGCCTTCAGGGCCGAACCCTGCACGACCGGGATGTCGTCTCCCGGGAACTCATAGCTCGACAGAAGCTCGCGGATCTCCATCTCGACCAGTTCGAGCAGTTCCGGGTCGTCGACCATGTCCACCTTGTTCATAAAGACGACCATCGCCGGCACGCCCACCTGACGTGCAAGCAGGATGTGTTCCCGTGTCTGCGGCATCGGGCCGTCCGTCGCCGCCACCACAAGGATCGCTCCGTCCATCTGCGCCGCTCCGGTGATCATATTCTTCACATAGTCGGCGTGTCCCGGACAGTCAACGTGCGCATAGTGCCGGTTCGGCGTCTCATACTCAACGTGCGCCGTCGCGATCGTGATGCCCCGGGCCTTCTCCTCCGGTGCATTGTCGATACTGTCGAACGACCTGAACACCATCTTCGGATTGTGCTTCGACATCACCTTCGTGATCGCCGCCGTCAATGTCGTCTTACCGTGATCAACGTGCCCGATCGTCCCTATATTCACATGCGGCTTGGACCGGTCGAATTTTTCCTTGCTCATAGTTTCTCGTTCCTCAAAATTTTAATTGTTAAGGTAACCCCACTTTCTAAATCTTTCCTGCAGTTCGCGGTCGTTTCGGAATGCCTGAAAATAAATGTATTCGGGTGCCAGATCGGCCCCGTTCGCCCACACCAGGGTGTCGAGCTCTTTATCGACGACAAATCTCTGAAATTCAGATTTGTCCTTCAGACTTTCAAACGCCGGTCCGCGCAACGCCTCACTTAGATCCGCGATGCCTTTCCTTCCGTCGTTGAAGGAAACCTCTATCCGGTAACCGTCAACGTATTTCGCATCAACTACATGCACCAACATCGTCTACTCCAATGGCTCGATCGGGTTCGGCGCCTCATTCCGCTCACACAGTTGCCAGTTGACCAACAACTCTTCCCGATGCAACTCGTACCACTCAAGTACATGCTTTAGAGCCCGCCGCGGGAAACTGCCTTCCACCTCGCCATCGTTCAAAAACACCTTGATCTCGTGCTCACCGTACTTCGCGTGGAAATGCGGCGGAGCGTGATCATTCCAGTACATCGCGATAACTATTCCTAGAAATCTGCTAATGACCGGCATTGCAAAGACCTAACTGCTCGCTCCCTTCACCTTCGCGATGATCTCTTCGGCAACGTTTCGCGGAGCCTCCGCGTAACGCTCAAAGTGCATCGACGACGTCGCCCGACCCTGCGTGGCAGAGCGGAGATCGGTCGTGTAACCGAACATCTCCGAAAGCGGCACAAAGGCCGTCACTACCGAAACATTGCCCGGACGCGGCTCCATTTTTTCGATCTGCCCGCGGCGGCGGTTAAGGTCGCCGTTGACCGATCCCATATACTCTTCCGGCGTCACGACCTCGACCTTCATTATCGGCTCGAGCAGGATCGGCTTGGCCTTTTTCAGAGCGTCTTGGAACGCCAGCGAGCCAGCGATGTGGAACGAACGCTCGTCCGAGTCCACCTCGTGATACGAACCAAAGACCAGCGACGCCTTGATATCTACCAGCTCGTATCCGGCCAGGAATCCGCGACGCATCGCGTCCTGAATACCTTCGCTCACCGGCTTGATGAACTGACGCGGGATCGCACCGCCCGTGATCTTGTCCTCAAAAACGTAGCCCTCGCCCGGTGCCGGTTCGATCTCGAGCTCGACGTGGCCGAACTGGCCGCGGCCGCCCGACTGCTTCTTGAATATCTCTTTTCCGGGAGCCGACATCGTGATCGTCTCGCGG
Organism: Pyrinomonadaceae bacterium; assembly: GCA_050174305.1. Taxonomy (GTDB): domain Bacteria; phylum Acidobacteriota; class Blastocatellia; order Pyrinomonadales; family Pyrinomonadaceae; genus OLB17. Next base: position 459,222 of record JBFXJZ010000001.1, on the reverse strand, counting down.
TACGCCACCTGCGGTTTACCGACGTTCGCCTCGACGCCGAACTCGCGCTTCATGCGGTCGACGATGATCTCAAGGTGAAGCTCGCCCATTCCGGCAATGATCGTCTGGCCGGTCTCATGGTCGGTCGAAACCTGGAACGACGGATCTTCCTGAGCGAGGCGGTTGAGCGCGACGCCCATTTTGTCCTGGTCGGCACGCGTCTTCGGCTCGACAGCCACGCGAACGACCGGATCCGGAAACTCCATCGACTCGAGGATGATGTGTTTGTCCTCTGCCGAGATCGTGTCGCCGGTGGTCACGTTCTTCATGCCGCCGATCGCGACGATCTCACCCGCCGAAGCCTTTTCAAGGTCTTCACGCTTGTTCGCGTGCATCAGCATCAGCCGACCGACACGCTCTTTCGTATTCTTGATCGTGTTGTAAACGTAAGACCCGGAAGAAACCGTACCCGAATAGATCCGCACGAACGCCAACTGGCCCAAATGCTTATCGGCCATCAGCTTGAACACGAGGCCCGAAAAAGGCGCTTCCGGATCGGCCTCGCGGGTTTCGACTTCATCTGTCTTCGGATTAGTGCCTTCGATGGCGGGAACGTCGAGCGGCGACGGGAGGTAATCGACAACGGCGTCGAGCAGCGTCTGCACGCCCTTGTTCTTAAATGCGGACCCGGTCACGACCGGAACGATCTTCAACTCGGTCGTGCCCTTTCTCAAAGCCTTTCGGATCTCGTCTTCCGAGATCTCCTCGCCTTCGAGGAACTTGACCATCAGGTCGTCGTCGATGCTCGAAACGGCCTCGACCAGCTTCTCGCGCCATTCTTTGGCGGAATCGACCAGGTCGGCCGGGATCTCGCCGATCTCGTACTCGGCGCCTTTGGTCTCGTCGTTCCAGATCAGCCCCTTCATCGCGATCAGGTCGACCACGCCTCTCAGCCGGTCTTCCTCGCCGATGGGGATCTGCAACGCGACCGCGTTCGCGCCCAGGCGGTTCAGGATCGAGTTAAAGCTTCTTTCGAATGATGCACCCGCACGGTCCAGTTTATTGATAAAGCAGATACGCGGAACGCCGTATTTATCGGCCTGCCGCCAAACCGTCTCCGACTGCGGCTCGACCCCCGCGACGCCGTCAAAAACGGCGACGGCCCCGTCAAGAACACGAAGGGAGCGTTCAACTTCCATCGTAAAATCGACGTGGCCGGGGGTATCAATAATGTTAATGCGGTGTTCGGTGCCGTTGCGCTTCCAGAAACAGGTCGTCGCAGCGGACGTAATGGTAATTCCGCGCTCCTGTTCCTGCTCCATCCAGTCCATCGTCGCGGTGCCTTCGTGGACCTCGCCGATCTTGTGCGAAACGCCAGTATAGAAAAGGACGCGCTCGGTCGTCGTGGTCTTGCCCGCGTCGATGTGGGCCATGATCCCGATATTTCGGTATTTGTCTAAACTAATATTTGCCATAGCAAATGTTCGTTGTTAGTTGATCGTTGTTCGTCGAAACAGATCAGCAACGATCTAAGAACAACGAACGACGAACTAAAACCTAAAATGCGCGAACGCCTTGTTCGCTTCGGCCATGCGGTGGACGTCGTCCTTTTTCTTAACCGCACCGCCGCGGCCTGACTGTGAATCGAGCAGCTCGCCGACCAGCCGGTCGGTCATCGTTTTTTCGCTCCGGTTGCGGGCGTTGGTCACGATCCAGCGGATCGCGAGCGTGTTCCGGCGGTCTTTGCTCACTTCGAGCGGCACCTGGTACGTCGCACCGCCGATACGCCGCGATTTGACCTCCAACGCCGGGGCCACCGATTCCAGAGCCTTCTTAAACACCTTCAGCGGCTCTTCGCCCGTCTTTTCGGCGATCTTGTTCATCGCGCCGTAAAAGATCTGCTCGGCCACGGACTTTTTGCCCGCCCACATCATGCCGTTGATGAACTTGGTCACGATCGTGCTGTTATAGATCGGATCCGGCAGTATCTCTCGCCTTGCTGCAACTCTTCGTCTAGCCATAAGTCAAAATGATGAATCCGGAATGATGAATCATGAATCGCCACTTATTCAGCATTCATAATTCATCATTCATAGTTCCTACTTGCTCCCCTTCGGCCTCTTCGCCCCGTACTTCGACCGGGCCTGGTTCCTGTTCGCGACGCCCGAAGCGTCAAGCGTTCCGCGGACGATGTGGTAACGCACGCCCGGGAGGTCCTTCACGCGGCCGCCGCGGATGAGCACGATCGAGTGCTCCTGCAGGTTGTGGCCGATGCCGGGTATATAAGTAGTAACCTCGATCTGGTTGGTCAGCCTCACGCGGGCAACCTTACGCAGTGCAGAGTTCGGCTTTTTCGGCGTCTGGGTGTAAACACGCGTGCAAACCCCGCGTTTCTGCGGATTCGCCTGCAAAGCCGGGCTCGCCGTCTTATACTTGACCCTCTCTCGTCCCTTGCGAACTAACTGATTGATCGTCGGCATATCTCTTTAAGTACAACAGGCTTTCTAGCCTGTTGATTCTTCTTGTAAAACCGGCCTTCCAGCCTGTTTTCGGTCCCCTTCAATTTCGTAAAGGCGGCCTTTATTCTTTGTTCGGCCTAAGGCCCCAAACCTAGGACCAAAAACCTTCTTTAAAACAAAACTCCCGCATCACCTGACTCTTGCTCGGAAAATTTCCGGCAGTTAGCTCAAGCAGCACACGCTGGTTGATTTAGTGATTGGTTACTGTCAGCAGCCCTACGCCTGTAAAGGCTTGCTTCTCCTAAAAGCTCAAACTTTGCTGTAGCGTGGCGATCGAGAGGCCGCTCTTTGCAGAAGCCCGCACGTCAGTAAGGGCGAAATGCACAACGGATTTCATTTGCCGGGCGCCGTTGGTTCGACGCCCTTTACGCTACAATTCCTGTTAAAGCTTTCAAATATCTCCTGCCGAGCCCGTCACCCGAGCCCAAATACAGCCCAGACCCCAAAGTCCGAAACTTTAGATATTATGAATTTCGCTTTGGAATGTCAACCGCAACTGGCACTTTGCCCGATCGGTTGCAGCATTGCTAAATTTCTTTACTTTCTCCAGATAAGTTACGTATATTCGACGCATGTCATGGCCCCTTTCCTTGTTCCAGCTCGTTGTCGTTATTTCTTGTCTGGTACTAGTCCCCTTTGTTGTTTCGGCACAGTTCGACCCAAACGAACTAAAGGGTATAAGCGAGAAGTTGACTAACCTTCGCGATGAGCAGAGGTATTATGAAGCGATACGGTTTCTTGACGATTTGATCGAAAAGCATCCAAACGTTGCAGAACTTTATTTCAATCGAGCTGAAACCAAATTAAGAAAAGGGGCTCCAATAAGCGAAGTTCTCGCCGACGCGACACTGGCCATTAGCTCAGAACCCGCCAATCCTAAGTACTACATTGAGCGGGCCCGCTTCCTTAACGTCGCCTTAAGCCGCTCGCCCTGGCGATATAACTACGCAACTCAAATAATAGAGGATATTCGAAAAGCGATATCGGTTGCCCCCGAACCCGGTCAGCTCCTTACGTCGGCCATGAAGGCGCTTGAAACTGCGCATGAATGGAAAGAACTTCTTTATATAACTGACAAATTTGCCGATCGACCCGATCTTGCGTTTGTTGTTCATACCGCTCGATACAAGGCAAAGTGGCGGCTCGGCGATCATCTTGGTTCGTTTAACGACGCAGTAAAGAGTCTTGAGGTACTTCCTGTTGCCTACCCCGGCCCTGACAATTTCATGATCCGATCGATCGCTTATGGTCAAGGGACCGAATTTCCTTTTATCGAAAAGGCGTTGACCAACCACCTAAAAGACCGCGAAGACATTTATGAACTCTATGACCGGGCGATAAAGGCTTATGAGCTGGCCGCAGTCGATTTCTATTCGGATCCAAGACCGTCGGCGATACCGCCAGGGACAACCTCGTTTGGCCCCTCACCTGCAATACAGCTTAACTTTCTCCTCAATAACTACGTTTCCCTTTTAGAGAATAAAGGACGTTTCAAGGAATGCGAGCGACAACTGGAAAAACTTGTTGCCCAAAGCCCTCGTTGGCGTGGATTTCAGAGGAGAGCAAAATTCTATGAGAGCCAAGGGCGAAAACGTGAGGCGATAAAAGACCTTTCAACCGCTATCACTTTAGCCGAAGCTTCGCCAAGGACTTGGGATTGGGAAAGGTATTTCGCGGCTCCTATCGGCGTTCCCTTATACAATATTTGGATGAGCGAGGTTTTGGAAAAGCGCGCCGACCTCTACGTATCGCTTTCTGAATACAAACAAGCAGTTGCCGATCTCGAGAAAGCGATCGAAATGAACCCGGCACGGAGCGACGCAATTCGAACCAAAGTGAATTCAATTCTGAAATGATTTGCCGTACCTGCTCCTTTTCACGTATATCGAACGATTTTGTCGCCATCGCCGAGGGCCAAAGACCCAAACTGAGCTAGCCTAGCTCAGCGTCGGTGGGGCTGGTCGGTTTTGGGTTTCGGTTTCGCAGGTCTGTCGGGCCACTCGTTGTATTTCTCGACCTGCTCGGCCCATTTCGGCAACTGGACCTTCACCCATTGCACAAAATCGCTGCAACCGTACCTTTCGTCGTTGTACTTATCGATCAATTCCCTTCCGGCCTCTACTGCCAGGCGTCGAGTATCGATCTTAGGATAGTAATACCGAATCATCGTCTCCAGACGTTTGAAATCCTTAAACCAAGCGTCCCCATCTTTTGGCCAGGCGTCTTCTATCGCGGTCAACATTGCTTCGCTTCCGCCGCGTTCCTTGATTTCCTTAACGAGCCCGTCAAAGAGCACGAAATCCACACCCCGCTCTTTGATCGCGATTATCAGTTCACCATTCAGTTTTTCCATTGATCGTTTGGACTTTGGTGAGGAAAAGAGCTTTGCAAGAACATCGTCTGCGTTAACCGGCCCTTTCTCGTGCGCCTTCTTCTCCTCTGCCTGAGCACAAATCGCAGATGCACCCGCAAACGCAACAAAGGCAAGGGTAATGATCGTCACCGAACGGATCTTCATCAAGGTATTCGTCCTGGATCGATTGTAGCAAGCCGGTCAACCATTGATCAGTTCATCGTAGTCAGAATGGCTTCCGATCCAGAACCAAACAATCCCATCTGACGTTTCTCTTCCGAGTGCGCGGTGGCGGACCCCGACCCTCCCGGACCAGGGCCTTTGCTGCCTATCTTCTTGAAGTGGAGTCAAGGGTGTTCGGGATCTGTACCTAGAAGCTGATAGTTCTTATCGGCGAGTTTCCTTATCTCTTTTGGAAGTTGGTTGTAATGTGCCCAAAACCGCGGGAGAGTGAAGTGGTTCATAGGGGTTTTGCCAAACCCGATTTGATCTCGGCATCGACTTCACCCAAGATGTCGTCTAGCTTTCCCGACTCCAGATCGGCCGCGATCTGCCGGTCCCACAGCCGGTGGTAATAGCCTTCGAACCACACCATCAATTCCTGCACTCTCTCCGCGGGAAGCCGGGTTATCGCTGCCTCTAATCACTAACGCCCACAGCCTAAATGCTATTGCAGCTATCTTTTATGGTCAACACTTTTCGCGGCAGCTGTTCACGTAAACTATCGTGATCCCCTCACGAAGCCGTATTTGCGCGCCTCGGCCCGAAGTCGTCTCTGAACATCGTCATCGTGAAAACTCGCACATGAACCGCCACCGTGTGGTAAGTTCTTGCCCTCGATCGCAAATACAAACAAAACTTCCTCGGACGTTCCCGCCGGCAAATCAACAGGAACGTGGCTCCGGGCCGCTCCAAGTCCATTCATCATCCAGACCGCAGCAAGGCCAAGCGTAAACGTCAGCAGCGATATTCTGACTTGCGAGTAGAACCTTTTCATGCGTAGAGTAGGATACCTTCCCCGAAGGAAAGGTTTCCTCAGGCGTAGCAGCTTCTAGATCATACTTGACCTCCAAATCATTCGCATCATTTCTATCATTCGCATCTTCCAAACCACCAATACGTGATAGCGGTCATTGGATTAGTTTCGGGTATGGCGAGGAGTCGCTGGGCTTATGGAGACTGGAAAGACCGAATTGGAGGTTATTACACGGAGCGGTAAGCAGCATGTTTTGAGCTTTATCTGAGACGCGCTGGCAGGGCGGGAAACTTAAGAAAGCGTCACGGGCGTCGTTTTGTCGCCAACGGCGACGGATATTAAAGCCTAGGGTTGAGCCGTCTTCCGGCGAAACCCTAGGTCAGGAAGCGAACAACGCCTCGTCGCTGAAGGCGACGAATAATTGGCGCGATATGCCTCGCCTACAGCGAGGAAAATCGGAACGCTCGATGTCCTAGGGTTCCATTCGCTTCCGCTCATTCCACCCTAGGCTTTATTATCCGTCGCCGTTGGCGACGTTCCATTTGCTACCGCTCCCGGTACTGACTTCCGTCACCGTCAACACCCACCCGGTCGCTACCGCTCCCGGTACTGACTTCCGCCGCCGTTGGCGACCGTCAAAACCGCTCGAGCTCGCTCGCCCTAAGCCATGCCAGTGATCCAAAAATTCTTGTCTTTTTCATGCTGTTTTGTGGATTTCGTGGATAAGTTCTTCTGCCATGCACAATTGGACCCCGAACCCGCGACGGCCTCATCGGCCGGCGAGGCGGGACAACCCTCCGGCGTCCCGGGACACAGGCCGCGAACGACCGCGGATCAATGGAAGTTCAGTAAGGGCCTAGGCCGATCTCACGGTCTATCAGACGGTCGCGGGTACCTTGAACTCCGGCCGCTCCGGGTAGCAATAGACCGTGTACGAGTAAACGTTGGTCCTTGCGTGGAACGGAGGCATATCGCGGTAATTGGTGCTGCCGTCCTCGCGTTTTGTCCCGGTCGGGAACGGATCGGGCGACGCACGGTGGACGATGTCCTTCCCGCTGGATTTGGTACCGCCGCAGAAGTGGGCTAGTTCATGGACGATCACCAGCGAAAGCTGGGTCATGAACATCGGAGTGATGGTGATGAACTTCTCCTCCATTTTATTCGACGTCCATCCGCCTAAATAGGCCCACGCGATCGCGTTCGGATCGGCCGGCGGCGGGGCGCCCTTCCTCAGGATCGTTCGGGTACCGAGATTATGTTCTTTGATCGCCGCCAGCATCGTCGCCAGCACGGTCGAGACCTTCGTCATGTGCTGGGTCGGGTTCGGGTCGGCATTTGCCTTGAAATGCCAGTTGATCTCGCGGACAAGCTCCTGTTCCTTCGCGGTCCTGACCTTCTTGCCCATGGCGGTGACCGCCTGGTTCATCCGCTTGATGGCCGCCGTAAGCCTCTTTTCGGCATCCTGGGCGTGCCGTTCCGCAAGCGTCATTTGAGCGTCGGTCGTCACCGGCGGCGGCACGAAGGACGCCTGCACAAACCCGTGTTGCCCGCCCTGCGGGGCAAAGCCGTTCCCGAAAGCGGGGACGATCTGGTTATTGAAGTTCGGGACACCCCCAAACGCGGGGACCATCTCGTCGTTGAACGTAGGCGGGGCCACCAGCAGCTCGTTAAGACGGCCGACGGTCCTCTGGCCGGGATCGACGCGGCCGTCCGGGAACTTGCCCGGGAACTGAGTTCGCTGGAAATCTTCGATCGCCCTGACCGTTTTCGGGCCGACAAACCCGTCCACGACGAGCTTAATGACCGGCCCGCCGTTCGAAGGGCCGACCCGGTTCAGAGCGTCCTGGATCTGCGAAACGTCGTCGCGAAGGTTCCGGCCGTTCCGGCCGACAGACCCCGTGAGCGTTACCAATTGCGTGTTCTTGACCGTCGGATCGGGCCTGCTGCTGCATTCCCCGAACTGGTTGCAAACCATTACCATGATGTTCTCCTGTTCTCAGGCGGCCATTTTGGAAACCCGCCGGACAATAGATCTGCCCGGCATCGTGCACGCCCAAGTTCTTGAGACGAGGCCCAGGGAGTTTTTTGCCCAACTAATTTAACAGGAGGAAATTATGTGGAATTATCGGGACATAGTGGCGGTCGTTTCTTCCGGGACCTCGGGAATAACGGTCATCGGCTGTCGGCGTTTTCGCGACGCGCGCCACGCACCAATGCCTTCGCGTGTAAGGCCGATTATGGCTCGGCGGTTCTGGAAAAGGAGTTTGAGCCAGGCACGCGTGCCCATCTGCGGAAAGTAAATTCCGCGGAAAAAGAGTCGGGCGACCAGGTGGCTGATGCGGGCTTGTATCGGAGCGTCGGGGATCGACTGGATGGCCTCGAGATTACGCTCCGGGCTGTACGAACGCGACCACGCACCGATCGTTTCCTGCCTCGCTTCCTCGACGGTCATCTTCGCCGGCTTATGTGCCATTACGAATTGGGCAAAATCGAGCCAATGCTTCGGCCGCTCAAGACGGCCTGCTTTCTGAAGCCGGTCATAGAGCGGCGTCGCGGGAAAGGGCGTCAACTGCCCGAACACAGGCAGCCCCGGAGCCCAGCTCTCGATCTCGTCGACAGTCCGGCCGCCGACGCCTACTGTGTCGTTGTCCATCCCGAAGATGAACGACGTGATCGCGTAGATATTCCGCCGGGCAAGGCCGTCGAGCACCGACTTGTAATTCGCCGGTTTCGAGAAGGTCTTGTTAACGTCCGCCATGTTCGCCGGGTCGATCGATTCCATACCGATGAATATCCATCGCCCGCCCGATTCGGCGATCAGGTCGACAAGCTCTTCATCCTCCAGCAGATTCGCGCTGATCTGGGCCACCCACGGCAGTTGTGCGTTGGCAGCGATCACGTCTCGCAGCAGCGACTTCAGCCGCTTCTTATTGATCGCGAGGTTGTCATCTATAAAGAAGACCGCGATCTGCCCTTTTTCCTTCGCCGCCCGGGCCTTCAGCCGGAGCAACTCTTCGACGACGCTCTCGTTCGTTCGAAACCGGATCGAATCGCCGAAAAATCCCGTCACCGTGCAGAATTCACATCCGTAGGGACATCCGCGGCCGGTCTCGATCGGGACAACGAAGAACTTGCCCCAACCATGGCCCAATCTCGAAAGGATGGGCTTAAAGAATTTGGGGACCAAACTGAATTGCTCCAGGTCGAGCGTTTCCCAGGGAATATGAGGATACTCCTGCAATCCGGGCTTTATATCGTTGCCTTTCTCGTCGATCTCCGGCTGATAGACATCTTTCAACCGGCCGTTCGCCGCGTCCTCAACGATCTTCGGCCACGTCGCATCGGCCTCGCCGAGTGCGACCGCATCCGCATGACGCGGTCCGCCGTCACGCCCCAGGGCCTCGTCCGGGCACTCCGTCACATGCGGCCCGCCCATCACCACCTTGATGCCGGCTTCGCGCAGGGAATCCGCCACCAGATAAGCCCGGGCCACCATCCGCGTCATCGACCCGATCCCGACCAAACCGATGTTTTGTTCTTTGCAGAAGGCCACGAGCTCGGCGCGCGTCATTGCCTTGGCGTTCCCGTCGATCAATACGACTTCATGCTCCTCGGGCGTCAGCGCCTGAAGCAGGAACATCCACAGATGCGGCATGAAATTGCGCGTCACCCCGTTGTCCGGGTTGTAAAGCAGAATTTTCATCTTAAGGGCGAACGCACGAGGTTGCGGCGTCCGCATGACTGTCGGGAAAGTAAACGGTCCCGGCCCCAATGGTCAGGAAGCTGCTTCGGCGGCCTTCACGTTCGCGGCGGCCGCACGCCGCGGCAAGGGTTTTTCATATCCCTTTCGCGAGATCAGCGTGATCGAACTTAGCTTGATCCTTCGTTTGGAGGGCGACGCCTTGTCCTCTTCATCGGCATAGTCATAATCGAAGGAATACGTGAACTGGCCGGTCGCCAGCTTCTTGCAAAAGTCGTCATCAAGATGGAACGTGATCGCATCGGCATACTTGCCAAGGCTTTCGTCGACGAACCCGAGCGTCTCGCCGTCCGTGTCGTCAAGGAACACCGGGACATTCTGGACCGGCTCACAGCGGTAATTCAGGTCACCGAGAACATGACGGCGCGCCAGCGTAACGGGATTATTGGCCATTGGATACCTCCGGGAAAAACATCGGAATCTGGAACCTGGGCCATTTGGGCCTTCGGTTCTGAGCTATCGGAAATCGATCATTGGTCTTTGGAACCCGGAACAGGAAACTCGGAACCCGAACCTCCGTCTCGAGGACCAAAGACCAATTACCTCAGATCTACCAGCCCGACTTTCCGTAGCCGCCGCGGCCGCCCGAATATCCGCCGCCGCCGCCGCCGCCGCGATTCCCGCCGCGATTGCCGTAGCCGCCGCGTCCGCCGCCGCCGCGGTTCTCTTGCGGTTTGGCCTCGTTTACCTTGAGCTCGCGGCCGTCAACCTCTTTTCCATTCAGCTGCGCGATCGCGTTCTCGCCCTCCTCCTTTGAAGCCATCTCGACGAACCCGAATCCGCGCGAACGGCCCGTCTCACGGTCCTCGATCACATTGGCCGATTCAACCGTCCCGATCTCGCTAAAAAGTTCCGTAAGGTCCTGGTTAGACGTATTGAAGGAAAGGTTCCCTACATAAAGTTTCATTGACATTAAATTAATTTCCTTACCCGGCTGTCCGGGCATGCTCGAGAAGCTGTAGAGATCGGGGCTTTTTGCTGACGCACTAAAGACCGGATTTCGGATACTCAAAAAACTCGACTGAGAGCCACTTCTACTGTCCAAATAAGGCCTTCTCTCAAACTTATCCGAAAATCGTTAAGGCGAAGCGCGCCGTCAATTGCGACGCGAGAGTAGGATGATTACGCTTGAGTGTGACACCAACCAACAAAAATAGCAATAGGTATTTCCCGAACGCCTTCCGCCTGCCTCCGTCGGCAAAGCCGGCCGCAGACACCGGCGATAATGTGCCGTTCGCCAACTGTGTCGAAAACTGAAGCCGAGGGATCGACGGCCCGCGGCGAAATAACGTACGCTCGACTGCCACTGTCGGCCTTGGCCCGGGGAAGCCTTACCGCGCAAATACAAGTTTTCCGTTAATATAAGCTTCGCGTCGAAGCTGGCCGGCTGTCTCCACGGCCTCCTGGACGCTCATTCGCTCGCCGTTGCTAGCTATGCGAACTTCGGCACCGACCAGTTCCCAGTCGGTCGCATCCTTGTGTTTTAGACGGTTGAATGTCGCCGCAGCGTCCCAGCCATTTATCAGCGTGAATGAATCGATCAGTGCCTCGACGCGGTTGCGTTCGTTGGTCGTCACCTCGATAGCCGACCTGACGGCTTTTCGTGATTGTTCGATCAGTTCACGGCCGAGTCGGGATTCTTCGGCGAGCTTTATTTCAGGTATTCCGCCAAGCTGATGGAGTTGGTCCCGATACTCCTTTAGTTTTTCGAGATAGTTTTTTCCGAGCTCGACCACGTCGTCCGCCGTTGCATTCTCTAGCGAAAGTTCGGCCTTCAGAAGGTCTTCATTTATTAGTAGCTTGATTATCTTCATTTCGACCCGGCCTCTCTCACAACAGCGAGCTTCCGGCCCTGCCCGCCGCCGCGAAATTCGGATCAAACCCCTCAGCGGTTGCGACCGCGGGTTTCTCGAAGGCCTCGACACCTGCCGCTTCCGAGTCGTAGATCTCGAACACCGTATACAGTTTGGTGATCGTCATCAGGTCCCCCAGCCGGGTCGGCAGGTTGATCAGCTTTAGCGATCCGCCGGCGGCCAATACGGTCGAAAAACCTGCGACGATCTCGCCGAGTCCGCTTGAATCTATTGAGGTGACCTTTGCGAGATTAAGAAGGACATGCACTTTCCCTTCAGCAACAAGGCGTCGGATGGCCTCGTGCAGGTTCCGGTTCGATTCGCCAAGGGTGATCTTGCCTGCAAGGTCCACAACTGAAACGCCGCGCACGTTACGCTCGGTAATAGAGAGATTACTCATATGTCTCCTAAGACTGTGGGAATTCAATAGCTGTGATGATCAGAAGTGACGGCGGATTCCGAGGCGTCTGAGTAAGGAGTGAGCTGGACTCGATATGTTCTCAGGCTACTCTCCTAAAGAAGAAATAGCAAGGTTTATATCTGCCGGACCGGGGGCAGGGCTCTTTCGCTAAAGAACAATAAATGGTCGCGTCTTTCACCTTCGCCGCCCATTCCAAGCTCGCCTACTCGCCTAGAAAAAATTCCGTATCGAGGATCTCAGGTCTTCACCTTCGTCGCCCAGCCCAACCGCTTGAGGACCCGTATGGTCATCCAATTGAGGTCAAATTGGTGCCTTTCGGTACCATGGCGGGCAGAAGCGGGAAAAGCGTGGTGATTATTGTGCCAACCTTCGCCGAAGGTCAGGATAGCGACGAACCAATTGTTGGTCGAAGCATCATTCGTCCGGTGCGGGCGCGTGCCGAACATGTGCGAGAGCGAGTTTACGAACCACGTCGTATGCCATCCGACGACTACCCGTGCAAAGACACCCCAGATCATCATCTGCCAGCCTCCGAAAAGGAACAGGATCATTGCCGAAAAAATTATCGGAACGTAATAGAATCGTGAGATCAACCTGTGGCCCGGGTCGTTTAGAAGGTCGGGAACATACCGGCGCAGCGTAGCGTCATCGTGGTCCTGGGCTTTTCCGAGAACGATCCACCCGATCTGCGCCCACAGAAACCCTCTGATCGTCGAGTGTGGGTCACCCTCTCGTTCGGCGAATTGATGATGCATCCGGTGCGTGGCGACCCATTTCACCGGGGAATCCTGGATCGAGAGCGTACCAAATATTGTTAGGAGATACTCCAGCCACCGCGGAACCGTAAAGCTGCGATGCGTCAGAAGGCGGTGCCATCCAAGGCCCACGCCGAGCCCGCCGACGACCCAGTTAAGGATCAGAAGGGCTGCCAGGTTCGGCCAACTGAAAGTGAAGAATACGGGCAGCGCAAGAACGTGGAAAGAAATGATCAGGGCCAGGTTTTTATAATTCAATGTTTGAACCATCGTTGATTCAGCCCTATTCGCGCCCATAATTTGTTTAGACATGTACGTTTAAGCCTACCAGCCCTTTCGGACGTTCTTTGTAATACTTCCGTAAGAACGACTTTGGTCAGCCGTCCGAACCGAGGGGCAGTAAAAAAGGCGTCCATAAGAACGCCTTTTCAATGCGATTCGCAATTCCCTGTTTACCAGCCCGACTGCCCATAGCCGCCGCGGCCGCCCTTGTAGCCTCCGCCGCCGCCGCCGTATCCTCCACGGCCGCCACCTCCGCCGCCCCGGTTTTCCTGCGGCTTGGCTTCGTTGACCTTCAACTCGCGGCCGTCGACTTCTTTGCCGTTAAGCTGCTCGATGGCACTCTTGCCTTCTTCTTTTGAAGACATTTCGACAAAGCCGAACCCGCGCGAGCGCCCGGTTTCGCGGTCCTCGATAATATTCGTCGATTCGACGGTTCCTACCGACCCGAAAAGCTCATTAAGGTCCTGGTTCGATGTGTTGAAGGATAGATTTCCTACGTATAGTTTCATTGACATTATATTGATATCCTCTCCCGGCTGATGCCCGGGCTTGCTGGAGAAGTTTTCAGGATCGGAACTTTACGCTGAGTGCGGGAAAGGCCGGATCTCGGATGAACTCAAAATTTAGTTGAGAGCCACTTCTACTATTCCAAAGGGCCTGCTCTCTAACTTATCCGAAAACCGCTTAAGGCGAAGCGCGTCCAAAAAACGACGCGAGAGTAGGGTTGCTACTTAAAGTCTTGCATTACCAGGCGGGAATAGCAAATCACACCTCCGGTTTGCGCCCGCACCGTTCTTCTTGTGTCCATGCCACGCCTTTGGGCTCGGACGAGGAACCGCTTTCGACCTTTCACTTTTCAATATTGCAAACACATCCGGGTAAGAGTAGGCTTACAGTTGAATCGAGCGTTGCTCTCTCTTTTTTCAGCATTACCGAATTCCTCGGACGAATCCTGACACATACAGCTAGACCACCGACAACTGGCCTCAAGCCATGATGCCGGGCAGCCGCAGATCGTTTCAGGGAAAGACCTGCCGTTGTGTTGATTTAGGAGAAAAAATGACCGATCGAGTTAACCTCATCGAAACCATCGCCGAAGAACCCAGATTCTCAACCTTCTCGCGTTACATTGGATCGTCCAAAGCAAACGCGATCTTCAGCCGTCCGGGCCATTTCACCGTGTTCGTCCCGACGAACGAAGCATTCGCAAAAATTCCCGACGACCAAATGAACGCGATGCTGAACGAGCCGGGGCAGCATGAGCTAAAAGCTCTTCTTGAATACCACATCGTACCCGGCCGAATAATGGCTGCCAACGTTGGGGCCCAGCAAGTTCGAAATTCCGTCACCGGCGAAGAGATCGACTTTGCCGATTACCAGGGCATCAAGGTGAACGGGACCCCGCTCCAGGACCGCAATATCGAGGCGACCGATGGCGTGATCCACTCTCTCGGCACGGTGTTAGCTCCAAAGCCGCTTGCCGGGTCGAAACCGATACCTTCGACGGCCACGCCGGTGGCAAACCGGCTAAGGCCTGTGGTGCCTGCGGCCGTCGGGATCAAGCCGTTGGCGTCGGCCGCGAGTGTCACACCCATATTGGCGGGTATGAATCCCGCCATAACCCAGGAGTTCCCCTTGGCCGAACCTGAAGCCTTGCCTCTCGCGGCGAAAGCCGCAGATACCGCAAAACCGATCTTCTAGATCCACATTGCGAAAACTAGAAACCGGCTGATCACCCTCATGATCAGCCGGTATTTTTATGTCGACGCACGGCCGTGTACAAATGACCTTTTAGTGCCCTATTCGTCATCAGGCTCGTATTGATCATCATATTCGTCCCGATCTTCAGGTTCCGTACTCTATTTCTGGGCGAGGCGGGCGGCGCGCGATTTTGAGATCTGCAGTTCTTTGGCGATCTGTCGAAAGGTTGTCCCGCTTTGGCACAGCATTTTGACGAGACGTTCCATTTGCTACCGCCCATTCCTACCTAGGCTTTAATTTCCGTCGCCGTTGGCGACGATTAACGCGTAGAGACAAAACCCTCGCCGCCGGCGATATATCTTATCGGGTCGCAAACCGCGACGATTCTTCTTGGTCGCCAACGGCGTTAAATATTAAAGCCTAGGGTTGAGCCGTCTTCCGGCGAAACCCTAGGTCACGAAGCAAACAACGCCTCGTCGCTGTAGGCGACGAATAATTCGCGCTATATGCCTCGCCTACAGCGAGGAAAATCGGAACGCTCAATGTCCTAGGGTTCCATTCGCTACCGCTCATTCAACCCTCGGCTTTAATCTTTGTCGCGTTTTGCGACTCCGGTTGCCCGAATTCGTATATAATGGCCCCGTAGGATTCACTCTGAGGGTCGGTTTATATGAACCCAAATACCACTTTGATCAGTCTTCTTCTTCTCCTTCTCATTGGGCCCAGTCTTAAGGCTCAGGGTTATGTAGACATTCTCCCTGATGAAATAAAGACACCTTTCATAGAACGCTACGGGCTGATCGCGAAGGAGCTTGAGAAAACGGTCGAAAACGAATGGGCTGGCACTTATAGCAGGTATGTCGCTCCCACATGGTCGGACTACCTCTTTTGGTCGCCGAAGAACGGCTTCGCTGCGTTCCGCGATACGTGCAGCGATGGCCCACGAGCTTGGGTAAACTACGGCACCGCGAGTTTCCGCGACGGGCTCCTTGTCGTTGTTCCTGAGCGTGGCGACACAGCCGAATTTGTACTTAAGCTTCCCGAATCAGAATATACACCGATAAAATGGGGCAAGCAGCACTGGCTGATCCCATCGGATAAGCTGACCCTCTTCGCGTACGCAGTGAATTCTGGATCTCCAGATGAATACGGCAAGTTTTACTCTAAGATCAACGAACCTGAAAATGACGGAAAAGTTCGCCCAGAGCTCCCTTTGCAATACAAACGACTCCTCGGATTGCCGCCGATTAAGGCCAAAGTGACCGAGATCGGCCCCAAAGCGGAAGTTTGGAATAACGAGCTTACTCTTGACGCAGGTAAAAACAAGGGTGTTATCGAAGGGATGAGTTTCTGGCTAATTGGGGTGAAGAATATCGACGTAAAGGTCGTCGTTGAAGAAGTCCGGGATCAAACATCAAGGGTAAGGATAGCGAGTGTCGGCATTTGGGGTGATAAGCAGATCGAGGTCGTACCGAAACGTGGTTGGCGCTTCGCAAGCCGCTATAAAGGAGATTGATCCGCGAGCGATCTTATCCGCTCACGACTTGGCAAATCCGCTGTTTGAAATCTTAAGTCACCAACGGCGACCCTCAAAACCGCTCGGGCTCGATCGCCCTAACCCTTGGCGGCGAGGCGGGCGGCGCGGGTTTTTGAGATCTGCAGCTCTTTGGCGATCTGTCGAAACGTTGTCCCGTTTTGGCGCAAATCGGTGATGCGGCGGACCAGTTCGCGGGTCGCGGGTTCGAGCCTCGAAACGCGGTGTTCATTGAAGCAGAACGCGACCATGCCGTCGTTTCTCTGCTTTGTGCTCCCGGCCGGGACAAAGTCGCTGCCCCGGCTCTTGCGCCCGCCGCAGTTTCGAATTCCCGTAAGCCGTTTTTTATCAGGGTGTTCCGGCAATGGATCCAGTGCGAACGCCCGGTCCGCGGCGGCCAAAAGCGAGCGTGAACGCCGCAATTGCACCTCGCTGATCGGCCTGTCCCGCGGCGGCGCATCAGATGGGGCCAGCACCAGCATCGAAACCCGGAACTCATCCCTCAGCCGGCACAGCCGCCGCATCAGCTCCGCGGCCTCGCCCGCACCGTCGCGGGTCCGCCTAAATGCGGTGATGTCATCGACGATCACCACCTCAAACCGGTCTCCGGCCAGCCTCGCCCGGAGCCAATCGAAAGGCTCTTCGTCCACCGACGGCCGCCCGCGATAGAACCGCTCGGCAAAGCGGAAGCTGCGTAAATAAAGGCCCGTCTCGGAAAAACGCGAATACCGCGTCTGAAATTGCACGTCCGAATGCGTCAGATCGGCATACAGCACCTTGTGCCGCCGCGTCGGGCCGTCGATTCCGTCGATCGGCCGGCCGCGTGCCAGGGCATCGCCGATCTGCACCGCCAAAACGCTCTTCCCGGTGCCCGGCGGCCCGAAAAGCAGCGAAGTTTCGCCCGAGACCCAATACTGCCCGAACAACTCTGCGGGTAAAACGATCCTTTGCCCAATAAAACACTCGTTTGCTTTCTTCGGAACCGACGATGCATCCATAATCCCACGCTTCATTTGCTCCATGTCCCGCTTTGGAGAAATTTCTGGACTTTTACATCAAACAGTTGTATCATTCGCATATACGTTGTATGACACAACGTATCATACATGACAACGCGAAAGCGTCAAGATGTTCTTTGAAAATTTAGTGGGACAAAGGGTGCAAAACGAGGGTAACTCGCGATGGCTCAACGGCTTGGATGTCCCGGACGAACGGCGGGACAACCCGCCTGCGTCCCGGGACACGAGCGGTGAAGATCGGCCTCGTCGGCCGCGTACGGGTTTGTTCCCCCGGCCTGCATTTGCTTAAATAAAGGTTTATTTTGCGAAAGGAAGATCAGACTTATGAATAGTGCATTTATCTCCGACCTCGAAAAGTTCACCGAAGCCGAATGGCTTTCCGCGGTCGATTCTCTTCTGCCCGAGATCCACGCGGTTGACCGCGACGCCGTCCGGATCTGGTTCCGGTTCTACCCGCTCGATCTGCTTAACTATCTCGAATCGGCCGAGAACGTCGAAGAGGCGATGAAGGGCCTTGCGATGGAGGGCGATTTCGGCTTGCTCGATAAGATCGACACATCGCACCGCTTTCTCTACGGCCACCGTTTTTGGCCCCTTGTAAAGGCGTCGGTCGTCGAACGAGCCGAGAGCGACGCACCGTTCGCCGGGCTCGAAGCCGAGATCAGGTCCGTCGCCGCGAAGGCTTCGGCCGCCGCAAAAACGCAGATCTCGCTTACTACCGCCATTGCGGCCGTAGGATTGATGACGCTTGTCCAGGCCGGCCTCGACGAGTTTAAGGCGGCTCCGGGAATGACCGAACAGCCCGAAGGCATGATGGCCGGATCGCCCGATCAGATCGTCGCCGCTCGAGCAAAGGACGATTCGCAGGGCCTTTTCGGCTTCCTTAAGACGGTCGATAAGAAATACTCGGTCGCCTTCAAGGCGATGGCCTCCGCTGGCCGCTTCCCCGTCATCAATGACGAAGAGATCGCGTCGGCATCGCAGAAGTTCCGCGAGCGTGACTGGCAGTCGCTCGACTCACGATGCTGGGAAGGCCCCGTGCCGATCGAGTGCACGTCGGCCTCGTGCGGGACGTGCTGGGTAGGAGTGCTCGGCGGGGCCGAAAAACTCTCGACACCGTCGGACCGCGAACGCCGCCAGATGAAGGTCTTCGGCTACGGCCAGACAGGTGACGAAAAGCCGTTCATCCGCCTCGCGTGCCAGGCCCGAGCATCGGGCAACGTGACCATCGTGATCCCGCCGTGGAACGCCGTTTTCGGCAAGAAGGTCCGCGGCAATGTCGACGACGTCGAACTCGAACCGGTGACTACCTCGGCCAAAAAACTCAGGGACGCCGTCACCTCTGCTTTGGCGGGCGAGTGAAGCGTGTCGCTCGGAACCTGACTCGAAAGATGGATGCAATCGTTGGCACTCTCAACGCATAATGGCCGAACCAACTTGAAAGAGGGTCAAATGTATTCCTCATCGACAAAACACCAGGCCCAGTCGTCGAACCGTTCGAGCGACTTCATCAGCGGATGATCGGTCTCGTGAAAATGGGCCGTTGCATGTTTGTTCTTTGAGGTGTCGCAGCACCCGACGTGCCCGCACACAAGGCAGATCCGAAGATGCACCCACTCGTCACCGATCCGAAGGCATTCCTCGCAGCCCTCGGCGCTCGGAAATACCGGCCGAATACGGTCCAGATGCGAGCAAACCGCGGCATCGACCTTTGGCTTATAAACCACTTCGGTTTCGGTCGAGATACCGGTCTCGATAGCAAAAGAAACCGATTTATCCTCTTCGGTCACTGGCGAGGCCGGAGCCGAATGGCCGTTGCCGGATGGCCTGAACAAGGCGGCACTGCTTGCAAACGACCGGGTCTTACCCGACAAGATCAACTCGTCTCCTGCTTGAAGGACGAGGTCACCTGAAGGATGCACAAATTCCTCCCCATCACGACGGACGGCCTGAAGAGTCAGGCCAAATTTGTCCATCAGCATGAGCGACGACAGCGATCGACCGGCAATGGCCGCTCCTTTGCGGACCGTTACGGTGCGGGAGTCGAGGCAGTCCTCGCCCGTCTCGCATCTGAAGATCGAGTGGTCGACCTCATCATCGAACAATGCGGAGTAGCCGTTCCGCCTGGCAAGTTCCTCGTAAGCCTCGATCTGCTCGACCGGAATTCGGTAATCGCGGAGCACCTCGCCGAAAAGCTGGACGACCGACTCAAGTTCCTCCGCGATCACCGAGTCGGCACCGGCAGCGGCAAGTCCCGGCACCTCCTCCGTATACCTGGTCCGGACCACTATCCGCATGGTCGGGTTGATCTGCCTGGCAACGGATGTTATTCGATGGGCCATCGCCGGGTTGTCATCCGCGATCACCATCATCTTCGCGCTGTCGATGCCGACGTGCCGCAGCAGAAACGGCTTGGTCGCGTCCCCGCGAACGACCGGCAGTCCCTCGGAATCGGCTTCATTCGCACCCTCCGGGCTAAGCGTCGTAATGATGAAAGGAATTCCGGACCCGGAAAGAACCCGGACCAAACACCGGGCGGCCTGGCCATAACCCGCCACGATCACGTGGTCCTCGAGGGCAAGTTCTTCCCCAAGCGACTCCGGCCCGTCCTCTTTTGGCATGTCGGCGAGCTCTCGCTTCCGAACGATCTTCGTGGACAAACCGCTGCCGAGCCGAAGCAGCAAAGGGGTCAGGACCATCAGCACGACGGTCGCCGCGATGAAGGTTTGCGAGCCGGCAGTGCTTGCCCCGGCAGGGAACAGGCCCACTTCACGACCCGCACGCTCAAGAACGAACGAGAATTCGCCTATCTGGGCGAGCATCAGCGCGGACGCGGCCGCTACAGGCGTCGAGTAGCCAAGGACACGGATGCTGATCCAGGTGGTCGCCACTTTGATCAGGAGCACCGCGGCTATTGCCGCGAGAACTATGGATAGATTCTGGACGAGAAAACTCAAGTCGAGCAGCATTCCGACTGAAACGAAGAACGTCGCAGAAAACAGTATCTGCAGCGGCAGCGTCTCGCTCAGTGCATGTTGCGAAAAGCGGCTCTCGCTGACCATAAGGCCCGCGAGGAATGCACCAAGCGACAGGCTTACCCCCGCCATGTTCGTCAGGTACGCCGTACCGAAACAAATGGCGATGACCGTAAGCAGAAACAACTCGGGCGAGCAGGTTTTCGCGACCTTTTCGAGGATCTTCGGCATTATCCGCCGTGCAATGACCAGGACGGCGATGATGATAAAACCGGCTTTTGCCAACGCCCAGACGATCTCCGCCGTTCCGCCGCCGCCTGCTGCTCCAAGAGTCGGCACAAGGAGCACCATGACGACGATCGCCAGGTCCTGGAAGATCAGCAGCCCGAGCCCCACACGGCCATGGTCCGAATTTGTTTCACCATTGTCGGCAAGAAGCTTCAGGACGATCGCCGTTGAGCTTAGAGCGACAAGCATTCCGGTGAAAACGCCTGCCTTCCAATCGACACCGAATGCAGCCAACACGGCCGCGGTCGCGGCGATCGACAGGCCGACCTGCATTGTTCCGCCTCCGAAGATCAGCCGCTTTATGCTAGCGAGCTTCTCGAGGCTGAACTCGATCCCGATCGTAAACAGGAGCAGGATGACGCCGATCTCGGCCGTGGCGTCGACTAACGCTTGATCTTTGACAAGACCGAAGGCGTTCGGACCGATCAACACCCCGGCAATCAAAAAGCCGACGATCGGAACGAGGCGTAGCCGAAAGCAGATGTATGCTATCACTGCTCCGGCGACGATCAGCGCTACAACTTCGGTAATATATTGAGGGATAGCGCCGGCCGCTAAAATGGTCGGAGTGTCGAATTGAAACATCGCGACTATTCTACAACGATGACCGGTCGGAGGCTTGCTGAGAAGATCGAGGATCGGCTGTGGGAAATCAGGTGGTGGACCTAACGATCGCGGGATGTGACCGAACGGACCTGGACATAAGAGTTGGGGCGGACGGTCCGGACCCGGAGTCGCGGAGACGCCCCGCTGTCGACGCCGACCAATTCGGAACGGTACTCGATCTCGTAGGCCGTCCGCAGTTGACCAACGATGTCTTCATAAGCCTTGTCGATCTGCGAAAGCTGGTCGATCTGGTAATAAACGCCGCCCGAGACTTCGGCGAGTCTGGCACCTTCACCCTTCGCCTTCGAGGTAAGTTCGCCCTGGAGATAACGTCTTCGAAGCGAATCCTCGACCCTTCCGCCCGGCATCGCCGAGGCGTGCGATGCCTCGATCAGGCCCGAAGGCACGTAAAGGGGGTAAATGAGGGCCCCGCTCTCCTGGATCGAAGACAACATCGAGTCGAACGCGAGGAACGAGCGGTTGTCGTCGCCGTCGGTCAGAACAACGATCGCGGTCCTTTCGCCCTTCAGCGGCCTTAACGTGTCGGCTAGGACGTATGCGAGCGAATCATAAAAGGCCGTCGGGCCGCCCGCATCGAAGGTGTCTAGCGATTCGGACAGCTTCTTTTTGTCGGTCGAGAATTCGGCGATCTGTTCCACGTCCTCACCGAACGTGACTATCGCTATCCGGTCCCTCGCATCGACCGTGTTTACGAAGCTCCGGGCTGCCTTGCGGATAAAATCGACGTAGTTCTCGATGCTGCCCGACACATCTAGAAGCAGGACGAGGTTGAACGACGACTCCAGCGGCCTGACCGAAAGCACCTCCCGCTTGACGCCGCCTTCGATGACCTCGAAATCCTGAGCGGCCAAACCCGTGATCGCCCGGTTGTTCTGGTCGCTGACCCGCACGGTCGCCACCTTAACACTCGCCTCTGCGAACCTTGCGGGTCGTGGGCTCTCGGCAAGCCTGGGTTCGACCTTGAGCGGCGGCAGGGTGCGAAGGTAATCCCCATAGTAACGCGGGGCCGCCCTGCGGATCGCCTCCATCAGCAGCGAATCGCCGCTCCTGATTATGGCCTTCGCTGCATTCGTCAGCGGCCGCTCGCGAAGGTCGCTGGAAACTTCGCCGGGCGGGACGTTCAAAAGGATGATCCCGCGAGAGGTCTCGAACATAAGGTTGATCGGCTGCGGCGCGGCCCTCGCCGGCTCACCGCCCGAAGTCAGCTCGTTGCTCCTCGGATCGGATGATCCGTTCCCCTGGGCCGCCGGCGGCGAAACGTCGATCTCGGCCTTTTCCTGATGATTACCTGCGATCTCAAATCTGCCCGCAGAACGTTCCCGGACCTTCTCCAATTCGAAGTCGCTCACGAATCGCGGCCTCGACGCCGTCCACCGAAGGAGGTAACGGATATTCTCTGGCGGAACATCGGCAGCGATGGTACCGGTGTCGGTCCGGACGTCGGCCGAAAGGATCTTGCCTGAAAGAAGCACCTCGCCGGCCTCGGTCTCGATCTTGAGAACGATCTCCTCGGGAATTGTGATCACGAGGTCGATTCGCTGATTCCGGTTCTTCGTCTTTACCTCGATCTTTATTGAATTAACGGTTGATGTGACCGCGATATAAGACGCATCGATCGGAGACGCCGACCCGGCCCTTAACGTAACCGATACGGCGGCGGCACCATCATGCGCGGCCTTCAGGGCGGTAACTTCGACCCTGCCGTTTGGATTCACGACCTCGATCCGGCCGTGATCGGCGAGCGGAATATTTCTTACGAACTCCTGACCATCGGCCCGCAAGGGGTCCGCGAATAGGCAAAACACAAGGATGATGAAAGTGGTTCTAACCTCGAACATGTGCTACAAACGGCTTGTCACCCGGCCGGACTGAATAAGACGATCGCGAACGCGTGCCTGCCACCTCTTCAGCGGTTCATCCGATTCCTCGAACCGGGCCAACAGGTCCCTGAGCGATTCGCCGCCGGCCTGCCGGGTCTTTAAGTAAAGGAGAGCGACAATAATGGCTGTAAACGACGTCATCACGATCTGCATCGGCAGCAGGATCAGCTGCAGGAGGATCTCGAGGACCGCATCTCTCAATTTCTTTTGCGTGTCAGAGGTCATATCCGTCAATCGGGCACCGCGGGGACGGCCAAATGATATGTTCCAGTCGCCTTCTGATCCGTTCGCGTTTGCCGGCGGCGGCACCGCCGTCTCGGGCGGTTCCCCCGAGGCCGGTTCGTCCGGTTTGACCTCACTGATGGCTACCTCGTTAGTGATCGCCCGTGCCGAGAGTTTTACCGCAAGCGAAGTAAGTCCCGCGACCGTCGCCGGAATGATGAACATTATGAAAACTGCCGCTATCGAGGTCACAAGAGACCTCCGGACGAGAAGGGTCGAACGTTTGATGGCTTGCCAGCCTTTAACGTTTTCCATCATCACGACCGGTCCAACAAGTGTCCAGAGTACGCTTGTCACCAGAAACCCGACGCCGCATGTCACGACGGCGAACGCCAACTGGAGCAAAGTGGTTAGAATACCGGTACCGAGGAACCTTTTCCATTTGCTCCGGGCCTCACGCAAAGCCGACCGAAGTTTGATCGGCCGAAGCGGCACCGCAAGCGACTGCGAGACGATCCAGGTTATGGTTCCGATTATGAGATAGGCACCAAATGCAGTCGCCAGGCCCAGCAAGAGTCCGACGACTGTGAGAAGGACCCCGCCAGCCGTGTCGTTCAACTGTTCGGTCACGCGAAGGATCGAGATCGTAAGAAGTAACGCCGTCAGGACGATCATCGGCAAATGGAAAAAGGCCGACAACATTAGGAATTTCCCGATGTGCTCCGTATATATCATCCCGGCGCGCCGGAGCAGCCCGAAGATGCCTTCGGACCGCGACCGCAGTATCGTTGCGAAGGCCTCGGCCGTCTGCGGCCGCTCGTCCGGTTCTTTTCTCAACGCGGAGAGGACCGCGAGCCTCAGTTTTTTCCTGACCTTCTTTGCCGCCAAGGGCGGCGGCTCGGCGATCCGGTGAGCCTCCATTACGTCGGTAAATTCACCGCGAAACGGCGTATTGCCCGAAAGCATCTGGTAAGCGATCACACCGATGCTGTAAATGTCCGACCGGCCGTCGAGTTTGTCGCCACGGCATTGCTCAGGCGACATATAAAGGGGCGTCCCGAGAACGGATCCGACACGGGTCAGATCGGACGTGTTTTTGCCCGTCCTCTCCTTTTCGGTCTGCCCCTGAACTCCGACCGGGGGATCAGCGTCTCCGAAAAGCCGCGTCTCGTTACTATCAGGATCATCTCCTTCACCTGTTCCGCGACGCAGGACGATCGTCTCCCCGTCTTTTAGTTCAACTGCGTCCTGGATCAAGGTCGGTTGGTCATCGGGTTCCCCGTTATCACCGGCTTGTCGTACGGCAGTTGCGCCTTCGATGAACAGGGTTGGAGAGATGCTGTCATGAATCATCGTTTCGGATGCTCCGACACCTATCGATCGCGTTTCGGCGGCTCCGCCTCCCCGGACACGGACCTCTGAATCCGATCCGAGAAGATCCGTCGGTTCGTTTGTCTCGAGCTTCGCGATACCGAAATCGAGCACCTTGACCGTATATCCGCCGCGCTGATTCGGTTCGAGCCAGATATTGTCCGGCTTTAGGTCGCGATGGATGATCCCCTGAAGATGGGCCTCATGAACCGCCGAGCAAACCTGCTCGAGAATGTCGAGCGTCCAGCTTACGGGCAGGTTCCGCTCCTCTTCGAGAACCTCGCCGAGCGTGCAGCCGTCCAAATACTCCATCACCAGATAGGCGACGTCGCCATCCCTGGCTGCCGCAAATCCGAAGTCGGTGACGTCGACCACGTTCGGATGGCGAAGACGGCCCGCTGCCTTCGCCTCACGCCGAAATCTCTCGACGAACTCAGGCCGCTCCATAAACTGGGGGGCGATGACCTTGATCGCGACCGGCCGCTCGGTTCCAAGGTGCGTTGCAAGATAGACGCTGCCCATTCCGCCCCGGCCGAGTTCTCGCTCGATCTGGTATTTTCCGTCTAGTATTTGACCAATCAATCGCGAATTTTGCATCAACTAGATAAAAGCGAATATCCGCGGACAAAAATCTACCGCCCTCACCGAGAGGACCTTGCCCGCCGGACCGAATCGCGAGGGAAAATTTGAAGATGCCGACAAGGGCGACAACGCCTGATACTATCACGTGAGCAACGTTCAAACCAATGAATTTCAACGCATGAGGAGCTGGTTGCTTGCGGGAGAACGCGGTCGCCCGGCCGATCGTCCGGAATCCGGCGGCGATACCATTTTGAGTCCTTGCAACGGCGCCCGGATTCGGGTACTTTGTCTTATCCGTTGAACATATTGTGTTTTGTTCATGCAACGCTGTTGCATTTTACGGACAAGCGCCTTATCATTTGTTCTCGGGCGCATCTTTGAAGATCGACCATTGCCGGTATCGGCTAATTAATGACCGGAGCCAAGACTATGGATAAAGGAAAAGCGATAGAATCCGCATTGCTGCAGATAGAAAAAAAATTCGGAAAGGGATCAATAATGAGGCTGGGCGAAAGGCCTCACGAAGAGGCCGGCGCGATCTCGACGAATTGCTTGAGCCTCGATGCCGCGATAGGCGTGGGCGGAATGCCCCGGGGCCGGATCATTGAGATCTACGGCCCGGAGAGCTCGGGAAAAACGACCCTCGCACTTCAAGTCGTCGCATCGGCGCAAAGTTCTGGTGGCATCGCCGCATACATCGACGCCGAACATGCCCTTGATCCTGAGTACTCAGGAAAGCTCGGTGTGAATATCGATGACCTGTTGATCTCGCAGCCGGACTCAGGCGAACAGGCCTTGGAGATAGCTGAAACTCTTATCAGATCGAACAGCGTTGATGTCATCGTCGTGGATTCAGTCGCGGCTCTCGTTCCAAGAGCTGAGCTCGATGGTGAAATGGGTGACTCACTGCCGGGCCTTCAGGCGAGGTTAATGTCACAGGCACTCCGCAAGATCACCGCGATCGTTGCGAGTTCGCGGACCACTTTTATTTTTATCAACCAGCTTAGAGAAAAGATCGGTGTCTTCTTTGGATCGCCTGAAACGACGACCGGTGGAAAAGCCCTCAAGTTCTATTCCAGCGTCCGGCTCGACATCCGTCGGATCGGAGCCATAAAGGAAGGCGATAAGGTCGTCGGCAATCGAACTCGGGTCAAAGTCGTCAAGAATAAATGCGCGCCTCCCTTCCGTGAAACTGAGTTCGATATCATGTACGGAGAAGGCATTTCCAGGGAAGGAGACCTACTCGATCTGGCTACGAATAACGGCGTGGTCGAAAAGAGTGGGGCCTGGTTTTCCTACAAGGGTGAACGTCTCGGGCAGGGACGTGAAAATGTAAAGAATCTTCTGAAAGAGGAGACCGGGACCCGCGACCGTATCGAAGCCGATGTGAAGCAGGCCCTGGGAATGGCTCCGGCAACCGACACCGCGAAAGCCTAGAGGTCGCAAACGCAACTGTGCCGGTCTGAACGTTGCGCCTCCGGGGGACAGCGGCGGCATTCAGGCCGGCACGGGTAGGTAACAAACGGATTCGGAAGACAGAGTGACTTTGGCGAGGCCTCGGTCACTAACCAAGCATTATAGCCCTGTTCGTTTCTTTGTCAACACCTTTTGCAAATTCGTCCATACTCATCCCTAACCCAAAAGAGGTTACCGGGTGGCGGTAGCCGCCGAACGGTTGACAGGTAAATGACGCTTCTTTACACTCTAGAGTTTGCTCGTCCGATGAACGAGCAAACTCTTCGGCCAGGTAGCTCAGTTGGTAGAGCAGCGGACTGAAAATCCGCGTGTCGGCGGTTCGACTCCGTCCCTGGCCACCATTGCGATCAAGTATCCAAGGTATCCGATTGGATGCCCTTTTTGAATTTCAGCCGCTGATCGTATTCAGCTCCTATCCTATCGTATCGAATTACCTCTTCCCGAGATCTCGAAGCGACGAGTTACACCAACTCATTTTCGTCGACTAGATTTGCCGATCAATTCCCGAGCTCAGGGGCAGAGCGTCTTGCGCCATCCGATCGGTCCCCGCATGCATTGAAACATCCGCCCTACCCCGTCGAGGTTAAAGGAACTCGACCCAGCATCTCCGCGGCTTAGTTCTAACCTGTAGAGTAGTCCGATCACGGAGTCATCCTCGTCGACTAGATGCGAAACGAAGACAACGGTGACATTCTTTCCTTCGATCTCGCCGAGTCGGTAGACACTGAAGTCGGGCTCCTCACCCACGCTTATATTCAAAGCATCGAGCATTTTGACCGCGCAATCTTCCGGTGTTCCGCTGCATTGTTCGGGCGACCCGTGATCGATCTGGTCCCACCTGCTTGAATCGGTCACGACCTTAGAAAACTTTTTCTGGGCGGTTACATCAGATACCAGAACCATGCCGAAAACTGCGAGAACGGCAAAAACTGCCAATTTTGACATACTGAACCTCCTCTAATTTGTGAGTGCTGTGGCGAACCAAAATCTGGTTCTTTAGTTCGTAAGTGGTCGGTAAGGATGAGCGGAATTCAACGGCCGCTCGTAAGATCACATGACCTTTAAACCCTACCACACCTTTCAAGAGGCCGGTCAAATTCAAGTCGTCTTGGACGCAGAAGCCCACGCTAGATGGCCCCGTCGCTAATGTTCTCGGCCGTGCTTGAGTATCCCTTGGTACCCCAAGGCTTTTGCGTCTGAAGGAGAGGCCGCATTGTCCAATTCGTTGAATCCGAGCTTACCGATTCGATATTCTCAACCCAGAACGATCAAACGTCCGGATGCATCACGATCTACATATTCCTTAGGCCCTTGCGTACGCGTCAAAATCGAGCAATAAAGGTATATTGGAAATGATCAACAGATTCGACGGGAGGGACTTGAATGAAAATGATCCGGACACTGGCCCTTTTTTTAGCTGCAGTTACCATTCTCCCTGTTCTTTTTTCGTCAGACTCAGCCGCGCAGAATGATGATGAGAAAAGCTATTTCGGGATCAGAGGTGCGATCAGCTTGCCGAACATTGTCGGCGGGGGCGACCAGGAGATCACACGTAATTATCGTTCGCGAACAGCGGCGAATTTTGGCGCATTTGTCGAGGTCGGCATCACGAAGAATCTTTCGATCCAACCGGAAGTCGATTTCGCAAGCCAGGGAGGCAAGCGGAGCGGTATCCAGCCGATCACATCGCCGCTTCCGGGGTTACCGCCGCTACCCGGCCAATATTATTTTGGTGATTTCGAAAACACGGCAATTCTCAATTACATCGAGGTCCCGGTAATGGTCAAATACACCTTCGTACCGGACCGCAAACAGTCCTTTTATTTGCTGGGTGGTCCTTACGCCGGGTTTCTCATCAATGCTAAAACGAAGACTAGGGGTTCGAGCACAATATATATCGATAACTCCGGCACACCTTTGCTCTTACCTCCCGCCAATCAACCGCTGCCGCCGATCTCCTTCGATGCCGATACGGACGTTACAGATTCAATCAAACGGTTTAACTTCGGGATCACGGCAGGCGGGGGCGTGAAGTTTAGGCATTCGTCGAAAAACCATTTCTTTGTTGAGGCCCGGGGCGCATACGGATTGACGACGATCCAGCGGGACCCAGCCACAGCTGGCGAAAGCCACACCGGGAACCTCCTGATCTCGTTCGGCTATGCATTCGGCCTTGGAAAGTGAGCATTCGATTGACGATATCGGTTACCTGAATGGAACCTCTTGCAAGTCGGATCCGGCCTTCGAACCTGAATGAGTTTTGCGGACAGGCCCACCTGGTTGGCCCGGGAAAACCGCTGAGGCTCGCGATCGAAAATGGCCATGTTTTCTCCTTCATCCTGTGGGGCCCGCCGGGAACCGGCAAGACGACTCTGGCCCGTATCTATTCAAACGCTATAAATGCACAGTTTTATGAACTGTCCGCGGTTTCCGCGGGAAAGGAGGACATTCGAAGGATCATCAAGGAAAGATCTCCGGATGGCGGCCCCCGGGTCTTGTTTCTCGATGAGATCCACCGCTTTAACAAGGCACAGCAGGACTTTCTCCTTCCTTACGTCGAAAGCGGCGACTTGGTCCTCATCGGTGCGACTACCGAAAATCCCAGTTTCGAGGTTATATCGGCATTGCTTTCGCGGATGCGTGTCTTTGTCCTGAACGAACTTGGACCGATAGAAATGTCAGCCATCATTGACCGTACGGGCTTCCAACTGGACAAGGCGTCAAAGGACTGGCTAATACAGATGGCGAACGGCGATGCCCGGCAGGCCATCACAATGATCGAAAATACGGCCGAACTCTACGACCGGATCGCCCTAGATACGCTCAAAGAAACGCTGCAGTCGAAGTTTCTTCGTTACGACAAACGCGGTGAAGAGCATTACAACGTGATCTCAGCGTTCATCAAATCGATGCGGGCAAGCCGTCCTGATGCGGCAATTTACTATCTAGCTCGGATGATCGAGTCCGGTGAAGACCCAAAATTTATTGCACGGCGAATGGTGATCTTCGCCTCAGAGGACATAGGTCTCGCGCAGCCTACTGCACTTGTTGTCGCGAACGAGGTATTCCGTGCGGTCGAAACTATCGGGCTCCCTGAATGCGTGCACAATCTCGCGCATGGCGTTGCGTATCTCGCGAACGCTGCAAAGGACCGTTCGGCCACCGATGCTATTGGTGCAGCGAGGGAAGATGTGAAAAAGTTCGGGAACCTCCCAGTGCCGATGAAGATCCGTAACGCACCGACCAGATTGATGAAACGGCTTGGGTACGGTAAAGACGAAGGTAATGATCCGGAGGGCGACCTTATGCCCGAGAAACTGAGGGGCCGGAAATACTTTTGAGAAGACTTAGGATGAGGACATGATGAAGAGATACGTTATCGCCGCAATGTTCGCTTTCATGCTTAATTCGCCTGCATTCAACCAGGCCAGGGATGTGGTTTCGACTCGTGAAATGGACCGGATCAACTGGATGGAGTTTCGTGAGGTTGTGCCCTCGAGGATCAAGACCGTGATCCTTCCGACGGGCACACTTGAACCGCACGGTGTCGTCAATAACGGTGCCGACAACACGGCTCCGTTCGCGATCGCCAAAGCGATCGCCCCGAAAGTTAATGCAATGGTCGCTCCGACGCTGCCATACGGGATCACCGGTTCCATGGAAGCCTACCCAGGTGCATTTCAGATCAGCGAGGCCGCATATCGGCCCTTTATCAAACAGATCCTCGAGGGCCTGGCGAAGAATGGATTCCGAAACATCATCATCATGAACGGCCACGGCGGCCCGCAGACGGCGGTTCTTCAGGCAGTCGCGGCCGAAGTCGCCCTCGAGCGGCGTGTTCGAACCCTTGTCATTAACTGGTGGTCGTTTGCGTCTGACGAGACCAGGGCGGTGTTCGGGGAAGATGGGGGCCATGCGGGCTGGAATGAAACAGCGATGATCCAGGCGATCGATCCCACGCTTGTCCACGCCGAAATGCTTCGTCCCGAAATGGCCACAGCCTACCCGGCCGCGGGAACTTGGTCGGCATCGCCTTTCCCATCTTCGATCGGGCTATATCAAAAGGGCCAGGGCTTTCCGCGTTTTGACCAGGCAAAGGCTGATGAATATTTCAGAAAGGTTACCGACAAGATCAAGAAGCTGATCACCGAGGTTATCCAGAAATGGGACCTCGCCGGCCTGTGATCCGTTGGGGGGCCGGTTTTTCCATTTGCAGGGAACTCGATCGATGTTATAGTCGTAATTAAATTCTGACCAGATCTTGATTCTGGTCATTTAGTCGATAATGAAGGGATCAACAAGACAGAAAACCAATCGCGATGCGATCCTCGATGCAACCGATCGCCTGTTGTCGAGGGCCGGATATAAGAAAATGACGATCGACGATCTCGCCCGCGAGGTAGGGATCGGAAAAGGCAGCGTGTATTTGCACTTCGAAAGCAAAGAAGAGATCGCGTTGTCACACATCGATCGGATCATCGAGCGGCTTAAGACCGAGCTTTATTCGACCGCCGGATCGAAAGCGTCCCCCGAGAAGAAGCTCAGGAAAATGCTTATCGATCGGGTCATGATGCGGTTCGACAGCGTACAGCATTATACACAGAGTCTCAACGAGCTTCTCGCCAACCTGCGTCCTCGTCTGCTCGAACGGCGAAAGCGTTATTTTGAGGAAGAGGCCCGTATCTTCGCGAGCGTCCTTGCCGAGGGAAAAGCCGCCGGCACGTTTACCGTCACCGACCCCGTCGAGACCGGCCGCACGCTTCTCGATGCGACGAATTCCCTGCTGCCCTACAGCTTAAGTGCCTACGAACTCGGTGAAAGAAGCGAGATCAAGAAAAAGGCGAACGATCTAACCGATTTGCTGTTAAACGGATTGCGGAAAAAATAAATGTTATATCTCCGTGCAAGCCTGGCTGCTTTAATTTTGCTTGGGACGAGCATACTCACTGCCGACGCGCAGTCGCGTAAGGTTGATGGCCGTGTCCTGACTTCTGACGCACTACCGAGGATCCAGGTGACGGTGCACAAGGACTTTGTTTATGTTGGCAAATTCGATTTTGTCTTGAAAGGGATCGCAAAAGGTGAAAGGTATGTGTTTGTAGATACGGATGGCACCAAGAAGATCCGACGCCTCTTCATCGCTCAGTTCGAAGGATTTCTCCCCGATCAGCCGCACACTTACAACTACAATTTTGACAAGGCCGAGATAATGGCGGGACATAAGTTCCGTCAGAACACATATGCATTCAGTAATTCTGTAGCCGAGCGGGAGAGCCCTGACGCAGAAGCGGCCTTAACCGTCAGATTCCTCAGAGCCCGAGGCTTTGAGATCGAAGATGAGTTGATGATGTCTCGTTTCCTTACGGTCCCTGATGCCGAACGCAAAAATGAACTAATACTCTTTTATCTTGAGAATGCGTCTTCGTCCGGGAAGAAGATATCGGATTTTTATTCCGGCGATACCGAGACCGAGGTCTGGCTAAAGATCTCTGTGGGGCTCACTTCGCGCTCGCGCAAAGCATTCAAAGTTTCCGCACTCCCTTAGATATTCATTTATTTGGAGATACCTACTATGTTCAAAGTGCTGGCTTTTTGCGCATTCATGGCATTCGTCGCCCATCCCGTTCTGTTGCAGCAGCCGCTCCCGGATATGAGCATCGACTCGGCTACGCGGGCCACAGTGATCGACACCTTGATCAAGGAACTCAATGACGGCTACGTCTTCCCGGAAGTCGCAAAGAAGATGGAGGCAGACCTGCGGAAGCGGCAGTCAGCCGACGAGTACGCTTCACTCGGCTCGGCCCAGGCTTTCGCCCGGAAATTGACCGAGGATCTTCAGGCGGTCAGCAAGGATAAGCACCTAAGAGTACGTTTTTCCGAACGCCCGATCCCGATTCGCTCGGGAAACAGCGGTCCCACGCCGGAGCAGAGAGCCGAGTTTGAGAGGAATGTGAAATTTGAGAATTTTGGGTTCGAGAAGGTCGAACGACTGCGTGGCAACATAGGCTATATCGAATTGATGGGGTTCATTGCCCCGGTGCTTGGCCGCGAAACAGTTCGTTCCGCATATGGTTTTGTTGCCAATAGTGAGGCATTGATCTTTGATCTTCGACGGAACGGCGGCGGCGACCCTGAGATGGTCGCGCTGATTTCCTCATATCTTTTCGGCGAAAAGCCCGTACTCCTCAACACGATGTACTGGAGGTCGACAGGAAGGACGGACGAGTTTTGGACTGATCCGGGCGTCGTTGGACCCAAGTACGCCGATAGACCGGTCTATGTCCTGACGAGCGCTCGTACCTTTTCGGGAGCCGAGGAATTCTCCTATAATCTTAAGAACCTCAAGCGGGCGACGATCGTTGGCGAGACGACAGGGGGAGGAGCCCATCCTGGCGGGCAACGGCGCTTGAGTGAACATTTCTCCGCCTTCGTTCCGATCGGACGGGCGATCAACCCGATCAGCAAAACCAATTGGGAAGGTACGGGCGTTGAGCCAGACGTCAAAGTTCCGAAAGAGCAGGCCCTTCACACGGCCCAACTGCTCGCATTGAATGCAATGCTCAAGGAGGCCAAAACGGACGATCGTAAGGCGTTCATCAATCGGTTGATCTCGACGGTCCAGGGCGAACTTGATCAAATAAAGGTTCAGCAGGCGGCCGCAAAAAAGTAACCGGAGCTATTATCGTTTCCAGTAATTTTTGATCTTCAGGTCGAGCATCGGGAAGGCACAATACTCAACGTTCCTTCCCGACTCCCTTAATTTCTGCACCATCGGAATGGCCGCGTCGGCGTTTCTGGTGTGGACGATTATTGTTGCAGCACGCTGCAGTTCAACCCGCTCGTTTAGAAATTGGGCAATGGCATAGCCCGTATTCTCGTAATCGTCGTGGTCATTCGACTCATAATGATGTGGAAGAAGGTCATGATCTAAGAAGATCGCGTCGAATTTCTCTGTTTCCAGCAAGGCCTTCGCCTCCTCGACATTCTCAGCGATGTGAAGTTCATCGCCTTTGAAACGCTTCTCGAACCAAGCATGTCGTCGAAGGTCATCATCCAGCAGGAAGACAGCAATAGCCGCCCTTTCAGAATCGACTGCTGCCAGGCCGAACCTGATCATCATACTGCGAAAAAGGCCCATATCTGTTTATCTGCAAAGTGTTGACTATAACACAATAGGCCCAGGATCGAACTCGATCGCGCGGGTCGTATTGTGGATCGACCACCCTTTTTGCGTCACCGATGTCGGATGCTATAATCCGGCGTCACGGAAGATTTTTTCTCACAAAGAACTTCGCTCGATACCGTCAAGATGAAGGAAAGCCCAAGAAAGCACAAACTCCGCGCTGTCAGATCCGATACTGCCAAGGCCGCAGACACCGACCGACCGCTCGAACCAACGGAGGAAGTGTGTGACAAGTGCTTCGGTTCGGGCTTGGAGATCGTCCCGGGAAAGGGGGCGCAGTTATGCGAATGTCGTCGCCGTAACTCCCATTCGCTGCGGCTGCAGAATGCAAGGATCCCCAGACGTTACGACAAATGCCATTTCAATACCTTCGACCCAAGATCCAATGAATCCCAGAAACTGGCATTGCGGATCGCGAGGGATTTCACGAACAACTTTCCCGCCATTGATCAGGGGCTGCTCTTTTCCGGGCCTGTCGGGGTCGGGAAAACGCATCTTGCGGTCTCGATCATAAAGGGCCTGACTGAGCGCGGTTTTCCATGCCTTTTTTATGAATTCGGTTCCCTGCTCAAAGAGATCCAGGATTCATACAATCCGAACACCCGCACCTCGGAATTAGGCGTGTTGAGTCCGGTGCTGACGGCAGATGTGCTCGTTCTCGATGAACTCGGAGCATCAAAACCAACGGATTGGGTCCTCGATACGATGGCTCACATCATTAACACCCGTTACAACGACCAACGCACGACCATCTTCACCACAAATTATCCGGACGAGCGAGTGGACACAGCCAGGGAGACACTCGAAGATCGCATTGGTGTTCGCGTGCGTTCGCGGATCTACGAAATGTGCAAGACCGTGCGAATCGACGGCCAGGATTTTCGCCGGAACATTGATCGTTCCTGAACTGAGGCGGGAATACTCGCGAGATCGGACGCACATTCGTTGTATTGTGTTGTACACTGCACAACATTGCACTTCCATTTTGTTCCTCGAAACGGTATGATTGAAGAGGTAAGCACCCGCCTTCCGGCTTACCCCTCATACCTCTATGCCCGCCACGACCCAACTTAAAAACGGCCAATTTGTCTTCGAAAAAGAACTTCCGGAATTCGATGGATTTAGTCGATACCGAGCGATCGACACGGTTGGGGAAACCCCGGTCGAGATCGTCGAAGTTCCTGCGGGCCCCGGCGCTATTGCCGAGGCAGCATCGTCCTCGGACATCGCTTCGCTGCTCCAGCGTGCCGAGGGATTGGCGAGGTTTCGCCATCCCAATGTGGTGCCGATACTCTCGGCTTTCTCCGAAGATGACCATCTATATATTGTCTCGGAACCGCCCGGAGGCACCGACCTGGCGAGCCTGCTCGCCCAACAGGATATCCCGTTTCCTGTTGAAATGGCCGTTGAATGGGCCGATCTCCTCCTTGATGTCCTATTCCGTCTCACCACGACTCGCCCACCGCAGGTACACCTTTCGGTAGAGCCGTCGACAATTTTCAGGTACGCAAATGGGAATGTCGCATTGTCTATCATCTCCGCGCTTTTCGGCCGGCAACGTATTGTCGGAAATGATGCCGACACTGAGGGCGGCGACCCTTTGCCTTTTTCGCCCCTCGAACAGCTATGGCCGGGGCTCGATGTCGCGTCGCAGAAGGTGATCATGAGCAAGCTCGACAACGGTTCGGGCAAGATCCTGATCCAGGAACTCGACGGGCGAACGGACATTTACTCGCTCGGTGCGACCCTTTATTTTTTGATCACCGGCCAGCCCCCGCTCAACGCTCTGGAACGCTCGATCGAAGTGATCGACGGTAGATCCGATCCGCTCGTGTCGCCGCACGCACTTGACCCGGGCATACCGAGGGAGATCTCCGATGTGATCATGAAGGCGCTCGAGATCCGGCGCGAGTTTCGATTCGATTCGGCCGCGATCATGCGGCAAGTTCTTCGGTCCGCAAGGCTTCGAGCCAATGAGCGTATTCAAAGCAAAGCCGATCCGACGAAATACTCCCTGGCCCCGAGTAACACCCAACCATCGCGTGACAAGGGCCAAGTCTCTCCTGACTCCGTCACAACCGCTCCACCTGCATCGATCGATAAAGCCGACGGTTTGGACGTCGAATCGACGGTCGAAGAGCCGCCGATCATCGCCGCCACCATCGCATCCGTGGTCGAGGACGATCTGCTTGGGATCATGTCGACTTCCGATGATGGGGATAATTTAATTTTCAAAGAACTCGAGAGGCCTTCCGATACTTCGGTGAACAGCGGCCCTGCGGTAAATGAAGTTGAACAGGATAGCTGGCGAGCCCCGCAGGCATCCGAACAGAGCTTCGACGAAGAGTTCGTCCCCGAAACAGGCAGGGCCGGCAGCGAAAACGCTTCGTCTGCCGATCCAGTTCCCCAATACTCGCCGGGCCGGAATTACGTCGATCCCGTTGCATCTGACGCAGTCGACCATTCGGCCGTGATCACTTCTCCTGCCGAGGCGATCTCACCGCAATACGCTTCGGACTCTGGCGGCGTAGCCGCGTCAGGCGAAGATGACCGCCCGCCAAGCCGATTAGGCTTTACGGCCCTTGCGGCCGCCGCAGGCGTAGTTCTCATCCTGGCCGCCGCGGGCTGGGTTTTCCTCGGCCCGGCCAACGCTTCGCCGGTCGAGCCGGCACCAGTGCCCGTGCAGTCACGGGAAACCATAGCCAAACCTCAAACGGGATCAACGGATGGCCAGGTCCCGTCTGAGGCCGGCACTGTTAAGGACGTGCCCGTCGCGGCCGAGCCTGTCAAAGATACGCCCGTCCAAAAACAGGCAAGACCCGAGGCCTCCAAACCGCCGGCAGCGGCCCCGAAACAAAAGCCCCAGGCCGCGTCCACGAATCCCACTCCCGAACGGAAGAAAGCCGTAACGGTAGACGATCTGATCAATGACAATTGATCCACGACGTACCGGTCCTGAAACCACCCATATGATCGCGACCATCAAATTCCACAATCTTGCCGCAGCCGTGTTGATCTTCATGCTCGGTGCGGCCGCGCTTGCTCAGCCTCCTAAACTCACGCTTGCCGACCTTCTCGTCGGGCTCAGGTCCAAAAAGGTCAGCCTTGAAGACCGCAACTCGATCCTCGCGTCGGCGGTCCGCGAACGGGGCATCACGTTCACGTTGTCGGACCAGATCGAAAGGGAACTTCGAGCGACCGGAGCCTCCGACGTTCTGGTCAATGCGGTTCGGGAGATCTCCGATGCGGCGCCCGAACCGAAGGAAGAAGCTAAGCCGACACCGGCCCCGACGCCGGACCCAACGCCGACTCCGCCGGATTTTGACTTCTACCGGATACGGGCCGATTCGAACTTCGTAAAAGGCGAATTTACCCTTGCCCTGGCCGATTATGACCAGGCGGTTTCGCTTCGCAGAGACAGCCCGATCGCGTTCCTGAACCGCGGACGGACCCATGTAGGCCTGAATGACCTTGAAAAGGCCGCCGCCGATTTTGACCGTGCGATCGAGCTCGATCCAAAGGACGCCCGGGCCTACTACAACCGGGGCGTTTTGAACGAGAGGCTCGGAAAGCTCGAGTTGGCTCGCGATGATTATCAAAAGGCCGTCGATCTGGACGGCGCCAGCGAATCGGCCAAAGCGATGCTTTCAAAGGTCCTTGATCAGCTGAAAGCCCGGGACGAGTTAAAGCCAAAGAGCGTGGCTGAACCGCCGGCCCCACAGCCGCAGCCGGTGGAGGCACCTGTCCGGGTTCCCGAATCGCTGAATATGGGCCGATTGACGGCAGCGAATGCCGTGAAGATGGCGATGCCTGTCTATCCGCCGCTCGCCCATCGGTCGAACATCGAGGGCCTGGTCACCGTTGAGATCGAGCTCGACGAGAACGGCAACGTAACTAAAGCGAAGGCCGTCTCCGGACATCAATTTCTGCGTGGAGCGGCAGAAGATGCCGCCCGTAAGTCGAAATTCCGTCCGGCGATGTTCCAGGATACTCCGGTAAAAGGATTTGGGACCGTCACCTATAACTTCTCGTTAAAGCAGGATCGCGAAGACTGATCCGAATTATTGGTTTGGACTCCGACCATTAGGGCGTTTAGTCAACCTGCCTCCGCCGGGCAAGGTCCCCGCAAGCAACCCGGCCCAGGTTTTCCGACGGGACGGCATCGAAACCGCGATCAGCCAATTAGGCCCAAAGTAAACCTGTGCTCTTCCCGCTTCGGTTCGGCTTTGCGGTCGTGTCCCGCTGTGGGGCGAACGGTGTAAATCTGTCCGGGCCTGAAGGCCTTTTTGAATCAGTAACTTACGAC
Source organism: Pyrinomonadaceae bacterium (assembly GCA_050174305.1). GTDB lineage: Bacteria > Acidobacteriota > Blastocatellia > Pyrinomonadales > Pyrinomonadaceae > OLB17. The sequence continues at coordinate 421,160 of JBFXJZ010000001.1, read as the reverse complement.
TTTATCCCCAATAAGGGACGGTCTTTGTCCCGGGACGTCCCGCCGCTGACCAGGGCCCTTTTTTGCCGGTAACCTGTTTATTCACTTAGCTTTAGTTGGTTGTCCCACGCCTTTTGAACAAAAACATCGTGTCAACGAAGTTTAATTGTTCTCGCGACGAGGTTTACCCTTTTGCCTTTGTGATCTTCACGCGGGACAGATCGGGCGGCCCGTCCGGCTATTTGCCCCGACGCGGGACTGGTGCACCGCCATTTCCTCATTACAAATTTTCAAAGAGCTAGCCCCCGAAAAGCGGGCGACGGCCTTATTGTATCATAGATTAGGGTCTGTTGCGACTATAATACATTCTTGAAATTGAATTATTTTTGACCTTTTGGGCGATGTTTGCGTAAGTCTCTGTTTCGGTTGGAGTTACGGGCAGGCCTATAACGCGGAGATCGCCGAGGAGCCGACGCGGAGGCCGCAGAGAAAGTTCGTGCGGGACAGCTGCAGGTTTTCCAGGATCGAGGCTCGAAATTGAACTCGATCTTTGGTCGAGAGCCTGTGTTTTAGCCTATTCGGAAGCCCGTTTCGGTTCGTGGACCCGTCCCACGCGGGAGCGGATAAGGATTTCCTGGCTCTCTGGCCCGTTTTTATTGCCCCTCGCAACCGTTCCGGTCGCGAAGCGGACATTTCGATTGGCGCCCAAATGGGACGATGGTTGGATCTGATCTGTTTTGTGTTTTTTGTGGATAAGAAAAGATTTATCGACGAAATTCACGAAAAAAGAAAACGAGGAAGAGAAACGGGCATTTTAGATACAACCGTCAGACTTGGGTGGGACGAAAGTTGCCGGGTCTGAGGTGACGGTATTCGTCTATAATGCCAATGGCCTAAATGGGTGGGACCGACGGCAGTCCAAGGAATTCTAAGCGCGCTCCTACCATAACAATAGTTCCCCAAATTCCTTGAAAAACCGGTCCATAGTAGCCGGGCTGATTGTGATGTGACACGTATGAGAACCCTAAAATCGACACTACAGATTTTGCTTTTCCTGACGATAGGGCTGGTTGACGGCGATGTCTTCACCCAACCAACTGTAAATGACCGGCTTACTGATCGTGTTAAGAATGTAAGTTTCGAAGGGAAGTCGTTGACAAGGATAGTTTCCCAAATAGCGACCGAGCATCAAATTCCGATCGGAATCGAAATCGTACCTCCAGTACAGGATTTGAAGTTGAGCTTCTCGGTTGAAGACGGCACTTTGAAGGATTTATTGAATCTGGTGGCCTCTTCAGTACCGAATTACGAATGGGAAATTGCTGACGATGTGATCAACTTCTTGCCGACCTCACGGCACGAAACTATTCTCCAAGCGATAGTTAGTCAATATGAAACGAAAGAAAGAAACGGATTAGTCTTGAGACAGTCCATCACTGATCTGCCTGAAGTACGCAGGGCAATGAAGGAACAGAGAATAAAGCCCTTTCATCTATCAAGCGGCCCTCTGAACGGAATGATAATGCCGGACAATTTTGCAATGAGACTAAAGGATGTGACCGTTCGGACAATCCTGAACGAAATCGCAAAGAGGAGTTCCAACAAATATTGGGTGATTGGGAGGGATGGTAAAAAGAAAGAATCCCTATTTGTATATCTTTAGGTTTGTCGGATAGGGTCTTGAAACGAATAAGGCTTGTGCGACTCGCTGGATAATTCGGGTCGGGCTAACCTCCGGCGTGCCTTCGGCACGGATGAGGGAGTTTCGAGTTCGGGTTCCGAATTCCGAGACCCCAAGAACCCGGTCGCTACCGCTCCCGGTACTGACAAGAACGTGGTCCGGGGTTTCGTATTCACCACCCCATCAGCCGAAGCGGCTGCCACCCCTCCTTAGACAAGGAGGGGAGTTTGATGACTGCGGCACGCCTTCAGCGTGCGGGCCTCTTGGGGGCATCCAAACCCGACGCTTCGCATCGGGCTAATTTCCGGCGTGCCTTCGGCACGGATCAAGGAGTTTCGAGTTCGGAGTTCTGAGTTCCGAGTTCCGAAATCGGAAGAACCCGGTCGCTTCCGCTCCCGGTACTGACAAGAGGATGAATTCCAGATTCCAAATTTGAAGAACGTAAATCGTGAATCGTGAATCGGGAATCGAAAATCGAAGACCAAAAGCCGAAGACCGAAAGCCAAAGACCAAAGACCAAAAGAACCCGTCGGCGTAATCAGACAGTGCTGACTGAGGCGGGTCGAATTTAATATGCTGAAGGGCTTGACCCGACGGATAGACCTTGTGCTTCCTGAGCGATCTTGACGCCGACGCTGGCGCCGATGCGGGTCGCCCCGGCTTCGAACATAGCTCTTGCGTCGTCAATTCCCTTTACTCCGCCCGAGGCCTTGACGCCGAGAGCCTCGCCGACCGTCCGTCGCATCAGATGGACATCGTCGACGGTCGCGCCGCCTCTCGAAAAACCGGTCGAGGTCTTCACAAAATCGGCACCGGCATTCTTGGCGGCGAGGCAGGCGGCCACCTTTTCGTCGTCGGTCAGCAGGGCGGTTTCGATGATGACCTTGCACAGCACGCCGTTCTCATGGGCCGCCGAAGCCACGGCCCGGATATCGTCCTCGACCGCGCAAACATCGCCGGACTTCAGGGCACCGATGTTGATGACCATATCGACCTCGCGGGCTCCGTTAAAGATGGCCCGGCGGGCCTCATAGGCCTTCACGTCAGGGAGGGTCGCCCCTAACGGAAATCCGATAACAGTGCAGACGGGTACGCCGCTCCCTTTCAGGAATTCGACCGCTCGTTTTACCCAGCCGGGATTAACGCACACCGACGCGAACCCGAATCTGGCCGCCTCGTCGCAAAGTTTGCGGATATCGGCCTCGCTCGCCTCCGGCTTTAAGAGCGTGTGATCGATCAGGCTCGCCCAGTCGCGGGCCGTCGCCGATTCACCAAGAACGATCCCGATGCGGTGAGCCCCGGCATCCACGATCCGCTGTACGTCAGCCGAACAGAAGGAACCGGCCGGCTCTTCGCCGGAGAGCTTCGCAAGAACCAGATCGGTGATCTGCTCGACCAAAGCATCGTAATTACCGTTACCGCCCATACGTGGAGCCAAGTTTACCACCTTTTATATTTTCGCTCGATCTCGTCGATCTTCGCGACTCGCCGCTTGTGGCGGTCTTCGGTGATCTGCGTTGTGAGGAATGCTCGAACGATATCTTCGATCTCGGATACCGAATTCTGGCCGGCGCCAAGCGTCAAAACGTTCGCACCGTTGTGTTCGCGTGAGTTCTTTGCGAGGGCGACCGAATAACAGGCAGCCGCACGGACGTTCGGCACCTTGTTCGCGGTCATCGCACTCCCGATGCCCGCTCCGTCGATGATGATGCCGACGTCAACTTGATTGTCGCCAACCGCCCGGGCGACGGCATACGCAAGATCGGGATAATCGACCGCTTCTTTGGACTTCGTCCCTACGTCGCGGACTACCAGGCCCAGCCCGACCAGAAATCCTTTGAGGTGCTCTTTGATCTCGAAGCCGCCGTGATCGGCCCCGATCGCGACCGAACGGGCCAGCACCTCGTTCTCGCGAGGGGCCTTTCGTATGAGTTCGATCCCCTTTTCGCGAACGATGTCCTCGGCCAACGGCGTCAGCCGCGCCTTCTGCGAAATCCGGACCCTTGCTCCCGCGTCCAGGCCGCGAAGGTCGTCTTCCGTGATCAGCGATTTCGCCGATTCGTCACGGTCAAATTCGGCCGCAGCCGCCTCCTTCAGCGAATTCACGATCACCCGTTCCGGGTATTCGATCCGCGGCGGCTCGGGCTCCGTCGGAACCGTTTTCAGGATCTGGCGGACCAGGTCTTTAACGCGTTCGCGGGTGACATCGTCTCTTTCGGGCATAGGGGGCGCGCACGGCGCGGTTTACTTGAATTAAGCCTTCCGATTGACTAGTATTTCCGAAATAGCCAACTCAAGCAAGCGTTAGTCCAATATGAGCCCTGAACCCCAGAAAGCGTCCCCGTCGGAATTCACCAACCCGAATTTGCGCGTGCTCTATTCCGCCGATCAGATCGAGGAGCGGATCCGACAGATCGGTGCTGCGATCACGGAAGAGTATGAAGGTAAAGAGCTGGTGCTGGTCGGCGTCCTGAAGGGCTCTTGCGTCTTTCTGGCCGATCTTATGAGGCACGTAGACCTTCCGCTCACAATCGACTTTATGTCCGTATCGAGCTACAAGGACGGAACGACATCGACCGGGGACGTCGAGATACTGAAGGACCTGAGCAACCCGATCCGCGGCAAGCACGTGATAGTCGTCGAGGATATCGTGGATACCGGCCTGACCCTCTCGCGGTTGCTCGAAATACTCGACTCGCGCGGCGCCGAGTCGATCCGGCTCGCAAGTTTTCTTGATAAGCCGGAACCCCGTTTGAAAACAGAGCTGAAGATCGATTACACGGGCTTTGTGGTGCCGAACGAATTCGTGGTTGGTTACGGCCTCGACGCCGCCGGCCGCTACCGCAACCTGCCCTTCATCGCTGTCGTGAAGGACCCCGACCTGGCCTGACGGATCTAATAGCTGGTCGCGTTCTCCCTTACGTGCCTGCTTGCCAGCAATCCCCGGAACAGGAAGAAAAAGCCGACAAAGTGGAACGCAAAGCCGAAGAAGTCCTTTAGGCCCAGGCTGAGCAGCGCGTCGACTACATATAGAAAGATGCCGACCAGGAAGGCCAGGTCCCGGGCACGCCGGGCCAGAAGCCCGAAGCTCGCAAAACCGGCCGCTATCAAAAGGTCGATGATCAGCCCGGTCGAGTTCAGCGCCGGCCTCCACCCTTCGCTGGTGAGAGGGCCGGCCGTTCCGTCAACCCACTGGGTGATGCCGAAAGCGACCGGTGTGTTCCAGATCTGAAAAAAATAAACTAAAAGCGAGTTTGCGGCTGAAAGTGCGGCGAGCCAAAAGAACCAGTTCGCTCCCGAGAGGGCAACCTTTGAATCGAGGATCTTTGGCTGGGTGGCTTCTAACTCCATCTCCGACCTCCTTTGCTGGATTGAACTTCTGGCTAAGTTTAGCACAGGTTTCCGGATTCCTTCCCTCATGAAGAGGCGTAAATACGGTGTTTTTGTCGAACGCTCGCCGCGATCCACGCGCGGGCTCGAGCTGGATAGATATGACTTTTTCTTGCAGGGGCTCCGAGCATTGACCTTCTCGGCGGATTTCTATAGAATTTAGGTTTTTCGGCTTTCGGGCTTGTTCCCGCTATGCCGGGGCGGGAGAACGTAAAACAATGAGTTACGCAATTATCAGAACGGGCGGTAAGCAGTTCGCGGTCGAAGCCGGCCAGACGGTCCGTGTGCCCACGATCGAGGGTGAGGCCGGAGCGAACATTGACGTCGAAGCACTCGTCGTCGGTGCAGGCAAGGACGCCAAGATCGGCAGCGGTACCGTGTCGGCGTCGATAGTCGGTCACGGAAAGGGCGATAAGGTAATCGTCTTTAAGAAGAAACGCCGTAAGCAATATAAGCGCAAACAAGGCCACCGCCAGGGATTTACGGAAATAAAGATAGAAAAGATCTAGTAGGAGTGCGGACTGCGGAGTGCGAACTGCGGAATTGTCAGAATAGGCAATCCGAGATTCATGATCCGGGACGCGAAATCGACAAATGGCACATAAGAAAGGTGTAGGTTCATCACGAAACGGCCGCGATTCAAACGCACAGCGGCTTGGTCTGAAGAAATTCGGCGGCGAGCACGTCCTCGGCGGCAACATACTTGCCCGCCAGCGTGGGACGAAGTGGAAGCCCGGCAACAACGTCGGCCGCGGCAAAGACGATACGCTGTTCGCCCTGATCGAGGGCTTCGTCAAGTTTGAGGACAAGGGCCGCAAGGGCAAATTCATCAGCGTTTACGCCGAAGGTGCCGCGGAGTTGGCTCCGAAGGCCGTTTAAGATCGAGCCCGAAGAATTTTTGATACGAAGGAGCCGCTGTTGATGCGGCTTTTTCATTTGCCCTTACCGTCTGCTCAAATTCGAGTACAATTGCCTTGATGAAACCGGGCGAAGAGATCATCGCCAAAGGGATCGACGACCTGAGGGCAGGCGTCGAATCGATGCCGGCTCTTCTGGTTTCGATCGGGGCATCACGCCTGCGTCGGGCCGGTGTTCCTGTACCCGCGAAGACGTTTGACGACCCGGAACATCGGCTTTACCGTATGCTTGCCGCGGAGAACGAAGACTCCGCCCATTCCAGATACAACGCCCTCATCAGGCTATTGGTCAGCTTTGAAAGAGCCGTCGAATCGAACCTCTTCCGTTACGCCGAGATAGATCCTCCGAGTTTCCAAAAAGCGGTCCGATCTTTCGTCCATCCCGTCAAAAAATGACCGCAATAGTTTTTTTTTCAAGTGCCGAAAATCTTCTTTTCCACAGGGGAATTCCCTTTCGGTCATCTCCTTCGATCGATCGCAACTAAAGAGGCGTAAAGGCTTCCTAAGTTTTCCACAATTTTATCCACAGCCGCTTTTCCTAGTTTTCCACAACCGTGCCCGTAAGTTATTGTAAAAAAAGGCGAAAGTTAAAGTAGTTTCTGCTTGACATTGAATTTAGGTGGTGTAAGATAGCTTCACAGTCGAGGTTGCTTAAGGGCACCTTGACCGGCACCGAGAGGTGGAACTGATGCGGTGACGCATAGTTTGAGAGCAGTAGGAGCGGAAAGCCGCTGCTCGATACGCTCGGAGCCGAAGCCGAAAGGCTTGCCAAGGCCGACCCTTCGGGGCAAACGGCCGGGGTTGTCGGGATAAAAACCGATAACGCCATCAGGAAATGATCAGCCTGATCGGTGCTACGCCGCTCAACACTCTTCGGAGTAAGTTGAGCCTCGTTGCCGGGAACGTAACCGGCGGTGGAGGAAAAGCCACCAGAACAAAAACCTAACGACACCAAGCGTGAGAAACGCAACATTCTGATGAGACGCCTTCGGGCGACGAAACAAAATGGGTGTTGACCGGAGCAGGACTCCCCGCAGAGCAGCTTCGGAATACAAAATCGGTGGTTTGAGCGTGTACATGTGAAAACCACCAACATCGTCCAAAAGCATACTTCGGTATCCATCTTGACGATAAAGAAAATGCCGCTCGGAGAAATCGGAGCGGCGTTTTCTTTTTCGCTTTTGGTTCGATCCTATGTCTTAGAAGAAGTTCTTCCCTTTCGGATCGGTTCGCTGCCTGATAAATGACCCCCGGCCCGAATCAAGACCCTACTCATACCTCAACGCATCGATCGGATCCAGTCTCGCCGCCTTCCATGCAGGCAGGAGGCCAAAGATCAGGCCCAGCCCGACCGAAACCACAAACCCGACGACCGGGGCCCATAAGGGGATGTACGTGGGCAAGATCATTTGGATCAGCAATGAGAGGCCAACGCCGATGCCGATCCCGAGCAGGCCGCCAAGCCCCGTAAGCGTGGCTGCTTCGATCAGAAATTGGGTGATGATGTCCAAACGACGCGCCCCGATGGCCTTTCTGACCCCGATCTCCTTTGTCCTTTCGGTCACCGAGACAAGCATCACATTCATCACACCGATACCGCCGATCAAAAGTCCGACACTTGAGATCGCGACCATCAATAGGAATATCCCGCCGGTAATCGCGCCAAACTGCTTCACGATCTCGTCCGACGTTTGAACCCCAAAATTGTCTTTTTCTCCAAAGCCGACGTTTCGCTGCTTTCGAAGGATGATCTTTATCTCTTCCAGGGCTTCATTCAGCTTCCCCGGCCGTGCGGTCGCCATGATGAAACAGTCCTCATTCGCCGGGTAGAGCTGCTTGATCGTCTTGAATGGAAGATAGACCGCTTTGTTCTCGTTGTTCGGGTCGTCCGCGCCGATCATAAAGATCTCGCGCTCCTCGAGCACGCCGATGACGCGGTATCTGCGGCCTTCGATCTGAATGTCCTGGTCAAGAGCGTTCGAATAAGGAAACAGCGTATTCGCCACATCCACGCCGATCACAGCCACCTTAGCCCTGTTGGCCTCTTCATCAGAGGTGAAGAAGCGGCCTTCGCCAAGGTTTGTCACGCCCATCTGAAAATATTCGGACGACGCACCCTGAACCGTCGCATTGGTCATCTCGATCTCGCGGTACCTTACATTGATACGTTGGGTGAAAGGACCGGACATAAAATCGACCGGCGACATGAACGGGCTTACCTTTTCGCAGTTCACGCATTCCGCCCGGATCGCGTCTGCGTCGGCCTCGGTCAGAGGTTTGCGGGTACGCTCCTCCTGACTTGGACCGAAATTGAAGCCGGGTTCGAATTTGAACGCATAGATCGAATTAGTGCCGAACGACTCGATCTCCTTCGAAACGCGCGAATCGATGCCTGAAACGAAAGCGGCGATGACGATCACCGTGGTAGTCCCCACGACAACGCCCAGGACCGTGAGGAATGAACGGACCTTGTGCTGCCGAAGGGTGTCGAACGCCATCAGCAGATTTTCGTAGAAGTTGGATCGTGGAAATCGCATAATGCACGCTCGATGACGGTCGCGTTTCCGCCCGCGACGCCCAGGTTATTCGGCCCTTAACGCCTCGATCGGGTCGAGCCTGGCGGCCTTCCATGCCGGGTAAACGCCCGAAACGAGTCCGACACTGCTTGAAACGGCCAGAGCGATCGTCACCCAAACCAGCGGTAAGGCGGTCGGGATAGAAAAGGCCACTGCGACAAGTTTCGCGATCAAATACGCGGCCGTGACACCGATGGCCCCGCCGACCAGGGCCAGCAAGGTCGATTCGGCAAGGAACTGCCTCAAAATATCAGCCTGCCGTGCGCCTATGCTCTTCCGGATGCCGATCTCTTTTGTGCGCTCCGTAACGCTCACCAGCATTATGTTCATGATCACGATCCCGCCCACGACAAGCGAGATCGAGGTAACGCCGATGGCGACGACCTGGATAGTACCGAAGATATTGTCGCGAAGTTCGTTTATTGCATCCGGGGTAACAATTCCGAAATTGTCCTTTTCCGAGGGCCCGAGTTTTCGCCTGACCCGCATCAAGGTCCTCGCCTCTTCGATGGCATCGGCGTAGGTCTCAGGGCTTGTCGAGGTGACGGAGATCGATATCGAGCGGCGAATGCCGTAGATCGACAAAAAGGTCGAAAGCGGGACCGAAACGTACATATCGCGCGTCTGCCCGAATGCAGACCCCAGTTCCTTGCCGACACCGATGACCTGAAACGTACGCCCGTCGATCTTTATTGTCTGGCCAAGCGCGTCGCCTGACGGAAAGAGTTTCTCCGCGGTCTCGGAACCGATGAAACAAACATACTTTCGAAGCTCGTCTTCGGTGCTGGTAAAGAAACGGCCGTTTTGGGCCTCGATCTTCTCGATCTCTTCAAGGTTCGGCGACATCCCGTTGACCCGGACGTTCATCAGCTTCTTTTCGCCAAACTTAATGTCGGCGACCGAGCCCGATTTTCCGCCCGCATCACGAATGTTTCCGCCCGCGGCCCGTAATGCGTTCAGGTCGTCAATGCCCACATCCTTATTTCGACGGCGAGCAGCGTTGAGAGCTTCGACACTGGAAAAATCGTCGATCGAGAACCGCTGGACGCTGAACGCGTTGGTCCCGATGTTCGCGATCTTCTCGTCGACGTATGCGTTAAATCCTTCGATCAGCGAGACCACCACGATCACGGTGGCGACGCCGAAGATCACGCCGAGCAGCGTCAAGAACGAGCGCAGCTTGTGCGAAAGTATCGAGGCAAAAGCTAGTTTTAATGCTTCGTAAAACGGCATTCGACCTTAACTTTGTATAAGAATATCAATTACGGATTCGGAGCGGTATTGTTTCTTCGAATGTGTTGATCCTTATGTAAGATGACTGCCGCCGGGATGCTGAGGCCTCCACGAAGGATATGCGATCTGACGGGCCTCGAATAATTCGCCCTTAGTTCGTGCGGGATTTTGCAACGGAGTGCACGTTTTGCCAATCGGAGGGCAAAGCCTAGAATCTAAACAACGTCGATGTTTATAGACCGCGTAAAAATAAAGGTAAAGGCCGGCGACGGCGGCAACGGCGTCACCGCATTTCGCCGCGAAAAATTCGTGCCCCGCGGCGGCCCGAGCGGCGGCGACGGCGGCCGCGGCGGCAGTGTGTGGATCGAAGCCGACGAGGGTTACAACACGCTGCTCCATCTTCGCTATAATCCCGAACACAAGGCCGAACGCGGCCGGCACGGCGAGGGCTCCAACCGTTCGGGCAAGGACGGCGAGGACGTAACGATCAAGGTCCCGGTCGGGACGCAGGTCTTCGACGCGGAGAGCGGCGATCTTGCCGTTGACCTTACCGAAGCCGGTCAGAAGTTCCTGATCGCCAAAGGCGGCAAGGGCGGATGGGGAAACGCCCATTTTGCGACCCCGACGCGGCGAGCGCCGAAATTCCATTACCAGGGCCGCCCGGGCCAGGAAAAAGAACTTCAGCTCGAGCTAAAACTCATCGCCGATGTCGGCCTGGTAGGTTTCCCAAACGCCGGAAAATCGACGCTGATCTCGGTCATCTCCGCGGCAAAGCCTAAGATCGCGGATTATCCTTTCACGACGCTCGAACCGAACCTGGGAGTCGTGGACATGGGTGATTACCGGACCTTCGTCGTGGCGGATATTCCCGGGCTGATCGAAGGTGCCTCTGAAGGAGCCGGCCTCGGGGACCGGTTTCTCCGACACGTTGAGCGGACGCGGGTTATTCTTCATCTTGTTGATGTTTCGTCGGCCTCCGGCCGCGATCCGGTCGATGACTACAACATCATCAACCGCGAATTGGCCAATTACGACAAGGAGTTCGCCGAAAAGCCGCAGATCGTCGTCGCGACCAAGATCGACGCGATGGACGAACCTGAGCGTTTAGAGAAATTAAAAGAGCTGGCAAAAAAGGACGGAAAGCCCTTTCTTGCCATTTCATCCGTTGCAAAAACGGGGGTCCAGGAATTGGTCTTTGAGACCGCAAGGCTCTTAGGTTCGGCGGCTAAACTGGCGGCCAATGAATGATCCGGTGCTATTCTCTTGGCGAGCGAACGACGGATCGCGGAACTTTGCCGATCTTCCGGAAATAGCGTCGTTCGAAGCGATGCGCAGTCATCTGTGGAAGCTCATAGATGCTCGTGAGACCGATTTCCTGACGGACCATGTGACCGAGATGTGGCTCGACTTTGAATACAGGGGCCGGAGTTTCTCGATAAATAATCAATTCGGCGATTATTGGTTCTTCGTTAACGAACCGGAATGCCCGGACGAGATCCTGCTGGAAGTAATAAGACACTTCAAATTGATAAACCCGGAATGAAAAAAGCGGCATTCTACGGCGGAACGTTCGACCCGGTCCACTGCGGGCACATCACGATCGCGAAGCGGCTGGTCGAACTTTTCGGCCTGGACGAGTTCTATTTCGTCCCGGCTTTTCATGCCCCGCATAAACCGGACCGCAGCCCGACGTCCGCTTACCATCGTTTCGCGATGCTGACGGCGGCGACCGAGAATGAACCGCTGCTCAAAGTATCGCTTATCGAACTTAGCCGGCGTGAAAAGCGATATACGATCGATACGCTCAACGAGATACTGGCCGAACGGCCCGATGACCAGATATTTTTCGTGATGGGTGCCGATTCGTGGAACGACATACGCACCTGGCGCGACTGGGAAAGGCTGCTGCTGCTGACGAATCACGTGGTCGTCTCGCGGCCCGGCCACGAGATTTCGATCGATCACGTCGGCGTGGAACATCGCGAGAGGATCGTCGACCTTCGCGGGCAAGATCCGGCCGCACCGCCTGCATCACAAGGTTTGGGAGCATGGCCGGAAACCCGGATCTTCCTGACAAACGCAGTACAAATGGACGTTTCAGCGTCGGGGATCAGGGATGACGTGATGGATGACCTCGTCCTTGACCGGACGGACGACGTCCCGGTTGAAGTTGCAAATTATATAGAAAAATACGAACTTTATAGATAATGGAAGAACTACAGGAAAAGACCCTGCACCGCGACTCCGTCCGTATCGAGATCCCAAACACGCACACGCCCTTCGAAGAGGTTGACCCCGAGGTCCGGCTCGCGATCCGCTGCGCCGCCGAGAAAAAGGCGATCGATATCAAGGTTCTCGACCTCCGTCAAGTGGCGTCGTTCACCGAATTCTTCGTGATCGCGAGCGGAGCCAACCAGCGTCAGGTCCAGGCGATCGCCGACGAGATAACGGAACAGCTCAAGAAGCAGCTCAATTCGCGGGCTATCCGCGTTGAAGGGTACAACGCAGGCGAATGGGTGCTTTTGGATTTTGGCGATTTCGTCGTCCATGTCTTCGACAAGGACGCTCGTGAATTCTATGACCTCGAACGGCTCTGGCGTGACGCGCAAAGGGTCGAACTTCCCTCAGATCTTTAGACCCTTGCCGAACTGCGGGGTTTATCCTTAGCTCCGGTGCCGGAGGCATTCATTTGCCGGAAGCCCTGGCGATCGGCCGGCCTTCCCTTTCGTGATCATCCCAGACCGTGATGAAGTTTCGATTTGTTTGGATCGGCAAGACGAGAGATAAGAACTGGAAGGCTCTCCAGGATGAATACCTGGGGCGCCTTTCTCATTTTCTGCGATGCGAGGTGAAGGAGATCCGCGAACCCGCCGGGGGAGTGGACAAGCGCATCGAAGGCAACCGGATCCTTGAAATATTGAATCCAAAGAGCTTCGTGTGCCTTCTCGACGAGTCAGGCACAATGCTGAGCTCGGCCGAGATGGCCCGGCAGATCGAGAATTGGCAGACGCGGAGCCTGAAAGAGGTCACCTTCGTGATAGGGGGTGCCGACGGAGTCTCGGGGGAGGTTGCCGAAAGGGCTGATCTTAGGTTATCTTTATCGTTTATGACTTTTACCCACGAGATGGCAAGGGTCATTGTCCTTGAACAGCTTTATCGGGCATTCACAATAATTAGCGGTTATCCATACCAGAAATGAAGAAAGCATTGAAAGATATCAAGCAAAGGCTGCTCGAAGAGAGAGATCTGCTGATCGAAAAATTGAAAGATAACGACCTTTCGGTCGACGATTCGGAAACTCCTGACCCGGTCGATCTGGCCGTCCGCAACTATTCAAAGAACGTAATGCTAGCGGTCTCAGAGAATGAAAGCCGTCAGCTCGCATTGATCGACGAGGCCCTTCGGAGGGTCGAGGACGATGAATACGGCTCTTGCCAGAACTGCGAGAAAGAGATCACGGCGAAACGGCTTGCGGCGATCCCGTGGGCCCGCTACTGCCTTAATTGTCAGGAATTGGTCGAACAGGGCCTTCTTGACGAAGAGGATTAGAGCCCGCCTTTCGAAATTTTCATGGTCCGGTCCTCGCATTTTCCCCGGACAACCTCCTCCGTATCGGCGTCGGTCGGCGCTATTATCATAGCCGATCATGCTGAGGCTTCTGGACCCACTCGTCTCCCTCGTCTTTCCCGAATTTTGCCATGTTTGCGGCGAGTTGGTTGAAAGCACCTCGGACGGAGTGGCGTGTCGAGCATGCTGGGAACGCGTCCGTTTTCTGACCGTTGACAGCCCGCTTTGCGGTAAATGCGGCCGATTCTTGATTGACGGAAGGCCGGGAGCCGTGGCCCGCTGCGGCCAATGCAACGATCATTTTTACGATCAGGCGCGGTCCGCCGGGCTTTATGAATTTGCACTCTTGGCAACTGTTTTAAGCCTCAAGAACGTGCCTTGGGTACCGTCGACCGCCGCAAAAGCACTCGAGTGGGCAATACCGCTCTTGCCGGTCGGGCCGGACCACATCGTGATGCCCGTTCCGCTTTCTAAAAAGCGGCTCGCCGAAAGAGGATTCGATCAGGCCGCCATCCTTGCGAGGTTGGTCTCGCGAAAAGCCCGCCTGCCGCTGGATGAATTCAGCCTGATCCGCGTTCGGGATACCCAAATGCACCGCACGGCGATGGATCGGAAGGCGAGGGAGGCTTCGGTGAAAGGGGCTTTCGCCGTGACCCGGCCCGCACTTATCAAAGACCGGCACATATTGCTCGTGGACGACGTAATGACCACGGGAGCGTCGGCGTCACATTGCGCATTTTCGCTAAAGAAAAACGGCGCAGCGAGTGTGAACGTTCTGACACTCGCTCGCGCCGTCGGTTAGGTCTTCGGTCCCCGTCAAGGATTGTCGCGGCTCGGTACGGGGATATCGCCCGGAATGCCCCAACCATCGATCTGGAGGGTGCCGCCGGAACTTCGAATGATGAACCAGGTTCCGGTGGCCGGACGCCATACAGCCATATCGTCGCGGCCGTCACCGTCATAGTCGCCGACCGCAGGAACATCTTCATTCTGGCCCCAGGAAGTCACGGCGAAACTGTTGTTGCTGCTCAGTTTCCTGAACCATTGCCCGGTCGAAGGCCGGAAAACGGCCAGGTCGTTGCGTCCGTCGCCGTCAAAATCGCCGGTCGCCGGGATGTCGTTCGGCTCACCGTAAGTGTTGACCTGGATCGAGTTATTCAAACTGAACACGACATACCAGTTACCGTTTGAAGGCCGCCATACGGCCAGGTCGTACCGTCCGTCTCCATCAAAGTCGCCGGAGATCGGGATGTCGTCGGCCTCGCCCCAATGAGCCGTCGATATCACGCCGGTCGCCATCCGTTGATACCAGGTCCCATTGCTTGGCCGCCATACGACGAGGTCGGCCCGCCCGTCACCGTCATAATCACCGGGCATTCGAATGTCACCCGGCTCGCCCCAGGTTGCGAACTGGATCGTTCCGTTGGAGCTCGATTCATACTGCCAGCCGCCGTCTTCATTGTAGAACCCAACGTCTGTTCGCCCATCACCGTCGAAATCCTCGGCGGCTGGGAATAATTGCCCGCCTCCTTGAACAAATTCGCCCTGTACACGAACATTTCCATTGTTGGGATTCAGGATGTAATAGGTGTTGTTGCTGGGCCGGAATATCGCGAGATCGGTGCGCTGATCGCCGCCAAAATCGGCATTTGCCCGAGCTGGTACGACCTTCTGAACGATCCCGTGATTCATTTGAGCCACGTAGAGTTCGCCTGCCTCGTCCTCGCCGAAACCGACCAGGGTGAATCCCGAGATATTGTGGAGCGGCTGCTGTTGGCCGTTGTTCCAAAGAAGGATCTCGCCCGTGCAGAAATCACCGTAGATGTAGGAACCGTTCGGCAGAGTGCCCAGATTTCCACGGTACACATAGCCGCCCGTGATCGAGCATCGCGATGAGGTGATCTGACTGCTGTAAACGAAGACCGGCGGTAGAAAATTTGCCGGATTACATAACCCTGCATCCAGATTTGTGCACGACGTGCCTTCGTAAACCCGCCAGCCGTAATTGCCGCCGCTGACGATAGTGTTGACCTCTTCCCAGGCATCCTGCCCGACGTCGGCGAGCCATATTTGGTTGGTCCCGCCGCGGTCGAATGACCAACGAAACGGATTCCTGAGACCTCGGGCAAAGATCTCGTCGGCTCCCGGCGTCGCCCCCGCAAAAGGATTTGACGGCGGGATCAGATAGGGCCCCTGCCCTGCCTGCGCATTGACATCGATCCGGAGCATCTTTCCCAGCAGCGAGTTCAGATTCTGGGCATTGTTGCTCGGGTCGTTCGCACCGCCGCCATCGCCGGTCGCAACGTACAGGTAGCCGTCGGGCCCGAAGGCCAGCGTTCCGCCGTTATGATTGGCGAAGCCGGGGTGAGGGACCGTAATGATCGGCTTCTCGGTCGCTATCGCGACGTTCGGGTTGGCGGCTGATTGCTCGAATTCACTGATCTGGATCGCCCCGTCCGCGGCCCTGGTGAAATAGCAGAAAAGGCGCCGATTATTCTCAAAGTCAGGATGAAACGCGACGCTTAGCAAACCACGTTCTCCGTCGATCGTGGTCAGCGGAGTGATATTCAGGTAAACCGTTGAGGTGTTCGAGCCCGGCTGAACCACCCGGATAACCCCTGCCCGCTCGACTATGAACAGCCGTCCAGAGCCATCACCTGCATGCGTTACAAACATTGGCAGCGAAAGGCCAGTGAATCGATTCTGCAGCCGAGTCGCAGGCAGCTGACCTTCGACAAAAACGGCGCTTAACCCGGTCAAGGCCATTGCAAAGCTAAAAGCGATCGCAAACTTAAACTTCATCCGAACTTCCTCCCTAAAAACCAGGCTTGAAAAATATCGCAATTCGACCGAAGACTGAGGTCCTCTATGGCCCGCGATCCTGAAAACAAAGACGCAAAAGTAAATCGCAATTCCGTTCTTTGCCGCCGATTCGCGGCGGGTATGAAAGTAGAGATCCGGTGGTTCCTTACCCGGGGGGTTGATAAGATCCGTTAAGTTATTTTAACTAGCGATAACCCGCATCCGCAAGGATTTAATTTCAACGGCGGCCAGAGGCTAAAGCCTGTACGGAACACCGCGTTCCCTCAGCCGGGCCTCGGATCCAAGCTGTTCGTGCAGCCTGAGAGTTACATCGGGAGCCAGGTTGGGGTCCGGGACCGCACCACGTTTGATCATCCCGTATGCAGCCGCCGCGATCATCGCCGCGTTGTCGGTCGACAGATGTTTCGATGGAAACAAGACCGGGATCCCCAGTTCTTTTGCAAGAGAAGCCGCCTTTGATCGGAGTTCTTCATTACATGCAACCCCGCCGGCCACGATCAACGTGCGGGGGCGGACGTCTTTCGAGACCTTCGCCATCGTGCCGACGAGCGATTCGACCACGGTCGCTTGAAAACCCGCCGCGATATCGCAGATCGCTTCGGCAGGTTCGCTGCCGGCAGCCACCGGTTGGATCGAGTTTTCCCGAACGTATCGGGCGACCGCGGTCTTTAGCCCGCTAAAGCTGAAATCGGGCTTACCGTCAGAGATCTTCGCTTTCGGAAAACGGGCTTTCGTCCGATCGCCCGCACGGCTGATCCGTTCAATAATGGGTCCGCCCGGATAGCCCAGCCCCAGCATCTTCGCGACTTTGTCGAAAGCTTCACCGGCTGCATCGTCTCTTGTCCGCGAAGCCAGAACGTACCGGCCCTCTTCCGGAATGTTGAATAGATTGGTGTGCCCGCCGGAGACTATCAAGGCAAGGGCCGGATACTCAACCGGAGGATTTTCGAAATTGACCGAACAGACGTGGCCCTCAATGTGGTTTACACCGTAACACGGCCGGTCAAGGCCAAAGGCGAGCCCGCGTGCGTATGAAACGCCTACCATCAACGACCCGATCAGGCCCGGCCCATGGGTGACGCCAATTGCGTCCAGTTCCGTCAGCGAAATGCCGGCCTTTTCGATCGCCGAATCGACGATAGGGCCGATACGGGAAAGATGTTCCCGCGATGCAAGCTCAGGGACGACTCCTCCGAACGGCCGGTGGAGGCTGATCTGGGAAAATATCTCGGACGAAAGTATTTCGCGGCCGTCGCGAACCACGGCTGCGGCAGTCTCATCACATGAAGTTTCGATCCCGAGTATCAGCATTCCAGCAATAGATTAGAGCCTTCTTCGGCCTTCGGCAATGCGTCATCGGATAGGCCGCGGCAAGGAACCCCGGCCGAGCGAAAAAAATGGCGTCCAAATATTTGGACGCCACAGGTCGCTCGGACCAAACGGCTGTGCCCCCCTTGTTTGCCCCCTTGAATTGCACAGCCGCAAATTGATCTCCTGAGATCTTCTTTTCCAACAGATGGTTCATCTACCTCGGCCCGGCCGGTGCTTCCGCGGCGGTTCTGTTGCTTGCGGGAACTGCCGGTTCGTCCGCCGTCAACTTGATCACCCCGGCAAAGAATAAGATCGCCGTTATCAAAATGAATGCCGCAAGGCTGATAAGTGCCCAGTGAACGCCGCGGAAGGCCTTCGCCGTGTCTTCACGCACGATGGTGTCCTGGCCATCCACCGAAATAACTTGTTTTGACATAAGATAAACCTCCTCCCGTTTCGCCGGACCGGCCAAAGCATGTTGCCGCCGATGGGCTCCGTTGCTATTAAGAATGAATTGCAACCGTTGTGCCAAGGCTTAAACCCAGTGATCACATACCTTTGCACAAATCTGCTTTGAATAGAGTAGTATCGAACGGGAACGGAAGTGTATCAATTACATACATTTCCTGCGGCCAACTGCCGGCCAGTGGCATTGTCGATGGGAAATTGCCGCCACGCAGGGTTTCGCGGCCTTCGAACGCCCATTCACGCCCTAATGACTTTATTCAAGACTGCCGTTGAATTTAGGTCTCGTTCGTTATGAAACGGTGAGTTAGAACCCGCCGGCCGCCCGACGGAATCCGGCACCATGAAAAACTACTTGACGTATCGCTAGATAGCTGGAAAAATTAAGTGTTTCGCAATTTTTTCGTTCCAAAGGTGTCACGTGGTGTGGACGTGATCGCACTCGCTCACTCTTCCGGCGAATGCTGAGACACTCTCGATGACGATCTGCGGGATCTGCGTGTCCGAAGAGTATGCGTTTAACTCGTTCGCGCGTTCGCAGCGAAACCCAACATTACTCTTAAAACCGCATTAGCTTCGCGCGACACGCCTTGCGCAATGAAAGTGTAAAAGCTCTCACTTCATAGGAGAAATAGGATGACGAAAGCAGTTAATCTCGTTCTTGTATTCTTGGCATTTTGCTTTTTCGCACAGCCGGCCATCGTGGCACAAACGACCGAACTGACTTATCAGGGTAATCTGAAGGAAAGCGGCCTGCCGGCGAATGCCAATTACGATATAGAGTTTCGACTATTCGATTCTCTGACGGGCGGTTCGGAGGTCGCGACCCCATACACGGTCAGCAGCGTGACCGTGACGGACGGACTGTTTTCGGTCAAGATCGACTTCGGCCAGTCGGCATTTCCGGGATTCGACCGCTATCTGGAGATCGCGGTAAGAAGGACGGGTGTCGGCTCGTACGTCACTCTCGGCCCCAGGCAGAAGGTCGGCAGCTCACCCTATTCGATCCAGAGCCTTCACTCGGCGACGGCCGCGGTTGCATTCAATGCGTCGAACGCGCAGTCGCTCGGCGGTCAGACAGCATCGCAGTACGTGTTGACCGGGGATCCGCGGCTGAGCGACGCCAGAAATCCTCTGGGCGGAAGTTCGAACTACATCCAGAACACCAGCTCTCTGCAATCGTCGAGCAATTTTAACGTGTCCGGTACGGGTGCCGCGGGCATCTTCAATGCACTTACGCGCTACAACTTTGCCGGGAAGCATATCCTCAGCGGGGCCGGGCTTGATAATATTTTTGCCGGCGACTCCTCAGGGCTTTTGAACGAGGGCTCAAGCAACGCCTTTTTTGGCGTGCGCGCAGGACAGGAAAACAAGGCAGGATCGTTCAATGCGTTCTTCGGCGCATACGCGGGCCAGAGCAACGTAACGGGAAACAATAATTCCTTCTTCGGGTACTTCGCGGGTAGCGGAACCACGTCAGGCAACGACAATTCATTCTTCGGAAATCGTGCCGGACAGGTAAACAGTTCCGGAGCTTTCAACTCCTTTTTCGGAACCTTCAGCGGCTTTTTCAACAGCACGGGATCGGACAACTCGTTCTTCGGAAACGAGACCGGCTATAACAATACAATCGGTGATCGAAACACTTTCCTGGGGTCGAAAGCCGGCCGCGAGAATGCCTCGGGCAACGATAATGCGTTTCTCGGTTCGTTCGCCGGCAGGGCGAACACTTCCGGATCGAACAACTCGTTCGTCGGTTCCAACGCCGGACAGGCAAACGCTACGGGCGTGAATAATTCGTTCTTTGGTTCGAACGCAGGCTTCCTGAACTCCGGCAGCAACAATTCGTTCTTTGGGACGGAAGCCGGACGGTTCAATACGCTCGGCTCGAACAATACCTTTTTGGGCCGGAATGCAGGCCATTCGAATACGACAGGTGAACTGAACATCTTCATCGGAGTCAATGCAGGGTCCCAAAACACGCTCGGGAACTCGAACACGATCATCGGTGCCGAAGCGAATATGCTCAACAATAATTTGAGCTACGCAACGGCGATCGGTGCAGAGGCTGTCGTGACTACCAGCAATACGGTCGTGCTCGGACGGGCGGCGGATCAAGTGCGGATCCCGGGAAACCTTAATGTCCTCGGCACCTTATCGGCCGTGAACCTGTCCATTTCCGCTTCGAATCTTACGGGTGTGGTCGGGACCGCAAACGGAGGAACCGGAATGAGTTCGCCCGGAATGGCCGGGAGGTTTCTTCGCAGCGATGGTACAAATTGGCAAAGCCTGCCTTTCACGGTCGCTGACGTGCCCGCCGGAAGCACGCACTACATAAACAATACGACGGTGCAGCAGGGCTCGACGAATTTCAATATTAGCGGCAACGGCATGCTGGGCGGGACGCTTTCGGCGAATGCCGTCAATTCTGCGACGCAGTACAACATAGGCGGCAGCCGTGTGCTTACAACGCTCGGGTCGGGCAATCTCTTTGCAGGCATCTCGGCGGGCGCTTCGAACACGACCGGATCGTCAAACTCGTTCTTCGGCAATTCGGCCGGCGGTCTAAATGCCGGAGGCAGCAGCAATTCGTTCTTTGGTTCGAATGCGGGCGGCGCGAACACATCCGGTACCGGAAACTCTTTCGTCGGAGCCGGTTCGGGATCGGGTAACGGCATCGGCGGAAACAACTCGTTCTTCGGACTTAATGCGGGCCAGACGAACTCCATCGGGACCAACATCACCATCGTCGGTGCCAATGCGAATGTCGGTGCAAACAATCTTAGCTTCGCAACGGCGATCGGAGCGGATGCGGTCGTAAGCACGAACAATACGGTCGTTTTGGGCAGGAACGTAGACACGGTGCGGACACCCGGCAACCTGCAGGTTGACGGAACGCTGACGGCAAGCAGCTTTATAGTCCCCGCGACCAGCATTACCGGCATTCTTCCGGTTGGAAACGGCGGTACAGGTATGAGTTTGCCGGGGGCCGTCGGAAATTACCTTCGCAGCAACGGCAGCATCTGGCAAAGTTCCGCGATAGCCGCGTCAGATATCCCGGCCGGCAGCGGAAACTATATTCAGAACGGACTCGGGGTTCAGACCTCGAGCAATTTCAACATCAGCGGGACCGGTACTGTCGGCGGCTTATTCACCGCGAACACCGTTAATTCCGGCTCGCAATACAATATCGGCGGAACCCGTGTCCTTTCAAATAACGGCTCGGCAAATATATTCGTCGGGGCCGGGACCGCGACAAGCGGTAACGACAACACCTTCGTCGGTTTCGGTGCCGGCGCTCTGAACACGACCGGATTCTCCAACACTTTGCTGGGTTCGGGATCGAACGTGGGCGCCGGAAACCTGACCTTTGCGACCGCTATCGGAGCGGGTGCGACGGTCAGCAATAACAATTCGGTTGTGCTTGGACGCGTCGCGGACACGGTCAGGATACCGGGTAATCTTGTAGTAAACGGCACGTTCACCGCCCCGACGTTCACGCTTCCTGCGACAAGCATCACGGGAACGCTTGGAACATCCAACGGCGGTACGGGCCTTAATTCGGCCGGCACTGCCGGAAACTTCCTTCGCAGCAATGGCTCCACCTGGCTGAGCCAGGCCCTTGTAGCGGGCGACATACCTTCCGGAAGCACTCATTACATCCAGAACGGTATCGTGCAACAGGCGGGGGTAAGCTTCAACGTAGGTGGAAACGGCACCATTGGCGGAAATCTCTCGGTCGGGGGGACGATCACCGGGGCCTTTAACGTTCCGGCATCGAATATCACGGGTGTTCTCGGATTTGCGAATGGCGGAACCGGCGTCTCATCACCCGGTGTTGTCGGCAACGTGCTGCGAAGCAACGGAACGACCTGGACCAGCGCGCCGCTAATGGCCGCGGACATTCCGAGCCTGGCGTCCAGCTACGTCCAAAACACGACGACCCAGCAGGTGGGAGCTAACTTCAACATCGGCGGCAATGGGACGATCGGCGGGAATTTGACCGTCACCGGGGTGTTTAACGGCAGTGTCGCCGCCTCGAATGTCAGCGGCATTGTTGCCGTGACCAACGGCGGTACGGGATTGAATTCCGCCGGTACCAGCGGTCATTTCCTAAAGAGCACCGGTGCCGGGTTTACGACGGCCGCTCTTGCATTTGGTGACATTCCTGACCTTTCGACGGGCTACATTCAGAACGGCGTCGTCCCTCAGTCAGGAGCGAATTTTAATATCGCCGGTAACGGAACCGTTGGCACAAATCTCACCGTTGGAGGAAATCTGAACGTTGGCGGATCGCTTACCGGGGCGTTCACGATCCCGGCGGCGAACATAACTGGAATTCTCGGAACGGCAAACGGCGGCACCGGCGTAAACGCGGCGGGTACCGCGGGCAACTTCCTCCGAAGCAACGGCAGCATCTGGCAGAGCCAGGGCCTTGTCGCCGGTGATATTCCGTCCGGTAGCACGCATTATGTTCAAAACGGCGTCGCTCAGCAGGCCGGAGTGAATTTCAATATCGGCGGAAACGGCACGATCGGCGGCAACCTCACGGTTAACGGAACCATCAACGGCGCGTTCAGCGTGCCCGCAGCGAACATCACCGGAGTCCTTGGAACCACGAACGGCGGCACCGGCGTAAACGCGGCGGGTACCGCGGGCAACTTCCTCCGAAGCAACGGCAGCATCTGGCAGAGCCAGGGCCTTGTCGCCGGTGATATTCCGTCCGGTAGCACGCATTATGTTCAAAACGGCGTCGCTCAACAGGCCGGAGTGAATTTCAATATCGGCGGAAACGGCACGATCGGCGGCAACCTCACGGTTAACGGAACCATCAACGGCGCGTTCAGCGTGCCGGCAGCGAACATTACGGGAATCTTGGGTACGGCAAATGGCGGCACCGGACTGGCCTCATCGACTACCACCCAGTTCCTCCGGGGCGACGGCGGCGGCGGTTGGACAAGCGGGTCGATCACTATCGGCGACCTGCCAAACCTGAGCGGAGCATTCATTCAGAACCAAACGACCCCACAGGCAGCCAGCAATTTCAATATCTCAGGCGACGGCACCGTCGGCGGAACGTCAACGGCAAACGTCGTCAATGTTCTTACGCACTACAACATAAACGGGTCTCGCGTTCTCGCGACGACCGGCACGAGCAACATCTTCGCGGGAACCGGTTCTGGCAGTTCGAATACCGGAAGCTCGAATTCATTCATCGGCACAAACGCCGGCGATACGAATACGACGGGCAGTTCGAACACGATAATCGGAGCCGACGCCGACGTTTCAACCGGCACCCTAACGAATGCGACCGCGATTGGGGCCAGGGCGTCGGTTAGCCAGAGCAACTCGGTAGTGATCGGCGGGGTCACCGGGGTCAACGGCGGGGCCGATGTCAGTGTCGGTATCGGGACGACCGCCCCAAAAGCAAAGCTTGAAGTCGCAGGCGGGAACATCCTCGTTACCAATGCCGGTGGCGGCGTAATATTAAAATCACCGGACGGTCTTACTTGCCGCCTGTTGTCTATCGATAACGCGGGGGCGATGGTACTTGCAATTACTCCTTGCCCGTAGGGCTTTTTACCGGCTTCGGTTTTATCGTACGAGAGTTTTACATGGATCTACGACGAATCAAGAAAGGTATCATCGCCCTGCTGATCTTTGCGGCCGGGGCCTCCGGCCAGTCGGGCGGCCAATTCACCATATCCAATTCGGTGATCTCGAACGGCGGCGGGACCGCTTCGGGCGGCAACTTCACGCTGAACGGCACCATCGGCCAAAATCTTGTGGAGAAGAGTTCCGGTGCCGGTTTCGAGATCAATAGCGGCTTTTGGCGGGGAGCGGGGTCCGGGATCATCCACCGGACGCCGTTTGACTACGACGGCGACGGCAAAGCCGATCTGTCTGTTCGCAGGCCATCGAATGGCCTTTGGTACATCCTCCGCGGCACCGCCGGGTATATCGTTATGGAGTGGGGCGTCGCCACGGACCGCGTGGTCCCTGCCGATTACGATGGCGACGGAAAAACAGATGTCGCCGTTTTCAGGCCCTCGAACGGGACATGGTATTGGTTCAATTCAGGCAATCAGACCTTTCAGGCTGCAGGCTGGGGTGCGGCCGGGGACATTGCGGTCCCGGCGGACCACGACGGAGACAACAAGGCCGATCTGGTCGTCTACAGGCCGTCGAACGGGACATGGTATCGACTACTCAGCCAGGGCCCCGTCATCTCGAACGTCGTCTTTGGCGTCGCCGGCGACAAGCCGGTCATCGGCGACTATGACGGCGATGGTAAAGACGACATTGCCGTGTACCGACAGTCGGAGAGCAACTGGTACATAATCAAATCGGGACTCGGCTTTTTTATCCAAACGTGGGGACAGGCAGGCGACATTCAGGCTCCCGCGGACTACGACGGCGACGGGTTGACCGACCTGGCGATCTTCAGGCCGGGCACGGGCCAATGGTACCGGGCAATGTCAACGCAGGGGTTCAGCGTTGCGAACTGGGGCGAGGCTACAGATATACCTGTGCCGGCTGATTATGACGGCGACGGTAAGGCCGATATCGCGGTCTTCCGGCCGTCTAACGGGCAGTGGTATATCATACAATCCCAGAACGGAATACTGATCCTGCCCTTTGGGACGGCCGAAGACCTTCCGACGCAGAATTCGTTTATCTTCCCGTAAGCGTCAGGACCGGCCTAAGTCGCGTCCAGCACACGAAGGACGATCAACGTCATATCGTCATGCTGCTTCGCGCCGCGGGCGAACCGGTCCGCGGCCTCGACGGTCTTCTTGAGGATAGTTTCGGCGGACCCGTCCACGAGCCGCTTCAGTTCGTCCAGCAGCTGGTCTTCTCCCCATTCGTTTTCGTCGGGATCCATCGCCTCTGAGATCCCGTCGGTGAATCCGACAAGTATGTCGCCCGCCGCAAGCGTCAACTCACCCTGTTCGTAACTCGCGAGCATCGACGGAAGCATTCCGACGACCGGACCGCCGATATCGAGCCTGAATACTTCGAACCAACCGCCGGCCGGACGAAGCAAAAACGGCGGATTGTGACCGGCATTCACGTAACTCAGCTTAAGCGTTGCCGGATCGAATTGCCCGTAAAAGAACGTCGCGTAGCGGTTTGACGTCGAGGCCTCGTAAACAAGCGTGTTGACATGGGCCATCAAGCCCGCGAGATCGTCCCCGGCATGCAGCGTTTGGCCACGAAGGCTTGCCTGGAGGCTCGCCATCATCAGCGAGGCTCCTATTCCCTTGCCCGAAACGTCCCCGATCGCAAAACCGAGTTTGCGGTCTGGCAATTCAAGGAAATCGTAATAATCCCCGCCGACGCCGAGTGCCGGCCGGCACGCACCGTGATAATCAAGGCCCGCGACCACCGGCAATTCCTGTGGAAAGAGCCTTTCCTGAACCTCGCGTGCGATCTCGACCTCGGCATTCAGGCGCTCCCGCTGGGCTGCCTCCATGGCAACCGCCTCCGTAAGGCGAGAGTTCTCGAGGGCCAGGCCCGTCTGTGACGCGACCGAACGCAGCAGCCTCATGTCACTCGCTGTGTACGGTTCCTCCGATCGTTTCGGGCTCAGGCTGATTATCCCCGAAAGCTGGTTTTTTACCGAAAGCGGCAAAAGGATCTGGCTGTTCAGTTCCTGCAGCTGCTCACGCTCATCGTGCGAAACGGTCGGCGTAGAAGTGACCTCGCTCATGTCGTCATAAAGAACGATGTGCCGGTTCGCACTCAACTTTCGGATCGCAGGCGATCCTTCGCCGAGCGAGACGGCCGGCGGCGTGTCAAACCCGATCGAATACGCAGGCGTAAAGCTGGCGCCGTTTCGAAGGAGGAGAGCCACTTGCGGAACGTGAAGCGACTCGCTGATCCGCGTGGCCACCGTCTCAAGCAGCGGACGCGTTTCGACCATCGTTCGGACGTCCTCGCTGAGTTCGGCCAGGATCTGTTCCGCATTGTAAGCTTCCCGAAAAAAGCGTTTGTCGATCCACACCCGCATCGGTTTAGCGATCACGTCTATCAAAGGGACAAGCGCCACGCCGGCGACGATGAACGCCAACTGCGTCGAGAGATTGGTGCTGTAATAGTTTATCGACCAGTACACTACGAACCCGATCGCGATCAGGAGCAGGATCTGAAGCACGCGAACGCCGCCCTTGGCGAGCGCGTACTGAAGGCCCTGCCTGACGACGACCCTGACGTCCATCGCCCGGTGGACCACGATCACATAAGCCATAGTGAGCGGAAACAGCAAAACGAATAACAGGGCGAGCAGTGCGAACCACGCCGGCGCGACATCGAAGAATGATCCGCGCGACCCGCTGACGAACGCATACAGAACCAAGAAGAATGCCGGAAACATCGAGATGCCGGTTCCCGTGACCATCACCCGAAGCCTGCGGCGGGCATCCGGGTTTGCGATCGTCCCGCTTTTCCACCCAAGCAGCATGAAGAAGAGCCCGATCGCCAGCATATTCAGCGGCATCGCGATGTATCCGTAGTATTCAGATATGACACGCAGCGGTTCGTTCAGGGGCAACCCGGTAAGCAGCCGGATGGTGGAAGCCAGGATGAGAACGACCTGAAACAGCAGTGGAACGATGATGATGTACTTGACCCACGGATACTTCTTTTCGAGCGGAAGGCGTTCGGGGAAGTAAACGGCAAAGAGGAACATCGAGATCGACCAGCCGCTGCCGAATAGGTTTCGAAACGTGCCGGGCACGCTAAACGGAGAATACGCTTCAAGGCTTAGCGTACTGAGCCCAAGCAGCATCAGAAGGAAAAGCCAGGCGACAAAGTCCCGCGGCCGGACGAACGCGACCCAAAACCCAAGCAGGATCGAAACAAGCGGCAGCACGTACGCGAAAACTGATCCGACCACGATCCTTAGGTAATAGTTGATGTTCTTGTCTATCGGGACCGGATGGATCGTCAGCGAAAGATCCTCGGCCGTGCCGCCTTCGGCGCGCCGGCGTACCTGCAGGTCCAACGCCGCGCCGTCTCCCGCCCGTTCGAATTGCTGCTGCAGAGCCTCGTTGTCGCTGCCCGGAACGCCGTTGACGGTCAACACCTGGTCCCCCGGCCTGAGGCCCTCCGCCGCGGCTTCCGGGCGAACGAAAAGTACACGGCCGTCCATCGTGAAGGGGATACTGAATTCCTTGAAAGCGGCCCGCAGCCTTTCCGGTGCGCGTCCAACGTGAATTACGAGGGTAACGGCCGCAAATAGAAAAAGGGCGGCCAAGACGACGTACTGGATCGCGTTCTTCTTCATTGGGATGGATCAGGGACGCATTCCCTCATTCCACGAGGGTTTGAAGTCGGAATTGACCAGCCACCGGATCGGTTCGACCATAGAGTTTACGGACCGGGTCATATAGCCGAAATCGATCGTTTTAAGTTCGTCGCTCGCCCGGTGATAATCCGTGTGGAGCCCGAAACTCGAGACCGTGTGGGCGACTACGCCCTGGCGGGCAAGCGTATAGTTGTCCGACCGCTGAAAGAAGTTCTGGCCGGGATGGGGGTCCTGAACAAGCTTCGCACCGCGTTTGGCGAGTTCAGGCCCGAGGTTCGACCGTTCGAAGCCGGTAAGCCAGAGTTCATCGGGTTTGACCTTTGCGTCGGGCCGCCCGATCATCTCCCACTGCAGATTTGCGATGAGCTTTTCTTTTGGGAAAGGAAGGTTATTTACGAAGTGATTCGAACCGAGACCGCCCGCTTCCTCGCTCCCGAAACAAACGAAATAGACGGTCCTTTTCGGCCGCTTGCCGGAAGCAAAAGTCCGGGCGAGCTCGATGACGGCGACCGTGCCTGAAGCGTCATCGTCGGCTCCGTTGAAGATCTTGTCGTCGCCCGGCGCGTTCTCGCGAACGCCGAGGTGGTCGAGGTGCGAGCTTAGGAGGATAACTTCACTACCCAGGGCCGGGTCGCTGCCGGTCAATTTGCCGGCGGCGTTCCATGTTTGCTGGGTGGTCTCGGCCGTCTTTCCGGCGAATTCGATCGCCGCTCCGTCCGCAAGTTTGGCGATCCCGGCTGCGGCGTCCTTGCTCAGAACTACCAGCGCCGACGGGTTCGCCGCGTTGCCCGTGAATCCGAGCCGCCGCGATGCCAGGTTCTGCCATGCGGCACGGTGCTGTTCGGTCTCTTCGATCATCACGATCGAGGCTCCGGCGGCGATGAATGACTGGAGATATTGGTTCAGGTTCACCGCCCCGTCTTTCGGTGCCGGAACAAGCACGGCAGCCCCTTTGTTCGGCTTTGCTCCTGCGGCGAGTTTCTGCAGCGGGCCGGAAATGGACCCTGCATTCGCCCGAAGGACGACCATCTCCTTGCCGTGCCCGAACGCGTCTGCACCCGCTTTCAGAGAAGGCTGGCCGTCGAACGCATATCGTTTGATCGTGACCGTTTGAACGAACGTCGGTTTACCGTCAAACCCTAGGTCGCCTGCCGGCTCGAGCCCGAACTGCATGAATTGCGAGCCGACATATTCGGCCGCGATCCGCTCGAAGACCGTTCCACTGCCGCGTCCCTGCAACGCGTCGCCGGCCAGAAAATACATCCCGGCCCGGACGTTTCGTTCTTCAACCTGAGCGTGACCTGCGAGCTGAGCGAAGCAGATCAGGAATGCGATCACAAAGGACCGCGTAGCGTGGTTTCTCATCTTTTTTATCGATATCGGAGCAAGAGCCTAGTTTGCCAAACCCGGATAGTATCGCCAACTTGGTGCGTGGTCCTTCGACAATTTCTGTTTGGTCAGGATCGCCCGCACCATCTCGACCGGTATCGACCCCTCTTTCAGGATCGCGTCGTGAAACTGCTTGTCGGTCATCTTCTTGCCGCCGACAAGGTCCTTATGAAGCGTGTAGAACTGCAGTCCGCCCATCATGTACGCCATCTGGTAAAGCGGGCCGTAATCGCCCGAGAACGAACGCCGCACCTCGGCCAACGCGTTGTCGCGTTCGTGGCCGACCTTGTTCACGAGCAGATCGACGCACTGCTCAGGCGTCCAGTTGCCGAGATGGAAGTTGAGCGAAAAGATGATCCGTGCGGCCCGGTGCGAACGCCAGAACAAGGCACCGATCTTATCCTCCGGCGTCTTTACGAAGCCGCGGTCCCACAGGATGAATTCCCAATACAATGCCCAACCCTCGCCCCAGAACGGCGTGCGGAACGGCGAGCGGTAGGTACGGTACCGGCGGTTCATAAACTGCTGCATGTGATGGCCGGGAATGAGTTCGTGATGGGTCACCGCACGTGCAAAATGGGGATTGTTTCCGCGCATCGACATCAGCTTCTGCTCGTGCGTCATCGTATTCGTCGGATACGAGACCAGGATCGTTTCGCCGCCGAGGAAGAACGGGGCCACAAGCTGCCGCTCCGGCGACATCATCTCCATCCGCCAGGTCTCTTCCGCGGCTTTCGGAACGGTCAGAAGGTCGTGCTTCTTGACGTAATCGATCGCCTCGCGGGCCTGGTCGCGGATCAACGCGGGCTGTTTGCCGGGTTCGACATACTTCAACTTAACGGCCTCGATCGCCTTCATGTAATCGTCGCCGAATCCCATCTCACGCGACGCTTTTTTGAACTCGGCGATGCACCAGTCGAATTCCCTGTTCGCGATCTCGACGAGTTCTTCCGGCGTGTAAGGGATCATCTCGAACTTCAACTCGTCGATCAGCGCTTCCCTGCCGATCGGGTCGCCGATGATCGTCGTCCGGTCGTCCGGGCGGATGCCGACCAGCTTGTCGAGGATGTACTTGTTGTAGCTGTCGAGCGCCTCGTCGGTCTTCTTATAGGGCTGCTCGTTCCACCAGGTGAATGTCGGGTCATAGCCGGCGTGAAAGTTGTACCAATTGCGGAGGGTATTCCGAAGGAAGATCACCGTCCTCGATGCTCGGGCGGCCACGGTCCTCTTCGGCTTCGCACCCGCTTCGACGGCCTTTGGCGTTGCCGAGATCGCTTTCGCAAGCTCGTCCAGAAGCGCCGCCGTTTTGCCCGGATCGATCGTCTCGAGCCTTCGCCTGGTGTCCTCGAGATCGGCGATCGTCTTTGCGAATGGGATCAGCGAGGCCATCTCGGCGAGCTGCGCTTCGGAACGAGCCAACTCCTTCTGCTCGTGCACGAGATAGTTCCGGAAAAGAATGTGATCGACCTGCTCGTCGTGGGTCAGCGAATCAAAGTTCCAGCGGCCCAACTCCGCGAGATAATCGGCGTAAAGCGACCTCATCTTCGCCGCACGATTCGACGACGTGAGCGCGCTGTAGAAGCGGTTGTAAGCTCCGTAGTCCTGCTCGTACCTCTCGATAACCCCGCGAAGGCGCGACGGCGATTCGACTTCCTGGGCCAGGGCTGGGATCGATACCGAAAAGATCACCAACCCCAAAAACAATTGAACACTTATGTGCGTAAACATCTTCATATTGAGTTTTTCCGGATCTTTTGAATTCTAGATCAATGCCGTCCGAAATGATAACCCGCGAAAACGCAAGTCTATGAATATGAGAAAAAGCCTAATGTCGTTGAAACAAACCAGCCTTCCGTTCTATGCATTCATCGTTTGTATTTCGCTCATCGCCGTGGAGGGTTTCAGCCAGACTTCGATCGATCGTGAGTTCGAACCGAACGAAAAATACCCGTTCGGCCGGCTGAATCCGGAGGCACCAGGTGAAACCAAAGAATTTTCATTTATGATAGGCGAATTTGTCTGCGAGGAAGAGTTTTTTCTTCCGCAGGAGGGCAAATGGATAAAGTTCCCCGCCGTATGGTCTGCGAAATACTTTCTGAACGGCCGGGGCATTATCGACCAGTATTGGAGTCCAACGTTCTCAACCTCGAACGTCCGCATTTTCGACGCGAATGAAAGGAAATGGATCGTCACATTCTTCCGAATGCCCGGCTTCGCTGCCTCACCCGTATGGAGAGGTTCCAAGGAAGGAGAGAATTTGGTAATGCGGCAGGGCGACGAAAAGAAAGGCACTCGGCTGACCTTTTCGAACATCGCAAAAGACCGGTTCGATTGGAAAGGTGAATCGATCACCGATGGCAAAGCAAACGCCTTCTGGACCTCAAAATGCGAAAGAAGATCGTAATAGAAGCCAAAACGACCAATGAAACCCGGCTGGCCGCCGCGGCGAAGGCAAATTTCGAGCGCTTGCGATCAAGATCGCAATAGGATCACTGCTTATCTTCAGACATTACCGGATATCGACCTGCCGTCAGCCCCCTGGGTCGCATGCGGAGCGTACGGCCAACCGTCTCGTAACATCACCTGGCTAACCTATTTCGGCCTCATTGATGTATAACCAAATTAGGATATGTTAATGGAGACCGGACATGGGTAAAGACAAAGTATCTCGCAGACAGTTCATTGGCGGAGGGATCGCGCTGGGTGGAAGCCTGGCTTTGGCGGGTGCTCCCCCCGCGAACGCGGAAGCCTGGCGGCAGTACACATCGGCCTTTTCTGCGTTGGTCGACGAACGCCTTCCGGCAGCACCTTTGCGCGCCGATGACGAGGCCGGCTGGCGGGTGGTGGCGAAAAATTATTCGGTCACACGGAAGATCACGAATCTCGAAAATGCTTATTGGGGAATAATGGCCGCCCCCGTGCTGGCTGAATTCAAGCGGCTGGCCGAGTTCATTAACAATGAGAACTCATTTTTTGCAAGGCTTCGATGGATCGATTCGGTCCGGGGTATTCGTGAAACTGTCGCCCGATTCCTCGACGTGGGGATCGACGAGATCGCTATCACGCGAAGCGCGACCGAGAGCCTGCAAGCCCTGATCGGCGGGTACAATGAGCTCAAGCCAGGCGACACCGTGCTATACGCCGACCTCGATTACGCCGAGATGAAGACCGCGATGCGATGGCTCGAAACACGACGCAATGTAAAGCCTGTGATGGTCCGTTTCCCCGAACCGACGGCCGATGAGCCGCTTACCGAAGACAGGATCGTCAGTTTCTACGAAAAGGCGTTGTCAGACAATCCGGGCACCAGGCTGCTCCTTCTGACTCACGTCAACAATCTTACGGGCATGATGATCCCGGTCGCCCGGATCGCGAAAATGGCAAAGCAGCGTGGAGCTGACGTGATCGTCGACACAGCACACTCCGTCGGCCAGGTCGATTTCAGGCTAAAGGATCTCGGGTGCGACTTTGTAGGATTCAATCTGCATAAATGGGTCGGGGCTCCGATCGGATGCGGCGTTATCTACATAAATAAGTCCAGGATCGGAGCGATCGATCCTTACATGGGAAGATCGGCAAACTCAACCGCGGTGACGGATCGCGTAGATACCGGGACGGTCAACTTCGCGGTACACATGGCGATCCCGGCAGCGATCGAATTTCACAAGAAGATCGGAACAGCGGCGAAAGAGGCTCGGCTCCGTCATCTGCGAAACCTATGGGTCGGGCCCGCGCGAAAAATGAAGGGTGTTACGATCCTTACGCCCGACGACACCAGTATGGTCGCCGGGATCACATCGTTCCGTCTCAACGGCGTGACCACAGCAAAGGCAAATGATGCTTTAATGAAGCTGCTGGCCGAAAAGTTCGGGATCCTTACGGTGCGCCGCTCGGGCCCGGCCGGCGGTGACTGCATCCGCGTGACACCCGGGATCTACAACTCACCTGACGACGTGATGAAGCTGGCAAAAGCACTACGGGAAATAACGGCGTCGAGTTATTCGTTTTGACGGGTGGACCGTTCGGTTATCCACAGACATCAGCAAGAAAACTTGACCCATCAACGAGCTTGTGCTCGAAATTTTCGGCGATGGTCTGGCCGATATCGGCGAGCGATCCGCGGGTGCCGAGATCGACGCCGGGCGTCGCCGACTTGCCGTATACCAGCAGCGGTACGTACTCGCGGGTGTGGTCGGAGCCGCGGAACGTCGGGTCGTTGCCGTGGTCGGCCGTGAGGATCAACAGATCGTCGTCGCGCATGGCGTCGAAGATCGCCGGAAGCTGGGTGTCGAATCGTTCGAGCGCCTTCGCGTATCCCTCGGTGTCGCGGCGGTGGCCGTAGAGCATATCAAAATCGACCATATTGCTGAAGATAAGGCCTGTTGTGTCAGCATTTAGGGCATTGATCGTCTGCTCCACCGTCTGATCGTTGTTCTTCGCGATCAGGTCTACTGTAACGCCCGTCGAATCATATATCGACGCGATCTTTCCAACGCAGACGACGTCGAACCCGGCGTCCTTCAGCAGCGGCAAAAGGTTGGCCGGCGGCGGCGGGACCGCGTAATCATGCCGATTCTCGGTCCGTTTGAAATTCGCGGCGGTGGAGCCAAGAAACGGCCGCGCGATCACCCTTCCTACCTTGTCTTCGCCGTCGAGAATGCGTCGTGCGATCTCGCACATTTCGTAAAGTCGGTCGATCGGCACGACCTCTTCGTGTGCGGCTATCTGAAACACGGAATCGGCCGAGGTGTAAACGATCGGTTTGCCCGTGCGGATGTGCTCCTCACCTAGTTCCTTTATTATTTCGGTTCCGCTTGCCGGGACATTTCCCAAAACGCCCGGCACTTTCGCCTGAGCGACGAACTCATTGATTATCCGCGGCGGAAAGCCGTTCGGATACGTCGGAAAGGCCTTTTCCAGAATGATCCCGGCCATCTCCCAATGGCCCGTCGTCGTATCTTTCCCGTTCGATCGCAAGGTGCATTTGCCGTAGCTGCCGATCGGCGCATCGCTTGCCGGTACGCCGGCCAGAGGCCGAATATTGCCGAGCCCCATCTTTTGGAGATTCGGGAGCGCTACGTTCCGCGATTCCATGATATGGCCAAGCGTATCGGCCCCGGCGTCGCCCCAGTCGGCGGCATCAGGCATTTCGCCGATCCCTGCGGAATCAAGCACGATCAGACAAACTCTACCGAATCGCTGAGACATATTTCAGAAGGAATAATTACTTTTAGTTTTTAGGCGCCGTGTAACCTTCGCGAGCCCGAACCTGTGTTCCGGACGGTAATCCCTTGACCTCGACTTTGATCGCACGATAGGTCCCGTCACGCTTCCCGTTAGATGAATAATAACCCAGCGAATATTTGGTCCCGATCTCGTCGGCAACGCTCTTGAACGCCTGCCTGGCGGAGCTCAGGTCCGCAACCGGAAAAACCTTGCCGCCCGAATTCTTCGCGAGCGCGTTCATTTCTTCCGCAGCAAGTTCATAGAGGTTCTTGCTTATGGCGAGGCGTTCAAAATCTCCAAGGCGGCAAAAATCGCTCGTGGTCTCGACCTTTGAGTTCGGAGCGAACCGACGGAAATATCGCTGTATTTGGGCCGTCGAGAAACGTATCGCGATCTGACAGTCGCCGAGCAGGTTCTGCTCAAAGAACTCACGGGTATCGACCTTGATGAAATAATTTGTTACCCCGGCCCGGCCGAAACGCTCGCGGACCTCGTCAAAATCGCCGAGGCTGGTCGAATCGACGCCATCCGTCAGGGCGACAAGAGCTCGCCGTCCCTTGAATTCGGGGGCCGCGGCCGAAGCGAAAAAGGTACCGGCGATCTTAAGCAGGCTGTCGTAATAGGGGGTTCCGTTGCTGGTGGCGAGCCGCTCCAGGCCGTCAAGAAGCACCTGCCGGTCGTTTGTCAGCGGTGAAAGAACGTCCGTCGCCGGCATCGCCCTCTGATCCGTGATATCGGTCCTGAATGCGACGATCGCGACGCGATCCCCAGGCCTCAGCGAATTGATGAAGTTCTGAGCGGCCCGCTGGATCATCTGAAGCTCGGAACGCGCCGACCCCGACGTATCCAGGAGCAGCACCACTTCGAACGGGGCCGATGCCGTCGAGAATTCCGCGATATCCTGCGGCTTCCCGTCCTCGAAAACTGTGAAATTCGACTTTTTCAGATCCAGGATCGGCCTGCCGGCCCGGTCGGTGATCGCAAGCGGCACCTCGACCAGTTCGGTATCGATGCGGATAACCTCATCCTCGGCCGGCTTTGGGGGCTGCTTGCCCTGACCGAACGAAGCGGCGCTCGAAAGCAATAGAACGAGCACAAAAACACTTGCCCTGGCAGCCAACATTCGCAATACCTCGTCAGAGCTGATTCTACCAAAATTCGGCGTCCGCACGAAGCTTTTATGAGTTTTCGCTGCAGCGAGCAAACGCCCCGCCGTTCCGCTTTCAACCGCCGAATTCCTGTGTTAAGATGCACCGAATCGATCAATTGAAGAGCATCTTCACCGCAGCAAAATGGTTTGTCGGACCTGGCCGTGGTGCGGCGGGCCCCTCTAATGAAAAGGAGTAGATCATGAAAAACCTGATTTTCCTAAGTTTCGCTTGTGTCTTGACCTTGGTACTTCTGTCCGGCCCGGCCAGCGGGCAGATCCTGATCAACGAATTGGATATCAACCCGGGAGGCTCGGATGACGGGTGTGAGTATGTCGAGTTGATCGGCACCCCTGGGGCCGCCGTCGAGAATATTCATTTCGTCTCGCTTGAGGGTGACAGCAACAAGGGGCAGGCAACTGCCGTCATCACTTTTGGCGTCCCGGGCCCCGTCTTTGGGACGAACGGCATTTTAGCCGTCGTAAGCGCTGTCGGCTGTGGTGCCCGGGCCTATCCCGCCGAATCGACCGTGATCCCGCTCGCTTTCCTTAACACGGGCGTACTGCAAAACGGGACCAATTCGTACCTTTTGATCAGCAGTGCGACCGCGATCGCACCAGGCACCGATCTCGATACCAACGACGACGGGACGCTCGACGCCCTGCCTGCCGGGGCAGAGATCATTGACGGGGTCGCATGGAGCGATGGCGGTGCGACCGATGTGACCTACGGCACCGTTTTGAAATCCGACGGGACCGTGATCGGCGGTGCGACCCGATTCCTCAACAATAAATGGCCGAACAATTCCAAGGCCTGGTATGCGGCCGCACGCACCGGCCAGCCCGCGGATACGACCTACAGCCCTACCATCCGCACCTTTAATTTCCCTGCTAACGGAGTTTTGACGCCGGGCGCTCCGAATGCAGGAAATGTCATCCGCGATGCTCAGGCCGACCTTGACGGCAACGGGCGTTCGGATTACCAGGTCGTGCGGGCCGCCGGCGGTGCCGGTTCGCAGCTTACGTGGTTGAATGCGGTCAACGGAGGCAATCCGACCTATGAGCGGACCTGGGGCGTGAGCGGCGACATCATACTTTCCGGAGACTTTGACGGCGACGGCCGCGACGATCCGGCGGTCTGGAGGCCCTCGAACGCCACGTTCTACATCATCCAGAGTGCGACCCTTACAATAAGGATCGACCAGTTCGGCGAAGCAAACGATGACCCGCGTGTTGTGGCGGATTACAACGGCGATGGCCGAGACGATCTGGCCGTTTATCGCGACGGTGCACAAAGCCGCTGGTTCTATAAGGCCGATCCGTTCGAGTTGTTCAAAACGGTCGAATGGGGACAGACCGGTGACACGCCGGCTCCGGGCGATTATGACGGCGATGGTAAAGCCGACTTCGTCGTCCGCCGTGCCCAGGGGGGAAACGGCCAGTTCTGGAAACGAACCTCAGGCGACGTGTTTTCGACCGAAACGTTCGGGCTTGCTGACGATATCGTCGCCCCCGGGGATTACGACGGCGACGGCAAGACCGATATCTGTGTCGTCAGGAATGTCGGCGGCACCTACGTTTGGGACTTTGAACCGAGCGCGACGGCCGGCAGCTCGGTCGTTACGGACACATGGGGAATTACCGGGGACATCGTCGCCCAGGGTGACTACGACGGCGACGGAAAGACCGATTATGGTGTTTGGCGGCCTGGAGCTCAGGGCACCTTTTATACAATGACGGTCGGAACGCGTTCGATCTTTACCAAACCATGGGGCCAAACGGACGATGTGCCGGTGACCGGGTTCAACACGTTCTAGGCCGCGGAAAACTATGCAGTGTCCGTCCGGTGATCGAGCGGCGGCGATATGCCCGTGCCGGCGTTTTCCCGATCGAACGGCGGGACCTCGGGTCCGGACCTGATTGGTTAAAAATGAAAGAGGCGTTCAGGTCGAACGCCTCTGATCATTTGATCTGATCTGCAGATCAAAGATACTTCCCGACTACTTTCGAGATCGCTTCTTTCGAAACGGCTCCGACGATACGCTCCTGCTCCTGGCCGCCCTTGAAAAGGATCAGCGTCGGGATACCCCGAATTCCGTACCGCTGCGGGACATTCTGGTTGTTGTCCACATCCATCTTAAAGAACGATGCCTTTCCGTCGTATTCCTCTGCCACCGCCTCGACCGACGGTGCGATCATCCTGCAGGGGCCGCACCACTCAGCCCAAAAATCCACCAGCACAGGCTGGTCCGACCCAAGTACCGTTGTTTCAAAATCCGAATCCGTAACTTCCTTAGCAAAATTTGCCATAGATCTCTCCTGATAATATTGCCGAATTATATCTTAGCCACAAAATTAACCGCAAAAGCCGTCTTCGGTGCCCAAAATGCCCTTAGAAGACACACCCACGTCCCAGCGGCCCAATACTAACTGTAACTAACATCGTTACAATTGTCAAGGCCGGGTATGCGGCGGCTAAACTAATCGATACGAACCACGATCTTTCCAAAGTGCGAGCCGCTTTCGAGGTGGGCCAGCGCCTCCGGGAAATTCTCAAATTCAAAGATCCGGTCTATGACCGGCCTCAGTTTTGCGGCCGTGATCGCCCTGTTCATATCGACGAACATCTTTTTTGATCCGACAAAGATACCCTGGACGCGCACCGCCTTCATGAAAATATTGATCGGGCTGAACGCCGCGGCCTCGGTCAGGGCCCCGACCAACGCAACGTGGCCGCCGACCCGAACGGCATTGATAGACCGTGCTAACGTGCCGGCCCCGCCGACCTCGACAACGTGGTCGATGCGGTCCTTGCCGGCGAATTCGACCGCGGCCCGGTCCCAGTCTTCCCTTTCGCGATAGTTTATCGTGTGCGAGGCGCCCAGCTCGCTCAGGCGTTCCAGCTTCTCATTGCTGCCAGAAGTCGAGATCACTCGCGCACCTGCCATTTTCGCAAGTTGGACGGCGAACACGGACACGCCGCCGGTCCCAAGCGTTAAGACCGTCTCACCCGGTTTGAGCCCGCCCGAGACGAAAAGCGAATGCCAGGCGGTCAACGCGGAACACGGGAGGGTGGCGGCCTCTTCAAAGGACAGATATTCCGGGACCCGCACCAGCGAATTCTGGTCGAACGCGGCAGACTGCCGCAGAGTGCCCTGCCATTGAGCCCCAGCCCCCAGTGCTGTCCGGCGTTTCGCTTCGGTCGAGCCGCCGTCATACCATCGCTGGGCAAAGATCGGCATCACACGGTCGCCGACAACCCACTGATCAACGCCGTCGCCGACCGCGGCGACCTCACCCGCTCCGTCAGAAAGGGGAATGGCGGGGAGCTTCATCCGCGGGTTGTAGGTGCCCTTTACGACCATTAGGTCGCGGTAATTCAAGGACGCGGCCCGCATCCGGACCACGACCTCGCCGGGCCCGGGCTTCGGTTCGTCAGCCTCGACGCATCGAAGGTTCTCGATCCCAAATTGTTCGATATGATAGGCCTTCATTCAACACTTTCGAGACGGTCCGTTTCAGCCAGGGGCCATCCAGGGGAAAGTTCAGAAGCAGGACGCTACCTCCGGCGGGCCTTTGTGTCGAAAGTAAAGGCAAGATTCTTCGGGTAGCGCCCGTTGCCGGTGCCTTCCTTCTTCATTCCGAAATCCTCGGAGTTGACCCTAATGCCGGCGTTGATGGAAACGATCCCGTCGGAGATGTCGATGCGGGCCGGAAGCGTGACCGGGACCGTCTTTCCGCGGATCTCCAGGTCACCGGCGATCGTAAAGTTATTCGGAGCGGGCTTCGCTCCGGCCGTGATCTTGGTCGACCGGAAAACGGCCTTCGGATGGTTGGCGACATCGAAAAAGTCGGCCGATCTCAGCTTTTCAGCCGCCTTCTGATCGTCCGCGAACAAGGTGTTCGTTTCGACCTCCAGCGTTATCGAACTTTCTTCAGGATTGTCGTTTACCAGGTCGATCGTTCCCGCGACCATCGTAAACCCGCCCTGCTCACGCTTATCGTCCAGGTAATGCATAAAGGTCACGGTGCCATTCGAAGCGTTGAACGGCAAGGCCGTCCCCTTTGCGGTCGACGCGCCCGGCGCATTGACATCGGAACCCGGGGCGGGCCCTGCATTCGGCTGAGACGGGCCCGTGTTTGCAGGCGGGACCGGGTCGTTCGTCCCGCAGCCAACCAAAATGAACGCTAGAAGAGTCACCGAAACTGCGAAAGTTCTCATTAATATTTCTCCAAAATGACTTGTTGATCGAATATTACAGCAGACGCTGTTTGACAATATGTCTATTATCGGGCGAAACGGCCAATCAATGCAAAATTCCATCTTCTGCGGGATAGTGCAGACGATGTCCTTTTCGTAGTTTGCCCGGGAGAAATGCCCATTCCTGCTCAACGATGCATCGGATCATTGGATCAGCCTGTTCAGCAAAAGAGATGCCTTCATGAAGATCGGGTACAGGCGGAGCAAAGCGCTCGCCGCATTCAAAAGGTAGTTTGGCGGCCGTAAACAGACGCTGCCGCAATTTGGATCGAAAATGAACACTCTCGGGGACCTCCCTTGGTTCGACTTGTCTTCTGTCAGTTTCCTCGAATCCGTCTGTAACAGAACTCGCTACAGATCATTACAAAAAATTTTTAGCCCTTCGGATGATCGACGGCGTCAAGCACGCTTGCAAGTGTCTGCCTTGAGAGCCGGTCGGCTACCGTTCGGTCGATGTCCTTCTGTAAATTACACATCACGGCCTCGATATTCCTGCCGACCGGACAATCCTGGTTCGGCGTTCGCGGATGCAGGGCAAAAACGTCTCCGCAGCAGACTGCCTTGTAAACATCGGCCAGCGTGATCTTTTGAGGCGGAAGCGAAAGGCGGCTGCCCCCGGCCGAGCCCGGATGCGACTCGACCAGCCCGGCATGGCCAAGCTGGCTCAGAAGCCGCCGGATGACAACCGCATTGGTGTTGACGCTTCCGGCGATCGCGCCGGACTTGACCATATCGCCGTCCGAACGCGCAAGCATTACAAGGATGTGTACCGCCATCGAAAATTGACTGTTGGCCGCCATAACTGTAACAAGTATAGTTACAGTTCCTTAGACTGTCAAGACTTGACCGTCCGAAAGTGCGCACACTTCGCTAAAGCGTCACAGTCGCGAACATTCGGATCCCGAATTGGCCGAGAATCTACGGGTCCCATCAGAAACATTTATATGAAATGTCCAAGACGTACGATCTCTTTTGTCCTGTTGATCGCCGCGTTTTCGCTGATCGCGGCCGCCCAGGCAGATCCGTTCACAAACGGCACGGTCGTAAAAATGGTGAAGGCCGGGCTGAGCGATGAGGTCATAGCTACAACCATCCGCCGTTCTGCAGTGACATTCGATGTCTCACCGGCGGCACTGCTTACGCTCAAAGAACAAGGCGTGTCGAACGAGTTGATCCTTGCGATGATCGAAACGCATGACGCGAGTTCATTACGGGATATCGATCGATCGTTGACCGGATATTCCGAAAGCGGTGCTCAGCCTGTGATGCCGGAGCCGCCAAGGTCCCCAAAGCAGATGGTTCTTGAGGCAAAGACGATCGCGCTGGAAAAATCGTCAGCACAGCCGTCCAGACAAGCTCTGGAGAAAGAATTGCTCAAGAGGCCCGAGTGGAAGGGTCTCGGGCTGACGATACATCGTTACAAAGACAAAGCCGACCTGTTCGTCGAGATCGGCTACGTTTCTATGTCGTGGATCACCCACCGATATGTTTACCGCATCTATGACCGGCGAAGCGGGACGGTGATCGCGGCGGGTGAAACAACGTCGTGGGGCTCCCTCGCCGAAAACCTGGCGAAACATATAGCCAGGAGCCTTGCCGCAACAGCCGGTTCGTAAGAACCAGGCGATCTGCGTTCCGATCCTCTCCAGGCCTTCATGCCGGATGTTATTGAGAATAGATGAGCCTGCCTCGTTTGGTGCCCGTCGTTGCCGCCCCGATCGCCGCACCGACCGGTATCCCGTAAAGAAAACCGCCCGCGGCCGCCAGCCCGTCCCCTTTTGTCGCAACGGTCACGCCGGCCCCAATGGCCGCGCCGATGCCCGCTCCCGCGGCGGCTCCTATAAGAGCCCGTTTGAGAACGGAACCCCGCTTCGCAAGATAAACGCGATCGACGGACGAGCGACTGACCGAGATCCGCTTCCCGCCCCGCTCGATCGCGATCGAGCTATCGTCTGCCGCCCGAATCCGGCCTTTTATTTCGCCCTCGCCTCTCTCGCTCACGATGACCCGGGTTCCCGGCTTTAGGGCGACCACTGCCTGCCAGTCGCTTGTTTGGCCCAAGGTCGCGGAAGAGAACAAAAATAGTGAAAAGAATGCGTAAAGAAATGATCTCATAGTGAATGATCTCCATCTGGAGATTAACCATCTATGGATCGTAAGTCCGGCCGGATAGTACGCTTTCTAAGAGTGTACCGGCGGGTCAGCTGCCGGCGAGGTCACGAAGCCCATCGATGGAGGCAGAGGCGACGAGTGGAAAAGTTCTCAGTCGAGGGTCCCCATCAAGATGTTCGGCCACTTTCGAGTCGCAGATGACGAAGGAGGCCGCATCAAGCCTGGAGATCCATCCGCGCTCCTTTGTCGAAACCGAAACTATTGCATCGGGGTCTATCTTTGCCGCAATTAGAAAGAGTCTCGCAAATATGTGGAAGTCGTCCCACGCCGAGGCGATCGCAACGATATCCTCTTCGGAAGGTCGAGAGTGGCCTGTCATGGAACCAGCCACTGAGTTTGCGGTAAGGAGAATGCAATCACGGCCTTCGGGAAGCTGAGTTTCGAGTTTCGCCCTTTCGTCAGCGAGGGCAATAAGCAAGAGTCCGCGATCCATCCGATCTTCGATGTCCGCGAACTCAACCCGTTCGACCGGGAGCCCCGTCGAAGACATGATCTCATGGACGATGATGTCGGCAAGGTCTTTGTTCGGTTCGAACAATGCAAAACCGTTCGGGCCTTTTGGCGGCTGAATGCGTGCCAAGAGACGCTGCAAAACCATAGCCCGGTCAAAGCCGGCCGTTTCGGCGTTACTCAGCAGGACATCGATCAATCCGTCCAGTGCGTCACCCTGCGAACCGTTCGATCCGGCGACAAACACTCCGCTGCCGGTGCGTTTATCGACACATCCATTTTTCGCCAGCTGTCGATATGCTGCAGAGACCGTGTTCGGATGAATGCCGAATCGGCGAGCAAGTTCTCGCGTGCTCGGTAGCTTCTCGCCGACCTTGAGATCGCCCGCCGCAACCCCGACCAAAACCTGCGTGACAAGTTGGTCCTTTATCGGGATCTCGGAGTTCTTTGACAGCCAGAGCTTCATTAGGAAATCAAAAGGCCAGGACAATTAACGCCCTGGCCAATGAAAAGTTAGCTGTGAAACTACTTCGCCGGGATCCTTATTTCGCGGCCCGCTCCAAGGACGGAGTTGGTAAGCAGCCCGTTCATTTTCGCTACCTCCGTCGGGTCCGCATTGTGGCGAACAGCGAGTTTGGAGACCGTGTCGCCTGCCTGGGCCTTAACGGTCTTGATCGCCGGGCCGCCGGTACCGACAGGTGCATTGGTCGGGCGGCTGTAAGCGATGGTATTAACCTTGTTTGCGCTGACCGGAACGAAGACCTTTCCTTTCGGATCTTTCATCCCCGGGTTAGCCGCCATCAGGTCGGCAACGCTTACGCCGGTTCGGTTCGAAATGGTTTGCCACGTCTCGCCCTTAACCGAATTCGCCAGGCTTGTGTTATTGATCTGTGACGCAGGCACTCGACGGAACACGGCGACTACATCGTTCGCTTTCCCCGGAGGGATATTGACGATGTAGGGCTCCGGCGGCGTCGAATTACTGCGAAGATGCGGGTTCAGGTACCTGATGTACTGGACCGTCGTGTCGGATGCCTGTGCGATGATCGCCAAATTTGTTGAAGCAGGCACGCGGATCCGGTCGTACTGGAGCGGCGGCGCCGGCCTGACATGGCCAAAGCCATACTGTGCAGGATTGTTCGCGATCAGGATAGTAGCAAGGATGTTCGGAACATAGTTCCTCGTTTCCCGCGGAAGATAAGGATATGCCGCCCAGAAATTCGCGACACCGGCACGCCGGATCGCACGATCGACGTTCCCTTCGCCGCAGTTGTATGCAGCCATCGCAAGTTCCCAATTGCCGCCGTAGCGATTAGCGAGGAACTTCAGGTACCGGGCAGACGCACGTGTCGCCTCGTCAAAACTGTTCCTTTCGTCCACGTGGGCCGTTCGACGCAGGCCGAAGCGGGCCCCGGTTCCGGGAATGAACTGCCAAAGTCCCGAAGCTGCTGCCCATGACATCGCGGTGGGCTTCCATGCACTTTCAACCTGCCCGAGCCACGCAACGTTTTCCGGAATTCCCTCTTCGCGGAAGATCCGCCGCGCCATCCGCATGAACATACCCGAACGGTAGAGGCCAATTTCCATCGTCGACCTTCCGCGTCCGCGGTAGTAGTTGATGTACTGCTGGATCATCGGGTGCACCTGGAACGAGAATCCAAGCGACTTATTGGAAACGGCAACCTGAATATATTGATACTGTGCCTGTGCGACCGGGTCGGCGTCGACCTGAAGTTCTTCCGTTGTCAGCTCAAGTTTCGATAGTTCATCGAGCGGCGAAGGCTCGAAGCCCTGCTGATTGAAACCGATCAACGTGCCGGCGGTGTCCGGCGAAGCGGCCGGAAGTCCACCCTTCACAGTCTGGCTCGAAGTCGCGGCCGGTTTTGCGGTTCGCGACATGGCGACCACTTCATCGGAGAGCTTCATATCCGCGTCGGCCCAACGCCAGGTGCAGGTGGCCGAAAGGCTCCTGATCTGCGGCGGCTGAGCGGCCGAGGGGAATTCGAGCCGGTAGATCGTTTCGATCAGCTGGTTATAACAGGCTTGAAGGGTTGC
Organism: Pyrinomonadaceae bacterium; assembly: GCA_050174305.1. Taxonomy (GTDB): domain Bacteria; phylum Acidobacteriota; class Blastocatellia; order Pyrinomonadales; family Pyrinomonadaceae; genus OLB17. Next base: position 377,208 of record JBFXJZ010000001.1, on the reverse strand, counting down.
GTCCCGCTGAATATCCAGCGTCGACATCAGAAAGGTCTCGACCGATCGATCGAACGCGGTCCCCGAATCCGACCGCCGGTTTTCCTTAAAGGCGACCATTCCTTCCTTGAAGGAGCGGGAAGAATCGTCCAGGACCTTTCGGACAGCTTCTTGTGCCTGCTGCACCGCCGCCGGAAGGTTGTCATTAGAATTAGAAGTGCTTTGCGCGGAAACGAAAGCGCTGAATGAAAAAAGTAGTATTGCTGCCGCAGGGAATGCCCTGCTTATGAATGTCGTCATCAAATCTCGTCTATACTCCTAATAGGAACTAACTTGAGAGTTAGGGCGATATTTTCAGCCGCTGAGCCACTCGGTCCGTAAATCTTAAACGTCCGATGTGGCCAAAAGTTCCATCTGCCCGGGCCGGGTGATCCTTAAGGGCCGGGTAAACACCATCGTTAAAGCTACCACAACCGGCCAAAACGGTCAATTTATAAGGGGTTTCGGCCGCTCAACGGCGTGCCGTCCGTGCCGCCGCCTTTGGTTCGAGCAGTGCTTCGGCAAACACCTCGCTCACATGCTCTACGAATACAAAGTTCAAATCACTCCTTACTTCCCGAGGAAGGTCTTCCAGGTCCTTCTCGTTCGGGGCCGGAATGATAACCGTTTTGATCTTGGCCCTGCGTGCCGCGAGAAGCTTTTCTTTGACGCCGCCAACCGGAAGGACGTTTCCCCTCAATGTGATCTCGCCCGTCATCGCCACATCCTTGCGCACCGCCCGCTGGGCCAGCACCGACACAAGCGCGGTGGCCATGGAAATTCCCGCGCTCGGGCCGTCTTTGGGGATCGCCCCTTCCGGAAGGTGAATGTGGATGTCGTAATTCTCGAGGTCCTCGTCTTTGATACCCAACTCGGACGCCCTCGCCTTCGCGTATGAGAAGGCCGCCTGTGCCGATTCCTGCATCACTTCGCCAAGCTGGCCGGTGAGCATCAGCTTCCCTTTTCCGCGTGTTTTCAGGGCTTCGATAAAGAGGATATCGCCGCCCACGGCCGTCCACGCAAGTCCGGTGACGATCCCGATCTGGTCCTTTTTGAGGGCGGTCTCCTGAAAGATCCGCGGGCTCCGCAGATAACTTTTTACGCTCTGCGCAGAAACCTTTACCGGAGTGAATTCGTCTTCGAGCTCGGCCTTCGTTCTGGCGACCTTTCGGGCGATCTTACCGATCTCGCGTTCCAGCTGTCTGAGGCCCGCTTCCTGCGTGTACTCGCCGATCACCTTGAATATGGCCGCACGGTCGAATTTAACGTCATTCTTCTCCAGGCCGTTTTCGCCGATCTGCTTCGGGATCAGGTGACGCCGGGCGATCTCGTATTTCTCTTCGTCGGTGTAGCCGGTGAGAAAAATGACCTCCATTCTGTCCCGCAAAGCCGGCTGAATGGTATCGAGGACGTTCGCAGTCGTCATGAACATCACGTTCGACAGGTCGAACGTTACGCCAAGATAGTTGTCGCGAAATGTGAAATTCTGTTCCGGGTCCAAAACCTCGAGCAGGGCCGAACTCGGATCACCGCGGAAATCGGCGCCGACCTTGTCGATCTCGTCCAGCATTATCAGCGGATTGTTCGTTTCGGCCTGCTGGATCGCCTGGATGATCCTGCCCGGCATCGCACCGACATAGGTCCGGCGGTGCCCTCGGATCTCGGCCTCGTCGTGGAGCCCGCCGAGGCTCAGCCGAACGAATTTTCTATTTAACGCACGGGCGACCGAGCGGCCGAGCGAGGTCTTTCCGACACCGGGAGGGCCGACCAGGCAAAGGATCGAGCCTTTCGGCTTGGTGGTGAGCTTCCGGACCGCAAGAGCTTCGACGATCCGCTCTTTCACCCGCTCAAGCCCGTAGTGGTCCTCATCCAGGATCTTCTCGGCCTTCTTCAGATTGAGGTTGTCCTTCGATGAGATCGACCACGGAAGTTCGGTCATGATGTCGAGCCAATTCCGCAGCGTCGCCGTTTCGGCGGCATCCGGATGCATCCGTTCAAGCTTTTTCAGTTGCCGCAGGGCTTCGCCCTCGGCGTTCTCGGGCATCTTTGCATCGAGGATCTTCTTGCGGTAATTCTCTATCTCTTCGTAAAGCTCGTTCCCGTCGCCAAGCTCGCCCTGGATTGCCTTTAACTGCTGCCGGAGGAAATATTCCCGCTGCGAACGGTCAATATCGGCCCTCGCCTGCGTGTTGATCTCCTGCTGGACCGTGAGGACGTCGATCTCCTTGTTCAGCAGGTCGTTTACACGTCTGAGACGCTCGACCGGGTCGAAGATGTTCAGCACGCTCTGGGCGTCATCGACCTTTAATTCAAGGTTCGAGGCAGATAGATCGGCCAACCTGCCTGCGTCGTCCAGATTTGCGATGATCGCCAAGACCTCCGGCGAAATGTTCTTGCCCAGGCTTGCGGCCCTCTCCATCAGCCCGCGAACGTTCCGGACCAACGCCTCGACCTCGAGCGAATTATCAGGCGCTAGGGGTTCCGAGATCGGAGTGATCTTTGCCTGCACAAAGTGGCCGTCGGCCGTGATCTCATTCACCTTTGCCCTCGAAAGCCCCTGGATCAGGATCCGAATACGCCCGTCAGGGAGCTTGAGCATCCGCATTATGATCGCGACCGTGCCGACCGTATAAAGGTCTTCCTGATCGGGATCTTCTTTGTTTACGTCTTTTTGGGAAACAAGAACGATCATCCGATTATCGTTCAGCGCTTCTTCCACTGCCCGGATCGATTTGTCCCTCGAAACGAACAGCGGAACGATCATGAACGGGTATATAACGATATCGCGAAGCGGCAGTGCCGGAAGCTGGTCCGGTATCTGCATCATCGGCTCGACGATATCGCTGTCAGCCACACCTATCGGAAAATCTTCGATCTCGACCATAAACTAATAGTCTAAGGCCCAAGTAGGGACGTAGCAAATCGTTCCGTCTAACTTGGAAATCGGTTGCACGCGGGACCCAAGCCCGCCGGACCGGATAAGCCGTCCAAAAAATGTGAGGGCAGGCGGCCGTCTGGTACGGTCGTCTGCCCCCAATTGGTCCCGGCTGAAATTTTGAGCGCCGACAGCGCGAGCCGCACTACTGCAGCTCGACCCAGTCTCCGGTGTGAATTTCCTGCGCGGTTCTCGTGATCACCGCCGTCGCGGTCTTTTCCTTCACGTTCAAAACGAGGATCTCGCCGACGATCTTCCTGATCGCGGGACGGCCTTCCTTCGCGGCTTCCGTTGTGACGACCCGCCCGCGGGCATTGTCGCCGGATTTGCGGGCAGCCTGATTCGAGAACTTGCCGCCGCGATATTCACGGCTCTGATACCCTTCGTCGCGAGCACTAGCAGTCTCATCCTCGTCGCTGATGAACAGGTGTCCCTTTCCGAGCGGACGAAAAACGGTCAGGTAGTCACCTACGCGGACATTCGCGTCGGCCCCGAGGTCGATATATACGATCTGGTCACGGGTAAGCGCCTCTTGGCCATCGCGCGCCATGAACAAACGGCCGACGGACTTGCCGGAGGGATCGGCGAACCGATCGAGCGGCCCGCGTGCCTGATGCATCGGGCTCGTTCGCTGGCTCATCGGCTGGACAAGGTCGCCAAGCATCATGGTGTCGCAAGACATCTTGACCTTCGCCACCGAAACGTCGTTCTTTACTCGAATGATCTCGACTGAGCCGACTTCCTGGACAAAGAAACCAAGGTCGCCCTTGCTCGTCCATCGAGTTTCGACCTTACCCTTTGGCCTTACGACCGCAAGAATGTCGCCGACGCGGGCACCGTTTGCGGCACCGAAGTTGAGATAGACAACGTCGTTCTGAGCATAATTGAACTGCTCCTGTTCCTCGACCGCACCGACAATACGTCGATCGGTTTCGATCGGCGAGTGCTGGACATAACCTGCACAGTATAGATTATTCGGGCCCGCCGCCGTCATCGGCTTGGCCGCGTCGACCCTAACTCGGACCGGTGTCGGGTCGGGCCGTTGTGCGGTAGCTCCGAATGAAAACATCGCGAGACCCATCGCGGCAGACAATGACAGGCGCTTGAATGATAATTGTGACTTCACGTTTTGCTCCTCTGGGATTTCGGTTCCGGGATCTGGGAAATTGTTGAGGGCCGCACAGAACGGTGCGATCGCCCGCGCTCGGAATTTGGGTTCCGGGCCTTATTTGAAATTGTAAACCGCCGTCCGGCTGTGGTCAACATCTTTTTGCATTGTTCAAACTAGCCTTTGATGGAGGTCGACACAGCATTTACTATTCAAGCTCAAGGACGAGACGTGTGGCAGGCCCCGGCCAGCCGATCGAAATTTGCGGTCCGGCTTCGCAGCGACGCCCACGGAAGGCCCCTTAATCCGGCCCTTCGGACAGCACTCAATGGCCCGTCCCAAAATTTGACTTGCACCGACCTGCGTGTATTGCTAGTATCGTCGATTGCGGCTTTTTGCCGCACCGCAGCCACGCCGGTGTAGCTCAGCTGGTAGAGCAGTTGATTTGTAATCATCAGGTCGGGGGTTCAAGTCCCTTCACCGGCTCCAAAATCCTTTCATTTAATGCAATAATGAGATGCGTTCGACCGATGGGTTGGTTCGTAACGCGCTCTCAGCTCAAAACTAGGACCGGTTGAGTCCATTGGCCGACCATTCCATAGACTGCTTTCGATCGTCTATGAAGCAGGCATTTCGTTTTTGAACCCGATTCGAGGACGTTCGAGTGTCCGGGTTCCTGATGCAGTGCTTAATTGACCGTCATGTTGTGTAGGCAAGGAGTACCGACTTGTCCGCCCTACGCCTTTTTCACAAGCCAAGCAATGCGGTTTCCGGCATCCTCTCACTTTTGTGCCTGGCGGCTTTCGTACCGGTCTTTCTCGACACGATGTTCCGCCCGTCGGCGTCGACCGACATTGAGATCCCTGCGGACACGTGCCCGGTCCGGCCCGGGCCCGCGGGTCCTTTTCATTTCGCCGGATTCATAGAAGATCTCGAATCTGACGAAGTTTCCGTGCACAGCGCCACCATGGCCCGCCTCGGCAACGGCAAACTCCTGGCCGCCTGGTTCGAAGGAAGCCATGAAGGAGCACCCGACGTAGCGATCCATGCTGCCATGTGGGATAAGGCCGCACAGCAGTGGCGGCCGCCCATGGTGCTCGTCACGCGAGAAAAAGCACAGGCCGAGATCGGACGCTTCATCCGAAAGATCGGTAACCCAGTTCTTTTCACAGATCACAGGAAAAGGACATGGCTTTTCTTTGTAACGGTCACGATCGGCGGGTGGAGCGGCAGCGATATCAACTTCAAATACACCGACGATTCGGGCAAGACCTGGTCTCCGGCCAAACGGCTTAGGACGGCCCCGATCCCGCACTCGGGGACGCTGGTCCGCGGGAATCCGTTCGAATTTGACGACGGCTCGATCGCGTTGCCGGTCTATCGCGAATACGGGCGTTTCAGCTTTCCCGAGCTCGTCAGGATCAACTCCGAAGGCGAAGTGATCGGAAAGGTGCGGATCGGCGACAACAATTCACGCGGGATGCAGCCAGCGATCGTCGCAGTGGACGGTAAAAATGCGATCGGTTTTCTAAGGCCGCGGGGTGAAGAGCCGATGCGCATCATGCGTACGACCACAAATAACGGCGGTGTCACCTGGACGCTCCCGACCGATACGGAATTAAGGAATCCGGACGCCGGTGTAGCGGCAATGCGGCTTGCGAGCGGCGCGCTGATGATGGTCTATAACGATTCGGTCCGGGACCGGAACAATTTGAGGATGTCTGTTTCGAACGACCTCGGCGCGACTTGGCGCCAGGTTTATTCCTTTGAGGATGATGTTCTTTCAGAGGCCGGGTATTCGTATCCGAATTTATATCAGAACTGCGACGGCGAAGTTCATCTTCTTTACACGTGGCGTCGCAAGAAAATAAAGCACATCGTTTTCAATGCGTCGTGGGTCAACTCAGCCCGATGAACGAAGATCTTGTAATCTCGGTTTATCCGTACGTTCCGCTAATGCTCGGGCTGGCTGTCCTGGCATCGACGATTCTTCGCCTCGATCGTAAATTTTCGCTCACAAAACTCATTGTCCTTGCGGCCTGCGTGCTGATCCCGTTCGTTCCGGTCGACGACATCGATCTGGGACGATATTACTTGAGCGTAGTCGGACACGTCAGCGTGACATCCACGCTCTTTCTCGCCGCTGTAGTTTATTGGAGGTTCGCCGGCCGCAATTTGTTAGCGCAAGGAGAACTCACCATTCTGGCCTCCATCATATCCGTCGGGAGCGCTCTGCTTTACGCGTCGGCCTTCGGCCTGATCGGCTTTAATGTTTTTGACCTCGGCTTTGGTTCACTGGTCTTGTTCAGTGCCCTGCTTGCGATCAATGTGCTTCTCTTTGGTCTCGGAAAATATTTCGCCGGGTGCGTGATCTCGGTGACGGTCATTGCATACAACGTCAACTTATTGGATTCATTGAACTATTGGGATTATTTCACTGATCCGCCGCTCGCCATTCTATCGGGGTCATGGCTGATCTTCAGCCTGTACAAGTCTCTTTTCCGGGCCGAAGGGAGCAGAGTGAGCGTGTAAAGCCCCGGCATCACAAAAACTCTTTTTGAAGTGACCGCACCTAAGCGAACGCCCGGCGCCGGAGATCTAATTTAACGAACATCTGGCCGATGCCCGCATCTCGACAGGCAACTGTCGAGGCTTAATGGTCAGAAACGATCCCCTATTGCACGACCGGCTTTGAACGGGCCTAGAGGACTCGGGTTTCTGACCTAGATTGGGCTAATACGTCGACCTAAGAACGAAGAGATTCGCGGCGTAGCCGAACCAAAGAAAACCGAAACAGGCAAGCACCAACACGGTCGAGAGGATCTTACGCCAGATGCCGGTTCCGCGTTTCCACGATAGGAACGCGTTATAGATGACCACCAGCGTTCCGAGCGCGCCCAGGATCCCGACGATCTGCACCACCCAGAACCAGACCTTGCCCTTCTCGCCAAAGAAATCGATATTCGAGAGCGCATAGGTCAGAAGCCCGGCCATCGCGATCACGGAGATCAGATTTAAGGCAAAAACGCCCCAAACCGCCCTTCGTGTCCAAAGCTCTTTCGCCGTCCATGCCAGACGCTGGCCGTAGCGGCGGCGAATTATCCAGGCTATAGGCGCCAGCAGCAGTGTCATGCCCATTATCGACAGCGAAATGACCAGCACCGGCATCAGGACCGTTCCATTATCGGCCAACCCGACTTGAGTGAAGGTCATGAACGGGTACGGCAGAACGATCTGCATTTCGCCATTCGCGTCCGGCTTGAAAATAAGCAGGTCCTGGCCGTTCACATCGCGGAAGGTCATCGGCCGGATGCGTTCCCAACGCTTCGGCTGACCATTGGAACCGGTGAGCGCCGGGATAGAGATCGTTCCGTCGGCATTCGGGACCACCGAAGCCTGGCCGAGCAGCGACGCGAGCCTGAAAAAGGACGTTTCGCTGCGCCGGCTTACCATGTAATTGCCAGCGATCTTCTGGATCTCCTCTTCGGCACCGGCCGGATCGCCGGCGGGTTTGGTGTACGGGAAGTAGCGGTCGAGGATCGCGGTCCAGATCATCTCTCGGGTCGGAGCCTCGCCCTTGCCGAGACTGTTGTACGAGATAAAGAACCCGATCCCTTTTTCGGGTATCAGGTGCAGGTCGCTGTGGAATGCTATGGTGTCGCCGCCATGCCCGATGATCCGCATTCCGTTCTGCGATTCCTCATAGAACCCGTGGGCCATCCCCGGGGCGGCCGGGTCCAGACCGAACAGACGCTCGTGCATCTGCTTCGTCGTTTCAGGCTTCAGGATACTCGCCTCGCCCAGCTTTCCGTCCTGTAAATGCGCAAGCATAAAGTTCGCCATGTCGGTGGCGGAACTGCTCATGCTGCCGGCCGGGAACGCCGACACCATCTCAAAATCAAGCGGATCGTCGGACGCAAGCCGATACCCTTTCGACATATTGGGCGCCAGGTGGTCCGGCAGCGGTTGTGCGAAAGTTGAGTTGACCATCCCGAGCGGCTTCAAAATGTTCTCATCGACATATTGAGTGAACGGGACGCCCGAGATCCTTTCGACGACGTAACCGGCGAGCGCGGTCGCGTAATTCGAATAGGCCGGCGTAGTCCCGGGTGGAAAGATCCGTGCGGGGATATGTGTCTTAAGATAGCCGCCGAGGTCGGTCGTCGGCACGGTGGAGAAAAGGTCCTTGATCTGTTCCTCGAACCCCGGCGTGTGTGTCAATATGTGCCGCATCGTTATCGGCTTTCCAAATGCATCCGGGATCTTGAAGTCGATATATTCGTTCACGTCGCGGTCCAGATCGAGCTTTCCCTGCTCGTGCATCTGCATCACGGCGGTCCATGTAAAAAGCTTTGAGACCGAACCCGGACGAAAGAGCGTTTTCTCAGGCGAAACGGGAGCCTTAGTTTTTACATCGGAGTAACCGTAGCCTTTTGCAAAAAGGATCTTGCCGTCTTTTACCACGGAAACGGTCGCCCCGGCGATATTTTCGCGGTCGAGCTGCTGGGGGACGATGCCGTCCAGAAAAGCGGTCAGGTCTTCGGCAGTCAGCTGCGGAACGGCATCGGTCGGCGTGGCCGCCGTTTCGGATGGCGGGCCGCCTTCCGGCGGCACGGGGGCCGTTTGAGGAGCCTGTCCAAGAACAAATGCCGTTACCAGAATTGCCGCGATCACCGCGATGGTCGATCTTTTCACTTCGTCTCTCCTATATCAAAGGCTACCAAAGCCTGAGTTCGCTGTTCCTGTTCAGCACGTAGGCCCCGACCATTCGCCCGGAATGATCACGCACCCGATAATCTTCTACCAAGTACCCCGAATCGATCGCCTCGAGAAAACTTTCGCGCGTGGCCATTCTCCACGCCCGTGCAAGGTCCGGATCGGACGACTCGACCTCCGAGATATTGCCCGGGATCTCGATCGCGATCCGGTCCGGTGCCGTCGCCGCCCCGAGGTCCTTTACGTTCGGCGCCCCCTTCTCATCGACTGAAACGATATATTCGACGTCGTCACCGGCGTCATCCGGCCCTTCGCCCGCCAGGCGTTTCGCTGCGTGGCCGCTCGATAGATGCCAACTGACCCAAAGACGGTCCGTACCGTTCCTGTGCAGGAAGCTCGCCCCGTCTCCACCGTAAAAATCCGGGTAATAAGCGTCAGCCACGACCCCGAGTTTATTGAAATTAAAGAACGCGTTTCGGCTTTGCAGCGGGTCGAAGGTCCAGGTCATGATCTCGACGCCTTGATCGAGCACGAAATCCCTCTGCGCACATTTAAGCCGAAACCCAAGACCCAGGGAACGATGGCCCTCCGTGACCGCAAGCATATGCGAATGGTGCACCGTTCGGCCGCGTTCGAGGCCCGCGAACCCGTACACGAAGCCGGCCAGATCCTCACCGTCGAATGCCCCCAGCAGAACGCCGCCCGCGGCCTTGACCGCGATCAGATGATAAAGAGAAACGACGTCGAGGTCCGGAATGCCCCAAACGTCCCTCTGAAGCTGCTCGACCGCATGAAATTCGTCGATTGAAGAGATCGGCCTGATCACAACGTTGGGATCGCCCGCCATAACTACCGTCCGCGTCCCGGGCCGTAGAGGACCTTGCCGGCCTTGACCCCGGTATGCTTGCCGCCATCGATGGTCACTGCCCCGTTGACCAGCACATACTCGATCCCGACCGGATAAAGCAGCGGCTTTTCGTATGTGGCACGGTCCTGGATCTTGTCGTAATCGAAAACAACCACGTCGGCCCAGTTTCCTTCCTTTATCGTGCCCCTCGATGAAAGACGCATCCGCGTGGCGGGCCACGATGTCATTTTACGAACGGCCTCTTCAAGCGAGAGCACCTTCTTTTCGCGAACATAGCGTGCGATCAGCCGGGCATGATTTCCATATGCACGCGGATGCGCCAGGCCGATGGCGTCTACCTCGCCGGGCTTTTCCGCGGCACCGGCATCGCTGCCGATGCTGGTCCACGGAAACTTAAGCGCCGTCTCTATGTCCTGTTCGCTCATCATGTGGTAGATGGCGTAGACCCTGCCGTTCCCCGCCACGACCAGATCGAATGCGGCGTCGGCTGGGTCTTTCTGCATTTCTTTTGCGATCGCAGCCAAGGACTTGCCTTCGTATTTCGCGTTCTCTTTATTCTGGGCATTGACCAGCACGACGTTGTCCCAGCCGCCGGCGGCCTCGACAATGTTCCACCAGCCCGGCGAACCGGTCTTGATCTCATTCTTCAATCGTGCACGCGTCGCAGGATCTTTCAGCCGTTCGAGAAGTTTTGCAGCTCCTCCCTCAAATGCCCACGACGGTATCGTCGCTTCGAGGCCGGTCCCGCCGGCCGTGTACAAATAAATGTCGGCTGCCACGTCGACGCCGCGGCTTCGGGCAGCATTGATCTTTTCACCGGCCTCGCGCATCAGCTTTCCCCAGCCCGGCTGATGTGCGGCCTTCAGGTGAAATATCTCAACAGGCAAACCGCCTTTCTCGCCTATCGCGATCGCCTCTTCGACCGCCTGGACCAACTCTTTGCCTTCGCCGCGGATATGGCTTGCGTAAATGCCGCCGTATCTTCCGGCGACCTTTGCCATCTCGATCAATTCCTCGGTGGTCGCGTAGCTTGACGGCGGGTAGATCAGGGCCGTGGTCATTCCCATGGCTCCGCCTTTCATCGCCGTTTCCAGGATCGCCTTCATCTTCTCGAGCTCTTCGGGCGTTGGAGCCTTTGACGACATACCGAGAATTGCGTAACGGGCCTGCGTTTCGCTGAAGTACGATCCGAAATTGATACTGATGCCTTTCTGTTCTAACTCCGCAAAATATTCCGGTATCTTGTCGGCTTCGACCGGCGTTCCGCCTTCACCGCCGATGGCGGTCGTGACGCCCATCAGCAGTTTGTTCTCGGCAAGGCCGTTCTTGCGAAGCGCCGAGCCGGATTGGTCCATTACGTCGATCCAGCCGGGCGAGACGTATTTGCCGCGAGCGTCGATCTCGCGTTTTCCTTTGCCATCGACCTTGCCGATACGTACGAATCTTCCATCCTTGATCGCGACATCCGCGGCTATCCAGGGACTGCCGGCACCATCCAGGACCCGTCCGTTGCGGATCACGACGTCGTAGATCGGCCCTTCGGTTTGGGCGGCCGCACTAAAACACAGGAGATTGGCCAGCAGGACAAAGGCCAGAAAGCCCGAGATATAGCGTCGAGAGATCGATAAGGTATGTTTCACGGCTGTTCTCAAAACTTTGACCGCCGATCCGCGATCAATTTGCCTGTCGGCCCGGCCCATAGATCACCTTGCCGGGTTTTGCTCCTGTGTGCTTGCCTTTCTCGGTAACGACCTGCCCGTTCACGAGAACATAGTCGATCCCCGAAGGCGTGCGGAATGGATGTTCATAGGTCGAGTTGTCCTGTATCTTGTCGTAATCGAAAATGACGACATCGGCCCACATTCCTTCCTTGATCATCCCTCGCGAAGGGATCCGCAGGCGGGTCGCCGGCCACGACGTCAACTTTCGAATCGCCTCGGGAAGCGTCAGCATTTTCTTTTTGCGGACGTATTCGGCTATCACTCGCGGATGGTTCCCGTAACCGCGCGGGTGGCCGTTCCCGACGGTGTTCGGATCCACCAATTGCGGTGACGCGGCCGCATCGCTTCCGAAACTGATCCAAGGATATTTGATCGCGGTTTCAACATCCTGCTCGCTCATTAGGTGATAAAGGGCACCGGACCTGTTTCCGCTTTCGATTATCAGGTCGAACGCCGCGTCGGCCGGGTCTTTGTTCCATTCCTTGGCGATCTGCGCGACGCTTTTGTTCTCGAATCGCTTGTTTTCGGGGTTGGCGATCGAAGCGACAACGACGTTCTCCCAGCCGCCGGCCGCCCCGACAATGTTCCACCAACCGGGCGAGCCGGTCTTAATCTCGTTCTTCAGGCGGGCCCGTGTCGCAGGGTCCTTCAGGCGTTCGAGCATCTTGTCGCGTCCGCCTTCAGACGCCCATGCCGGCACTACGGCAGAGAGCGAAGTGCCGCCCGCCGTATAAACGTACATATCCGCCGCAACGTCCACGCCGCGGCTTCGCGCTTTTTCGATCGTCTCGCCTGCCTGCCGCATCAGCGTTCCCCAGCCGGGCTGGTATGCGGCCTTCAAATGATAGATCTCGACCGGAACGCCGCCTCTCTCGCCAATGGTGATGGCTTCTTCGATGGCTTCGACCAACTCCTTGCCTTCGCCGCGAATATGGCTTGCATAAACGCCGCCGTACTTTCCGGCTACCTTTGCCAGTTCAACAAGCTGATCCGTCTTTGAGTAACTCGCCGGCGGATAGATAAGCGCGGTCGAGATCCCCAACGCTCCCCCTTTCATCGCGGTCTCGACGATGCCTTTCATTTTGGAAAGCTCGTCTGCACTCGGATCGCGGGCATCGGACCCGATCACGGCGACGCGAGCCTGCGTCGCACCGTAATAAGTAGCGAAATTCATGCTGATGCCGCTTTTTTCGAGGCCGGCAAAATATTCGCTTAGCTGTTCCGCGGGAACCGGCGTTCCGCCTTCGCCCGCGATGCCGGTGGTCACGCCCATCAGAAGTTTGCTCTCGGCCAGTGGATTTCTTTGGAGAACGCCACCTGACGCATCGAGCATGTCTATCCAGCCCGGCGAAACATAAAGGCCGGCCGCGTCGATCTCTCGCCGTCCTTTTCCGAAAACCTTGCCGATCCGGGCGAACCGTCCGTCCTTTATCGCGACGTCGGCCAGGATCCACGGATTGCCCGCACCGTCCAGCACGCGTCCGTTCCTTATCACAATGTCGTATTCGGCTGCCTGAGCCGATACCGACGCCGCCAGCGGCGAGGCCACGATCAGGAAAAGAAGAAAAAGCGAGGTTGCGCGTCTTAAAAATGAGTGCATAACTTATTTTGAAAGAAACCAGGCGGCCGCCCGAGGCCTATTTGATCTTTGCGGCCGGAATGCCCGAGCCGCTGCCTTGTTTGAACTGCATTCGTACGACCTTGCCGGATTCGTCCTTGACAAACGTCACCTGTGCATCAACGGCTTTCATAAAGAAATCCGTCTCCGTCTCCGGGAACAACTCGAGCTTGGGCTGGCCGTCGATCTTGAACCACAACTTGCCGTCATCAAAGGTGATCGCGGCCACGATCGAAGATGTAAGTTGATAATCGCCGACGTATTTTTGCAGCGTCGTTGAAGCCACCGTTATGGCTTTGCGTTCACGGGGCAGTTCATACTTCGCGTCGAACACGATCGCCCCCAGGGCATTCGCCACTTTGTCGACTCCGGAACCCTGCACATTGCTCAGGACCACGATCGTCACCTTGTCGTCGGGGAATCGGATGAACTGGCTCGCGAAGCCGTTGATCGCCCCGCCGTGTGATGTGGACGCACGCTCGAATCGCTTGCCAACGCCCCAGCCAAGGGCGTAGTTACCCTTAAAGGGCGTGAACATCTCGTCGCGCGATTTTTGTGTCAGAAGCTTGTCGGTCAGCAGTGCCTGATCAAAGATCAGAAGGTCGCCGACGGTCGAATAAAGCGCCCCTGCCGAGTAAGGAATGAGCATGTCCATATACGGAGCATGTACGAACCCGTCGCCTTCGCGTCGGTACCCGGCGGCACGCCACTTGATCACGTCGCGGTGGGTGTCGTACCCGGTCTGCTTCATCCCGAGCGGCCCGAAAATATTTTCCTGAAGAAACTCGGCGTAAGACTTGCCCGACGCCTTCTCGATTATTACGCCAAGAAGGTGGTACCCGGAATTGCTGTAGCTGTTCCTTTCACCGGGTGCAAAATCGAGAGGCTTTGCTTTGTAGTCGGCAAGCAGTTCATTGGCGCCGAGCGGCATCATCGCGCGCTTTTCCAGAAAACCCGGGAACGCGGTGTAGTTCGGGATGCCGGACGTGTGTGTCAACAAATGGCGGATCGTGATGGGTTCCCACGCGGCCGGGCAATCCGAAATGTACTTGCAGGCAGGGTCGGAGATGCTCAGTTTCCCTCGTTCCTGCAGGATCATGATCGCAACCGACGTAAAGGGCTTTGTGACCGAACCGAGCCTGAACGCGGTCTTCGGCGAGTTGGGTTGGTCCCATTCCACGTTTGCCATTCCGTAGCCCCGGCTGACCAGCGGCTTGCCATCACGTGCGACCAGGATCGCACCGTTGAATCGGTCGATGCGTTCCGCCAAAGCCATGTATTCATCGACTTTTGAGATCACCTCCTGAGCCGAGGGCGCGGCGGCGTTCTGGGCCGATATCGTGGCCAAAAGTGAAAAGACCAGCCCCGTGCAAAGGGCAAGTCTTTTCAGAGTAATGTAATTGCTATCGTTAAAGATGTTCATCGGCATTCTAGTTCGACGGTGCTTGTGCCGTGGTACCCGGCTTCGGCGGAACTTTCTTAAATGGGTAACCGGACATTCCCGCCAGCCCGAGCGATAACGTATCCACTTTGCCCTGGGCGTTTAGGCCGAACGTGGCCGGCGATTTTGAGATCCCGGAGGTAACAAAAGTCGCACGGAACGTGTCGTAGTGCCAATGGTCCAAAAGGCTGGTGAAAGGACCGTAGATGATCTTTAGCTGCCCGTTTTCCATTCCGATCGTAACATCGCCGTAGAGTTCGTTCTGATACGTGCCTACGTAATTCTCGAGCGGATGAGACGGTTTGGTCCCTGTCACGCGTTCGGATTCCGCACGCTTTTCCGCCGCCTGTGCCTGGTCCAAAAGCGGCCTGTAGGCCTTGAGCAGGTCGGCGCTATAGTCGGTTTGAGGTTCGCCAAGGTAGGCGTCGATTATCCGGTAAACAAGCGGCATCGAGATCACCGAGCCGTTCATGTTCGTCAGGATGATAATCCCGAGCTTCTCTTCCGGGACCATCGCCACCTCGGCCCGCATCCCGTCGATCGCCCCGCCGTGCTCGACCAGCTTTCGCCCTTTGAAATCAGAAAGGAACCAGCCCAGCCCGTAGTTAAAGAAATGAGCCTTCGGGTAGAGGATCGGGTACGCTCCCTCGAGCCGGATGATCGTCTGCGGCATATGCATTTCGTTCGCTGATGCCGGGCTGAGGATCTTCTTGCCGTCGATGGTTCCTTTGCCAAGCTGGAGCCTGACCCATTGCGCTACGTCGATGACGTTAGAGTTTATCGATCCGGCCGGGCCGATGTTGTCGATATCCCGCCATTTGATCGGCTCGACCTTTTCGCCCATTTTGCCGTGAGGCGTGGAGACGTTGTCTCCGGGCTTGAAGCTCTTGATGCTTGTGCTGCTTGCGGACATGCCGATGGGGTCGAAGATCCGCTTCTTCAGGAAGTCGTCCCAGGACATCCCGGAAACTTTGTGGACCACCTCGCCCGCCGCGAGATACATAAGGTTCTGGTATCCGAACTGGCTGCGGAGGCTCCATGTCGGCTTAAGGTGCCGGACCCGGCTCAGGATCTCTTCACGGCTTAACGTGGTCCCATACCAGAGCATGTCCCCACGCTCCAGGCCGCTTCGGTGCGAAAGGAGGTCGCGGATCCGAAGCTCGCGCGATGCGTAAGGATCGTACAACTCGAATTCGGGAAGGTAAAGCGAGACCGGATCGTCCCATTTGAGCTTGCCCTCATCGACGAGGATCGCGATCGCGGCCGCGGTGAACGCCTTTGATGACGAACCGATCGCAAAGATCGTGCGTTCGTCGACCGGGGCCGGCTCGCCGAGCTTTTTCACACCGTATCCCCTTGCGAAAACGATCTTGTCATCTTTGACGACGGCCACAGCCATTCCGGGAACTTCCCATTCCTTCATTGCATTCTCGGCGTATGCGTCGAAGCCGGTCAGCGGAGCCGGTTGGGCCCAGGCCGTCGCTGAAAATGCAATGCAAATGACAAATGCGATCAGCGAGTATCTAAGTCGTCCAACGATCATTCGATTCTCCTATGGTTGTTGATTTGGCCTGGCGGCGGTCGTGTCTACGGTCCAGATCTCTTTCAGAACTCTCTTGAAATTACCGCCGAGGATCCCTTCGATCTCGGCATCGGTGTACTTGCGGCGAATGAGGCCTTCCGTAAGGTCGAACATTCGTTTGGGATGGTTCAGGCCCTCGATATCGATCTTTTCGCGAAACGCGTAGCTTCCCTTGTACCCCGCTCTGAGCTGCTTGTTCAGCTCCGGCGGCATCGAATCGTAGCCGTAAAGATCGATGTCGCTTCCGACACCGAGATGTTCGGGACCGATCAATTTCTTCACGTGGTCAAAATGATCGAGGACGTGCTCGACGGTCGTCGGCTCGTCCGACTTCACGAACATCCGCACGCCGGTAACGCCGAAAACGCTTCCCGCGGCCCCCACCTTCTTGATCGCCTCATCCGTCTTGAGCCGAGGATGTCCGGCCACGAGCGAGCGAACATTAGAGTGCGTGATCAGCACGGGCTTCTTCGAGATCTCGAACGCGTCCAGGGTCGTCCGGTCGCCGCAATGAGACACATCGACGGCCATACCGACCTTGTTCATCCGTTCGATGATCGCCGCACCAAAATCGGAAATTCCTTCGTCATGGCGTTCGGTTGCGCCGTTCCCGATGAAGTTTCGCGAGTTGTACGTCAATTGAGAGACACGCTGGCCGAGAGCGTGGAAGAAGTCGACGTCGTTCGGGTTGCGGAACTGGTCCGAATTCTGAAGGCCGAGCAGGACACCCAGCTTCCCGCTTTTCTTCACCCGATCGAGGTCCGCCGGGCTATCGACCCGCATCAGGTACTGGTCGTGGTTCGCGATAAATCCGTTCCACGCGGCAAAGAACCTGAGCACGTTGTCGTACGAGTTGAACCCGCCCATCCCGATCGCAGGATGGATGACGTTGATCCCCGAATCCCTGAAAGGCTGAAGATCAGCCTCGGTGAACAGTTCGGGATTCTTCATCCACCTGTCCTGCTTCGGGAAATCGAGCGTCATCACGCAAAGCATGTCGATGACCGTCGAACGCTTCACGAGATCGATCGCCCGCGTCGAGTACTCCCGCGGCGAGCCCGCGAAAACGCGCGACCGGCCGAAACTTAGCATCGGAGCGGCGAGCAGCGCCGCTCCGGCCGAAGCCGCCGAACCCAACAATTCCCGGCGAGTCCACTTTTTCGCTTTTTCCATAATTCTCGACCTAGAACGTGACTCGAATACCAACCTGCCCTTCGCGGCCCGGAAGAACCTGAGTTATGGAATTGAACGGTTCCGTCACGACGTCCTCGCGGTTCTGCACGGACGCAGGGTTCTTTCGATTGAAAGCGTTGAACAACTCGAACAGCACCTGGAGCTTCACGCGTTCGCCAAGGTCGAATTGCTTCGAAAATCGAAGATCGAGGTTAACGAATGCCGGGGCGGTAAAGGCGTTCCTGCCGGCCGTGAAATCGATGCCGTTGAAATTACCGTTGCCGTCAGGGTCGCGGCTCAGGGCGTCAAAACGGCTAAAGTGAAATCCGCTTTGTGCACGAAAGATGCCGCTGATCTGAAATTGCCACGGCAGGTCGACGAGCCCGTTAACCTGGAAAATATGGTCCAGGGCAAGACTGGACGGCCCCTTATCAAGGTCCGGACCGTTCACGAACGTTCCCGCAGCCGCAACGAAATTACCGTTCCGGCTTACGAACGATCCGTTTGCGTTGGTCTGCTGGGTACATCCCGGGTTGCCCGCCGCACACGGTTCCACTACGACCGGTGCGATTCCGATGAAGTTGTCGGTGGGCGTGGCGCCGATACCGCGTGAATTGTCAGTCGCCTTTGCGTAGGTGTAATTGGCCCCCACAAGAAAGCGGTTGCTTAGACGTTTGTTAAGGCTGACGACCAAGCCGTCGTATACCCCTTCATAAAACGGGCCGAAAGTTTGGATCTCGCCGGTCGTGTTGGGCGGATCGAAGCTGCGGCCGATGCCCGCGACACGTGACCGGAACGCCAGGTTGCTCAACCTGATGCCGAGTAGGTTTCGTATCACGCGATGGTGATAGTCAACCTCCACGACCATGTCATTCATTATTTCACGCTGCAATCCCACACTGAATCCCAGTGTATGAGGGGTCTTGAATGTGCTGTCGACGGTAGTAGGCGCGACCTGCGGCGGGATGATCGGATTATTCAAAAGCCCGAACTGGCCCCACCGGAAATAGCCGGCGGGCTGTCCGATAGCCGCCGCGGCCTGTATCAGCCACTGGTCTGGGGCAATGCCGCTCAGCGACTGAATATTATTCACCGTGATGATCGTATTGGCCGGGATCGGCTGGTTGCCCGGTGCGACGACGCGGTTCAGCCTGTCCACTCCGACCATCGGCCCGCCGAAAGGACACCCTGCCCCCGACGAGGCGATCTGAGCGTCGGTCAGCTGGTTCGAGATGCACGGGCCAGGAAGGCCGACGGCGAAAGCGAGGCTTGAGACCAAGCTCGGCGAGCCGTAAAACCCTCGCGGAAAATAAAGCGACTGAACCACTCGCCTGTCACTGCCGCCGAACGGCGGGACCCGCTGGACCAAGCCAAGGCGGAACTGATCGTAAAACACGCCGTATTGCGAACGAAGGATCGTCTTGGGCGTGATCGCCCACGCAATACCCAGTCGCGGTGACAGGTTCTTTCTTGCCTGGAATTCGGAATCGTGATCGTACCTGATCCCCAGATTGACGGTCACGTTCTTGAGGATCTTCCAATCGTCCTGGACATACAGCCCGTCGTAATCGTTCCGCAGATGTATCTCGTTGGCCTCGGGCGTCGGCCCGCCGGCTTCAAGCAGGAGCGAAATTCCGCTTGTCGCCGGGCCATAGTTTAGAAAGTCGTCTATCGTCGCAAAAAGCTGGTTTGTCAGGGTCTCTGAATCGACACCATCAACCTTCGTCTTTACATACTGCCAGCCGAACTTGATGTCGTGATTGCCAAATGTCTTGTTCGCACTTGCCGAGAACGAATAGTATTTTTGATCGAGGTTCGACGGTGTTGTTGCGTTACCGAACTGAATTCCGGGAAGTGTGCTGAAGAACCCGCAGGTAGGCGGGCAGGTCTGCTGAGAAGGAAACGCGTTAAGCAGCGTGAGTCCGGTGAATTCCGAATATGTGGGCCGGGAATCAGAAGGTTCCCCGCGGTATGCACCGCGAAACGTTAGGATCCACGGATCTCCCTGGTCACCGACCAGGATCGTGTCTCCGGCACCCAGCATTAAATGTCTGGCGCTCGTGCTGCCTCGGGTCGACGGCAGGCCCTGTCCGGAACCTCGGACGTATTCATTCGTGTAGTTCACTTCCTGGACGAGTTGATGACGGCCGAACTGTTGGTTCAGCTTTAGGAAATTCCGAATGGCCCGCGTTTGCTGCGGAGCTTCAAGCGGGTCTTCCTGGTTGCGAAGCAGTTGAAGCACGGTCTGCGCCCCGGCCGACGGGCCAAGGTCCGGATAATTGAAATCGATCCCGCGATCCTCAGTGATCCGTTCTGACGAACCAAAGAAAAAGATCCGGTCTTTCCAGATCGGGCCGCCGCCCGCAATGCTGTAGTTGAACCTGCGCAGGTGCGGCGGTTCCGTCACCGATGGATCAAGTGAGTTTGACGAGTCGAAGGCTTCGTTGCGGTGAAACAGCGATGCAACGCCGCGGAACGAGTTACTTCCGCTCTTTGTGATCACGTTCACCACGCCGCCGGATGCCTGGCCGAACTCGGCCTTGAAGCCCGTGGTCAACACCTGAAATTCGGCGATCGTCTCCTGATTGAACGGGGCCGCCGGGCCGCCGTTCACCGTGTCCTTGTTCGGCTGTCCATCAATGAAAAAGTTGTTGTTTCCGCTGCGTTCGCCAAGGATCGGATTGGCGTTATCGCCGCCGGACTGTCTGTTGATCGCGACGCCCGGTACAAGCTGAAGCAGGTCAAGGTATTCCCGGCCGTTAACAGGAAAATCCTGGATCTGCCGGGGCGTGATCGTTGAACCGGTTGACGAAGCGCTCGGTTCCAGCAAAGGCACGTCGCCGCTTACGGTCACCGCACTGTCGACCGCTCCGACCTGAAGCTGGATATCCACATTCGCGGTACGGTTGAGGAGCAGTTCAAGCCGTGACGAACTCGGTGCAAAACCGGATTGCGTCACGGTCAGCGTGTAGTCACCTGCCGGGAGCGACACGATCCGGTAGAAACCGTTCGAATCGGTCACGACGGTCCGTTCGGTAGCAAGCGTTGCGCTTGTCGCCTTTACCTGCGCTCCCGAAACCAGGGCACCGTTCGCATCACGGACCGTCCCTTCGATGGTTGACGTTGTTGTCTGGGCGGCCACGCCGCCGGCAAAACTCGCTGCACCCAAAAGGACGAGCAGCCTCAAGAACGAAGCGCCGAACCTCCGGCCCGGAAGCTTGTTATACCAACATAAACTTTTCATTGCCCTTCGAATATTGGCATTCGTTTTCATGACTGTCGTCTCCTGAATTAATTAAGGTTCTACGGATCTTTGGGTCGAAGGCCAGTCTGCGAAATGGTCGATCACTCGTCTCGGTATTTCTTGACTATAGATCTATCAGCAAGGCCGCAGCTTCTAACCCTGGATCGCACTACTTTTGGAAAGCAGAATATTTCTACAACAATTGATGCAGGTTGTCAACGGATTGCATCACTTTACGCGCTAAGTGTCGACAAAACGTCGGAAATATCCCGATTTCAAGGATGGATCCGGCCATTTTGCATCATATTTGCACCAGGTGTTGCGTTTTTCTCAACTCTGCTCTAATATAGCCGAGCGGCAAAATTGGCCGCTGGACTCACTCCGAGATTGGCAGCTGGATTCGGGCCAAGGGAGGCGGACCGATGAAAAAAGGCTCAAGAAACCGGCGCAGCTCAACTCAATATGACGGTTCGTCGGGCGACGGTCACGGCCGAAACGGACATGCACGTGGTTTCGCCACCGACGTCCCTGCCCACCCATCGACGCGTTCGACCACTCTCGATGCCCGCTTTGCCGAGGCGGGGCCGAACCTGAGCTCAAGTCGGCAGAAGCTTCTCCAGCAGATCCTTGACGAATCGGACGAAACCTATTTCCTTTCATCTCGCGACATGGGCCGCCGCTATCACGTCAATTCGGCCACGATCATCCGGGCCATCCAGGCCATCGGCTATGAGAAGTTCGCCGAGTTCGCCCATGACCTCCGCGAGCATTTTGTAACCAAGATCACGCCTTACACGGCGATGAGGTCGGCAAACCTCGCAGACCTCGCGGTTACCGATCGTGTCCGGCAAAGCCTCGACAAGGACCTTGAGAACCTGAACGCTCTGCGTGCGAGCATCGATGCCGACAAGGTCGTGGAACTCGCGAACAGGATCAACCTTTCGCAGCGGATACTTGTCGTCGGGATCGATTTCGCGGCCTCGCTTGCGTGGTCGCTATCTTACGGCCTTGTCCGCCTCGGCTTTGACGCCGACGCCCCGATCGGAAGCAGCGGTGTCATCCAGAATCGGATCAGGATCCTGACGTCAAAGGACCTTCTTATCGCTATCAGTTTTGGCCGCGGCCTTCGCGAGACCATCGAAGCGACAAAGAGCGCCCGCCGGCGCAACGTCCCGAGCTTCGGCATCACGAACGGCGACGCAACCCCGATCGCCAAATATTGCGATTCGTACCTGATCGCCTCGATCGCCCGGACGTCGTTCATCGATTCCTACGTCGCCCCGGTCGCGGCGATCAACGCGATCCTTGTGGCATGTGCCCATACGCAATCTGACCGCTCGCTCGAACATCTGAGGCAGTTTGAGGAAGAATACGCATCCAGTGCCCGCTGGTACGCAGAAGAAGATGATCAAAACGGCTAGCACCGCTCGCTACGAGCCACGACCTGTCAATGATCCGGTGATCCAGCTTGCCGGCCTCGAATTGCGCCGTATCGCGATGACCCTGAAAAGCCCGTTCGAGACCAGCTTCGGGCTTACAACCGAACGGCGCATACTTATTATCAAGGCGATCGACCGCACCGATGTGTCCGGCTACGGCGAGTGCACCGCGATGGAGACGCCGCTGTTTAACCATGAGTCGGTCGATACCGCCTGGGTGGTCATCTCGCGATATCTGGCGTCGATGCTGTCGACCGGAACGCGCATTCGGGCCGAAGAGATCGGAAAACTTCTTTCGCCGATCCGCGGCAACCGCATGGCGATCGCTGCGGTCGAGACCGCCGTCTGGGACCTGGAAGCCAGGATGCTCGGTCTGCCGCTGTGGCAGCACCTGGGCGGCCGCCGCACCGAGATCGATTGCGGCGTTTCGATCGGCCTGCAGGCCACGCCCGAAGCCCTCATCGAGAAAGTCGCGGCAGAGGTTGCGGCCGGATACCAGCGTATCAAGCTGAAGATCAAACCCGGAAAAGATATCGAATACGTCGAGGCCGTCCGTAAGGAATTTCCGAACATCCGGCTGTCCGTCGATGCGAATTCGGCATACGAACTCGACCGCGACCTCAATATCTTCAAAACGCTCGACGAATTCGGGCTTTTGATGATCGAGCAGCCGCTGGCGGCCGGCGACCTGATCGATCACGCCAAATTGCAGAAGCGGCTTAAGACGCCGATCTGTCTTGACGAATCGATCACATCGGTTCGGGACGCCCGCCAGGCATTGGAGATCGACGCTTGCCGCATCATCAACATCAAGCTCGGCCGCGTCGGCGGGCACTCTGAGGCCCGTGCGATCCAGGAACTCGCACTTTCGCACAACGTCCCTGTATGGTGCGGCGGGATGCTCGAAAGCGGCATCGGCCGTGCGCATAACATCGCGATGTCCACCCTCGAAGGCTTCACCCTGCCCGGCGACGTGTCGGCATCCGAACGCTACTGGGA
Organism: Pyrinomonadaceae bacterium; assembly: GCA_050174305.1. Classification (GTDB taxonomy): domain Bacteria; phylum Acidobacteriota; class Blastocatellia; order Pyrinomonadales; family Pyrinomonadaceae; genus OLB17. The sequence continues at coordinate 354,346 of JBFXJZ010000001.1, read as the reverse complement.
CGAGGACATCATCGAACCCGCGGTCGTTGTCTCGCCCACGGGCACGATCGCCACGCCGAATTCTCCGGGCATCGGGTTCCGCGTCCGCGAAGACCTGATCCGAAAGCTCACCGTTCGTTCGGAGCTGATCCGCCTGAACTGAAACTCCCGCCGTTTCACGATAAATGCGTCCCGCAAGTCCGCGCGGCGAAACTCCGCCCGTGTTCTGATAAACTTCGAATGTGGGGACCAAGTCTTGCTCGCTTTGCGGTGAAAGTTTCGATTGCGGCGCCGATTCGCCCGGCACGGCGTGTTGGTGCGGCGACTTTCCGCCGATCATGCAGCCGGACCCCGAGGTCGACTGTCGCTGCCCGAAGTGCCTGAAGGCGGCGATCGTCGAGAAGATCGAGGAATACACGGCGTCCATCACCCCGGAGACGGCCCACGCGAGCATCGCCCCGAAGTACGCATCGGACGCCAAACTTGTCGAAGACATCGATTATTACGTCAACGAAGACGGCCTTTTCGTCTTCACCAAGTGGTACCTTCTCAAACGCGGCTACTGCTGCAAGAGCGGCTGCCGGCATTGCCCTTACGGCTTCACGCATCCTGCCGTGTGACCGGGACCAAAAATGAATTTCCCCCGACGCATCATCTGCCTCACCGAAGAGACCACCGAGACGCTTTACCTGCTCGGCGAGCAGGACCGGATCGTCGGCATTTCGGGCTACACGGTGCGCCCGCCCGAGGCCCGCCGCGACAAACCGAAGGTCTCCGCGTTCATCAACGCCAAGTTCGACAAGATCATGGCGCTGGAGCCGGACCTCGTCTTCGCCTTCTCCGACCTGCAGGCGGACATCGCGGCCGAGTTGATCCGGCGTGGCGTGAACGTCTTTACGTTCAACCAGCGAAGCGTCCAGGAGATCCTCGACATGGTCCGCACCATTGGCCGGATAGTCGGCAGCGGCCGTGCCGAAGCGTTGGCGGATGAACTGGCCCGCGGGCTCGATGGCCTCCGGCGGTCGGCGGAGCGATTCCCCTACCGGCCAAGCGTCTATTTCGAGGAATGGTACGACCCGCTGATCTCGGGCATCCGCTGGGTGGACGAACTGATCGAGATCGCCGGCGGCGACACCGTCTTCCCCGAACTGCGGCAGCATCAGGCCGCCAAAGACCGCATCATCCTTTCAGAGCAGGTCGTCCGGGCGAACCCGCAGGTTTACATCGGCTCCTGGTGCGGCCGCCAGGTCAAAAAGAAAGCGGTCCGCGAACGGGAGGGCTGGGACGCGATCGAAGCCGTCGCCAGCGGCCGCATCTTCGAGGTGAAATCGACCTACATCCTCCAGCCGGGCCCGGCCGCCCTGACCGAAGGCGTCCGCCAGATCCACGCCATCCTCGCCCACTGCGTCGGCGTCGCCGTCGACCCTTCCCTCCGCCCCCACGAAAAACTCGACCCCGCCCTAGCCTCCGAAACCAAGACCAACACCGCCTGACCCCTTTATCGACGACCTCTTGGCCGATTCCTGCGGAGATAAAACATAATGATCTCCGCAACTTTGCGGAGAATGATCTTGCTAAATGCGGAGAATAGACGCTATAATCTCCGTAAGGATGCGGAGATTATGAAATACATCCATGAATTGAACGAGTGGCCTGATTTTCGGTGGGACGACAAGATCATTGCCATTGCCCTGGCCGAGGTGCGGCACCGGCAAGGCCGAATGCTCGGCCAAATGGAGGCTCTCGGCTTCAGATCACGTGAGGAATCCGTACTTCGCTCGCTTACTGAAGAGGTCGTCAAATCCAGCGATATCGAAGGCGAGCGCCTGGACCGAGATCAGGTTCGATCATCGGTTGCCCGAAGGCTCGGTATGGACGTTGCCGGAATGGTCCCCGCCGACCGCGGCGTCGAAGGCGTGGTGGAGATGATGCTCGACGCCACACAAAACTATGAAAAGCCGCTGACCGAAGAAAGACTGTTCGGCTGGCACGCCGCCCTATTTCCGACTGGCCATAGCGGCCTGAGAAAGATCAAGGTTGCCGATTGGCGGGACGATTCATCCGGCCCGATGCAGGTCGTTTCGGGCCCGGCCGGCCGAGAGCAGGTCCACTATCAGGCTCCCGGGGCAAACCGCATGACCGTCGAGACAAGAGCGTTCCTCGATTGGTTCGAAAGCGAAAAGGCCGTCGATCCGGTACTTGTCGCCGGGATCGCCCACTTGTGGTTCGTGACCCTACACCCCTTCGATGACGGAAACGGCCGCATCGCCCGAGCGATCGCCGACCTTGCTCTGGCCAGGTCCGAAAACAGCCCGCAGCGTTTTTACAGTATGTCGTCGCGGATCCGAGCGGAGCGTAAAGGTTATTATGAGATTCTTGAGCGGACCCAAAAAGGAGATCTCGACATAACCGAGTGGCTCCAATGGTTCCTCGTCCGCCTCGGTGAAGCGTTCGAGCATGCGGAAGAAACCCTCGGTTCCGTCCTTCACAAGGCGCGGTTCTGGGACGCGATGGAAAGCACCCCCGTGAACGAACGCCAGCGTCTGGTACTGAACCGTCTGCTCGACGGGTTCGAGGGCAAGCTCACCTCGTCCAAATGGGCAAAGCTCGCCAAATGCTCGCAGGACACCGCCTCTCGCGATATCAACGACCTGATCGACAAAGGCATCCTGGCCCGTGGCCCCGCCGGCGGCCGCAGCACAAGCTACGATCTTGTATCTACGAGCATGAACAAGGAATGAACGATCTCAAGGCAGTCTTCCGCATTCCGCACTTTGCACTTTGATCTTTCCGCAGTCCGCAGTCCGCACTTGAACCAATCCGCACTCCGCAGTCCGTATTCCTCAGTCCGCCCTCCGCACTCCGCATCAAAGGGGCCCCGATCGTGGCATGTTGCAAGATCTGTTTGCCGTCCGCAAGCGTAAGACTGTCAGGGTCGCCCTTTTCTACAGGTTTTGTGTTACTATTTCGAGACGTTATGTTTGGAGGCCCACAACACCAATGGCAACACCACAGAAATCGGCATTCTGGCCGACTAAATTCCTTTATGTAGCCAGTCTCGACCTTGACATCAAAAATCCACGTCTCGGTGGGATTGCCGCCAATTTTTCTCCGAAAGAAATCGTCCAGTATCTTTTCCAGCACGACAAAGCGATCGAGGTCGCGGATAGTATTGCGAATCGTGGATACTTTCCCAACGAACCTTTGTTGGCCATTCATGAGGGGTCCCGGTATACGGTCATCGAGGGGAACCGTCGCCTGGCTGCACTTATGGCTCTACGGGAGCCATCTCTTCTGACGGGAGCTGCGCTGCGGGCAGTTGAGCGTCTCGCCACAAAGCTATCAAACGAGAACCTGAAAAGAGTACCGGTCACAATCGCTCCGAACCGAAGAGCTACGGATAAACAGGTCGCTGGTCGACATGTAGGGACACCAGTTCTTGCATGGCAGTCCGAAAACCGAGCTCGGTTCATCTTGGAAAAGCTCGAGGAGGGTTATACGAAGGAAGAGCTACTTAGCGAGCTCGGTTTCTCTGCTACGGACGTACAAGCTGCTCGGGAAACGCAGGCGATCATGGTGTTGGCTCGGTCAATCGACCTTCCCCCCGATGTGAAGGAGAAAATCGACGATCTTAGAACGAAGTCTGTTAGCACTTTGGAGAGATTGTTCGAATCAACGGTGGGCCGAGATATCATGCATGTAGTTCGTGATGAAGAGAACGGCTATAGAGTTATGACATCCCGGGAAGAGTTTGTACCATTTTTCCAGAAGCTTATTACTTTAGTCGCAAACAACAAAGTTTCAACGCGAACGTTCAATACGGGCGACGATATCAAGGCTTACTTCAAGAAATGGAGTTCCAAAGACCTACCGACGAAACGTTCAGGTTCTTTTGTTCCATCCGATTTGGTGAAGAAGGGAAGAAGAAAGGCAACACCACCCACTCCCAAGCCTGCACCACGGCAGAAACCACTTTTTCAGACTGTCTTGCCAACCTCCCTCAAGATTATTTACGGAGCCCCCCGGCTTCGAATCATTCGGGACGAGCTGACGAGCCTTAATCGAGATAAGAAGCCGAATGCCGGCGCTGTGTTGCTTCGGGTGTTTTTCGAGCTATGTATGGTTGATTACCTTGTCAGGTCCGGACGCATGACCAAGCTTGAAGCTCGGTTGAAATCGATCAATGTTAGGTGGAACTTTGATTACCCCGACATGAGGCACCTGCTCAAGGAGATTTCGGATGTAGCGAAAAAGAATCTGAGAAAGGGAGAGGCGGATAAAGTTGACAAGGCTCTCTTCGGGAATAAGGCGACACCGCACGTATTAAATGATCTCCATGCGTTCGTGCACGATTCTGCGGACCTTCCAATCGGAACCGACATTCTGCAGTTTTGGCTTCGAACCGAGAGTTTGTTTCGATTGATGCTTGAGACCGATCCTACTACCCATAAATGAAAACTAACAGCCCGCTGCGATACCCTGGCGGAAAAGCCTCACTGACCGACCTCATTCGATCGATTAGAGACCTGAACGGCTTGAACGGAACCGATGTGGCCGAACCTTTCGCTGGGGGTGCGGGTGCCTCTCTTTCTTTGCTTTATAGCGCTGAAACGCGACAGATTTGGTTGAATGACGCGGACCCAGCGATCTTCGACTTTTGGTGGTCGTTGATTCATCGCTCAGACGAATTTGTAAGAAAACTGAATGATACTCCGGTTACGGTAGACGAATGGAACCGACAACGGCAGACTTACCTGTCGAAGAAAAAGGTCTCAAGGTTGGAACGGGGTTTCTCTGCGTTCTTCCTCAACCGATGCAATCGGTCGGGCGTTATTATAAATGGAGGTCCGATTGGGGGATATGAGCAGGCCGGTGACTGGAAAATCGATGTGCGGTTCAACAAAAATGCTCTAGTGGAACGATGCGAAAAGGTCGCAGAGTACAAGGGCCGCATCGAGGTCTCAAACCAAGATGGTATCGATTTCATCCAGGATCTTGACCTCGACCAGGTAACCCTCTTCATTGACCCCCCTTACTACTCAAAGGGAAAGCTTCTATATCTCAATCTTCTCACGAAGGACTATCACGAAAGGCTCGCCAAGCTTTTGCGTAGCATGCAAGACGAGAGCTGGATTCTTAGTTATGACGACTGCCCGGAGATTCGGCAGCTTTACGATCAATGGGCGAATGTCCGACCGTTCTCACTTCGATACACAGCGGCTCAGAAACGCTCCGGTCACGAATTACTGATCACGCCAAAATGGTTGGCGCTGCCCACTGTCCAAGAATCCGGCTCTATTGTTTGGTGAAAATATAAATAACTGGCAATCGAACGAACATATCGTACAAATAACTATTCAAATGAGTGTCACTGGAATATCAGAATTCACCTTCGGCTTCGGATTTCTTTACGAACAAACTCAGAAGCATTTCGGGGGACTTGTAGCGGCACCGATACTCCCAAGCTTAAAGATTGAAAAAGACCGAGCTTGGGACGCTAAAATACCTACTTTGGGCGTTGATTATTATTATCAGTTCAAATTGAGTGAGTTGCTGTTTGCCGCTCATGCGAAATACATTAAAGATAAAACGTATGATTCAGAATACTTTCGGATTTCGCTTCACAAGAAATTTAAGAATCGGCAACACAATCGACTTCGAGCCTTGGGAAGAAAATTTCCGAACGTTTTCTACGTCGCTCCGGAAATTAAAGGACTAGAAAATTTCAATACAGCTTTTCTTTCCGGTCAAGTAGAAAACGGATCACGGTTGATTCCCGTGGGCCAATGTAAGAGTATTTCGGATAGCAAACAGCACTACATAACGTTCCAGGAAGGTAACACCGCGTGGAAGGAACATTCTCAAACAGTTCATCACGAGATTTCTTTTTTCGGGAGAAGCATAGAGGACGTTTATCAACGGTCCTTGGAAATGTCTGTGACCATTGATTTGAGTTACGCTAAATCTCTCCACGAAAGCCATGTTGAATTGATGTCCAAAATACTTCGATCCGAACAAAGGTTAACCGGCGAAATTGGCGATTTCCTAGAAAAGAAGCCGGAAGAGGAAACGCGATTGGCTTATCTGAGGCGAGTGTCGGAACTTGTCTCCACATTTTACGGAGCTACATTTTTGATCGTAGGTCACAATCCTTGAGCAAGGTTCAGCAAAATTAGGATAGTCGGAATTTAGATTCTCGAGAAAGTAAGAATGACTTTGGCCAGCGCCGTTGCGACCTTGTTTTCTTACCTAATCTCTCCCGGGACGTTGCCCGGCAACATCAGCAGCCTGACGCCAGTGACCCGGCTCAGCTAATTCGTACCACAAGATTCCCACGAGCGCGGGTCTCGCGGGCGTACCGCACGGCCTGGGTTGGGGTGGAAGTGACTTAGTGTTGCAGAGATAAAACTATTGACAATGTATGATACAATGACCTACCCGGGTGTGTGCCGGGGAGGTTCTTTGACATAAATTTTCATCTGGCATTTTCGGGCCACCGCAGAGATCGCGAGATCGAACAGGGCGGTTCCACTCGGGTCCACTAGCGTCCATTCGCGGGCAAAAAGTCCTAAAGAGCGTTCCAAACGCCGGTTCGTGACCGGAACGGATAAGCCGTTTGTTTACTGCGATTTAGACATTCCGTCACGTTTCGAAAAAGTTTTTCGCAAAATTCCGGAACAGATCGCGTAAACTCAATCGATCCAGCAGGTTGCACGTTCCAACACGCTTGGACCAACCTTGGACCAAACCTGCCGGCCCTATGTCTGAAATGGACCGAAAAAAGCGAAGCCCGGTCGGCCCCCGGCTCGGAATAACCGGAATACGGGCGGGTGCCGCAATTTCCTTCGGGCGGTTTGCATCGCGGGGGCGGGATGGTGAATCCAATTGAGCGGTTCGGGCTAACTGTATATTATTAAACAGGCGGGGCACTGCGGTTCGGACCGGATGTCATCCCGGCCAAAGCCGGAACCGGGGCCGCCAACGTTTGCCCGGAAGATCCGCACGGAAAATGCCAGAGGTAAGGAATTGAGTCGCTTTTTTGCAGCAATCTTTTTTGCGGTGTCGGTCTGTCTGACGCTTGCGGCCGGCGGCCATGCCCAAAATCCCGTTTCGGTTTCGATGACCGCCACGCCGGCGAGCATCCCCGCGGGCGGCTCGGGCACGGCACGCATCACGGCCAGCATCGAAGGGGGCTGGTACCTTTACTCGATCACGCAGCCGCCCGGCGGCCCCATCCAAACGCGGATCGCGCTGGGCGAAGGGCCGTTCAAGGCGGGGCGGATCTCGGGTCCGAGGCCGCGGGTAAAGATGGACCCGAACTTCGGGATGGACACCGAGACCTATGCGGGCAGCGCGGCGTTCACGATTCCCTTCACCGTCGAGCCCGGCACGCCCGAAGGCCCGCAAACGCTGAACGCGAGCATTCGCTTCCAGGCCTGCAACGATAAGGTCTGCCTGCCGCCCCGCACCGTCAGGCTCACCTCCGCGGTCACGATTACGGCGGCTTCGGCATCGGCGGCGGTGACACCCTCGCCGACCCGCTCGCCTACGCCAACGCCTTCGCCGACACCGGCAGCGAACGTCAACGCGAACGCCGCCGTGGATGCGAACACCGCCGCGAACCTGGACTCGAATGCGAACGCGGCACTACCTTCGGCCGACGAGCCGTTCTTCGCTCCGGACACCTCGCTGCAGCCGGGCCAGGACGGTGCTCCCGAGGCGAACCGCACCGCCGAGAGCAGGATCGGCGACCAGCCGATCTGGGGATTCATCTGGCTGGCGATGACGTTCGGAGCACTCTCGCTTTTGACGCCGTGCGTCTTCCCGATGATCCCGATCACGGTCTCGTACTTCACCAAGCACGGGTCCGAAACGACCGCCGGATCGGTCCGCGACGCTCTCATTTACGCGGCCGGCATCATCCTGACGTTCACCGGCCTGGGGGTCGCACTGGCGGTGCTGTTCGGGGCGGCAGGCATAAACAGGTTCGCGGCCAATCCGTACACGAACCTGCTGATAACGGCGATATTTCTCGCCTTCGCCTTCAGCCTGCTGGGGGCATACAACTTCGGCGTGCCGTCGGGCGTCCTGACAAAGCTCGACAGCATGGCCCGGTCAAAGGACGTCGGCAAAACGGTCGCCCTGCTTCTGATGGGCCTCACGTTTTCGCTCACGTCGTTTACCTGCACGGTGCCGCTTGTCGGCGTGATCCTCGTGGCGGCATCGCAGGGCGAGCTGTTCTACCCCATCATCGGGATGCTCGCATTTTCGGCCGTTTTCGCACTGCCGTTCTTCGTGCTGGCCATCGCGCCGCAGCTTCTGCAGTCGCTGCCGCGCTCAGGCAGCTGGATGAATTCGGTCAAGGTCGTGATGGGCTTTCTTGAGATCGGGGCGGCACTGAAGTTCATCTCGAACGTGGACCTTGTCTGGGGCTGGGACATCTTCACGCGAGAGGTCGTGATCGCCGGGTGGATCGCTCTGTCGATATTGATCTTTCTATACCTGCTCGGCGTTTTCCGTTTCTCGCACGACTCGGAGCAGAGGAACATCGGCCTCGTCCGGGTGCTGAACGCGTTCCTCTTCGGAACGCTCAGCTTCTATCTGCTGACGGGCCTGTTCGGTTCACGCCTCGGCGAGTTGGAATCGTTCCTGCCGCCGGCAAAGGAGGTCTCGGCCGGCTCCACCGCGGGCTCACCGATGAGCGGCGAACTGACCTGGATAACGAACGATCTCGAGGCTGCGGTTGCCCGTTCAAAGGCCGAGAACAAGCGGATCTTTGTCGATTTCACCGGCTACACCTGCACGAACTGCCGATGGATGGAAGCGAATATGTTCCCGAAACCCGCAGTGCGAGCCGAGCTGGAAAAATACGTCCGCGTCCGGCTTTACACGGACGGCGAGGGCGAGCCGTATGAAGGCTTCCAGAAGATGCAGGAGCAGCGTTTCGGCACGGTCGCACTGCCGCTTTACGCGCTGATCACGCCTTCGAACGAGGTGGTAGCGACATTCGAAGGCCTTACCCGCAATGAGGACGAGTTTTTAGCGTTTCTCAGAAAGTAGGCTACGGGCCAGCCCCGCCAGGCCGGCCCACAAGCACCTTAGCGGTGATCGCCTAGTGCAAATTGGCTTTCCTCATCCCGGCCGGTGCTGACAAACCCGCCCCGATCCGGTTTACAGCCGCCGAGGTCTTTGCTGCGACCGGAGCGAATGCGGAAGCCTTGCTCACGTGCATCTTGTAATCAGGAGCGTTGTGGCCGACCGTCGACGGAAGCACGGACATCATCCCCATAAACACCATCCCAAAAGCGATAAATCCGAACACGACGGTCACCAAGGGCGTCATCATCCCGGCAACGAAGAAAAGGGCGGCAACGGCAAGCAGCACTGTCCAGATAAGCCAATATATTTTTGCGTACATGATCAAGTCTCCTCGAAATTCAAAAGATCGAATTTGGCTGAAACGGCGATGTTCGTACCCGTCTCTGACCTGACCAAATATCAAACGGCATACCGCAAAAAACACCCGCAAATCGGGCGTTTCGTGCAAGATGGGTGCGAATTTTTCCGCCGATCGACGGCAGATCTGCGTAAAATTCCGCATCGCGGAAAGGGCGCTTTCCGTCCTTTCTAATAGATCTGCGGCCGCTGCCGCATCGGGTTCGCCACGGCGGCCTGTGTTTCCACATGCGTCGCGATGAGGCCGGTGATCATTCTCGGCTTGATGCGATAAATGATCTCGACATTTTCGCGTATCCAGCTATCAAGCCACTTGACGCTGATCGCCGGAGCGAGTTTCGGATTGTCTGCCTGAATGATCGCCATCGCCGCCTCGCGTTCGTCTATTTCTTCGATCCGCTCGGCCTCGCCGGTAACGATAACGCTCTGCCAATCGCCATCGTCGAATACCTCCTCTACCTGGAGGCAAACGGTCGGGTTCGCACGAATTATCTCCGTCTTCTTGCCATCGGTCGTATAAACGAAAAGGTCCGGCTTTTTGTACGAATAATGGATAGGCACAATGTAAGGCTGATCGTTTCGCGAGCATCCGAAATGGCCGTATCGGACCCTTTCCAGAAGCTCATCTATTTGTCGTTCCGACATTTCCTGTATCTCTATCATCGGTTCATCCTTGTTCGAAAATTACGGTGTCGCCCGGGCCGTCTTGCCCGAAGCGGTTCCCGATCCCGCTTGTATAATGGCAATTACTATGCCGACCTATAGGATCCGGATCAGAGGCCGAAGTTCTGCAACGCTTCCGAACCGGGGGCCGCACCTCGAAATGCGCTGGGTTAGAATTAATAAGTTCGGCCACCGCTTGCAAGGGCCGGTTCGATCGTTAAGATGAGCACCATCCAAGAGAACGCTGCCGGTATTTTTGTTCGCGGGATAGCCGTTTGGCTTCTGATCATTGCCGTGGAGACCGTACATGGAGTGGTGCGCACCCTGCTGATCGAACCGGCGATCGGAGATCTGCGAGCCCGGCAAATCGGCGTGCTCATCGGTTCCATGCTCATCGTTGCGGTTTCCCTGGTGACTGTCCGGTGGATCGGGGCCCGAAACACCGAAGAGCTTATCGCCATCGGCGTTGTCTGGGTGGTCCTGACGGTGACGTTCGAGGTTACCCTCGGCCTCTTCGTCGCCGGGCTTTCGATGGAACGGATACTCAGCGACTACGACATCAGTCGAGGTGGGCTTATGATCTTTGGCCTGCTGATAATGCTACTCGCCCCGGTAATATCGGCTTATTTTCGAGGCTGGAGCGCAAGTGACCCGAATTAAGAAGGGCTCCGGTCATCGGCTTGCACGTTTGCGACGGCAGACGGTGTTACGTTATAGATCTCTTTCGGCCCGAGGCTAGATCTCCCCAAGCGCCGATCGTACGGCGTTGAGCAGCTTTTCGGCCGTAAAGGGCTTAGCGAGGAAGATCGTCGCTCCGTCGGCGGTTAACTCATCAAGCATTTTCTTCTCGATCATCCCGCTCATGACAATGAACTTCAGCTCCCTGCCTAGATCCCGGGCCGATCTGATCAGTTCGCTTCCGTTCATACCGGGCATCGACATATCGGTCAGCACGAGCGAGATCTCCGGATCCTCATCACGAAGGATCACAAGGGCTTCGGCACCGCCTTCGGCCGTGATGACCCGGTAACCGAATTTTTCGAGAGCGGCACGCGTCGCCTCGCGGATCGTCGATTCATCGTCGGCGACAAGTATCAATTCACCCGAGCCTTTGGGGATCGCCGCGGCGGTCTGCTTAACATCGGCCGCGTCCCCCTGTTCGGCCACGGGCAGCCAAACGGAGAACCTCGATCCGTGTCCGGGCTCGCTGTATGCGTTCAAAAAGCCGCCGTGGCCCTTAACGATCATCAGCGAGGTCGAAAGCCCGAGCCCGGTGCCCTTGCCCAGGTCCTTGGTCGTAAAGAACGGGTCGAAGATCCGGTCCATCACTTCCTTTTTGATACCGGTGCCCGAATCTTCAATATCGACCTTGATGTAGCGGCCGGGTTTCGCATCCGGATAGATGGCGGCGAGATGTTCATCGACCTCGGCATTCTCTGCCTTAATGAACAGCGTGCCGCCGTTCGGCATCGCATCCCGGGCGTTTATGCAAAGGTTCATCAGGACCTGGTGCATCTGGGTCGGATCGGCGAATATCGGGCGAAGGTTCGAGGCAACGTCGAACTTGACCACGATATTCTTCGGCAGCGTCTCGATCAGGACGCCTATCAGTTCCTTTACGATGTGCCGAAGCTGGACCGTAACGCGTTCGCCGCCGAGGCCACGTGCGAAGGTCAGCACCTGCTTGATCAGGTCCGCACCCCGTTCGGCGCTTTCGCGGATCATCCGGAGCCACTTTTCTTCTTCGGGCCCCGGGCCGCGGAGCTGAAGCATGTCAACGGACATCATTATCGGCGAAAGGACGTTGTTCAGGTCGTGGGCGATGCCGCCGGCCAGCGTGCCGATCGACTCCATCCGCTGGGCACGAAGCAATTGGGCCTCGCTCTTTCTTTGCTCGGTAATATCGGTGTTGGTGACGAGGTAGTAATCGGGCTGATCCTGCTCGTTGCGGACCAGGGTGCAGCGGCTAAGGATGCTGATCGCCTCGCCGTCCTTGCGGTGATGCAGGTACTCATGCGGCCTCGGGTCCGATTCGTGCGGTTCGGGCCTGAACTCCTCCTCCCCACGAAAGATCTCGTTAGGGTCCTTTCCGATAACTTCCTCGAGCGTCCAGCCGTAAGTGCGTTCGGCCCCGCGGTTCCAGTAGATGATGTGGTGGTTCAGATCGCACACAAAGATCGCGTCCTGAGCCTGGTCAAGGAGTGAGGCCTGCTGCCGTATCCGCTCTTCTGCAAGTTTACGCTCGGTGATCTCGTATCTGATCGCGATGTACTGTGCGGGTTTGCCGGATGCGTCGAGGAACGGCACGATCGTCGTATCGACCCAGTAGATAGAACCGTCGCGGGCCCTATTTCTGAACTCGCCTCGCCAGACGTTTCCCTTAGCGATCGTTGTCCAGAGATTCTTGATGAATTCCTTTGAGTGATAGCCGGAGTTGATGATCCGGTGGTCCTGCCCTATCAACTCCTCGCGGGAATATTTCGAGATCTTGCAGAACCTATCGTTGACATAGGTGATCCGGCCGCGCCGGTCGGTCGTCGCGACTATCGCCGCCTGGTCCAGAGCGAATCGGATATCCGCAAGCTCCCTGAATAGAGAGCCGTCCAACCGCGGGAACACAGCTTCTTTTGGAGACTCGACGGCTTCCTTGATCTCCGTACTCACTAATTCGCCCCCTGGTACGCCCCTGCTTTTTTCAGTTTGTATCGAAGTTGATCGCGGGTTATGTCGAGCAGTTTGGCGGCCTGCGTGAGGTTGCCGCCCGTCCGCTGCATCGCCTGTTTTGCAAGTTCGAGTTCGGCCGACGAAAGCGGAATGCCGCCCGGCGGCAGCACCAGGCCGCCGACATTTCCGGCCGGGTCGTGTGAACTCAACATATCGGCCGGCAGGTGCGCGGTGGTGACATACTCGCCGTCTTCCAGGATCGACGCCCTTTCGATGACGTTCCTCAGTTCGCGGACGTTCCCTGCCCACGAGTAATTCAAAAATATCCGTTCGACCTCGGGCGAAAGCCCTTTCAATTTTCGGTTCGAACGGCGCGCGTTGGCACGCTGGATATAATGTTCGGCCAGAAGAAGCACATCCTCGCCACGTTCCCGAAGAGGCGGGATGTCAACCTGGATCACTGAAAGCCGATAGAACAGGTCGAGCCGGAATTCGCCGCTCTCGCCGCATTTCTTCAGGTCCCGGTTCGACGCGGCGATGATCCTTACGTCGAGTGGAAGGTCCCTTAACCCCCCGACTCGCCTGAATTTGAGTTCCTCCAGAACACGCAGCAGCTTCGCCTGGAGCGGATGTTCCATTTCACCGATCTCGTCAAGGAAAATGGTCCCGCCCTGGGCTTGCTCAAACAAGCCCTCTTTCTTCGCCTTTGCATCGGTGAAGGCCCCTTTTTCATACCCGAACAGTTCCGATTCGATCAGCGTGGCCGGAAGTGCCGCGCAATTGATCGCGAGATAGGGGGCGTCTGAGCGTTCCGATGCGGCATGGATAGCCCGGGCAAAAAGGTCCTTGCCGGTACCCGTCTCGCCCTGGAGTAGGATCGACAAAACGTCCGATTCGGCAACGCGGGTCGCCACCTCGATCGCCTTTTTCAATCTCGTGGATTCGCCGATGATATTCGAAAAGCTGAATGCCCTCTTTCTTTCCGACCGGGCGACCGTTACCTCACGGCGAAGGTCTCGGACCTCCGACGCATTCCTTAGCGTCACCCGTAACTCTTCGAGCTTCAAGGGTTTGCTAATAAAATCGTGGGCGCCGCCGCGAAGTGCCGAAACGACGTTCGGAACGTCCACGTTGCCGGTGACCATTATCGCGATGGTCTCCGGCCTCATCTCCTTGATCTCGTTGAGCACGTCGATGCCCGAACCGTCCGGGAGGTCGATATCCAGAAGGACGATCGGCGGTTCGAGGTGAAGAAACTGCTCCTTTGCTTTTGCTACGGTGTCGGCCTCATGGGGTTCGAAATCCCAAGAGTTCAGCGCCTCGGTCAGCGCGAGGCGGATGAACGCATCATCGTCTACGATAAGGACTTTCTCTTTTGACCGCATTTTCGGATCAGGGCTAAACTTGAACAGTTAGCGGGATTATAACAAGAAATCAGCTAAACTTTCCCGGCAGGTGTGAAAATTTTCGCAGGACGCCGTATTGCCAGCCCGGCCCGGGTTGATCGTTGTTCGATAATTCCGAGGGGCGAACGTGGCATAAGGGTTGCCGCTCTAGTTTGCCGTAGTGTCAGCCCAAAGAAGGGGGCCATGATTTTTCCATGAAATTGCTCATTGCATACGATGGATCGAAAAGTTCCGATTCGGCTCTCGATGACCTGGTTCTCGCCGGCCTTCCAGAGACGGGCGAGGCTTTGGTAATGTCGGTTGCCGAGGTCTGGCTGCCGCCACCGAACGGGGGCCGCTCGCTTGCCGACAGCCCGGCCGGCTACCGCTTCGACGAGGAGACGGAAAGCCGCATTCGTGAGCAATGGGAACGCGGTGAACACATGGTCGCGGAAGCCGAAGCCCTCGCGCGGCATGCCCGTGAAAGGGTCGTCAAGATGCTTCCCGGATGGAACGTGACCTCGTCGGCGACCTATGGATCGCCCGCCTGGGAGGTGCTCGCGCAAGCGGACGAATTTGACCCGGACCTGATCGTTGTCGGTTCGCAGGGCCGGTCGGCGATCGGTCGTTTTGTGCTCGGCAGCATCTCGCAAAAAGTGCTCACCGAAGCGAAATGTTCCGTGCGGATCGGCCGGGGACGGATCGAGGTCGACACATCGCCCGCCCGGGTAATGATCGCGTTCGACGGCTCGAAAGGTTCGGTCGCCGCCGTCCGGTCGGTCGCAGCAAGGAAATGGCCGGCCGGGTCCGAGGTCTCGGTCATCGCCATCGCAGAACAATTGTCGCCATCCGCGATCGGCCGATTCATCCCGCCTGTCGCCGCGATCGTCGACGACGTTAACGAGGCCGAACGCACCTGGCTTGAAGACCATTCGGCCGAAGCAATTTTGATCCTCGAAAAAGCGGGGTTGAAGCCGGAGTTTCGGATCGTCGCCGGAAACCCGAAACAAGCTTTGATCGAAGAGGCCGAGAACTGGCGGGCGGACTGTATCTTTCTGGGAGCCAACGAGTTCGGGAGCCGGACCGAGAGATTCCTGTTAGGCAGCACGTCGGCTGCCGTCGCCGCTCGAGCTCATTGCTCGGTCGAGGTCGTCCGCGAACCGCTTGAGGCCGCGGGCTGATCGGATTCAGTTCCTTTCTCTTAGTGATGGCGGGCGGGGATCGGCCATTTTCGAAAAAACGCCGAGGACTATCCACCACTTTTCATCGCGAAGCTTCCAGATATGCAAGCAATGGCCTTCCTCGAGACCCTCGTTGCTGTTCGAGAATTTACACGGGTTCCACGAATAGGCAAGATCGGCGGTTTCGAATTGCGTCACCTGCGTCGGATATTCGATCGAAACGTACCTTTCGGTCTGTTTCATCACATCCCTCTTTCCGATTATCGGCGGCATCCCCTCGCGAAGCAGGCGAACGTCTTCGGCGGCAAATCGCCGGTAAGCTCCGCCTAAGCCGTCGGACGCCATGCTCAGCCTAAAGAAGTTCATCGTCGTATCGGCGGCCGACCATCCGCGTTCGTTGCGGTCACGAACAGGCGCGGTCGGCAGCGGCCCGGGCGGCCTCGGCAGATCCGCCGCGTCATGCGAGATCTCGATATCAAGCACCGCTCGGTATCGGCCATCGGGGGTCTTGCGCCAAACGGTGGCATACTGACCGTTTCGGACGTCTTCCCCCGTCTTAAGCTTCTGCGTGAGTTTCCATTCACCATATGAATAACCGAGCAGTCCATTCACCGAAATGTCCGCGAAGTCGATCTTCCGGGCTGCAACGCCCGACGGACCGATCCGGCTGGATGTGAGGAACTTCTTTCCATTGACGGGGCCCGGACGGAACAGGACCGCGTCTTCGCTTAGGAATCCGTTGAACCCGGCGTTGGGCCCGTTTTCGGTGATCGACTGGTTCAGCGCAAGTTGGGCATCGAACATTCCCTGAAGCAGCGACTGGGCGTAAACCTGCGGTAGGAAGAAGGAGATCGCTATCAACATCCCTATTGTTCGCATAATTGACAATTCTACAATATCGGTGACGAGACGAAACCCCGCTCGGCGAATTGACGGACGGCCCCGGAAATTTGGTTTCGTGAATGGCGGCCCGATGCCGAATGGGTTAGGGTCTATTTCTGGGCCATGTTCCGCCCGGCCTAAACTAAGCGATATGAATGTAAAAGTTGGCGACGAATTCCGTCGCAGCCGGACGGTCTCGGCAGAGTTGATCGAAAACTTTGCAGAGCTGTCCGGCGATCACAACCCCATCCACCTCGACGATGAATTTGCCGGGCAGACCCGCTTCGGCAAAAGGATCGCGCACGGAATGCTCAGCGGGGCATTTATATCCGGTGTCTTGGGTTATGAGCTCTCGGAGCGTAAGGTGGTCTATCTTTCTCAGACGATGAAGTTCACTGCACCGGTCTATATCGGCGACACCGTCACCGTAACAGCGACCGTAAAGGCGATCCGAGAGGACCGCGGGATCGTGACATTGGAGACCGTCGGCACGAATCAGGTCGGCACGGTCGTGGTTTCTGGAGAAGCCGTCCTAATGGTCCTCGGGTAAGCCGCGCCGCCCTTTCAGCTAAAAAGCATTTTCCAGATCCGGGTCAGGTCTGTCCTGAGCTGATGCACTGTCCCGCCGGCAGCGTACTTGCGCTCGGCTTTTCTCAGCCGACGCCATGTTTCCCATCTCCATTTCAAATTAAGCGGCCCGAGCGGCCTGTGGAGTCCGAGGATCGCACCGGCCCGCAGCTTGAAATAGTAGATCGCAAAAGAGACTATCCTCATCACACTTTCGATCCGGCCGGCGGCGTCCGAAAAAAAATGCCGGCCAAGCGATACACTTGGTTGGCAATCCGAGAGAACTTGAACTAGGTAATTATACCGGTCTTTGAGCCTCGGCTTGTGTCCGCTGGATTACCGAACGGAATAAAATCGCAATCGGCGTCCAGTTCCGAATCCGGCGGCAAGCTGTGGACTCGCCGCTTCTTATCAATGGCGGTTGGGCACTAGAATTCGGCCTCCGAGACACGAAGCATCTCCGCCCGTTCGGCCTCTTCGATCTCTTTCCGTTTCACGCCCTCGCGGCCGTCATAGGTTATAAATTTGGGCAGAAAGATCGCCGTCACCAAAACGCTGACGACGCACAGAATACCGCCTGAAACGAGAGCGGCCTTCACCGAAAAGGTCTCGGCGACGATCCCCATCTTGGCGCTGCCGAGCATCGGGCCCGTCAGGTAGCTGATCATCTCGATGCTCGCCAGCCGGCCGCGAAGGTAGTTTGGGATCGTCTGATTCCAGATCGAACCGCGGAAGATCCCCGAGATCATATCGAAGAAACCCGCGACGAAAAGAAATGTTAGGGCAAGCAGAATATGGTCGGAAAACCCAAACGCGAGGATCGCCACACCCCACAGAGCGGCGGCGGCAGTCACCATTACACCGTGTCGATGGATGTTCCTGGTCCACCCGGACGTCAGGCTGGCGGCCAGGGCACCGGCCGCGATCGCCGCCGGAAAGAACCCGACGTATTGGGCGCCGAAATATATCGCCAATGCCGGATAGAGGGCTTGCGGCATCGCAAAAAACATCGCCGCGATGTCCACCGCGTATGTCCCGAGCAACTCCTGCCGCGAGAAGGCGTATCGCCAGGCCCGCTTTATCCCCGCCCAGCTGGGCCGCTCGGCGTTTTCGGGCGACGACACGGCCAAGATCGCATAGACCGCGTAGATCGTCCCCGCGAACGTGACGAGGTCAAGGGCATAAGCGATGGATGGCCCCAGCTTGACCGCAATTATGCCGGCAACCGCGGGGCTGATGATCGCGCCGACACTCCATCTGATCGAATTCAGCGCCATCACGGCCGACATCAACTCCGGTGGTATCACCTTCTGGATGAACGATTCAAAGGCGGGCCGCTGGATCGCGGCCAGGCCCGCGTGGGCTGCTACGCAGAAGAAGAGCACCCAGAGCTTCGGGTTCGGCAGCAGCGAATTCACCAGAAGGATCGCGGACGCCAGACCCTGGCCGAATTCCGTCAGCCGCAAGAGCCGCCGTTTGTCGAAGAAATCGGCCAACGCCCCGCCTACAAATGCCAGGATCACCATCGGCACAAACTCGGCCAGATAGATCGCCCCGACCATCGCCGACGACCCGGTCAGCTCATACATCTGCCACGGAACGACGATAAACGTCATCATCGAACCGAAAAAAGAAATAAGCTGTCCGAAAAAGAGCAGGCGATAATCGCGGGAAACTCTCAGCGGCGATAGGTCGAGAAGCATATTGATCGCAGGACGGGCGAAAGATCGGCAGGCCGGCGTTACGGCTTAATATTTTCGGTCCAGTGAAACAGCCAAGTCGCGTATGCGTTTGCGATGAACGAGAAGCAATACAATACCCATTCCGGCGGCGAGATCTTCTTTGGCGAACTCTCCAGCATTATGAGGAAAAGCCAAGGAAGGCAGACGATCGCATATCTGTAGCCGAACTGCCATCCGCCCGAATTTCCGTGCATCCACAAGACGATGCAGAGCACCAAAACTCCCGCCCAGGCCGCATACTTCAGCACCCTGTCGCGGGCCCCGGGCCTGAACGCGAGGATCAGGAACGGGCTGCTGATCAGGATCGACGAGCTGAAGCCATTCGGGACCGGAAGCGGGAAATGGTCCCGAATGTCCCACAGTTTGAAGAGCATTTCCCAGATCTGTCGCGGAATATAGTAAGGCGAAAATATCCCGTGGTTGTACCAGGGTTCGTTCAGTACGCCGGGGATCCGCGCGTAGCCAAAATCGGTGAATGAATTGAAGCGGACGTAATTATAAAAAAGTGTGGAGATTCCCAGGACGAAAGGAACCGTGCAGAATGCGGCCAGCTTCTTGAGCTTGTTTGGCGACAGGAGGCCTGAAAATGAAAACGGTCCGTCATTCGCATTCTGCGGACGAAGCGTAAGGTACATCAGGAACGGTGCCGTCAGAAGCACCTCGGTCCGGTTTCCAAACCCGAGAGCGAAGAAAGCACCCGCCAGGAGCGGCCGTCGGTCCACTACCGTAAAATAGATCGCACCAAGTTCTCCGACCATCGCAAAACCCAAAGCGAGCTGCCAGGCTCCCCCGAAGGTCAGATTCGTCCAGGTCCAGGTCCCAAAAAGGATCCCGGCGGTCATCAGGATCGTCCGCGTGATCGACGCCTCGTAATGATTTGCGATGAGAGTAAGAAACAGTGCCGATACCGCTGCGCACAGGGCCGCGATCAATGCGCTCGGCATCTGATCGACAATACCTGCCAGCTTTAGCAATGCAAACGGCACCATCGTCAGGACGCTGCCAAGCGGAAAGACCGAATAGAAGAAGCCCTCAAACGGGACGAACTCGTTAAGCCAATCCGGGGGCTTTTCGGTAAAGCCGATGCTCCCGTTCAGGAAATTCGCGGCCACCCTGAACGTGTAATCGTAAAATTGAGCGGGCTTAGGATTGGAAAAGTAATAGATAATGCCCGTGCCTAGCGCGATCAGGGCTGTCCACGCCACGTTTATCCCCGCCGGGGTATCGTTTGCGGCCTCTTGAGGTCCGGCCGGGGAGGGATCATTCCTTTCGCTTTCCGCCATAAGTCCTCCGGAGCTTGAGTTGCAGCGAAATTGCACTTTGACCCGAAAAAAGCGGGTTCGAGCGTCGGGGTATTTTACACCATCGGATATGCATTTCGGGCGGGGACCGGAAAGTTCAAAGGTGATGCCGGCGGGATCGCAG
Source organism: Pyrinomonadaceae bacterium (assembly GCA_050174305.1). Lineage (GTDB taxonomy): Bacteria > Acidobacteriota > Blastocatellia > Pyrinomonadales > Pyrinomonadaceae > OLB17. The sequence continues at coordinate 334,402 of JBFXJZ010000001.1, read as the reverse complement.
TCAATGGAGCTAATATCAATTTGGAGCGTAGGCCGGTTTCAGAAATTGGTCGCCACGCGGTGCGAACAAAACCTGCGGCCTTTACTAAAGTCTAACTTCTCTTCACGCCTCGTAAATGACGAGTGAGAACTCATCATTAGTGGTTGAAAGATGAGGACGGCGGCCCGAAAAGAGCAGAGACTGCTTCAGGATCATCGGAAGCCCGCCGCGAGGCACGCTTGCTCCGTATTCACGTCGGCCGAACACGGCGGCGATCTGCGGATTGAGGCGTTGCGTGATCCCGTAACGGATCGCATGGGCGGCAGGAAGGACGAAACCGTTCGTCCGTCGAGCGTTCACGATCTCAATGCTGCTGTCGTAGATGTTGATCCTAGTCGGCACGTCTCGGATCGCCAGGTCGCGATGGACCAAGGCATTCGCGACTGCTTCGCGTACGGAATAGATGTGGTATGCGCTGCGCGGCTTGACATGCAGGGTATCCTCCGGCTTCCGCGCCTTCGGCTTTGTTTTGAGCAGATCGACGTACCGCAGGACGAAGGCCAGCGACCGATCGTAAAGCGAGAGAAGATTGCCGTTTATCTTTTGAGATTCGACGAGCTGAGCGGAACCGTTCTCGCCAGAGTAACGGGCCAACGTGACCGCCGCCCTCGGGAACAGCTGCGCGATCCTCTCATCCTTGCCGAACAGGGCCAAACCGGCCACCGTCGGGAAAAAATCGTCGCCAGCTCCGACGGCAAGTATCAAGTCCTTTTTCAAGAATTCGGACGTCTGATAAAGATTGAGGCTGTGGTTGACGTCCTTGAAGCCATTAGCGAACGTCCAGAGCAGGCCGTCGTCAAAATCCGCTTCAGTACAATCGAAAAGCGGGACATTCTCATAGGCAAGCGGCCGGATCTCGTCGAGCCACATCGATAGCTGTTCTCGGGCGACCTCCCGCTTTTCGGCCCCGAACCGCATATAAAAGCGCCCGTCGCGCGTCCGGTATGGGCGGCCCCGTCCATCCACGTCGATCGCGACGACGCGTTTTCCGCTGTCGAACGCGATGATGTCGATCAACGGCACGAGGCTCGGCACGACGTCCTCACGGCAGATCCTGACAAGCTCATCGCGAACGGCCTCGGGGTCCGGCACGCCTTCGATCCGCAACTGGTCCGTCACGCCGAAGATTATCGTCCCGCCGCTCGTGTTTGCCAGCGCAACGATTCCCTGGGTCACGCGCTCGATGTTTGAGAGTTTTATCTTAAATTCAAGATAGGTGTCCTCGCCGCCCTTGATCAGGCGCAGCAATTCCGACCTTGTCGTGATCTGGGCCGGCTGATTGAGCAGATACTCCTGGTGGGAACGTTCGCCGGGGGATTCGTAACGATGCGTATGGCGAAACTTTCTACGCGGCATAATCAGGGGCGTGAAAATTTTTGTCAAGACGGATCACACCTCGCATCCGCCCGAGCACCGGTAGTGGCGCTTCTGGAGTCGATCTAAAACTATTGAACCATTCGAGCATCAAAAAGTAAACGCGGTCGAGTCGAGCACGGTCTGTTGCCCTGTTTCAATTTGTCCCCGCCGCCACGAATGTGGATCCAGGATGCCCAGCAACTTTGCCCAAGGGAAGTGGCAAAAATAGAATTTCTGCTGCATAATACGCCGAACTTGTGCTAGCCATTCTGTATCTCCTAATAGCTTTTTTCGTCGGTGAACTTATATGCCGGCGTTTATTTTCTTCCTGGTTGTCTATCCACCGATTCGCAGCTTCGTTCTTGATCGGGTTGTTCATATGTACCTGGTGCAGCTACCTGTTCGCCTTGGCCTTCTATTGGACCGACAACCCCCTGCTTTACAGCAACTTCGTCTTCTTCTCAGCCGCCGCAGTGCTGCTATTTGCAAACTATAAAAATTTGGCCAGTTTTCAGGGCATGGAACCTGCGGTGTCCGCCGGTTGGCCCGACTGGACATTTGCCGGCGTCATGCTAGTGGTTTCATCATGGCTGGCTTTCGGGACGTTAGGGGTGGACAGCAACAACCTTAAGATCGCCGCATTCCTTCTCAATGATTTTGGCCCGAACCTTTCAATTGTGCAGAGCTTTGCTGTTGGGCACAACTTCCCCACCGAATATCCGCACTTCATCGGCGAGCCGATCCGATATCATTTCCTCTTTTGGTTCCAGGGTGGAAATCTCGAATTCCTCGGCCTTAATATAGCTTGGGCTGTGAACTTGTTAAGCGCCTTAACACTGGCCGCTATGCTCATCGTGTTCGACGCTTTCGGAAGGATCGTCTTTCTGTCAAAGTCGGTCGGCCGTCTCACCGCTTCCCTGTTCTTCTTTCATGGCTCCCTTTCGTTTGTACCGTTTCTGATCTCAAAGGGCTCCGTTCCTTCTATGATCTCCGCGTCAGTCGGCGCGACTGAATGGATCCCGTCTATTTACAAATATACGGGCGAACAATGGGGGGTATGGTCACTAGGTACCTTTCTCGCGCAGAGGCATTTGCCGGCCGCTGTCGGGATCTTTTTTATTGTATTGTTGTTCGTGATCGAGCGGGCTCGCTCGGTTGAAAATGACTCCGACCGAGTCCCTTTTGCCCCCTTCGCCCTTTGCGGCATCTTGATGGGACTTTTGCCGACGTGGAACGGGGCCGTTTTCGTGGCCGGTTTCGCGGTGATCGCGACGGTTGTGTTCATCCGTGGCCTCCGCCTCCAGATCCTTACGCTCCTGATAACGGCCGCTGTGATCGCCGTTCCTCAGATCTTGCTTTTAAGATCGGGCGGCTCCCGCTCCGTGGGTGAACTGTTCCGTTGGGGTTACGTCGTCGATCCCCCGACCGCTTGGAACGTCGGCGAATACTTCCTTTTCACATTCGGCATCAAGTTCGCCCTGGCGTTGACCGCCGCCTTTTTGCTTTCAGCCTTTCATCGAAAGCTAATGCTCGCCGCTTTCGGTCTGGTTGGACTTGCGTTCTGCACTCAACTAAGCACCGACGTAATGAATAACCACAAATTCCTAAACGTCTGGCTTTTCTTGATAAACGGGTTTGTGGCCTATTCGATAGTCCGCCTGGCGCAGCTGAAATATTTTGGAAAGCTGCTCGCCGGGGTACTGTTGATCTTCATCGCCGTCGGAGGGACGATCGAGCTGTTCCGGATACGCAACATAAATATGGTGGACGTTCCTTACGGCAGCGGCCCACTTTATGAATGGCTCAACAATTCGACGAGCCCTCGGGATGTATTCCTGACAAACAATTTCGTAAATCATCCGATCTTGCTCTCCGGCAGGCGGATATTCTACGGTTGGTCCTATTTTGGCTGGTCGATGGGGTACCCCACAGGCCAACGGGACGAGATATACAAGAGAATGTACACCGAACATGAACTCGAAGTATTGGTTCGGATGTTAAGGGCAAACAACATCAGATTTGTCGCTTTTGATGATGGATTGCGGTCAGGCCACCTTGCTCCGGGCCTGAATGAAAGAGTCTTCGAAGCCAGCTTTGAAAAAGTGTTTGAAGATCACGGTCGAAAGTACGGATCGATCGTGATCTATCGTGTCCCTTAGGATGTCGGCCACGTGGAATTTTGTTGCGTGACTCCGCATTTACTCGTGTGAATCACACTTTGACAACAGGGCTTTAATTCATTTATCAACTAAGTGTGGAAAACGAACAGGTTACGGCTTACGTGGGCCTGGGCTCGAATCTTGGAGACCGGGCCGGGAATCTGCTGCTTGCGGTTCGCGGGCTGGTCGAAGCGAGCTTTCAGCTGACAAAGCTGTCGGCGGTTTACGAAACGGAACCGGTGGGTGTCGATGTCGAATCGGAGCCTTTCCTGAACATGGTCGCCGAGATACGCGCGACCGGGATCTCGCCTTCGCAGATGCTGGCCCGAATGCTTCGCATCGAATATCTCCTCGGCCGCACCGAGAAATCGATGAACAAACCGAGGACGATCGATCTCGATCTTCTATTCTACGAAGAGGAAAGGCGCGAATCGGCCTTTCTCACGCTCCCGCACCCGAGGGCGCACGAACGCCGGTTTGTCCTGGTACCGATGAACGAGGTTTGCCCGACCTACCGCCACCCGGTTTTCGACAAAGATATAGGTACGCTTCTGGCCGAATGCGAAGACCGATCCCGGGTCGCCCGCTGGTATCCGTTCGAGCGGGATGAACTCCATATCTCATTAAATGGCTAGACTTAAGGCCGTCAAAAGAATAGACTTGGGACATTTCATATGGCCTACCTTAAACCGGACCAGCCCGAAAAAGTTTATGTCCCGGCCCTGCGGGCGGCGAAAGAAGCCGGTGAAAAGCTTGTCTGCCTGACCGCCTATGATTACCCCACGGCCCGCATCGTCGATGAGGCCGGCGTCGAGATAATTCTCGTCGGCGACAGCATGGGAAACGTGGTCCACGGCTACGGCAACACCATCCCGGTGACGCTCGAGGAGATCCTCTCTGCGACGAAGGCCGTAAAACGAGGATCAAGCCGTGCGCTCATCGTCGCGGACATGCCGTACGGCAGTTTCCACACCGGCGACAACCGCGCGGTGCGGAACGCTATGAAACTCCTCAAATACGGCGGTGCCGAGGCCGTCAAGCTTGAGGGTGGGCGGAACCGCGTCGGGTTGGTAAAACGCCTTGTGGACGAGGAGATACCGGTGATGGCCCACATCGGCCTGACGCCCCAGTCGGTCCATAAACTGGGCGGTTACCGCGTCCAGGGAAAGACGAAGGATGATGCCCAGCGGCTGCTCGAGGATGCCAAGATGCTTGAAGAGGCCGGTGCGTTTGCGATCGTATTGGAACTTGTTCCCCGTGAGATCGCTGAGATCATCACCAACGAACTTTCGATCTCGACGGTCGGCATCGGGGCCGGTGTGGCCTGTGATATCCAGGTCCTGGTACTCCATGACCTGATCGGGTTCACATTCGGGCGGCTGCCGAGATTCGTGCGGCAATATGCGAATGTGAGCCAGGTCATCACTGAAGCTATTACGAAGTGGATGGATGACGTTCGAAGCGGCGACTATCCGAGTGACGCCGAGTCGTACGGTTTTCCGAAGGAAGCGAAAGCCGCGAAGAAGAGGCCCTGACGTCCGGTCTCGGCCTCGCCCTTTGGATCGGCCGCCATTCGGCCGCGGACAGCCAAAGCCTGACTCGAATGGAAATAATCAACCGCAAGCAAAGGATCGCGTCGATCTCGCGAAAACTGCGGCGCGAAAGCCGGACGGTCGGCTTTGTACCGACGATGGGAGCACTGCACGAGGGGCACATCGCTCTTGTTAAGAAGGCACGGCAGATGTCCGATGTCGTGATCGTTTCCATCTTCGTCAATCCTGCCCAATTTGGCCCGAACGAGGACTTTGACCGATACCCGCGCGACCTGACCGCCGACGCTGCCCTGCTTGCGGAGTACGAGGTCGATTACGTTTTCGTGCCAGAGACCGAAGAGATCTACGGCCCGGGATTCTCGACCTATGTTTATGTCGAGGGGTTGACCGAAACGCTCGAAGGTGCGTCGCGGCCCGGCCATTTCCGCGGCGTTGCGACCATCGTCACGATCCTCTTCAATACCGTTCGGCCCGACCTCGCTTTTTTCGGCAGCAAGGACGCGCAGCAGGTCGGGGTGATAAAACGGCTGACCAGAGACCTCGGGTTCGATACCGAGATCGTCGTAGTGCCGACGGTCCGGGAAGAGTCCGGACTTGCGTTGTCGTCGCGGAATTCCCTGCTAAGTCCGGAGGACCGTAGCAAGGCGGCGATCATCTATGCGGCACTTGTCGCGGCGAAGACGGCCTTCAAGAACGGTGAACGAAATGCGTCCGAATTGGCCCAAATCGTTGAAGATAAGCTGCGTTCGGAACCGGCCGCGACAATCGACTATATCGCCGTCGTTAATAATGACGACCTGGAACCTGTTGAAAAGATTGATGATAGAGAGGTTTTGATCGCTGTTGCAGTGCGTTTTGGGAGTGTTCGCCTTATCGACAACATCATCCTTAACCGTAAGCAATGAACGGCATCGTTCTTGCATCTAAGTAGTCTGGAGGCCAAGACCGGGTTTCCGGCATGAACATGATGAAAAGAATAAACTTCGCATTGATATCGGGTATATTCGCACTCTTTACCGCATCGGCTTTCGGTCAGACCGCATTGACGAAACTGGACGGAGGTACCGTCGATCTGCAGGGCCAGGACGGCAAGGTCGTCGTCGCGGCGATCGGCGCGAGCTGGCTGCCGCTGTCGGGCAAGCACGCCGAATATGCCAACAAACTTGCAAAGAAATACGCCGGTAAGAATGTGGTCTTCTACTACGTAGTGACCGATTCAACGAATGCAAAGTCGAAGAATTATGCGTCCGACGAGGCGGTGCGAAAATTTGCGGCCGCCAACAAGCTCAGTCTAGTGATCCTTCGGGACCCGGACGGACATTCGATCATGAGAAAATTCAGGGTCGATCAGGTCCCTTCGTTCCTGATCATCGACCGGTCCGGCAATCAGTCCGGCGAAATATTCGGCGGCATCGACCCGGAGTTTGACATCACTGTCCCGATCTCGAAAAAGATAGACAGCCTGCTTTAGTTGGTTCGATTTTCGTAGGATCGCCAAAGGGGCCCCGAGCGGGCCCCTTTTCTCTGTCCGTACCATCGTTAGCTCTCGCAGTTAGCGCCGGGTGTCACTTCAACCGGACGTCGCCGCGGGTTCCGAACGGCCGCCGGTAAGCTCGTTCACAAGCCGGTAGACCAAACTTATCGGCAGGCCGACCACGTTCCAATAGTCGCCCTCGATCCCTTCAATAAATAGTGCGGCCTGGGCCTGGACCGCATACCCGCCGGCCTTATCGAGCGGGTCGCCGCGTTCGGCCAGAAATGCCACCTCGCCGTCATCCATTTCCGAAAATTTGACCCGCGTCCGCTGGAGGCCTGAGCGATGGCCTCGCTCTCCAAAGACAGCTACACCAGTCAGCACTTCGTGCCAGCGGCCGGACAGCGACCGCAGCATGGCTCGAGCCTCATCAAGGTCCCGCGGCTTGCCGATGATCCGGCGATCTATTACCACCGTTGTGTCGGCACCGAGGACCGTGTCGCGGGGGAATCCGGCGGCGATCGCCCCGGCTTTTTCAACGGCAAGCCGGACCACGTAATCCTCGGGCGATTCGCCCTCGCGCTCGGTCTCGTCGATCTCCGGCAGCGCCTTTACGAACTCCCAGCCGACCGATTCGAGGATCTCGGCCCTTCTCGGACTGGCCGACGCAAGCACAAGCCGGGGCAGTTGGACGTTCGAATGTTCGCTCTTTAGCATTTAAGTCTTTCTCGTTTAAGATAATAGTTGATTGCCGCAGAATGGCCAATGGAGGACTTTTTTCGGACATTTTCAACGCTCGTCAGGGAACTTGACGAGCCCGGCCGCGCCGCCGAGATCCTCGTGCTGGGCGCATGGGGCAAGTGTCTCAGCGGCCGGCTGGTACAAAACGTCGTGCCCGTTGGAATGGACGGCAGGAAGCTCATCGCCGGGGTCCGCGACGAGCTTTGGCGGCGAAATGTCGCGGACCTCGGCCCTGAGATCGCCCGCCGCCTGAATGCGTCGCTCGGCGCCGAAATTGTCGAATTTGTAGAGTTCCGCGTCGTTCCGGCTGAGGTATTTGAGACCAAGCCCGACCTCCCGGTCACCGCGATCGGCGAAAAAGAATGGACGGCCGCGGCAAATGACCTTATAACCGACGAGATGCGGGACGCCGCCGGGGCGATCGAAAACGAAGAACTGCGGCACCTGTTCCTTGCGGCCGCCGGCAGCAGCCTCGCCCGAAGGGCTTTCGGCGAAGCTCCGGTAGTAAAAGGGACCGAATGATCGGCCGTTTTGATGTTCTATGGATGTACGTAAGGTAGCAAAGCTTGCCCACCTCGAGATCACCGATGAGGAGGTAGCTCTCTATACTCCTCAGATGGAGGGCATCGTTAAGTATATCGAGCAGCTCAACGAGCTCGATACCGAGGGCATCGAGCCGATGCTCGGCGGACTGACCGATGAGGGGATCGCGACTGGGGTGATCCGCGACGATGAGATCCGCCCGTCGCTTCGGCAGCAGGACGCCCTCGGCGAAGCCCCGTCCGCTGTAGAGGGCCATTTTCAAGTGCCGAAGGTCTTATGAATCGGTCGGGCCGACGCTCCGGATATTTTGTTAGGGTGTTTTCGACGGCGCTCGCCGCCCTTATGGCCGCGGCTTCGTTTTCAGGTTGCAGCGTGCCGAATCTCGACCCTCCGCTCTGTTCCGAGGCGAGGACGCCCGTCCGCGAATTCTACTCCCTCCATTTTGGAAACGAGATGGCCGTCTCGCCGGATGTGCTTGCACTGCGTCGACAATTTATAACCGACGGTCTGTTCGAGCGGGCCGCGGCCGCCGAACCGGGTACGGATCCCTTCACCTCAGGGTCCGCGGATCTCCCCAAGGCGTTCAGGGTGGGTGAATGCAGGGTCCTGGGCCCTGAGCGAACCGGATTCGATGTTCTGCTTTTTTGGAAGGACGACGTTCGGAGCGAACAGCGAACCATCAGTATCGAAGCGGTGAGGGTCAACGGCCGCTGGCTCGTCGACAAGATCGTTCAATGACCTGAAGGATCAACGCGGGCCGCATGAACGACTAAAGATTACTAATGATCAAAAGCAGCATCGAAAAGACACTTGATAACGCGGAGCGTTTGAACACCGAACTTAACTCGTTCCTATCGATCGAACGAGAAAGCGCACTGGACCGCGCGTCTGCCCTCGATGCCGATCCAAGTGAACTTCCCTTGAAGGGCTACCCCATCGCGATCAAGGACAATATTTGCACGAAGGGCCTGCGAACGTCCTGCGGTTCTCGGATACTTGGGAATTACCACGCGCATTACGACGCGACCGCGGTATCACGGCTTGTGGATGCCGGCGCCGTCATTGTCGGCAAGACCAACATGGACGAGTTCGCGATGGGCTCTTCCAACGAAGGCTCGGCGTTCGGACCCGTAAAGAATCCCTGGGACATTACACGTGTTCCCGGTGGTAGTTCCGGCGGCTCGGCGGCAGCGGTCGCATCGGGTGTGGTCCCGGCGGCACTCGGTTCTGAAACGGGCGGCTCCGTGCGGCAGCCGGCCTCGCTTTGCGGTATTTTTGGGCTCAAGCCGACCTACGGCCGCATCTCCCGATACGGCCTGGTCGCCTTCGCCTCTTCGCTCGACAACATCGCGATCTTTGGCCGAACTGCGGATGACGTTGCCCGCGTACTCGGGGTGATCGCCGGCCGCGACCTACTTGATTCGACCTCGGCGGACGTGCCGGTGCCGGATTATTCGGCCGGCCTCTCCGCCGACATCACGGGAGCGAAGATCGGCGTCGCAAAAGAACTTTTCGGCGAAGGCCTCGATCCCGAGGTTCGCCAACTTGTCGAGACGGCGATCGAGAATTACCGGAATCTAGGCGCCGAGATCGTCGAGATCGAACTGCCGCACGCCCGCTACGGAATAGCCGTTTACTACATCATCGCCACTGCCGAAGCGTCATCGAACCTTGCCAGGTATGACGGCGTTCGGTACGGTTTCAGGGCCGAGGAAGCCGGCGAACTGCGCTCGATGTACTTCAAGACGCGGGAAGAGGGCTTCGGGCCCGAGGTCAAACGGCGGATCATGCTCGGCACCTACGTACTTTCGTCAGGTTATTACGACGCCTACTATGCCAAGGCGCAAAAGGTCCGGGCACTGGTCAAGCGTGATTATCTGAGGGCCTTCGAGAAATGTGATTTCATCGCGACGCCGACCTCGCCCACTCCGGCCTTCCGCATCGGCCAAAGGTCGGACGATCCGCTCGCGATGTACTTGAGTGACGTCTATACGGTCTCGGCCAACCTCGCCGGAATTCCTGCGATCAGCGTCCCGTGCGGGATCACGGACGCGGGCCTTCCGGTCGGTTTTCAGCTTGTCGGGAACTTCTGGTCCGAGAGGCCTCTGCTGAACATGGCCGCACGTTATTCGGCGGAATTTCCTTTCACCGAAAAACCGTCGGTCTTTGCCGATTGACGCTTCGAGCGTTTGTGGCGGCGTCTCGAATCGCAGAGGCGGCTTTGTTTATCGGGGGCTGTCGTTTGCTGGGGCTGCGGATTCACTGGATCCTCATGTGGGTATATTCGAAGTTTCGGGCGATAACGCCGGCGTCATGATTCGGGAGGATGTGGGACCATCGGCCCGGATCTTCAAGCAGCCGGGTCGCCTCGTCGCTGGGCAGCGGACGCGAGAAAAGGAATCCCTGGCCGAACTCACAGCCGAGGATCCGAAGCTGGTGGAATTGGTGGATGCTTTCAATCCCTTCCGCGATCACGCTCAGCCGAAGGGCCTTTGCGAGGGCGATCACCGTCCTTACGATCTCCCCGTTCTCCGACCCGTCTTCCATCGTACTTACAAATGACCTATCGACCTTGAGGGTGTCGATCGGGAAACGGTGCAGGTAGCTCAGGTTCGAGTAGCCGGTCCCGAAATCATCGATGCTCAGCTGGATCCCGAGCCGCTGGATCTTCTTGAGGACGTCGATCGACGCTTCTGCATTGCCCATGACCGCGCTTTCGGTGATCTCGAGTTTCAGGCAGCTTGGGTCGACACCGGTCTCATTGATGATCTCAACGAGGCGATCGACCAGGTCGGGCTGGCTCAGGTGGCTGGCCGACAGGTTGACGCTCATCATCAGCGATCGCGGTGCAAGCCGGGCACGCTTCCAACGCGAGAGCTGAGCACAGGCGGTCTGCAGGACCTGGATCGTCATCGGGATCATCAGCCCCGTTTTCTCGGCCGTTTCAATGAATTCGCCTGGCGTGATAAGCCCGCGGCTGGGATGATTCCAGCGGATCAACGCCTCGAAGCCAAGCACGGTCGCGTCGCCAAGATTGACGATAGGCTGGTAAAAGAGCTCGAATTCCCGCCGCTCGACCGCCATCCGCAGATCGGTCTCCAACTCCAGCAGCGACACCGCACGTGCATGCATGATCTGATCGAAAACAACGTAGGGCTTGCCGGCCTCTTTAGCGTTGTGCATCGCAATGTCTGCGTCGCGCAGGATCTCTTCAGCATTTGAATACCGATCGTCGCTGACGGCGATGCCGAGGCTCGCGGTAGCGAAAACACTTCGCCCAAGAAGGTCGTATGGTTCCGCGACCTGGGCGGCGATCCATTCGGCCATCGCGATCGCATCGCCGGTGGAGCGGATCCCGGACATCACGACCGCGAACTCGTCGCCGCCAAAGCGGCCCACGCTGCAGGAAGAAACGCCGGATGAATTCAGACGATTTGCGACCGTCCGGATCATCTCGTCGCCTATCATGTAACCCAGGCTGTCGTTGATCGTCTTGAATCTATTGATATCAAGAAAGATCACAGCGAACTCCTCGCCGTTTTCAACGCGCTGTTCGAAGAGGCCGTTGATGTGATCGACAAAAAAGTTGCGATTCGGCAGTCCGGTCAGAGGGTCGTGATAGACGGTATGATGGAGCTTTTCGTGGCTTTCGCGCAGAGCGCTTGTGCTGTTCTCGAGCTGTTTGATGTAGTGCTCAAGCTCCGTAATGTGCAGTTCGGCCTGCTCGGCCCTTTCCCGTTCGGCCTTTTCCGCCTTCGCAGACGAATTGCGGACCGCATCCACATACCTTGAGTAGGTGAAATAAACGACGGTCAAGAAGATACCGATCGCCGAAAGCAAGTATACATCTACCTGTAAAAATGCCTTTGCAAGAAGGCCCGCGAACAATGCGCTGCTCAGATAGATCACGAGTGCGCTGAAACAATTCTTATTCCAAACCTGAATTATCGATTCGCCGTTCCGGATCGAGATAAAGCCTGCGACCAGCGTTGAATTGACAAGGAACTGGGCAGCTCCCATCGCGATCATTATCAGCATAAGCTGCGAGATCGTGACCGTATCTATCGCCGCTTCCGGCCGGCCGAAAAATGCCGTGACCGCGATCGCGGCCGCGAAAACGGAGATCGACGTTATCGATACGTTCAGCAGGATGGTCTGAACTCCCATCCGAAGCCCGTTCATCCGCAGCCTTATCGACGAATAAAGCGCCTCACAGGCACCGAGGATCACTGCCAGCTCGCCGCCGAACGTGAGCATTGTGAAGAAGATCAGGCTGTCAGATGCCGTAAGGTGGACCGATGTGCCGGGGAGTTGTACCCTGATCGCCGAACCGAAAAAGATCGTTGCCGCGGCAACAAGCGCCATTCCGAAGGAAACCGCCTCGGTCGGAAAACCGTATCCCGACCACAGCAGTACCGCCGCGGCGAAAGGCGCCGTCAGGGCGGAGAGGAGGAACATAGAGACTTTGTGTGGCTCTTTAGCTTCCATCGAGTGATTCGGTTGGATTGGCTCGATCTAGTGGAGGAACGGGGGTGGAAGGCCGTTCAGCGGGACGGTGCGATAACACCATCTGAAAGTATAGCGTAACGTCGAAATTATTACCATACTTTTCTCTTTGAGCGGCTTAACCGTTTCGGACAAGGCTGTCAGTTGTTTTCAGTGGTTCAAATTGGTCGCGGCGCCCAGCCCGGGAGGAAACTTCTCGGGCCGGCGCACCGCTGTTTGGCGCTTTCGAGACGGACAATGCCTTCCAATTCATTTGTCCATCTCTGGCCAGGCGCCTTAAGGCCTTTGTATCTTCAAGAATGCAGAAGCCGTAAAGATCATTTTCGCTCAGCAAGGGCCGACCGGATTCCGGGGGCCGTGCATTGAAGGGGCAAGGCACGTGCCAATAGGCCGCGATCACCTAAACCCCTTAAACGCTTGGGTTTGATCCGAACTTGTATTTGGAAAAGAAAACCGCATCAATTGCGATCGGTCAAAATGACCGGTCAGATCGGCGGCTTTCGACCGATGGGCAAGGACCCGGGCCAAGAATAAAGGCCCCGTTCCCATCCAGGGACCGGGGCCTTTCGAAAGGAAGATCTGCGAAAGCCGACTAATCGGTTATCCCGACCTGGGTCAGCGCGTAACCGTATGTGAAAGCCGTCTCCTTCAACCGGTCATAACGTCCCGAAGAGCCGCCGTGGCCGGCACCCATGTTCGTCTTAAGCAGGATTATGTTGTCATCCGTCTTCAGTTCACGGAGGCGTGCCACGTACTTCGCTCCCTCCCAATACGGCACCTGGCTGTCATTGAGCGAGATCTCGACAAGCATGTTCGGGTAATCCATCGCTTTGATGTTCTCGTACGGCGAATACTGGATCATATAATCCCACGCCTTCTTTTCATTCGGATTGCCCCATTCGATCCACTCTTCCGTTGTTAGCGGGAGCGTCTCATCGAGCATCGTGTTCATCACATCAACGAACGGAACCTCCACTATCGCGGCCTTGTAAAGATCCGGCGCCTGGTTCAGCACCGCGCCCATCAGGAGCCCGCCGGCCGACCCGCCCTGGATGACAAGCCTGTCAGCCGATGTGTATTTGTTATTGATGAGCCAACGCGACGAATCGACGAAGTCGTTAAAAGTGTTCATCTTCTTGAACATCCGGCCTTCCTGCCTCCAACGCTCGCCGAGTTCCGAGCCACCGCGAATGTGTGTGATCGCATAGATCATGCCGCGGTCGACAAGGCTGATCCGCGAGGTCGAGAAGTTCGGCGTCATCGAAGCACCGTAAGAGCCGTACGCGTAAAGCAGCATTGGCGACTTACCGTCGAGCTTGGTGCCTTTCCTCATCATCAGCGAGATCGGTACCTTAACGCCGTCGCGTGCCTCGGCCCAAACGCGGGTGGTCTCATACTTTGTCTTGTCGTAACCGCTCGGTATCTCCTGTTGCTTGATCAGACTGCTCTTGCGCGTCCGAAGGTCGAATTCATAGGTCGATTGCGGCGTGATCATTGACGAGTAACCATAGCGGATCACCGATGTGTCGTACTCCGGATTGAACGACATGCCCATCGTGTACACGCTCTCGGGCGTCTCGATACGGGCAGAAGCCCGGCGTGTCTTCATGTCCATTACGCGGAGGTATTCCAGGCCGTTCTCGAGTTCAGAGACGACAGCGAAGTCCTTAAAGAAATTGATACCTTCGATCTTTACCTCGGGGTTATGGGGAATGAAGTCCTTCCAATATTCTTCGCTCGGGTCGGCCTGCGAAACTCGCATCACCTTGAAGTTCTCGGCGTCTTTGTTCGTGCGGATAAAGAATTCGCCGTTGTTAAAGTCGGCCTCGTACTCGTGTCCCTCGCGGCGCGGTGCAAGCACGCTGAATTTTCCGTTTTCGACCGCGTTGGCGGGCAAATAGTGGTATTCGGCCGACGTCTTTGCGAAGGAACCGATGAAGTACATCTTCTTATCGCGCGACCGTCCGACACCGACATTAAAGTAGACATCCTTTTCGTCAAAGATCAGCTCGTCTTCGCCCTTGCCTCCGATCTTGTGCTTAAAGATCTTGTCCGTTCGTTTGGAGACCGCGTCCTCCTGCGAGTAGAAGAGGAACTTGCCGTCCGGCGACCACTCAACGCTTGTCACACGCTCCATCCGGTCCGGCAGGATCTTACCCGTCTTCAGGTCCTTGATCTGGAGCGTATACTGGCGATAGCCGGTGGTATCCGTCGCAAACGCGAGCATCATGCCGTCATCGCTCGGCTCGAAACTCGAAATGGCGAAGTACTTGAATCCCTCGGCCATCTTGTTCTGGTCGAGGAGAAGTTCGGCGTCGGCCCCATCCTTCGAACGGCTCCGATAGTAAGTCGGATACTGTTTTCCTTCCTGCGTTTTATTGAAATACCAGTATTCGCCTAACTTGTACGGCACGCTTATGTCCGTTTGCTTTATACGGCCGAGCATTTCCTTGTAAAGATCCTCGACGAAGCCCTTATGCTTGCCCATGTGGGCTTCGGTGTAGGCGTTCTCGTCCTCGAGGTACTTAATTATCTCAGGCGCCTTCTTCTCGTTCCGGTCGCGAAGCCAAGCGTAATTATCCACAAGTTCATAGCCGTGGATCTTCAGTACCTTCGGAACCTTCTTAGCTGAGGGTGGTTTCATATTGACTTGGGCCATAAGCGGATTCGATAGTAACGCGGCCATCAAAACTGCTGTAAAAAATGACGATCGGTTCATCTTGCTCTACTCCTTTGGACTATCTGACAATTTGTGATTCTACGTTTGATTCTATCGTTTTGTTTTTTCGGGTTCAAAAAGCCGGGACACGTAGCGTTTGGGGCTTCGGTCGATCTCGTATAAATTGAGTGACTATGTGCGGAAGGATCTCTCAAGTCGAAGTCGACGAATATTATCATCGCGTTTACGGCTGGCCGATGCCCGATTACAAGCCGAGGCGTAATATCAAGCCCACACAGAACGTCCCGATCTTCATCAACGAAGGCCGTGACGTGAAAGAGGTCGTAGCGCGGTGGTGGGCGCAATGGGACGGGTCACGCGAGTTCAACACAAAATACGCCACCTTCAACGCTCGGGTCGACCGGTTGGACGATTCGCGTCTTTGGAGCGGCCTTCTGAAGAAAGAAAAACGGTGCGTCGTACCCGTTTCGAGCTTTTACGAATGGCCTTACAAAGGGAAGCCCCCGGCCGAGATCTTCGTGAAGGGGCGGCTGCCTTTCGGCCTGGCCGGCCTTTGGAGCACGTGGTTCGAGGACGACCAGCCGCGATATTCGTTTACCATTTTCACGACGGGCCCGAACGAATTTATGCAGCCGATCCACCCGAAAGCGATGCCGGTCATGCTCGACACTCCGGAACTGCACAAACTCTGGCTCCTCGAAGGCGACCGTGACGTGCTGATCCCGTACACCGGTCAAATGGAATCGGAGACCCTTCCGGCACCGATCGAAAAGGTCTATCCGGACGAGGGTCCCGACGACTGACCCAATTCACGCCGACAACCTTGTGCCCTTTGTGTCTTCGCCTTCGTGACCTTTGTGTCCGAACTCCGGTCCTAACATGAAGGACGCAAACGAAGAAACAAAGGGCATTTAAGATTCGCCGGTCTTTACCCGTTTTACTGTTCGATCTCCTCATCAGCCGCCGGAGCCCGCGAGCGGGCCGGTTCCGATCTTCCGACGCCGAGATTGTCATAGTGCAGGATCGCGTTGAACAGCAGCGAGAAGCTCCCGTGGGTCTGGTGACGCCACATCGGGTTGTTCGCGAAAATCACGACATGGCCCTTGCCTACGGGAACGTCCACCACGGCCGCTTTTCCGGCGAGTTCTGAGCCGCCGCCCAGCATACCGCTGACCAGCAATTCTTTTTCATTCGTCGCGAAACGGAGCACGACTCGGGGCCGGGTCGCCATCGGCGGGATATTTGCCGGGTCGGGCGTCGGGGCCGGGCCAGCCGGTTCGGGCGGCTTGCGTCCCTGCACGACGTCCGGATCGGATTCCGATCCTCGGCCGGTCGGTCGGCCTGCTTGCCCCTGGCCGCCTCCTCCTCCCCCGCCGCCAAAGCCTCCTCCACCGGTCGCGGACACTTGAAGAAGCGGTGACTGGTTGAAATACACCGCGAGCTTTTCGTCATAACCATAGGAGATCGGGCTTCTGCGGTCGGCAAAGCTTGCGTTGATCACGGCCCCGCGCACCTGAAGGTTCCGTGCATCCTGGATCGAAACACCTGAAACGATCCCGAAATCGATAGGTATCGACGCATTGCCACCGATGGTAATGAACAGCCCGCCGCTTTCAATGAATTTCTGCAGGTTCGCGACGCCCTGCACGCCCATTCCGCCGCGGATGTCATCCGTCTGGTCCGGCGTCATGCCGATATTCGGCGTCAGCGCCGACGCCTTCCATGGTATCGGTGCCTCGGAGTCGCTGAACTTCGCTATACCGCGAACGATCGACTGGGCATTACCACCGACCGGCCCCCAGATGATCGCATCGTACTTTTCGCGCAGGTTCGGCATCCGACCCACATCCTGATCCGAGATGTAGTCGTACGGGATCCCGAGCCGTTCAAGTTCGACCCTGTACCAGCCCTCGTTCTGCGTGTTGACCCAAGTGTGGACCAGCGCGATGCGTGGAACGCCGACCTCATGCCGGGCGACTTCCGGAAGCTTATCGACCGCCGTCGCAGTGAGCCCAAGGTCCACGATCTGCCGCGAGAAATTATCCTTCTGGCCCGCCGAAAGATCCTCGCCCCTGACGATATATGACCCGGCATTAAAGTTCTTCTCATCGATCTTAAAGGCTGCCTGTGCCGCCGACATCTTCACGTCTTTCAGCCGATATCGGAGCTGTGTTACGGCGCTCTCGCCGGTGTGGTTAACGACGAAACCGGCATTGCCTGATCCCTCGATCTTGCCCGTTACCTTGGCGGGCCCGTTGGTCAGAGACATTGCGGCGCCCAAGATCTTTTCGTCCTTGACCCGGACCGTCTTCACGTTCCTTAGCGGCCCGAGCGTCCACCCGGTGTCATCGTACGGACGCGGATCGTTAACGTTGTAGTACTGCGTATCCAGAAGCATGTCGGCCATCCTCGAATACGGCTGGTCCATCCTTACGACATAGCTTCCCGCCGGGAACTTTCCTTCCTTCGTCTCAGTCGGGGCGGTCAGGCGATGGACCTCGCAGCCCTGCATCTTAATCAGGTTCACAAGATCGGCCGCCTCAACCGGCCGCGGATCGTCCGCCGGGAGTACGTAGGCAGCCGGCCCTTCTGTTTTTGCCTTGGCCACCGACCTCTTGCTCTTGAGATAGAAATTATTCAGGAACCGGTCCTTGTTGTTCGCGACGTAATTCATCGCTATCAGGATGGCGCTCTGGGAAAGATTTACGTTGTTGCGTATCGACCATTTCACGCGCGACAGCGGCGGGTTCGGCCGGAACCAGTCACGGTTGGCCTGCTGGCCGACGACCCGGTCCACCGTATCCGCACCGCCGTTACCGAACGTCTCATAGAATCGCCCGATAGAATTATGGCCGTTGGCGACATAGAACATATAGTTCGGCGCCCACCCGTCATAGAATCCGTGCGTCCACACGCCGGGCACGCCACGTTTGGTCATCTCCTGGACCTCGTGATACGCAAGGTCCTGCCACTCGTTGACCACGATCGGGTCTAGCCATGCATTGTAGGGCCCGGTCCCCGTGGATGTGTAAAGGAACGGCACCGACTCATGCAGGTCGTGCAGGACCGTCGGTTTGTATTCTAGAAACGTCGCCATCTGGTTCCGCGTCAGCGCAAGGGCCATTCCCATCGCGTCGCGGTTGTTGTCGTGGGCGACGTATTTGCCCCAATAGAGAAGCCCGGGCGACCGCTTGCCCTCATTCGCTTTTCGGTAGTTGTAGAGGTCGGCCATCACATCGCGGCCGTCCACCTCAAGCGTCGGCGTGATCATCACGATGACATTCTTTCGTATCGCCTGTATAAAGGGCGTCTCTTCCACCGCCAGCCTGTAGGCCATTTCCATCAGCATTTCGGGCGATGCCGTCTCGGGCGAATGGATTGAGCCCGAGGCCCAGTAGATCGCCTTCCCTTCGGCGACCAACTGCTTTGCGACCTCGTCGCTTATTGTCCGCGGGTCGCCAAGCTTCGATGTGATCTCCTTATAGCGAGCGAGCTTTGTAAGGTTCGCCTCATCGGAAACGACGATCAGCATCTGCTCCTTTCCGCCTTCGCTTTTCTCGGGGGCGGTAAAGGTCTTCACTCGCGCCGAAGCCTTTTCGAGCTCGCGGTAATATCGGTACTGGTCCTTCGTATAGGTCAGCTTGTTCGGCGTCCCGACCGGATAGCCAAGCACCTTTTCCGGCGTCGGCACGGTCGCCGAAGCCGGCAGATGATCGACCAACTCCGTCAGGAACATCGGATCGGTCGTATTCTTAAGGATCGATTCGGTGTAGGCTTCATCGATCGGTTGTGTCGACGAAGTTCCACCACGTGCCGGCGACCCCGGCGCGTTCTTCAATACCTTGCTGCCGGCCGGCGGTTCCTGGCCGCGGGGGCCATCCTTGCGCACCTGTGCGGGCACCGAGATCAACAGAACGAAAAGCAGGGTGAACGAAGCAATGCGGTTCATCGGTTTTCTCCTCGCAGGTTTGAACGCCGGCAAAGACCATGCGTGTCAAACCTTTTTTTGGATTTTATCTAAAGGATCGGATCGTTCGAATTGTATCAGATTGTCCGGGACGCAGGTATCAAAGATCGGCCCCGAGGCGGCGATGAATGATCAAGACGGCGAACGGCCGGCACCGTACACGGCGTCCGATAAACAAGAAATCCTTGATTTTCAGCACTGCCCCGTAGTATGCTTCGGCTGTTCTAACCACAATCTGTTGCCCCAGGGTCAAAGTTATGAAGCTGATCATTGCATTAGTAATTCTGACGTCGGGAGCCTTCTTTTCCTCGAGAGGACCCGAAACGCCCGTTGCCGATACGAATTCTCGATTTATGGCTTTTTGCATCGACGGCGATGGTGCGCTCACCGGTTGGCTGACCTCACGTTACGATGCCTATCTCGCCGGCCGTGAACACGAGCGCGTTTCGTCCAACCATCGGTGGGAGATCTGGGTCCAGGAAGCGGGTAAGACCCTTCGCGAGCCCGTGTGCGGACGAATTACAGACGGCAGCAAGCCTGACACCGTCAAACTTGAGAATACCTGCGGACGCTGCATCAGGTTCCACGTGACGAGGACGAACGCCGACGGCTCGGTCAATGCGCGTGAGTTCAACATCAAGACGAAGAAGAGCCGACAGTTCCGACGTACGCCGAATTCGACCTTTAACGTGATCGCCGAGGCCGACTGCCCGCAGTAGGCCCGCCGAATTAAAAGGAAAAGGCCCCGGATCTCGGGGCCCCTTCACCATTCATCATTCACAATTCACCATTAATGACTCACCGTTCCCCGATCGGCGCGTATTTCTGGTCGCGTTTCCCGATGTATTCGGCACGCGGGCGGATGAGCTTGTTGTTGGCGTATTGTTCCAGGATGTGTCCGGTCCAGCCGGAGATTCGGCTGACGGCGAAGATGGGCGTAAAGAGGTCCAGCGGGATGCCCATCAGGTAGTAGGTCGAAGCCGAGTAAAAATCGACGTTCGGGTACATCCCCTTCTTTTCGAGCATCAGCTGTTCGATCCGCTGCGACATCTCGAACCACTTCGATTCGCCCTTTCTGTCAGCCATCTGCTTCGAGAATTTCCGCAGCCAGGTCGCTCGCGGATCTTCCGTTTTGTAGACGGCGTGCCCGATGCCCATGATCTTCCTCTTGTTCGCGAGGGCGTTGTCCACCCACTCGTCGATCTTGGCCGGGTCGTCGATCTCGATGAGCATCTTCATCACGTTCGTGTTGGCACCGCCGTGGAGCGGGCCCGCGAGAGCGGCGATGCCGGCGGTCACGCAGCCGTACATATCGGCCAGCGTTCCGGCGACGACGCGCGTGGTGAACGTCGAAGCGTTCAGCTCGTGGTCGGCGTGCAGGATGAGCGCGATGTCGAACATCCGCGCCTCGTCCGCATCCGGCCTCTCGCCCCGAAGCATATAGAGGAAATTCTCCGCGATCGACAAGCTCTTGTCCGGAGCGACCACGTCCTTGCCGTTACGGATGCGGTCCCACGCGGCCGCGATAGTCCCGATCTGCCCCGTTATCCTTACCGCCGCACCGACGGCCGATTCGCGATCGGTTCCCTGCCCTTTCGGGTCGTAAAGGTCCAGCGACGACACCGCCGTCCGAAGCACGTCCATCGGGTCCGAATCCTTCGGATACTGCTTCATCAGTGCGATCACTTCGGCCGGGGCCTCGTAATTCGCCTTCAACTGGGCCACGTGCTCGTCCAGCTCGGCCTGGTTAGGCAGCTTCCCGTTCCACAATAAATAAACGACCTCTTCAAACGTCGAATTCTCCGCCAGGTCGTGAATGTCATAACCCTGATAAATAAGCTTGCCCTGGATGCCGTCGACATCGCCGATCGCACTCTGCGCCGCGACAACGCCCCGCAATCCCTCGCTCGCCGCTGTAGTCTCTGTTCCTGTACTCATTGTTTAAATTCCCGTAATTATCGTATTTTATTGGCTAAACCAATTTTATCCGACCGTCAGGTTAGAAACAAGTATGGCTACGCCGAGCTTGATCATTGTCCAATTGCTGTCCTTACCGTCTCACGAATCGTCTCAATGTGAGACGGGCTATGTGCTGTTAACTCAATCATTTGGGCCCGATTTCGTCTCACTTCGGCAGAAGAGGCGGCTTGCGAGACGATTTTCGTCGCAAATAACTGTCCTGCAATCAGTTAGCACCATTCAAAGACCCAAGAGGTATAATAAGATATGTTGCATCCATTGTCAACACTTTTATGCATGCAACGCGGGCGGAGCTTGAATTCAGATAATAGTTGCTTCGAGTTTACCTTCGCCTCGTTGGTTGTACTGCAGTTCAGGACTGGAATGCTCTAGCTCCCCTTCTTACAAAGGAGGGGTGGTAGCGTCAACTCCCCTCCTGCCAGAGGAGGGGTGGCCAAAGGCCGGGGTGGTGGGAGGGACGGGGTGGTTCTCCCGCCTCGACACATCCGATCCAAGCCCAGTCAGAACCGGGAGCGGCAGCGACCTTCTTGTCAGTACCGAGAGCCGTAGCGACCTTCTTGTCAGTACCGGGAGCGGTAGCGACCGGGGTACTTTGAAACTTGGAATTTGGAACTTGGAATTCAGACCCACCGGCCAGTCTTTGCACTTTTCATATCGGCTCAATACGCTTCGTCGTCGGGATCGGTTTCAGTCAACCGCGAAGTTTACGAGGCGCCAGTACGACAAATTGGTTCGCATCGGTGGGACAAAGAAATGGCCCCGAAAATGGCCGTGCAAATCCGTTGCGAATCAGAAGGATTCTTAGCAAATTTGCGGTTGGGCGGTCAAAGACCAGTAATTTGTAACTAAGACCTCTTGGATTCAAGCGAAGTCGCTTCGCTATATTCTCTAGTGTTGCCATTGCCATTACACGGTATTTAAAGAGAAAATCTTGAAAAATTTATGCACTTTGTACTCCAGGGCCTGACGACCAATACCCACACCGCTGAACTGACGGAATTGTTCAACATTCCGGCGGTGCAATCCTCCATGTTCAGCATCGCGTTCGTTAATCTCAGCGGTCTGATCGAGGTCGAGGAAATCCTTACCGCGAACGCCTCCAGCCTGGTCGTTTTCGCGGGAATCCGTAACGCGATTACGTCTTATCAAGGACTAAAGCGACTCCATGAAATCATCGGTAATCGTCTGTATGTTGTGGATACTGGATCGCGATCCGTTATGTTTCACCCCAAGTTCTATCTGGTGCGAGGAAACATTGAAGCGAAGCTGATGATTGGCAGTGCGAACCTCACACTTGGCGGACTGAATAACAATATCGAAGCAAGCGTTATACTGAATATCGACTTGTCGGATGAAAATGAAAAGGCATTCATCGATGAAATCGTCGCGGTTATGACCGCTCTGCCCGCTGACTATCCCGCGCACGTCACGCGGATCACCAAGGTTGCACAACTTGATGGCTTACTCGAAAGCGGACGGATTATTGACGAAAACCAACTACCACCTGTAACACCGAGCAACTTAGCTCCCGATGCGAACACGGACACGATCCCGCCGATGCCGTTAAAAGTAAAACCCGTGAGATCGAAGCTAACTAAAACACTTCTTGGCGGTCTACCTAAGAAGAAAAAGAAAGCTGTTCCGGCGGTGGCCGTGGCGGTGGCCGCGGTCAACTTAGGTGCAGACTATGAGTTGGTTTGGGAAAGTAAAGAACTAACGCGAAGAGACCTGTCGATCCCCGACGATGAAAAAGTGACACACGCCACTGGATCAATGAACTTAGACAAAGGCCGTCTAGCTGCTGAAATCGATCACCGCCATTATTTTCGAGATGAGGTTTTTAATGACCTCACATGGAAAACGTCAACGCGTAAGGACACGGTTGACGACGCTACCGCAACCTTCGAATTAGTCCTTAAAGGCGTATCGGCTGGTGAATATACTTTGACGATTCATCACACGACGAGCACGGACACCAAGATGTACGAACAACGTAATGCGATGACCCGTTTGAGTTGGGGAACGATGCACGACAAGGTAGGTCGGCCTGATCTTATTGGTCGAACGGCGAAGCTCTACCGAAATCGCAGCAACACGAAGAAGTTCCTAATTGAAATCGATTAGTTCGACGCGGCGGGTTCCGAAGTACGTTGGCGACGGTTTCTTAGGCCGTTCCAAGCATCCATTACGCTGTCGATGTCGGGCTTGCCAAATCCCAAACCACCCAACACTTTCGCCCCGTGACGCTCAAGAACCACATCTGCGTGTAATGTGCGAATGTCGTTGTCCAATGCCTTCACGTCGGCTTTGAAATCCTTGGGCATCGGCAAGAGAAGGCGTTCGATTTCAGATGGCACTAGTTCCAATACACCGCCTCCATAGTGACGCCCCTCAAGTTCCGCACTAAGGGCAGTCAATGGGTTGATAAAACAACCGACGAGACTTTCCGCCGCTACATTCTCTGTCCGGATGCGGTAAGCGGTGTCGGTCGTGTACGCATTCATTCGATTAAGGATCAATCGCGGAACGTGATGAGCACGTTTCAATAGTCCGATTTCGGTTGCGTAAACAGACGGCACGGTGTACCACGGCGAACGCACACGACACTTAAAACGCGTGTGTAGATTCTGCGTTTCACCACTTTCGATGTACGCCTTTACGCGGTCGTCCGATAGGGCAGATTCATCGAACCACAAAAAATTCGTTGGCGATCCTTTTGTCGCGTTGAGTGTGTGCTGGCTTTCATCGTAGATAATGCCCGGACAATGCTCGCTCCGACCAAACATCGGATGAGCATACTTCTCAAGTCCGAATGTTTCTACGGTTTCATCCGACACATGAAAGAACTTGTTCGCACCAGTCACTATGCCGACATCAACCTTGGCAATATCTTTGAACTTAAAGACAGATGCGTGAGCTTCGAACTCATCAAACAATGCCCGCTGTTTGTCGTTCAACAAAGCACGTGTCCACTTACCTTGGACGGTCTTTCCGTTTATCGAATGCGGTTCCGCAAAGATCGTTTCCGGCGATAGTTTAAGAAACTCACGGCCCTTTACAGGATAGATACCAAGGCCGTCCGCGACATCGGTTTTCTTTTGCTTCTTTTCCGCGAGTAGGATGACCGCACCTTGCAACGTATCATCGAACCACAGCTCCTCTGGATCAATCAGCACGATACGATTGCATTCTTTGCCGAGATAGGTACGTAGCGATTGTGCGTGAGGAATGTGAATTATCTCCGATGGAACGACCATCGCGATACGACCGCCCGGTCGCAATAAAGCGACGGATGCAAGGATGAAAGGAACCCAAGCGTTAGTGTGTTTCGTGAACGGCAAACCTAGCTCACGAAAAATCATCTCGGCACGAATTTGAAATAGTTCAGGCAGAAACTGGTATCGGATGAACGGCGGATTTCCGACCACCGCATCAAACTGAACTTCTGGATTTTTCAAGTGTCTGAGTGCCCATTCTAGGAAATCATCTTGCCGAACTTCGGCCGATCTGATGTTAAGACTCCGCATTCGAGCCGACGCCTTTTCTGCCTCCGCGTCGTTCAATTCGAAACCCGTCATCGTCACCCGTTTCGCCAAGCGAATTTTAGCCAACGCTTCGAAGAAAATCCCGTCACCGCAACTAGGTTCGAGGATCGTTTTCGGCTTAATCGCGGATGTCCATTCGGCGATGAAAGACGCCAAGTCCAACGGCGTGTAGTATCCACCCCGCAACTTTTGTTCTGACTCGAATTCTTTGAAATTCATTTACGCCTTCGTTTTCGCTACGACCTTCTTCGGTTTTATTGCAGCGGTTCCGTTCGCGGAACTTCGCCGAGAAATATATTGACTAGCGGCCTCGATAAACCACGACTTTAGAGTTTGCCCGTTAAGAGCAAGCACACTATGAAGCTCCCGTTTTAGAGACGGCTGAACTTGTACGACGATGCGCCCGCTTTGACCCTTTGCCATAGCAATACTCCTCACGATCTCTGTTTTGTATAGCACATATGTTACATAGGTTACAAACTAAAACACTGTCTTTCTTCTCAATTATTCGTTGAATCGCATTGCGGTTTACTTCAAACCTCGATCATTGAGAATTGGGTTGCGGGGATGGGCCGGTGAAACGTAAATTGTGAATCGTAAATCGTGAATTGCGAATTGTGGCGGTCCGTCATTCGACATGATCGGATCCAAGAGAGAACCACCCCGTCTGCCCGCCGAGGAACGCGGGCATCCACCCCTCCTTTGTAAGGAGTGGAGCCAGATGCGAGAACCACCCCGTCTGCCCGCTGAGGAACGCGGGCATCCACCCCTCCTTCGTAAGGAGTGGAGCCAGATTCGAGAGCCACCCCGTCTGCCCGCCGAGGAACGCGGGCATCCACGCCTCCTTCGTAAGGAGGGGAGCTGAAAAACATGATCGCTGCGGCCCCGGCGTCCCCGAAGGGGACATCGGAAATTAGCCCAGAGTGAAACCCTGGGTCCAGGCAAATAGAATGATCCCGACCCTGAAGGGGTCGAGCATACGCGTCCTTGTCCGACCCCTACAGGGTCGCTTTCGTTTTGGCATCCTGTCCAGGGGTTCCACCCCCGGCTATTATCCGTTTCCCCTTCAGGGAATAATGCGGACCCGATCGGCTGTTTTTCCACAGACGCCTGTGGACGAATCTAAAGCGAGTGCTTAAAATGCTTAACGAAAATTGCACCGGTTGTGGATAACTTCTCTGGGATCGTGGCGACACATCCGCGAATGGAAGCGAAATGGGGGCTTTGATACGTTTTCGATACGCGATCTTCGGCGTTTTTTCTTCAAAACAAAAAAATATCCACATGATCATTTACGGGCCCCAAAGGAGGACAAAAAAAGCCCGAAAGACCGTGTGGATAAGAGTTGCAAAATGCCGCCGGCATTCGAACTCCCCGACCCGCAAAGCCCATTGCCGAAGAGCTTTGCGGACCGGTCTTCTCTATTAAATCAGCCGAGAATGCTGCCTGCGGCGGGCAACTGCTACCTGATCTGTGTCTCGTAAGAGGTACGGACACGAAGCTGTTGGGATTTGCGAAGATTGATGTGCTTGCCGCGTTCGACAACGACGGCCCCGACCCCGAAAGCGGCACCAACGCCGGCCCCTACGGCAGCCCCTACGGGCCCGCCGGCGATAGCCCCGACGGTCAGGCCGGTCCCGGTCGCTGCGCCGATCTTGGTAAGGTCGCCTTTGTACGGCCGGTCGCCCTGGGCCAGCCCCTCGTTATCGACGCGCTTTACGTTGTCGCCCTTGGCCGGCAGTGCCTCAACGAGCAGTGCGTCGAAGTTGCTCCAGCGGTCGTGGGTGAGGATGATGCGGTTAAAGGAGAGCTGGATCTCGGAACGGCGTTTGATCCGACCCGGCCTTGTGATCCGGGTGATGCGGCCTTCGACGGCGGCACCCGAGATCTCGGTCGGCGAGATGATCCGGGCCGTAAAACGGTCGCCTTCGCGGGCCGTCTCGGTCGATATTTCCTCGTGAAGCTCCAGGATCAGCTCGGTGCCCGCGGGGATGATGATCACCGCATCGCTCACCGGTGTAAAGGTCGTTTTTACGGTGCTTCCGGGACTGGTCGCAGCAGCCGGCGTCGAAGGCTGCGTAATAGGTGTCGCGGCGGTGCGGTCACTTTCGGAATAGGTGCTGTCGGTCGTTTCGATGGGCCTAACGGTGGGCTGGACGGGCACATCGTTCGACACAGATGATTCGGGCGTCGGGACGCCGGCATCTCGCTGCGGCGTATTCACGGCCGTATTCTCAAGGCCGCGTCGGCCAAGCTGGTCCGGGATCTTCGACTCAAACGAGCGCTTACCATACCCGGCACCATAGCCGGTCTCAAAGCCCTGCCGGTACCCATCGCGGTAATCATCCAGCGAACCGTACTCTGAATTGAAGGCACGGTCTGCCCTTTCATATTCGCCGTGGCGGGCAAAATCGTTCGCGGCCCGGTCGAGCGAATCGCGGTATCCGGCCATATAGCCGTCCGAATATCCGGTCCGGTAACCCCTCTGCAGGGCCACCTTTGAATCCTGGCCGTAGGCAGCGGTCGGCAGTGCCGCAAATGATACGAAGGCCAGCAAAAGACTAAGCGAGACCGCCATTATTCTTCGGATTATCATCTTGAATTCTCCTTTGAGGTATGGATTGCGACGGGAGAAATACGTATGCCGGGATTATTTATACACAACTGCTTAAGAAATTACAAGTGATTTTATGCATTAGCTTAAAGAATGTAAAAACGGCAGCGGATCCCCGCGACCCGCTGCCCAGTTTCCACCAGGAGGAGGAACAAGAAACCTTAAAGGCTTTTCCGGAACAGGTAAGACATGCGGATAAAGAATGTCCGCGAATTTCTTTCAAAACCCTGTTCACGCAGCCCCGTGTACGGGTTGAATCCGCTGTAGTCGAAATTATCGTTGTACCCGACGTAAAGAGCCTTTCCGGGCGTCGGGTTCCAACCGAAGAGGACCTGACCGGCGGTATTCTTGCTCGTACCATTGTAATCGACACGCACGCGGGTAAAGATGAACCGCGTGAATTGGTATGTAGAACTCACGCTGACAATGTCCGAGTCAAATGAACGGACCTTGTTATCATTCCGGACCATTCGAGCCTTCGTATATGTGCCCGAAAAGCGGAGCGCGTCGATCGGCCGGTAACCGAACCAGACCTGTGCGTCGAACTGGAACCCCGGGCCGGGATTCTGCATCCCGTTCGGCTCAAAATAGAAGAAGTCAAAGGCGTTTCTCATCATGCCGACGAAAAAGCCGTAATTGAACTGCTTATTAAGATTCTGGTTCAGATTGGCCGATGCATACTGCGCCCAGGTGGACCGCGTCGGTTCACCGAAAAACGTGCCCTGCGGACGGGTCGGTGTCCGCTTCAACCCGAATTCCTCTTCGTAGATCCTCTCGAAGTATGTTCCGGTCTCAAAGAACACGAACATACTCTTCGCGAGGCTCAGTTCAAAATTCGTCCCGTAATTGTTTCTTTGGATACGGCCCTGCCAGTCATAGTTGATGCCTGTGAACTGGCCCCAACTGGCCCGGATGATCTTTGCTTTCGGGTTCGACTTTGTGCTGAATCGGTTGTAGAAGAAACCGAAATTCGTATTTGTCCGCCGCGTAAAACCCGCATCCGTACGATAATCCGTGCTCTGGCCGCCCACCTCGGCAAAGAAGCCATGGCGGTCGGTCGTGTAATCCAGATTCGCGTAATAACCGATCCCGTTTCCGGTCCGGTAGCGGTTGTAAGTGCTGGATAGGCCGTTAAGCGAGTTCGGGTCGGTCTGATTGACGATCGGATCGAAAGTGCCCGTGCCGCATAGATCGCGGTTACGCTGCGCCTGGGTCACATTCAGCGTCGGCTCGAACACCGGGTCAAAGAAGCACCGCCTTGAGTTTGTAGCCGCAAGCTGAAACGATGACGTCATCCGAGGGGTTAGTTTGAACCGGCCGTCCACGGCGGCGACCATATTCTTTTGTTCGGGAAAATCTCGGTAAGTCGCGAAAAACCCCAGCTGGTTCTCTTTGCCTACGTCGCGCTTGACCCGCAGAACCGCGAATGACGCATTGCGGTCGAGGAACTCACTGAGCCGGGGCTGAAGACTTAAATTATTCCGTTCGTCCTCGCTGTAATTGCCGGGTGCCTTATCCGAAGCGGCTAGGAACCCGAAAGATGTGCGTCCGATCTTTCCCGTCAGTTTGGCCGCGAAATCCGGATCCACGATCGCCCTCGAATTAAAGATCCTGAGCGGCGAGCTGAAGATCTCGGCACCTTCTAAGAAGAACGGACGTTTCTCCTGGAAGAAAATGGGAAATCGCTGATTGGCCGTGACGACTGGTGCGTCGGCCTCGATCTCGGCGAAATCCGGATTGTACGCCGCGTCCAGGGTGATATTCGGCGAAAGCGTGTATTTGACCGTGAAACCGATGTCTTGTTTGATCGGGTTGTTAACGAACCGGTCGGGATTCTGCGGTGTCGTCGGGAACACGCGGGTACGGCGGCCGGTCTGGCTGACGGTGATGCTCGGCACTATTTCCAGTGTGCGTTCGTATTTTATCTCGTCGAGCCCCGTGATCTTTCCATGCTTGACCAGGAAACCTGAAACGTTCCGGTCGTCGGGCAGCCATTGGTCGAATTCGTCGTTGAATCGGTCGATGTTCCGGGCCGCGTTAAACCCCCACAACTTTCCTTTTCCGGCCGAGTATCGAAGAGATTTGAAGGGGATCTGAACCTCCACGGACCATCCCCAATCTTCGATGACGCCTTTTGAGGTCATCTCGATATCAACCGAAAAATCGGCACCTGAGCCTTCGGTGTACATACCGTCCTGCTGGATTCCTAGTGGATTGAACCCGAGCACATAGGCCCTTCTTTGGTCGTTATAGGTGTCGAGCCAGACCCGAACGTTATCCTCGCCAAAGACGTTATCGCGGCGGGCCACCGTCGCACGGACCTTGTCCTTTTCGTCCCAGCATTTGAACGCGATGTACAGGTTCTTCTCGTCATACATCAGAAGGACTTCCGTGGGTTTCGAGGGCTCTGTATTGTCCCCCGGATATGTTTGGTAGAAATCTTTAAGGACGACCGCCGTCTTCCAGGCCTCCTCATCCGGCCGGCCGTCGATGGTTATTGCCGAACCGATCAGCGGCACAACCTGCGGACGTAATTTTTCGGCCGGAACCTCAGGCCCCGCCTTTTTGGGGACCTTGGTCATCTCGACCACGTCACCCGATCCGCCGTTCTTTTTAACGGCCACGGCTTCCTTGGTATCCGGCTGAGACAGGGCGTTGATCGGTATTAATAGAAAGACAAATAGGATCAGTGCTTTTTTCATGACTGCACCTGTGGGTTCGGCCTCGAATTCCAAAGGCCGGCCCGGTATAAATCAATTTCAGCGATGCGACTTGCAATACTTCGCCGATCGCGAATAAGAATTAGGTAACGAATAAATTGTTGGCCTGGCGGGTGAGCAGATAGAACGGAAGTATGAATTTAAGTAGTCCACAAAACACCGCCACTGGGACTGAACAGGTTCCGGGTTGCCGCCGGTAAAAAAGACCGGATGCGGCAGCTTACCGAATTTGAACCTGACCTATTGACCCGAACCATTGACTAAAACGGCTGTCGAGTCAGAAAGTTTCAACAAAGCGGCCGGCAAAACACCGGCGCTCTACATTTTTATTTGGTGTCGGCAAGAGCCGCGGCACCGCGGAACAGGACCGAACCATCGCCTACGTTCAGGTTGAACTTCGGCCCGCCCGAACCGAAACGCCACTGGCCGTCGCCCAGTCTTTCGGGATCGGCGAGATCTTCTGTTGCGATCACGTCAGCGTTGGAGAAGACGTCGGCACTGATCGTGTCGGGCACGGTCACGACGAAAGCTCCATTTTCGGTCTTTCCCGTCAGCTTCGAAAACTTGCCCTCTATAAACACATCGCCGTCAACCGTCTGGGTCTCCAATTCACCGTTGAAGCCGATAACCCGGACAAAACCGTCCATCGCCGTCAATTTCAGCTTGCCTTCGACGTCGCGGACATCGATGCTTTCATCGACGCCGGTCAGATCGATCTCGCCCTTTATCTCTTCCAGGCGGATCTCGCCGTTCGAACGGATCTTCAGGTTCGATCTGTGGGGCACAAAGACCTCGATCCGTACCGAGTCGGTATTGCCGAGAAAGAACATGTCGCGCGAGGCCCTTTCATTATTGAGCACCTTCAGGGCCACCGAATCACCGTTCACCGATTCGGCAACGTCAATGGGAGTTCGATTGCGCGAAGCGGTACTCTCGGTCAGGACATACTTTACATCCGGCCGTGCCCAGCCCCGTACGCGTACCGACGCACCTTTGGCTTCGACATCCACGCTTGGAATGCCCTTAACGGTGAAAGCATTCGACTTCTTATCCATGAGCATGTTTCCGCTTGACCATCGGATCTTCCGGATCCGCTCAAGCATCTCTTTCTGCTCTTTCATCTTCTCTTCGGTGATCTTCTTGATCTTTTCCTTATCTACCTTGATAAGTTCCTTATCCAGCTTTTCGATGCCTTTAAGGCTCTCGATCCGGATCTTGTCGATCTCCGGTGCGATCTTGACCAGTTCACTCTGGGCTATTCTCAAGCTCTCGGCGACGGCACGGGTCGAGGCGGTGACGGCCGCTCCAATATCCTTGTTCAGCTTCTCGTTATCGACACGCGAGGAGATGTCCAGATCCCAGTCGTCATCGTTATCGTCGTTATCGTCGTTGTCGCCCTTCTGCGGAAGCAGATCGGTCGCCGGGTTCACGGGCCGGCCGTCGTTCTTCCGGAGAACGGAGAGCGGACCGTTCACACTGCCCAATCGGATCTGGACGTCGCCGGTGCCGACGCGGCCATGCATGTCGCGGCCGACGAACCTGCCCTTTCGGACCGAAAGTCCAAAGTCGTTGGTGATGTTGCCGTTAAGCGAATCGGCCTTGATCGTCGCATTGGCGTCCGACGGTATGCGAAGTTCGGCGCTTCCGTTGACCGTATTCAAGGAGATCTTCGACCCGGGTTCAAGACTCGAGAAATCCGCTTTGACCGTACCGTTGACCGTCGACAGGGTTGCGGCTCCACGAAGGTCCGTCGCCGTCACGTTCCCGTTGACCGCCGACACCTTCGTCGATCTCGTAAAGTTAGATACGTTCACCGAACCGTTGACCGTCTCGATCTCATCAAGGATCGCCGTCCTGGGCACCGAAAGCCGGAATTCGACCTTTATGTTCCCCATGTTCTTCCAGCCCTGATCCCGCCGCCACGTCTCGTAGTCGGTTTTGACACTGAACGAGTCGGCCCTGGAATCGATCTTTATCTCAACCCGGTCGAGGGCTTCTTTTGATTCAGCCGATTTCGTCGCTTCTAGTTGGACCTCGTTTCGGTCCCATGCCTCGACCGTGATGGATCCGTTGACGTTAGAGACGCTCACGCGTCCGTTCGCGCTCAAAGGATAAGTTTGCTGCATCCTTTCCTGGACCGGGTCCTGGACCCTGACCGCCGCTGGTGCGGCAGGTTCGGCAGGGGTCCGTGCCGGCTCGTGAACATCGTAACCGGAGGAAACAGCCAGGCCGGTAAAGACCAATGTGAAGATCCAATTCATTGAGATAATCTCCTTAAGTAAATAATAGTGCGTTGTTCGCCTTTTCCTACCTTAATACACCGTTAGACGCTTATTTGTGACAACCGCGGTCAACAATTTTCCGTCAAATCTGCCGTACCGCAGCCGCGGCCGCCGGGCCCGCCGGCATTGGAGCAAACCCGCGAGATCACGCAGCCTCGTCGAGCGGCCGATGTTGAATTTACTTATTGACCTCGATTTGCTAGGTTATAGGGTTTAGTAAGCCGGCTCCCGGGAGTGTGCAATGAACCGAAAGCGGAACCGATATCACATCGCATCGAAGGCGGAAGACCTCTCGTCAAAAGCAAAGACGGGCGTCTCCATGCATTGCCATACCGAGCATTCGAAGGAAATGCTCGATTTTCTTCCGCACTATGCCGATCGGATGCCGATCATCTCCTATTTTTGGAGAAAGGAGCGAGACAAATATAAGGAAAAGGAAGGCCGCGGGATCGATTTTTCGACAGCTTATTGGTCTCCGCCGCTTTCGGGCCAGAACGTTTACGATATCGAGCGAGATCAGATCAACACGGCCGGCCTGGACGCCATCGTCTCCGTCACCGACCACGACAGTATCGATGCTTGCATCGAAGTGAACCAAAAAGAGGAAAACCACCGGGCGCCGATATCGCTTGAGTGGACCGTGCCTTTCGACTATGGCTACTTCCATGTAGGCGTTCACAATCTGCCAAAGGACAGGGCGGTAGATCTGACCAAGACACTTCTGGATTATACCTTTGGCGAGGACCCCACGGACGAGAAGCTTACCGAGATGTTCGCGATGCTCAACGAACTGCCGGGCGTTCTGGTGATCCTCAATCACCCGATCTGGGATATTGAGCTCGTCGGAGCCGAACGTCATGAGGCCCTTCTGCATGAGTTCATTCGACGTCACGGTCACTGGATCCACGCTTTCGAGGTCAACGGTTTTCGGGCATGGTCTGAGAACAAGAGGGTCATCGAATTGGCGGAATCCATCGGGATGCCCCTTGCCACCGGCGGCGATCGGCACGGCTGCAAGCCGAACACGGTGATCAACCTCACCAATTCCGGGACATTTGAGGAGTTTGTCGACGAGATCCGCGTCGGCAAGCGAAGCGAGATCGTCATGATGCCGGAATACCGGTATCCTCTTCATTCAAGACAGATGCAGTCCTTCTCGGAGATCCTCAAGCACTACCCCGATTTTCGCGACGGCCGGCAGAAGTGGTTTGAGCGTGTCTATTTTGACATCGGCGACGAGAAAGGGCTCTGCTCGCTCGCATCGCACGGATGGCGTTTGGGCGGTCCGCGCTGGCTTCGAGCCGCTATCTGGACGCTCGGCTTTCTTGGCAGCCCGGGCATGCGCCCGGTTTTCAGTTTGGCCCGCAAACGAAAGGACCGTGTGCCGAAGAGCCTGGCAGACATGGGTGTCGGATCGACGGCTGTGGACGAGGTCAGATCGGACCTTTCGTCTGAAGCCGCATCGTAACGAACGTGCGAAGCCTTCGGGTTTGGCCTCAGCACGATCTCAATCTTTGGTTTTCGAGGGGCGGGACGACCCGCCTTTTATTTTTTCGTACTACTTTAATATTTTCGTACTTTAAGTGAACAAGGACCTTCGAATTGCTTTTTTCCCCGATTCATACCTTGAGGTAAATGGGGCAGCGATGACGTGCAAGCGGTTGGCCGACTATGCACGTGATAACGGCCTCCCCTTTCTCGTATTTCATGCCGGCCGTAAGACCGAACGGACGGAAGACGGCTCGGTTATCCATTATTCGCTAAAGCGCTCGCCGATATCTTTCCCGCTCGACGAAGAACTAGCCTACGATCCGCTTTTCCAGCGTCATACACAGCTTGTTCTCGACGAGCTACTCAAGTTCGAACCGGACGTCATTCATATCACCGGCCCGAACGACGTGAGCATCGTCGGGGCCTATATAGCCTGGAAGCTCCAGATCCCGCTCGTCGGCTCCTGGCACACGAACGTCCACGAGTTCGCCGCCCAGCGGCTGAACAAACTGTTTAGATTCATGCCCCAAAAGATCCGGTCCGGGATCGTCGATTTCGCCGAGGATAAGATCCTGAGCGGGGCTGTGCTTTACTACAAGATGCCCAAGGTCGTGCTGGCACCGAACCAGGAGCTTGTAGACCTTCTCGGCAAAGGCACCGAGCGCTCTTCCTTCCTGATGGGCCGCGGCGTTGATCCGGAACGTTTCTCGCCGAAATACCGCACCGTTTCCGACGGCAAGATACGGCTCGGCTCGGTTGGCCGGCTCAGGGCCGAAAAGAACGTCCGTTCATTGGTCGAGATCGAGAAACAATTGATCGCGCAGGGTTTCACAAACTTTGAGTTCCTCGTCGTAGGCGAAGGTTCAGAAAGAGATCACCTGGAGCGGAACTTGAAGAATGCCAGGTTCACGGGATTCCTCGAGGGCGAAAAGCTGTCCGAGGCCTATGCGAACATGGATATCTTCCTTTTCCCATCGGAGACCGACGCCTTCGGGAATGTTGCCCAGGAGGCCGCGGCCTCAGGAGTGGTACCGATCGTCTCGGACAAGGGCGGCCCGAAGTACCTCATAGAACACGGTGAAAACGGTTTCGTCGCCAGGAATATCAACGAGTTTGTTCAGTTCGCTTCCATGCTGATGACTGACGCAGAAAAGCTCGGCACCATGAGGTCAAGGGCACGTGAATCGGCGATGTCCAAGTCCTGGAACTCCATCTTTGAGGGCGTCTATGCCGCGTACAACGAGTCGATCAGGATCGCCGAGCTCAGGCGAAATGCGGCGAGGAATGCCTCG
This sequence comes from Pyrinomonadaceae bacterium, assembly GCA_050174305.1. GTDB lineage: Bacteria > Acidobacteriota > Blastocatellia > Pyrinomonadales > Pyrinomonadaceae > OLB17. The sequence goes on along the minus strand of JBFXJZ010000001.1, from coordinate 299,460 downwards.
TCGGCGTCGCAGGGTCGGATATGAAAGAGATGGTCCTTGACGAAAACCCAGGGCCGGCCCCTGCCCCGGCACACACAATTTCAGAAGCCTGGCTGGGCTTGGCTCGCGATCCCTCTCTTTTCATCAAGTATTGGAACTACAAGGGCGCGATACTAAGCGGCATCCTCCGTGCACCCATCTTTCTGGCCACTTATCTTATCGGCAAAGAATCCCTGCGGCTGGCGATCGGGGCCGCGACCATCCAGTTCATCTTTCGCTTCTTTTTCGCCGGCATCAGCGGGGCGATGGTACAGACGTTCCGGCGGGTCGAACCGCCATGGAAGGCCCTCTTCTCCCTTCTGATGATCGTCCCGCTCGTCAGCCATCTGCTTGAGTTCCTTCTTCAGGCGGGCTTCGGCTATCTGACAGGGACGAGCGCCCGGACGGACGAGGCCATCCTGCGGTCGGTCTCCGTCTCGATCATCTCGGCCCTCTTTACGCTTTTTGCGATGCGGCGGGGAGTAATGATCGTCGGAGAATCGGAAAGCAAGACGCTTATGAGCGATATTTCGAGGCTCCCGATGGTGGTCTTCCATTTCATCGCCTTTATCCCGAACGAGATCTCGGCGATGCTGCGGCGCGGGGCCTATGCGGCCGCACTGATCTCGTTGGCGGCGTTCGGCGGATTCGCCCAGATATTGATGTGGGCGCTGACGAACAAACCGTCCTGGACATATAACAATGGACAGGAGGTCGCGTTGCTCAAGTATTGGGGGATCGACGGCATGGCCGCGCTTTTACTGCTCGTCCTTGTTTCGTCGATCGTGTATGAAAGGATCCATCGCCATAGATAGACAAAGTGAGCCGGCCCCAACTTAAATCACTTCATATAACCAATTATTACCACCGTAATTCGGGCGGCATCAGCACAAGCTTCAACAACCTGATGGCCGCTGCCGAACGGCACGAGCGGCCGGTCGTGCTGGTAGTTCCGGGCGAAACCCGAAGCGTGGAAGTGGTCAACCCGTTCGCCAGGATCCACTTCGTGCCCGCAAGATATTCGCCGATCTTCGATAAACGCTACCGCATCATGATGCCGTGGCAATACATGACCAGGGATTCGGTGATCCGCGAGATCCTCCTCGAGGAACGGCCGGACCTGATAGAGGTCACGGACAAATACACTTTGAGCATGATCGGCGCGATGGTCCGTACGAATAAATTCAAGAAGCTCGGCCGGCCGATCCTCGTACATTTTTCGTGCGAACGGATGGACGACAATATCGCTTCATTCTTATCGGAAGGCCGGATGGGAAAGTGGCTTGCCCGCCGTGTGATCGGCAATTACACGCTCCCGAGCTTCGATTTTCACATCGCCAATTCTACATATACCGCCGAAGAGTTCTACCTGGCGGCGTCGCCGGAGGTGAACCGAAGACGGAGCAGGGCGGTGCTGAACTGGTGCTGGCGCACCTTCAAGGCTCCGCGGGTCCCGATCGCCGAACGGATCTTCGTCTGTCCCCGAGGGGTCAATGCCGCCCACTTCTCGCCCGAGCGGTCGTCCGCCGAGACACGTGCCCGTATCCGGCAATCGGCCGGGATCCCCGATGATTCGATCGCGCTCTTGTACGCCGGCCGTCTCTCGCCGGAAAAGAACATCGGCCTGTTGGTCGAGATGATGAAACTTCTTTCGCAGGACAAGGATCGCGATTTTCGGCTCTTGGCGGCCGGTGCGGGCCCGCTCGAGGATTGGCTCAAGTCCCAGGCCGAAAAACATTTCCCGGGAAAGATCGTCCTGCTCGGGCATCTGGACAAAGATTCGTTGGCCGACCATTATGCCAATTGCGACGTCTTCGTCCACCCGAACCCGAAGGAGCCGTTCGGTATCGCCCCTCTTGAAGCGATGGCGTCCGGCGTCCCGACGGTCGCCCCCAATTCCGGCGGGATACTGTCGTACGCATCTAACGAGAATGCATGGCTGGTCGAACCGACGGGTGCTGAGTTCGCCCGGGCGGTGCGTGAGGTGATCGGTCACGACGCTGTCCGGGCCGCGAAGGTCGCAAAAGCTCTCGAAACCGCACGTGCAAACACCCGCGAGGCGTCGACCGACCGCCTTTTCGCCGCCTATGACAAGATCTTCGCCGATTTTCATGAACGGCGAGAGATTTATGTGGACGCGGACGATATAAAAGATTTTGATTTCGTTACGGAGTTGTTAAATAAGGATCTGGCAGGGTCCGAATTGAAGCGGGTCGAGCTATGATCGATGTACGCGGCCGTTCGGACCAGCCCGGTTCCAGCACTTGAGACCAAATGCTCGAGCTAGTGATCGCAAATTTAAGGGTACGGCCCTTCAGGACGCTTATCAGCGTGATCGGCGTTGCGCTCGGCGTCGTCCTGATCGTGCTCTTTACCGGGCTTGCCCGAGGGATGACCGAAGAGATGTCGAAGCGGGCGGCGAATTGGAAAGCCGAGATCATCTTCACCCGGCCCGGTGCGATGGAGCCGACAAGTGCCGCGACCCCGCTCAGCACGGCTTATGCCGGCCGGATCGAAGAGATCGAAGGCGTTCGCTCCGCGCTTCCGGTGATCAAATATATAACACCTAGCCCTAAGGGCCGCTTTGGCTTCCAGCAGCTCGACGGGGTCGATTGGGAACCATTTGCCGCGATGAACGACATGGTTCTGGTCGCCGGACGCGCCCCCGCCGCCAATGATGAGGTCATCCTCGACGAAAGGCAGATGCGTGACGACAACGTCCGGCTCGGCGAGAAGTTAGAGCTGTTCGGCGGAAAGAGCTATACAGTGGTCGGTGTGTTTTCGCCTCCGTCGGGATCGCGGATAAAGATGTCGCTCGCGGCGATGCAGGAAGCGCTCGAAACGAACCGCTGCACTTATATTCTTGTTAAGCTCGACGACGGGGCGGATGCCCGTACCGTGGCCGCGGCGATCGACCGCGAATTGCCCGGCAACACGGTGACTCTGACCTCGGACTGGATCATCGACGCGCAGAACCGCGTTCCCGGTCTCGCGACCTTTCTTCGCATCCTGATCGGCCTTGGGGCTTTCGTCAGCACGATCTTCGTACTTCTCTCCATGTACACGACGGTCACCGAACGGCGAAAAGAGATCGGGATCCTGAAATCCCTTGGGGCGTCAAAGAGATACATTGTCGGGACGATCGAAAGCGAGGCTCTTTTGATCGGCATACTTGGTGTGATCGTGGGCCTGATCGCGGCTTACGCGGCCTCGGTGGGTATCGGCCGGGCGTTCGAGCTTGCATTCGAGTTCAGCCCGGGCTGGATCGCCGCAGCGGTCCTGATCGCCGTCGCCGGGAGCCTGATCGGAGCGCTATATCCTGCGTGGTCCGCTTCCGTGATCGATCCGGTCGAGGTCATGGCGAATGAGTAGCCGAGTGGAAACCGGTAACGCAGCCGCTCGAAACTCAGGCCCGTCCATCGTCGCCGCGACGCGTTGCAGCGTCGACGGAATTTCCAATGAAAGTGAGTGAACTGAGTTCAGCCGTTCAGAGCGACAGCCTTGCGACCAGGCGAGGCATGCTGCAAAAGCTATTTTCGATCTGGTTCGAAGGCTTTATTTATAACCAGATCTGGGAAGACCCGCGGGTCGACCTGGCGGCACTGGAGATCGACGGATCGTCACGAGTGCTCACGATCTCCTCGGGCGGCTGCAATGCTCTGAACTATCTTCTGGCGGACCCTGAATCGGTCACCGCGGTTGACCTGAATCGCTGCCACATCTACCTTCTCGACCTTAAGATCGCTGCGGTGCGCCATCTGCCGGGCTATGAGGATTTCTTCGAGCTATTCGGCCTTGGCCGTTCGCGAAATGCCGGCTCACATTATCTTAGATACATCGCCCCCCACCTGAATAAGGATGCCCGCGAGTTCTGGGGCTCGAATACGATCCTCGGCAGCCTGCTCTTCGGCGACCGGATAAGCTATTTTTCGAACGGCGGGCTCTACGATCATTCCCGCAACGGTTATTTTCTTCGGTTCTTCCACCGGGTTTCCCATCTTTCGGGTCTGGACCCGGGCCGGATCCTCGATGCGAAGACGCCCGCCGAACAAGAGGCGGTCTTCAAGGAACAGATCGGTCCCTTCTTTGACACTCTGCTCGTTCGTGCGATCGGAAAGCTCCCTGTTACAGTGTTCGGCCTCGGGATCCCGCCCCAGCAATTCGACGAGCTGAAGGCCGATCTGACGGATGGGGCGACCGTTATTGATATTTTTCGCGAGCGGGTCCACCGCCTTGCATGCGGGTCGCCGATCGCCGAGAACTATTTTGCCTGGCAGGCGTTCGCCCGCCGATACGACGCCGAAGATCGGCTCGCGGTTCCGGATTATTTGAAGGAAGAGAACTACGAGCTTCTGAAGGCGCGGATCGGCCGGCTTTCCACATCGATCGCCTCCGTCACCGATGTGATCTCAAACGAACCTGAGGGCGCGTTCGATCGCTTCGTGCTGCTTGACGCCCAGGACTGGATGAACGCTGAGCAGTTAACCAGCCTATGGACGGCGATCGCTGAAAAGACAGGATCGGGTGCCCGGATCATCTTCCGGACGGCGGCGGCGGATTCTCCCCTCGAACGAAACTTGCCGCCGGAGATCATGAACGAGTTTCACTATGAGGCCGAACGGTCGAAGGAATTGTTCCCGCTCGATCGCGCCTCGATCTACGGGGGCTTTCACCTCTACATCCGGAAATGACCGAGACGGACGACGCGTTCAAAAAAATGGATCGGATGTACCGCCTCCAGCGGCACTTCTACGATCTTTCGCGTCGTTATTACCTGCTTGGCCGTGACGAACTCCTTGATCAGATGGCGGTCCGGCCGGGCGAACGCGTGCTCGAAGCCGGTTGCGGAACGGCCCGCAATATCATCAAACTCGCCCGCCGGCATCGGGATGCGAGCTTTTACGGCCTTGACGCATCTTCCGCCATGCTCGCGACCGCCCGTGCAAAGATCGATCCGGCGGATCTGACAAACGTCGAGGTCACGACCGCACTCGCCGACACCTTCACGCACGAGAGTACGTTTGGTCTCGATCAGCCCTTTGATCGCATCTTCTTCTCGTTTTCGATATCGATGATCCCTCCGTGGCGGGAGTCGCTTGAAAATGCGATCGCGAATCTCCGGGCCGGCGGCCGACTCTATATCGTCGATTTTTTCGACCTCGGGGGCTTACCGCGAACTTGCGGCCGTGCTCTTTGGTGGTGGCTGAACAGTTTTGGAGTGAGTCGCTGGGACGAGCTGATCCCCTTCCTGAAGTCGTTGGAGGCCCGTGAAAATGTGGCCTCGGTCGAGGTCCGGCCCCTGTTTCGCGGTTACTCATTCATCGCCGAGATCGCACTGGCAGATCCAACGATCTAGGGCCATCCCCCTGCGCCGGTCCTGTCTTGAAGCGCGCCTTTACGGCCGACTCCTTTCCTTTTTGAAACCTCTTCCGGCCATGGCCGCAAACCCCTCCCAGTCGAAGCCTGTGAAACATGCGAGACGTTTCGCTTGTTACCTACGGTCTCTTTAGATCTTCGGACGTCACTCGACGTTCCGCCTGCGGCTTCACGTATATCCAAAGCGATAAATTTGTGCTTCGCACGCCTGGAAGAATTTAAATTGCTCACTTACCAAAAGTTTGACAAACGTTTCATCTGTGCAATATATTCTTAATACCGGTACATTTAACAGGATCGACGGAATGGCACATTTAAGTCTGGTAAAGAGTACCTCTCTCCTCAGGGAAGAGCAGCGGTTCAATGAAGAGGTGCTGCTCGAGCCCTTCGGCCTGAGTTTTCCGAGGGGGAGCATCATCGAGGTGGCGGGCGGCCCGAGTTCGGGCAAAACGAGCCTTTCGCTTTCCCTGCTCGCGAAACTGACCTCGGCGGGCGAGATATGTGCCGTGGTCGATCCGTGCGGCGGGTTCGATGCCCGTTCGGCGGTGCTGTCGGGCGTCAGGCTTGAGGGCCTGCTGTGGGTCCGCTGCGGTGGCGAGATCGAAAAGGCGTTCATGGCCGCCGACCATCTGCTGCAGGCAAAGGGTTTCGGGGCGGTGTGGATGGACCTGAGCGGGCTGCCGTCGAAAAAGCTCAGGATGGTCCCCCGCACCTATTGGTACCGCTATCGCAACCGTATCAAACAAACACCGACGCTGCTTCTGGTGACGGCACGCGAAGCAGTGACGGGTTCGGCGTCCCAGCAGGCCCTTGTGTCGTCGCGGACGCGGGCAAGGTGGTCGGGCAGCGGCAAATTCAAACTGCTTCGGGAACTGGCCGTCAGCCTTCATTCGCGCAAGCAGCTTATGGCAGGCCCGCTGCCGGCACGGATCGAGGCCGATTACAGCGATGTCTAGGTTGTACGCCTGTGTGGTCTCGCCCGACGCCGCCGAGCGGGGAGATGCGCTGCTTTCGGTCGCCGGGCAGTTCTCGTATTCGATACGGACGCTGGAGGACGGCGTGGTTTTCGACGTGAGCGGGCTTGAGCGCCTGATCGGCAAACCGGCCGTGATAGCAAAGAAAGTGGAAGAAGAATTGGCAAAACAAACGCTTCGGGGCAGCGTGGCGGTGGCCGAAACGGCAGCCGCGGCGGCCCTGCTGGCCCGTGAGGGCGGCGGGAACGCCGTCGAAGAGGCCGACAAGTTCGCTCAACTGCCGCTTTCCGGGCTGCCGATCGACGCCGACACCCTGGGTGTCTTCGGCGAGCTCGGCCTTCACGACATCGAAGCCCTGCTCCGCGTTCCCCGTGACGAACTGATCGCACGCTACGGCCGCGAATTCGAGCAGGTAATAAAAAGCATCCGGCAGGAAGACCGCCGGCCGCTGACGCCGAACATCAGGGAGAGCCGTGTTTCGTGGTCGCACAACCTCGACTTTCCGGTCGAAGATTTCGAACAGCTCATCTTTCTTATCAACCACGGATTGGAGGGCTTGTTCGGCCGGACGGCGCACAGCGGGTTCAGCACCGAACACATCGACATCGCCTTTCGCCTGAGCGACCGCACCAGGAAGGCATATGAGATCAAGGCGTCTTTCCCGACGCTGGACCGCTCGTTCTGGCTGAAACTGATCAACCTGCGCATCTCGTTCGACCCGCCGCAGGACGGCATCCTGGCATTAAAGGTCACCGTCCATTTCACCAAGCCGCGGACGTCGCAGCGTGGGCTTTATGCGGTCTCGCGGCCGGAGCCTGAGAGCCTGCTGCTGACGGTCGGAAAATTGAAGAAGCTGGCCGGCGACGAGAATGTCGGGATCCCGGTGATGCTGAACGAACGGCTTTCGGAGCCGTTCAAGCTCGACGCGGACGCATTGCCGGAGGGCCGCGAAAGCTCGCAGGAGCAGACGGAGCGGCCGGTCATCGCGTTCAGCTACTTTCGGCCTCCCCTGCGGGCCGAAGTGCTCGTCCGCGAGGGCCGGCTTGTCTATATCAGGACGAGGCTTTCCAGCGGCCACGTCACCGAGTACAGCGGCGTTTGGAAGGCCGATTCGAAATGGTGGGAGCAGGGTTGGAAGACCCGCGAATGGGACGTCGAGATGGAGGGCGGCGGCATCTACCGCCTGGGAAAGATCGGGGCCGAGTGGTTCCTGATCGGGGAATACGATTGAAAAAGGCAAAAGTAAAAATTAAAAAGTAAAAAATGTGACTGGCGTCCAACTTCTGCCCTCTGCCTTCTGCCTTTTGCCTTTTGCTTTTTGCCTTTTGCCTTTTTCTCATGTTTTTCGAGCTTCACACACGATCGGCGTTCAGCTTCCTGTCCTCCGGCTCGCAGCCTGAGACGATGGCTGCCCGGGCGGCCGAGCTCGGCCTGGCCGGTGCCGCACTGCTTGACCGCGACACGCTGGCCGGGGCCGTACGGTTCCACTTCGAAGCACGCGAACGCGGTATCAAGCCGATCATCGGGGCCGAGATCACGATGGACGACGGCAGCCTTCTGCCGCTTGTTCCGATGGACCTCAGGGGCTATCAGAACCTGGCCAGGCTGATCACGACCGTAAAGCTGCGTCACAAAAAGGGCGAGCATTTCGCCACCCGCGACGACATCGAGGAACACTCGGCCGGCCTGCTCTGTTTTACCGGCGGGGCCGACGGCTTTATGCACAACAGCATAAAGAACGGCCGCGGGCAGGCCGACATGGCGTGGCTGAAATACGTTTTCGGCGACGAGCTGTACGTCGAGCTTCAGCGGCATCACCTCCGCCATGAAGAGGACCTGAACCAATCGCTGCTGGCACTCGCTCACAAACTGCACATTCCCTATTTCGCTTCCAATGGCCCCTATTACGCCTCGCAGGACGACCGCGAGCTTTTCGATGTTTTCACCTGCATCAAGAACCACTGCACGATCTATGAGGCCGGAAAGCTGCTCTCGGAGAACTGCGAACGCGAGATCAGATCCGAGAAGCAGATGCTTGCGGTTTTCGACGATTATCCGGAAGCCGTCGGGATCACCAAAGAGATAGCCTCGCGGGTCGATTTCGCGATGGAAGAGCTGTCCTACACGTTTCCCGATTATCCCGTGCCGGCGGGCGAGACGATGATGTCGATGCTGCGGCAAAAGGCGCGCGAGCGGGCCCTGGAACGTTATCGCGACAGCGGGAAGAACGTCAGGTTTCAGATCGCCGCCCGCCTCGACCGCGAATTCGCCGTGATCGAGATGAAAAAGCTGGCCGGCTATTTCCTTGTGGTCAGCGACATCTCCGATTTCTGCAAACGCGAAGGCATCCTGTCGCAGGGACGCGGGTCGGCGGCGAACTCCGTCGTCTGCTACGCGCTCGGGATCACGGCCGTCGATCCCATCGAGCACAAGCTTCTGTTCGAACGTTTCCTTTCGGAAAAATACGAGCAGTATCCCGACATCGATATCGACCTGCCCTCGGGCGACGACCGCGAAAAGGTGATCCAGCACGTCTATCAGAAATACGGCGAACGCGGTGCCGGGATGACGGCAAATGTCATCACTTACCGCGGTCGGTCCGCCCTTCGCGAGGTGGGCAAGACGTTTGGTTTCGACGCGGAGATGCTCGGCAAGATGTCGAAGCTGAACGCCCAGTACGAGACCTTCGAGGGCGAGGAAATGAAGCGCCACCTCAAGGAATTAGGGCTCGACCCGGGCGGCGATATCAGGCTCAAAAAGTTTGCCGAGCTGTACACGCGGATCCTCGATTTCCCGCGTCACCTGGGCCAGCATTCCGGCGGGATGGTCATAAGCCTCGGGCGGCTGGACGGCATCGTCCCGATCGAGCCAGCCTCGATGGAAGGCCGAAGCATCATCCAATGGGACAAGGACGACTGCGAGAAACTGAAGATCGTAAAGGTGGACCTGCTCGGTTTGGGGATGATGGCGGTGCTCCGCGACAGCATCGCCCTGATAAAGGAACATCACGGCCGCGACCTCGATCTTTACCGCATTCCGCAGGACGATCCGACGGTTTACGACGCACTCCAGCGGGGCGACACGGTCGGGATGTTCCAGGTCGAGAGCCGTGCACAGATCGCCTTTCTGCCGAAATCGAAGCCGCGAACGTTCTATGACATCGTCGTCCAGGTCGCCATCATCCGCCCCGGCCCGATCGTCGGCAACATGCTCAACGCCTACATAAACCGCCGGCAGGGCCTGGAAGAAGTGACCTATCCGCACCCTTCGCTCAAACCGATCCTCGAACGCACGCTCGGAGTGCCGCTGTTCCAGGAACAGCTTTTGAAAATGGCGATGGACATCGCGAACTTCTCCGGTGCCGAAGCCGAGGAGCTCCGCCGCGCGATGGGCTTTAAGCGGCCCGACCGCAGGATGGAGCAGATCAGCCGCAACCTTCGCGACGGAATGACCCGCAACCACATTCCGCCGGACGTGCAGGAAAAGATCGTCGATTATGTAAAGGCGTTCGCGAACTACGGCTTTCCTGAATCGCACGCCTTCAGCTTTGCCCTGCTCGCCTACGCCTCGGCCTATTTCATTCTGCATTACCGGGCGTGCTTTATGGCGGCGATGTTCAATAATTACCCGCTCGGGTTTTACTCCGCCGCCACGCTCGTCAAGGACGCCCAGCGCCACGGCCTGCATTTCCTGCCGCTGGATATAAACCGGTCGCAGTATGAATTTACGGTCGAAGAAGCGACACTCCCCTCCTTGTCTAAGGAGGGGTGGCCTTTAGGCCGGGGTGGTGACGACCGGGGCTCTGAAATGCGGAGTGATGTCAGAACCGGGAGCTCCCCTCCTGACGGGATAGTGGGAGGCGACCGGGGCTCTTTCTCTGTCCGCGTCGGCCTGAAATACGTCCGCGGCCTTCGGGAAGACGTCGGACGCAAGATCGTCGAAGAACGCAATAAACACAAGCGGCCATGCCGCTCTATTTGCGGTGAGGCTTGCCTCACCGGACAGCCGGCGTCCGATATCGCGGCTTCGCCGCCGCCTGCCGCAAACGGCGGCACAGCCGCACATCATGTTTTATCTGCTTCGGAAAAGCGCAGCTTTTCCGCAAATAGAGCGGCGGAGCCGCAACGTTGCCGGTGCGGAGACTACGTCAGCATCGAAGACCTCATCGCTCGCGTGCCCGAGATAAACAAACGCGAGATACGCGCACTGAGCATCGCGGGGGCGTTGAATTTCGACAATACGGTGCACCGCCGCGAGGCCCTCTGGCGGTCGGAGCTTGCGATCCGCCCGGCCGGCCCGCTTTTCGAAAATACGGAATTAGAGATCGAAGAAACCTCTTCAAATTCACCATTCACCATTCACCATTCACCATTCCTCACCCGCATGGAAGGCCTCGAACTCGTCGACGCCGACCTCAGAAAGACGGGCATCTCGATCGGCCGTCACCCGATGGCGTTCCTTCGCGAAGAGCTTGACCGAAAGGGTATCCTCGCGGCCGCTGATACGCGCTCTCTTCGGGCGGGCGACATCGTTTCGGTCGCCGGGGCGGTGATCGTCCGCCAGCGGCCGATGACCGCAAAGAACGTCGTCTTTATGACCCTCGAAGACGAGACCGGCCACTCCAACTTCGTCGTAATGCCCGACATCTTCGACCGGTACCGGGCCGTCATCAACCAGAACGATTACCTCATCATCAAGGGCATCTTCGAAGAACGCGGGATGATCAAGGCCCTGCACTTCGTCCCGCTGATCGACATCAATGCCGAGGTCGTGTCTCATAATTTCCGGTAACTGGAACGTCCGAAAATGGCGATCGATATCCCGCCGAGGATAAGAACACCGGCGATCAACAGACGCACGCCGGCCGTCTCAGCCAACAATAGGACCCCGCCGATCGCCGCGATCACCGGCACGGCCAACTGCAGTACAGCAGCCCGCGTTGCCGTGTGGTATCTCAACGCCGCATACCAGACCGAATAACCGACGCCCGACGCGATCGCTCCGGACAGAACCGCAAGCACGAACCCGCGGCCCGAGAGGTGAATGCCGCCGATGAACGGAATGGCGGTCAGCACGATCATCGGGACCGAGCGGATGAAATTGCCCGCCGTCTCGGCCAGCGGGTCGGTACTTCCCTTTCCCCGCAAAGTATAAAATCCCCACGCCGCACCGGCCGCGGCCATCAGGGCCGAACTCAGCAAAGGCGGTGCTGTCAGCCCCGGAAGTACGAGATAGACCAAGCCGCCGAACGCGACCGCAACACCGGCCAGTTCCCATATTCCCGGCCGGTCGCCCTTGATAGCGGCCGCCGCGATCATCGTTATCTGCACCGCACCGAACAGGATCAGCGCGCCCGTGCCGGTCGTCAGCCCGAGATACGCGATCGAAAAACAGATCGCATAGGCGAACAGAAAAAAAGCCGATATCCAATGGCCGCTTTCCGCGATGCTTTTCGTCTTGTTGGACAGAGCGAGGATCACGGCGAGCGTCGCCGCACCGGCCGCAAGCCGGACAACGGTGAAACCGACGGCGTCGGCCTCGCCCTGGCCGAGCGCCATTCGGCAGAGGATCGAATTGAAAGCGAAGGCCGTAAGGGCGAATCCGGTGTAGAAAAATATTCTCATCGATAAGCCGGGAGTGATACTAACACGCGGGGAACATACGCGTTAAGGGCTTTGGTGGCGTGCCGAGTTCGTGATTATGAATGGCCTTCATAAAAAATTCAGAAAAACCTCAAGACTTATTGCTCGGGGCCGGCATATCCTTTACCCGTGCCAAATTGTAAAGGGGTGCGATCTTATATAAGTAGGGAGAAATAATGATGAAAGACAGCAATTATAACCAGAAGAAAGCCGAGGCATTTTCCGACAGCCTGGTCGATGTCCTAAACAAGAGCGCGATCGCGCTTGCGTTGAGCATCGGCGACCGCTGCGGGTTGTTCAAAGCGATGGCGGGGCTGCCGGCCTCGACCTCGAAGCAGATAGCCGACGCGGCGAACCTTGATGAACGTTATGTGCGCGAATGGCTTGGGACGATGGTGACGGGCCGCGTGGTCAACTATTTTCCGGAGACACTCACGTATCAGCTACCGGAGGAACACGCCGCCTTTTTGACGGACGAAGGCGAATTCAATTTCGCCTCGTCCATGCAGTTCATCCCGGTGATGGGAAACGTCGAAGACAAGCTCGTCGAGTGTTTCCACAAGGGCGGGGGCGTCCCCTATTCGGCATACCCACGTTTTCACGAGGTAATGGCGAAAGAGAGCGCGCAGACTACGGTCGCGGCCCTCGAGCCGTTCATCCTGCCGCTTGTCCCGGGTCTGAAAGAGAAGCTCGAAGCGGGTATCGACGTCCTTGACGTCGGGTGCGGGTCGGGCCGCGCGCTTATCGAACTGGCAAAGAATTATCCGAACAGCCGATTTTCCGGATACGATTTTTCGGAGGAGGGCATCGCACGGGCAAATGCCGAGGCGGCCGATCTGGGGCTGGACAACCTGCGTTTCGCGGTCCGCGATGCTGCGGCGATCGGCGAGACCGAGGCTTACGACCTGATCACGTCGTTCGACGCGATCCACGACCAGGCCAAGCCGGCCGCAATGCTCGCCGGTATCTCAAAGGCCCTGAGGCCGGAAGGCGTTTATCTGATCCAGGACATCGCCGGGTCGAGCTATCTCGAGAAGAACCTCGACCTGCCGGCGGCCCCGTATATGTACACGATCTCGCTGACGCACTGCATGACGGTGTCGCTGGCCTATAACGGCGCCGGCCTGGGGGCGATGTGGGGCGAGGAGAAGTGCGTCGAGATGCTAAAAGATGCGGGCTTTGAAAACGTGAGCATTCACAAACTCGATCACGACTTCATAAACAATTACTACATCGCGACGAAGTAGGAGTCTTTGCCACGAATTGCACGAATAACACGAATTAAGTATCGGCTAGACGGGTTGAATTAGTCTTCACCCATATGACATTTGTATTTTTGGTCGTATTTCGCATATTCGTGAAATTCGTGTAATTCGTGGCTAATCTTCTTCTTCCACCCCGCGTCTTTCGGGGCGCATGTGCGGGAAAAGGATGACATCGCGGATCGAGTGCCGGTTCGTCAACAGCATCACCAGGCGGTCTATTCCGATCCCGATCCCGGCCGCCGGCGGCATCCCGTAGCTGAGCGCACGGATGTAATCCTCGTCCATCACCATCGCCTCTTCGTCGCCGCGTTCACGCTCGGCCATTTGATCGACAAATCGCTCGTACTGCTCCCGCGGATCGTTCAGCTCGGAGAATCCGTTGGCCACCTCCATTCCGTTGATGAACAACTCGAAACGCTCGGCGACGGCGGGATTCTCGGGCGAGGCCTTCGACAACGGCGAGATGGATTTCGGAAAGTCGATGATAAAGGTGGGCTCGATTAATGTATGCTCCGCGTATTCCTCAAACAGAAGTTGGACTCTGAGGCCGGTATTGGTTGCACTTAGTTCCTCTTCACTTACAGTGCTCTCACTAACGGCGCTATATTCTGATTTCCACCATTCTTCTGGTCCGGAATTCGCCGACCGATAATCTCCCTGCCGCGATAAAAAGACAGCTTGAGCAAGGTTGTAGACGACGCGCGAATCATTCAGGTCCAGCGTTGAAAAGTCACTATTCGCCAGCATTGTACGGCGAATCGCGTCTCGCATAGTGATCAGCTCAAACTTGCTAAAGTCGATCTGCTGTCCCTCATACTCAACCGTCAACCCGCCCGTTGCCTTCTGCACGCTCTGCCGCATCAATTCCTCGCAGAAGTCCATCATGCCGTTCACGTCCATGTAGGCACAGTAGAATTCGAGCATCGTGAACTCGGGGTTGTGCTTGTACGAGATACCTTCGTTGCGGAAATTGCGGTTCAGTTCGTAGACCTTTTCAAATCCTCCGACCACCAACCGCTTCAAATACAATTCCGGCGCGATGCGCGCGAAGAGCGTGATGTCGAGCGCATTGTGGTGCGTGACGAACGGCTTTGCGGCGGCTCCGGTCGCTTTCGGCGTGAGCATCGGCGTTTCGACCTCGATATAGCCGTGGTCTTCGAGGAAGTTTCGCATCGACGAGATGACCTTGGCTCGAGTTTCGAAAACCTCGCGCGTCGTCATCCCTTCGTGCTCCACCGCAAGGCTCGATCCTATGAGGTCGACGTACCGCTGACGCTGCTTGATCTCCGGGTCCTCGATGCCGTGCATTTTGTCGGGCATCGGGAGCATCGCTTTTGCCAGGAACTGCAGCTTCTCTACATGGACGGAAACCTCGCCGGTGTTGGTGACGAAGAGGTAGCCCTCGACGCCGATAAAGTCCCCATGGTCGATCAACTGCCACGCGGGCCAAGCGTTCTCTTGATCGAGAGTGTAGTCTGCATCATTCTTAACAAGCGCGAATTGGCCCTTCTTGCAGTAGATCTGCAGTTTGCCCATGCCGTCCGTCAGGTGAACAAAGTTCCCCCTCGGCGGCGTCGTAAGCCGGCCCGCGATCCTAACGCTGCCGACGGCTCTCAATCGCTCATTGACCGCGTCCTTTATCTCTGCCGGCGGCCGCTGCCCCTCGGGCAGACTCGCCCTTGCTTCGGCCATCCCGGCCGCCGCGGCTGCAACGGGTGCGAACGAAAGAAGCGAGGTTATCGAATCCTCCCGGCCCGAGATCTGCGAACGCGCAAAACGGTTCGGATAGGCATTGCCGACAAGTGCGCGAAGCGCCTCAAGATGCTCGGCCCGGGCCTGGGTCTGGTCGTTCGTTTGAACGATCTCCGTGAATTCAGGGATCTGCATAATTAAAGTCAAATAGTACTAACCGTGCAGGTTACAGACAAACGCCGCAAACCCGCGGTTTAGCATTTGCCGCGGCAATCCGTTATGATATCAGTATTCCGCCCCCGCGTAAGTCGTTATGCTTCAATCGCTCCGCGAGTACAGCGAACCTGTCTTTAACCTCCTCAATTACCCTATCTTTGTGCTCGGCGAGGCGCGGATAACCCCGCTGACGGTCTTCTACATCATTATTCTGGCCGCGTTGCTGATCTATCTTTCGAGCAAGCTCAAAACGCTCCTGATCAACCGGCTTCTGGGGCGAACGCGGCTCGATCTGGGTGCACAGCACGCTATCGGTACGATATTTCGCTACTTCGTTATCTTTATCGGCTTTCTGGTAATCCTTCAAACGGTCGGAATAAACCTGACGACGCTGAACGTCCTGGCCGGCGCGGTCGGCATCGGCATCGGCTTCGGCCTTCAGAATATCGCGAACAACTTCATCAGCGGGCTGATAATCCTGATCGAGCGGCCGATAAAGGTCGGCGACCGGATCGAGGTTGATGATGTTAACGGCGATGTGGTCGCGATCGGGGCCCGAAGCACACGGATAAAAACGAACGACAACATCACGATCATAGTGCCGAACAGCAAATTCATCAGTGAGAACGTGATCAATTGGAGCTTCGAAAGCGGAATGATCCGCTTCAAAATACCGGTCGGCGTTGCGTATTCAAGCGATGTCGATGCCGTCTCGTCGGCCCTGGTCGAGGTCGCAAACGAGAACGAGGACGTGGCTTCGAGCCCTCCGCCTTCCGTGCGGCTGCTTCGGTTCGACGACAACGCGCTTTATTTCGAGCTCCGTGCATGGAGCCGGGCCCGGCTGAACCGTCCGGGGCTGTTCACAAGCAACCTGAATTACGCGATAATCAGAAAGTTCCGTGAGCGGAACATCGAGATGCCGTTCCCGCAGCGAGATCTGCATATTCGCAGCGGGACCCTGTCCGTCGATACCGGCGGGAACGACGGCATCGCGGTAAGCACCGCCGGACGCGACAAGCAGTAAACGCTTGTTCGTATCGGCATAATTTAGTACCTGTCCGGACTGAGAACACCCGTCTTCGGCGGCGTTCGCGGCGGATAGGTGTGTTTGTAGATGTATGTTCAAGGACCTCAGAAAAAGGATCGAGAAAGGCGAACGCGTGCTTAACGTGGGCGGCCTCACATCCATTTCAGCTAAGGCCTACACGATCGCACGGCTCCGTGCCGAGACCGGAAAGCGCATCGCGCTCGTCACCTCGTCGAACGCCGATCTTGAAAGCTGGACCGCCGACATTTCTTTCTTCGGTTCGCAGTTCAGCGTCCCGCCGCCGCACGTGATCAACCTTCCTTCGTTCGAGGCCAACCCTTATTCCGGCGTTTCACCGCACGCGGAGACCCAGGAACTTCGAGCCCTCGGGCTCTGGCAGCCTGCCAGGGGAAAAGGGGACATCGTGCTGCTTTCATCGCGTTCCATTTTTCAACGCACGGCCACGCCGGGCGAAATGCTCTCAATGGGGGCCGAGGTCGTCCGCGACCGAGATATTCCGCCGGAGAAGTTGACCGCGCAGCTTGCCGCCGTAGGCTACACACGCGAAGAGCCGATCCTCGGCCCCGGACAGTTCTCCGTCCGCGGAGGCATTGTCGATGTCTGGCCGCCGGACGCCGCCTCGCCTTACCGTATTGAATTCTTCGGTGACACGGTCGATTCGATACGCGTGTTCGACCCCGAAACACAGTTGTCCATCGAGCAGGCCGAAAAGGCGGTGATCGCCCCGATGCGCGAATTTCAGCTCTCTGCCGGCGATTTGGAGGATTGGGCCTTCTTCGCCGATGAGCGGTTCGCCGACGGCAAATTCCGCCGCAATCTGAAGGACCGGACCGACTTTGCAGCAGAGGACGAAACGTTCTCCGGTTGGGAGTTCCTTTTGCCGCTGTCAAAGCCTTTGAGAGGCAGCGTTTTCGACTTTCTCGACGAGCATCTATTGGTCATCGACGAGCCGGCCGAGATCGAGCAGGGCCTCATCTCGCTCTTTGAGAATCTCGAAGCGAATTATCGAGCCACTCTCGAGGCCGGCGACATCGCTCTCCCCGTCAGCGAGCTTTTCCTCGACGCCGAGGCCGTTCGGGCTCTGTTGGACCGGCACGCGAGGATCGAATTTCGCACTCTGGGCCTGGCGGCGTCTGAGATCGATGAAGAGTTTCAGCTGTCAGGCTCCCCTCCTTACGAAGGAAGGGTGGCCGCCGCCTCGGCGGACGGGGTGGTTCATTCGTTATCCGGAGATCTCGAACATAAGGATCCTCAAGCAGAGAACAACCCCGTACTTCGTAATGAGGGGAGGTCAAGGTCGCCGCTCTTCCTTTTCCCCACAGCCGCCGGGTCAAACGAGGTCCAGATCCTTTCGCGATCGACCCGGCGTTTTCGCGGCGATATCGCGGCCTTCACCCGCGAGGTCTCGACGGACGACACCGTCGTCGTCGGCACCCCGGGGATGGCCGACCGCCTCGCCGAGCTTCTTCGCGAGTATGAGATCTTCCTTCCGCCGGGCCGGATCCTGATCGGGCCGCTCACAAACGGATTCGAACTTCCCGCCGAAGGCCTCCGATTCTTCACCGAATCCGATATCTTCGGCGAGACCTCCGACGGGTCCGGCGGTGCCGCCGCAACGCCCGGAAAGGCGGGCCGGCGTCCTAAGCTCGGCGCCTTTATTTCCGACTTTCGCGATTTGAAGCCGGGCGATTTTGTTGTTCACGTCGATCACGGCATCGGACGATTTGACGGCCTTCAGACAATTTCATCCGGCGGAATGGAACGCGAATTCATGCTGCTGATCTACGCGGACGACGCGAAGCTTTTCGTGCCCGTCGAGCGGATGGACCTTGTTTCGAGGTACTCGTCGGGCGAGGCGTCGTCGCCGACGCTGGATCGCCTCGGCGGGCTCGGCTGGCAAAAGACGAAGGCGAAGGCGAAGCGGGCGATGCGCGACATGGCCGACGAGCTATTGAAGCTCTACGCCGAGCGAAAGCTCGTCCGCGGCCACGCGTTCCCGCCGGATGCCCCTTGGCAGCACGAGTTCGAGGACGCCTTTCCATACGACTTGACCGAGGACCAGGCGGCCGCGATCGTCGATGTGAAGGGGGACATGGAAACCGCCGTGCCGATGGACCGGCTGATCATTGGCGATGTCGGCTACGGCAAGACCGAGGTCGCGATGCGCGCCGCTTTCAAAGCGGTGATGGATGGCCGTCAGGTTGCCGTGCTCGCCCCGACAACGATCCTTGCGTACCAGCACTATGAGACGTTCAAGAAGCGTTTCTCGGCGTTTCCCGCGAAGATCGATCTTCTTTCGCGGTTCCGTTCGAACAAGGAACAAAAAACGGTCGCCGAAGCGGCCGGCAAGGGCGAAGTCGACGTCTTGATCGGCACGCACCGCCTTCTTTCGAATGACGTAAAGCTCCCTAAACTAGGCCTTGTCGTCGTCGACGAAGAGCAGCGTTTCGGCGTCGGGCATAAAGAAAAGCTCAAGCAGCTCAAGAAAAAGGTCGACGTGCTGACCCTGTCGGCGACCCCGATACCGCGGACGCTGAACATGTCGCTTCTTGGGATGCGCGATATGTCGGTCATCGAAACGCCGCCGCGCGACCGCCTTGCCATCAACACACAGGTCGTGCAGTTCTCTGAGGGCGTGATCCGCTCGGCTATCGAGCTTGAGCTCTCGCGAAACGGCCAGGTCTTCTTTATCCACAACCGCGTCGAGTCGATCGAAGCCATTGCTGCACTTGTCCAAAAGATCGTACCCAACGCCCGTATCGCCATCGGCCACGGGCAGATGAACGAAAAGGAAATGGAACAGGTGATGCTCGATTTCATCGACTACAAGTACGACGTGCTGGTCGCGACTACCATTATCGAAAACGGCATCGACATCCCGCGTGCGAACACGATCATCATCAACCGGGCGGACAATTATGGCCTCTCGCAGCTGTACCAGCTTCGAGGACGCGTTGGCCGCTCGAACCGTCGCGCCTACGCATATCTGCTGATCCCGAGCGAGTTGGAGCTAACGCCGATCGCCCGCCGGCGATTGAGCGCAATTCGCGAGTTCTCGGACCTGGGAGCCGGTTTTCGGCTTGCGGCCCTCGACCTTGAACTGCGGGGGGCAGGCAACATCCTCGGCGGGCAGCAATCCGGGCATCTCGACGCGCTCGGCTTCGATCTCTACACGAAAATGCTCGAGCGGACGATCGCCGAGCTTCGCGGCGAAGAGATCGCCGACGAGGTGAGCGTGTCGATCAACCTGGGCATCGACGTTTCTATCCCGCAGGAGTATATGTCCGACGCGGGCCAGCGGCTCCGCACCTACAAACGCATCTCTTCGGCCCATGGCGAGGAAGAGTTCGTCAGGATCCACACGGAGATCGAGGACCGCTACGGGCGGATCCCGCCTTCGGTCGAGAACCTCTTTGGTTTCGGGAGATTAAGGAAGCTGGCAGAAGAAATGAATGTTCTTTCGATCGACCGTGCCGGCGACACTTTCGCCGTGAAACTCACGGAAAATTCGCGGATCTCGCCTGAATTGCTGCTTGAAGAAGTGCAAAAAGACGAACGCGTCACCTTCTCGCCGACCGGGATATTGAGGGTCCAGGGGGCTTCCGGCCGCAACAGCATTGACCTGCTCATATCTTTGCTTGAGCGCGTCCGCCAGCGCTAGCCGTTAAGGTTCTGTGCAATCGCCGAAGGGATGTGTCTCGCAGACGAAAAGGGCGGGTACGTGGTCGCGAGTCTGATTTCGGATCTCGATCCAGGCAACGGAATTCCCGTAATTTTCGATGTTCCAACCAAGCTGCTCGCGGTTTTTCCAAACGAACTCGTAGGCCTCTTTTTCGTCGGCCCCTTCCATGTGCTTCGCTTCGTGCAGGAGGATCGCGGCCCGCTCAAGGTCGTCCGTCGTATACGTAAAAAGATCGGGATACAGCGTGATTACGGCGAATGGGAAATTTGTGGCGGCAAAGGCGTTCTCCTTTGCCACCGATGCGTTGAGCCAGTTATCGGTCGAACGGAAAACGGCAATGCGCCGAAGCAGCGTCGCCTCGTACGAAAAGCCCTTTGCATCGAGCACGGCGATGGCCGCCTCGACCTTTTTTCTGTCCTCGTATGCCAGCGGTTTTGCCGAAACGATCAGGGAAACGTAGAATCCCACGAGCCCGGAGACGCAGACGAGGACGCATATGACCGCCCGCCTAAGCACGACCGCCGATGGAGATGTTTTTCGGCCGGCACCGGCATCGGACGCCGCCGGCAGGGTCGCCGAGCATCGGACGCATGTGTCGGCGGTCGGATAGTTCACCAGGCGGCATCTTGGGCATTTTTTCTTCATTTTCCGGGGAAGTTTTTGCGGAGAAAACCTGCTAATATTAAATAAATAGCCAATCGGGGCCGCTTCCAGATGCGGTTCCCGCGAGCCGGATAAAACCGGACGGCGAATTTGTGCATCAAACCCTTGTTCAAACGGCTTGATAAGGGTAAAGGAGCAATTCATGAGACGTATTTATCTAGTTTTCCTGTTTCTCGCGATCACCGCCGCGGCCGGTCTTGAGGCTTCCGCCCAGGAAACCCAGGAGCGGGTCATCGACGAGGTCGTTGCCCAGGTAAATGAAGGGGTCATTACACTTTCGCGGATCAAGCGGGAGTCTAAGGTGATCATCGATGAGGCCATTCGTGCGGGCAAGACACAGGAAGAGGCCCAGAAAATGGTCGACGAAAAGCAGGGCGAACTGATCGCGAATCTGATCAACGAGGAGCTTCTGGTCCAGAAAGCCAAGGAACTGAACCTCGACGCCGAGATCGAGGCCCGCCTCAACGACCGATTTGTCCAGATAATGAAGCAGTACGACATGAAAACGGTTGAGGCCCTTTATAAGGAAATGGAGCGGCAGGGCGTTGATCCGGCAGAGATCCGTGAAGGTTGGAAACGGCAGGAGACCCGCGACCTTGTCATGCAGCGGGAGGTTCAATCGAGGGAATATTGGCGGCCTTCGGGACGCGAACTCCGTGATTATTACGAGAAGAACAAAGGCAAATTCACCAAGCCCGAAACCGTGACACTCAGCGAGATCTTCCTTGGTTTTGCCGGCCGCGAAGAGGCTGCCGTCCGCGAGAAAGCGAAGGCTCTTATGACCCAGTTAAAGGGCGGGGCCGAGTTTGAAAAGCTCGTCGCCGAGAATTCCGATCGTCCCGACGCCGCCAAGACGAAAGGACGCGTGGACAAATTTAACGTAAAGGACCTGGACGAAAAGTTTGCAGCTGCGGTCAAGGGGGTTAAGGCGGGTGGATACGGCGGGCCTGTCGAAGTACCCGATGTTGGCATCAGTATACTGCGGGTGGACGAACGGACCGAAGCCAGCAGCGAATCGGTCTTCGACGAAAATGCGGTCCGGATGGCGATCCTCGGCGAAAGGGCCCCGAATGCGATCAAGGAATTCATGGCGACATTGCGTAAGAATTCCTACATCAAGATCGGTGACGCATACAGGCCGATGGTCTCGCCGATCCTGTTCGCAGAAGAAAGAAAAGACAAACCGGTATCGAACTGACGCCGCCGATCCCTGGTTCACGGACAAGGGCTCGCCCATCCGGGCGGGCCTTCCTTTTTGAACCACCGCGTCGGAAGCGTCATCGTGAGGCCGATCTGAACTTACAGATCTGCGGCCGGAATAGAACAGGGGTGGACGGATGAGACTCGACCAATTTCTGAAGATCAGCAGGCTGGTGCCGCGGCGGTCCCTTGCACAGGAACTCTGCGAAAAGGGGCTGGTAACGGTGAATGGTGCGACAGCCAAATCCTCGCGTGCCGTGAAGGCCGGCGACGAGATCACGATAATGGGCAGGAGCAACGTTAAGACCGCCGTGATCAAAGAGGTACCTGAAAGAAAGCAGCTTTCGGCCGCTCAGGCGGCTGAGATCATCGAGGTCACCTTGTCCGCCAAGACAGACCCGCACGACTATCTAGCCTAAGATCTCCTTTATCGCGGCGTCGAATACTTCGACCTTTCGCCGGGCCCGCCTCACGTCGGGATGCGTCGGCTGAAAGTTCTCGGAAAGCCGTGCCAGGTCGGCCTCGAGTTCTGCCTTGCGAACGACCAGTTTTCCCAACGCGGCCGTGAATCTCGCGACCGGTTCCGGCGATGCCGCCGCAAGCCGTTCTTCGCCCTTCTTGAGAAAGGCCAGCGTTTGGCGGAGGTCTTTCACCTTTGGGAACTCTTCCGTGTAATCGACCAGAAGCGCCTCGAGTTCAGACTCAAGCTCCGCCTTTTTCAGGCCGATCTCGGCATATGCCGCCGTCGTTTTGTAACTCGCCGAGGCCGCTCCGGGCCGGGCCTTCGCCGGGGCCTGGCCATGAGCCTCGACCGCAACGGCCCCAAACATCGCGGCAAACATGATTTTGATGATCAGCAGTTTCATCGGACTCCGGCCTGCATCGGCACCGCTCCTTGCGGCCCCTGCGACACAAAAGCGTCGCACGAATCTATTTCTTCCGTCTCGGCCTCGACCAGCCCATCGCCGTATCTGCGGCCCGTCCGCAGGTCCTCAAAATAAATAGTGATGTTATCGAGAATCTCATCGGCCGAGTGCGAATGATAAAGCGTCTGCCGGAACTGTGCCCCGCCGGGCAGGCCCTTGGTGAACTGGCCGGCGAGCTGTTTCATCTTGCCGAGAGCGACGATCTCCGGCATCTCCTCGCGGCACATACCGAAGAATTCGAGCAGCACGTCCTTCTTCTCCTCGGTATCGGGCAGGTAGGGTTCGCGGCCGGCAAGCACGTCGCCGATCTGCCTGAAGATCCACGGATTCTGCATCGCCCCGCGGCCGATCAGGATCCCGTCGGTCCCCGCCTCTCGCCACCGCTCAAGTGCGTAATCGATCGTCGTAAGATCGCCGTTGCCGGAGACCGGGATGCTGACCGCCTCTTTCACCTGACGGATCAGGTCCCAGTTCGCACGGCCCTTGTAGCCCTGTTCGCGGGTTCGGCCGTGGACCTGGATGTGCTCGACGCCGCACTGCTCGGCCATCTTGGCGACATCCACGACGTTGATCGACGAGTCGGCATATCCCGTCCGCACCTTCAAGGTCAGCGGGATGGTGATAGACTTCTTTATTTCCTTGAGGATCTCTTCCAGCCGCGGCAGGTCGCGAAGCAGGCCGGAACCGCCGCCGTTTTTGACCACCTTCGGAGCCGGACAGCCGCAATTTACATCAAGGATGTCGGCCCCGACCTCTTCGGCCATTTCGGCACCCATCGCCATTCGTGGGGCCTGGCCGCCGAATATCTGCACCGCAAACGGTCGCTCCTCCTCGTCGAACCGCATCTGCCGCTTCGACTTAGGATTGTTCCGCGTCAACCCCTCGACCGAGATAAATTCAGAAACGACCAGCCCGACACCGCCCCGCCGCTTGATCAGCCGGCGAAACGTGTAGTCCGTCACCCCCGCCATCGGCGAAAGGATAAGCGGCGGATCTATCTGGATGTCTCTGATCTTGAACGGCTTCACGGTTTCGGTGTTACGGCCTTAAGGCCTTTGATGAATCGAAAATCCTTTACGTTGAATGTTATGAGTTTCAGATCGTTTTCAAGACAAGTGGCCGCGATCACTGCATCGGCGAGCCGCAGGCCGTGACTTTTTGAATACGTGCGAATAAGTTCGATAGAACGGAGAGCGATCGGCCGATCAAAGTGCCGTGTTTCGAAAAACGACAATAGCTTCTCGATCTTCTTAATTTCCGCTTTGTTCTTTGAACCTTGAATAAGCTCTAGATAGACAATGGTGCTGATCGCGGGGCGATTCGATCCGATGAATTCTTTGAGAAAAGTATCACCGTTAAAGACGGCGATAAATATATTCGTGTCAGCCAAACTATTTGGCATCACTTCGGTCCCATCCATCCCTCAATTTCTTTGCTAACGCTTCGGTAGATTCCTTCCTGGCGGCCCACATGCCAGTGACCGAATCCAATACCGACTCCAGATCACCCGCCTCTTTCGCCCTGTTCCCATTCTTCGTCGGCCCTTCGGATTCACCCACATTTTCAGCCGAACGAGCGCTATCCAGACTATCCAGGATCTTCTGCGCCCTTGCTTTAGACCGGATCTGGTAGGTACGTTTTATTCCCTGGGGAATTTCTATAGTGATCACTCCCATATTGACGTAATTATATCACGCACCATCGCGCGCCTTTTCGGGCCGCTCCGGCCCTCACTTTTTCCTATTCTTGATCACAAATATCAAACCGATCACGAATATAAAGAACGAAAAGACCAGCACGAATACGCCCGGCACGATGCCGAACATCGCTTCTTCCCAGCTAGTGTGCGGCCCGTTCACGATCGGCAGTGCGACCGAGATTCCCGTGACCGCAAGCCCGAGCAGCACGCCCAATATCCCAACCACAAGCACGATCTTCCAGATCATAGATTCGCCTCCTCTTCTGCAGCACTTTGGAATTAAATGCCGCCGGCCCGGGTTCAAAACGCGGCCGCACGGACCGGAGCACCTAGTCTAACACAACATTGCGCCCCCCTTTTGCTGCTGTTCTTCTGCGTTTCCCCGCTGCCGAAAAAGTTAACATCGTTTGAATTGTCTATCCCTTTGGGCCGCATTATAATCCGTTAACGTTTTCGTTACATTCATTCTCGCCTTGCTCGAGCTGAACAGCTTGCCGAGCAATTAGTCTTTGAAAATGACCCGTTCGACTCGGCCGCTTCTGTAGGGGCCGATGAAGGAGAAACTCATTATGAAAAATCTGCCGCGCTCTTTGTTTATTGCGATCTTGAGCATACTCTTGATGGCTTCGGCCGCGTTAGGCCAGTCCCAATCGACCACAGGTACGATCCAGGGTGTCGTCACCGACCCCAACGGTGCCGTCGTCGGCGGTGCATCGGTCACCGCCAGGAATATGGAGACCGGATTCGAGCGGACCGTCACCAGTAACTCTGACGGCTTCTTTACCGCTCCGCTTTTGCCGCTTGGGCGATATCGCGTAACGACCAACGCCTCCGGTTTTTCACCGTCCGTGCTCGAGAATGTGCCGGTGACGCTTGGCCAGACGTTATCGCTAAACGTCGCCTTGAAGATCGGTACGGCGGCCGAGACCGTCGATGTCACTGTTGACGGCGAGGTCGTCGATACGGCGCGGACCGAGCTGTCGACACAGATCAACGAGCGTTCGGTCGAGAATCTGCCGATCAACCGGCGTGATTTCTCGCGGTTTGCTCTTCTCACGCCCGGCGTCTCGATCGTTCAGGGCCCGGACGGCGATGAGATCACGATCAACGGGCAGAAAGGTATCCAGAACAATGTGACGATCGACGGTGCCGATGCGAATAACCCTTTCTTCGGCGAACAGCGCGGCGGCCAGCGGCCCGCGTTTACGATCAGTCTTGAGTCGGTGAAGGAATTCCAGGTCGTCCCGGTCGGGGCCTCGGCCGAGTTCGGTCGCAGTTCGGGGGGCTTCATCAACGCGGTGACCAAGTCCGGGACCAACGATTTTTCGGGTGCGGCCTTCCTCTTCTTCAGGAACCAGAACCTCTCAGGCCAGAACCCGGATGCGGTGGATGCCGGCCTTCCCGTCGAGGATTTTACGAATTTCCAGTTCGGCGGCAACCTCGGCGGGCCGATCAAAAAGGACCGGGCTTTCTTTTTCCTCGCCTTTGAGAGAAATGACGGTGAGAGTACCAAGCCGAATTCGATAGACCCGAGACTTGTCAATATTTTCGCCAGCAGATTCGGCTCGCCGGACGAGGAAACCGTCATCTCGCGTTCGAACGATGCCGACGTCTTTCTCGGAAAGGTCGATATTCAGTTGAATCGCAGCAATCTGCTGACGCTTCGGCATAATTACAGCCGGGCCGAACAGATCAACGGAACTTTCGACGTACCGACGTGGGGCCTTAGCGCAAACGGGCGAGAGACCGACAAGTCCAATTCATTCATCGGCCAGCTTGTATCCAACTTTTCGGCGACCCTGCTGAACGAATTCCGTTTCCAATGGGCCAAAGAGGAGCGGCCGCGATTTTATGACGGGCCCGACCTCCCGGACACGACCATCGGCACATTCGCGGGCGACATCTCTTACCGTTTCGGGCGCCCGTTCTTTCTGCCGGTGCCGTCGGACGACATAAGGGTCCAGTTCACGGACAACCTCACCGTGATCAGCGGCAATCACTCGATCAAGTTCGGCTTCGACTTTAACCGAACACGCGTCTCGCAGACCTTTATCGGGTTCGCTCGCGGGCGCTACATTTTTGCCGGGCCGACGATCGACGCCGCGATCCAGGGCTTTCAGGACTATATTGACAACGTCAGCGTCGCCGGCCTGACCCTCTACCTTCAGTTCGCTCCGCTCGGCGGGCGTTCGGTCGAAGAAGCAGGAACGCAGGCTTATGCGACGATCGAGCCCGGCCTGTATGTGCAGGACAATTGGCAGGTTCGCCGGAACATGACGCTCAATCTCGGTTTCCGCTGGGAAGGCCAGTTCCATCCGGACACGATCAACCCGGCCTCCGCGACGAACTTCGGCCAATTTACCGGCGACCCGCGCTTCCCGTCCGATGGAACGATCCCCGATTTCACAAAAGGCTGGGCACCGAGGCTTTCACTCGCATGGTCGCCCGGCGACGACGGCAAGACGGCGATCCGGCTCGGATTTGGTATTTATTACGCCCGCATACCGGGCTTGGTCGTTGCGGGACCGAGGAACACCGACGGCGAGATCGCGGGTAATATCTATCGCGACGGAACATTCTGCCAGTTCGTTACGCCCGGCTGCCCTGTATTTCCTGGGATCCTCTCCGTGCCCGCCGGGTTCTCACTCGGCAACCCCGGGATCGCGGTTTTTGAACGCAATTTCACGAACCCTCAGACGCTTCAGTACAGCGCGAGCCTCGAACGCGAGATCGCCAAGAACCTCTCTTTCCTCGTCGCCTACAACGTGGCGAAGACCGACCATTTGACCCGCTTTGTAAATCGGAACGACATTCGGCTTTTCGCGGGTGAGACGATCGGCCCAAACTGTTCAAGCCTCGGCTTTGGGATCTGGTGCCGTGAGGACGGTTCAGGTGTGGGCGAGATCCGTTCGACCGAAAGCTCCGCGAGGTCGCTGTATCACGGCGTCACATTCCAGTTGAATCGAAGGTTTGCGGACCGCTTCCAGTTTCAGCTCAATTACCTCTTGTCATTCGACAAATCGGACGATGACAACGAGCGTGATCCGTTCACCTTCCGGTACGTAGACCCCCGCAACTTCGAGCCCGAATACAACTGGTCGGACCGTGACCAGCGGCACCGATTCAATGCTTTCGCGACGTTCCTTCTGCCTTACGAGATCAACTTCTCGCCGATCCTTCAATATCGCTCGGCACAGCCGACATCGGTGGTGAATCGAGGGTCGTTCCCTAACATCGCTCAAAGGAACACGGAACGGCTCGACAACGAATTCTTTACCTTAGACGTTCGCGTTTCAAAGGATTTCAAGATTACCGAACGAGTGTCGCTGGAGGGCATCTTCGAGGCGTTCAACATCTTCAACAACCGTAACCAACGCAGCCTTCCGAGGCCGCTGACCTTCAATTTTGACGGCACGGTCTCCGCCGGTTTCGGCGAGCCGAGACAGGCACAGCTTGGCGTGAAATTGAAGTTCTGAGCCGCCAACCGGTTGAATTAGAAAAGGCGCGGAGTTCGCATGACTCCGCGCCTTCTCTACTTTCTTCGACTTAGATCTAGATCTTTGTCAGGATCACACCCGTCGCGTCGAACGACACTTCGGTCACGGTCCCGTCCGGATTGCGGTTATCGAATTTGGCGCCGTCGTCGTTGATCAGGTGGTCTACGTGTTCTTTCGACAGCACTTTCGTTTTGAAAACGCCTTGTGCACGCACCTTCATCCCCGCCGAGTTCAGCGGAATAAAGAACGCGTGGTCGCCGAAAGTGACGCGGACTGATTTGCCGCCTTCCTTGTCGGCCATCTCCATCCAGCAGCCTTCTTTCTTGCACGACCGGACGATCACGCCGTTCACCTCGACGGTCTTGTCGGCGAACTTTGCCGGGTCCTCAAAGACCTTCGCAACTTTTACCTTGTCCACCGACTTCGCCAATTCGGCGCCGCGGGTGATCTTTTCGCCTTTTTTCAACTCGACCGGTGCGTTCTGCTCATTCTTGGCCACCGGCTCGCCCTTGCTGTTCAGCTCACCCTGCCCGAAAGCCGCGACACAGCCGGCCATCAGCAGACACAAGCTAAGAAATAATTTGCTCATTATCGAATAACTCCTTGTTACAAACATTGACCTCTAAGTTTAATCTGCACGATAAACCACCCTGCCGTCAACTATCGTGAAGCGTACCCCTCCGAACGAATTCGCAAGGCCCGATCTCTCGGGATCGAGCACGACGATGTCCGCCAGCATTCCCGGCTCGATCTTGCCCTTTACCTTTTCCTGAAACTCGGCCCATGCCGGCCCGGTTGTCATTCGCCTGACAGCAGACTCCCAGATCAGAACATCACCGTTCTCAGGGCCGACGGCGGCCCGAAGCGTAAAGAACGGATCGAGATCGGTCATCGGAGCGTCCGAACCAAAAATGACAGGTATCCCCGCTTTTGCAAGTCGAGCATAGTATTCCCTGTTGGCATTAGCGCCGCCGAACAGGTGCGGCTGGGCCGAGGCGATCACCCCAAGCCTTCGCATCCGCAAAATGTCATCCTCCGAAGCACGTTCGGCGTGCTCGATGCGAAAGCGGCGGTCGCGTTTGCCGTTTGCCTTTACCGCCTGTTCGAAAAGGTCGAGAGCGGTCGCGATCTGCCGCCCGCCGATCGCATGAAGCAGGATCTGGGATCCCGCCTTGTCGGACGCGGTCACGTGGGCCTGAAGCGAATCGCGGGACGCGCCGTCCGCATCCGCCGTCCCTTTCAGGCATCCGGTCCTTACAAGTCCCGAAGTTTCCCGGGATCTCTTTGCCTCGCCGGCGAGCTTCTTCCATTCGGAGATCTTTATGCAGTCATAGATCCGCGTCTTCAGGTGGCCGGCGGCGGCCAACTCACGGTAAACGGCCGACCGGTCATCGGAATCGGTGTCGTGTACGCTAGTGACGCCGTATGAGGCCGCGTAGTTCGAAGCGGTCTCGGCAACCTCGGCCCAGCGGCGAGTATGGTCCGATGGAACCGCCTGCCGGATGCGTTCAAAGTTGGTGCCCCGGACCGACCCCGCGGCGGCATCTTCGATACCTGCCGCCCTGAAAGCTCTCGAATTCGCGATCGCCGACATCGCATCAGAGTGATAAAGGAAAACCGGGTTTTCAGGCGTTTCCCGGTCCAGCATCGCACCGTCGACACGGTCCCACAACTCGCCTCCGCCGCCGCTTCCCAATATCCAGCGGCCCTTTGGAAGAAATCGAACGTATTCCCGCAACCGGGCATAGAGTGCGGCCGGTTCGGTTATGGTTCTGAGATCGAGCGTCGAAAAGCGGTTCCCCAACGCGATGAGATGGACGTGGGGATCAATGAACCCAGGCAGTACCAGGCCGCCGCCGGCATCGATGACCTGGGTCCGCTCGCCTGCACGGGCGCGGATCTCGCGGTCTGTCCCGACCGCGATGATCTTTCCGCCTGCAACGGCGATCGCCTCTGCCCGCGGCTGCCGGTCGCTGAACGTGTGTACTTTGCCGTTTACAAGGATGAGTTCAGCGGCGAGAGGCTGGGCGGCGACGGGATCGGCAGGAAGCAAAAAAACTATTGAGATCAGCGTTGCGTATGTGATACATTGTTGCGTCCGTCGCTCTTTGACAACAAAAAGCAGCCGAAAATGCCGGGAAAAAAGTTTTTCACAAAACTGCCGGAATTTTGGCATTCGGCTGCTCTAAATCTAATAAAAACAATGGGTTCCACGTTCCGTCACAGGTCGGAACGCGGCCCGAACGCCGGCCGAACGCGGGCAGAACGACGCATTCCTATCGGCTATCGCCTCTCGTAAACGACCTTGCCGTTCACGACCGTCATCTGAACCTTTACGTCGCGGATCTTGACCGGGTCGATGGCGAAAATGTCGTCCGACAGCACGACGAGATCCGCGAACATCCCGGGCACAAGGGTGCCCTTGTCCTTTTCCTGAAACTCGGCATAGGCCGAGCCCCAGGTGTAGGCACGGACGGTCTCAGGCACCGAGACCTTCTGTTCGGGGATCCATCCGCCGGGGTTCTTTTCGTCGAGAGTGCGTCGCGTAACAGCGGCATAAACGCCCATGATCGGGTCCATCGGGGCGACCGGCGAATCGGAGCCGAAAGCGAGGACGCCGCCCGTGTCGAGGATCGTGCGGAACGCATATGTGCCTTTCAGCCGCGGCTCGTCCAGCCGTTTCCATGCCCAACGGCCGTCGTCGATCACGTGATAAGGCTGCATCGAAGCGATCACCTTTTGCCCTGCAAAACGCTTCAGGTCGTCCATCCGGACGTGCTGTGCATGTTCGATGGTAAAACGGCGATCGGCCGGGCCGTTCGCACGCTCTACGGCCTGAAAATGATCGAGGATGGTCGCATTTGCCCGGTCGCCGATCGCGTGGATCCGGACCTGGAGGCCTGCTTTGTCGGCGTTCTCGATGTCCTTGATCATAGTCGTGGTCACATCGGCCATGGCAAGGCCGGTGCTGTTCGGGGCGTCGAGATAGGGCTGGAAGAACCAGGCGGTCGTCGAACCGAGGCTGCCGTCGGCATAGCCCTTCAGGCAGCCGATCCGGAGCATCGGGTCGCCGAAAGCATGTCGGGCACCCGTCGCCGTCCATCGCTTGTAATCGCCGAGCGGCGAGCAATTGTAGATCCTCGTTTTCAGCGTTCCGCGCCGGAGCAGCTCTTGATACGCCCCGATCTCGGTGCCGTTTGGCGACATATCCTGGACGCTGGTAACGCCCATCGACGCCGCGTGGTCCGACGCCGCCTGTGCCGCCTCCAGCGTCTGCTCGAACGTTGCGGCCGGGATCACACGTTCGATATACGCAGCCGCGGCGTCTTTGAAGATGCCCGTTGGATTGCCCGATGCATCGCGGACGATCTCGCCGCCGGCAACGTCTTTGACCGATCTGTCGACGCCCGCAAGCCGCATCGCAAGGCTGTTCGCGAGCGACATATGCCCGTCAAGGCGGTTGATGAAGACGGGGTTGTCGGGCGTGGCGGCATCGATCAACACGGCGGTCGGCAGGTTGTTCGGAGTCCAGTTCTCGTGGTCCCACTGCCCGCCGGTGATCCACCGCCCTTTCGGCAGCTTGGCGGCGAATGCTCGGATCCGTTCGACAAACTCCTGCGGCGTTTTGGCGTCGCGTAGGTCGACCGAGGCCAGTTGGTAGCCCGTTTCCATGAAATGCACGTGGGCATCGTTAAAACCGGGAACGACCAGGCGGCCTTTCGCGTCGATGACCTTGGTATTCGGGCCGATCAGGCCTTTCGTGTCCGCGTCGGACCCGATCGCGACGATCCGCTCGCCGACAACGGCCAGAGAACGGGCCGAAGGATTCTGCGTATCCATCGTGCGGATGTTGGCATTGGTGATGACAAGATCGGCAGACTGGCCGATCCCGATCGAAACAAGAGTCAGGCAAGTGAAAAGTGTTGCGAAAAATTTACTCATATCTATTGGGAACCGGGGTCCGGATCTACCAGCCGGTTACGAGGAGCCCCTCGGCGGCCTTTTTACTTATCCGCTGATATTTAGCGTACGCCGCAGCGGCCCGGCTCCGGATCTGCTCGTTGCTTTCCCGACGCGCCCAGCCCTCGATCGCATCGTGAAGGATGTAGGCCTCAGGCGCCATCAGGTTAGTTGTCCAAAGCAATGGCGTAGAGCCGGTCGGTTTCAGGTGCTTGGAAAAATAATTTCGGCTGGCACATGCAAGAATGATGGCCTCGCGTTTCCCGCCGTCCACATTGCGCAGCGTTTCGCCGTCGTACTTGAAGTCCATCAGGCCGTTATGACCGACAAAAACGATAAGGTCGGAACTGCCGAGTACCTGGAGCGTCAGATCACGGACCGAAATGTTTTCGACGTCTTTGCCCGAGGCTGCAGAGAAAAAGACGTCGACCATTTGCCGCATTTTGCTGCCGCGATAGGCGTCGGCTATCAAATAAATGTCGTGGGACTTATGTTTGAATACGATCCGCTCCAAAACGTCGTTCGCGGGCTTCTCGAACTCCGCGACCTTCGACCAATTCGGGCTCTTGTCGAAATAGGTCTTTATGCCGTACGCCGCACCCCAATAGAGATTACGACCGGGGTCCTCACCGTTACCCAGATGTGCCGGAACGGGCACGATGCCTTGATTCTCATTGTCGCAAAGAGCGACAAGAACGTGAATGACGCGAGACGAATTCGTTATCCGCTCAACCTTTGGGGGCTCGTTCGCCGATTTCGATATCACCCGCGAAGGAGGAATATCCGCATCGACCGCACATCCTGCGCTGAACAAAACGAATATTATGGCGGTAGCAAAAACTAGTCGGTTTGACTTCAAGAAATGCATCTAACACACTGGTTTCGGGCCGATTATATCAGTGAAAGTTAAGTATATCCAGATTTTGGGGACGGTATTGGCGGCCTTTTACGGCGTGTTTATCGTGTTCCTTTACGCCGCCGAGCCGCGGTCGCTGGAAGAAGTTACAAGCAAAGCGATCTCAGCGGTCGAGAGTACGGTGACCAAAGGCCAGGTCCTGACCGGCACCTATGAGGTCGACCGCGAGCGGTTCAACGAAGGCCTCACCGCCTTCAGGTCCGACAATTTTATCCTCGCCCGCGACCGTTTTGAGCGGGCCGATCCTGAAAAGCGCGATGCAAACACCCAGTTTTATATCGCTTACAGCTTTTATCGGCAGGGCTGGGGGCGCGTCTCGAACGACGATGATCTGTTCAAAGGGGGCCTCGAAGCGCTCCAGCGGGTCCCGCAGATAGATCCCGATTTCGTTTCGAAGGACGCCGGCCTTCAGCTGAGGACGGCGGCGGAATTGAGGAACGAGTTCGAAGAGGGTTTGAAGGTGACGGCCGGCGATTTCAACCCGTTCAAACTCATCCGCGAAAGAAAGTGATGCCCGGATCAACGACAGATACATCGGAGCGGCCCGCCGTCGATGCCGCTATCGTCGAAGCGGTCGACGGAGCGGTGATCGACGCGGACGAACAAGAGATCGAGCCGTCGCCTGCGCGTCCGAAGCCGATCGGTACGGGCTCCGACGCGGTTCGCGATCGTCAACGAGCGGTTCGGCTTTACCTTTTCCTGCCGCTGCTTTTCCTAACGGCCGCGCTGATGGGCGGGCTCCGGCTTGCCTCGCCGGACAATGCGTTCGTGTTCGTTGCCCCGGCTTTGATCTGCCTCGTCTTCGGGGCAGTTCTGATGGTCCTTTTCGTTCGCGGAGGGTTGATCTCGATCGAGGACTGGTTCTCGGACGACCTCGCGACCGTGCACAATATCGCTAACGGAGTTCTCCTCGCCTCTGTTTTTGCGGCAACTGTGCAGGTCTTCAATTCCGTCGTCCCCGAGGCCGGGCTTCCCTTCTGGGTCGTCGCGTTTTGTTTCGCATGGACACTTTGGAACAACCTGTTCGCCGATCTCGGCAACAGAAAGTTATTGCGAAGCATGATCGCACTGTTCTCTTTCGCCTTCGTTGCGAAATATCTGATCCTGGCCGGCTTGACGGCTCCGCCGGCCGAGGGCGGCTGGTTCCGAGCGGTATTTGAGGATCCGGCCCGGCAGGCCGTTACGTGGGCCCTCGACCTGCCGCGTTATTCCGCGGGCACCGGCTATATCCAGTTTTTCACCCTCGGGTTCTATTTCCTTGGGCTGTATCTTCTCCCGCGCTCCGCTGATCACGTATGAGACCTATTCGCTTTGCGTTCCTGTTACTGGCAATTGCTTTTCTCGCCCAGGCTGTCCCGGCACAGTCGCCGTCCGCCGTTCTCAAGAAAGCCGAGAGGGCGATGGGCGGCAAAAAGAAGCTTCTCGCACCGATGGGCTGGACCCGCACCGGGAACGTCCGCGGAACAACGTCCGGGCAGACGGGCAGGTTTGTCGCACACAGCGGGCGTCCGGCCCTTTTCCGGTCGGCCTATGACCTTGGCGGGGTCGAATACGAACGGGGCCACAACGGCAGATCGGCGTGGGAGCGGTCGTCGGGCGAAGGCCTTCGGACCCTGACCGGCGATGCGAGCTTGCTGGCCCAGGCCGAATCCGAGTTCCGCGATTCCCTCTGGTTCAACTTCAAGAAGCAGAAGGTAAAGGTGTATTCCGGCGGCCGGGCCGAAGCGGGCGGACGCCCGGCGAACGTCGTCCGAGCGGCGTTCCCGAAAGGCGTTGAACTTAAGCTCTATTTCGACCTGCAAACGGGCCTCCTGATCCGCGAAGAGTATCGGTCGGGCGAGATCTTGAAAACATACGACTTCGCCGATTTCCGCGCTGTCGGCGGTGTTACACTCCCGTTCTCGGCGGTGTTCGCCGGGCCGGATGAAGAGGTTACCGTCACGCTTTCCGAGGTCCGGCCGCTCGACACCGTCTCGGACGCAGCATTCGATCTTCCGCGTTCGTCCGGCGAGCCGCTGCCGGAGGTTGCTGCACTACTTGCCGATCTTCAGGCGAATGAGGATAAGGTCGAGAACCTGCTCGATCAGTACTCTTACATGCAAAGGTCGACAAAGATCGAGGCGGGCAAGGACGGCCGTTTGCGTGAGACGGGTTCCGAGACTTTCCAGCTTTCCTTCTATAAGGGCAACCGCATACGCCGTCTTGTCGAAAAGAACGGCAAGCCCTTAAGCCCGAAGGAACAGGCCGAAGCCGACCGTGATGCCGAAAAGCAGGTCGAGGAGATCGAAAAAGAGCTTGCCAAAAAGGAAAGGCGGGCAGCTTCGGGCCCGCCCGATGAGAACTCAAGGCGCATTTCGATCGCCGAGGTACTCAGGGCCTCGCTATTGCAGAACCCGAGGCGAGAGCGTTTCCGCGGCCGCGACGTGATCGTCTTCGATTTCGAGCCGAATCCCAATTTCGACTACAAGAACGCCAAGAGCATGCTGAAGTTCTTCGGCAAGACGGCCGGCGTGATGTGGATCGACGAAAAGGACAAACAGGTCGCCCGGCTCGACGCATATCTGGCGGACAGCTACAAGATGGGCGGCGGCCTGGTTGCAAAGCTAAGAAAAGGCGCCTCGTTCACACTTGAACAAGAACGCCTAAACGATGAGATCTGGCTGCCTTCGTACGCGAATATCAATCTCTCCGTCCGCCTATTTCTGGTCAAAGGGATCAACGTGCACCAGGAGGTCCGGTCCTTCGACTATCGCAAATTCTCGACCGAGGTAAAGGACGCAACGGTCGGCGAGCCCGAAAGGCCCTGAGGCGTCAGCGTCCGGACTTGCGGACCTGAAGGTTCATCACGGTCCCGCCCCGCTTTACCCTTACGGTCTTGACCTTGAAGGCACCTTTTTCGAAGACCGACTTGTCATTCACAGGCCGTCCGTCGATCGCCTCGATCCGGTCGCCGGCCTTTATCCCGAGTTCGCTGCCGAATCCACCCGCACTCACGGAACGCACAACGAGCGCCCCTTCGACCGATTCGACGGTCACGCCTATCGATTGGAGCGCGTCCTTGATCGCTTCAGGCTTCGGTGCCATTTCGCCCGGATCACGCCGTACGTTCGTTTCAGGCCCTTGCATGCCCGGAGGATTGATCGGGGTTGGGGCCGCACGGACCGTAAGATCGGTCGAGCCGTCCGTCGAAGCCGGCGGCGTATCCCTGATCCTTTCGGCCGGCTGGCGAGCGGGCTCCCCGGCACGCACCGGTCCGGGCTCTCGCACGGGCTGATCTTCGGTCACGGAAGCTACGGTCCCCTCGCGAGCGGAATTAACTTCAGACGTCCCCGGCAGTTCGGGCTGCGTTTGCTGCGGTTGAGCCGCGACAACTTCGGTACCTGCATTGACCGGTTCACGGGCCGTGTCCGGAGCAACTCGATGAAACATAGAGCTGTTCCACAAAACGACGCCGCCGATCATAAGGAACAGCAGCAGCGGCATCCCGTACTTCAATACGGGAAACCAGGAGGTCCCCTGTTGACCAAGCGCCGTGGATCGCGCGATGCGCGACCTTACATGAAACTCGAGATCTTTCGGTGCCTCGACCCGCTTAAGGCCGGAAAGGAGGTTGGATATCTTTTCCTCGTCGGAGGCAAAGTTCCCCTTGGTCCCGCCAATGTTCTTATCTTCGTGCGTCATTTCACTAACTAAACTAAAAATAGTGCCTTAATTTCTCTTTCAATAGGCCCCGGCCGCGGCTTATCCGCGATTTCGTCGTGCCTAGCCCTAGTTCCAGGATCTCTGCGATCTCGTCGTACGTGCGGCCCTCGACATCGCGAAGGATGATAGGCACGCGGTACTTCGGCGGCAGGGCAGCGATCGCCTTCGCGATCATCCGGCTCCGTTCGTCCTCGAACAGGTCCTCGTCGGGACGGCTGCGGTCGTCGGGCGGCTGGAATTCGGTCTGGTCGTCATCGTCGGCCTGGAAAAGCCCGGTCAGCGACAGCACCGACCTCCGTTTCCGCTTCCGGATCTCGCTTATCGCCAGGTTCGTTGCGATCCGGTAAATATATGTCGAAAAAGCATAGTCCGTGTGGTACCGGTCGATCGCGAAATAAACGCGGACAAACGTCTCCTGTGCCAGGTCCACCGCTTCTTCGTAGTCATTCAAAAATCTATAAAGGTAGTTCGTGATCGGATTCTTATACCGGGTCACGATCTGAGAATAGGCGTCCTCGTCGCCATTCTTCGTCGCCTCGATCAGGGCATGGTCCGATAGCTGGTCCTCAGACACGGTAGATCTTCGCGCCTCCGCTGTCTGAGTTCCGATATTGTCCAATGCCATACACTCATACTTTTTTACAGCAATTTTTAAGTCCAAACAAAAGCCGCCCTATGATTGACACACGCAGGGCGGCCTGTTTTGTTGCGAAAACTTAACGTCTATTTATCGGCGTTCCTGACCGTCAGCACCAGGAACAAAGTACCGTCGGTTCGCGGTTGGACAAGCGTTCCGATCAGCGTGGGAACATTCTCTCTTACGCTGACCCGCTCGACCGTGAGCCCGATCGCCTCATAGTTTATCGGGGCCGGGGCCTTCTCGTCCGCAAAATTACCGGCTCGTACCGGCACGCGGGCCCCGAATCGGAAGCTCTGAAGTTGGAACGCCGGCTGCCCGGATGCGATCTGGGCGATCCGGATCCCAGTGAGCCTCCAGTCCAGGAAGCTCGGCGACCCGGGCATCGCTTCGGGGGCGTAGGCATTCGAGACGCCTTTGTAATCCAGATTGCCCATGCTCGACAACCGGCCGAAATAAGTGTTGATCACCCTCAGGTTGGCCGACCCGAACTCCGCCCGGATCTCACGCGAGATAGCATTGAGCGACGACGGCACCGCATCGCCCTGTGCCGACTGGCCGCCGGCGGCCAGAACGTACAGCACGGCTTCGAAACTCGCTTCCGCAGGCCTGGGCGGATCGCCCTGCGCCGCGGCCGAAACTGCCGCCGCAGCGAATATGAATGAAATAGCTACTGTTTTGAATATACGGTTCTGCAAGCACATTTTTTTTGATTTCTCCTTTTCTTCGGGGAGATTCGAATTGCATTGCTATGCACTTTTCCGGCAGGTCAAAGTTGCAAAAACTTTCCCGAACGAAAAAAGCGTCGGCCCGATCACGGGTCGACGCCTGTCTTTGCTTGAGATCTTGGCTGCCGCTAGGACGCAGCGACGGTGAATAGGTTTTCGTCGATCTTCTGGCCAAAAGTGACCGTTCCGATGTCGGTCTCCTCAACCACCTTGTTACCGGCGAACAGGACCGTTCTGTATGGCACCAGCGTGCCCTGCGCGTTGTTGTAATCGTAATAACGCCTTCGATATTTTGTCCCGGCGTCCTCGTAATCCAGCATCATCACCCGAAACGTCTTTACGCTGACATAGAACCGCATCGTACGGCCCTGCTTGTCGGTCAGGTCGACGAGGTGGAAATCGACGCCGCCGATCTTGTCCCGGCCGGCAAGCTCGATGGCTGACTCGTTCTCCTTGTAACGAAGCAGCGAATCCAATCCGTAAAATATTTGGTTGACGAAGGAGCGGGCCGCATCTTCCCTTGGAGTGAAGACTGTGTCGTTGAAAATGCCGAACGTCTTCTCATCCGAGTACACCAGCGAATAGCGGGCGGTCGGCAGCTCCAATTCGACCCGGATCTTTTCGTTGGTGAGTTTTTCTCCGCGCGTGACCCATCGCTGATAGGAGGCTTGTTCTTTCTGTCCTTCTGCGTTGATAACCGTTGTCTTTCCCCGCTCGATCGTGGTCCTTCGGATCTGTTTGAGCAGCTCGCGGCCCCCGCCGAGGCCGTAGATGAAGATGGCGGTCTCAACGACCTGTTCGGCGGTAGGGTTCTTGGCAGCATCCTTGGCCGAAACCGCCGGCGTCTTTGCCGGTTCGGGTTTTGCATTTGCCTTATCCGCCTCCTGTCCGGCGATCAGGATCGGCAGGACGAGACACATGCAGGACGCCAGCAAGGCACGCTTTCGGTTGAAAAACACAAACAACGAGGTCATAAATAAGTTGGTCGGCCGCAAACCGAGATTGTAACACAACGGCAGATCAGGGCTAATCGTATCGCCGTTTACGAGGTAGTTGATGTTTATCGGCCCGTTTAAGATGCTTTCAATGGCCTCGTTCGACCGCTTCGCCTTATGCATGTCGCACTTTTCGAACCTGAGATACCGCCGAATACGGGCAACATCGCCCGACTTTGTGCGGCGACGCGGACGGATCTTCACATTGTCGGCGTGACCGGTTTCCGGATGGATGACCGCACGCTGAAACGTGCCGGCCTCGATTACTGGGGCGAGGTCACGCTTCACCGCCACATCGCCCTGGAAGATCTTTACGCTGCACTTCCCGGGTCCCGGTTCTTCTTCCTGACAACCAAAGCTTCCCGTCCCTACTCGGATGTCCTGTACTCACCCGGCGACTGCCTGGTATTTGGCCCTGAGACCCGCGGCCTGCCGGGCAAACTGCTCGAAGAGCGGCGTGAAGATTGCCTGACCATCCCGATGTCAAACCCCTCCGTCCGCAGCCTGAACCTTGCCGCCAGCGTTGCGATCGTGCTCTACGAAGCCCTTCGCCAGCAGTCGTTTAACGCCGGTCAGTGACCTTTCTCGAAATGGGTAGCGCTGATTTTAAGGACATCCCGAAGTGCATTTTTCCCTTCTAAACTACGTCGCACAGTGTGTGGCATATTTTTGAAGGAGGAACTTGGGTAATGAGATCATTCAATCGTTTTCTGACAGTTGCTATTGCTATCATTACGGCTTCATTTACCGCTATTGACGCTCAAGCTTTTTCCGCTGACGAGTCAGGGAAGACTATTGAGCAAAGGATCGAGAGGGAGCTGAAGATGCTTCCCCGGTATGAAGTGTTCGATCACATCGGCTATAAGGTCGAAGGATCTACCGTAACTTTGTATGGCAAGGTCATCAACGGCATCAACAAGAGCGATGCCAGGAACCGCGTAGCGGCGATCCCGGGTGTTGAAAGGGTTGTGGACAATATCGACCTGCTGCCGCCGGGACGCTTCGACGACGTTATTCGCAGGAATCTCTATCGTTCACTTGCGAACACAGGCGGTTTATCGAGGTATCTGTGGCCGGTGAATCCGCCGGTAAGGCTGATCGTGGAGCGGGGAAATATCACGCTCGAAGGTTATGTGGCGAACCAGGCCGATTACAACACGATGAACATCGTTGCAAGGTCGGTGCCGGGTACGTTCACCGTAACGAATAACCTTGTGATCAATAACGGCCGGGCCGGATAAACGTCGGATGGAATTCAGGTTTAAGAACGACGGGCCGGCTGCCTACATGGCCCGGCCTTTTTCGACGCCGAACGCAGATCTTTCGGCGTCATAAAGAAGTTGAACTGTCCTGCGTGAAAGGGCAGTTCAAAAACAAGCTGGAGGAAAAATAAAATGTTGATACGAACAATATTATCGGCCGCGCTTTTTTCGGGCCTGCTGTTCTTCGTGCCTGCGGATGCTGCGGCACAGGACAGGAGCCCCGAATTTACCAAAGCAAAGATCGAGCGGTTGGTCAGGAAGGAGATCCTTTCGCTGCCGTACTACGGCGTGTTCGACGCGATCGGTTTTGAAGTAAATAACGGAACGGTAACGCTTACAGGCTATGTTCTCAGGCCCTATACGAAGAAGGACGCTGAGGAATCCGTCAAGGATGTCGAGGGCGTGAGCGAAGTCATAAACAATATCGAAGTGCTCCCGCTGTCGCCGTCGGACGACCGCCTAAGGCAGCGTTTGCTTAGGGCCATGGGAGGCCAGACCGGTGCACTGTATCGGTATTTTCTCGGCACCAATCCTTCGATAAGGATCATCGTCAAGAACGGCCATGTAACTCTCGAGGGCTTCGCCGATCGAAAGAGCGATGCCGATCTGGCGTACATCACGGCCCGCGGCGTTTCGGGCAGCTTTAGCGTCACCAACAACTTAAAGGTGATCGGTGAGGCCAGGTAAGACCGCTTTCGAGCGGCAGATCGGGCCGGCGAATGTTCGCCGGCCTTTTTCATTTCCTGCGTTGCCCGCCAAATCGACGATCGTTGATTGCGAACGCTCCCCGTTTACGGCATTATTTCCGTTTGCCCTTTAGGGCACATTTATAGCAATGGTAAGTCAGGAAAAGATCAGAAATATCGCCATAATCGCCCACGTCGACCACGGCAAGACCACGCTCGTCGATGCGATGCTGCAGCAGTCGGGTACATTCCGCGAGAACGAGGCGGTGCAGGACCGTGTGATGGATTCGATGGACCTCGAACGCGAGCGCGGCATCACCATCATGGCGAAGAACACCTCGGTCAGGTACGGCGACTACAAGATCAACATCGTAGATACGCCGGGCCACGCCGACTTCGGCGGCGAGGTAGAGCGGGTCCTCAAAATGGTCGACGGCATCGTGCTGCTGGTGGATGCGGCCGAAGGCTGCCTGCCGCAGACGCGTTTCGTTTTGCGAAAGGCACTTGAGCTGAAGCTTCCCGCCATAGCCCTGGTCAACAAGATCGACCGCCAGGACGCCCGCCCCGAAGAGGTGGTTAACGAGATCTATGACCTATTCATCGACCTCGGGGCGAACGACGAGCAGATCGAGTTTCCGATCCTCTACTCGATCTCCCGCGACGGCGTCGCAAAAAAGGACCTCGACGACGATTCGCGAAGCCTCAAACCGCTCTTCGACCAGATCGTCGAGACGATCCCGGCACCCAGGGCGATCAGAAACGATTCGCTTCAGCTCCTCGTCGCGAACATCGATTACAACCAGTTCGTCGGGCGGCTTGCGATCGGGCGGATCTTCTCGGGCGAGATCGCAAAGAACCAGGAGGTCGCCGTTTCCAAACGCGACGGGTCGCTCGTAAAAACGCGGGTCAAGGAACTCTTCGTGTTCGAGGGGCTCGAACGTGTACCCGTCGAGAATGCAGGTGTTGGCGAGTTGGTCGCTCTGGCGGGATTTGACGATGTCGAGATCGGCGAGACCATCACGCTTGCGGACCAACCGAGGCCGCTTCCCGTGATCGCCGTGGACGAGCCCACGATCGCGATGATCTTCGGGGTGAACACGTCGCCGTTTGCGGGTATCGAGGGCAAGTACGTCACCTCCCGCCAGATCAAAGAGCGGCTCGACCGGGAACTTCTCGGGAATGTCGCACTTCGCGTCGCCGACACGGAGGCCGCCGAGCAGTTCAAGGTCTCGGGCCGCGGCGAACTTCAGCTCGCGATCCTGATCGAAATGATGCGGCGAGAGGGATATGAACTGCAGGTCTCGAAACCCGAGGTCATCACGAAGAAAGACGACACGACGGGTGAGACGCTCGAACCGCTCGAAGCGGTCGTCATCGACGTGCCGGAAGAGTTCATCGGCGTCGTCACCGAAGCCCTCGGGCGGCGCAAAGGCCAGATGACAAAGATGGTCAACAACGGCTCGGGCCGCGTACGCCTCGAGTTCGAGGTGCCGTCACGCGGGTTGATCGGCTTCCGCGGCGAGTTTCTAACGGAGACCAAAGGCACCGGGCTGTTAAACACGATGTTCCTTCGCTTCGACAAATGGCAGGGTGAAATGCGTTCGCGCTCGACCGGCTCGCTGGTCGCCGACCGCATGGGCGAGGCAACGACCTACGCTCTATACAATCTTCAGGAACGCGGGACACTGTTCGTCCGTCCGCAAACCAAGGTTTATGAGGGGATGATCGTCGGCGAGAATGCCCGTTCCGTCGACCTCGACGTCAACGCGATCAAGGAAAAAAAGCTGACGAACATGCGGACGACTTCTGCCGACGAGGCGATGCGCCTCGTTCCGGTCCGCGAGATGTCGCTTGAACGCGGGCTTGAATTCATCGCCGATGACGAGCTGATCGAGGTCACGCCAAAGTCGATCCGCCTTAGAAAACGCGTGCTCAGGGCCAACGAAAGGCCGAAAAAATGATCTGAGGATGGGGCACGATAAAGGATCGAATGCCCCAACCTCGACACACATAACCGGTTTGCAAACGCTACTGGATCCTCAAATAAAGCCGAAAGGGGCGAGTTTGATTCGGGTCAACACTCCTGACGATCATTTTGAAAGTTCCGGAAGCTGGGACCCTATGATCGACGCCTTGTTGAAAGTAAGTAACCCCGTCTTCGGCGTAAAGTTCTAAGTATCCGGAACCTTCCTTGTCCGAGAAAGTCGCTTGGACAAGCTGTCCTGCATTAGCCTTGAACCAGTATTCCCTCTGCATATTCGAACAAATTTCGTGGTTCAAAGTAGCATCATCCGAGCCCGGTTTGAATTTCACTTGTTCCCTTCTAGAACAAGGATCAACTGTTGATTTTGATGAATCGGTGGCCGGCGCAGGATTATTCGCTGGGGCTGGCGTTGCAACTGCGGCCGGCGTAGCTGTGGGCGCAGGCGTTGCTTGTTGCGGCACTGGCGATGGAGCGGCCGCATTTGAATTGGACGGCATGTTTATGGTGCAAGCCGATGCTACAGCGACAAGCGATAGCAGCACAAGTGCGTATAATTTTGACAAATTCCTCATTCTCGGATTTGATCCTCCTACGTTCTTTGACCTCAGACGTCCGGCAAACGGACCGTCGTGATTTCTTGGCTCTTGTTTAGGGGTTCAGCCTCATCCTTCGGGGGGCAAAGGTGGCCGTCTTTATGTACTGCCAAGTACGGCAACTGGGCCTAAACGCGAAGTTGTTGCTTGAAAATCTTTCGAGAAGTTACCAAAAAAGCAATTGAATTGCAAAGCAAATTGCCGCATTAACGCGATGAGTCTAACGCCGGGTGAAAACTGGGCTGCGGCCGGCGTGTGGGCCGTCAGTTGACCGGGCATTTCGCGGCGAGATTTGGCTCTATTTGTGCTATGAGTCGATCGACGCCGGGTCGCGATTACGATCTGGTTTCTTTTCATCTGGATCGGGTAAATCGTCTCCGTTGTCCGGTTCGTAATCTTCATAGCCGTGGGCATCGTCGTAGTAATACGAGCGGGCCTCGGGTTCCGTTGGCTCGTCATCCTGACGTGCCGGCGGCTCGGTCTTTTGATTCTCGCTTGTCTTCGGTTCGCGGGGCATAACTGCTGTAAGATACTCAGGATCGGAGCTAACCGATCCCGGCCACATAATATGCTTAAACGAACCTACATCATAACGGCTTTCGCTGCCGCGGCTCTTCTGTTCCACGGCGTCGTAACGGCACAGGCACCTTCTGCCGCATCCCAGCCGTCGGCGGATCTCGATTACCAAACGGCCGCCGTTCTTTATCAGCAAAAGGCCGCCGAATACCGCGCGCTTGCTTATCAGGCCTTCAATATTGCCCGACTTCGGCTCGACGAAGATCTCGACAAACGAAGCATCAAAAAGCTGCCGAAGCCGGAACGAAAAAGGCCGCGCGCCATCATCGTTGATATCGATGAAACGGTCCTCGACAACTCCCCTTCACA
The DNA here is from genome assembly GCA_050174305.1 of Pyrinomonadaceae bacterium. Taxonomy (GTDB): domain Bacteria; phylum Acidobacteriota; class Blastocatellia; order Pyrinomonadales; family Pyrinomonadaceae; genus OLB17. The sequence goes on along the minus strand of JBFXJZ010000001.1, from coordinate 255,214 downwards.
AGCGTTCGGGATCAAGGCCGGCCGGGCGTTCAACTCGGCGGATTGGTACGCGTGGGGAAAAATGGAAAAGGCAAAGGCGGTCCCGGGTGCGGTCGCGTTCCTTAACTACGCGGTTTCGAAAGGCGTCAAGGTGTTCTATGTTTCGAACCGCGACGAGGCCCAAAAAGCGGAGACGATCGCGAATCTGAAAAAGGCCGGTTTCTCCGATGTCGACCCCTCGAACGTGCTGCTCCGTCAGAAGGACGCCCAGGGCAATAATATCTCGACCAAAACACCCCGCCGCGAACTCGTCGGCCGGGATCATCGCATCGTGATGCTGATGGGCGACAACCTGGACGACTTTTCCGATGTGTTCGAACGCAAGTCCGTCGGCGACCGGTTCACCGAGACCGATGAGGCGAAAGAAGAATGGGGACGCCGCTGGATCGTTCTGCCGAACGCGATGTACGGCACCTGGGAAAACGCGATCTACGAATACGGAAGATTGACCGAAGAACAAAAGGCAAAAATCCGCGCAAACGCGCTGGAATTGCCGTAACGGCCCATTTACGAGATTCATTCGCGAAAATGACGAATCTACGAAACCCGATTATACTATTCCGTACCGTTCAAAACTCGCTAAAACCAAAAGTAGAAGAAGGAAACCAATGAGATCGATCCTATCGTTCATTTTCGTACTCGCTCTTTGTCTTCAACCGATAGCTGCATCGGCGCAGACCGCCGTTCAGGCAAAGCCGTTCGATCTGACGATCGACAACATAATGCGCGGGCCCGGGCTTGTCGGTTACGAGCCGTCTGGTGTTCGCTGGTCGGCGGACAGCAAGAAGATCTATTTCAACTGGAAGCGTGCGGACGAACCTCGGGTCGCTGAGACTTCTACTTATATCGTAAACGCGGACGGCAGCGGATTGCGTCGGCTCTCCGAAGACGAGGCCCGCAAAGAGGCACCGCCCGCGGGCGGCGACCTATCCGACGACAAGAAGTCGATAGTCTATGCCGACAGCGGCGATATATTTCTTTATGACACCCAAACCGGAGAACGGCGTCAGTTGACCAAGACCGCGGATAACGAGGGCAGTCCTCGCTTTATTCGCGACCAGCGCCACATTTCCTTCACGCGGCAAAATAATCTCTATTCACTCGCTTTGGACACCGGTTTGCTGGAGCAGCTCACCGATATCCGACCAGCCGGCGGTGGAGCAGGCGGTGGTCCCGGCGGCGGTGGCGGCCAGGGCGCCTCCAACACCGAACGAAAAGGAACCGAAAGTCAGGAATATCTGAAAAAAGAAGAACGAGCCTTGCTCGACGTGATCCGCGAACGGGCCGAGAAACGCGAGGCCGATGAAGCAAAGCGAAAGGAACGCGAGAAGGATCGCCGAAAGCCGTTTCAGCTGACGGCCGGGCAGTCCGTCGGACAGATGTCGCTCTCGCCGGACGGCAAATACGTGATCGTCTCGATCAACCAAAGTGCCACCGGAGCCAAGAGCACGATCGTTCCGAATTACGTTACCGAATCCGCCTACACCGAGGATATTCCGGCCAGGACCAAGGTCGGTGATGTCCAGGGAACGGGCCGCGTCGCGATCCTGAGCGTCGAGACCGGCGATCAGAAATGGGTCGATCACGGGCAGCGTTTGACCACGCCGCCGCCCGTTCAGCGGACCGAAACCCCGCCGACCCCGACATCCGACCCGCAGCCGGAGCGTGCAGCGGGACAGACTCCGCCGACCGGGCGCGGACAGGGAAGCGGCCAGCAGCAGCCGCGCGACCGCGCTGTCCAGCTGTCACAGCCGCAATGGTCGGACGACGGTAAGAATGCAGTCCTGCAAGGCCGCTCGGCGGATAACAAGGACCGTTGGATCATGCACCTCGATCCGGCGACCGGCAAGACGAAGATACTCGCGACCATTCACGACGACGCGTGGGTTGGCGGCCCGGGCGGATTCACGCTCGGCTGGCTGCCCGATAACAAACGCGTATATTTCCAATGGGAACGCGACGGATTTTCACATCTCTACACCGTTTCGATCGATGGCGGCGAACCCCGGCAGCTCACGTCTGGCAATTGGGAGGTATTCAATGTCAACATCCCGAACGACAAGTCGAAATTCTATCTGACGACGAGCGAAGGCAGCCCGTTCGAGCGAAACCTGTACACGATGTCCTTCGACGGCGGTGCCCGGACAAAGCTGACGACGATGCCGGGGAACAATCAGGCCGTCGTGTCGCCCGATCAGACGACGCTCGCGATCCTGCGGTCCTTCTCGAACAAGCCGACCGAGCTTTACATCGCCCCGAACCGGACCGGCGTAACCGAGGCCGAGATCAAGCAGGTGACGGAATCGCCGACCGCCGAATGGAATTCCTACAAATGGATCGTCCCTCCGATAGTTAACTTTAAGGCTCGCGACGGCGCCACCGTTTACGGCCGGCTCTACAAGCCCGCGGGCTACAAAAAGGGCGGCCCGGCGGTCATTTTCGTCCACGGTGCGGGTTATCTTCAGAACGTTCACATGTGGTGGAGCAGCTATTACCGCGAATATATGTTCCATCATTTCCTCATGGAAAAGGGCTACGCGGTGCTCGACATCGACTATCGCGGCTCGGCCGGCTATGGGCGCGACTGGCGGACCGGCATCTACCGCCACATGGGCGGCAAGGACCTGACCGACCACGTTGACGCTGCCCGGTTCCTGGTGGATCAGCACGGTGTTGACGCGAAACGCATCGGTATTTACGGCGGTTCCTATGGAGGTTTTATTACGTTGATGGCGTTGTTTACGACGCCTGACGTCTTCGCGGCGGGTGCCGCACTGCGGCCCGTAACCGATTGGGCACATTACAATAACGGCTACACCTCGAACATCCTCAACCTGCCGCAAAACGATCAGGAAGCCTATAAACGCAGCTCGCCGATCTACTTTGCCGAGGGGTTAAAAGGCGGCCTGCTGATCTCGCACGGAATGGTCGATGTCAACGTGCATTACCAGGATAGTGTTCGCCTCGCACAGCGGCTTATCGAGCTCAGAAAGGAGAACTGGGAACTCGCGTCCTATCCGGTCGAGGATCATGGCTACGTCCAGCCGACAAGCTGGGCGGACCAATACAAGCGGATCTTCAAGCTGTTTGAGACACATTTGAAGACGGCGCCTCAAAGTAGGAGATAGCTTTATATGAATGCCCGAACCAAAACAGTCATTTTTTGTGTATCCTGCTTCGTGCTGGGAGTTATCGCAGGTTCGGTCATGGTCGGTTATTTCTTGAACGGGTTTTTTGAGCGGCAGCGTTCGATGCTGGGAGCGATGGGACTGACGAGTTCAGCGATGCAGGCTCAGTTCATCAAAATGGGCAATTCCGCGCTCCTCCTTGATTCCATCGAGCGAACTCTGCCCCTACAGATCGTCACCGTCTCGCAGGACCCGCAGTTAAAGGAAACGCTGTCGCGTGACACAGCGATGCTTGCTGCCAAGGAATTTTACGTCTGCACGAAAACGGCGATTCCTCCTGAGATCGGCGATATACTTCAACAGGTCGAATTACCGGACGATATTTGTCCCGTGGAAGAGTGAACCGTATCGTGCGAAGAACTTTATGCGAACATTAGTGACAGGCGGTGCCGGGTTCATCGGATCTCATCTTTGTGAACGTCTGCTTGCGGACGGCCACGAGGTGATCTGCCTCGACAATTTTTTTACGGGCCGCAAGGCGAACGTCGGCCACCTCCTTGACGACCGCAATTTTGAACTCATCCGGCACGACGTGACCGAGCCGATCCTTCTTGAGGTGGACCGGATCTACAACTTGGCCTGCCCTGCCTCGCCTATTCATTACCAGTACAATCCGGTGAAGACGGTAAAAACGAGCGTGATGGGCGCGATAAATATGCTTGGGATGGCGAAGAGGGTGCATGCCCGGATCCTGCAGGCGTCCACGAGCGAGATCTACGGCGACCCGCTCGAACACCCGCAGACGGAAAGCTATTTCGGGAACGTAAATCCCATCGGCCCGCGAAGCTGCTACGACGAGGGGAAACGTGTTGCCGAGACGCTGATGATGGATTATCATCGGCAGAACGGCGTTGATACGCGTATCATCCGTATTTTCAACACTTACGGCGAACGCATGATGGAGGACGATGGCCGTGTCGTCTCGAATTTCATCGTCCAGGCTCTCAGGAATGAGGAACTTACGGTTTACGGCGACGGTTCGCAGACACGTTCATTTTGCTATGTTTCGGACCTCGTCGAAGGGATGGTTCGTGCGATGGAAGCCGACGCCGATGACATCCACATGCCGATCAATCTCGGCAATCCCGGCGAATTCACGATGAACGAACTTGCGGAAGAGGTCGGGCGGGCCGCCGCACGAGAGGTTAAGATAAAATATCTGCCGCTGCCTCAGGACGATCCAAAGCAGCGTCAGCCCAATATCGACCGGGCAAGAAAATTGCTCGGTTGGGAGCCGAAGGTCGCACTCTCGGACGGCCTTAAGAAGACTGTTGAATACTTCCGGAGCGTGACCGGCGAAAATATCATGCAGAAGCCCGCGCGTTAGCGATGGCTTAAAGTGAAACGGGGCATTACGCCCCGAACTAGGTGCGGGCTTCCGCATTTCGAATATGAAAATTCTCATTACAGGCGGCGCAGGTTTCGTCGGAAGCCATTTGGCTGATGAATTCATCGCGGGAGGTCACGAGGTTACCGTGATCGATGATCTTTCGACGGGGAAATACTCAAATGTCGAACATCTGGAGGGCCACGACCGCTTCCGTCTGATCATCGACACGGTCCTCGACCAGCCTTTGATGGAAGAGTTGATCCGCGAAGCCGACCGTGTATTTCACATGGCGAGCGCGGTCGGCGTTCGGCTGATAATGGAACAGCCCGTCAAGACGATCGAGACCATCTTTCACGGCACCGATGTGATCCTGAAATATTGCTCGCGGTTCCGCAAGCGGGTGCTGATCCCGAGCACCTCCGAGGTTTACGGCAAAGGAGCATCGGTGCCCTTCCGCGAGGACGACGACCTTCTGACCGGTGCGACAGACAAGCACCGCTGGGCATATGCGTGTGCGAAGACTCTCGATGAATTCCTCGCCCTCGCCCATTGGAAAGAGACCCGGCTTCCGGTCGTGGTCGTTCGCCTGTTCAACACGGTCGGCCCGCGTCAGACGGGCCAGTATGGAATGGTCGTGCCCCGTTTCGTTAAGGCGGCGATCGACGGCGAACCGCTCGAGGTCCACGGCGACGGGACTCAGTCGCGTTGCTTCGGCCACGTTTCAGATGTCGTTAACGGGCTGAAGGTCCTGCTCGAGAATCAGGCCTGTTTCGGGCAGGTTATCAATCTCGGAAACGACGATGAGGTGACGATCACGCAACTGGCCGAGAAGGCGATCGAACTAACGAACAGCCGCAGCGAGATCCGTTACGTCCCCTACTCGGTCGCCTACGGCGAGGGGTTCGAGGACATGCAGCGGCGGGTGCCGAGCCTCGAAAAGGCCGCTCGCCTGATCGGTTACAAGCCAACCCGGACGCTGGACGACATCATCAATGATGTGGCGAGCGGTTTCGCTGCCAAGGCAGGTTCACAGTCAGCATGAAGTTTGTTTTCGGCTCAACAGGCCGCACCTGGGTATTCAGCGGCATCCTCCTGTTTATTCTGATCGGCGTATCCGATGCGGCGGGCCAATCTACCGGCCTGAAGGGCCGCGTTCGCACCAATTCCGGCAAGGCGATCCCGAACGCCACCATATCGGTCAGCCGGGACGGCGAGGTCGTCAGATCGGTGAAAACATCTTCAAATGGAAGCTTTGAGATAACCGGGATCGAAGCCGGCCGTTACGCCCTGCGTGTCGAAGCCGACGGTTACGCCGCCGGATCGATGAGCAATGTCGAAGTAAAGCGGAACAAGGTCCGCGACCTCGGCGACCGTCTTTTTCTTAACGCCGACGAAGGCTCGCAGGTGATCATTCGCGGGAGCGTATTTTTTAAGGAAGGTACCAGCGTCGGGGGGGCCGATGTCGAACTTGCCCGGGTCAATTCCGATGGCACCGTAAGGTCGATCGCAAAATACACCACCTCGATAAGCGGGGAGTTCACATTCCGCCGGCCCGACGAACCGGCCACCTACCGGATCACGGCCAAGTACAACGGCGTGACGGGAAGCAAGGACATCAAGGTCGAGAACGCCGCTCTTTATCGCCTTGCCATTTCACTCGACCTCTCGAGAAACGACAGATAATTTCGGCAAAAGCAGGTCAGTTAATTGTTTCGGAGATCTCTTCGGGATTCTGGACGTGCTGCATTTCCCGGGCGTCAGCCACTATCAGCGGAAACTCTTCAAGCACGACCTGGTCGGCGAGTGTCTGCACCCAGTAGGTCCCTGCGCTCGGGAAAACGACGTTCACAAAGAAGCTCACGTTATCGGTAAAACCGCCGGGCGTCAGGTCGATAGGCGTGGCCTGCGACGATACCACCAGGTTCGAGCGGTCCGGTGAAAGGATCCGCACCTCGGTCTCATGCATCCCGGCACCCATCCAATGATTGATCACGGCAAATTTGATCAGCGAAACCGGCAGCTTCTCGACCATGATGTTCTGGAAGATGCCCATCAGCGAGATCTTATTGCCCATCTCGATCCGGACGTCGTCGCAGAGCAGCGTGTACCTGAGTGTTAAGTTCGGGATTTCCATCATTCGGGTCTTAAAACGGACAATAACGCCGGCATTTCAGTCTAACGGTTTCGCCGTCGGCCGTCAGAAACGGTGGTGAGCGGGCGGCTTAAGGGGCTAACCGGCCTTTTGGTCACTGACTGCTTCGCGGCTAACGTCTTTGCCACGATATTCCTCTATTCGACCCACAGAGTCAAACTTTTGATCGTATCCGAAAGTTATTGTGGACCTCTCGTTGGTCGCTCGACGCGTCGATCCTGGCTTGTGTCCTATATTCGTCTACTTGTTTATCAATCTCCAATTCGGATCTTTTTTTCTTCTTTCGTGTAATTCGTGGAAGAACTTTCTTCATCCACAAAAGCGACGAAAAAGATCGGAATGAAAAAGAACACAAACCGCCGAAGATACGAAACTAGATCCATCGTCGTGGACTTCCCATCTAAGGATGCCCAACCCCCAAACGTTGACCTTACGATCTATCTGGAGTACCAAACGATACCGACGTTTCCAAACTTTTCTTCCTCTTTGCCCGTAACAGCGTTATAATTGGGTTTCCCCCCGAAATACGGAAAGGCGCTTTATGCTTTCGTACATCCTGATCGGACTCTGCTTCTCGTTGGTCGGCGTTGCGGGCCTGCAGTTGATGTATATGTTCTATCTCGACCGGCTGGACCGTGAGCGGAAAAAGCGGCTTGCCGAGCTTGAACGCAGGGTCCGCGAGCTTAAAAAGCTCCTCGCCGCGGCCAGGCACAGGATCGACGAACAGGATGAGCTGATCGAGAGCCTCGAACTTTTCGGCCACGGCCGCGAAGAGGCATGGGCCGATGTGATCGAAGAGAACTAGGGCTCGTATCTTAGTTCGGCTATCGTCGCTCCCCACCCGCCCGAGAATTCGTCGCCGGACTTAAATCCCTTTACAAAATCCGTTTCGCCCAGCACCTTCCGAACGATCTCTCTCTGCACACCGACACCTTTGCCGTGGATGATCCGCACGAACTTGAACCCGCGGGCGCGGGCTTCCTGCAGGTACGCTTCAACGACCGCGCGGACCTCTTTGGGCCTGAACGCGTGCAGGTCGATCGAATCGGTGATCTCGATCTCGAACGGTTCGTCGAAAGGCGGTTCCCCGCTGTGGGTCTCTTCGATGGCACCCATTGCTTACCTCGATTTCGACTGCATGTACTGTGCGACGTCTTCCGGCGGGGTGACCCGGATGCGGTTTTTGTCGCGGAAGACGACGAACCGCTTCTCGTCGATCCGCCCTTCGGGGTGTCTTAGCCGGAGGGTGAACGTCTTGTTGTCGCCCTGCCCTTCGACCAGCAGCGGCATCTGGCCCCAGACGTCGCCGGACGACCTCCAAACCGTGTAGAAACCCTGGTCGTACTTGTCGAACGCCAACACGAGAATGCCGTCAAAATCCGGCTCGACGCCGTCGATCTGCTTGACCTGGTTGGTCCGAGTCAGGATCACCCAATTGCCCGGCGAACCGATCTTTTCGCTCATGCCGACGCGGTCGCGGCTTTCCGTGTCGAGCCGCTGCCAGGAGACGAATTTGCGGTTATTCTGCTGAAAAAAGACGATGTCGCTCGGGATCTGGAGCTCGACCTGACGCCCGAAAAGCCATCCTGCCGGAGCCGGCGAGATCGACGGGTCGATCTTCACCTGGTACCAAATATCATACTTTTCTTCCAGTTTTTCCGGTTCGTTCGCTTCCTTTGCCGCCTCGATCTCTTCATTCCGGCTCGCCCGGCCCGGCGTTCGGTCGCCGGACGAATCGTCCACATCCGAAACCTCCTGCTTCGGCACGAACCTCCATGTCATGATCTCGAACGTCGAGCCGCTCGCCAGCCTGAAAAGAATGTTATCTGTGGACATCTCCGGCGACAGCCTCAGGTTCGACGCCGCCCTCAACTGGCCGGCCGCCTGCGGCGACTGGTCCTTGAATTCTTCGGCCAGTTTTCGCGATTTGTCCAGGACCTCGCTTGTGATGACGTGCTGGGCCTCGATCCAGCCCTCGGTGTTCGTGTCGTCATTCGCCCGCACCCGGTACCACAGGACCTTTTCAAATTCCATCTGGTCCAGGACCTCAAGCTGTTCGCCCCTCTTTACCTCAAGCAGGTCGGCGGCTACGACCGCGTACGATGTCCGGATCTGGGCCGTTTTCGAGATCACGGTCGCCGTATCGGTCAGCCCGATCGCATTCGACACGCCGCCGAGCATCCCGTCGATCAATCCGCATCCGGACTGAAAAACAACGACGCCGATCAACGCGGCGGACAATGTAAGTTTAGAGATCAACTTCATTTCAAACTTCACCTTCACCGGCCATTATAACCCAGTTTGCGAAGCACGGTCCTCTGGCGGCCCGCGGTGCGGCCTTTCACTTTCAGGCCCGATGAGCCGTTTTCCGTCGAAAACTCGAGCCCGGCTGCGGCGATCGCCGTGTCCCAATTAACCGGTTCCCGGCCGAGGATCACGTCATTGACCACACTCCTTAATGCAGGAACGGCCTGCAGCTCTGCGAGGATGGCCGAGTTGCCGTCGGCCGCCGCGGATGGACTGGTGTGTTTCTGGAACAGATCACGCAGCAAACGCTCGACCGATCCCTTACCGCCCGTCTGATTCAGCATCGCGATGTCACAAAGAAACGCGGCGAGCAGTCCGCGGGCATAGACCTGCGTCTCCCCGCCGGCCCACCGCTCTCGCGAAGATTCGACGAGCGAGCGGCGGCGCGTCGCCGAACGGTCGATCCTGTACGCCCGCGAAAGCGTGTCGAGCATATCGTCGAACCTGATCCGTTTCAGCGACACCGCCGTTTTCAGCGAAATGTACATCGCAAAGCCCTCATAGAACCAATCGTACGTGCCCGTTAGCCCGACAGCGTTCGGTATCCACAGATGGAAAAGCTCATGACGAAGCTGTTCGTGAAGCCGCTGTTTCGCCGGATACTCGAATGCCATTCCCGCCGACGCGATCAGGACCGAACTTCCGCGCGTTTCGGCCTCCCACGTGCCGTGCCCGACGCCCGGCTGCGGAAACGGAAACAGCACGACCATCGAACCTGCCGAAGGCGGTCCGCCGAAGAGTTTGACGTATCCGCGATAGATCTCAAGCATCATTTCGGCAGCTTCGGCATCCGTATGAAGCCAGTTTCCGTTGATCAGCAACACCGGCTCCCCTTTTCGCGGCGGCTCGATCCGCCGAATTCCCTTTCCTAGAATAAACACCGCCCGCCCGCGGTCATTGACGTCGAACAGGCCGTCGCCGCCCGCCGTCTCGGTGCTCATCACCGACCAGCCGTCCGGGACGATGAACCGCACCGTCGCTCGCCGCCCGCCGTTCGCGGAGCTGTGCGGAAGGATGTCGTCAAGGAAAATGATCCCGAGATCGCCGGCGACCCACGAGGCGTGAGCGGCCGATCGCGGATCTTTCAACGATGAAAGGTCGGCCGAAAACTTGAAATCTACGATCCGCGCATCGGCGGCGAACTCCGACGAGTTCAGCCTTTTGAAGGCAATCGGACTCCCATCGGCGCCGGATAATTCCACCTTGTCGATCCGGCTGCTCAGCCGGTCCGCACCGATCGCCGTGCCAGTGAAAGAAAGGTTTCGCGGGCCGTCACCATCCCCTGTAAATCGCCCGCTTATCGCGGCCGTCCCTTTGTCTGCATCGATCGCTATCGTCGCCTCAAGGTCCTGTGCGGAGACACCGGACAGCGTAAGGGTCCCGACCATGACAAGGACAAAGATCGGGAAAACTTGCTTGAAAACCGGCCCGCGGTGTTTTGACATCTGGAAACGCACGGAACTAAACTGCTCGTTTGACGTAGAACAAGGTGTCTCCTGAATAGACAGGATAAGGACTTGTATGAGTCTTATCAAAATCATAATCTACGCTTTGCTGATCATACTCGGGCTTCTTTTCCTTGGAAGGTACTGATCTCGACGCCACGCTTTTTGGTTAGGGCGGTCGATGCTGCGGAAGCCGGATCGGGCCTTCAAGCCAGGGGCCGAGAATTGGTTTTTCTTATGGTGATCTGACGGCGGTCTGCTTTGGCCGCTGTTTCTTTTTTATGGATGGATCAAAGCGTATAGAGCGGGCCCTCCTCAGCGTATCCGACAAAACGGGCATTGTTGAATTTGCCCGCCTGCTTGTTTCTTTCGGCACTAAGATCATTTCGACCGGAGGAACCGCGTCGGCTCTCCGAAATGCCGGCATCGATGTGACCGATGTGTCCGACGTCACCGGATTCCCCGAAATGATGGGCGGCCGCGTCAAAACCCTTCATCCAAAGATACATGGCGGCCTCCTCGCGCTCCGTGACGATCACGAGCACGTCGAGGCCATGAAGGCCCACGGCATCGACGCCATCGATCTCGTCGTCATCAACCTTTATCCATTCGAAAAAACGGTCGCCGATCCCGAAGTTTCGTTGGAAGACGCGGTCGAGAATATCGACATCGGCGGCCCGGCGATGATCCGTTCGGCGGCGAAGAATTGGCGCGATGTCGCCGTCGTCACCGACCCCGCCCTTTATGAGAGCGTTGCAGGCGAGCTTACCCAGAACGATGGTTCCCTTTCGCTTGCGGCCCGTCAGCGTCTTGCGGTGTTGGCCTATACCCGGACCGCGGCCTACGACCTTTCCATTTCGTCTTATCTGGCCGGCCAGCTTTCAGAGGCGGATCTTGAACAGCTCGAACCGCACAACCCGCTCGGCGGCTTGATGTTCATCGAATCGGAGGAGCTCGCGGTTGAAGATGCCGCCGATCCGCCCGAGATCGCCGAAGCCGACGAAAGCGAGTCTTTTCCGCACGATCTCCGGCTGCATTTCGCAAAGATCGCGGACCTTCGCTACGGCGAGAACCCGCATCAGAAAGCGGCTTTGTATTCGTCCGGCGGCGAGGCCGGAATCGCCGGGGCCGAACAGCTCCACGGCAAGGAAATGTCCTTCAACAACTTCGTCGACGCAGATGCCGCTTTAAGCCTGGTTCGCGAGTTCGAGGGGCCTGCCGTCGCCATCATCAAGCACACCAATCCGTCCGGCGTCGGCACGGGCGGCAGTCTCGAGGAGGCCTACGGGCGTGCGCTCTCGACCGATCCTGTCTCGGCATTCGGCGGGATCGTCGCGCTGAACCGAAAGGTAGACGCGGCCACCGCCGCGGGCGTGATCCAAATATTTACCGAGGTCGTCCTGGCTCCCGGCTTCGACGATGACGCGCTCGAGCTTTTTCGCAGCAAAAAAAATCTTCGCGTCCTGCGCGTTTCCCTGCCAGAAGCGACCGATGCGTCCGTCCCCGGCATGCGATTCAAGGAGATCTCCGGCGGGATGCTTGTCCAGACGGAGGACGATATCCTCTTCGGGCCGGACGGATTGAAGATCGTGACGGACAAGCAGCCGTCGCCGTCCGATCTGGAAGCGATGGACCTGGCGTGGAAAGTTTGCAAGCACGTCAAATCGAACGCGATCGTCATCGCGGACCCCTTCCAGACGATCGGCGTGGGTTCCGGCCAGATGAACCGGATCGACTCGCTCCGCATCGCCGCGATCCGGGCCGAAAGATTCGGCCTTGCAACCGCCGGAGCCGCCCTCGCGTCGGACGCATTCTTCCCTTTCCGCGACAGCGTCGACGAGGCGGCCAAGCTGGGCATTTCGGCGATCATCCAGCCCGGCGGCTCGCTTAAGGACGACGAATCGATCGCCGCCGCTAACGAGCATGGCATCGTGATGGCGTTCACCGGCGTCCGCCATTTCGACCACTGAACCCGATCGAATTTGGTCCAAACATCCTGCCTGCAGAGACCTGATCGCGCCCCTGGCAGCCCGTATGCTGCTTGACTTTGCCCCTTTTGGGTGATAAACCTTCACGCAATTCAAGGTACATGGGTAATGAGTAGAGGCGGCGCCTGGTCAGCCGCGTTCACTTGTGTTTCGATACTAACTTTTGAGGAGATAGCGAATGACTAAGATCCTGATCACCCTATTGTTTTCTTTGGGCGCGTTGATGCTGGCCGGCTGCGGCGGCCCGACGGGTAACACGAATTCCAACGGAACGAATGGCAATTCGAACGCGAATGCGAATAAGACGACTGCGGCCGCGCCGACCGCCGAAATGCTCATGGCATTGGACAAGCAGGCACACGCCGAATATTTCAAAGGCAATGGCAAACACTTCGAAGAGATCCTGAGCGATAAGTTTGTCGGATTCGACGGCTCCGGCAAGATGGGCAAAGCCGATCTTGTGAAGATGATGGGCTCGGTCAAATGCGACGTCAAAGAGGGGTGGACGCTCGACGACCCGCAGATGGCAAAGATCGACGACATGACCTACGCCGTGAGTTACAAGATCACCGTTGACGGCTCGTGCACCGGTCCTGACGGCAAGTCGATGAAGATGCCCAGCCCGGCCCGTGCGGCCACAATTTGGACAAAGAGCGGCGACAAATGGCATGCCGCGTTCCACGGCGAGACAGCGATAATGACGCCGGGTGCACCGCCACCGGCTCCTCCCCCGGCTGATTCGCACAAGGATGCCCCGGCCGCATCAAACTCCAATACTGCGTCAAATGCTGCTCCGGCGCCTGCCGGCCCGGCAAAGAGTGCAAACACCGATGCCCTGATGGCCATCCACACCAGCGGATGGGAGGCCTGGAAGGCGAAGGATGCGGCCAAGCTGACGTCCATCTCAACGGCCGGACTCGCGATCGTCGATCCTGCCGGAAAATGGACGAGTGGACGCGATGCTGTCGTGAAAGCGTGGACCGATATGAAGTGCGAGGGCGTGACCAAGGTCGAGACCAAAGAAGGCCATGCGACCGCACTTTCGCCGACCGTCGAGATCCTGACGCTGCACGGCGCCGCCGACGGCTCCTGCGACGGCCAGAAGAACGGCGGCCTGCATCAGGCAGCGGTCTACGTCAAAGAAGGCGACGCATGGAAACTCGCGTTCATGTTCGAATCGCCGGTAGCATAACTTCAAGGCTTGTTTGACCGGATCGGCTGGGGCCGTATTTCGGCTTCAGCCGGTCTTTTTTTGTCGACCCGGCCGGTTCAAGTTCTTAAGACCATGACGACGGCTCCTTCGTTAAAAAGGGTAAACGAACGGAACCTGCGGCAGGCGTGCGACTGGCTCGCCTCGGCCGACGGGCATCTTGCTACGGTGCTCGAGCTTTACGGCACGCCGCCTCTGTGCGCACGTCCGGCCGGTTTTGCGACCTTGCTGCGGATAATCCTCGAACAGCAGGTTTCGCTGGCATCGGCCCGGGCTTGTTTTGAGAAGCTCGAAGCCGCCGTCGGCGAGGTAACCCCGGAGGCGGTGATGACGCTGAATGACGCCGAGCTGAAATCCGTCGGCTTCAGCCGGCAGAAAACGGCCTACGCCCGTCACCTTTCGGCCGCCGTTATCGAACAGGAACTCGACCTCGACGCTCTCGAACGGATGCCTGATCCGGACGCAAAGTCGCATCTCCAGCGGGTCAAGGGCGTCGGCGAATGGACCAGCGACATCTACCTCCTGATGGCTCTCCGCCGGCCCGACATAATGCCCCGCGGCGATATCGCGCTCCATGCCGCTTACCAGAAGCTTGCGTCGCTAGGCACCCGCCCCGCCGCCGATGATTTTCTCGGTATCGCCGCCCGTTGGAGCCCTTTCAGGTCGGTCGCGGCCCGTATTCTCTGGCACTTTTATCTTTCGGAACGCGCCCGCACTTAAGTTCGTACAAGTGTTTCTGCCCGCCAAAAGATGGGCCGATGGTCGCTTTTCGTTATAAATTGACCGATCTGCGGCGAACTATTTTCGCTTGTTCGCTCATCTGTATTGGTGGTAAGTTCTATTTTGACCTCTTAAAAGGAGCTGGAAATGATAAAACGGATGGTCGCTTTTTCTTGTCTTTGCCTGCTGGTCCTGAATCTTTCGGGCTCGACGGCCGCCCTGAATGGTGACGTAAAGAAGGCCCGCTCGGCCTCGGCCGACCTGGTCGCGATGCTGCCTGCTTCGGATGGCGTCGTCACGCTCGACGTAAAGCGTTTCTTTTCGGACGCTTTGCCCAAGATACTTGCCTCGAACCAGCCCGCAATGGACAAGGTCGTTTCCGCGATCGATAAGATGAAGGCCCGTACGGGCATCGACGTCCGGCAATTCGATCATGTCGCGGCCGGCGTCACCGCTAGAAAACTCGCCGAGAAAAAATACGACATCGAACCGGTGATCGTCGCGAGGGGCCCTCTAAGCTCGGCCGGTGTGATCGACGCTGCTAAGGCGACGGCGAAGGACAAGTTTCGCGAAGAAAAGGCGGGTATCCGGACCATCTACATCTTTGAGGCTCAGGACCTGGTTGACCAAACCGCCAAGGACCCCGGTGCAAAAGACACGGACCTGACCGACAAGGTCCTCGGAAAGCTCTCCAAAGAGATCGCCGTCAGCGGGATGGACGCCAACACCATCGTCTTTGGCCAGCTCGACCTGGTCCGCAAGGCCGCCCTCGGACAGAGCAAGGTGTCCGCGGAATTGACGACGCTTCTGAACAAACGGCCGCTGTCGGTCGTGAATTTTGCGGCGAAAATGCCGGCCGGGATGAGCGCTTTCCTACCGTTGGATGATGACGATCTCGGCAAGAACGTCGAGTCCATCAGGTTCCTCTACGGCAGTATGGACATGGCCGGCGATTCGGTGGCGATGGCGATCACCGCACGCACGCTTCAGGCAACACAGGCAAAGGCCCTGCTCGAAACGCTTGAGGGGCTCCAGCTTATCGGAAAGGCATTCATCGGCGGCGTCAAAGGCCCCGAACGTCAGGTCTATGCCCGCCTGATCGACAACGCGAAATTCTCGGCCAAGGGCAACGAGGTCGCCTTCGAACTTCAGGTGCCCCAAAGCGATATCGAGATCCTCGTCGGAATGCTGAAATAGGTTTCTATTTGAATTTGAATTGATCAAGCCGGGCCCCCAAAACAGGCCCGGCTCTTCTATTGCCGTTGGATTTAGCCAACGGCCGCACATCCTGATAGACCTCCGCCGCGTAGCGGCATCCCGAATTTGGTGGTTTGAGGCCGACGGAGACTTCTTCCAAGTGTGCGAAGCACACAATATCGCAATAGCTACACGTGAAGCCGCAGGCGAAACGTGTAGGCGGGAATTGCGATCTGAAGCGAGCGTGTGAACACGCGAACCGAGGCGCCCGTTTCACGGGCTTCGATCGGTGTCGGCCTGAATTCTTGGGCCTTAAAATTCGTATTCTTTACGGATGGACTCTTTGTCGGATCCGGTTTTCCTATTTCGTGTGATTCGTGGAGAAAATTCTTATATCCACGAAAAACAGAAAACAAGTCAATCAGGAAAAGATCACGACCGGCGGATAATACAGCACAATGCGATCAACCCGCGGCTAAATTCGAACCACTCCCTCACTCCCCCAACTCCCGACTCCACGACTTCCTCACCTCCGCCGCCCGAACCTCCGCCGGGGCTGAGCAAAGCTCTCGATATCCCGGTTAAACCCGCCGTTCTCATCGAACAGCGGAAACAGGTCCAGCCGATGCGACAGGTACGCCGCCCTCAGCTCGACCGGCCGCGTCCCGGCACGGTTGATGACGCGCACATCGGTACCGCGGACGGTCCCGATCCATCGGGCGAATTCCTCGGCCCGGCCGACCGTCGCCGATAGAAGAAGCATCCGGATCCGCGGCGGCGAAAGGATGATCGCCTCTTCCCATACGTGCCCTCGGTCCTCGTCCGCCAGATAGTGGGCCTCGTCCAGGATCACGAGGTCGGCGTTTACCTCGCCGCCGCCCCGCAAAGCATCGAAAAGCTGGTTGCGATAGATCTCCGTCGTTCCGACGATCAGCGGAGCTTCCGGGTTCTCCTTCCGGTCGCCGGTCAGGATGCCGACGTTCTCCGCCCCGAATTCTTCCGAAAATTCGAGATATTTCGAATTCGTAAGGGCCTTCAGCGGTGTTGTGTACCATGACCTCTTGCCCGCTTCCAGCAGCCGTCGGATCTCTTCGCGGGCGATCCAGGTCTTCCCGCTGCCGGTCGGGGCCGTCACCAGCACGTCCGAAGCCTCGATCGCCGCCAGGGCCTCAAGCTGAAAATCGTCGGGTTTTAGGGGTTTTTGTTCAGGTACGCCTATCCCGGAAAGCAGGCGTTCGACCGCCCGCGCATCCGGCCGGATGCTCGCTTCGGGCGAACTTTCGGCTGCAAGCCGGCGTTTATATTTTCGTTCCTTATTATCGCGGGGGCGATCTGCGGGTCCCTTTCGCTTTTTGCCGTATCTGGAACGTGCCATCGCTTCGGATTCTATTGATTTAGAGACTGATTGTCGATTGTGCTCAAACGATGTGATGGCCTTGAAAAAACTGGAGGTCAGACTTTGCGAAGTTTGCGTCAGCACCTTGCGCCCTTTGTGTTTAGGAGGTATTCAAACACGAAGTTCACGAAGCGAAGACACAAAGGACACTGAGGAATAGGGCTGATACATCGTCCGGGCATGGATGGCTCATCTATTTTCTTTGCTTGGCTTTGACGAAATGATAAAATTCTCATTTGCATCGCAACGCCGGGGCGGTGCAGTACGTCTAAGCTTAACGGCAGGTTATTTCGGCTGAATTGCTTTTACGCACTTATTTTTCCTATGTTCGATCAGGAATCATTCGATAATTTTACGTCGCGGACCGTATCTCAGTCCGGCGACCTGTTCAATAATTACGAGATCAAGAATTGGGAGTTCTCGCCCAGGCTCTACAAGATCCTCGTGTTTTCCGCGATCTTCAACATGGCGGCACTTGTCTTTGTCGCCCAAACCAATCTCCTGACGCTCAAGGGCTGTGACAGCCCGTGGGTCGGCCGCGTTTGTCAGGTGCTTGACATGGCCTATGTCGGGGCAATGCTTTACGGCACCGAACGCGACTATGTCGATGTCGCTTATGATCGGATCGAACTCGGCGAGGCGGACATCACCTTTATCGACGTGACGGGCGAAACGCCGCCGCTCTCGTATCCGGAGGGCTATTTCCAGATCGCGAACCCGGTGCAGTACGAGATGCTCAAGCAGATGGCCGAAAATCCGAATGCGTCGGCGTTTACGACCACGACGCCGAACATCGCGCCGGTCCAGAACGACTATTCGGATCTGTTAAAGCAGCGGGCCGAACCGCCGCCCCCTAACCCGAACGCTTTCCAGGACGACCTGGCAACGGCGAATCCGCCGGTCACTAGATCGATTCCCAGCCAGCGAAAGGGCCGCGGCGGCCGCGTGGGAACGCCTTCGAACGGCGACACGAACACGAACACCATAACGAAACCCGACAATGACGCAGTCGCCGATGCCAATACGAACACGGCTCCGTCCCAGGTGGTGAACCCGTCGGACCCGGTCGGCGGGGTCGACATCAACAAGCGGCCGATCGTCGACCTCGGCAACTTCGTTAACGAACAGATCGAAAAGAACGAGGTCGATCTTCAGACCCAATTCATGGTCAATGCTAAAGGAAAGCTGACCAAGGAAGGCCGCTTGGACCCGAAGACATTCACCTATGTGGTAGCGGCCAGCCCCGACCCCGAAATGGTCGAGGTCGTAAAGCGTTCTATCGAGGCCATCAACGTGGCCGGCTATCTTCAATATCTCCGTGACCTGAGCGGCAAGGACTTGAACCTCGTGCTGCAGCAGGACGCCGAGAACATCTCCGCCGTCGTTCAATCGGAGATGGAATCAGAAACGCGTGCGAATACCATCAAAAGCGGCCTTAACGCTTTGATCTCGATCCAGAAGATGAGCAAGGCCGGTAAAGAAGACGATCAGAACGTCAAGGACGACCTTTTCCTCCTCGAGAACGTTAAGGTCGAAACGGAAGGCAAGAACGTTGTCATCAAATGGGTCGTCCCGAAAGAGATCGCCCACCCGATGATCCAGCGCAAACTGGCCGAACAAGCCGCCGAAATGAAAAAACCGAGCGGCATCTCACCGGTCAAGCCCGAGAATAATACGGCGATCAGATAACAATTGAGCGAACGACGCACCCAGAATTCGATTCTTTTCCTCACCACGCTCGGCGTGTACCTCGGGCTCGTGCTCGTTGGTGCGACGCCCGTGCTCGGCCACGCGGCGACAACCCGCAACTTCGAACTCCTCGACGAGATCGAGTTCAAGGACGACCTAGATACTAATCCCGACGATTGTTCTAATCTCCGCCTGAAGGCTGAAGATCGTACTTTTGCATACGGCGGGCGATCGGACGCTCTCAGTGATTACGCCAAGATTATCGGCAGCTTGGCTCGCACTCTGCAAGCTTCGCGATTGAACGCGTACAGCTTCAATTCGGACGCTTATCCGACTTCAAACTCCGAACCATTCGTCAGTTTTAACGGGCATTCGAAACCCATCCTGTTACCGGGTGGATTTCGACCGCAGATCGATAGCCAATTGGCGCGACTTCCCGGCCTGGTCCCGGGCGCCGGTTCAACTAAAGAGGTCGTACTTTCCTTTGATCTGGAATGGACGGATTCTGGCCTCGCATCAACGACAACGTTTGCTCGGGCGAACGACGTTGACGCGTATCGGCTTTTCGTTTCGCTCAACGCCGGCTTGGATTTGTGGCGGTGTTCATCGACCGGCCTGTCTAAAGGGATTCTTCGGAACACACAGGTCCAGGGCAAAAACGACCAGGTCACCGTCGTCACACGCCTCCCGCGTGCCGCTCTAATATCGCTCCTTTCGAACGACGCAAAGTAGCGGCGGAGCGGAAGCGATATTTCAAATTTTCCTTTTCTTCAGCTCGCCATTTAGAGTACGACAGGCCGATCCAGCCTGTCGCATGTGAGACATAGGCGGTAGTACGACAGGCTTTCCAGCCTGTTGCGCCTGACGATCGAAGCGGTAAGATAAACGTTCAGTCGTCCGACCGCCAACCGAACAGGCTGGAAAGCCTGTTCTACAGAGGAACAAAATGGCAACCAACAAATTTGCAGACAAGCTGGTAAAGAAGATCTTCGGCTCATCGAGCGACATCTTTCTCAAGAAAGTAAAACCCATCGTCCAACAGATCAATGATCTGGAGCCGCAGATCCAGGCGATGTCGGACGACGAGCTTAAGGAGCAGACCGTAAAGTTCAAAGAGCGGATCGCGGCCGCACTCGACGGCGTCACCGACAAGGCCGAACGCCGGGCAAAAGAGCAGGAGATCCTGCACGAGATCCTGCCCGAGGCGTTCGCTACCGTTCGCGAAGGTTCAAAGCGTGCGACCGGGATGCGCCACTTCGACGTGCAGCTGATCGGCGGCATCGCCCTGCACCAGGGCCGCATCGCCGAGATGCGAACCGGCGAAGGTAAAACGCTCGTCGCCACGCTTCCCTCTTACCTTAACGGCCTGACCGGCCGCGGCGTCCACGTCGTCACGGTCAACGATTACCTTGCGGCCCGCGACGCCGAATGGATGGGCAAGATCCACCAGTTTCTCGGCCTTTCGGTCGGCGTTATCCAGAACGACATGAACGACGTCGAACGCAAGGACGCCTATGCGTGCGACATCACCTACGGTACCAACAACGAATTCGGCTTCGATTATCTTCGCGACAATATGAAGTTCGACGTCGAATCGCTGGTCCAGCCGGATCACTATTTCGCGATCATCGACGAGGTCGACTCCATCCTGATCGACGAGGCCCGCACGCCGCTGATCATCTCGGGTGCGACCGACGACGCGACCGATAAGTACTACGTCGCGAACGACATCATCCCGAAGCTCGAAAAAGGCCACAAGGACGAAGAGACCAAGGTCACGACCGGCGATTACCTGGTCGATGAAAAGAACCATTCGGCCGTCCTGACCGAACAGGGCGTCAGCAAGGCCGAAAAACTTCTCGGTGTTTCGAACCTCTACGACCCGGCGAACATGGACCTTCTGCACTGCGTCGAACAGGCCCTCAAGGCGCACACGCTCTACAAACGCGACCATCAATACGTCGTGCAGGAAGGCGAGGTCATCATCGTCGACGACTTCACCGGCCGCCTTATGCAGGGCCGCCGCTGGTCCGATGGCCTCCACCAGGCAGTCGAAGCAAAAGAGGGCGTGAAGATCGAGCGAGAGAACCAGACGCTCGCCACCATCACGCTGCAGAATTATTTCCGCATGTACGAAAAGCTCGGCGGCATGACTGGTACGGCCGAGACGGAAGCGGAAGAGTTCGGCACCGTCTATTCGCTCGACGTCGTCCAGATCCCGACCAACATGCCGATGATCCGCAAGGATACATCGGACGTGATCTACCGCACGCTGCCCGAGAAATGGGACGCGGTCGTCGAAGAGATAAAGGACCTTCACGTCAAGGGACAGCCCGTCCTGGTCGGTACCGTATCGGTCGAAAATTCCGAGCTTATCGCCGAACGCCTGAAGCAGATCGGCGTCAAGCACAACGTCCTCAACGCCAAGTATCACGAACGTGAGGCTGAGATCGTCGCCCAGGCGGGCCGCAAAGGTGCCGTCACGATCGCGACCAACATGGCCGGCCGCGGTACGGATATTTTGCTCGGCGGCAACCCCGAATTCCTCGCCCGCGAATATCTGAAGCGGATGGAGATCAACCCCGACGAGGCGACGCCGGAACAGTTTGAAGAGCAGCTTCAAAAGGCAAAACGCGTCGTCGCCGAAGAGCACAAGGAAGTTGTCGCCGTCGGCGGCCTGCACATCCTGGGCACCGAGCGGCACGAATCCCGCCGCATCGATAACCAGCTCCGAGGCCGTGCCGGACGCCAGGGCGACCCCGGCTCGTCACGCTTTGTCCTCTCGCTGGAAGACGATCTGATGCGGATCTTCGCCGGCGACAAGGTCCGTTCGATGATGGAATGGCTTGGGATGGAGAAGGGCGTCGCGATCGAATCGAAGACCGTTTCCAAGCAGATCGAGCGTGCCCAAAAGGCCGTCGAGGCCCGCAACTTCGAAACACGCAAACACGTCCTCAAATACGACGACGTGATGAACAAACAGCGTGAAACGATCTACGGCCTCCGCCGCCAGCTTATGTTCGAGCCCGAGCATCGCGAGTACCTGCTCGGCGATACGGGCGTCGCACGCGACCTGCTCCACGACCTGACGGATCATTTCCTGCCGCTGACCACCTCGCCCGACCTTTGGGACGTGGACACCTACGCCGCCGAGATCGAGAGCATCTACGCCCTCGATCCCGCGGTCGATGCCGGCGTCGATTTCAAACGGATGAACCCTGACGAGATCCAGGAAGCCATCTGGAAAAAGGCCTCGGCCGGTTACGCCGAGAAAGAGAAGATGGCCGGCGAGGACAGCCTGCGTGCCTACGAGCGTTACATCATGCTCAACATCATCGACTCTCAGTGGAAGGACCACCTGGCGTCGATCGACCAGGTAAAACAAGGCATCGGGCTCGTGGGCTACGGGCAAAAAGACCCGCTCGTCGAGTACAAAAAGCAGAGCTTTACGATGTTCCAGGACATGCTCGACCGCATCGACACGAACACGACCAAGGCCCTCTTCCACCTGCAGATCGTCACCCAGGACGAACAGGAAGAACGCGAACGGCTCGCCCGCCTCGAACAGCAGCGTGCCCGCCGCCAGTCCGCCGGCATGGCCTTTACCGGAGCGATGGCAACCGCCACCGCCGCCGGCGATACCGATGCCGTCCGCCACACCCCGTTCGTCCGCGATCAGCCCAAGATCAAACCCAACGAACCCTGCTACTGCGGCTCCGGCAAAAAATTCAAAAAATGCCACGGCGCCGGGATCTGACGGGGCGAGATCTTATGGAGCGAGGACCCTCTTGTCCTCATCGGCGGTTCCTCCGCCGAAACTCTTTGCGGACGAGTCGCTTCCCAGCCTGCATCGCAGTAAATTACGAAGAAGCCACGGGGTTGCATCCGTGGCTTGTTTCGTAGAGGCTATCAGGTACTCGTCACGAGCGGCAGTACGATCTCCTTAGTTCCTTCGCGACGCAGTGTGTTCGATCAAATGCAGAAGCCCGCGCGTCAGCAAGGGCGTAACATTCAAGATGGCCTAGCTCCCCTCCTTGTCTAGGGAGGGGTGGCAGCCGCTTCGGCCGACGGGGTGGTGACTCCCGGATCTCAGTATTCGGCTTTTGGTTCTCGATCTTGGGAAGTTCCGGTTACCGTAGCGGTCGATGGTAAAGGTCTGCTTCCAGGTCTGGACGGTGTCGTTGGTCTCGGTGGCCGATGCAAAACGGTTCAGGTCGTCGTAGGTGTAGGTCTGTATGAACGGGTCCTCTATCCCAGGGACCGTGATCTTCTGCTCGCGAAGGCTGCCGTTGTTGTTCGTCGCCTTTGTCTTGCATAAAAGGGGCCTAATCTTACTAGAGGAAGACTCTTACTCATAATTCTAACTCTAAGAATTCCTTTCCCTTTGGGTTCACAGTCTTGTTACTCCTGATGAACCATCCGCCTCCCTTCCTCCGGACGATGCTGTTAAGAAGCTCTTTCAAAGTCACATTGGCCTCAGTGATATCTTCACTTACAGGCCGACTTGGGTCGCCGTAGGGATTTCTCAGATCACTCATATTTAGATTCGTCGATCTCAGAAACGCCTTAATCTCAGGAATTGCGCGTACTTGTTCGCGCAACATCCCAACAGGCATTCCCTGCTCAAAAGTGAATTCTCGAATTCGACTATCCAGTAGCTGTTGATAACGAACGTCCCGACCTTTGGAGGGAATGATATTGACGACCCCCCCGTCAATCTCCCAGCGATAGTTTCCAAGCTGGACTACCAAAGTAGCAAGGACGTCCGACAGGCTTGCCTCTTTAACCTTGATGGTTATCCATTTTTGCTTTACGCCAAAACTCGGATGAACTTGTCCAATCGGCGGGTTTACTTCGAAGAAAAAGTCGTTGTGATCTGAATCAAGTGTAGACTCCTCAAAACCAATTGGAATCTTATAGTCGTAAATAAGCTTTCTGAATATCATTCCAAGCGGTTGTTTTTCTAAATCAACTGTTATCTTCGAGTCAAGAGCCTCCGGAGTCGCTCGATGCTGCGCGTCCACCATCATAAAGGCCGACAAAATTACAAGTAATACTGCACTGACTTTCGTTCTACAGTTTCTTTTCATATATCAACTCCCTCACGAGGATTCCCTGACTCAACTATCTTTCTGCTATTTCAACACCAGATCAGCATAAAAACTAATTCTACGGTGGGTTGTCATCACTCCTTGAATCGACCGAATGATTCTGTCACCTGATTTAGTGGCTGTAATAGAATACTGAACTGTTGCAAGCCTTTCATTCTGCGGGGAAAGAACATAAATTGTTCCTGACTGCCGCTCAGACACCCCATCAGCAATGTCATCAATTGAAATACTATTCCTGACGGTCGCGTTCGGACGGTACAGGAATCCCACGGCTAGGCCAGGCAACTCAATCGAACCGGTCACGGGAGTAGAAGAACCTCGCGCCATGCCATTCACCTCCGCCAAAACATATCGGAGATTCGGTATTTGAGGCCCGGTCTTCCAATCCACGATACTAAAAGTGAGCTCTAGTCCATACTCTTCACGTCTTGCTATAAAACTAAGGTCATTCACGAAAGGTTGCTCCCCCTCATCTCGAATTACTCCTTCAGAAGCTGAAAATACTGGAGTTCCAAGCGGGTCAGCAAAGAGATCGTTTGCATATTGGCGCCCCATTTCTTCTATCCTTTTCTTGATGGCTCGCTCCTCAAGTTGGCGTAGAGTTGGAGCGGGTTTTCCTCGATCCTGAGCATTCGCCTGAGAGGCTGGTGCAGGCCGTTCAGGCGGCTTAGCAAATTGCCTTAAAGCTCGATCGATATCGTCTCGCGAATACCAGTGCCCATTGATAATGCATCCCTTGGTACAGTCTTTGGGTGGTTTCGGCAGCAATCCAAGCGGATCGGTGTATTTGTACGGAGAGTTCAGAACGCAACTGTATCGGTTCAGCGTCTGCGGGTTCTTTACATTCATCGAAGCGGTCAGCGGATCAACCGTCGTGAATCTGCCGTGGATGGTGTTGTAGTACCTTGCCTGGGCGAATTCGAGGCCGCTCTCCGAGTCTTTCTGGTAACCCGTGTAGCCTTTCCGAACCTCGCCGCCGCCGCCTTACTCCTCGTTCTCGGTGCGGTGCTCGTCCTGGTTGAGTTCCTCGCCGAACGCCGAATAGTCCTTGCGGCTCAACGCCTCTCCCTCCCTGCCCGTCACCAATCTCGGGCTTCCGAGATGGTCCTGTGTCAAATAGACCACCTGTGCGGTCTCGGCCGCCTCGATCTCGGTCGAATAATCCGCGACAAGCGTCCCACCGGCATTATAGACGGATATCGTCGCCTCAGACGCCACAATCTTCACCCCGCCCAAGTCTGACGGTTGTGTCGAAGATGCCCGCTCCTTTTCCTTCTTTTCTTGTTTCGTGAATTTCGTGGATAGATCTTCTTTTCCACTGAAAACACAAAACAAATCAAGAAAAAGAAAGACCCCCAACAAACGGAAATTCAGGCCGCTGCCGGGCATACCCGACGATCGTCCCATCTGGGAGACAATTGAACTGTCCGCTTCGTGGCCGGAACGTGTGCGAGAGCCAACAAATCTGGGCCGAAGAGCCAGGAAACCCTCGTCCGATCCCGCGTGGGACGGAAGCGCGAATCGAAACGGGCTTCCGAATAGGCCAAAACACAGGCTTTCGGCCACAGATCGTGTTCAATTTCGGGCCGCGATCCTGGGGAAACCTAAAGATGTCCCGCACGAACTTTCTCTGCGGCCTCCGCGTCGGATCCTCCGCGATCTCTGCGTTTCCAGTCCGCCCGTAACTCCAAGTGAACCAGAGACTTATCCGAATTCCGCGCAAAAGATCAAGAATAATTCACCTTCAACGATGTATTATACTCGCAACACGCCCTAATCTATGATACAATAAGGCCCTCGCCCCTTTCTCGGGGGCTAGCTCTTTGAAAATTTGTAATGAGGAAATGACGGTGCACCAGTCCCGCAGTGGGGCAAATAGCCCGACCCGCCGCCCGATCTGTCCCGCGTGAAGATCGCACAGGCAAAAGCGTAAGCCCGTGTCCACAGACCAATTAAACACCGTTGACACGATGTTTTTGTTCAAAAGCCGTGGGACAGACAGCTAAACCAAAGCAAATGAAAAGGTTAGCGGCAAAAGGCGGCCCGGGACAGCGGCGGGACGTCCCGGGACAAAGACCGTCTCTCGTTGGGGAGAAAGTCGTAAGTGCCTGATTCCACAGAGCTTTCAGGCCCGGACGGATTCGAACCGTTCTCCCCAATGCGGGACACGCCCTCAAAGCCGAACCGAAATAGGTCCCGGTTGACTTTGGGCCCGAATGGCTATATGAATTGGCACGAGGGCCGCATCGCCGGCAAGGGAGGATGAAATGAAGATCGATCGCCGTGGATTTTTAGCAAGCACTGGCATGACTGCGGCCGCTATCGCTGCGACCTACCGCTCGGCGACCTCGGGCGCGGGCACACCGGCCGGGGCGGACCTGAACACATGGGCGGGCATCCGAGAGCAATTCGGGGTTTCGCCGGAGTTCGTCCATATGTCGTCGTTCTTTCTGGCCTCGCACCCCGCGTCGGTCAGGCAGGCGATCGAGGACTATCGGCGGCAGTTGGACAGCAACCCGCTCGAAGCGGTCCGAACCCAGAACGGACGGCTGAAGGTCGAGACCGCCATCGCCGGCTATCTCGGGGCCAAACCGGAAGAGATCGCTCTGACCGACAGCACGACGATGGGCCTCGGCCTGGTTTACCACGGCTTGATGCTCAAGGCGGGGCAGGAGATCCTGACCACCACGCATGACCACTATTCGCATCACGAATCGATCAGGCTGGCGGCGGGCCGTGCCGGGGCAAGCGTGAAGAAGATCAGCCTTTTCGACGATTTCAAGTCGATCTCGGAGGCGGGCATCGTCGATCGGATCAAACGCGAGCTCACCGCGAAGACGCGTGTGGTCGGCATCACGTGGGTGCATTCGAGCAGCGGCGTGAAACTGCCTATCAGTTCGATCGCGGCGGCCATCGCCGAAAAGAACCGCGGCCGAGCCGAAGCCGACAAAACGCTGCTGATCGTTGACGGCGTGCACGGGCTGGGCGTGGAGGACGAAGCGGTCGCGAAGTTAGGCGCCGACTTTTTCATCGCCGGCACCCACAAATGGATGTTCGGCCCGCGCGGAACCGGCATCATCTTGGCAAACGCCGAGACCTGGAAATTGGTCCGGCCGATAATCCCGTCGTTCAGCGGGGCTGCTATGTCGGGCTGGTTCAGCGGCTCGGCCGAACCCGCGACGCGGGCCGAAATGATGACGCCCGGCGGCTTTCATTCGTTCGAGCACAGAAGGGCAGTGCCCGCGGCGTTCGCGTTTCACGAACAGATCGGGCGGGCGAAGATCGCCGGCCGCATCCACGCCCTGAACGAGCAGTTGAAGGAAGGCTTTGCGAAAATGCCGAAGATCACGCTGCACACCCCGCGGGGCACCAAACTGTCGGCGGGGATGGTCTGCTTCGACGTGGAGGGAATGCGGCCCGGCACGGTGGTGCAAAAGCTCCTCGCGAAAAAGGTCATCGCCTCGACGACGCCGTACTCGGTCACATACGCAAGGCTCGCCCCCTGCCTGCTGAACGACGAGAACGAGGTCGACGCCGTCCTCAGGCACGTCCGCGAACTGAGCTGACCCGGCCTGACCCGGTCGAACCACAGCCGACAAAGGGCCCTTTACCATGCACTGCAATTGGCTCGCCCTTACCTCGAGGCCGTCGGGCCCGAAGCCGGGATCTGGGTAGCCTGCGACGCCCACGCCAGCCAGCGGCCGTCCCGTTTGACGTAGGTGTCGGTGAACCGGAGCGTGAATTCGAAAGGCTTGCCGTCGCCGCCTTTTCCCCGGGCGTGCCCCTTGCCGATGACGATCCCGGTGTTGCCGTCAACGCGGATATTGAGCTCCGACACTTCCATGACGTCGAAGACGGTTTTGTCGGCCTTAAAGCTGTCGATCATCCGGCGTTTGTTCAAGACCTCGCCTGTCATGAAGTTGATCTCGGTAAAATCGGAAGCAAGGTTCCGCTCCATCCAGTCGGGATTCCCGGCCCGTATCGAGTTGATCCAGTCGAGCTCCATATACCGCAGCATGTCAGCGTCGTTCAGCGGGCCGCCGGCATTGGAGACGGCCACCCATCGGCCGCCCCGCTTTTCGAGGAAATGGACGCTGCGGCTGTAGGCCGGGTCGCCGCCGCCGGCAGGCGTAACGACGTTTCGATGGGTGACCGTGGCGGTCGAAGGCGAACAGCTGATCATGTAATGATCGGCAACGACAGTGGCGGCCGGTTGCGGGTTAGCCCGATTATTCGCGGCCGTGGTGACCGCGGCCTCGACTGCGGCATTCTTTCCGGTCATCGCAGGAAACGCGGAGAACTCATCGGCGTATATCGCCGAGATCTTTGCCCGGTCGCCGCTTGCGTTAACGGTGGACCAATCCTTGTCGAATTTGATCAGCCCGGCCTTGTCGGCCTCGGTGCATTGGGCCGCCGCCTGGATCGCGGCAGCCAGAACGAAACAGAAGATGATGAGCGTACTTTTCATTGCAATTTCACTCCCAAATGAAGTAGGGCACGAAGTTCTCACTTCATGCCCTGATCCGGTCCAAGTTAGTTATTCGCCGGTGGCGGCTTTGTCGTGTTGGCGGCCGCATTCGAATTTGAGGCCGCGGTGTTGGATGGTGCAGTTGACGCTGCGGCGGTGACCGGCGTGGCCTGGCCGCTGACGACCTTCCATCCGTCTTTGGTCTTATGGAATACCAATGTTGCTTTGATATTCGACGCGACCGGCTGGCCCGCCGCAGTTCCCTTGGCTTTGACGTCGGCTATGGCTACGGCGGTATCACCGTAGCTTCGGACGCTGATGTTCTCATAGGCGAAGGACTCGAACTTAGATGTACCCGCCTTCATATCGGTCATCCGGGCGGCCTTCGTTTGGTCGACTCCCTGCGGCGTGATCAGGTGATAGTCATCCGCATAGTGCTTTGCCGCCGCGTCGGCATCATTGGCGGCCAGTTCGCTGGCCAATTCGGCCATGATCTTTTTGATCTCGGCTTCGTGATTCACGGCCGCTGTCGAGGCGGCCGCGTTGTTAGCAGAATTTGCGGCATTCGCCGGCCGGTTAGATGTGTTGCCCGTACCGGCATCACCACACGAAGCGGCCAGGACCACGGCCGCCACGAGAAAGAGCGTTATGTTCAGTTTTCGCATACATTTTCCTCGTTCGAAGGAGATGCACAGCATGAGCAAATCAGGCCGCCGCCGCATCTGTAAGCAGCCGCCCGCCCGTGAGTGGGAACCATGATCAACCTGTTGACGCAGTTGTTATACGCCCGACGCCGTCCCCAGTCAAGCCGCAATTGGGCAAACAGGGGCCAAAGATCCGTGCGGATCGAGGGGGTGTCGTGAACTTTATATTGGAGAAAACCGAAGAGAGCGATCAATCCCACGGGCTCAAGCCTGACAGGGGGATGCCGTACGCGTTAATTGAGCCGAAAAAAACCGGCGTGAAGGCCGGTTCCCTGGCCCGATGCCTCGGTCTCGTAAAACTCGAAATGCCGCAAACTGTTATCGCAAATGTCGCTCGAAGATCACTTCACCTTCGGCGGAGCAAGTTTCTTCAGACTTCCCTGCCCGCTGATCTGCCGACTGCCGGCGACGCGTTCGGCCTGCTCAAACGCCCGCAGGAAGTTCTCGCCGAGCACCTTTCGGACCTCCTGTTCCGTATAGCCGCGTCGGAGCATTTCGTACGTGATAAGTGGCAGGTCCTCGACACCCTTCATCGGAGCAGGGAGAATGTCAAGGCCGTCGAAATCAGAACCGAGGCCAATGTGATCAATTCCCGCAACCTTCTTGATGTGGTCGATGTGGTCCACAATGCGTTTGTAATCGGTAATGTGGACCGGATTCGCAGCCATCAGATCGGCCTGCGCCTTAATGAAACCCGCCTGGTCGTCTTTGAACCGTTCGCGAAGTTGCGAGATCTGATCGCGAAGCCTGGCGGACCGCGCGGCCGTCTCGTCGCGGGTGCGTTCGTCCAGGAACGAGGGGTAGAAAACGACCATTATCACACCGCCATTCTGCGGCAAACGTTTCAGAATGCTGTCGGGGACATTGCGAGTATGACTGTTTATCGCTCGCGCACCGGAGTGCGACGCGATCAGCGGTGCTTTCGTAATGTCCAACACGTCGCTCATCGTGTTCTCGGATACGTGCGAGATGTCCACCAACATTCCAAGCCGATTCATCTCCCGCACGACCTCTTTCCCAAACTCGGAAAGGCCCTCGTGCTTCGGCTGGTCGCCATGGGCATCTGCCCAGTCATGAGTGACGTTGTGGGTCAGCGTCATATACCTGACGCCGAGTCGGTAGAAATTCCGAAGGCCATGCAGCGAGTTCTCGATGGCGTATCCGCCCTCGATACCCATCAGCAGGCAGATCTTACCCTGCTTCTTTGCACGCCGGATCTCGGCGGCCGTCGAGCACATGATAAGATCGTCGTGCTTTTCAGCTTCGCGATAGGTCGCATCGATCAGGTCCATCGCCCGCCGCATCGAGCCGCCGGTAGCGAGTGTTTCGCCGCCGACGTAGATGGACATGAACTCGCCGGTCATTCCGCCGGCCTTGAACCTCGCGATGTCCGTGTGCATCGCGTCCCCGTTTCGGGTCTTCCGCGTACGAGAATCCATCGAAAGGTCGAAGTCCTCGTCGGTCATCGGACTGGTAATGTCGTTATGGCCGTCGACGATGATCGCGCTCCGGTGGATTCTCAAAGCCCTTTGCCACAAAGCGGGATCGCCCCCCTGAGGCATGGTCTGAGATAAAGAAGGTGCACAAAAAATAAAGGACAAAACTAAAATAGAAAAGATTCTCATGGTCGATCGTGGGGAAGAGGAAACAAGTCTTATTTTAACCATTAATGTCATTTTCAAGAAATCGTCCGCCATTCTGGCTCGATAGCAATGGGAAAAACCGGCCCTCGATCTTTTCACCCTGCGGGATCACGGGAACACCGGCGAGCAGTGGCTCGTCGGAATCCGAGTAGACGCCGTCGCGAATGAAATTGATGACCGCGGCCCGCCGCGGCCGGTCGGAAGTATTTTCGTAAGATCCGTGAAGCACGAAAGGGTGATGGAAACTTGCCTCGCCTGCCTTCAAGATCGCCGGAACCGGATCAAAGGCAGCACGCTGTTCGTCTGTAAGGTAGTGGAAAACTTCGGACATCCCTTTCGACAAATGGTACCTCGGGAGAAGGTCCCATCGGTGGCTGCCGGGTACGTATCGGACACACCCATTGTCCTCGGTCGAATCATCGAGCCCGATCCAGCAGGTCAAGTGAGCGACTGGCTTCGTTCGCGTCCAATAGGAGTAGTCCTGATGCCATTCGACCACGGCCCCGTCGCGAGGCGGTTTGACGAAGACCTGGTCGTGCCAGAGTCTGACGGGACCGCCGAGCAGTGCCTCGGCCGTTCGCACCAGTGACGGAAGGAAGATCAGGTCGTGAAACGCACGAGAGACCCGCCAGGCTCCCAGGGCATGGAAAAGCACGGTGCCCGGATCCGCAGATTCGTTGTGATGATATTCGTAAAACAGCGGATTCGAGGCTTGTTCGGGCCGCATAAGACGGTCCATTTCACTACGAAGTTCGTTGATCTGAGCTTCGGCGAGGATCGGAATACCGGTTATGAAACCTTGTTCCGCATATGCTGTGCAAGTCGCATGTGAGATCGCTTCAACGCCTGCAGCGGACGTGCCAGAGAAGCCCGCATCGATCGGGCTATGGGACTCTGAAAGGTCGGTCGGCATCATCTGTCAGATGGTAACCCAAAGACACCGATCGAAGAAGCCATCAATGCAAGTTTCAAATGGTATGATGTTTGCGGGATTACACCCGGTGTTTCCCCGCCCGCCCCTTCTCCTTCCAAATGCAACTAATTGGAAACACTCAAGTTAGAAGTAGACTTTTTCTGCCGGAACTGACTCGTACTATCAAGTTTTGTCAAGAAAGTGTGACAAAAATTGGCATTCGAGGCTCGCTGAAGCATCAGTCGAATTGACCTGACGTGAAGAAGAACACAGAGATCGAGATAGTTGAAGGCGACGCACCAGATGCCGGAGGCCGGAGCGTATCGTCAACCCCTGTCATAAAGGGTGATTCAATGTTCAGGGGTTTCATAGAAAACCTCCCGGTCCTGTTCTACGCTGTCCAGCCTTCGCCGCCTTTTACACCGCTTTACGTTAGCCCGGCCTTTGAGCGTTTTGGATACCCTGTGGATAAGTGGCGGTCCGATCCTGAGATCTGGATCAAAGTGATCCATCCGGATGATCGCCAATGGGTCTTTGATCAAACCGCTGAATCGACCCGGTCAGGGTCCGAGGTCGATTACGAGTACCGGATCATCGATGCGAACGATAATTATCACTGGGTGCGAGATCGGGGCTGCCTGATCCGCGATCGCGAAGGCCACGTTCTTTACCGCGAAGGTGTAATGCTTGATGTTACCGACCGCAAGGAGACCGAAGAGGCACTGAAGGTCAGCGAAGAGCGGTTCCGCAACCTTTTCGAGAACGCCAACGACATCATCTACGTTCACGACCTTGCGGGCAATTATGTCTCGATGAATAAGGCGGCGGAGCGCATCTTTGGCTATACCCGCGATATAGCTCTGAAGATGAACATGGCCGAGATAGTCGCGCCTGAGCAACTCGATCTCGCGCGGATGAAGCTGCGTGAGAAACTTGAAGGAAAGGCGGTCGAGACTGCGTACGAATTGGAGTGTTTGAAAAAAGACGGGGCCCGATTGACGCTGGAGGTGAATAGCTCGGTCATCAAGGAAAACGGGGTACCTGTTGCCGTACAGGGCATCGCCCGGGACGTCACCGAACGGAAGTCGAACGAGGAATCGATGCGGGAATCAGAGAACAAGTACCGTGACTTGTTCGAAAACGCGAACGACCTAATATATACGCACGATCTGCGCGGCAACTTCACATCTCTTAACCGCACCGGTGAAAAAATAACAGGCTATTCCAGAAAGGAAGCGCTCGAGATGAATATCTCGCAGGTGGTGGCTCCGCATTCGGTCGAGAAGGCCCGCGAGATGACCGCGAAGAAGATCGCGGATGACGTCCCGACCACCTACGAGATCGACATTATCGCCAAAGATGATCGAATCGTGTCACTGGAATTGAGCACCCGCCTTATCTATAAGAAGGGGGTGCCAGTCGGCGTTCAGGGGATCGGCCGGGATATCACCGAGCGTGTGCGTCATGATGAAGCCCTGAAAGCGAGCGAGCACCGGTATCGCCAACTCGGCGAAGGCATCTTTCATCAGGTCTGGACCGCTACGCCGGACGGCATGTTCGACTATGTGAACGGTCGAATGATGGAATATTTCGATCGGACAGCCGACCAATTGCTGGGCGAAGAATGGCACGCCGTCGTTCATCCGGACGATCTCGAGGCTTGTGTTGAGCGCTGGCGTTCGTCTGTCCGAACCGGCGGATTGTTCGAGGCGGAATTCAGGCTGCGGCGGCACGACGGAACGTATCGATGGCACAAGGCACGGGCGACCTGCGGTGCCGACGATAATGGCATCGTCACGAAATGGTTCGGAACAAATACCGACATCGATGAACAGCGGCAGAGCGAGGAACGACTGAGTTTCTATGCCCGTCACGATCCTCTGACCGACCTTCCCAACCGCGCCGAATTCATGAATCATCTCCGTTTGGCGATCGAACGGGCAAGCTCCAATGCGATGACCAACTTCGCGGTGCTCTTCCTCGACCTCGATCGTTTCAAGGTCATCAATGACAGCCTCGGCCATCTTGTCGGCGACGGCCTGCTTCGACAGATAGCTGAACGGCTGAAGAAATACGTCCGGCCGGGAGACGTTGTTGCCCGGTTGGGTGGGGATGAGTTTACGGTACTTCTGAACCGGACCGGCAGCATCACAGACGTCGTCCAGGTTGCCGAAAGGATCCAGCGGAATCTGGCGAAGCCTTTCCAGATCGGAAACTACGAGGTCTTCACATCGGCGAGCATTGGGATAATTGTCGCCGACGAGATCATGCGCGAACCCGAAGACTTCCTACGCGATGCGGACGCCGCGATGTATAGGGCCAAAGAGGCCGGCAAGGCGCGTTACGAGATATTTGACCGCGAGATGCACGCCCGCAATCTTAACCAGCTTCAGCTTGAGACCGACCTTCGACACGCGATCGAGAGGGAGGAATTCGAACTTCTTTACCAGCCGATAGTTGATCTGACTACGGGCGCCACTCGTGAATTTGAAGCGTTGATCCGCTGGAATCATCCCCGCTATGGCCGGGTCGGCCCCGATGATTTTGTCGGTGCGGCGGAAGAGAGCGGGCTGATTATCCCTATCGGCAACTGGATAATAAATGAGGCCTGCGAACAGGCGTCCAAATGGCAGTCGATGACGGCCGGAGAGATATCGATAAGCGTAAATCTATCGGCCAAACAGCTACTGCATCCTTCGCTTGCCGGACAGGTCAAGGCGGTCCTTGCCCAATCTCAGCTGAAGGCGTCGCAGCTTAAGATCGAGGTCACGGAATCGACGGTCATGGAACACAGTGACCGTTCGATGAGCGTGCTGTCCGAGCTTTCTGGACTCGGCATCTCACTTTCGACAGATGATTTTGGTACGGGATATTCAAGCTTGAGCTACCTTCAGCGATTCCCGTTCGACCGGCTGAAGATCGATCGCTCGTTCGTCGACGAAATGGGTAAGAATGACAAGTGTGCGGCGATCGTCAAGACGATCCTGATGCTCGGCGAGAATTTAGGGATCGAGGTTGTAGCAGAAGGCATCGAGACCGAACAACAGCTGCGCTCGCTTAGGGAGTTGGGATGTCGTTTCGGACAGGGATATTTGTTCTCGCGTCCCGTCTCTGCGGATGACGCTGAAGTCATCCTGCGGGAAGGCCTAAAGGGGCTGCCCGCCCAGCCGGGTACGACCGTGCCGACGACGGCACCCGTGCTTGAAGTTCACGAAATACAGTGAGGAAAGGACAGGCCTCGCCGTAAAAACGACGCCTGTCCCCACCAATTGAAGATCAACGCTCCGCCGCGGCTTGGACATCTCGCCGGGGTTTCGCGTTCTTAACGTGCTTGTCGAACCAGGAGATCATTTCGAACAGGGTATGTTCGATCGACTCTTTTGCGGCGTAGCCGTGTGATTCGAGCGGGAGCATAACGAGCCGGGCAGTACCGCCGTTACCGCGGATCGCAGCGAACATACGCTCGGACTGGATCGGGTAAGTGCCCTGGTTGTTGTCCGCTTCTCCATGTATGAGCAGGATCGGTTCTTTGATCCTGTGGGCGTTCCAGAACGGTGAAACCTTCGCGTACATATCCGGGGCTTCCCAGAATGTGCGTCGTTCCGACTGGAACCCGAACGGCGTTAGCGTACGGTTGTAAGCCCCGCTTCGGGCGATGCCGGCACGGAACACGTCGCTGTGCGCGAGCAGGTTTGCCGTCATGAAGGCACCGTAGCTGTGGCCGCCGACGCCAACGCGTTCCGGATCGACAACTCCCATTTCGACGCCCTTGTCGATCGCAGCCTTGGCCGAATCGACGATCTGTTTGACGAAAGTGTCGTTGACCGTCATCGGGTCGCCGACGACCGGCATCGTCGTGTTATCGAGCACGGCATATCCTTGAAGCAGGAAGAACAGATGCGACATTCCCCCGATCTGCGTAAATCGGTTCGTCGAACCCGACACCTGGCCCGCGGTCGAAGCATCTGTGAATTCTAACGGATACGCCCAAACGACGGTCGGAAGCGGCGTTCCCGGCTTGTAGCCCGGCGGCGTGTAGAGCGTGAAAGACAGATCGACTCCGTCCGCACGCTTATAAGTGACAAGCTGCTTCTGAATGTCGCGAAGCTGCGGCGTCGGGTCCTTGAAATCGGTGACCTGCCGGGATGCAACGGCTGCACAGGTCTGACCCGGCGGGCAATAGTATCGCACGTAAAGATTCGGCGGTTCGGTCGGCGATTCCTTACGCGTCATATATTGCGTGCCGTCGTCGTTCATCATCGCAACGAATGCCTCGTAATCCTCCACGCCCGAGCGGAAGATCTCCTGCATTTCGAGCGTTTTGAGGTTCATCTTGCGGAAGAACGGACGGTCGCCCTGCGGCGACGCCCCGGCACCGGTCAGGAAAATGTGATCGCCGCTCATTTGAACGACATTGCTGCCGTTTGCAAGGGTCTTCATCACCGGTTGGCCGATGTCGTTATAGCGGTCACGAGTGTTGAGGTCCGAGATCATCTTCGACGTCGCAGGGTTTCGATAATCGGTCATGAACATACGCCGACGCTGCGTGTCGCGGTCGTAATCGAAATAGAACATCAACCCGTCGCGTTCGCCGAACGACCGCCCCATGAAGCGGTGCTGTGTTTTCAGGAGTTCCGTCGGGGCCATTGCGAACGGAGCTGAGAGCTTCATGACCTTATCGCGGAAGTCCACTTTCTTGCGCGGATCGCCGCCGTCGAGAGCTTCGGCCCAGATAAGAGTCGCGGCTTCGGTCGGTATCCAGCCATAGCTTCGGGGAGTTGTCGGCACACCCTGGACCGGAAGAGCATCCAGCAGGGGCACGTCGACAAGTTCCTTTACGACCTTGCCGTTCGTGTCCCAGATCTCGAACTTTTCGGGAAAGCGGGACGACGGGAATAGGTAAGAGAACGGCCGATGGATCCTCGAGACGAGAATGTATTTGCCGTCCGGCGAGACCTCGGTCTCCCCGAAGATCGCGGGCGGGCCGATCTCGCGGACCTTGCCCGACGCGTCGATCAACGCGAACTGCGATGTCGCATAGTATTCGAATAACTTCTCGTCGTTCGGCGACTTGAGCAGGTCCTGATATGTCGCGACCTGGCCGGCACGGCCTGCGGTCTCCTGGATGCTCGGCTCCATTGGGACCACGTCCTGATACGTCGGTGCTGGGCCTCGCTTTCCCGGCACAAGCGTCGCGGAGATCGTCGAAGCATCAACCCAATCGAATCCGCCGTAGGCCGTGTTGATCATCACGCCGTTTACCTTCCTGGCTTTCGCGGCCGCGGTGTCGACGATCCACAGCTCGACGCCCGTTTCAGTGGGGTTTCCGAAGGCCATATACTTGCCGTCGGGCGACCATCGCGGCAAGGTGATCTTTGTACCCGCAGGCAAAGCGACTGCCATTTCCTTACCGTCGGCAACGTTCTTCATCTTCAGGCCGACGGCGTACGGAGTGCGGTGCTGGCTGTTCGTCTTAGGGTTGATCCGCGATCCGGCCAGCCGCAGCATGGGCTCCGCTAGTTCGGAGATCGGAGGATAGCGAAGCGGCTCGAGCAATGCGATCCGGTCTCGGGTCGGCGATAAAGACGTCGACGGAATAGCCGGAGCGTCGAGGATCGCCTGTACGTTTGCAGGCGGCTTTTTATAGCTGCCCTGCGAAAATGCAACGATGCTGAGCGCACCGATGATAAATAATATTGTGTTCAGCTTTCTCATCATTTGGACTCCTTCAAAGCCTTGATCACTTTCATTGCGATGCTGGGGATTGCCTCGCGATCATTAGCATGATTCTCAGTAAAGACGACAATTACGAATTTGAGCCCGTCGGCGGTCTCGATATAAGCCGCATCGTGTCGGGCCCGGCTGGTCCATCCGGCTTTAGACCACAATTTCGCGTCCGTCATTCCGGCGTCGATCAGGGCCTTCCCCGTAAAACCGACGGCCTGGCTGTCGGGATCGCCCGACGGTTTGAACGGTTGGCGTTCCAATAGGTTCATCATCAGTTTTGTTCGCTCTGGCGTGTTCAAACGGCCAAGAACGATCTCCGCAAGCATTCGTGCGGTCGCGAAGGTCGTCAGCATGTTGCGGTTCTGTCCCTTGTAATTCCGCGACTGCTGCTCGATGCCGTAAGCGTCCTCGCAATAGGTCTTCTGATTCAGGTTGATGTTCGCGTAGCCCATCGCTGCCAGATACCGGTTGACGCGATTCCGCTGAAACTGCCATTTATCGAACTGAGCCTGCGGCAGTTCGGACCCGCTGGCGGTATCTGTCAGCACGTCAACGATGTACTGGGTCGCATCATTCGACGAGTCGACCACCATGTCTCGAAGTCCCCGCAGAAGCTCCGGCGTTTCGGTGATCTTGCGGTCTTCGATCTGCCGGTGGAGAGCGGCCATGTAGAACATCTTGGGTACGCTTGCAGGATAATACTGCCGCTCGCCGTTGACGCTTGCGAAAGAAAGGCGTTTCGGGTCCCGCAGGTCGATGAGCGTTGCGCCGACCTCTTCCGGCTTGAAGCCCCGGCCGGCCTCGCCGATCAAGCCCTCGACTGCCGGTTTGAGGATCGCTTCGAGCTCGGGTGACGCGATAAGGACCGGAGGACGGTATTCTTTCGGCGCGACGATCTCGATCTTCGACCGGTCCGATTGAGCTATGAGTGGCAGCGCAAATAGAAAAAGGGACGTTAGTAGAAGTACCTTGCGCGGTGAAGTCTCCATCTTATTCCAAGCGGTTTCTTTACGGAACTGATTTTTCAGAGTATAAACGAAAAGCGTTCTCACGAAAATGAACCTGCCCGGAAAACATTCATGACAGAAGAAAAACTTGTTCGAGGCATCGGCCGGTGGGATCTAACGGCTATCGCGATCAATACGATCATCGGGACGGGTATCTTTATTTTGCCGGCAGGCGTGTTTGCCCTCATTGGCAGCTTCAGCCTCCTGGCCTTTGTTGCATGTGCCGTGATCGTCGGACTCATAGTCCTTTGTTTTTCTGAAGTATCGAGTCGATTTAAGACTACCGGTGGAATGTATCTTTATGCTAAAGCCGCGTTCGGCCCCGAGATCGGGTTCGAGGTCGGCTGGCTTTATTGGGTTGGGCGCGTCGCCACTTTTGCCGCCAACTGTAACGCAGTTGTTCTTTACCTCGGATTCTTCTTCGCTGGCCTCGACTCAGGGCTGCCGCGGATCGCAGTGATCACCATCGTCGTTGTCGGCATTACTGTCGTTAACCTGTTGGGCGTGCGGGAATCTGCGATGCTGACGAATGTTTTTACCATTGGCAAGCTCGTTCCCCTTTTGTTGTTTGTAGCGGTTGGCCTGTTCTTTGTTGAGCCGGCTAATTTTGATTTTTCGACAGTACCCGACCACACCAGTTTCCCAACCGCTGTTTTGCTGCTGATCTACGCATATGTAGGGTTCGAGGCTGCGGTGATTCCCGCTGGCGAGATCAAAGATCCGGGCCGCAACGTCCCTTTCGCACTGCTTACGGCACTCGGATTTTGCGTGATCCTTTTCTTTCTCATTCAGTTAGTAGCGATCGGAACGCTACCCGGCCTCGCAGAGTCGAAAACGCCTCTTGCCGATGCCGCTGGGCGGTTTGCAGGTTCGATCGGCGGTGCCTTCATCGCGGTCGGAGCCCTTGTCTCCGTACTGGGAAACCTGAACAGCGGCTTCCTCGCTTCATCACGGATCCCATTTGCAATGGCCGAGCAGCGAGAGCTGCCCCGCGTTCTTGCGAAAACGCACAAGAAATATAAAACGCCTTTTCTATCGATAATTCTGACCGGTGCCGTGATACTCGGGCTTACTATCTTCACGTCTTTCCTAACCGCTGTCACGATCGTTACGATCACACGGCTGCTCGTTTACGCAACCACCTGCCTCGCACTGCCTGTGTTTCGCCAGAGAGGTGATGTCCCGCCAGCTCGCTTCTCTGCACCGACAGGGATACTAGCGGCCACCCTTTCTATCGGATTGATCACCTGGCTGATGATGAATGTTGACTATGCAAAAGAGGGACTGGCTGTGCTTATCGCCGCCGTCGTGGGTATGATAATTTTCATAGCTTACCGACTACTCCGCGGTAACCGAGATGAGACCCCCTCCGCAATCGGTGAGTTATGAATCAAGACTTAGTCGAAACCGCGACCGGCTGAGAATGACGGCTAAACAAATACGGCTTCCCCGAGAAAGTTTTCGCGCACGTATCGGATCGTGTCGTTCAGCGTTTCCTGCGGATCTCGCGGCGAGAAGCCCAGCTCCTCTTTGGCCTTTGCCGACGTAAAATACCAAAAATGCTCGGCTTGTTCGACTTCGCTTGTAGCAACCGGCGATGTCCGCCCCCAATTCTTAAAAACGGATTCGACGAACGACGATCCGGCCATCGCCAATTTCTTCGGCACCTTTAGTCCTGGGGCAGCGACACCGGAGAGCCTTTCAAGCCGGCCAAAGAATTCGGCAAAGGTCATATTGCCGGCACCGAGCAGATATTTTTCCTTGTCACGGCCCTTTTCGGCGGCTTCAATGAAGGTCCGGGCCACATCGCGTGTATCGACGAAACTCAGGCCGCCGGCCGGGCAGTACGGGATCTTCCGCCCGAGAAAATCGAGCACGACCTTCGTCGAACTAAGACGCTCGTCGCCCGGCCCGAGCAGCAGTGACGGATTCAGAATGACCAGTTTGCTCCCGGCCCCGTCGAATTCAGCAAGGGCCGTACGCTCCTGATAATACTTCGACGCGTAATAGGCCCAACGCGAGATGATCTCGATCGGCGGCGGGTAGGTCTCGTCAATTATCTGCTCTTCTTCGCTGACCGCGATCGTGCCGCTTGAAGATGCCAGGACCATCGTCTTTACCTCGGCGGCCTTGGCGGCCTGGCAAAGGATCCGGGTGCCCTCAACATGCACCTTGTTCATCGCGGCGGCATCGTCGTTGTCCCGAGAGACCTTGCCGGCGAGATGGTAGATCAACGAGACATTGGCGACAGCTTCGGCGATCCTGGCCGGGTCAGTGACCGAACCAGGAAAAGGTTCAACACCCGCATCCGTCATCCAGGCCGGCACGCTTGAGGCCATTACACGAAGGTTCTTTTCACCGGCGTCAAGAAACTGCCGCACGATCTCCGCCCCAAGGAACCCGGTCCCGCCGGTGATCAGGATCTTTTTTGATGTTCTGGTTAGTGCTTTTGTTTTTGCCATTGGTATTTTGAACGCAGAAGCCTCGGAGAACGCAGAGGGTGATTAGCGTCCGCCTCAGCAGCCAGGAGTGTCATATCACTAAGAGTCGTAAGCGGATTCGTAAAGCTCTAAATGTTTGGTAAGGGATTCAAAAATTGACCTTGCATCGAAGACACTACCGTCTTCAAATTCTACGTCCACCACCATAAAGAACACGATTTTTTGTAAAAAACGGTCTGGTTTTTCTCCACCGTCCGAAGCGAGGATACGTTTCGAAGTGAACGTATCAATGGTCGTCTTCGCTTTTAATACGCGACCGCCGTTGGGCATGATCCCGTAGCCTAAATAGCCGGTATTATCGCTATACCAGACCGCAATGCGGTAAGCTCGTATCGCTTTGGAGCTCTTATTTCTTAATTTGTACTCGGTTTGGAACTTCCGTTCTTCATCTCGAACCACAAAAAACTGTTCGACAACCAACGGGCTATCGTTCTGAACCACGACGACCGGCAAAACCAGCTGGTTAGATACGAACTCATAACGACCATTGGCTGTCTGAGCCTGAGCGAAAGCTCCGCAGGCGACGAGAATTGTTAGCACTGTCGATCTGCTAAATGCCTTCATGTTCGCCTCATCTTCTTTTGGGTTCCCCATCGCGAAATCTTCTTAATTCTTCCACGTCCGCCGGATTGGATGCGCTTCGGTATTAAACACGACCTTCCTCAGGTCTAGCGTCTTTTCCGGTGCGAAGAGCAGATAGAAATACTTGAAGGTTTCGGCCAAGACGAAGCTCTGCATCGCGTCGTTCTTTTCTTTTGTGACCACGCTCTTAAGATGGGCATATCCTGCCTCGGTCCGGCAGTGCTTGACGAAATCGTCCCAAAGCCGCTTGCCCATTGCCAGGTACTTAGGGTCTTTCGTGTATTGATAAAGGTAGTAGGTCGATTCGACGATCTCTGGCCGCAGAGGATATCCCGGATGGACAACTTCGCCAGTCTTGTAATTATAGACCTCCGGCTCGATACCGTGGACGTTCCACATTTTGAACGAGGAATCCTGAAGCCGCTTTGCCCTGTCGAGGTCACCTGAAAGTGCCAGAACGGCCGGGAAGAAAGCGTCGAGAGCTCCCCAGGTCGTGCGGGTCCGTTTGCCGGTCGCCATGTCGGCGTGGCCGTACCAAAGCTCGCCGTTGACCTCGTCGGCAAGATACTTGTGGATCGCGACGATGCTGTCCTCCCACATCTTTTTGCACTCGTTATCACCGAAGAGCTTCCAGCATTTGTAAAGGTACTCGTAATACGAATCGATCTCGGCAGAAACGTGGCTTCCGGTGTTGGTCCATTCGCCGGTCTCGACATTTATTCTCGTTCCGACCAGGCCGATCGGCGAGCGTCGCTTGTAAGTTTCAACCAGTGCACGCTTCGCTTTCTCGTAATAGATCGGCTTGCCTGTGAGCTTGCTGAGCGTTCCGAATTCGATCAGGAGCGTGCCCGTTTCCGCCGGATTTGAGATCGGGGTCGAAACGTTCCCTGTCCGAAGATTGACATGTTTGTAGGGCAAACC
Organism: Pyrinomonadaceae bacterium; assembly: GCA_050174305.1. Classification (GTDB taxonomy): domain Bacteria; phylum Acidobacteriota; class Blastocatellia; order Pyrinomonadales; family Pyrinomonadaceae; genus OLB17. Next base: position 212,976 of record JBFXJZ010000001.1, on the reverse strand, counting down.
CGTTGGTGAATCAAACGCAGGCAGCAGCCGCGTCCCAAGGTCGTCTGCAAGTTTCAGCAGTTCCTTGTCGCCGGTGATCTGATAGGAAGAAAGCAGGCCGCCGAGAAGCCTGATGACGATCTCGAATTTCTGGACATTAATGTCCTTGTCGAAATTTAGCGTTTTCTTGATGTGATCGCGGGTCTTGTCCGCCTCCGCCTTCAGCCCCATCAGATACATCGTGTCCAATGCATCGACCGGCGTCATCAGCAGCGGCTGTGCGTACCAGTTGTGATAAGACTTGCTGAGCGGCTTCAGGTCATCGTTGCCCCAGGCGTATTTCTTATAGCCGTTCCATGCGTGCAGGAACTCGGCCTTCACCTGCTCGGCTGCAGCTTTTCGGTCAACCTGCTGTCCAAAGGCATTCGCAGTCAATAATAAAGAAATTGCTGCACCGACAATGAGCTTTCCCAACAGGCTAGTTTGCATATATACGTTCGATTATTTGGATCCGGATGAGGCGACAATTGATCGGCAAATCATTACCTATTTCCGACCACTTATCACCCATTCCGAACCAACCGACTATTTATTCAGTAGAATAGGCTCGCCAAACCCTAGCTCTTTCAATCTCGGCAGCTGCGTTTTCGCGTCGCCGACGATCAACCAGACCATCTTGTTCGGGTCGAGGTATTTACCCGAAAGCGTTCTTATCTGAGGGACAGTCATCGCCTTGACCATCTGCTCCCGTTGTTTGACGTAATCAGGCTTCCAGCCGTAACTGCTGATATTGTTCAATAGGTTCAGCTTGGCGCCGGCCGTCTCGAACGCCCGGGCGTTGCTCTTGACCAGGAACCCCTGGGTCGTCGCCAGGTCGGCATCCGAGTAACCCTTCCCGTAATTTTCGAGAATGTTCTTCACAAGCTGCAGCGATTCGAGCGTTACATTGGCACGAACACCGCTGGAGATCGTAAAAGTGCCCGGGTTCCGCGTCCCGGAGAAGTTCGAATTGATCCCGTATGTATAGCCTTTGCCCTCCCGAAGCTGCTGCGTCAACTGAGACGCGAAGCCGCCTCCGCCAAGGATATAATTCGCGATCGTGGCCGGATAGAAATCCTTGTCCGTGGCCGCCAGTGCGGGATAGCCGACCCTGAGGACCGATTGAACGGCGCCGGGCACATCGTAGAAATATACCTGAGGCTTTTCGACCGGGGCCGGTCGCTTGAAAACGGGAATATCCACTTTCTTTGCGGTCCAGCGTTTACTCAACCCCGCGAGAGAATTCGTGACCTTTGCTTTGTCGATCGCACCGACGACATGCAGCCGGGCGGCCGACGGCGAGATATTCTTTGCGTAATAAGCCTTCAGGTCGTCGATAGTGATGGAGTTTACGGATTCGATAGTTCCGAGCAGATTTCGCGAACGGATGTCTTCGCTTCCGAAGATCACTTTGTTGAACTCGCGCTGGGCTATCGCGTTGGGATTAGCATCAAGCTGGCGGATCTGGGCGACCGTGCTCTGTTTAACAAGGGCGAACTCTTTTGCATCCCAACGCGGTTCGAGCAGTATCTCTTCGACCAGCTCGAGCGTCTCATCGTAATTCTTCGCAAGCGTGTTGACCCTGATCCTGAGATCTTCCGTATCTGCCGAAACATTGATGGACGCGCCCAGTTGCTGGATGGCTTCCTCAAGTTCCTGCGGCGTCCGTTTCGCCGTCCCCTGCGTCATCATGCGGGCCAACAGGTTCGAAACCCCGACCTTATTGATATTCTCAAGCAGCAGCCCACCGTCGATCACTATATCGAATTGAACCAGCGGCACCTCGCTGTTCTCTATTCCGTAAACCCGCATGCCGTTCGATAACTTGCTTTCCCAAACGGCCGGGATCTTCACCTCGGGAGATGCCCCGTAGCGGGGTTCGACACCTCGGTCGAAGGACGACGGCGTCTTCTGATAATCCGCTTTCACATTCGGATCGACGGCCGCTTCAGCCCCTTGTACGATCTTCTCTTCCACGACCTCGGCCTTTCGTGAGCCTTCGAGAGCGAGATCCAGCTTGCCTTTCGGTACGAACGATGTGGCGACGTAATTCTTCCCCTTGATATATTTTTCATATACCCGGGTGACGTCTGCGGGCGTGACGGCGAGAATGTTCTTGATGTCCTGTTCAATGCATCCCGGATCGCCGGCGAAAATATTGCATTGCGTTAGTTGGACCCCTTTTCCGAGCACGCTGGAAAGCGAGTTATAGAACTGCGTTTCCTGCCCGGCCTTGATACGATCAAGGTCCTTTTGCGAAATGCCGTCCTTCTCGAACTTAGCAAAGGCTTCGTTGACCGCACCCGCAACCGCGTCGAGGTCGGTGGCTGCGAACGCCCTGACCACTAGGCGCGTTTGACCCGCCAATTCGGCACTAAAGTTAAACATGTTAACGTTCGGGGCCAGTTTCTTATCTTCGACGATCACCTGATAGAATGGGGCCTTTTTCCCCCGGGTGAGGTATATGGCAAGCACATCAAGCGGGGCCTCGTCCGGATGATATTGCTCGACCGTGGGCCAGGCATAGGTCAGTTCCGGAAGCCGGGCAAAGTTGTCTTCGTGAAAGAGCTTAACCGTTTCCTTAACCAAACCGGGCCGCTTCTCGAGCGGCGTGATCTCTTCACCGCGTTTTATCTCGCCGAAGTATTTCTCGACCCATTTCTTCGCCTGGGCCGGGTCAAAATCGCCCGCAACTGTAAGCGTCACGTTATTGGGAACGTACCAGCGGCGGAAGAATTCTTTCACGTCTTCAAGTTGGGCATTCTGAAGGTCTTCGAGCGAGCCGATAACCTGCCAGTTATAGGGGTGATCTGCTGGATAAAGGGCCTTGTCGATCACGTACGAGGTATGACCGTAAGGATTATTATCCACGCCCTGCCGCTTTTCGTTCTTTACGACCTGCTTCTCCTTTTGCAGCACCGGTTCGGTCACCGTATTGATGAACCACCCGAGTTTGTCCGCTTCAGCCCATAACATTTTCTCAAGAGCATCGTTCGGGACGGTCTGGAGATAATTGGTTCGGTCACGGTTGGTCGATCCATTCGCGCCCGACCCGCCGATCCGTGCGGTCAGTTTGTCGAGGCCTCCCTTGCCTAAGTTCTCCGATTCGAGAAACAGCAAATGCTCGAACATATGCGCAAAGCCCGTGCGTCCCTCTTTTTCTCGTGCAGACCCGACGTGCGCCGTCAGCGATACCGCCACCACCGGGTCGGACCGGTCGATGTGGAATATTACGTCCAGCCCATTGGGAAGCGTGAACTTTTCATAATTGATCTTGAAGGATGGCTGGCTCTGGCCAAACACGATCGATGAAGAAACCAGGATGACGACAAGGGCGGAAACGATAGTTCTTTGCATAGTATTTTTGATGGCAAAACGTCGGAAATGGTCAACCGGTTGTTACGTGCCGGTCGGCGGTAAAGTTTTGAAACCGACGGTCCGGAATTATTTCGATGATAGTTTTTTCTTCTTTACTCCGCACTCTACATTGGATGGCAGACGACTGGCATCCAAGATCAATTTATAAAAGGAGTAATCATCATGAAGAAAACTGCAAATCGTTTCAAGACCGCAATGGGCTTCACGCTCATCGAACTGCTTGTCGTTATCTCGACCAGCTCGGTACTGATCGGCATGCTTTTGCCGGCGATCCAGAAATAGTCATCCATTCAGGATGCTGCAACCTTGGGGGTCCGTTCTTCGGGCCTCCATTTTTTTGACCTAATCATCGATCACGTTTTCCTGCTTTCGTGAACGCCGGCGTTCTTTTTTCCACTCTTTTCTAACCGCAGCCACATCAAACTTGTCACGACGTCCGTCCCCCATGTTCTCGACCTCATGCTGGACACGCGCCGCGATCAGCCGGTAAGCCTCGGTGTTCGGCACGCCTTCGGTCATATCCCGCAGTTCTTCATATGAAAGAAATCTTCCGATCCTCGCGCCGATCTTTGCTCCGATGCTTTTCTTTGCCGGAATGGTCATTCCCTTCGGATAGGCCTCAAAGGTACCCCACAAATATATTGGAAGGATGCCGACCTTTTGATTAAGCGCAAGGTAGCCGATAACGGGCTTGAATTCTGCGATATGCCCCGTTGTGGACCGCGTCCCTTCCGGAAATATCAGCGCGTTATATCCTTCGTTCAGGATCTGGGTCACGTGCCGAAGCGATTGCCGCAGGCTGCCTGTTCGTTCTATCGGTACAAGCGTGGTGAAATTGTTCATGTATGCCCGTTTGTACTTCGTATCGAACCAGTAATCGGCGGCCGCGACCGCAACGGTTTGCTCGGCGGCTTCTTTGCCCAGTGCTCGCTTCACTAGGCCCGTATCGATGTGTGAAGCATGGTTAGGGGCAACGATAAAGTTTACATGCGGCGGCACGTTCCCCTCGCCCTCAATGGTCGTATCCAGAACGTTCGAATAGAGCTTTTCCTGTGCAAAGTCAACCGCGGCATTGCCGATCCGGCGAACCAGGGACGGTATAAAGATCTCGTCCTCGTCCTTCTTTTCTTCGGATCTCGGCTCATCGGCCAGCCGCTTCGAACGGTCCACGCGATTGACCGCGGTCAGCAGTTCGCGCACCGTCTGGACCTCGTTCAAGGTATCGGGTGAGAGGACACGCCCCCCGGCGTCCTCGACCGCTGCCTGCAGCTCAACGAACATCAGCGAATCGAAACCGAGATCGGCTAGCTTGTCCTCACCGGCAACATCCGAAAGCGGGCGGTTCGAGACCGTCGCGACGATCTTCCGGATCCACATCAAATTGTCGTCGCCCTTTGATTCGACCGCAGCCTTTGTCTTACGTTTGTCCCTTTCTTCGAGGGCTTGCAGCATTTCCACCACGTCGGGTCGTCTGACCTTTCGTGTGGCGGTCCGCGGGAGTTCAAAAGGTGTGATGTGCAGAACCTTGACCCGCTTGAAGAACGGCAGTGCCGCGGAGACCTCGCGGAAATGCTCCTCGATCTTCTTGTTCACATCCGCACGCGAGAGCGCGATATCGTGCTCGTAATCCGGCACGGCGAGGCACGCGATCTTTTCACCGCCGTCATCATCCGGCAGACCGACTACGCTGAGTTCTTTGATATAACCCGACTTGCTGTAAACGTCCTCGATCTCGTCAGGGTAAATGTTTTTCCCGTTCGAATCGATGATCACGTCCTTTGACCGCCCGACTATGAACAGGTTTCCGTCCTCATCGATCTTGCCCAGGTCTCCGGTTCGCAGCCAGCGGTCCTGAAGAACGGCATCGGTCGCCTCCTCGTTGTTGTAATAGCCGAGCATGACGTTCTGACCCCGCGCCAGAACCTCGCCGACCCCGTTGTCGTCGGGATTATCGATCTTAACTTCGACGCCCGGGAGGGGCTTGCCGACACTGCCTCGCAGCAGCTTGTTGCCGGGGCGGGCGACGGTCAGCACCGGCGACGATTCCGTCAGCCCGTAACCTTCCAGCACTGTAAACCCAAGCCCGTGCAGATCTTTTTGTACTTTCTCGCTCAAGGCCGAGCCGCCTGAGATCAGATATCGCATCTTGCCGCCCATCCCTTGATGGATCGGGAAGAACACGATCGGGCCGAAATTGAATGGCGTATTATCGCGGATCCAGGCATTGAACTCGATCATGTTGTCGGCGATGTCCGCTATCCAATCACCGCGTTCACGCAGGCGGGTCTTTATCCGCCGATGCAGCATCTCCCACAACGCCGGGACACCGACCATGCCGGTGACATGTCCGTTCTCGATGGCATGACTCAACTCCTCCGCCGTCAGTTCGTCGAGATATGTGATCTGCGTGCCGTTCGATAGTGGAGTGAGAAATCCTGCCGAGAATTCGAAAGTGTGATGCATCGGCAGCACCGACAAAACGCCGTCCGTGATGTCCATGTCCAGGACGCTCGACAGCATCGAGATCATGTTCGTAAAGTTCTTGTGCGACAGCATCACGCCCTTCGGTTTGCCGGTCGTGCCTGAAGTAAAGATCAGCGAAGCAACGGCATTTCCCAGAACCTTCGGCGGCAGCAGTGCAAGCCGCTTCGCCTCTTCCACCTCGTCCGGCATTTCGAAGACTTCGTCGAATGTCCAAACCGGAACGCCAACGCCCTCGTCCGCAATGAGCGACGCTTCGTCACTCAGAGAGCCCTCAACACCTTCAGACTTTTTACGCTTTCCGGCCGCTTTGCGGACAGTGCCGACGGGGGCGTCCGCGTTCCGCTTTTCGACAAATGACTTTTCTAGAGCCTTTGCCAAGTCGGGATTTTCGGCACTTAGTTTTGGGCTAATAACGATCGCCGACGCTTCGCCCGCCTTTGCGAAATTCACGATCTCGTCAACCGAGCTTGCCGGATCGATCGGGATCGCGGTTGCCCCGGCTTTTAGGATGCCGAAATAGGTGATTCCCCATTCCGGCATGTTGTTGGAGAAAAGGATCACGCGGTCGCCCGGTTTGATGCCGTTTTTCGCGAGGAACCCGGCGGCACGCAGCGTGAGTTCGCGAATGTCCTCGTAGGTATATTGCTCCTTCTTGCCGTTTCGTTCGATCCGCATCGCGGTGCGGGTCGCGAATCTTTTGGTCGCCGTGTCGAACAGGTCCAGAAGGTCTTTGTAGGTGTGAGAACGCCGCTCCTGGATCTTCAGCTCTTCCTCCAGCGTCGGAAGCACCCATTTCTTCATCCCGGGAAAATGGACATTCAGCCAGTAGTCGTACCAATCCAGTTTTTCCGGATACCAGGGCAGCAGATGTTTTTCCTTATCTTTAATGACCGACATCAATGCCCGCACGTTGTCCGACCTGTATAGGTATTCGTTGTCGATCATGAACGGCTTGAACATCGCAAACGCATCCATCGTCTCCTGAGTGGTGCGTTTGAAATCTTCGGTCGATTTCTTCAGATCGGAAATGATGTTGCCGATGCGGCCTCCGCCCCAACGCGGCGTCGCTCGGTCCATCAGGTCGTCGGCCCGCTTCGCCAACTTGTTCAACATCGGTGCGCTCGTCAGTTCGTAAGCACGCTGTTTTACGGGTATCGCCTCTACCATCCCGGCTAGCTTGTTCGCGATTTTATTTCCCGTCTCCTTTTCATCGAAATGCTGGCGCTTGTACAACCCGACCAGCCCGACGATCCGCTTCATGTCGTTCGGGTTCGAATCGCCCGACGATGCCTGGAACACGAGCGGCGGATTCGGATCGACCAACGCATTCATCGCTGCCGCGATTATCACGCCCGCAACCATGTCCACCGGAATGACATCCAGCACCAGCTTTTCATTTACCGGAATCACCGGCTGCCCGCGCAGGGCGATCAGGATCAGCGGAGCAGTAGTCGTAAATCCTTCATTCCAGCCGGGGAACGGATACGATTGTGACGACTCAACGATCGACGGCCGAACCAGCGACTTCACGATATCGTCCTGCCCCGCGATTATCTGTTCGGCCAGCGATTTCGAGTAAGTATAAATATTCGTCCAGCCCCAATATTCGGCCCTCTCGGCCCCGAGCTCGGTCGTGCGTTCGCGGATCCACATCTTGCGTTCGCGGAAGATAGCGGACTTCAATTCCGCCTCATCGTCCGGGTCGCGGCCCTCTTCGATAAATCGCTTCCGTGCCTGTTCGCGAAACTTCGCCGCCTGCACCGCGTCGTCAGCTTCCTGTCGTGCCTGCTCGCTCAACCGGGCACAGTCCTCCACCTCGCGGTTCACGTCGAACGTGGTTCCGATCAGCTCGTTCTTCCGCGGAAAATACCCGACAACCGGCTCGTTTTCCCAGATCGCTCCTGAACGCTTGCCCGCGACAAAACACGTCGACACATGCACCAACCGAGGGTTCTTCATCATTCGGGCCATCTTGATAATGTTGTTCGACCCGACCACGTTCGTTCGCAAAGCCGACTCAAGCGGCGGATTAAAGGTTACGTTCCCGGCGCCGTTTATAATGACGTCGGTGTCACGCATTATCTTCTTCGCTTGCTTCTCATCGAGGCCGAGATACTCGTTCCCGACATCGCCGTTAACCGGCACGACCTTCGACTTGATGAAATCCTCAAACCCGTCTCCGTACTTCTCCCGCAGCGGATCGAACGTCGGGCTCGTGACGATGCTCGTCCAAAACCGCGTCCGCGACTCATTCTCATCCCGAGCTCTGACCGTCGCATACACCTTCCCGATATCCGGAAAATTATGCAGCAGCATCGACAGCGTTACCTTCCCGACGAATCCCGTTCCGCCAATGAAGAAGATGTTCTTGCCTCTAAATATTTCTGTTGGTGATAATTTCATACGGAACGCGGACGCCCTCGTCCGCAAACGCTGCTACGCAGCGGGATCGCCGGTCACCTCACGTTTCGGCTCCCACACGCGCCATTTCGTGCTTCGCACTCATTGCGGACGCGGGCGTCCGCGCTCCAATTGTGCTGCAGCATCGACAGCGAAAGATTCTCTTTCCCGGGGCCTTTCGGATCATGCATTTCATTCGCATCATTCGTATCTTTCCGGGCGTTCGCATCTTCAACCTTACCCTTTGCCCCAAGTGGTTCCCGTGTCACGATAGCGTTGACAAGGCTTTGGTTTTTCTCGCCGAAGGCTTTTGATCTTTGAAAATATGTACCGTCGGCCGAAGACAGTTTGTTCTATTAGCTACCTGTAAGCGAGACAAAAACGGCTTAACGTCTGAATTTTCAGTCGCCATGCGGGTCACATCGTCTCATCGGGCTGTCTCTCCGCGTTATGAGACGAAACAGGGCTTAACTCTTCATTCTGAATCGCTTAAGCCGTCTCACCGTGAGACGATCCTGAGACGAATGAGATTTGCGTTCGTCTAGTCCGTCACATTACACAACCCAATTACGGGCTGGTGGAGCATTGTGATCTCCGCATTCCTGCCCATGTACGAGCGGGCCATCGTTATAGCTTCCGTCAGATTATCTGCCCGCTCCCAGCCGAGCATTTCGGGGACATGGGCGTTTTCGGCTCCGGCCACAATGACCTTGCCTACATGCTGACGCCCGTTCTCGCCCCAGTACCACATAAAGAACGGGTGGGCACCGTGGTAGGCGTTGCCGCGGCGATACATCTCGATGTAGGCCGGGTTCGTCGCAAACTCGCGTTCGTACTTTTCGCGGAGGTAAAACGCATCGCGCGATTCGGGCAGAAGCCGGTGGAAAAATTCGATGTACGACGGATGAAAATTGTGATCGAACTCGTCAAAGCACGGATGCGTGATCACCATCACGCCGCCCTTCCGCAGCAGCGGCTTATTACGGTACATATTGAAGTGATACCCGAGCGCCATTACCTGCACCAGCAGCGGATTCAACGCCGAATAAACGTTGTACGGCGAAATGTCCGGTATGCCCGTGATCATGATGTCGCACTGTCCTTTCACCGGGATCTCGTACTGCCGGTAGTTAAGCTCAAGGATCTTTTCATGCACCGGCTCCGTCAGCCCCGCGTAGCAGCCTATCAGCTCGTACTGGGCCGGAATTGCATGGAGCATTTTTCGCCGGGCCGCCCGAGGCATTTTCGAAAAAGTCCGGGCCATCGCCTCCCACTTCATCCGGTCCATGAACGAGAACTCGTCCTCGTTCCGGGTGAGGATGTCATAGCCCTCGGGGAACATCTTGTTGTTCAGCGCGGTTTCGATGTGAAATACCTTGCAGTTCTCATCGACCAACTTACCGAGCCGGATGACCTTATGATTAAGCTCCGACGCGGGCGGGTCCATGTACGAGTGCGAATCGCGGATCGTCTGCGGCTCGTGGTGAGCGCGAAGAGATTCGTAATCGCACAAACCCACCGCCACCGACTTATGCCCGCCGTCCATCGGGACGAGGTTGATGTTCAGGTAGATCAGCAGGTCGCTTTCGATCGCACGTTTATTTACGCGAAGCGGCTCATTGTGCCGCGTGTGTCCAAGCGTGACCAGCTCGTCGTCGTCCTCGGCATCGTGGTTGTAATAACGGTCGGGATAGTATTCGTTGTAGATCGTGTCGCCGACCATCCGCTTCATTTCCCACGCGGTCATCTTGCGATGCAGCGAGTTGGCGATGATCAGGTGAATGTCGTCCACGCCGTTCGCCCCGCACATGTCGAGCACCACCTCAAGCATCGTCTGCCGCATGTCAGGCAGAGCCATCGGCGGCAGCGGCAGCGAGATATCGTCCATCGCGATCGTCACGCGCATCCCCGGCTCAAGCAGCGCATAAAGTGGCTCCATCTCAAGCGGATGATTTACGGCATACCTGATCGCCGCCTCCCGATTTGGCAGACCCTTGATCGGCGGATTCGGATAAATGACCCGTGTCCCGACCGGAATGTCCTCAAGGATGAAATCCTCCCCATTCGGCATGATCCGTGGAGCCGAGTCCTTGTCGATGTACACGATCGATTCGTGCGTTTTGCGTCTGAGTGCAAGTGCCATATAGGTAGACGGTAGACGGTATGCGGTAGTCAGTTGACCAGAATTAGGTCATCTGCTATTCCGAATAGTCTTCATGTATGCATCTAACATTCTGCCGATTTGATCTAGTTCCATTTTCAATTCGGCGGTGTCACCGTAACCGAGGTCAGCCGCCAAAATGAGATAGTATCTGCATTCTTCTAGTGACCCTTGGGCGATGTTGTAGAACCGCAGCTTGTCGTTCGTGCCGAATTTTTTGAATCCTTCGGCGAAATTCGCCGGTATGGATACAGCCGCTCTACGGAGTTGTGAACCAAGTGCAAAAAGCTCGTGCTTCGGAAAACCTTCAGAGTACCGATAGATTTTCAAGACCCACTTATGTGCCATCTGCCACAATTCGACATCCTCGAACGTACGCGACGCCATATTCTTCTACCGTCTACTGTCTACCGGCTACCGTCTACTTGACGCACCGCTTCAATGATCGTTTCCACCGCCCTAACATAAAATTTCGGCTGGATGTTCGCGAAATCGTCAGTAGGACGGTGGTAATCCTTGTGGTCCTCGACGCCGAAATAGATGAACGGGATCTTTTCGCGGTGGAACGCGGCGTGGTCGGATTGGGTGGTCCAATCGTCGCGTCCGAGTTTCGGATCGTCGTGGCCCATTAGGAGCTTTATTTTCGACTTCTTCGCCGCTGCCTCGATAGCGAGTTTGAACTGCGGGTAGTGGTACGTCCCGACGGCGAAAAGCTCGCCTTTGTCGCTCCGCGAGATCATGTCCATGTTGATGTTCAGCAGGATCGACTCCGTTTTCACCGGCAGGTTCGCGACAAAATGGCGAGCCCCTAAAAGCCCCTTTTCTTCGGCGTCGAATGCAACGAAGATCAGTGAATGGTCGGGTTGGTTCTTCTTAAAATAAGAAGCGATGGCGAACAACGCCGCCGTCCCCGACGCGTTGTCGTCGGCACCGTTGCAGATCTCGCCGTTCTTGATCCCGTCGTGGTCATAATGGGCGGTTATTACAATATATTTGTCCGGATACTTTCGCCCCTTGATCTCCCCGACGAAATTGATCCCTTGCAATACTTCCGTTGTTCTGCGCTGCTTTATATCAAATTCTTGTCTGGTTAGCTGTAGGCCGGAAGCGCGCAATCGCTTCTCGACATAAACCCGAACCTTCTCCATCGACGGCCTTTCGGCAGAACGTCCTTCCATTTCGTCCGAAGAAAGAAACTCAACGTCTCGCAGCAACTGCCTTGCGTCGAACACCTTCGACTCCGGTCTGGTCGAAATATCCTTTCGTTCCCCATTACCGACCTGAGCCGAAACGGCGAAACTAAACACGATCAAAGCAAGCCAAATTCTATGCTGGATAAAACTTCTCATTTATTAGTTCAGTGTGATCTCAGCGTTCTCTGCGATCCTCCTCTACGTTCTCTGCGTTGAACCAATGAAAGCCGATATTCATCGCAAAAGACCTGAAGATTTCGCGGATAACGCCGATCTATTTCAGATCCAAAACCGCCCAATCATGCTGCCTTGCCGTTTGCTTCAAACGGATATCCGGACACACCGCCACGGGGTGACCTACGATGGACAACATCGGCAGATCTGAGATGCTGTCCGAGTAGGCATAGCTTTCTGAAAGATTGATATTTTCACGTTCGGCATATTCACGTATCCACTTTGCTTTCGTAGCCGAAGCCATTACCGGCGGCAGGACCCGGCCGGTCGCATAGCCATTCACGAATTCAAGCCGATTCGCAACGTAATGATCGATGCCCAAATACTCCATTAATTTGTCGATAGTGAAGTCCAAGGCTCCGGTCAGAACTACTTGCCGCTGTCCGATCTTCTTTGCCTGCGCGATCAGGTCCGGAGTTCCCGGGAAAATGGCCGGCTTGAGCACCTCTTCAAATAGCTCGTCGGAAAAGTATCTAAGGCGGTCCTGCGACCAGCCCTCGTAGCTCTTAAAAAAGACTTCATTAAACACATTACGAGAATAAAGGTCGGTGATACCGAAGAACGGCAGCTTCGCGAGGGTGCCGACGCTCGCCTTGGCGGTCTGCCACAATCCCTGCTGCCGCGTCGAATAGAACGCGAGCGTATGGACCAAGTTCGTACTTACCAAGGTGCCTTCCAGGTCGTAAAAGGCCGCGGCGATACCTTTTTTATTCATAACGGCTTATACTAAGTTATTCGCGATCACGGGGCTTTTGTCGGATGTACCTGATATTAGCATGACGAGGTCGATTTTCAGGGTGATCTCGGGCAAAGATTACGAATTAAATACAATTGTAATTACTATGTAGTTACAGCGAGTGATCGTGCTGCACACATTGTTGCCGGTTCATCCGCGTAGGGAAGTATGAGAAGAGCCATTTTCCCGGGTTCATTTGATCCGCTAACGAACGGCCATTTGGACGTAATTAGGAGAAGCCTGCCGCTTTTTGACGAGATCGTGATCTCTGTCCTTAATAATCCGGACAAGGCTCCGATGTTCTCGGTCGAGGAAAGATGCGAAATGATCCGGGAGATCATCCCGTCCCTCGGGGGTAACGGCTGCGAGATCAGCGTGGCAAGCTTTTCCGGATTGACGGCCCACTTTGCGCGGGAGATGGAAGCAACTGCGATCGTACGAGGGATCCGGGCGGTCAGCGATTACGAATATGAGCTGAGAATGGCCTTGATGAACCGCAAGTTGGAACCGGAGATCGAAACGGTCTTCTTGATGGCCGGTGAGCCGTTCTCCTACGTTTCGTCCACCTTAATGAAGCAGGTTTTCCTGCTCGGCGGCCGCGTTGATGGCCTGATCCCGGAATTGGTTGAGGCGAGAATGAAAGATAAACTTCACAAGTGATCTTGTCCGAGCGCTCCGTTCTGGCCGGAGCATGTCCGAAGTTGGAATAGTCTTTGCATGGATCGGCTGTCCCAGGCCTTCGGTTAGAATTCTCTTATGGCAAATCATTTCAAGGTTTCCGACCACGTTGCTCGAATGCACGCGTCGTCCACGCTGCGAGCCGCCCAGATAGCGTCTGCACTGCGGGAAGAGGGCCATGACGTCATTGATCTGACCGTCGGCGAGCCTGACTTTGATACTCCTGATTTCATAAAACAGTTCGCTTCTGAAGGACTGCAAAAAGGCCTTACACGGTATACAGCTTCGGCCGGTACACGGCAATTTACCGAGGCGGTCGCCGCTTTTTACGATCGCCAGTTCGGGTCCAGTTTTTCGCCTTCAGAGGTTGCAGCCGCCTGCGGGGGTAAGCAAGCTCTCTTCAATGCCGCCTGCACATTGCTGAACCCCGGCGACGATATCCTGATCCCAAGGCCTTACTGGGTCACATTTCCGGAGATCGCGGCATTTTGTCGTGCGAATGCCGTCCATGTTGACACCGAGGCAACCGGCTTTATCCTCACGGCGGACGAGGTTCGGTCAAAGATCACCGACCGGTCCAAACTGCTTATCATCAATTCGCCTAACAACCCGAGCGGGCGTGTGATCCCCGGTGATGAGATCCGGCGAATAATCGAGACATGTGCCGAGCGGGGCGTTTATGTCCTGACGGACGAGTGCTACCTTTTCTTCGCTTATCCGCCCGGCGAGGTTTTCAGCTCCGCTTCTTTCCCGGCCGAACTCCGAGAGTTCGTTTGCGTTTCCGGCAGTTTTTCAAAGACCTTTGCGATGACCGGGTGGCGGATCGGATATACCATAGCTAACGAAGCGTGGACCAAAGCGATGGTCAAGCTGCAGAGCCATTCCGCGACGCACCCCACCTCGTTCGTTCAATATGCCTGTGCCAGGGCGATGGAAGACGCCGAAAGATCCATGTCCGCCGTTAGCCAGATGCTTGCGGAATATGAACGCCGCCGTGACTGGCTGATCCCTGCCCTGAACACCATCGAGGGGTTCAAATGCGATATGCCGGAAGGGGCCTTTTACGCGTTTGTCGACGTTCGCGACATGCTTGAGGGTAAATATGCTCGATCGGCCGACGTCGCGGAAGCGATGCTGACCGAGGCCTATGTGGCCACGACCGACGGGGCCGGATTCGGAGCAGATGGCTTCATAAGATTCTCCTATGCCACGTCGATGGATAACCTCAAGGCCGCTGTAGATCGTCTCCATACACTTTTCGGAACAAGGTCCGCCACCGCGGCCTGAGTTCAGTCCCCACACACCAAAGCGAAGCCGTTGCAGTCCTTTACGACCACTTCGGTGCTCTCATAGACCCTCTTTACCGGCCCCTCGACAATATCTGCACCCGACGCAGTGAGCTCATCGAAAAGGGCGTTGATATCATCCACCCAAATGTACGCGTCGAAACCGACCCGTCGAAATTGGGTACTCGATGCGTCGGCCGGGCGGCCGTCGGCTTTTCCAAAATGCATCTCGACGCCGTCTCGGGCGACCATAGCGTATACGGGAGGGTCGGCAAAATAACCCAGGATCTGGAAACCAAGGACGTCACGGTAGTATTCGGCCGTGGCGACGACGTCCTCGACGACGAACTGGGTCGCGATGTTCTTGAAACGCACCCTCCTAGCGGCCTCCTGAGCCATCATTTCCCTCCTGTCATCAGAAGCCCGATCTCCTCAACGGTAGCGATCTTCGGGTCAACCTCGCCGACGATCGTACCTTCGCGGATCACGAGCAGGCGATCTGCAAGGGCCGTGACTTCCTCGAGCTCGGCTGAGACCAGGAGGATCGCTCGGCCCTTGTCGCGAAGTTCGATGATCGCCCTGTGAATGAATTCGATCGCCCCGATGTCGACCCCGCGGGTCGGTTGGGAAACGAGCAGCAGTTTCGGGTCGAGTTCGAACTCGCGGCCGATGATTAGTTTCTGCTGATTGCCGCCCGAAAGCGATCTTGCGGCGAGTTCCGGCCGTGGAGGCCGCACGTCGAAATCCTTAAGGATGCCCGTGACACGCTGCTCGATCGACCGGTCATTCAAAAATCCGGAGACCGCAACCGGGGGCCGGTAGTGAACGCCGAGGATCGAGTTTTCCTTCAAACTCGAATTGAGCAGAAGGCCCCGCTTGTGCCGATCTTCCGGGATGTGAGCGACGCGAAGTTCCTTCAGCTTTTTGACGCCGGAACGGGTCACATCTTTCTCGTCGATGAGGACCGCGCCCGATTCCACCGGGATAAGTCCGGCGATCGCTTCGATCAGCTCAGTTTGCCCGTTGCCCTCGATGCCCGCGATCCCGACTATCTCACCGGCACGAACCTGGAAGGATACGTTATTGACGGCGATTCCATGGCGGCCCTTTACGGTCAGGCCTTTGACCTCGAGCAGCCTGTCGCCCGGATTGGCGTCCGGTTTTTCAACTCGAAGCAGAACATCGCGGCCGACGATCATCCGGGCCAGGGCCTGGGCATCGGTCTCGCTCGTTTTCACGTTGCCCACGGTCTTGCCGTCGCGCATCACGGTGACCTCATCGGATATCGCCAGCACCTCATCCAGCTTGTGCGTAATGATGACGATCGTCTTTCCCTGCTCCTTCATCTTCCGAAGGATGGTGAAAAATTCGCTCACTTCCTGCGGCGTCAGCACGGCAGTAGGCTCGTCCAGGATCAGAAGATCGGCGTCGCGATACAGCGCTTTCAACAATTCGACCTTCTGCTGCTGGCCGACGGAGAGGTCCTCGATCACTGCCTTCGGGTCGATGTTCAGGCGGAGCGACTCCGAAAGCTCCCTTATCTTCAGATTTGCCTCGTCGAGGTCGAGATGCACGGCAGATCCCGTCTCGGCGCCAAGGATGATATTCTCGGCCACCGTCATCGTGTCCACGAGCAGGAAATGCTGATGGACCATCCCGATACCGAGGGCGATTGCGTCGTGCGGATTTCGGATCGTTACGGGCTTTCCGTCAAGCAGTATCTCGCCGCCGTCCGGGCTGTAAAAGCCATAGACGATCTTCATCGCCGTCGATTTTCCGGCGCCGTTCTCGCCGACGATCGCGTGGATCGTGCCCTTATGGACGACCAGCGAAACGTCGTCGTTCGCGACACAGTCTCCAAAGACCTTTCTAATGTTTCTCAGTTCGAGCATTTGATTTGTTCGTAGTTCACTGAATCCTACTTCGCCATTGCGTCTGTGACCTTGATCTCGCCGGAGACTATCTTGGCTTTGGCCTCTTCGGTTTTGGCGATGACGTCGGGGGGGATGAGCGATCGGTTATGTTCGTCCATGGCGTAGGCGACGCCGTCCTTGTCCAGCCCGAAGACATGGAATCCACCCTGGAAATTGCCGTTCAAGACTTCTTTCACAACGTCGAAGACCGCGTTATCGACCCGTTTTACCATAGACGTGAGCACGAAGCCGGGTCTTTGGCCGTTCTGGTTGGAATCGACGCCGATAACGAATTTGTTCGCCTCTCCTTCGGCATTCTTTCCATATTGCTCGACCGCGTCGAAGGCCCCGAGGCCCGAATTCCCGGCGGCGGTAAAGAGCACGTCGGCCCCGCGTTCGATCTGGCTCAGGGCGAGTTCCTTGCCCTTGCCGGGATTGTTCCATGCCGCATCGGTCACGCCGACGTAGTTGGTGAGCACGCGGATGTTCGGGTTCACGTATTTTGCACCCTCGGTGTAACCGGTCGCGAATTTGTGGATGAGCCCGATGTCCATTCCCCCGACGAAACCGAGCACGCCGGTCCGCGATTTTGAAGCGGCGATCATTCCGACGAGGAAAGAGCCCTCGTGTTCGCGGAAGACGAGCGAGGCAACATTGGCCTTGGGCGTCTTGCCGTCCTTTTCAAAGATCGCGCCGTCAACGATGGCGAATTTTATCTTCGGATAATCTTCGGCGACCTTTTGGAGGATCGGTCCCTGCGCAAAGCCGATGCCGATCACGAGGTCAAAGCCGCGTTCGGCGAAGGCACGCATCGCGGGTTCGATCGAGGTCGGGTTACCGGGTTCGACGTCGTATAGGCAGATGTCGAGTTCCTTCTCGGCACGCTTGACGCCCTCCCAGGCGGCGGCGTTAAAAGACCGGTCGTTCTTTCCGCCGATGTCGAAAACGATGCCGACCTTGATGTTGCAGCCCTCGCGTTTGGCGTCGGCCTGATTCCCGCAGGACGGCAGAATTACGACGGCGGCGAGCAAAGCGGCAACAACAGCAAAAGACCTTAAGTTCATAGGTGTTCCCCTTTCGTTCTTTGATGCGCCCCATAAGAGTAACGGCAAGCCCGTTTTTCGACAAGACGCCAGCTGCCCCAACGCGGGACATGGGGACAAAAAAGATCGGGCAATTTTGCCGCAACTCGTTTATCCTCAAAGGCTTGACCCGATCCGCACCGTGCAGCCGTCAGAGTGCTTGTCCCGCCGGCCAGCGGGACTGGCAAAGCATTGTCCCGCTTAGGTTTAGAACTGAATTGCACCGCTTGTCCCGCTGTCCCGCGACAAACACAAATCGGACGCCGTTCAAGGGCCGGGCCGACCAATTAAGTCAAGTTTTCAAAGATCACGGCATGACGTGAATCGTGCCATACGTGCAACATTGTAGCACAGAACGATCGCGGCCGGTACATTTTTTTCTTGAAGGAAGAGGCGATCCGAAATCTCGGTAACTGATGGTTTTTGTGGGGTTTGAGCGATCCCGGTGTGCCCCGTGCGGTAAAGCCGATGGTGAACGCAGAGGACACGAAACGAAAACAAAGGTCAATAAAGCGGTTTAGTCGGACCCGTCGGCGGATGACGATATGACCTGCCGGATCAGAGGTGTCCCGGATGGGGGCACTTCGCCGATGGTATACGCATTCTTGACGCGGGCGGCAATAAAATCGGCTTTTTCACGGGTCCGGCAGTGGAGGATGCCGAGGGGCGCGCCACTTGCGACATTGTCCCCAAGTCGGGACAAGGACTCGAAACCGACGGCATGATCGACCGAATCGTCGGCCTTCGTTCGGCCGCCGCCGATCTCGCAGACGGCGTTCCCGATGGCGAGCGTGTCGATGTTGGTGACATAACCGCCGGCGTAGGCGAGGACATCGAACTTCTCGATGGCCGGGTCAAACAGCTTTTCGGGATCGTCACAGACCGACGGATCGCCGCCCTGGCACTCGACGTTCTCGCGGAACTTTTCGAATGCGGCCCCGTCAGTGAGTTTGGAATCGGCGAGGCCGCGGGCGTCTTCAACATTCGCGGAAACGCCGGCGAGCACGAGAAGGCGGGCCGAAAGCTCGAGCGAAAGTTCTCTTGTGTCCGCCCATGCATCGTCGGCGTCGCCTTTCAGGATCCGGATGCATTCGTAAACCTCGAGCGCGTTGCCGACAAAGCGGCCGAGCGGCTGGCTCATGTCTGTAATGACCGCCTCTGCCCGGACGCCGAAATTCTGCCCGGTGCGGACAAGGGCCTCGGCTAGTGTCCGCGAATCGTCGAGTTTCGGCATGAATGCCCCTGATCCGGTCTTTACGTCGAGAACGAGGGCGTCGATGCCTTCGGCGAGCTTCTTGGACATTATCGAAGCGACGATGAGCGGGATGTAAGGAACGGTCGCGGTGGCGTCGCGAAGTGCGTAGAGTTTTCGGTCGGCCGGGGCGATTTCGGCGGTCTGGCCGGACATCGCGAACCCGCATCGTTTGATGAGGCCGCGGAACTCATCGGTCGAGAGTTTGACGTTGTACCCGGGGATGGATTCGAGCTTGTCGAGCGTGCCGCCGGTGTGGCCGAGGCCCCGGCCGGAGATCATCGGGACCGCCACGCCGCACGACGCGACCAGCGGTGCGATGATCAGCGAGGTCTTATCGCCGACGCCGCCGGTCGAGTGCTTGTCGGCCTTCGGCGCGTCGATGTCTGAAAAGTCGAGAACCTCGCCGGAGAAGAGCATCGAACGGACGAGATGCTCGCCCTCCGCCTCGCTGAGTCCGCGAATGAACATCGCCATCACGAGCGCCGACACCTGATAATCAGCCCACGAATCGTCGCAGACGCCGTCGATGAACGCGGCTATCTCGTCGGCGGTCAGTTCCCCGCCGTCACGTTTTTTGGCGATGATGTCTTGTGGTCGCATGAATGCTTATTAGTCGGGCGGAAACGCGAGTGTCAACGAGCGTGCGTACTGAAAGTCGCCGACGCGGTTCGTTTTCATGCACGCTCCCTCACGGTCGCGTTTCTGCCCGGTGGGGCCCGATGCACGCTCCCTCACGGTCGCGTTTCTGCCCGTAACATCGCTATCGCTTCGGCGCGGACCGCTCGGCGTTCGCCGAGAGCGGTTCGTTTTCATGCACGCTCCCTCACGGTCGCGTTTCTGCCCGGTGGGGCCCGATGCACGCTCCCTTACGGTCGCGTCTCTGCCCGCAACATCACTATCGCCTCGGCGCGGACCGCTCGGCGTTCGCCGACCGCGTCGACGCCTTCGCCCGTTTTGGCTTTTACGCTGACGCGGTTCGTTTCGACCTCGAGCGCGTCGGCGAGGCCTTTGCGGATCTCGTCAATGTACGGGCGAAGCTTCGGCGATTCGAGGTGCACGGTCGAGTCGACGTTTGAGATCTCGTAGCCGTGCTGCTTCATCTCGCCGACCGCGAACCGCAGGAAAACGAAGCTCTCGGCGTTTCGCCAGCGTTCGTCGCTCGGCGGGAAATGAGTGCCGATGTCGCCGAGCGCGAGCGCACCAAGTATCGCGTCTGTGATCGCATGCGTCAGCGCATCGGCGTCCGAATGCCCTTCGGCACCCAGATCGGATTCGATCCGCACGCCGCCAAGGATCAGCGGGCGATCGGGGACGAGTCGGTGAATGTCAGAGCCGAAGCCGATACGCATTGGTTTTCTGCCAACAAACAAGAAAGTAATGACCGAGATCAGTTCAAGCAGAGTTATTAGCTCTTAGCTTTAAGCAATGCCTCCGCGAGGATCAGGTCCTCAGGGTGCGTGATCTTTATGTTCCGCGGGCTGCCCTCGACGATCGCGATCGGGTGGCCGAGCTTTTCGACCAAATAGCACTCGTCCGTGATCGAGTCATCCAGATCGATCCCCTCGAACGCCTTTTTCAATACGTCGATCCTGAATGCCTGCGGTGTCAGTGCACGCCGAAGCTTTTCGCGGTCGAGGGTGTTTGCGATCTCGCCGCCGCGGATGGATTTGATGGTATCGGTGACGGGTGCGACAAGGCAAGCGGCCCCGGTTTCTTTGGCCTTCGCGATGGTCCGCTCGATCTCGTCAACGGTGACAAGCGGACGGGCCCCGTCGTGAACGGCGACGATCTGGGTCTCCGAAAGGACCCTTTCGAGACCGTTGCAGACGGATCTTGCCCGCGTTGGCCCGCCGGATGCGACGACGTCGATCTTTGAATATGGCGAATCGTCGAACGACGCGGCCTGATCCGGAGCCAACACCAGAACGATCGAATCGACGGACGGAGCCGCTTCGAAGCGTTCTATCGTGTGAGCGATGACGGGCTTGCCGGCGATCTCGAGAAATTGTTTGGGTATGTCTGAATTGAAGCGCGATCCCGAACCGGCGGCGACGATGATGGCTGTATTCATCTCCGGCAATTGAATGGGCCCGGCGCGCGGCGGTTACCGGTCAACTTCTTCGATTATCGTGGATTGACGAAGTTCGCGGGTGGCCTTTCGGAATCCGAGCGAGCGCGAATCGTGAACGCTCAAATTACTTTCAGAATTGTTCTCGTCGCCGTTGGCGCTCTTTTCATCCCACAGGCGGCCGAAGATCATCTTGCCGGCGGTGGTCTGAAGCACGCTGGTCACGGAGATGTCCGCGGTCTTGCCGATAAGCCGGCGGGCGTTGTCCACCACGACCATCGTCCCGTCATCTAGATAAGCGACGCCCTGGTTATATTCCTTGCCCTCTTTAAGGACGAAGACGCGCATCGCCTCGCCCGGCAGAACTACGGGTTTGAGAGCGTTGGCCAATTCGTTGATGTTCAGGACCGACACGCCGCGAAGCTGCGAGACCTTGTTCAGATTGAAGTCGTTCGTAACGATCACCGCGTCGAGCTGTTTGGCGAGTTCGATCAGCTTAAGATCGACTTCCTTGATCGCGGGAAAATCCGTTTCGACGATCTGGACATCGAGCTTGCTGTTATTGCGAAGCCGCTGGAGCATATCAAGCCCGCGGCGGCCACGCTGCCGCTTTGACGAGTCGGCCGAATCGGCAACCTGCTGAAGCTCAGCGAGAATGAAATGGGGAATTATCAAAGTGCCGCCGAGGAATCCGGTCTCGGAGACGTCGGCTATGCGGCCGTCGATGATGACGGACGTGTCGAGGATCTTATTATCCCGCTTGATCCCTTTGTCGCTGAAAATGCCGCCGAGAGCCGAAAGGTCGAGGTATTCGCCTTTGGCGGCCCCGACCATCAGCCCGACGTAACCCATAAAAAACGCGAGCGAGATCGTCAGGAAGGTCTGCATTTCCGCCGACACGGCGGATTCCTTTTGGATCGAGATCAGCACCCCGATGAGGAACGCCCCGGCGATGCCGAGGATCGAACCGACCGCCGCCCCGATCAAAGTCTTGAGAGAGATCTGGCGGACGCGCATCTCGAACCCGATGATAAGAAGGCCGATGACAAGGCCCAACAGGCCCGAGAGCACGTGGCGGAGGAACGGGTCTTCGACAGTGCCCAATCCCAGCCGCTGGGAGCGCTCGAATGGATTCAGGACCCAGCCGAGCAGTATGAGCAGCCCGACGAAAGCGATCCTGATAATGAGTACATCGAGTTTCATTACGCAAATTCTAGCACGAATGGTCAACCTACCGGCAATTGACACTTCCGGCGGCCGTCCGGGCCGGCAGCTTACCCGAGAGTCATGACGTTTCCGTTCACCGCTTTCGATTCCGACGACAACAGAAACAGCACCGCCCGGGCCACATCGTCGGGCTCCGTTATCCGAGTAGTCGGGTGCAAATTTTCGCCCTCAATTCCGGCGTTTCTGTCCGCCGCGGCGAACTCGACACAGTTGACCCGGAAGCTCTCGGGCAGCGTTCTCGACAGGTCACGCGTCAGGCTCCGAAGCCCGGCTTGCGCAGCCTCGAAAACGAGGTTTCCGACCGATCCGGACGCGGCGGCAATGTTTACGATACGCGGCCGCGGCCTCGGTTTCATCAGGTCAAGGACCGATCGGGTCAGGAAAACCGCCGGCCCGATATTTCGCATCAGCGCCTCTGATAAGGCAGGCTCCGATATCTCGAAAAACGACGATTCGGGGACGAATTTCAGGCAATTGACGAGAATGTCGAGCCGGCCGAACGCGGATCCGACCTCGGCGGCAGCGGACCGGGCGCCTTCGTCGGTCCAGACGTCGGCACTCACCGAACGGGCGAGCGTGCCGAGCTCCGCCAATTCGTTCGCCAAACGGGCGGCGGCTTGGTCGCCCTTCGGGCTGACGCCGACGACGTACGCGCCGTTCAAAGCAAGCTGGATCGCGACCGCACGGCCGGCCGGCGAGGAGACGCCGCTGATGAGAGCAACCTTTTCGGCGAATTGATGGATGGAGGGCAATGACATAGGCAAACGTCGGGTAACGGAATTCTCAGTGCAGATCGCCGATAAATAATAGGCGTTTTCCGTCCGCGACGAGTACATTGTATTCTGACTGTGCCCTGCGTTCGAAATTATGGCGAAAACCCCGTCAACCATTTTTGTTTGCCAGAATTGCGGGATGCAGTCGCGTAAGTGGCTGGGCCAGTGCCCGGACTGCAGCGAATGGAACACGCTCGTCGAAGAGCGGTTTCGCCCGCCGGCGAAGGACGGCGGCGATCTTGCCCGCGGGATGTTCACGGCCCGCGACCGGCATCCGATGTCGTTTTCTAGCATCCATGCCGATGACGACGAGCGAACCTCGACGGGCATCGATGAACTGGACCGCGTTCTGGGCGGCGGCATCGTCGCCGGTTCGCTTGTGCTGATAGGCGGTGCTCCCGGCATCGGCAAATCGACGCTTGTGATCCAGATGGCAGACCGCATCGAGGTGGACGGACGGCCGATCCTTTACGTTTCGGGCGAGGAATCCGAGCGGCAGATCAAGATGCGCGGCGAGCGGCTGGGGTTGGCGGCCGACAACCTGCTGATCCTGCCCGAAACGGACCTGCAGTCGATATTTGCCGCGGTCGAAGACCTGCGGCCCGCGCTTATGATCGTGGATTCGATCCAAACCGTCTATAACCCGCGGATCGAGTCGGCGCCCGGAAGCGTTTCGCAGGTACGCGACGCGGCCGGCCAGTTGATGACGTTCGCGAAGCAGTCCGCAACGCCGGTTTTCGTCACCGGGCACGTGACAAAGGAAGGTTCGATCGCGGGGCCGCGGACGCTGGAACACATCGTGGATACGGTCATCTATTTCGAAGGCGACCGGCACCATAATCACAGGATCATCCGCGCGACCAAAAACCGCTTCGGGGCCGCGAACGAGATCGGCGTTTTCGAGATGACGGGAAGCGGCCTGGCGGCGGTCGGGAACCCGTCGGAGCTTTTCCTGCAGGAGCGGCCCGCCGGGGCCAGCGGTTCGGTAGTCACGGTTTGCATGGAGGGCACGCGGCCCGTGCTGGTGGAGATCCAGGCCCTTGTCTCGGGCCCAAGGACGGCGTCGGGGCGAAGGATGGCACAGGGGTTTGACCACAACCGGGCGTCGCTGCTGATAGCGGTCCTGGAGAAGAGGCTGGGTTATCAGCTTGCGGGCGACGATGTTTTCGTGAACGTCGCGGGCGGGCTCGAGATCGACGAGCCGGCGGCGGACCTGGGCGTGATCACGGCGATCGCTTCGAGTTTCAGGAACCAGGAGATCGCCCCCGAGACCGCCGTCTTCGGTGAGGTCGGGCTGACCGGCGAGGTCCGCGGCGTGCTCCAGCCGCAGGCCCGGGCCCGCGAAGCGCAGACGCTCGGGTTTAAGAAGCTGATCGTGCCGGAATCGAACAAGAAGGGGCTGGAGAAGATGCTCGGGCTTCGCGTCGTCGGCGTCAGGACGCTGGAGCAGGTGATGGACGAGATCTTCCAGGGTTGGGCGGCCCGGGCAAAATGATCCGGGGACAGACGGAACATTCAATCGAGGCGGCCCGCAGCGACGATACTGGCCGGCAACGGATCGCGGGAGCTGAGATCTAGGTTCTCGAAGCTAAGAAATGAGCAAGAAAGTTTTGCACGAGGGCGACGAAGGGGTGTCGCTGATCATTCGCGGGCCGGAGGCGAAACCGGCACGGAGGCGGAAGCGTTCGTCGCCAAAAGGGCCTACCGGGCGTTCGCCGGTTCACGTGCTTTACGGCGGCGCGCATCTGTTCAAGGCGGACACGGCGAAAAAGGTCGGCCGGATCGCATTGGCTTCGCTGGATGAATATGCTTCAAATTTCTTCGAGTTTGCGGCGGCTCTCGGCCATCCGTCAGCGGAGAAGATCGCGGCTTCGGGCCGGGACCTTGAAAGCCTGGAAAAGTTCTATAGTTCGGCTCCCGAAAACCTGAAGACCGAAAATCAAGCGGCGTGGCTGGCGGCGGCGATTTACGACCGCACCCGGAAGAAACTGAAGGCGGAACCGGTCGAGGACTTCCGCATCGATTTTGAGGACGGATACGGCTTTCGGCCGGACGACGAAGAGGACGGCGATGCGGCGAGGGTCGCCGGAGAACTTGCCTCGGCCATGTCGAAAGGGACCATCACACCTTTTTCCGGCATTCGGATCAAATCCTATTCAAAAGAGACGCGGGAGCGTGCCAGGCGGACGCTGAACATCTTCATGACCGCCCTTGTCGAGGCAACCGGCGGGAAGCTACCGGAAAATTTTGTAATCACGCTTCCTAAAGTGACCGATAAGAAAGAGGTGGCGAGCCTCGGTCGCGACCTGAAGAAGGTAGAGAAACAGACGGGCCTGAGCGAGGGATCGATCCGGATCGAGATAATGATCGAGCACCCGCTGGCGATCATCGACCGCGACGGACGGATCGCACTGCGGTCCCTGGTCGAAGCGGCCCGGGGACGATGCGTTGCGGCTCATTTCGGTGCTTATGACTATACGGCCGCACTCGGCATTTCGGCCTCGCATCAGGACCTGACGCACCCGGCGTGCGATCACGCCCGCCAGTTGATGCTTGCCGCACTCAGCCCCTTAGGGCTAAGGCTGTCGGATTCGGTAACGGTCCAACTACCGGTCCAGCTGAACAAAGGCAAAGAACTTTCGGAACAGCAAGCGGCGCAGAACCGCTCGGCCGTTCATGCCGGATGGCGGGTGCATTTTGCGAACGTACAGAGGTCGATGGCCCAGGGCTTTTACCAGAGCTGGGACCTGCACCCGAACCAGCTTGCGGCGCGTTATGCGGCGGTATTCAGCTTTTTCCTCGAGGCCGCCGAGCCGCAGGCCGCCCGACTGCGATCATTCATGGATCGCGCGGCGCAGGCGACCCTGACCGGGAACGCTTTCGATGATGCGGCCACGGCGATGGGGATCGTCAATTTTTTTAGGATGGGAATATCGTGCGGGGCTCTCACCAAAGATGAGGTAAAACGAATGACCGGTATTGATTCGGCAGAGCTTAGCGGCGAGTTGTTTGCGGGAGGCTCGGATAGGAAAAGGTCTTAATTGTCGTATGACATTATCCCTTCAAGGATGTCTTCCCTCTGGCGGCGCTCGTCGGCCGGCAGCTGCGGCTTTTCTTCCAATAGGATCGGAGTCGGAACCGTAAACGGGTCGATCGGCAGCGGCAGGCCTTCCGATTCCAGCTTTGCTTCGATGATCTGTGAGATCAATGATTGCTCGAAACGCGAAATGTCGGTGAATTTAACGCCGACGCCCGTGTTGTCGAACCGATACACGGCCTTGCACGCTAGAGGAAGCCGATTCCCGTTCGGCAACCCGATCTCAAGCCTGAATTCATCGCCCGTGTAAATATTCTCTTCCCAGCCGGTAAAGCAACCGCCGATGCTGATCTGCTGAAGCACGGTCTGCTGTCGGTCGCCGAAACGGGTGACGATCGTCGCCGGGATCTCAAGCGAAAATCTGGTGTGTTTTCTTTGGAGGACGGACATCGGGGTTTTTAGGGAGGCGGGGCCCGCGGGAATTGCCGCGAGTTCTTACATAGATTTTAACGGCTTTGAGACGGGCAAAGCAACATTTATCTACAAATCGTATCGCCTAACAGCATTGCGGGGGCTCAATGATCTCGTTTATCGAATCGAATTTCCTCTTTTTTGAGCATTCCATTGGAAGAACTTTTTTCACGAAATTCACGAAATAGATCAAAAAAAAGAGCTGAAGCGGCAGAATAGATACGATCGAGACGCGAACCTACAAAACCGAAAAGGCCGCCGGGCAGACCAGGCGGCCTTTCGGTCAAAGATCTGCGTGTTGTTAATTGGCCGAGGCTTCGGACTTGGCGCAGTGTGTCTCGAACGCCTTTGCAAGCTCATCGGCGATCACGAAGGGGGGCCGCCCCTCGAGGTCACGCCGCTCGAACATTTGGACAAGCTTTCCGTTCTTCAAAAACCCGATAGAAGGCGACGACGGGGCGTATCCGGCGAAGAACTCGCGGGCCGTGTCGGTCGCGTCGATGTCGGCACCGGCAAAGACCGTGATCGATCGGTCGGGCTTGGCGGCCGAACGTTCAAGTGCCATCGCAATGCCGGGACGGACGCCGCCGGCGGCACAACCGCAGACCGAATTAACGACGACCATCAGTGTCCCGTCGGTGTTCTCGACCGCTTCTTTGACCGCCTCGGGTGACTTTGTTTCTTCGATCCCAAGCTGCGTTAATTCCGCACGCATTCCGTGGATCATCATTTCTGGATAAGGCATAAACTCTTTTCTCCGTTCGTTTTTACGGCACAGGCAAAACCTGACCTTTTTTTCAAGTATCAGCTATCGGCCCTGTATCAGTCAAGCATCGACGCGTATTCGAAAGACTGGTTGCCGTTACCCTTCTTATCACCTAAAATTGGCTTTGACAGCGATAAATGGGAATCGAGATCGAAAAAAAATACCGGCTTGATAAGAAGCTGCTTGTCGACCTGACCGCGAGGCTGGTAACGATGGGCGCCGAGTTCAAGAGCGAGGTGTTCGAAGAGAATTACCTGCATCGCGGCGGTGTGCTGGACGAGCGGGCCGCGGTGCTGCGGCTACGAAAGGTCGGATCGGACACGCTCTTAACTTACAAAGAGCGGATCAGCTATGACTCGGACATCAAGCACAGGATCGAATACGAGACCCACGTCACAGACGTTGACGCGATGGAGAAGATCATTCAAAGCCTTGGGTACAAGCTCTCGATAGTTTACGAAAAGCATAGAAAGACCTTTCATTTCCTGGATGTCGAAGTTGTGCTCGATGAACTTCCCTTCGGCTACTACATGGAGATCGAGGGCGAAGTTGAGGAGATAGAAGCGGCCGAAAAAGCTCTTGATATAACCGAACTCGAACCGGAGCCGCGCGGTTATCCCCGGCTGGCGGCTAAATACGGAAAATGTATCGACGGGGTCTGGGAGGCCCGGTTCAAAAAGACCACTTCGGCTTGAGATGGATCGGGGGTGTGAACCGAACTCGCGGACTGTAACAGATGGATCGGCAGTAGAATTCCGTTTCCTTTATTTGGGGATCTTTCTTGTTTTGTGGATAGATCAACCGGTCTGAAGGGGAAGAAGCATCCACAAAAGAAGAAAAACAAGAACAAGTGAATCATTCTTCTTCTACCGAAGCGAGCGTTACATTTCCCCAGACCTCGATCATTCCAAATTAATTCAAAGATTAATAGCCAGCGGATCAGCCGGTGATATCCTGGCCGACAAAAGCCATCTGCGAGTCGAATGGCTCGCCTCCCGTTACCTTCTTATAGGTGCCGTCGGCTTTGAGAATGCGGGCATTCGAATTATCGAGCAGGTAACTCGCGAGCACTTCGTCCCGCAAGTAGGCCTTGATGTCGGGGTCGATGATCGGGACCACGGTCTCGACCCTTCGATCCAGATTACGCGACATCCAGTCGGCGCTTCCGATGAACATCTCGCCGTTTTCAACGCCGCCGTTTGCGAAGTAAAAGATCCGGCTGTGCTCTAGGAAGCGGCCGACGATCGAGCGTACGCGAATATTCTCAGACAAGCCCTTGATGCCGGGACGAAGGGCGCATATCCCGCGGACGATAAGGTCTATTTCGACCCCCGCCGCGGATGCAGCGTAAAGGCCGTCGATCAGTTCCTCGTCGGTCAGGCTGTTGAGCTTGACGATGATCCGGGCCGGCTTTCCGGCCAATTTGTTTCGCCGCTCACGATCGATGAATTCCGCCAGCCTTTCACGCAAATTCAGCGGGGCAATGAGAAGCCGGTTGTATTTGTCCTGCTGCGAATAGCCGGTGAGGAAATTGAAGAGGCTGGTCGCGTCCTCGCCGATCTCAGGATCGGCCGTCAGCAGTCCGAGATCGGTATAAAGCCGGGCGGTCGCCGGGTTGTAGTTACCCGTCCCAAGGTGAACATAACGCACAAGTTTGTCCTTCTCTCGCCGGACGACGAGCAAGACCTTCGAGTGCGTCTTTAGCGAGCTGATCCCGTAGACAACGTGGACACCCTCATTCTCGAGCCGCCGGGCCCATTCGATATTGTTCTCTTCGTCAAAGCGTGCCTTTAGCTCGACCAGGGCCGTGACCTGCTTGCCGAGCTGGCTTGCACGCATCAGCGAGTTGACGATGGGCGAGTCCTTTCCGGTTCGGTACAGGCAGATCTTTATGGCCTGTACGCTCGGGTCCTCGGCCGCTTCGGCCAGAAAATCGGTGACCGCGGTGAACGAGGTGTACGGATGATGAAGAAGCACGTCCTTCTTCTTGAGCACTTCAAAGACGCTTTTCTTTTCGTGGAACACCATAGGGTGAACCATCGGGATCGGGCGTTCCTTCAGGTTGGGGCGATCCAACGAGTAAAGCTGCATCAATGCCGAGATATCCATAAACCCGCCGATCTTAAATATGTCGGGATCGGCCAGGCCTATTCCGTCGGCAAGAAGCTTGAGCATCTTGTCGGGCATCGTGTCGGCGACCTCGAGCCGCACTGGAAAACGGAAACGCCGCCGCTGGAGTTCGCGTTCGAGAGTGCGAAGAAGGTCGCCGGCCTCGTCCTCGCGCAGCTCGATGTCGGCGTCGCGGGTAACGCGGAACAGGTAACCCTCGCTTGTCTTCATGTTCGGGAAGAGGGCCCCGGCATTTGCAGCGACGACCTCTTCCATCAGGGCGAACCGGCCGTGCCTTTCACTGATCGGTATCAGCCGGGGCAGGGCCGCCGGCAGCTTGATCCGGGCGAACCGTTTTTGCCTGAAAAGGTGTTTCAGGTTCTTTTGCGTGACGGCCCGGTCGGGCTCGATGAACAGACCGAGGTTGAGGCTTATGTTCGAAATGTAAGGAAACGGATGGCTCGAATCGACGGACTGCGGCGTCAGGATCGGGAAAAGGTTATCGCGGAAATATTTGTCGAGCTTCTTGCGTTCCTTGGAATTCAGCGAGCGATAGGGCTCGATCGTGATGCCGGCAGCGGCAAGTTCGGGCAGGACGGTGTCGTTGAGGTACTTTGCCTGCCGCTCGAGCATCGGCCTCAGCCGCTTGCCGATCTCGCGAAGCTGGTCGGCGGCGGACATCCCGTCCGCGGAAAGTTCTGCGACGCCCTCTTCGATCTGCTCCTTCAGGCCGGAAACGCGGATCATGAAAAACTCGTCCAAATTGGTCGAGAATATGGAGAGAAACTTGAGGCGTTCGAGGACCGGAAGGTCGGGGTCAACGGCCTCGTCGAGGACGCGGCGATTGAACTCGAGCCAGCTCAGCTCGCGGTTGAAGAGCCGCGGGCCGTTGTAGATCGCAGATTCGTCGGCGTCGGCGGCCGACCCGTTGGTTTCAACTGCCTTTTTTGCGTCGTCATGCATACAGACAAGGAGTCATTATAACCGATGTAGAATTGGTCGGAAACTTTTTTGGTACGTGTGGCCGGGTATACAATTTGGCAGATCAAGGCAGGATCGTGACCTTCGTTCCGACCTGAACCAGCAGGAAAAGCTCGTCCATCTCATCGTTGGCAAGGGCGATGCAGCCTCGCGTCCAGTCTCCTTCGCATCCGCCGCCGTGGATGTAGATCTCGCCGCCAAGGGCCGTTTTCTGGGGCGGCAATTTGCGGTTTTCGGCCGCATCGAGGATCTCGTGATATTCCGCTTGCGTGATAAGCCCGGCGGCGAGCCCGGCCTCGGCATCCTTGGGGCCTGGATAATTGATGCCGAGCGACAAGTGGAATGAGCTTTCGGGATTCTTGACGACGATCAGGTACTCGCCCTCGGGCGTTCGGCCGTCGCCCTCGCGCTCCTTGTCCAGATCGGGCGAGAATCCGAGGACGATCGGGAACGAACGGACGAGGCGATCGCACTCGTAAAGGTCAAGCGAGCGGTCAAATTTCCTGATCACGATTTTCAGGTCGGCAAATCCCGGATTCTCGTTGGTCTTCATTTTGCAAATCTTGCCGCTACTGGGAACGCGTTTATTTTATTTCCGAAATCGCTGCGGCCTTCTGCCGGAGCGACTTTGCCTCTTCAGGACGCCCGTTCTTGTCCCAGAACGCGGCGAACTTTCGGTAACGCTCGGCAGGATCGTAGTTCATCGCCCATGCGACCTTTGCCATGCATTCCGGGCAATTATCCAGCGGACGGCGGTCCGTTTCGGCCAGGTGATTGGTGCCGGACATAAGGCATTCGTACTTGATGCAGTGCTTCATCGAGAACATGTGCCCGGTCTCGTGCGTCGCGATCTTGAGGGTGCGGAGGAGAAGCCGGTCCTCGTCGTTGTCCTGTTCAAGCGTCATATCGGACAAACGATAAAGCGAATAGACCCCGACCCTTTGCGACAGCGTCGCCTGCCCGAACACGAAATGCCACGTATCGCCCGGGTAAAGATCGTAATTCGTGAACGCTATCAGCGCGGCGGCGTCCTTGGGCAGCATTTTAGGCAGGAGGTCGTCGAGGAAATAGGCCGTCCGGATCTGCAGGTTGTTGCGATATTCGATCCTTCGCTGCTTGTCTTTCGGCACGCTGCCGAGCGGCATTTCCGGATTCAGCCTTACCGGCAGATCGTAAAAAGCCGACATAAAATCGGCGGCCAGGGCGACGGCGCGCTTTTGCTCGGCAGTGAATTGGCCGACGGGCTGAACATAGACGGTCCGCCGCTCTGCGGTCGGAAGCGTAGGCGACGAAGCCGCGTATTCTTCGAAGGTCTCGCCGGATTCCCGCTGCGAATCGAGCCAGTCGCCCTCGCGGATCTTCATCGGTTCGAAGAAAGGAACGATAGCCTCCTTTTGACGGATCAGCCGTTCGACCCGTTGATCGACCTCCGCCGTTTCGACAGCATTCGACGCCGACGGCGACGGCATCGAACATGCCGTTAGCAGCAGCATTGAAATTAAAGCGATAAGCCGCATTAAAGACTTAGACCACAGTCGCGCTGTTTTGTTCCGGGCTTGAGATCGTGATCTTGCGCGGGTCGTCGCCGTCGCCCTCAATATCGATGACATATCGGCGGCCGGGAATATCGATCTCACCCAGCCGTTCGGCCCATTCAACGATAACAATCGCGTTCGGTTCCTCAAGGATCTCGTGCAGGCCGACGGCAAACGCCGCATCCGAGCCTTCGTCCACCCGCCAGAGGTCAATGTGATAGACGTTGTGCTCGAGGGCCTTGTAAAGATTCACCAGCGTGAAGCTCGGGCTGGTGACCTCATCCGGATCGAAACCAAGACCGCTCAAGACGCCTTTTGTGAACAGCGTTTTTCCGGCACCGAGGCCGCCGCGGAGCAGGACGATGTCGCCGCCGCGAAGACTGCCGCCGAGCTGCCGCCCCAGTTCAAAGGTAGCCTCGGGACTTTCGCAAACATGCTCTTCCATCATTCGACCGGCAAACCTATCTGCGAGAACCAAGAGTGTTTGTCCCAATAGCCGTGCTGCTCGACGATCTTGCCGTCGCGGAAGCGAAAGAAGCCGCATCCGCGGATCTCGAAGCTTCGGCCGGTCGGCTGATGGCCGGCGAATTCGCCCGTCCAGGTCCCGCCGCCGATCCATTCCCAGGCTGCACAGTCGCCGTCGCCGATAAGGTTCTCGACCCGCGACCAGGCGTCCGGAAACGCTGCGAAGAAAGCATTGTTGCCCGCCCGGATCGCCTCTTTGCCGACGTCCGGCTCGCCGATCGCGACCTGTAGATTGACCGCATCGTCGGCGTAGCAGTTGGCCACGGCGTCACCATCGCACGCCTGAAATGCGTCTATCCACTTTTGAAGAAGTTGTTTGGAATCCATTTCTTCTTTTCTCTCTTCCTCGCTTCTTTTCTTCTTTCGTGGAGAAATTCTTTAGGAGATGTATCCACGAAAGAAGAAAAGAAGAAAGAAACCGAACCAGCCGATCAGTCACCGCTCTCAAGTGTCCTAAACGTTTCGGCCAGACATTCGCGGACGTCCGAGGCGGTCATCACACGTTTGCCCCATTTCTGTTCGGCAAGATCACCGGCCATCCCGGCGATGTATACGGCGGCGACGACGGTTTCGAAGATGTCGATGTTCATCTTCGCGGCCTGGGCAACAAAGCCAGCAAGAATGCCCGCGAGAGTGTCGCCGTTGCCGGCTTTGCCGAGGCCTGAATTCCCCGTTGGATTGACGACCACACGGCCATCAGGTGCCCCGATAAGAACGCGCTCGCCTTTCAGGACGAGGATCACGTTGTTTTTCTGTGAGAAATCGCGGACGGCGGCGACACGGTCCTTTATTGTGTTTTTGTCATTGGTACCCAGCAGCCGCAGGAACTCGCCCTCGTGCGGTGTGAGGATGAGCGGAGCTTTCGCTGCGGAGGCCTGTGCGTCAGCAAGTGATAGACCATTTAGTTGAGTGTTAAGCCCTTGCTCACGCGCGGGCTTCTGCATTTGGGCGAAGAACCCCAAGGCACTGGCGTCGATGATCACGGGCGTTTTTCTATTCTCAACAATGTCGCGGACGAGAGTCTCGATCTTTGGATCGTTCACATCGAGCCCGCAGCCGACCGCGACTGCATCGGTCCGTTCAAGATGGCCGGCGAACTCGTCGGACTCGACTGGGGAAAGAATTACCTCAGGAAGCAGCCGCGAGGCGATCAGCTCCTTCGCATTCGCCGGACACGCCAGCGTCGTCAGGCCGACGCCGGAACGCATTGCCGAATTCGCCGCCAATACCGCCGCCCCGGAATAATCCTCCGAGCCTGCGACGATCAACACGTGCCCGCGTTTGTTTTTGTAGGAGTCAAACTCGAAGACTGCACCATACAGCCACGTCGAAACGTCTTCCTTTTCCGAAACGAACAAATTTGAGTCTTGTTCATTAACCAATTCTTGGGGTGTGCCGATGTTGGCAATTATCAGGTCCCCGTTCAATGCTCCTGCTTCGCCGAATAGGTTAGCTGTTTTGGGAGCTGTGAAGGTTACGGTTATGTCCGCCTGTACGGTTGGACCGATAAGCGACGGATTGTCTGCCTCGACCCCACTCGGAAGATCGATCGAAATCACTTCGAAGGGTGAGTCTCGATACGGTCGTTCCTCGAACCATCCGCTCTGTATGACCTGGCCAAGATTCTGGTCAGCGGGCCGATTCACGCCGGTCCCGAGGAGCGCATCTACAACGACAACAGGATCGATCCGGGGTCGGTATCGTTTTCTTAGATGCTCGCCGTCCTCATACTCACGAAGCAAAATACTCCCTGAGTCGAAACTCAGGCTGAAATCGAATTTGATATCGCGCGATCGCTGATACTCGCGGAGGATCTCAAAGTTGATTCGGGCGTCACCCTTCGTTTCGGCGACCTTGCCAACGATAATAGCCTCAACATTTGCTCCTTGCTGCCATAGAATTCGCGCCAAGGCGGCGCCGTCGCCTCCGTTGTTGCCCTTGCCGCATAGGATCAAGATCGATTTGCCTTTGACCGAGCCGCCGAGTTTTTCGGTGATGACGCGGGCGACGGCGTGGGCGGCGTTTTCCATCAGGATGATGGATGGGATGCCGTAGCGTTCGGTCGTCAGGCGATCGACCTCGCGCATTTGGGCGGCTGTCAGGACCTTCTGCATTCTTCATTCAAGTTGCCACGAATGGACCTTGAGTTCAAACGCGGAAAGGCCGCACCGTACTAAAACGATGCGGCCCGATCTTTTTCTTTTAGGGCTTGTGAACAGAGGCGAACCCAGGGCTAGCGGCGATAAATGTCTGCCACTGTGCTTGAACACCGTTTTCTTCCGTTCATTTAATAGAAACCACTATTCGGCAGCACTTTCCGAAAAATAGATGTCGGCCCTGCAACCCGTTTGGCTGGACAATTTACGGCATTCGGTAGAGACTGTCACCTGATGGGAGTATTGGACAAATTCAACCTGGAAGGAAAAGTCGCGCTCGTGACCGGAGCGGCCACGGGCCTGGGGGCTTCGATGGCGGTCGCGCTGGCCGAGGCCGGTGCCGATGTCGCCGTCCACTGCCGCAAACCTGGCGATGCAGGCCCTGTCTGCGAAGCGATCGCGGCGATCGGGCGGCGATCCGTCGAGGCCGCGGGCGAAATGTCGGACAAAGAGGTGCCGGCAAAGGTGATCGAGCGTGTCGTGGAGGAATTCGGCCGGATCGACATCCTGATAAATAACGCCGGGACGATCCGACGTGCACCCGCCGTTGATTTTTCTGAAGAGGATTGGGAAACGGTGATCGAGGTGAACCTTTCGAGCGTTTTTCGACTTTCGCAGGCGGCCGGGCGGCACATGATCGGGCAGGGCTCGGGGAAGATCGTAAACATCGCTTCGCTGCTTTCGTTCCAGGGCGGGATCACCGTGCCCGCATACACGGCGTCGAAATCGGCCGTTGCGGGCCTGACCAAAGCCCTGGCGAATGAGTGGGCAAAATTCAATATTAACGTCAACGCGATCGCACCCGGCTATTTTGCAACGAACAACACCGCCGCACTCCAAGCCGACGAGGCGCGAAACCGGCAGATCCTGGAACGCATTCCGGCCGGCCGTTGGGGCGACCCGAACGACCTTCAAGGGGCCGCGGTCTTTCTAAGCTCGGCCGCGAGCGATTATATGAACGGCCACGTCCTGGTCGTGGACGGCGGATGGATGGGGCGGTAGTTTACGAAAGCGGGAGTTTTTGATGTGGTGGTCCCGGCTGGATTCGAACCAGCGGCCTTCCGCTTAGGAGGCGGACGCTCTATCCAACTGAGCTACGGGACCGAAGGGCAAGGTTGGATTGTGTTACGCCGGCAACCAGTGTGTCAAGTTTCATTGATCCGTCAACGCGGATTCCAATGCTCGGTCGCGGCCTGAGATCAGGTCCTCGATCGTTGCACGGACCAAAACGTCCGGAACGAGTCCTTTCCCCGGAATGAAGTTCTTAACGCCCGTAAAACTTCGATACACCGGTATCCGGACCTTGATTTTCGAATTCGGCAGATTTAGAAACAGAATAACGCCGGCGGTTGGCCCTTCGGAACTGCCGCCTGTCTCCTCGCCGACGAGCCGTATCGGCCGAACGTTCCGGAGCCGCGCCATGAGTATGACGACACCCGAAGCATTTGAGGCACTCGTAAGAAAGGTGACGCGTCCGGCAAAAGCATTTGCCAGTGGCTCCAGGTCCACGGGGGCACTTTGTTTTTCAAATAACCCGCTTGCATTTTTGGCGAAGCCGGCGGGATCGATGTCAAAAACGCTTCGGTTCCACGTTTCAAGAAACGGCCGTAGTTCGGGCTTAACCGATAAGGCTTTGACCGCCAACGCACCTTTTATAATTACCCGTTCAGGCAGCAAAAAGCGGCCGAGTGCAACACCGACGTCATCAGAACCGCCGCCGTTCTCTCGCAAGTCCACGATCAAATGGCGGATCTTGCGTTCGCGGATCTGGTCGAAGATCGGCGAGAACACCTTATTCGGGTCAATGGGCGTCCGGTAGTTGATAAAGGTCGCGACCCGCAGATATGCCGTGTCGCCGCCGGTTTGGCGAAATTCAACGGCACCCGGATCCGAGAAGTTATTGACGGCCTTTCCATCGCCAAGCGATCGCCATTTCTTGTAGGAGATGAGCGACGCGGCCTTCTTTTCCACCTTGGCGCCAGGCTGCCTTATTTCGAGCGCTAGTTCCGGCCGGAAGCCATAGCGAAGCGGATAGAATTGGTCAAAGTTGGAACCGAGCAGATCCGAATCATCGGCGAGCTTAAAAGGTCGGACATGGTCGGTGTAGCCATCTACGGAAACGTATCGTGCAAACTCATCGATCAGGTCCGATGCTTGTCGGCCGTTGATCCTCAAGATCTCAGTGCCGCGGGGGATCGATCCTTGCCTGGCGTCGAAATCCCGGACGAACATCCTTCCGTCGATCACTGTGAACTTGAAAGGCAAATGACTCGGGTGGTCCTCGCGATGTTTTGATATTGCCGGCGAGAGTTCGGCCTTTGTGTGGTCACACCTTATGGCAGCCAAATATCGCGAAAGGGCAAGATAAAGTTCGAACTCATTTCCGCCAGTTTTCGCGAGACGACGAAGAGCTTCCACAGCGATGTCCCGGTCCGTCTTTGTATCATAACGGTCGAGCCCAGGATGGATAGACTCTAGAGCGTCGACAAGCAGGCGAATATCGGCGGCAACCTGTTCCGCGCTCATTTTTGGGGGAGCATAGGACGTCTGAGCGATGGATCCCGCAGCAATGGATAAGACAATGAAAAAGGCAGACAGAAGCAATCTCATAGCAAACCCTCGAAGTATTCAACCATCCGATGGGTCTTCTTTCGCTTCGGACTACACTCTAGATTCAACTCGTCAGCTTTGATATTGAATCAACGAACGTATCGGCGTGTCATCGAACTTGCTCCGACCATTGAGAAACTTGAGTTCCACGACAAACAGCAGCCCGGCAACTTCGCCGCCGAGGCCTTCGACCAGATCTACCACGGCACGGGCGGTGCCGCCGGTCGCCAGAAGGTCGTCGACGATGATCACGCGATGCCCGCTGCCGACCGCGTCCTTGTGGATCTCAAGCGTGTCCTGGCCGTATTCGAGATCGTACGAGATCGAGACCTTTTCCGCCGGCAGCTTCTTGGGTTTTCGGACCGGAACGAAACCGGAATTGAGCCGGTAGGCGAGGGGGGTGGCGAAGATGAAGCCTCGCGATTCGATCCCGATCACCGTGTCCACCTTTTCGTCACGGCAAAGTTCGTAGAGCGCGTCGAGCGTAAGCTTCAGGCCCTCAGGGTCTTTCAGCAAAGTGGTGATGTCGTAAAAGTTTATGCCCGGCTTCGGAAAATCGGGAACTTCGCGTACAAGTTTCTTAAGATCGTCCATTTAAGTTCGCCTCGAATTAATAGAATTTATTGCTGCCCGCTTATCGTTCGATCCTGAATGACGAGAACTCGTTCGTCAGGTCCATCACGAATTCTTCAATGTCATCGACGCTTGAGAATCTCGGCCCCGCCGTCAGGTCCTGTTTGAAGGCCTC
Organism: Pyrinomonadaceae bacterium; assembly: GCA_050174305.1. Taxonomy (GTDB): domain Bacteria; phylum Acidobacteriota; class Blastocatellia; order Pyrinomonadales; family Pyrinomonadaceae; genus OLB17. The sequence continues at coordinate 175,152 of JBFXJZ010000001.1, read as the reverse complement.
TACGGCCGCCTCAGGCCCCTGCGCGAACGCTTCGACCCTGCCGTCTTCGAGATTTCGGACGTAGCCGAGCACCTGGTGCCGTGCCGCCGACCTCTGCGTGAAATATCGGAAACCGACCCCCTGGACAAGCCCGCGGACAAGGAATTTTCTTGCTACAAGCAGCACGACAGATCGAAGCGGCTATCCAAGTGCGTCAAGGCATTCCGATAGGGGCCTTTTCCTGCACGTGTAGACCGGCATCCCGCGAAGCGTTAATTTGCTCGCCGGCGTTTGCCGGAGCTCTTCGGCAAGGGCCAGGAAATCGCGGGGCTCGTCGGTTTCGAACGAGACCAGATACTCCTGATCGCTGGACCCGAAAGCGTGGGTCAAGTGGATCCTGATGTTAGGGAATTTCTGGCCGACCATAAAATTCTCCTCGATCAACGCATCGCGTTCGCTCCCGGGCTTTTCATACCAGTCGGAATGCTTCGCCGATGGATAGACAAAATGATAATTCCCCGAACCGGCCACCACATGTGCACGGCTCTGCGGATCGCCAAGGCCGTCGTCGGCAACGAACGCTCGCTTTTTAGTGATCGCCAGATAGTTCTCGGCCGTCTCAAGATAACTTCCCAATCTCGTGCGGAAAAGCTTCGCGGTCATTTCCTGGATCAGGTCGAGCGAAAGCCCGATCCGCCAAAGCATCAGGTCGGCCTTGGAATCGAAACCGACCAGCGAATAGCTGAACAACAGGAAATCTTCGGCGTACGATTCGTAAACGCTTTGAAACTCACGCTTGAAGATGCTCTTTGATTCGGCGTCCAGCTTTCGCCACGACGGATTGATGCGAAAGAAAATGAAGTTGACGAACTGTTTTTCAACACCCGCTGACCACGGCGAGTCTTTCTTGTCGGACACAAGCCGGAGCGATGCCGATTCGCTTTGCTCTTTTTGTCGATTCGATGGGTCCATTAGTCCGATGGCGATCCAGAAGCTCGGCCAAATGCGTGACCGGCAATCGCCGAAGCTAAAAGGTCGCGAGCCAATGGATATTCTGCCAAGTTTGAACTTTGAAGTCCAAAGAGGGCGCGTTCCGGAACTGGGTAGCAGCGAAAGATCGTTCCGATAGGGCGACCGTAGACCAACGCCGGTTCCAATTTGCGGCTAAATGGCAGCAGCTTTGATCGGATCTCTATAAACAAGCTCTAAAGCCAGCGGCGATCCGTCGGGATGTTCACCGGCGAATGGCCGCGGCCGAGTTTGTAGGCCGTGCGGATCGCTTCGGTCACGAATTCCTTTGAGATCGCGATCGAATCGACCAGGCTATTTCCCTTTGCAAGATTCGCCGTTATCGCCGCCGCGAGAACGCAGCCTGTACCGTGGGTGAAATCTGTCTCGATGAATGGGGCTTCGAAGGTCCGGTTATCGCCGCCGGACGTGAAGAGATGGTCGACCGCCATGCGGTTTTCGGCCGCATCGTCAAAAAAGTGGCCGCCCTTGATCAGCACATTCTTCGCCCCGAATGAGATCATCTTTTCGGCGGCGAGGCGAACTGCGTCGACCGAGTCGATCTTCATACCGGAGATCCGTTCTGCCTCCTGCAGGTTGGGCGTGACGATCGAACTCAGCGGAAACAGGTCTTCGATCACGGCCCGAAGCGCGGCATCGTCGATCAGGTCGTAGCCGGAAGTGGACCGGACCACGGGATCGACGACCAAATTTTTGACGCTGCTTTCTTTCAGAAGTGCAGCGGCCGTTTCGATCACACCGCGGTTGGGGAGCATTCCGGTCTTGACGGCCGCCACGGGCAGATCATCAAGGACCGCACTGATCTGACCTTTGATCGACGCCGCGTCCTGGTCGACCGATCCGAAAACGCCGGTCGTATTCTGGAAAGTGAGCGATGAAATGGCCGCCGCCGCATAACATCCGAACGCTGTAAACGTCTTTATATCTGCAATTACACCCGCACCGCCTGAGGGGTCGACGCCGGCGATCGTCATGCAGACGGGTTTTTCGATCTGGTCAGTCATCAAGATCCGGTCCGTTCACTATCGGAAATCTTCCGGTGGAGATACCTGATCGCAGCGTAGCCAGAAGCTCCCGCGGCGAGGGCCTCGGCCGCATTTTCCTCGTTTATGCCGCCGAGCGCGAGCACGGGAAACGGTACGAGCGCATCGCAGACATTCTTCAAAGCGTCGATGCCGATGGCCGGCCCTTTTCCGGGAGTCTCGAAAACGGGGCCGAAGACCGCGAAATCCGCACCGCCTTCCTTTGCCGCCCCGGCTTCCGCAAGAGAATGGGTCGAAACTCCGATGATAAATTCATTTGGAACCCATTTCCTGACCGCACCGACGGGAACGCCGTTCGCCGGCAGATGGACGCCGTCGGCCCCTGCCGCGAGGGCAATGTCGGCCCGCCCGTTGACAATGATCTTCAGGTGCGAATTCGGGGCGGCGCGGACCGCTTGCGATGCCAGATCGAAAAGCCTGCTGTCTGAGAGCGCTTTTTCGCGGATCTGGAACATCGACACACCACCCGATGCCGCGGCGCGTATTTGAGAAAGAAGACGGTGCGACGCCGCGTGGAAATTCTCGTCGGTCAAACATCCTTCTGAAATGCAGTAGATCGCGGGAAGGTCGATTCGATCGGTCACTTTCTTTTCTGCTTCGCGTCGTGTTCCTGAAGGAGAGCAACGCTTTGTTTGAAATGACCGATCTCCCAGAAAGCGATGATGAGGTTGAGCACGCCCAGGCCCGTGACCGCACCGCGAAACCAGTTAGAGGCGACCGTTCGCTGGATACCAGGCAGCCCGGCCCCCTCGGACACAAGGACGAGGAGATAATTTTCGCTCCAGTTACCAAAAAGCGTGTCCCACGGAGACAGGATCAAATAGACGCCCAAAAGTAAGCAGAGGATGATAAAAAAAATGACGGTCAGCCTCTCAACCATACCGTCAAATTATATTCTTTTTCCACCGCGGCGGAAAAGGCGGGCCTGAAGCGCTCAATGATTTACCGAAAGGCTCTTAAGTTTCTCGCTGACGTCGCGAAAGTTGGCGTCCTCGGAATAGACCATCTCGAAATACCGCCCGGCGGACTCGAAATTGCCGTCCTCTTCGTAGGCCATCGCAAGTTCGTACCAGATGCCCTGTTTTTCTTCGCGAGAGAGTTCAGCGGTCTCGAGCGCCCGTTCGAACCACGTTAACGCGGCTCCGGGCATCTTTTGCTCCATGAAGCAGAAACCGAGAAGGTTGGCGCATGCGAAGAATCGACGAGTGCCGTCGTTCGGGCCAACGGCCGCGGCCGCGGCCTGGAATTCCTTTATGGCCTCCTCGACAAGGCCCATTTCCTTATAGGCCGTCCCGGTGTTGAAGTAAGTCTCGAAATCGCCGTTCGCCGACCCGTTCGCGTCGTCAAGGCCCAGTTCGCTGCGCAGTTCGGCGAGATCATAGGCGGCGCCGGCCATTTCCGGTTCGGGTTCGGGTTCGGGTTCGGGCTCGGCCTCGGGTTCGGGAGCGGGGGCGGATGCGGCCGCGGTCGCGGGCTCGGTTTCGGAGGCCGTTTCGGCGGTTTCGGTGACCGCATCGTCGGCGGCCGTCTCTTCCGTTTCGACGTCGCCATTGAGCAGGGTCGCAAGGCTCCGGATCTCGTCGATAAGCTCGGCGATCTCGCGGCGGTCGCCGTAGTCGTTCTTTAGTTCGAATGACGCTTTTTCGGCCAGTTCAAGATAGCCGGCCTCAATATAAAAGCGAACGCTCTCGATCTCTTTTTGAAGCTGGGGAATGACGCAGTCGTGGGCAGGTTCCCGGGCAGCCGGCTCGGCGGCGACCTCGGGTTCAGGAGCGGCCGCCTCCGCTTCGACAACGGCGAACCCGCCGGTGACTTCCTCGACCGGTTCGGATCCTGTGTCGACGGAAACGGCTTCAACATTGTAATGGTATTCGACGGGCGGAGCCTCGCCCGGGGCCGTGTATTCCTCCGGATGGGCGTCGAACGAAGCGGCCGGGCCCTTAAGGAAACGTTTGTCAAAGAGGCTCTCGGTTCCCTCGAATTCGTCGAAACCGTGCTCGGCGTTCAACTCTCTAAGCCGCTCCGCAAATTCGGTCTCCTGCGGCCTTAGGCCCGCAAGCTGCTGCAATGCGAACCTCTCGTCTTCGACGGCACCGGCGTCGCGTGCGGCCGAGGCAAGGCGTTCCAGCGAGCGGCACAGGGCGTCCTCGTCCCGCTGCCACGAACAATAGCGCGACTTGAGCCTGAGACCTTCCAGGTTCGCTGGATCCCGCTCGAGCAGAGCCGTGACCAGAGAATCGAACTCTTCGGCCTGGCCGCCGACAAGAAGATGTTCGGACGACATCGACAGGACGCGAGCCGCAGACGAAGCGTCGCCTGCCTCGACGTAGATCTTGCCAAGTTCGAGCAGCCGCGGAAAATTGGCCGGGTCCAATTCGACCAGACGGATGACCGTCTTTTCGGCCTCGTCTATCTGACCGGCGGCTATGTGCGCATCGGCGAGCAGCGAGATCACCTCGCGGCTGTGCGGCGATTCGAGCAAAATAGCCGCGAGCCGTTCCGCAGCTACATTTGCACAGCCGAGGGCGGCTTGCGAATCTACGAAGATACGTAATGCGGCAGTGTCGTCCTTGCGAATGACGAGCGCTTTCTCGATCGCCGCGACCGCTTCGTCATGACGGCCTTTCGCGGCCAGCCGGCGCGCGACCTCGGTGAACGCGTCGTAGGCGTCGTCAAGCTGGTTCTCGTTGATATAAGATTCGGCGAGGCTGAGATACGCGTCGGTGTTCGTCGGGTCGAGCTGGGCGATCTCCTTCCAAACGGCGAGTGCCTCGATCCGCCGGCCCGACTTTTCAAAATGGTCCGCAACCCTCTGATAATGCTGCTTGGCCTCGCCCGGAGAACCCTTTTTCTTGTGCAGTTCGGCCAGCTTTTGCCATACGTTGACCGATTCGGGATCTAAACGCGAGATCTTGTTGTAAACGGCGATCGCTTTTTGAAAGAAGCCCTGGTTCCCGTAATGGTCGGCCACCGCTACGTAGCAGAGGATGGCTGATGTGACATCGGAATTCTTCGAATACAGGTCGCCCAACATGTTCAGCGTCCCGATATCGCGGGTGTCATGTTTTACAACCTGCTCGTATTCTCCGATAGCGGCGCGGATCTTGCCCTGAGAGAGATACTTCTCTGCATTCCGCATGGCCTTTGTCTTGTCGAAACTCATTGAAACTTCGCTGTCAGATCTGCCTGAAACCGGAACCAAATGAACGACTAATTTTTTTGAAGGTATGGTTGGGGTGCAAAAAACGGGATGTGAGGCTCCCGCGACCTATAAAGTAGCATGACGGACTACGGAGTGTCAATGAGTTTGGGCTATGCACATCGTTGTTTAACACATTCTCGGGGGCGTGATTTTGCATATTGCGAGACGATTTTTTAGTCTTAACTTTCGCCGGATGGCGGCGTCGTCGAATTATGCAGGCATTGATCCTCGCGGGCGGCAAGGGCACACGGCTCAGGCCGCTTACCGTTTACACCCCGAAACCGATCGTCCCGGTGATGAACCGGCCATTCCTTCTTTATCAGATCGACATTCTCGGGCGTGCCGGCATCACCGACATCACGCTCTCGCTGAGCTACCAGCCCGACAAGATCGAGGACCTGCTCGGGGACGGCTCGGACCTGGGTGTCTCGCTTAATTACATAACTGAACCAAACCCGCTCGGGACCGGCGGTGCCTATCGTTTTGCGTCGCGGGAATTGAACGAGACCACCGTCGTGCTGAATGGCGACATCCTGACCGACGTGGACATTTCGAAAGTGATCGGGTTTCATCGCAAGAATTCGGCCGACGCGACATTGACGCTTGCCTCGGTGGACGATCCGTCACGGTTTGGGCTGGTCGAGACGGCGGACGACGGGCGGATCTTGCGATTTATCGAAAAACCGAAGCCGGAGGATGCGGCAAGTGATGGCATAAACACCATCAACGCAGGCATTTACGTCCTCGAGCCAAGGATCCTCGATCTGGTTCCGGAAGGCGAACACCTGTCTTTTGAATACGACATTTTTCCTGAGATCCTGCGTCGCGGGATGGCCTTTTACGGTTACAACCTCGGCGACTCGTATTGGCGCGATCTAGGCAATCCGAAAAGCTATCTCGAGGCCCATCACGATTTCGTGGACGGCAAGATCAAGGGTTTCGATTTAGACCATTCAAGGGAGGGCGATGTGGCGACGGCGGCCGCGGTCGATGAGGTATCGGTGATCGGCCCCGGGGCGGTGATAAAACCGGGTGCCAGGATCAAGCGGTCGGCGATCGGCCCGGGCGTGCATATCGACGAAAAAGCTGTTGTGGAAGGCTCGGTGATCTGGCCGCATGCCCGAATCTCGGCCGGGGCCGAGATCCGCGACGCTATCATCGGCCGGAGTGGCTACATCGGCCGGAATGTCATCGTCGGTGCCGGTACGGTGCTGGGCGACAAGGCTGCCGTGCCGGATTATTCCAAAGTTTAGGTTCATAAAATGCCCGAATTGCCCGAGGTCGAATTTGTCGCACGCGAGCTGAACCGGATCGTCGGCGGACAAAAGATCGCGACGGCCGAACTTCTGCGCGCCCGGCTGGCGCCGGATTGCCAAATTCCCGACTTCGGGGGGCTTTTGGACCGGGCAAAGATAAATTTTGTCCACCGCCGCGGCAAGAACATTCTTTTCGATCTCGACAATCGGCGAACGCTTTTGACCCATTTGAGGATGAGCGGGCGATTCATGCTTCTGAACGGCCAGGCGGACGACCCCAAATTCACTCACGCGGTCCTGCACTTCGTCGACGGGTCGCGGCTCGTGTTTCAGGACCAGCGGCATTTTGGCCTGATGAAGGTCATAGAGACCGCAAGTCTGGACCTTGACCCGTCGATCGCGAAGCTTGCACCGGAACCATTTTCCGAAGATTTCGGCCCCGAATACTTACGCGAGCAACTTGCGAAGTCCGGGCGAAGCCTGAAGGAATTCCTGCTTGACCAGACAAAGGTATGCGGGCTGGGGAACATCTATGCGTCAGAGGCGATGTTCCGCGCCGGGATCAGCCCTAAACGAAAAGCCCGAAACGTGCCCGGCGTTCGGATCGAGCGGCTCCACCGGTGCATCGTCGACGTCCTGGCCGAGGCACTTGCCGAGGTGAGCGGACGAACGCCGAACCCGGTCGCGATCGGGGAAGGAGTTTACGGCGACGGAGCGAGCGGCGACTGGCGTGTTTACGAACGAGAGGGCGGGCCCTGCCGGAATTGCGCGGCCCCGATCCGTCGGATAAAACAAGGCCAGCGATCGACATATTACTGCCCGAAGTGCCAAAGATAGTTTTTCGTCTGCGCCAACGCATTTATTTTCGGAGGGACCTGCCATGATCAAAAGGACCATCACATTATCTTTCGCCCTGACGGCGATCTTCATTTTGTCCCCGGTAGCGGCATTGGGCTGTGCCTGCTGTGCCGAGCCCGGAACCTACTTCCTTTCGACCTATAAACCGAGGACGTTCGAATTGGACCTGCTGAAAGAGGTGAGGTTCGCTCGCGAGGCGAAGCTTTACACGACCGAAGCCGGCTTCGACACGATGAAGGGCCTTGATGAGGTCGCAAAGGATGCGGAAATCGAGGCGCATATGACGACGTTCGATGAATTCGACCTTACGAGCGGATTCACGGGCAAACAATGGCGGTTCGAGATGCGATCGACCGCGGGAAGAAAGGGCGTGCTTACGCTCCCGCTGCCGCTGAAGATGACGAACTTCAAGGTTGACATCCACGACGTCGAAGACAGGCCGAACGGGCCGCTGCTCTATAAAGAGTATCGCTTCAAGGGCGGCGTGACGGCGGCCACGGGCATCTTCCGCCCCGCACTCGCTAAAGGGACAAGCTACACGCTCGTCCTTCAGGGACGCGGTGTCGGCTGCGACGACGTTCAGGATTACACGCACTGGCGGCTTGAGATCGACGGCCCGCGGGCGAGTTATGCCTTTTACGGAAAGCTGGCCTCAGGCGAAAAGGCGACGGCCGCAAAATAAGGACCGTTCATTCGGCTTGACAGATGACACCGGTTAGCCGATTATTTGCCTAAGACATCGTGGTGAGTTATTGCGACTTGCGACCACGTTAAATAAACTGCTAAACAGCGTCAACCGGAAGATATTTTGAAAGTCTCGCTGTTCGGCGAGGCTTTTTTATTATGAAAGATTTCCGCGAATTGCTTGATTCCGACCGGGCATATGTATTCGACGGGGCCGTCGGGACCCAGCTCTATACAAAGGGCGTCTATATAAACCGAAGTTACGACGAGCTTAATCTAACGGCCCCTGATCTTGTACGCGAGGTCCATGAGGAATACGTAAGGGCCGGGGCGGACATCATCGAAACAAACTCATTCGGTGCGACGCGGCACAAGCTGCAACCGTACGGGCTTGAATCGAAAGTTCGCGAGATCAACGTCGCAGCGGCGCGTATTGCACGCAATGCTGCGAACGGCAATGCATTCGTTGCCGGCTCGATCGGGCCGCTCGGCCTGCGGATCGAGCCATACGGGCCCACCTCCTTCGACGAAGCGAAAGAGATCTATAAAGAACAGGCCGAAGGACTGCTTGAGGGCGGCGTTGACCTCTTCATCCTCGAAACTTTTTCAGAGTTGTCGGTGATCGAACAGGCCATAAAGGCGATCCGCGAGCTGACGGACCTGCCGATAATCGCGCAAATGACGATACAAGCCGATCTGAAAACCACATTCGGAACGGCCCCCGAATCCTTCACGAGTGATCTGGACAAATTGGACGTTGAGGTGATCGGTTTGAACTGCGGAATGGGGCCGACACACGTTCTGCACGCGCTCGAGAACATGCGCGGTGTTACATCGAAACCGCTCTCGGCCCAGCCGAATGCCGGATTGCCGCGTGACGTTCAGGGCCGCCAGTTTTACATGGGATCGCCGGAATACATGGCCGAATTCTCACGGCGATTCGTTCAGGCCGGAGCTAAGTTTGTCGGCGGTTGCTGCGGGACGACGCCCACGCACATCAAGCTGATCGCGGAGTCCATACGTTCGGTCAGCCCCCGCGTTTCGGTTTCGACGGTCCGAAGCGAGCCCGCCAAAGTTGCAGAACTCAAACCTGTCGACGTAAGCGTCGTCCCGGCCGAAGAGCGTTCGGCGTGGGGACGAAAGATCGCCCGGGGCGAGTTTGTCACGTCGGTCGAGGTCCTGCCGCCAAAGGGATGCGACGCACAGAAAACGCTTGATTCGATCCGACTGTTGAAAGACGCCGGTGTCGACGGCGTGAACATTCCCGACGGGCCGCGAGCGCAAACCCGGATGTCTGCACAGGCGACCGCGGTATTGGTCGAACGCGAGGTCGGGATAGAGGCCGTGCTTCACTACTGCTGCCGGGACCGGAACCTTTTGGGAATGATGTCCGACCTGCTAGGGGCAGCCGCCCTGGGCCTGCATAACCTGCTCATCATCACCGGCGACCCGCCGAAAATGGGGCCGTACCCGGACGCAACTGCCGTATTTGACATCGATTCGATCGGCTTGACCAACATGGTGAACAAGCTGAACCACGGCCTGGACCTCGGGAACAATCCGATCGGGCGCCCGACGGCGTTTTCCATCGGGGTCGGAGTGAATCCGGGCGCGGTCAATCTTGAGGAAGAGATCCGGAGGTTCGAATGGAAGGTCGAGGCCGGGGCGGAATACGCGATCACACAACCCGTTTTCGACACTGAACAGCTTCGTTCGTTCCTGAGGAAGATCGAGCACGTCAAGATCCCTATCGTCGCGGGGATCTGGCCGCTGGTCAGCTATCGAAATGCGGAATTCATGCACAACGAAGTTCCCGGCGTAAATGTCACGCCTGAGATCCTTGAGCGAATGCGCGTGGCTTCGGAAAAGGACAAAGAATTTGCCCGCGAGGAAGGCATCGCGATCGCGCGCGAATCGCTTTTGGAGGTCCGCGATGTGATCGCCGGCGTCCAGGTCTCGGCACCGTTCGGGAACGTAAGCTACGCCCTGCAGGTGTTTGAGGTGCTGGAACCGTTTTCAAGCAGCGACAAGATCGATATCGCGGCCGTGCAGTGATAGTCGCCGTTAGTTTTGCCTTCGTTCGTGATCATCGGGATCAAGTGGTAAGCACGATCTTTCCGAGGGCCTTGTTCTCGATCACGTCGTGGTGGGCGGCGGGGGCCTGATCGAGGGTATATTTGCGGCTTACGAAAGGGCGCAATGCCCCGTCTTCCAGATTCGTGAAGATGGCCCGGTGGATCTCGTCCCGCTCGTCCTGGGTCGAATTGAAGAGAGACATTCCGTAGATGGTGGCGTCCTTCGTCATCGCAAGACGGGGCGTGAACTGCAGGCTGCCGCGGTTGCCGACAACGACGATCCGCCCCGACATCCCAAGACATTCGAAATCGCGTTCAAGATTGACGTTCGCGAGCATCTCGATGATCACGTCGACGCCGCTGCCGCCGGTGAATTGCCGTATCGCCTCGAAATGATCCCCGTCGGAATGGTCGAAAACGGCATCGGCGCCGCTCATCGTCACGTGCTGCTTCCCTTCTTCGGAACTCGCCGTACCGATCACGACCGCTCCCGCACATTTCGCCCATTGGACGGCCGCCGTGCCGACGCCGCCGGAAGCTCCGTGGATCAGAACGTTGTCGCCGGGTTTGATACCTGCCTTTTGGAACAACGCACGATAGGACGTAGCGTATGGGGTCCAGATGCCGGCGCCTTCATCGAAGTTCACATTGTCGGGAAGCCGGCCGAGCTGATTTTCGTTACAGAGCGCGTATTCGGCGTAGGTTCCGGTCAATGAATCGGCGGTGTAAACTCGGTCGCCCTCCTTGTAGTCCGAGGCATCCGGGCCGACGCCCTCGACCGTTCCTGCCGCGTCCTTGCCAGGCGTGTACGGCAGGGCCGGAGCGTGAGCGTGAATGCCCGTGCGGAGATAAGTATCGACCGGATTTACGCCGGCCGCCTTAATCTTCACAAGCACCTGTGTGCCCGAAGGCTCGGGAGTTTCAACCTCCTCGACCTTCATTACCTCAGGCTCGCCGTATTCGCGGACGATGATGGCTTTCATAGAGAGTAATTTTGCCACGAATTACACGAATAACACGAACTAGAACGGAATTGCTAATTCGACTCTCCATCATCCGAAGAACGCTTCATTATTCGACCAATTAGTGCAATTCGTGTGATTCGTGGCCAACAATTCTTACTCTACGGTCACCGATTTCGCCAGATTTCTCGTCTGGTCCACGTCGCAGCGGCGGCTTTCCTCATCTCATTCTAATCCTTGAGGAAAGTCGCCCCCAACGAAGACAGACAGATCATCAGTGCTCCCGCCTCTGCTTCGGTAAAATGTATAGTGCCCGTTTCAACGGTCTGGAAGATCAGGCTTTGTTTGATGCCCAGCAAGACCGCAGCTTCCGCGATCGTCAACATCGGTTCTCCGCATTCCGAGCACGTTATTTTTTCCGACGGCGTTTCGCGGATGAGGAATCTCCGTTTCGTGACAGTCAATTCTTCAAACTTCCGCTTGATCTCCATAATCGCTTTTTATCGAAGGTGGATCTCCATTTTACCTAGGTCGAAGGTGGATCTTCATTTTACCTAGAGTTTTCTTATTTCGAATACCCTCAGCCTGAATAAAGCTGGCCCCCTCGTACAGGGTAACGATCAAACGGTCACGTTCTCTTATAGGAAGCGGATTTTCCACCTTGGTGATCGACAAATTTTCGAAAAAATTAGTTCCGAGTGCCTTAATCTGCTCCGGTGTGAGCGACAGCGACAGACCGCCGGAATACTGTTTTCCGCGTCTCAAAAATTTCAGCGTTAGATACTTTGTCCCCTTAGGTGCACCTGGTTCAGAATTTAGCCGGGTGTGGATATCCAAACGGAGACCGTCTCCTGCTGCGGCCTTAAGTCCTGAGCCTCCCATATCAAAGGAGAGCACCAGCCTCACCTTTTGCGCCGAAACGCTGCCGGAAAAGACCATCAGTAGACCAAACATCATCGCTAAATAGATCAATTTTTTCATTTTCATTTTTCTCCTACTTCATTTTTTTATCTCGTCCCGGAGGGATGTCATCCAATCTATGATCTTCGGACAACAAAGTCTGGAGTTTTTTCGGATTTCTTTTGGATTTGTTTTGGAGTTATGGTAGTATCACGTCTCTCCTTTACATCTATTAGTTATGGGCGGTCCGAAGAAACCAACGGGAGTCTACCGATTTGGCACCTTTAGTTTGGACGCGGCAGAGCGTTGTTTGTGGCGCGAGGATGAGGCGATACAGCTCAAGCCGAAACAATGCGACCTCCTCGGTTATTTTGTCGAAAACGCCGGACGCGTATTGAAAAAGAGCGAATTGCTCGACGCGGTTTGGGCGGGTTCGTTTGTCGAAGAAGCAACGCTGGCAAGAAACATTTCTTGGCTCCGCAAGTTACTCGGCGACGCATATATCGAAACCGTCCCCAAATTAGGCTATCGCTTTACTGCCGAAGTAATCCGGCCTGACGAAAACCTGCTTATTATCGACGAAGAATCCATTCAATATACTCGCGGGGTGGAAACTATTACGTTTGATGATGAGGGGGCGGAAGCAATACTACAGAAAGTACCGAGAACGAAAACCGTCACTGCTCCATCCATGTCCTCGAGGTTCCGGCAACCGCTCATCGTCGTTATCATAGTGGGGTTGACATTCGCAGCAGCGCTCCTGGCCGGAGTAGGTTTTGTTGATTCCGGCAGACAATCCGGGACCGATGGGCTGAGAAAGAAAACAAGTCACCCGGTAAGAATTATCAACCAATCCAATGGATCTGCGATCAAGATCGGCTCGATCGTTAATCTTCAAAATCGTTACCCGAACGACGGCTCGTACCTCGACGCGTGGGGAGCTGTATGGAGCAAACCGGAATTCAGACAAGTCCCGACGCAAACGATGTTCGTTTCAACGCACATCGACCCAAACCGAGACAACGGTTCCGGCAGTTGGGAAATTGTGTCCGCAAACGGGAAAACAAACGGCGAGCCCCTGGTTGTCGGCGATAGGATCCACATTAAAAATATGTACCCGAATGGTGGTTACCTCGACGCCTGCGGCTGGACCGAGCGTTTACGCGTATTTGAAAAGTTTGTGGATCAGACAGGAGCAGTGTTTACCACCAGATCGCCGAACCGCGACAATGGGACCGGAGTTTGGATCATAAGATCCGCAACCGGAGAAGACGGCAGTCCGGTATTTGAAGGCGACAGTATTGCTATCGAAAGCAGCTACTTTATCAATGACGCCGGCCAAAATCGTGTTACCGGTTTTCTAAATGTTGCCGGAAAGGTCACCGACATCCCGGCATTCAGCGACTACACGGGTTCAAGATTGGTATTCACCAAGAACATCTCGTTCGATCAACCGATCCCCGATATTTGGACCATCACAAACAGCAAAGCGTTTTCTGAATGATCAACGACCCCCTCTAAACTCGGTATCCGAAGTTGAAGGGCTGCGACGGGCAACGCCCGGCAAAAAGACAAAAGGCACAAACGAAATTTCCGTTGGGTGCCTTTTTTGCCAAATAGGAGCGCGCGTTTATTCCACAGTTACCGATTTCGCGAGATTTCTCGGCTGATCGACGTCGCAGCCGCGGCGGACGGCGATGTGGTACGAGAGAAGCTGGAGCGGGACGACCGATAGGATCGGGCCGAGCAGGTCCGAAGTTTCCGGGATCTCGATCACGTGATCGGAGACCTTTGAGCTCATCCCGTCGCCCTCGGTCAACACGGCTAAGACGATCCCGTCGCGTGCCTTTACTTCGACGATGTTCGAATGGGTCTTCTCGTACCGGAGCAGGCTCGCCTCGTCCTCCTCATCACGCGTGTTGACGATAACGACGGGCAGCTTCTCGTCGATCAGTGCGTTGGGGCCGTGCTTCATTTCGCCCGCCGGATAGCCTTCAGCGTGGATATAGCTGATCTCCTTCAGCTTCAGAGCACCTTCAAGAGCGACCGGGAAATTGATCCCGCGGCCAAGATAAAGAAAATCCTGCACGCGGAAGTAATCTTTCGAGAGTTCCTCGATGGAATCGGCGTCGTTAAGAAGCTGTTCGATCTTCAGCGGCAGTTCGGCAAGGTCCTGCGCAAGCTTTTTGGCCCGGTCCTCATCTACGCTGCCCCTTATCTGCCCAAGGTGCGATGCGAACAGGTAAAGAGCGACCATCTGCGACGTGAACGCTTTGGTCGAGGCAACGCCGATCTCGGGCCCGGCGTGCGTAAGGATGGTGCCGTCGGCCTCGCGGTGGATCATCGAGCCCTGCACGTTGCAGATCGCAAGCACCTTGCACCCGGCCTGCTTCGCCTCGCGCATGGCGGCGATGGTGTCGGCCGTCTCGCCGGACTGAGAAATGACGATCAGCAGGTCAGATTCGCTTAGCACCGGGTCGCGATAGCGGAACTCCGAGGCATAATCGACATCCACCGGGACGCGTGCCAACCGTTCGATCATGTACCGGCCGGCCAGGCCGGCGTGCCACGATGTACCGCAGGCAGCGATCTTGATCGAGGTGATCGCCTGAAGGTCTTCGTCGGTTATGTCCATCTGGTCGAGATAGACCTTGCCCGTGTCCAGCGAAACGCGGCCCTGCGAAGTGTCGCGCACGGCACGCGGCTGCTCGTAGATCTCCTTGAGCATGAAGTGCTTGAACCCGCCCTTCTCGGCCATGATCGGGTCCCAGGTGATCCTCTGCTGTTTCGGTTCGACGATGTTGCCGTCGAAATCGGTGACGCGGACGGAATCCTTGGTCAAAACGGCGATCTCGCGGTCGCCGAGGAAGAAGACGTCGCGGGTATGCTGAAGGATCGGCGGGATGTCGGACGCGACGAAAAACTCGCCATCGCCCATTCCGATGACGACCGGCGGGCCTTCGCGGACCGCGATGATCGTGTCGGGCACATCGACCGAGATGATCGACAGGGCAAAGATGCCCTTTAGTTCCTTTACCGCTTTGCGGACCGCCTCTTCGAATTCGATGCCCTCATCGACATAATGACCGATCAGGTGGGCGACCACCTCGGTGTCGGTCTCGGTCTTGAACGTGCTGCCGTTAGCGGCAAGCCGTTCTTTCAACGGAAGATAGTTCTCGATAATGCCGTTGTGGACGACGACGATCTTTCCGGACTGGTCGCGGTGCGGGTGAGCGTTCTCCTCGGTCGGCCGCCCATGCGTCGCCCAGCGTGTGTGCCCGATGCCATAATTCCCGTCGAGCGGCTTCAGCCTTATGACTTCTTCGAGATTGCGCAGCTTGCCCTCGGCCCGCCGCAGCTCGAGATGCTTCGCATCATCGACCACAGCGATCCCCGCCGAGTCGTAGCCGCGATACTCAAGCTTCCGCAGGCCGTCGATTATCAACGGCACAACCTGTTTATTTCCAACGTATCCGACAATTCCGCACATAAGAATTAGACAATGATTCGGTTCTACAAACGCACTTTCTCTATTCGGCTGGGGAATTTCCCGGCCTTGACGCCTGCATTCTGTCCTTTCCAAAAAGCTCGGCGATCCGCACTACGATGAAAGCCACTAGCGCGATGACGAAAAAAGCTAGAAGCAACCACGCCAGGCCCTGCAATGATTCGATGATCGTTCGGTAGACTTCGAGCACCCATCTGTCGCGGTTTAGATCAGGAATCGGAACGTTACCCGGCAGCCGTTGGGTGATGTATTTCTCAAGTTCCCAGACACGTACGCCCGTGGACACTCCGACCACAAATATAGCGAAATAAAGATATTTAGCCCATGCAAAACTTATCTCGTCCTGGAGTATTCTTTTCAGAATGCCATCGATCGGTTTTTTGAACAGATACACCACGAGTGCCGAAACTCCGAGCGAGATAAGAAATGTAACCACCAATAGAGTGATGAACATGCGAACCTCCTGGACCGATCCCTAACTGCCCGATTCGTCGGATCTTGATCTTGACTTCTTTAACGCCACTGCCGGGACACCGACCACAAGTTCTCCCGGCCCAACGTTTTTCGTCACCACGCTTCCGGCGCCGGTTGCGGCGTCGTCGCCGACCGTTACTGGGGCGACGAGCATTGTGTCGGAACCGATCTTCACGCGGTCACCGATGTGTGTTTCGTGCTTGTTCTTTCCGTCGTAATTGCAGGTGATAGTCCCGGCGCCGATGTTCGTACCTTCGCCAATAGTGGCATCACCCAAATAGGTGAGGTGGCTGGCTTTTGAACCCTTGCCGAGCCGCGTTTTCTTAAGTTCGACAAAGTTGCCGACCTTTGACCCTTCGACCATCACCGCCTTGCCTCGGAGATGCGCCATCGGCCCTACCGTGCAGCCGTCGCCGATCTCGGAATCAGTGATGAGGCAATTATCGCGGACCTCGACATTGTCGCCGACCGCGGCGTTGACCAGACGGCTGCCGGGCCTGATCACGCATCCCGAACCGATCCGGGTTTTCCCTTCGATGAAGACGTTGGGATAGATGGTAGTGTCGCGGCCAATGACCGAATCGGAACTTACATAGGCGTTCTTCGGGTCGATGAAGGTCACGCCGCCTTCAAGCATCAGGCGCCAGACGTTTCGCCGGCGGACCGTTCGCTCCAGGTCGGCAAGCTGGGCCCGGTTGTTGACGCCCTCGATCTCCTGTGCGTCGCCGTGCTGAAAGATCGCGACCGCCTCGCCTGCGTCCTTGAGCAGGGCGGGCACGTCCGTCAGGTAATATTCGCCCTGTGAATTGTTGTTCTTGACGGCGGAGAGTGCGGAAAACAGCTTCCGCGCGTCAAAGCAATAAATGCCGGCATTTATCTCGTTTGTCTGCCGCTCTTCTTCGGTCGCGTCTTTTTGCTCGACGATGCGTTCGAACTCTCCGTCGCCGCCGCGGACGATCCGTCCGTAGCCGGTGGGGTCGGACAGCCTCACGGTCAGGATGGTGCACGCAGTTTCGCCGTCGCGATGCCGGTGATGGTGCTGGACGAGCGCGGCAAGCGTTTCGTGGCGGATCATCGGAACGTCGCCCGAAAGAACAACGAGCGTCGAATCGCTATTCTCAAGAAAACTGCGGGCGGCGTTGACCGCGTCGCCGGTCCCGAGCTGCTGCTCCTGGGTCACGAAGACGACCTTTTGCCCGTCCAGTTCGTGCAGGACCGCCTCTTTTACATCTTCTGCCTGATGACCGATGACGATGTAGATGCTTTCGGGAGCAAGAGCGGTAGCGGTGCGGCAAACGTGGTTGACAAGCGGCCGGCCGTCCAGTTCATGAAGGACCTTTGCCAGATCGGACCGCATGCGTGTTCCCAGGCCGGCGGCGAGCACCAGCACATTCAGCGGTTTCTGTTCGATCGGGCTCTCAGACATATGGGCCTCGGAACAGCGAGGCGCTGTCCGTTTTAAGGTCTCTGCTCGCAGCTAAGAACGGTTTCGGCAAGCTTAAAAGGGTCGTGGCGAACCTTCTCCCCAGCATCGAGTAGATTACCATAAACGATCTTTGCTCCCTCAATCGAATCGCCTGAAATGGAACCGTGAACGCCGATCTGTTCGGAGCCTTCGGATTCGTAAATTGCAGCCTGTGCGGGGGTTATGGGTTCGGAATTGACGACGACACGGTCGAATTGGAGAGCGGGAGCGTATTCACGGACGATCTCCAGATGGCGACGGGCCGAAAGGCCGTCGGTCTCGCCCGGCTGGGTCATCAGGTTGCAGACGAAGATCTTGATCGCCGGCGAAGCCGCGATCGCGTCGACAAAGCCTCGGACAAGGAGCGGCGGCAAAATGCTTGTGTAAAGCGAGCCCGGCCCTACGGTTATGATGTCGGCCTCGGCGATAGCGGCCATTGCCTCCGGGAGCGGGTGGCAGTCTTCGGGTTCCAGATAAAGGCGGTGGATGGCACCACCGATCTTCCCTATCTGCGTTTCGCCGCGGACGGTCGAACCGTCAACCAGTTCGGCGGCGAGCCGCACGTCCGAAAGGGTCGCCGGATAAATGTGCCCCTTGCTCGCGAGGATCTCGGATGAAAGCTTTACGGCCTCGGCAAAATCGCCGGTCACCTCGGAAAGTGCGGCAAGGAACAAATTGCCGAAGCTGTGCCCGCCAAGTTCACCGATACCCGGAAAGCGATATTGAAAAAGCTGAGAAAGCAGATTCGAGTCTTCGGACAGGGCGACCATGCAGTTGCGAATGTCGCCCGGCGGAGGCACCTGAAGTTCGTCGCGCAGCCGTCCCGAGCTGCCGCCGTCGTCGGAAACGGCAACAACCGCAGACAGATGCGAGATCGAAGGGCCGGCGCCGTTCCGGCCGTCAACGAACCGCTTAAGGCCCGAGAGAAGCGTCGCAAGCCCCGTGCCGCCGCCGATGGCCACGCAATTCAGGCCGTTTGATTTCCTATTTCTCTCCAATGATCTCCGCGGGTGTCAGCAATACTAATTGCATTGAACTAATTTATTAATGCCGTCCAATTGTGATCCTTCTTCTTTTTGATCTGTTTCACGCCTTTCGTCGATGAAAAAAGGGATCTTCAACGAAATACACGAAAAAAGAAAATGCGATCCGATCTCAGGATAAACAAATAAGTACACGAATTTAAGCCGCCTCAAGACCGAAAAAATGCTTGAAGCCGTTCTGATACATATGATAGATTCAAAGGTGAGGTTCTTCCCGAGGACCTGCCCGCTCGTCGCTCAAGACATTTCACCTCAGTCAGGACTTGCCGCTATAGTTATACTCACGCAGAGAGAATTTCAAATGGCTCAATCGCCTTTCATTTTACAAGAACACCAGTTTCAAAGGCTAAAGATGGTCCTTGCACGCCTTTGCGTCGAGTGTGCATCGCGGGTCGTGTTCCTGGTAGACCGTGACGGCCAGACCATTGCGTTTCATGGGGACATCGGCGACATGGACACGATGAGCTTCTCATCGCTCGCGGCCGGAAACGTCGCGGCCACCAGCAGCATGGCCAAGCTGATCGGGGAAGAGGTGTTCCCGGCGGTGGTCCATGAGGGCGAAAGAGAGAGCATTTTTATCAGCGTTATCGGCCGGAGCCTGCTTGTAGTGGTCTTTGATGAGCGGTCGACGCTCGGATTGGTGAAACTCAGGACAAAGAAGGCTAGTTTTGAAGTCGCCGCGATCCTTGACGAGGCCGTGCGCGATTCCACCTCGGTCAATCTTAGTAATTCGACGGTATTTGCCGAGATCACCGACGAGGATATCGACAGTCTTTTCGGCTGAACCGCTTTGATATAGAATTATCGCGAAAGAGATATGACTTTCATCAATTACGCATCACGAGAGATCAATTGCAAGATCGTTTACTACGGGCCGGGCCTTTGCGGCAAGACGACGAACCTTCAGCATATCTACGATTCGACCGCACCGCAGGCGAAGGGCAAATTAATCAGTCTTGCGACGGAAACGGACCGGACGCTGTTTTTTGATTTTATGCCGCTTGAACTGGGGACGGTCCGCGGTTTTAAGACAAGATTCCACCTCTACACGGTCCCGGGACAGGTTTATTACGATGCGTCGAGAAAGTTGATACTCAAGGGTGTGGACGGCGTTGTATTCGTTGCGGATAGCCAGGACGAACGAATGGACGCGAACATCGAATCGCTTTACAACCTGGAAGAGAATCTACAGACACAGGGCTACGACCTGATGCAGATCCCCTATGTGCTTCAATTAAATAAGCGGGACCTGCCGAATGTCACGCCGATCGAAGAGCTTGCTCACGAACTAAACCGAAAAGGCGAACCGGTCTTTGAAGCCGTGGCAACCGACGGGACAGGTGTTTTCGACACGTTGAAGGCCGTAGCGAAGCAGGTGCTGACGGAACTCAGGAAAAGCTGATCGCGACAGAGTAAGACGAAATGAAAACCGCCGGCCTTGTTTAAGGACCGGCGGTTTTCGTTACCCACCCCTTGCTCGAAACCCATGGTGATCTGAGGAGGACCTTCCGAATGCCCGCTGAGCGGTGTCTGGAACGGCCCGGCTTTCATCAGTGGTTTCGTGCGTTGTCAGATATCGGATTCAGGATCTGTGTTTTTCTGTCCGGCGGCGTTGACGACTCTGTATCCGCTTTCGCCCTCCGGCCGGCCCCCGCGACCAAGTTGTAAACGAATGACGGGACACAGAAACCGGTCGAGACCATTGTCGCCGCGGCCAAGGCCATGAACCCGCCGATAGCGTATCCGGCCGCCTGATAGCCGAAATAGAATGACGCGGCGGCGGCACCGAGCATCAACGACGCCGAAAGGCAGGCGAATCGCCGCTGCCGGCCGTAGCACGGCAGCGGACGCCCGCCGGTGAACCTTCGGATCCCGAGATCGTAGATCAGATCGAACGGGTGCCGGTCCCAAACAAAACCGGCGACCGCGAACGGTATCAACGCCGCGAGAATTATCGGGGAGGCGAAGGCGACGCCGATCAGGGTCCAGGCCAGGCAGATGGCGGGTGAGAGACGCAGCCAGCGGTCGAATTCCCGCACCTCGCTGTCCGTCAGCCTTTTGAATCCCTGGGCGTCGAGCCTCCTCCTTTTTCGGTCGATGGTCCCCTTCATCGCTCCACCCATTTAGCAAAACGCGGGAGCGACCCCTTCGATCCGTTGCCGCTGTTCGAGCCCAAGGCTCTCGAGCGTTTCAAGAAACCTCGGGTGCGTCATCCCGGTGCCGAGATAGGTCCAACGGTTTGCCTGATGCTGCACGTCGATGAACTCCTCGCGTTCGTCTTCGGTCAGAATGCGTCCGGTCGCCCGTTCGAACGCTTCGAGATCGAACATCGTTTGCTGGCGAACACCGTTGTCGAGGATACCGCCGATCTCGAGGTACCCATCAACGCCCTTTTCGATCCCTTCGGGGGCCATCCCTTCTGCCAACGATTCGATCATCCGGGTGTCGAGTTTCGCGTGCTGAGCCTCTTCGAGCCAGTGGTTCTTGAGCAGGCTTTTGAACTGCTCATCGAGCACCTGGTCATCGCGGATGCTGTCGATATAGTGCCGCTGGGTCATCCATTCGATATGAAGTATCGCAAGCGCGATACCGAGCGGATGATGGCCCAGGACGGCCTTTGCTACCTCTGACGGCGGGCCGATCACCTTGCATTCGGTTCCGAAGTTCTCGTGAAATTCACGGCTGAATTCCTTGAAGAGCTGGATGTGCTTTGCCTCTTCCGTCGCGAACTGCAGAAAAGCGCGTACCCGGTAATCGTCCTCGTCAAGCGAGGGCCTGACATGGTCCAGAACGAAAGGAAGGATGAACTCCTCGACCAGCCCGAAGATGCTCAGATAAGCGTGCCCGCGGATCTGGTTAAGGACCCGCTTTTCGTAATCGTTGAGGAACTTGAGTCCCGAAACGCGCGCCAGCGATTCCGGCATGAACGGCTTGCTGAAATCCAGCTTTTTGTCGCCGCCGATGATGTCCTCGATCCGCCAATTGACCTTTTGTGATGCGACGATAGTGTCACGATAGCTGTAAGACTGCTTCGCCCGCCGCAAATCGCCTGTAAGTAAAGTTGCTCCTAACATGGTTATTATGTCTCCTTGCCGATCCGATCGGCGAATAAATTAAATATCAGCTGCTTCCTTCCCCTGCTCGATCAAACCCATTCGCTGCGACGCTTTCGGTACATCGGGAACATCGGCGGTGAGCCGCCCGAACGGATCAGCCCGATGACCTCGAAACCGAATCTCTGATAAAGGCTTATGTTCCGCGGATTCGACGATTCGAGATAGGCGGGCAGGTCTTCGTCGTCGCAGCGATCTAGCGCGAACTTCATCAATTTACTGCCGATTCCCTGCCCTTGCCGGATCGGATCTACCCCGATCATCGGCAGATACCAGTGAGGTTCGACCGGATGGAACGAACCCATCTGTTCCATGACGTCGAAAACGTCCTTCTGCAGTCCGGGGGCGACCGTTGCACGGACGACGTCGAGAACCTCTTCCTCGTTCGGTTCGATCCCGGGCGGCAGCCAGAGTGCTGCTCCTGCATTGTCACGGGTGAGATAGGCCGAGCCGGCCGAAATCGCACCGCCCGCAAAAGCCCGTATGAATTCCGGGAACAGGCTCAGGTAGGTCTCGGCCTCCGGATAGACCCAGCGGGCCACCGGATCGGTGCTGAACCCCATCTGTATGATCCTGGTCGCGGCCCTCTCATCAAGCTGTCCCACGACCCGCACATCGGCGACGTGACCTATCCGACTACCAGTCTGAAATTCTTGTGTTGTTGCTTCCGTAAACATCTTGTTCCTCCGTCGTTACCCGACTTGTCGAGTTCTCCTTTCGCCGGTCCCGGCCCGATCGGGCACGAAAGGCCCTGGCGACCGGTTCGGGGCGGTCATCGGTGCTCTTTCTTTCGCCTTCCGGCCGCCCTCATTACAAGTGACGGAATTCACGGGCAAAGGCGGACAGCGTAATTTAGGACCTGTGCTAGAATTTTGGTTCAGAAGCCTTCCGCAGAACCGTAAACGCTTTTTTCCGTATGATGAAGGAACGATCGCTGCCCCCAATAACTCAGCTCCTGCTGAAATGGCGTGAAGGAGACGAACGCGCTCTCGAGGATCTGCTGCCGATCGTTTACAGCGAGCTTCGCCGGATGGCAGGTAACTTTATGCGGCGTCAGAATGAAGGCCATACGCTGCAGCCCACGGCACTTGTTAACGAGGCGTACCTTCGCCTGATCGACTCGAGCCGCGTCAATTGGCAGAACCGGACGCATTTCTTTGCGATCTGCGCTCAATTGATGAGGAGGATCCTGGTCGATCTTGCCCGCCGCAAGAACAGCCTTAAGAGGGGCGGCGACCGGGTCCATGTGACCCTTTCCGACCAGATCGGCCGTCCGCCGGAAGCGAACGAGGACATCGTCGCACTGGACGAGGCCTTGACCCGGCTTGCCGAATTCAGCGAGCGCCAGGCGAAGATCGTCGAGCTGAGGTACTTTGCGGGATTGACCGATGAGCAAATCGCGGAGACGCTCGAGATATCGGCTCGCACGGTCCGCCGGGACTGGACCGTCGCCCGGGCATGGCTCTTCCGTGAACTTCAGAGCGGCGTATGACCCCTGACCTTTGGGAACAGATCACCGATATTTATCATCACGCGGCCGAATTGGACGGGGCCGAGCGCGATCTTTATCTTGAAGAAGCGTGCGGCAGTGACCCGCAGATCAGGAAAGAGGTCGAATCGCTGCTTGAGGCGGACCGGAATGCCGGCGAGTTCATTTCGACACCGGCCGTGGGTTCGATGGAATCCTGGTCGGGCCAGTTCGTCGGCCACTATCAGATAATGTCGCGGATCGGATCGGGGGGCATGGGCGAGGTCTACCTGGCGAAGGATTCGAGACTGAATCGCCTGGTCGCCTTAAAGACCCTGCCGCCGGTGCTTGCGAACCGCCCCGACCATCTGCGGCGATTCGAAAAGGAAGCGCAGGCAGCGGCCGCGATCAACCACCCGAACGTCGCGACGATCCACTCCGTCGAAGAGACCGGAAAACAAAAGTTCATAACAATGGAATATGTTGAGGGCAAGAACCTCAACGAGTTCATCGACGAGCGAGGGCTTGAACTCCGGACGTTCCTCGATTGGTTCATTCCGATCGCCGACGCCCTGTCGCGAGCGCACGAAAAAGGCATAGTCCATCGCGATATCAAGCCCGGCAACGTGATGATCACCACCGGCAATGTGCCGAAGATCCTCGACTTCGGACTGGCGCAGATCGCTGACCCGAGGGTTTCCGACAACAGCGGCCCGATCACGAGGACAGACCAGATAATCGGGACGCCCGCGTATATGTCGCCGGAACAGGCCGAAGGAAAGGATGTCGACGCCCGGAGCGATATATTCAGCCTCGGGGTGCTGATGTACGAGGCTCTTTCGGGCGAGCGGCCGTTCAAGGGCGACAGCTACGCTGCGGTCATAAGCGAATTGATGACCGTCGATCCGGTGCCGCTTCACAAAATTAAATCGGGCGTGCCGAAGGACCTTTCGCGGCTGATCGGCCGGTGCCTGAAGAAGAGGCCGGAGCAGCGGCCGCCTACGACAGAAGAAGTGCGGGCGGAACTTGAAAAAGTGCGGGCCCGCGAATACGGCGATTCGTCCGAAAGGCTGCCGACGCTCGACGGCATGCTGCCGAATCGCTGGTCGCGAATCATCGCATACGGGCTGGTCGGGATCTCGGCCGTGCTGCTCGCCGGCTACGGGTTTTGGAAGCTCTTTGAACGGGCCCCGGAACCCGTGCTGTCGATCAGCAACATCACCCAACGGCGCCTCTCGCAAAGCAACGACGTGATCTTTGCCCATATCACGCCCGACGGCAGTTCCCTTTTGTACAACACGATGGAGCCGAACAACGACCGCGCGCTTTGGATCCGCCGGTTAGAGGAGCGGGAAGCCCTTCAGTTGGTGCCCAAGAGTTCGGTGGCATTTTGGGGCGGCCTTGCAACGACCTCGGACGGTGCTCAGGTCTACTACATCACCGCGGAGCTGGACGCGAGACACGGCACGCTCTATCGAATATCCACCCTTGGCGGGACCCCGAAGAAACTGGTCGAAACGGTGAACGATCTGGGCGATCTATCACCGGACGACAAACGAGTGCTTTACATTCGTTACGGGCCGAACGTTTTGCTGCTGTCTGCGAACTCAAGCGACGGCAGCGACGAACAGGTCATATACACCGCGCAGCCGAACGTGATCTTGCGCGATCCGCGTTACTCGATCGACGGGAAACGGATCTTCTTCATAAAGGTCGTCCGCGGCAACGGGACCGAAGACTGGTCGGTCGAAGAGATCTCTGCTGACGGAACCTGGCTTCGCACGGTCTTGGGCCCGAGAAAGGAAAGGATCGGCGAAATAGTCCCGCTCTCTGATGGCGACGGGCTTCTGGTCAATGCTAACGACCCGGTGACGAACCTCGCACAGTTATTCCTGATCTCGCTTGGCGACCTGAGCGAGACCCGTATTACGAACGACTTGAATTCCTACTTCGGACTAAGCGTCAGCCGCGATATCTCGAAGATCGTTGCGGCCCAAAGGACCTTTCTAAAGGACATTTGGGTGGGCGAGGCGAGCAACGCTACGAGCTATCGAAAGGTCACGACCGAATCGACCGTCAACTCAAGAGTGAACTGGACGCCGGACGGGCGGTTGGTGTTCGATGCAGTCGATAATAATCGGCCGCATATCCACATAATGAACGCCGACGGGACGGGACGGCAGCAGCTGACGCCGAACGATTCGTCCGACTTTGAACCGCGGGTGACGCCGGACGGGCGTTATATCGTATTCACCTCCGAGCGGACCGGCGAACGAAAGATTTGGCGGATGAAGATCGACGGAAGTGAGCCGACCCTTCTTACTCACATCGACGGTTCTGGTGGCGGCCCGATGATCTCGCCCGATGGGGAAAATGTCTACTTTTACTGGTTTAGGACGGGTTCGCGCGCGCTCGGCATTGTCTCACTCAACGGCGGGCCGGTAGTTGAGAGGCCTCTATTCGGCGAGTCACACTATGCCTTCTCGCCGGATGGAAGACAAGCCGCTTATGTATTTTACTCGGATGCGGATAAACGCTACTACGTCGGAATTCGCACACTGGACAATGACCAAGCGTCGGTCGTTTTCAATATTTCGCCGACCAGCTTTCTCTATTGGCCGTCCAATGCCGAAGGTCTTTTCTACCGCGAGCTTGAGCCCGGCGAAGGATCAACGTCAACCGTTATGTTCCAGGCAGTTGCCGGGGGCCCGCCGAAAGCCTATCTGTCAGTAGAGCCGGAATTGCTTTTTGATTTCGCGCTCGGCCCCGATGGAAAGAAGGCGGCCGTGACGAGGGGACGCTTGCTGACCGACGCGGTAATGCTTTCCCGGATCCAGAAGCCTGAAGACTAAAAGGCCGCGAGGCAAAATGCACCCGCGGCCCTGATCGCAAATGGCGGGGCCGACGGGGCTCGAACCCGCGACCTCCAACGTGACAGGCTGGCGTTCTAACCAACTGAACTACGACCCCGCACTCTCAGACGCATCGTCCGAGGATCTAGTTTTCAAAAAATTGGTGGGCACGAAGGGACTCGAACCCCTAACTTCCTCCTTGTAAGAGAGGCTGTCTACCAATTGACGTACATGCCCGAACCTACGCTGCAGGCCCCACAAATCGGCGTCTTGACGCCGGATCCGGCCTGACCTCAGGCCGAACGGCCCGCCCGCGGGCGAACTGACATCGTACGAAAACCGCTTGACCTATGTCAAGCCTTAGAGCAGAAGCCCGGGCTAAATCCCGATCTTCCCATAAAGGCCTTCTGGGCGTGCCGGCGCAGCGCACTGGGCACGGATCAGGACCGTGTTCAGCCGGGCCGATGCCCTCAGCGTGAAGTCGACCGGCTGTGACGGGTTTGGCCTCGTGAACGTCGCCGTTACCGGGTTGTATGTTCCGAACGGGAACGACGGTATCGACACATTCGCATTCGTCGCACTCACAAGCGTCAAGCCCTGGAGCCCCGCTCCAAAGTTTACGTGATTGACAGTCACCGAACCCGGTCCAGGCGAGATCGCCTCATACGCCCCTGAGCTACCCGGGAACACGTCCGTCACGGTCAGTGTCGGTGTGCAGGGTCCCGGCGGAGGAGGCGTCGGTGTTGGGGTCGGCGTTGGAGTAGGGGTTGGAGTCGGCGTCGGTGTCGGCGGCGCCTGCGTGTTGGTAAAGACACAAGTCACCGTGTCTCCGGCACCGAGCGAGACCGAAATGACCCCCTGGCCCGGTCCCTGCATGGGCACGGAGGTTGTGCCGAACGTAGTGTCGCCCAAGGGTGCGGCGTCTACGATCGAGCAGTTCATCGCCGTCAGCGTCCAGCCGGCGGGGACGAGCTCGATCACCTGATGTTGACCGGGTGCGAGGGGCCCGCTGTCGTTGGGCGTTGTTGCATCGGCCAGGAAGAAGTTCGGAGCGTAAGTCGTGTCAAACTCGAAATTGGTCGGGCTGCCGCCGGGGACGGTCACCTTATCGACAATGATCCGGCCGGGCGTCGGCGCCGGAGTTGGCGTCGGCGTGGGCGTCGGCGGAGGAGGTGTCGGCGTAGGCGTAGGCGAAGGTGTCGGCGGAGGAGGGCCTCCAGCACATTGTGCTCTGATCAGAACGGTATTGAAGCGGGCCGCGGCCCGAAGTGTGAACTCCGCCGGCAGGTTCTGGTTCGGTATCGTGAAGGTAGAGGTCACCGGGTTGAATGTGCCGAACGGGAACGTCGGTATCGAAACGTTCGCATTGGTAGCACTTACCAGCGTCAGGCCTTGCAGGCCGGAACTGAAGTTGGCCGTATCGACCGTCACCGAACCGGGCCCGGACGTGATCGCCTCGAAACCGGCAAGGCTGCCGGGATTAACCTCGGTCACGGTAAGCGTTGGCGTGCATGGCGGCAAGGGCGTGGGTGTCGGCGTCGGTGCCGGCCCCGGGCCCTGCACCGCGACGATCACGGGTGCCCCGTTCTTGAAGAAACCGACGGTCGCATTCACCGCCTGCGGAGGGCTATTCGAGTCGAACCTGAAATTGTATAGGGTTGCCCAGCGGATGGCGTTCGCATTCGGGTTCTGCGCGAACGTCTCCGAGCTCCACGTCATCGCCCCTCCCGCCTGGGATTGGGCCCATGGCGCGCTGCTGTAGCCAGCGTTGCCGACGGTCCCGTCGTGCGTCCAACCGGGATGCTGCGGCGGTGCATGAAAACCTATGTTTGAGAGGGATGCACCGGGCGTGACCGGGACGCTGAACATCTGGATCGCGCGGTCTAGCGATTCGTTATAAACGGCATATTCGTAATGCCATACGCCGGGGGCTGGATTCGTGACCTTGTAGGCAACGGCGCCGACGCCGTCGTTGCCCGGATCTGGCTCGACCGGCACGATCGTAGCGCCCGGCCATGCGTTGATCGCGGGCTTACTGCGAACTGTTCCCCCGATCGGTCCGAACGAGAACGGGCTTCCAGTCCCTGCCACGCCGAACTCGCGGTACGAGGTGTTGTTGTACATGTTGCACTGTCCCGGATTAGCCTGACACCAGGCGTATTCATGCGGGGTGACGTAAGAGGATTCGGCGTAATATCTCGCGCCCGGATTCAGGTCGGTCCGAAGGTCGTTGATCTCGGTCGCAATGCGATGCGACGTGCCCGTATGAGAATGCCCCGAGTGATTGTTCGGAGGCGTCGCCGAATCACCACGCGGGAAAGCACCGGTAAAAGGATTGATCCATGCACGCGAGCCCAGATTCGGGCCCGCATTCAGGCTGGCCGAATAGGGATCGGAACAGCCCGATCCAAGCCGCGTTCCGTTCGGGTTGGCGGCACACCCGAGGTTACAGAGATTCTGCTGAAGCGCGAGAAAGCCGTGCTTAACGTTAGATTGGCCGATCTGCTCAAACCGCTCGTCGTTGTTCGTGCCGCCGCTCATCCGATACAGATTCTGCGGGATCACGGGATGGTCGTTGCTCGGTGTCTGGAACCAATTCAACGGCTCGGTCCCGAAATTACAGGAATCCGTCGCAACCGCAAGGCCTACCTGGGTGCCGCTTACGCCGAACTGGGAGAGGTCCGAAAGCTCGCCGACAACGACATCGGGACCCGGGTTTGTGCCGACCATCGGCCCGTCGATCGCCGGCATCGTCGAGGACTTGACCTCGCCGTTCTCAACGACGGTTATCTCGGTGGGCTGCATCACCGCCCGTACCGAGAGACTGCCGACGATGGCACCGGCATCACGCGGACGCCCCAATTCCACAGCGAATTCTTCCGACAATTTCAATCGGGCGTTCTTGATGCTGAAGTTCCTGGTCGCGGGATCATACTCATATTCGTGGCCTTCGAGCCGGAAGAGGATGCGGCCGTCCTCCGAATCCGAGACGATCAATTCGTCGGACGCCCCGAACGGAAGATGTTCGATAATGAGCCGCTGGTAAGAGGCCGCGATCTTCTGAGGAAGGTCAGCAGACTTCGTCGGGAACAATTTGAGCGACCCGGGGAGCGGGCCCCGCAGCTCGTCGTTGAAAACGACGATCGAAAAGAAGGCATTATTCTCAAGATCGAAATCGAGCGTACGCAGTTTCTTGTTTCTTGACGGCGCTTCACCCAAGCGTGCGAGGTCCAATTCCATCGAAACGCGCCCGTTCGCGACCATCAGCTTGGTCAGCGTGCCGGTGTCCTGCGGCGATGTTTTCCCCTTATTCTCGTTCGGCAACTGGTCGGAGCCGGCGAGCAAGCCAAGGAGCGAAAGCAGTGTGATCAAAGTCGTTTTCAGCATAGATTTAGTTTCACATACAGGCTAACGGACGACCGGCCTGACATGAGCGCGAGACCATTGAATTGTAGTTGTTATAACCTCAGAAAGAAGCGTTCACTTCTTTTACCCTCTTTTGGGTGCTATGTTCAAGTCCGAAGTGTATTATTCCACTTCAGGCATATTCCGAGCCGCGTAATGGTAGCAGTTTATGAAAAGCGGTTGTGTATCCCAGCAAACAAAACCTAAGCGAAATATCGAACTTCCGGTGATCAGCGGCACGGAAAAAGCCGCCGATACGGTCAGCCGATCGCGCATGAGCAAGTGGAGGGCCGGAGCCCTCATCACCCTCAATCTCCTGATGGTCGCCCATATCGTTCAGTGGAAGATAATGGGAACGACCGTTTCGCCGATCGAGCCGTCCGAGGCGATGTATACCCTTCAGAGCGGGGCGGTCAACGCAGGCTTCATCTTTTTCACACTGGCCATTCTGGCAACGCTGATCTTCGGCCGCTTCGTATGCGGATGGGGATGCCATATCGTGGCCCTTCAGGACCTTTGCGGTTGGCTGCTCAAGAAGATGGGCCTCAGGCCGCGGCCGTTCCGTTCACGTCTTCTGATGCTGGTGCCGCTGGGTGCGGCTTTATATATGTTCGTTTGGCCGACGGTTAACCGGTTCCTCTCAAAGCCGCCGAATGAGCCTCTGATCCCGCAGTTCACCAACCACCTGATCACGACCGATTTCTGGGCCACATTTCCTCCAATTTGGGTCGCGATACCTTTCCTTTTTGTTTGCGGTTTCATGACCGTCTATTTCCTCGGGCAGAAAGGATTCTGCACCTACGGCTGCCCTTACGGCGGGTTTTTCGTGATCGCGGATAAGTTCGCTCCGGGGAAAATACGCGTCACCGACGCATGTAACGAGTGCGGGCACTGCACGGCCGTCTGCACTTCTAACGTCATCGTACACAAGGAAGTGAAGGAACACGGAATGGTGGTCGATCCCGGGTGTATGAAGTGCATGGACTGCGTGAGCGTCTGCCCGAACGACGCGCTTTACTTCGGATTCGGCAAGCCGTCGGCGGCCGTTAAAAAGGAGGCCGCTACGAACCGCGCTTTGACGTGGCCGGAGGAAATAGTCGGGGCGGCCGCATTTCTGGCAAGCTATTTTGCGGTCTGGAACGTTTATCAACTGGTGCCGATGCTGATGGCAATAGGCATCGCGATCGTAACGGCATATCTTGCCGTCCGGACGCTAAAGCTGTTTAGAAGTAATGATCTTGCTTTTTATCGTTTTAGCCTAAAGTCGGGCGGGCGGATCAAGAGGGCCGGATGGGCATTCCGCGGCTTCACCGTCCTTTGGATGGGACTGATAGTCCATTCGGGATACATCGTTTATCACGAACAAAAGGGCTCGACGGCGTTTCAGAGCATCCAGCTTCCCGATGAGCTTGCGCTGGCCGAGTCCGATCCGGGGCAATGGCTAAGCGCGGCGGATCGCGAGACGATAGGATCCGGCCGTGATCACTTGCGGACCGCCTCAAGCTACGGCCTGTTCAGGAACGTCGATGCCATGCCCAAGTTGGCATGGATGGAGTATTTATCGGGAAACCGCGATGAAGCGATCGCTTTGTTGGAAACTTCAGCGGCAAAACAGTCCGGCCAGGCCAAAGCGCTGAGCCTCTACTATCGCGGCGCGATCCTGAACCGGACGGGCCGACCGGAGCAGGCTATGTCAGATCTCGACACCGCCCTCGAACTTCGTCCGGACCTTGTTACTGCGCGCGAGGAAAAAGGGGAATCCCTTTGGCGGCTGGGGCGTCCGGAAGCTGCTTTCGACGAATGGAAAAGAGCCGTCGAGGCAAATCCGGCGTTGCCGTTGGCCAATAACTTCCTTGCGGCCGCGGCCGGTGCGCTTGGTAATCCGGAGGAAGCGGCCAAGTATCAGGCAAGGGCCGACGCTGCGACGCCGATGGACCCGTACTTCCATTGGATGCTGGGACTGCGGCTTCGAAATCTCGGGATGGATGAGCAGGCCGAGAGGCAATTCCGACGGGCAGGCCAACTCGACCAGGGGTTTCGTCAGCGATTCTTGCAGCTTCAAAAGAACAGATGATCTGTAGTTCGCTATTACGTGCCGGGGTCGGGGCTGAAATTGAATGTCGGGTGAAGTTCCGTCGGGACCGGCTTAAGAACATCGATTCAGAATGTGGCGGGCGATCCCAGCAAGCAGCTCGGTCGGGCGGGCAATATTGTCGAGCTTTGCGATCGTATTGTCACAAAGGTCGCGGGCGAGAGATGAGCTGGCTTCGACGCCGAACACGCTTGGGTAGGTCGCTTTATTGGCGGCGATATCCTTTCGGGCGGTCTTGCCCAGGTCTTCGGTCGACTGGGTCACGTCGAGCAGATCGTCGGTTATCTGGAACAGGAGCCCGAGGCTCTCTGAATATTCGGTAATGGTCGCTATTTCATCTTCGGTCCCGCCGCCGATCAGCGCGCCGGCCTTGCCACAGGCGGCGATCAAAGCGCCGGTCTTCAGGCGGTGAATGTGCTCGACCTCGCCGATCGCGATGGCCATGCCCTCGGCCTCGAGATCAAGCTGCTGGCCGGCGACCATTCCGTGGGGCGTGCCTGCGGCGGCGGCAAGCTCGGATATGATCTCCACCCGCATCTCCGCCGACAAAGAGCGGTCATTCGCGATCGTTTGAAAGGCAAGAGTCTCAAGGACGTCGCCTGCCAGGATCGCGGTCGCCTCGTCGAATTTCTTGTGGCAGGTCTCGCGGCCGCGTCGCAGATCGTCGTCGTCCATCGACGGAAGGTCATCGTGGATAAGCGAATAGGTATGGATCATTTCGACCGCCGAAGCGGTCCCGACAAGCTTTTCCCGGGGGGCGTCAAAGATCTGCCCGACGGCGAAGACAAGCCCCGGACGAAAGCGCTTTCCGCCCGCAAAGAGACTCCACCGAATCGCCTCGTGAAGTCTTCTCGGCTCGGTCTCGGCCTGCGGGATCAACTTGTCCAGGGACTCGTCGGTCACACGGGCCGACTCGGCAAGAAAATCGTCGATCTCGATCACGTTCAGAAAATTATCCGCCATCACGCTAAGCTTTTCAATTCTATGGAGTTCCGCTGCATCGACCCAAACCGATACTTTTGCGAAACATTAGCCGATAGTTTAAATTTCAACTGAGATCGAATGCCAGTCAGCAGCGAAGAGTTCCGGGCCGCATTGTCGCGGTTTCCCAGCGGCGTAACTGTCGTTACGTCCCGCGACGAGGAGAACCGTTTTCACGGCATCACGGTCTCGGCGTTCTGCTCGCTCTCGTTGGAACCGCCCCGGGTGCTGGTCTGCATCGAAAAGACGACCGGAAGCCACGGGGCACTTCTCTGGTCGCGGACGTTCGTCGTCAATTTTTTAAGTGAGGACCAACGCGAACTTTCCGAACGGTTCGCGTCCCAATTGGATGACAAGTTCGACGAGGTCGAATTTTCGACAGGTATCGACGGGATCCCGCTGCTTAGCGGCTGCCTGGTCACTCTGGAATGCAGGATCACCAATTCGTTCGACGGCGGGGACCATTCGATATTCGTCGGCGAGGTCGAGACGGCCACGGTAAATGACGGCGACCCGATCCTGTATTTCAGAGGGGATTATCGATCGATTTTGGCTTGAACATTGTCGGACCCGAACCATCACGTCTGCCAAAATAATGAGAATGAAGACCTATCAAAGGCTGCTGTTGGGATGCCTTTCGGTTTGTATGCTTCTGATCGGATCGATCACGGTCCCGGCCCAGGAGCGGCGCTGGTATAAAGGCAATACACATACCCATACACTCAACAGCGACGGCGATTCGACGCCCGATGACGTGGTGAAATGGTACCTTCAAAACGGGTACAACTTCCTTTTCATTACGGACCACGAATACGTTACGAACGTCGCGCCGCTAAACGACCTGTTCGGCCAGAGCGGCCGCTTTCTGTTGATCTCCGGGCAGGAGGTAACCGACTCGTTCGACCGAAAGCCTTACCACATCAACGCTCTCGGCATTGACCGCGTGGTGATGCCGAACAAGCTGCCGGGTGCCGTCGAGACGCTGCAGAAGAACATCGACGACGTCAACAAAGCCGGCGGCGTAACGCAGGTGAATCACCCTAATTTCGGATGGGCGTTGACGGCCGACCATTTGATAAAGCTTCAGAATTACAGCCTGATGGAGATCTATAACGGCCATCCGCTGGTGAATAATCTGGGCGGGGGCGGGCAGCCTTCGGCCGAGGCATTGTGGGATGCGGTGCTTACAAGGGGCAAGGTCGTCTTTGGCATCGCGGATGACGATTCGCACTACTTCAAAAGGATCGGCGACCCGACCGCACCGACGCCCGGCAAAGGATGGATCTATGTCCGGGCCTCCTCGCTGACCGTGCCGGCGATACTTGCGTCGCTTCGCACCGGTGATTTCTATGCTTCGACAGGAGTGGAACTGGCGGACTACAAGACCGACTCGAGGTCCGTATCCATCACGATCAAGGAGGAGCGCGCAAGCAAATATACAGTCCGTTTCATAGGAAGCGGCGGCCGCTTGCTTGCCGAATCGCATTCGAACCCTGCCGTGTATCCGATCAAGGGCGACGAGGGCTACGTGCGAGCGAAGATCGTTGAGTCAAACGGGAAAATGGCGTGGACCCAGCCATTGATGGTCAGATAGCCGATGGATCTCCTACTTGATCGCGACCTTTCGCATTACCATGTCGTAGATGTCTACGAACGTCGTGCACGATCCAGCCTCGGCGTCATTGATACTTATTCCAAATTCTTCCTCAAGACGCATCACTAACTCGACAAGATCCATGCCGTCGATGTTTAGAACATTTG
Source organism: Pyrinomonadaceae bacterium (assembly GCA_050174305.1). Taxonomy (GTDB): domain Bacteria; phylum Acidobacteriota; class Blastocatellia; order Pyrinomonadales; family Pyrinomonadaceae; genus OLB17. The sequence continues at coordinate 141,002 of JBFXJZ010000001.1, read as the reverse complement.
CGACCTGATCGATCCGATCATGCGGGACGACGCGGGGATCAATATTACATTCCTCCTTTAAGATGCGTCGGACCTTTGCAGTTAGATCAGGATGGGACTTTTGTTCCCGAAAGTATCGACTATGAAACGCATAGTCAGTTAACGGCTCTCGACCAGCGAAAAATCGATCAGCCTTCTTCCTTATCTGGATCTTTTCAAGGAAATGAACCAAAATCGACAACGCCAGAACTACAAGCAGAATCACGCCGACGATGACAAAGTAATAGAGCATGATCGCTACTAAGAATCGCCGATCAGGATGCTATTTAGATCGTCCCCGTCGAGCCGATAGGTTTCGTTACAGAACCCGCACGTCATCACCGCCCCGCCCTGGTCGCGCAGCATCGATTCGACTTCTTCCCGACCCAATGCGGAAACGAGCGCCTTTGCTCTTTCGAACGAACAGTTGCACGAAAATGCGACTTCGCTCTCTGCAAGGATGTCGAAATCCAAACCGCTCAATGCCTCTTCGAGAAGGCCTTCCGGCCCGGCCCCGGCGGCGATCAGTTCGGTAACGTGAGGGGTGTTTTGGATCGACGTCTCGATCTGCGAGATCAGGCCTTCGCTTGCACCCGGGAGCATCTGGACGAGAATGCCGCCGGATGCCGCGACGAAGGGTTCGCTGTTTTTCAGAAGAACCCCGAGCAGGACAGCGGATGGGATCTGCTCCGACTTTGCAAGATAATACGCGAAGTCCTCGGCGATCTCGCCGGAAACGAGCGGGACCGAACCGACGTAAGGATCCTTCCGGAGCCCCATCTCGAATCCAGCTTCGCGAATGACCGAAAGGGTGCCGTCGCCGACGATGCCCGCAACGTTGAATTTCCCGTTGCCGTGCGGCGGGATCTCGACCCCGCCATTTCGGACATAGCCGCGGACCGCGCCCATTCCGTCGGTCTCGGCTACGATCGACTCGACCGGGCCCTTGGCGTCGATCCGAACGGTCAACCGGTCAAGATCCTTAAAGGTCGCGCCGAGCAGGAGCGTGCCCGAAAGGACGCGGCCGAATGCTGCAGAGACCGTCGGCGATGTTTCATGACGGCGCACGGCTTCAGTTAGAACGCCGGTTGTCACCGCGGCAAGCACCCTGATCGAGCCCCCGGCGGCGGTTCCCTGGATAAGTTTATCGATCACTATTAATTATTCGTTCTTCAGCCTCGGAAAAGTCAATTTGCGGTAGTTCGTCGGCCGACGCTGTTAGTGAATAGGACGCGGCCGCCGGCAACCCGAAGCTCCTGATTTACCAATAGATTGGGGGTTCGCCTCAGCCCCGCTACCAGATGTAGTAGATTTTTGTTGACTTGCAGATTGAGTTGGTCTAACCTCTGAGAAGTTTTGCCACGGCCGCCGATCCTTATTGCTTTCTTGACCAAAAGCGGACGTAACAAAGCTTCTTCCTTCTAACTCGCGAGTGTTAAAATAGTATTAATCAATCAAGTTTCTGCCGCTGACCCGACCGTCGCGGCAAAGCCAGGAGAGACCACCCCATGAGACAGGCCTTCGAATCGACATCGGCCAAGGCAGCCAGAACCGCCGGCGAAACCGACACGATAACCCGTTCCGGTCACGTTTATGCACCGCTCGGGTTGAACGCGAAGAAGATCGTTGCAAAACGCTATTCGGTCAAAGACGAGCACGGTAATCCGATCGAGACTTGGGACGACATTGTCCGGCGGGTCGTCGGTCACGTATCGATGGCCGAAACCGATCCGGACGAGAGATCGCGGTTCTACAACGACATGGAGGCGATAATGCTTCGCCGCGAGTTCATCCCAAATACGCCTTGCCTGGTCAACGCCGGAAAGCCGAAGGGTCAACTCGCCGCTTGTTTTGTCTTGAATGTTCCTGACTCGATCGAAGGGATCATGGAGCACGCCCAGAACGTAGCGATCATCCATCAGACAGGCGGCGGCACCGGGATGACCTACGAGTTTTTGCGGCCGGCCGGATCGATGGTCAACTCGACGAGGGGCGTCGCATCGGGGCCTGTGAGCTTTATGAACATCGTCAACCAAACGACCGAGGTCGTAAAGCAGGGCGGTGTTCGACGCGGAGCGAACATGGGCATCATCTCGGTCAGGCATCCGGACGTCCTTCGCTTTATCCATGCAAAGAACGACCAGAGCAGCCTTACGAACTTCAATATCTCGGTCACGGTCACCGACGCTTTTATGGAGGCGGTCGATCGCGGACTCTGGTTTCAAACAGAATTCGGCGGCGAGCCCTGGACTCAGCCCGTGTTCGACCCCGTCACCGGCTCAGATTACGTTCTCTACAAAAAGTCCGACGGTTCCATTGCAACGTTTGCCGACAAGATAGAGTTCGAGACCGCGGACCTTTCGGACTGCACGGTCGAGGAGCCGCCGATGCCGGGGATGGTCTACGCACCCGATATATGGAAGCGGATCATCGCATCGGCCCATAAATATGCGGAACCCGGAGTGATCTTCATCGACGAAGTCAATCGTCACAATCACCTGAAGGCCTCGATGGGCCCGATCTACGCGTGCAATCCTTGCGGCGAGCAGCAGCTCCATTTCAACAATTCATGCAATCTCGGCTCGATCGACGTTGCGAAGTTCTTTAGATCGGGGAGCGGTGAACCGTCGGTGAACGACTCGATCGATTGGGACCGGCTTCGAGAGACCGTGAGGAGGTCGACGCAGTTCCTCGACAACGTGATCGACACAGGGTATTTTCCGCTACCTGCGATCGAAGACGTGGTCAAACGGACGCGGCCCGTTGGCCTTGGCATCATGGGCTTTGCCGATCTGTGTCTGCATTTCAAGTATATTTACGGCGGGCAGGAATCGCTCGACCTGATGGAACGCCTGATGGGCTTCATCCGCCTCGAGGCATGGAAGGCTTCGTTGGAATTGGGAGCGAGAAAAGGCGAATTCCCTGAGTTCGAAGCCAACCGCGAGGACTACACACAATTCCTTCGGGAAGAGATCGGCATCCCTTCGGATGTGCGCCTGACACCGCGGAATTACGAGGTCACGACGATCGCTCCGACCGGGACCATTTCGCTGGTCGCGGAAACGTCATCCGGCATCGAGCCGAATTTCTCATGGGCCTATGTCCGCCAGGACACAGTCGGGACACGGACCTACGTGCACTCGCTTGCTGCGTCGGCACTCGGCGTCGACGTCGACCAGACGGACGAGGATTCCATTCGAGCAGCGGCGGACCACGTGGTAGCGAACCAGGATGAACTTCCACCCGAATTTATCTCGGCTATGGACATCAGCTCTGTTCAGCACGTAAAGGTGTTGGCCGCCGCACAGAAGCACGTTGACAATTCGATATCGAAGACCTGTAACGGTGCCGCCGATGACACGATCGATTCGGTGGACGAACTTTACCATCTTGCTCGCGAACTCGGCTGCAAAGCGGTGAGTTATTACCGCGACGGGAGCCGGACCGGCCAGGTGCTTAACGCGCTTCGACCGACGAAGGTGAAAGAGTCGTGCGATGCCTCTGAGGCGGAGGCTTCGCGCGATGTCCAGCAAAGCCCTTCGGCCGAGCGGGCTCCGGCAGCTTCGTTCGAGCGAGTCGAGCGGCCGCGTGAATTGCGTGGTTCGACGTGGCGGATACCGTTCGACGGACAGAACCTTTACGTCACGGTCAATCACGACGGCGAAAGGATATTGGAGGTGTTCGCGACGGGGCCGATCAGCCAGGGCGTCGGTCTGCTTGCTTCTAAGATGGTCCGCGGCGGTTTCGATGTTGCAGAGGTCGCCCGCAGCCTGAACAAGGTCACCGGAACGCACGCCGTCTGGTTCAATAAGCGGCTGCTCACGTCGCCGGAACAGGCGGTCGCGGAATGCTTGCTGCGTGTGGAACGCCGCCTGAGGAACCTGCCCGAATCAGTCCACAGCGTCAAAGCGGAGCCGGGGGCGGCTGCCGTGGCCGGAATGCCTACGCTCATTGGCGAGTGCCCGGAATGCCGCGGCCAGTTGGAGCACGCTTCGGGGTGCGATTTCTGCCGTGACTGCGGTTATTCTAAATGTAAGTAGACCAGCGATTTCCGCAACTGCAAAGGGTTCAGTCGATCGCCGCCCGCGGGGTTAAAATTCTTGACCCGGGGCGGTGAATGATGCTATTCCTAGGATGTCAGGTTACCCGTCCGCATTAGTGTATTTCAAGGAGTCATAATGTTCAGGAAGTTAATAATTTCGGCGATCGCAGCTATCGTTCTGATAGCCCCCGGCGAAGGTCTGGCGGCCGCCGGCGACAATGTTCCGGCCAAAGCCAAACGAGGCGAAAAAAAGCTGAATATAAAGGTTTTGCCGTGGGGGCCGAGCCAAGCCGACGTCGATCAGGCGCGGGCCCGCGTGGAAGCGAACGAACAGGTCCGGCGAGAGCTGAGCGGATCGAAATTCCGCGAGGTCGGCTTTGAGTACATTTACAGCGGATCGGCCTCCAAAACGGGAGCATCTGCGCCGCCAAGCGGATTTCGGGTCGTTTACTACAACTATTCGACCGATCTGGCGCTTTATGTCGAGGGCGACTTTGCGGGCCGCGAGCCGCTGACCTCCTACTGGGTGAACGCGGTACCGGGTATCGGCGACGCCGAGATCCGCGCCGCATATGCCCTTATGGAACAGGACGCCGAGATCGGAATGCTCCGCAGGTCGAAGCAGGCCGAGTTCTATGAAGCGATGCCCCCGACCACCGTCGTCAACGGCGAGCGTTTGGTCAACATCGGCATCCTCGATCCGAAGACCGGTGACAACCGCATCGTAGGTGTCAGTTTCAAAAACAACAAGATCCATCGTTATGAGAACAACGCGCCGCCGACGTCTGCAGCGACTCCCGATTCATGCGGGATCCCGAGTGCGGGCCAGGGCAGTTCCGGAGCGGGCGTTGCGGGCCAGTTCACGCTGACCGTCAATGAACAGGGCGGTTCGTCGCCGCTTTGGGAGATGCTGATCATCAGGCCGTCGTCCTCTTCGGGGGCGCAGTTCGAGCGATCGGGCCTGGAGATCCGAGACGTGAAGTACCGCGGGAAGTCGGTCCTGAAACGCGGACACGTACCGATCCTTAACGTGAAGTACGTGAACAGCTGCGGGCCCTTTCGGGACTGGCAGTATGCAGAAGGATTTTTCAATGCGCCTGAGGCCGGAGCGCAGAATCCTGCGCCGGGTATGCGGATACTCGCACCAGGCGAGGTCGCGACGACAGCGATCGAATCGCGCAATGACACGGGCAATTTTCAGGGTGTCGCGATCTACACGCAGGATGTCGGGTTCGGCACCGAGGTCGTAATGGTCACCGAGATGAACGCGGGCTGGTACCGGTACATTATGGAATGGCGGTTCGCGACCGACGGAACCATCCGGCCGCGATTCGGCTTCGGATCCATAACCGATTCGTGTGTCTGCATCCAACGCACGCATCACGTTTACTGGCGTCTCGATTTTGATGTCGTGGGCTCGAACAACCGAGCGTATTTAATGGAACGCGGCCGCCGTTTCCAGCGTCTGATCGACACCGAGACTCAATTTTATAAACGGTCGCAGCTCAGCCGAAGCATTATGATCCAGAATTCGGCGGGCAGCGAAGCATACCAGATCGTACCGGGCACGAACGACGGAACCGTCATCGATGCGCTCGGCAACGTGACCGATGCATTCGGCGGCGGCGATTTTTGGCTAATGCAATTCAAAGGCACGCCCGCCGCCCCGACCGAGCTCGACGATCCGGACGGGGCCAGTTATCCGGCGGCGAATTTGACGCCGTGGATAAACGGTGAATCGCTTGTAGATCAGGACCTTGTTCTTTGGTATGCGGGCCATCAGGTAAGGTCTGATGATTCAAGCCGGCTCGACACGCCGAATGTGATCACGGGTGCGCACATCATTGGGCCCATCCTCCGCCCGATCCGCTGGTAGCCGCTCTGCAGTTGAAATAACGAAGCAGTATCAACACAATGTTGATACTGCTTTTTCGTTGCGGCGGCAACGCACCGGCAGATCATCTAAAGATCGTTGGAATGTGTAAATATGCTTAAACGGGATCATCCGCGAAACTCAATTGTCCAGCTTGTTCTGCTGATCTGCATTTCGTTCGCGTGGCAGATCGATGGCCAAACGACTCGGTCCCCGGTCTCGAAACCGGCGGCGACGCCTTCACCGACGCCATCGGCCCCGCTGCCGACACTTGCCGACCTGCAGGAAGAGATGCGCCGGCGTTTGGACCGTCCCCAGCTTCAACGAGGCCACATCGGCATCAAGGTTGTCTCTTTATCAACGGGCTCGGTCGTCTTCGAACAGAACAGCGAAAAGTATTTCATGCCGGCTTCGAACATGAAGAACTTCACGGTAGCCGCGGCTCTTGAAAAGCTCACTCCCGATTTTCGATTTGTCACGACGATCTTTGCATCCGCCCTTCCCGACCAATCAGGCACGGTCAACGGCGACCTTCGCATTTTCGGACGAGGCGACGTCTCGGTTTCGAAAGGTTTCGCGGACGGCGATCCCGTCAAGGCCGTCGACCTGATCGCCGAGAGGATCGCGGGTGCGGGCATCAAGAAGATAACCGGCGACATCATCGCTGACGACACATACTTCAGAGGCGGCCCGCTGCCTTCGGGATGGGAATGGGATGATCTCCAATGGTACTACGGAGCCGAGGTGTCGGCGCTTCCCTTGAATGACAACGCGATCGAGCTCAGCGTTACGCCCGGGCCCGTCGGCTATATATGTTCGGTCAGGATGGTGCCGTACAATCCGGTATACCGAATAAAGAACCAATGCATGACGACGGCGGCCGGTTCCGTGCGAACCCTGAAGATCGAAAAGCTGCTCGGGCAGAACCAACTCGAGATATCCGGAACGCTCCCCACGGGCAACACGGGTTTCAACGGGCAGGTCGCGGTCAGCCGGCCGGCCGAACTTTTTGCGGCGCTGCTGAAACAGAGGCTGGAAGAAAAAGGCATCGCTGTAACCGGCGGATATCGCACGATGTCGCGAATGGCGAAGACGGAGCAGATGCCAAGCGTTGAGATCGCGCAGCTCGAATCTCCGCCGCTTGCGCTGATCGCGGCGAAGACGATGAAGCCGAGCCAGAACATGTACACGGAAGTGCTCCTATGGACGCTCGGCGAAAACGAACGAGCGCGGTTGTCGCGTACGGTCCCGCCGGCGGCCGCTGCCGATATTGAGAAGGATAGTTCTGCACTCGGGATCGATGCGGTCCGCGGATTCCTGGCTGAGGTCGGCACGGCTCCTGATGCGGTGTTTCAGTATGACGGCAGCGGGCTCTCGCGTCACAATCTGATCACGCCATCGGCGGTCGTCCAGCTTTATTCGTACATGGCGAAACGAAGCAAATATGCGCAAGCGTGGCGCGACAGCCTGACGATCGGCGGCGTGGACGGAACGCTGGCAAACCGTTTTCGCGGATCGGCCGCTGAAGGAAACATTCGAGGAAAGACCGGAACACTGAACCAGGTATCGGCGCTTTCCGGCTACGTAACGACGGCGGGCGGCGAGACGCTGATCGTTTCGTTCCTCGTCAACGGAGTTGCACAAACGCGTGACCGCACAGGACTGATCGATGATCTAGTGATCGCTCTTGCAAATTTCAAAGGCCCGATCGACGAGCCCGCCACTCGATGATCTTTTTACATCGCAACTCTCGAACAGCACTCGCACCGCGTTGTTGTTCGCCGAGCTATCGACCGCGACGAGAGTGTTCGGCTGCCTCTAGATTCGAACCGCAATGCGACGATGATCGGCGGCGAAACGCGGAAGCTGCCAGTGCGCATTTTTCGATCCGCGTCGACACGTGTGCGCGCATTCGAACATGCGCGCATGTTGAAAATTTTTCTGTCTGAATTTTTATTTTTCATTCAAAGAAATTTTTTTATTTTTTTCTTTCACTACGTGGTATAAGATTAGTTTTGATTTTGCTATCGCGCGCATGCGTGATAACATTTCTCGACTCGCAAACAAAAACGAAATGCGATGTCACTCGGGCCTCCGCACAAAATGAAAATCAGAGATTGTTGATGTGTTGCTGATCGCCGTTGGAACGATCGACAATGGTAACCGAAAAGTTAGGAATCGTACGACTCAGATCTTTCGCCGAGCAAAAAATACCAAACCCAAATCTGATCAGATCCTAAGCACAAAACGTCTTACTGCATGCGGCCGCCCGCTAATGCCTGAGTTGAAAATTTTTGAAATAAGATCTCGAACACGAAGGTGAGAAAGAGATCCGCACAGCGGATCACCGCAGTGTTCGATCACGATGTTTTCGCATCGGCACATCGAGCCGTTGCTACGAAAACAAATACACACACAAAGTCTGTAAAGACTATAAACAAAAAGACCGGAGGATAATTATGGCAACAACGAAGAAGCCTGCAGCGAAGAAAGCTGCGGCAAAACCAGCGGCGAAGAAAGCTCCCGCGAAGAAGGCACCCGCAAAGAAAGCGGCTACGAAGACCGCCGCTAAACCGGCAGCAAAGAAAGCTGCTGCTAAACCGGCTGCGAAGAAAGCTGCTGCTAAACCGGCTGCGAAGAAAGCTGCTGCTAAACCGGCTGCGAAGAAAGCCGCCGCGAAACCGGCTGCGAAGAAAGCTGCTGCTAAACCGGCTGCAAAGAAAGCCGCCGCTAAGCCGGCTGCGAAGAAAGCCGCCGCTAAACCAGCTGCAAAGAAAGCACCGGCAAAGAAGGCCCCTGCAAAGAAGGCTCCCGCAAAGAAAAAGTAATTCTTTCGGAAGTTGAAACTTAACCTGCCCCGTTCCGGATCGCGATCCAGATCGGGGCTTTTCTTTTTATGATCGTTCGTGAGTCACTCGCGCTCGGCGAGTTGATCAAGAAGCTTTTCGTGGATGCCGCCGAAGCCGCCGTTCGACATTACGGCAACGACATCGCCGTCCCGCATTTCGTCGGCTAGGTGCGTGACGATCGCGTCGGCGTTCGGCATCGAGTAAGCAGGTTTGCCGCGGGCCGCAATGCCGGCGACGAGTTCTTCGACATTAAGCACCTCGCCGTAGGTGGCGGCGTCGGTCGTGTTGTAAACGCCGGCAATGATGACCATGTCGGCGTGTTCGAAAGCTTGTTTGTAACGGTCTTCGAAAACCGAAAGCCGCGATGTTCGCGAACGCGGCTCGAAGACCGCAATGATGCGTTCGCTGGCGTATTTTTGACGAAGTGCTTTCAGCGTCTCGTCGACCGCTGTCGGGTGATGCGCGAAATCGTCAATGACGGTCACGCCGCAAATCGTCCCTCGGACCTCCATTCGCCGCTTAACCGACTTGAAAGTGTCGAACGCCTCCTGGATCTTTTCCTTGGCGATTCCCCAGGCATCGGCGGCGATGATCACGGCCATGCAGTTCCGCACGTTGAACTCGCCGAAAAGATGCGTTTCGAATTCACCCCACGGCTCGCCGTTGCAATACACGCTGAACCGCGTCTTGTTGTCGGCAAATTCAAGATCGCGTGCCTGCCACTTTGCCGCCTCGCTCAAACCGAAAGTCTCGACGGTGGTGAACAGTTTTCCTTCCATTGAGGCAAGCACTTCGCGCACAGCGGGCGAGGCGATCCCGGCGATCAGGCGGCCGTTGCCGGGCACCAGATTCATCAGCCGCGAGAATTGCCACTTGATCGAATCGATGTCTTTGTAAATGTCGGCGTGGTCGAACTCAATGTTGTTGACGATCGCGATCTCCGGCAGGTACGACATGAACTTCGGTTTCTTGTCGAAGAATGCGGTGTCATACTCGTCGCCCTCGATGATGAAATAGTCGCTGTCCGTCACGCGAAAGCTTTGCCCGAAATTCTGCACGACGCCGCCGACCAGGAACGTCGGGTTCAGGCCGCCGACTTCCGCGACCCACGCTGCGATGCTCGTCGTCGTCGTCTTGCCGTGCGTTCCGGCCACGACCAGCGAACGCCGCCCGCGGATAAATTCTTCGCGAACGATCTCTGCCTGCGAACGATAAAGCAGCTTGCGATTCAGCACTTCCTCAAGCTCGGGATTGCCCCGCATTATCGTGTTTCCGACCACGGTGCAGTCCCTCGGCACGTCCGCATTCTCAGCCTTGTAGCCCTGCACTATCTCGATGCCGAGAGCCTCAAGCTGCGTCGACATCGGCGGGTAAACGTTCTGGTCCGAACCGGTCACTTTGTGGCCGCGGGCCTGAAGCATACCGGCGAGCGATGCCATCGCCGTGCCGCATATTCCGATGAGGTGGTAGTGCATCTCCGAAAGGATAGAGGATAAAGGAAAAGGTATAAAGGGAAGAGCACTGAGCTGCCCTTCCCCGTCGCACTTATTTGCCGATGAGTTCGTTGACCAACTCGTTCGCGTCGTAGATCTTTCGCAAAGCCTCGATGATACCCGCCGAATGGACGCCGACCGCTCGTGAGCCTTCTGCGTCCTCGATGAACCAGTAGCGATTTGAGAGCTTCTGGTTATTGCTGTCGAAGTTCAAGCCGACGACCTCTCCGCGGCGGTTGATGACGGGCGAGCCGCTGTTGCCGCCGATGGTGTCGGCAGTGTAGACGAAATTAAGCGGCGTCGCGAGATCGATCTTGTCCCGGCGGTCCATAAAACGCTGCGGCAGGTCGAACGGGAATTTGTTATCGAAACTCAGGTTGCGGTCGTAAAGGCCGAAGAAGGTTGTTTTGTAAGGCACGAGCGTCGTGTCTTCTTCATAACCTTTGACCGTGCCGTAAACGAGACGCAGGTGCCCGTTGGCGTCGGGCGGCATGCTTTTGCCGTAAACGGCAAAGCGGGCCTGGGCGATCCGCGTGCCGTTGGCGGTCTCTATGGCGGCAATGTTCTTCTCGTGCCACTCACGCAGGGCGCGAATGACCGGCTCGACTCGGCGGGCAAGCGTGATCATAGGATCCGTCGAGGAAGCTACACCGGCCGCACTGCCTTCGAGCAGAGCCCTCCGGGCAGCGGGATCGATCAGCTTCGTCTCGCGAACCGCCCTGCCGACTACCTCGGCCGGCTCTGCATCGCCGAGAGCGGCCCTGATGAATGGGTCATCGGCACCAAGGACGTTACGAGCTTCGACCATCCATGCCGTCAGAGCCGCCTCGTCCATCTCGGGATAGATCGGGGCCGGCGACAACAAAGCCGACCGGAAGCCGCTAAGCCGGGCATCGCGGTATTCCGCATAACGCTCGCCGTTAGGTTTCGGAACTTCGATGTGATACGACACGATCTGCTGAGCGATCGTCGCCAGCCGCGACGAAGTCAGGCTGGAAAAAGCAAGCTGGTTTGCCTTTGCCGGCATCCCGGCATACGCCTTCGCTATCGCGTCCCACGCGGGCGCATACTGCTTGTTTAGCTCCGGCTTCGCGGCGAGTTTGTCACGTAGGTCCTTTTCCTCGGCTTCCTTTTTTGCGAAGTTGCGGGGATTGAGCAGTCCGTTCTGCTGGCCCTCGAGCCGCTTCAACGAATTGGCGAACGACCGCATTCCGGAGTTGGCCTGACGTGCGGCTTCGGCGCTCCGCTTTGAATAATCTTCCAGCGCCTTGCGGCGGGCCTTCCACACCTTCTCCTGAAGCGGGTTGCCGACGTCACGCTGATACGCAAGCTGAGCCACCGTCAGCAGGCGGGCCGTCGAACCCGGATACCCGGAGGCGATAATGAACTCGCCTTCGGGCGCTCCGGTCGCGGACCACTTAAGATAATTTGGAGTCGGAGCGGGCTTGTCGTTTTCGTAAGCGCGGACGAACGTGATATCGAGGTCGTGACGCGGATAGACAAAGTTATCGTAATCACCGCCAAAGAAAGCGGCCTGCTCTTCGGGAGCCATCACGAGGCGAACGTCGGTATACCGCTTGAAGCGATAAAGCCAGTATTCGCCGCCCGAGTAAAGTGAAACGACCTCGCATTGAAGGGCGGCCGGGCAGTCTTTCTCGATCGCGGCGATCTCGGCGGTACGTTTCGCGGCCGAATCGGCATCGCTCGTGCCTGAACTTGCGGCTGTATGCACCCGTTCCGTTACGTTGTCATACGATTCAAGTATCGACACGTTCCCGTCCGGCACCTTCAGCTCTTCGGCCTGTGTGGGTGCGTAAAATCCGTTCTTCAGCAGGTCGCGTTCCTTGCTCGAGAGCCGCCCGATAAAGCCGGACGCAACGTGATGATTTGTCGCAATGAGGCCGTTCGGCGAAACAAAAACACCCGACGCTCCCGGAAATTTCACCGACGCCAGCCGAACGCGATCAAGCCATTCCTTAGACGGCTCGAAGTTGTAACGCTCTTTCCACTGCTTCAGCGGCGGATTGTCGAAGGTCCACATGCCTTCGTCGGCGTGCACCGAAAGAACAGGAATGAGAAGACAACCTAAAATGAGTGTAACTACAAACCGTTTCATATTGTTTACTTTTGACCCGAACGGGAGGGCAATCACAGTCTGGCGTGATGAATTTTAGGAAATTATATCAAAACCCGACCCGCGTAACGCTTCGCCAATCTGCAAGATCGCGAGTCGATGTCCAGTGGCGAACCCGATTGTTGCCCACCTGGTGAGGCGAAACCTATGCCAAATGCAAGGGAACAAGATTGTCGCATTCCGGACTAGTTGTTGTTATTTTTAGCCAAACATCACCTCGTCAATTAACTCGTTCAAAGATTCGCCGCGGTTTTCGAGTTGCGATTCGGATCTCGAACGTGGCGTAGGGTCTCTCATCATTAGGCGAGTCAACCGTCAGTTTCTTTCCATCCTTGGAGAGTTCCCAAACCACAGTATCCTTAAAGGGGTTTCCATTTGAAACATAGATCTTTCTCTCAAATTTCACCTTGCGGCCTTTTAATTGGGTCTTCGATTCATACGTAAAGTTCGAGGTAAAACCTGAGTTTATCTCGCCACGCCCGTCAATGAAGTATTTGGACGTTCGCGACCGGCCGTCCACAGTCTCCTTAACCGTAAGTTCAAGACCCGACAAGCTGATCTGCATCTCAATGTCTGGTTTGGTATCGTGCCCGGGGAACGGAAGGATACTACCCGAAATGGCCTGAACTTTCTTCAAAATCCACTGACCCTCGAAACTTGGCTTAGATGACCTCTTTTGATCAGTCGATTGTGCAAATATCGATACCGAATAGATCATCGTTATTATCCAAATAACATGAATTAACTTTGCCGCTAGACTCATCCCGCTACTTCCGTTAGAGGACTGATTTCAGTTTTTCCAGCGAGCCGTCAAGTATCGCATCTTCACGTGCGATGCAGATGCGCACGTACGGGTCCCATGCGTCAGTGTCGGCGAATGCGGCTCCGGGCGTCATTCCTACGCCGGCTTTTTCCATCAGCATTTCGTTAAAGGAGATGGCGTCCGAGAAAACGGCCGGGATCCTTGCCCACAGATAGAATGCCGACCCGGAATCATAGATGTCGAAACCGAGTTCGCGTATGCCCTCTGAAAAGCGTCGGCGCTTTTCGTCGAACTTGTCGCGAAGGTTCGGATAGTAATTCGAATCAGCCATCAGCACCCTCGAAAGAGCGGCCTGAAGCGGCGTCGCCGGGCAAACGTAGATCACATTGGCCGCATTGTTGATCGGCGCTATCAACTCGCCCTTGCCGTAACAATAGCCCAGCCGCCACCCGGAGATGTTCCACGATTTCGAGAACGAATTGACGGTTATCGTCCGCTCGCGCATATCCGGCAGCGACGCGATCGGGACGTGCGGATTCTCACCCGTCACGTAATGCTCGTAAACCTCGTCGGATATTACGAGCAGATCGAGTTCTTTGGCAACTTCGGCGACGGCCTCGAGTTCGGTCTGCGACATAACTTTGCCCGTCGGGTTGGCGGGCGTGCAGACGATGATCGCACGAAGCGGATAGTCGAGCCGGTCTTTCAGCTCTTTGCATCGCGCGAGCAGAGCGTCCTTTTCAAAACCAAGATTCTCATCGAGCTCGAAAGCTTCGGTCTTGCCGCCGAACTCCTCCAGGATCCTGCGATGATAGGGATAGTAAGGTTCAAAAACGAGAGCGGACTTCCCCCGCAGATAAGACTGGGTAATACCGATCAGGGCGCCTGTCCCGCCATTCGTCACCATCAATTGGAAAGGGCGTGCATCAGGATCGACCTCGATCTGGTTATACTTCGCGATCTTTTCCGCAACGGCTTTTCTTAAGTTGGCGTCACCTTCGCTTCCGCCGTAGTGGTTATGGCCGGCCGCGATGATCTCTGCCGCTTCGGCGGCCAATCGGGGATCGATCGGAAGCTCCGACTGACCCTGCACCAGGTTGCCGCTCGGCGGGACGAGCCTAGTTATCGCCCGTATATCGGGCTTTATTCTTTTCGGTTTGGTTTCGGTCATAAATTATCAAAATATCAGTTTTGGAAGGATTCTTCTAAATGGGCCACGGCACTTCGCTGCAACCGTTGAAGGCACGCGCAGTTCAGAATCCGTCGGCGAATGTGCTAAGCCTTTTGTTCTCATAAGCTAATATTCTCATCTTTGGCCGGGCGACTTTCAATCCGCGGACGGCTGACGAACGAATTACCCCGGATCCAGAACCGCCACGGCCTGCCGGCATCTTCACCGGCGTAGTCGATCCCGATTCGCGGACCGATCGCAATATCCGCCGCGGAGATATCTCGATAATCCTCGATCCAGATCCTTTTTCCCGACAGTTTTTTTCCATTGAAGCTCCGGTCGATGCCGAAGGCGACGCAAAGCTTGCCAGGCCCGGATGTCAGGTTCTTGTCGGCCACAGTGGCACGGCGTTCGCGGATGAGATCAATACCTTCGACCGGTTCGACACCTCGAACAAGGACGACGTGAGGGTGGTTCGGCGGGCCGGTGACGATATTGAGTTGATGGTACATTCCGTAAACGAAGAAAACGTAAACATGCCCGCCGACGGCATAAGTGATCTCGTTTCTCGCGGTGCGGCGGCCCCCGTAGCTGTGTGCCGCCCGATCCTTGACACCAATGTAGGCTTCCGTCTCAACGATCATCCCAGATACCCGCTCGCCAGCCGGCCCGGGCACGACGAGAAGCTTCCCCAACAGTGATCGGGCGATCGCCGGTGTATCTTCGGATCGGAATAACTTTGAGGATAACCTTCTCATTCTCGGTTTAAGCCTGGATGCACAAGCATCCCATCCGTGGACACCGTTCATCAAATCCGCTCGCAGGCGGAAACTGAATTTTCGATGGGCCTGTGCTAGATTCGTTAATGTGCTTATGAGATCGATCCCTCTTTTAATGTCGATCGCCGCCTTTGTGTCTGGCGGAACCGGACAGGTTCGTGAAACCCCGCTCGCGACTGCGACCGGCATGACCTTCACGGCGGATTCGCTTCCCGAAGAGGCTCGAAAACTATATCAAGGCCAGCAAGCGGTCATCTCGTCCGAACGTATTCGACTCTTATCAGACCTTATTCGCGAAATGCTGGCGGAACTTGAGGCGGCCGCCCAGAAGTCGACGGCAGAGGCAATACTCGCCGCCGAAAGCCAGAAAGCAGCTGCCCCGACCGAGGCGCAGATCAAGTCTACGTATGACGCGAACCGGGCCGCGTTTGAGGGCCGCACACTTGATCAGGTACGGTTTCAGATCGTTGCGTATCTCAAGTCGAACTCGGAAGAAAATGCAATAAAAGACCTAACTGAACGGTTGAAGAAAAGTCACGGTTTCGCCGTCGGAAAGAGCATCAATGCCGCCGACCTGAAACCCTCGGACGTCATTTTCACCGCCGGCGGCAAGTCGGTTACCGCGGCTCAGTTCGATGCGCGGTTCGCGGCGCACATTTACGACCTCCGGGCCGAAATAATCGATCACGTCCGCGTCGACCTGGAAAACGCCGTCTTTCTTTCGCTGATCCAGGCCGAGGCGAAGTCGCGCAACAAGGCGGCAAGCGATGTGATAGCAGCGGAGATCACGGATAAGCTTAAGGATTTCACCGATGAGGAAAGGGCCAGGATCGAGAATGCATTCCGGTCTTCGCTTTTCGCGAAATACGCTGTACGGATCCTCCTCGCGGATCCCGAGCCGGTCGCCCACAAAGTTTCGGCTGACGACGATCCTGCCTGGGGCTCACCGAGCGCGCCTGTGACGATGATCATGTTCAGCGATTTTCAGTGTTCGGCGTGCGCCGGCACACATCCGATCCTGAAAAAGCTGATCAACGAATATGGAGCAAAGCTGCATTTCGTCGTCCGCGATTTCCCGCTTGAGTCCATTCACGAGAATGCCTTTCGGGCGGCGCTCGCGGCGAACGCCGCGCGGCAGCAGGGCAAGTACTTTGAGTACATCGATATTTTGTACCGCAATCAGGACGATCTGGACGCCGCCTCGCTAAAGCGCTACGCAGAGGAACTTGGTTTGAACGTCAAGCAATTTGAGTTAGACTTGAGCGACGAAAAAGCGGCCGCCGAGGTGCGCAAGGACATGGCAGACGCTGTGAAACACGGTGCCCGCGGAACCCCGACCATTTTCATCAACGGCGTAAAGGTCGTCCGGCTGTCGCCTGACGGCTTCAGAGCGGCAATCGACAGGGCACTGAAACTCTCAGCCGGCAAGTAAGGCGACACATGAGAAGCTATTTCGTTTTTTCGTTGATCATCTTCATGCTTTCGTGCGGAAACGAAGCGAACACCCGCCGGTCAAATATGACGGCCAATAATTCGGCCGGGAACAATTCTTCGACGCGACAGACCGAGGTCCCGGCCTTCGCGGTCGACGTGGTCAAGGCCTATCCGCACGATCCGCGAGCGTTTACGCAGGGCCTCGTCTTCCTGAACGGGTTCCTGTACGAAGGTACCGGAGGGAAGCCCGCCCGCGGTGATGATTTCTATTCGTCGCTGCGGAAAGTTGATATCGAAACCGGTAAGGTCGTCCAAAAATATGACGTCCCGCCCGAATTTTTCGGCGAAGGGATCGCGATCCTTGGCGATAAGGTCTATCAGTTGACGTGGCAGGAACGCACCGCATTCGTTTACAACCTTGCGGATTTCAAGCTTCTTCGAGAGGTCCGTTATTCGGGAGAGGGCTGGGGCCTGACGCACGACGGGACCCATTTGATAATGAGTGACGGCACCCACGTGATACGGTTCATCGATCCGGAGACCTTCACGACCGTTCGCACGATCACGGTCAACAACGAACGGGGCCAACCGCTTATGGACATCAATGAGCTGGAAATGATCGACGGCGAACTTTGGGCCAATGTGTGGCAATCGGGGTGGATAATGAAGATCGACCCCGCGACGGGCAAGCTGACGGGAAAGATAGATCTGGAAAAGATCGTCGCGGACGAGCGGAAGAAGAACAATAGGGCCGATGTGCTGAACGGGATCGCCTATGACCCTGCGACAAAAAGGATCTTTGTGACCGGAAAAAACTGGACCCGCCTGTTTGAGATCAAGGTGTCGCCGAAATGAGCACCGATGTCGAGTTCATGCGGCGAGCGATCGAGCTTGCCCGGCAGGGTGTTGAAGGCAACGTCGGCGGTCCCTTCGGCTGCGTTATCGCGAAGGACGGCCGGCTGATAGCCGAGGGCGTTAATGCGGTGAGTTCGACGAATGATCCGACGGCGCATGCCGAGATCGTGGCGATCAGAAGAGCATGCGAGAAGCTTAACTCTTTCCTGCTTGAAGGCTGCCTGATCTACGCGACGTGCGAGCCGTGCCCGATGTGCCTGGGTGCGATCTACTGGTCGCGTGCCGAACGTCTATATATTGCCTGCGACCGTAATGACGCTGCCGCCGCCGGTTTCGACGATGCTCACATTTACGAAGAGCTTTGCAGCACCGAGCTCGGCAATAGGAAGATCCCCGTCTCGATCCTTTTGCGGGCGGACGGCCTTGCCGTTTTCGACGATTGGGAGCGTAAGCCCGACAAGATCGAATACTGATCGGCGTACAGGCTTCTCCTTGCTCGGACCTTTCCGTTTCGGGCGGCGGCCGTAAGCGGGCTGCTTCACGGACAAATTCTAAAAATCCGATGTCCAACACCTATTTCTTCATCCTGATCGCGTTGATCGCGGGAGTCCTGGTTCCTGCCCAGGGCGCCGCGAACAACCGGATGGCGATGGTCGTCGACAGCCCCGTGCTCGCCGCGTTCATTTCATTCATGATCGGGACCCTCGCCCTTTTCGTTTACCTCCTTCTGGCGGGCATTCCGCCGTGGAATCTCTCCGCGGCCCGTGAAGCTCCGGCGATCGCGTGGTCCGGGGGACTGATGGGCGCTTTCTTCGTCGCCGCCTCCGTCGCGTTGATCCCGCGTCTCGGTGTCGCAATGACTTTTAGCCTTATCATCGCAGGCCAGATGGCGGCAACTCTCGCCATTGACCACTTCGGCCTTTTCGGTGTCGAGGTCCGACCGATCAATCTTCCGAAGGTCGTCGGGATCCTGCTTATCACGGCGGGCGTGATTTTAGTCCGGCGTTTCCAGTAACTCAGCCGTTTCGGCGACAACATTCCCTTAAATTCGGACCAAGCCGGATCGGCCAATTGCACCGGCCCGTTCGCGGCAGCGGGAACATTTCCTTCGATCGGGTGTCTAAGAAACTGAACGGTTGGCACCGGGACAGTTTGGTGGAGGAAATTCCGATGTTTGAAAAACTGATCGTATCCAATACGAGGGAAACCGGTTCCGAAGGGCGCAGCCGTTACTTTATCATTTCCAGCCTCGTGGTCCTGACGCTTTTTACGACAGCCGTCGTTCTCAGCCTTTATGCGGCCGATATCTCGATCGGCGATCACGAATTCGATATGGCGAGGATGGTCGCTCCCATCACGGCCGAGCTGCCTGAAGAGGCAATGCAGAACGACGTCCGTCAGCCGGCGTCGAAGCCGGCCAGCGAACTGCCCGTCCGAAAAGAGAATATCGCACGGATCGATGAGACGATCGCCACCGTTCCCGACACCATTTCGACGGAAAGGTCGACGTCGCTTTCGAGGCCGGTAGGAGACTTCATCATTGACCCGGGTGCGACCGAGACTCTCGGCCGCGGCTCGGTTGAAGGCCGAACGGGCGACGGAGGCTCGACAGGCACGACCGGCTCGTCCACCAGGCCCGATCCAACGTCGGTGAACGAGGAGACACCAAAACCGCCGCCGGTGAAGACAATACCGCCCCCGCCTACAAGGCCGATCTCGATAGGCGTAGCGAACGGACACGCGGTCTATCTGCCGAAGCCGCCCTATCCACCCCATGCATTGAGTGTCGGGATCGAAGGCGAGGTGACCGTGCAGGTTACGATCGATGAAAAGGGGAATGTGTTATCGGCCAAGGCCGCTAAGGGCCATCCGTTCTTGCGGACGGCGGCCGAAAGGGCGGCAATGAATGCGAGGTTCACGCCGACCCTTTTATCGAAGGTGCCGGTAAAGGTGACGGGAGTGATCATCTACAACTTTAAGCGGAACTGATGCCGAAGTTCCATGGCAAGAGGGCCTGACCGGTTAGGACTAAGCTGCAGAGGCGGCAAGATGATCGATCAGGCCCTGGGTGTCGAGCGGCACGACCGGCACCGGAAATTTTGAACGAAGTTCTTCGAACGACATTCCGTCCAGCAGGATCGGCTCATCAGACTTGATCGTGTGCTGCGGAATAATAACAACCTCACCTTCAATCTCGTCCATCACCCCCAAATAATCCTGGCCGGTCAAAAGGCCGGCCACGGCCACATCCCCACCGAAGTATTTGTTTGGGACCGCGACGACCTTATAATTTCTTCCGGCCGCCTCATTGTAGCGGCCGATCTGCTCGGATAGGATCGGCGCGAACATCTCCCCGGTCAGGATAGAGCCGGATCTGCTTTTTATGCGTCGCGTGGCGGATATGCCCCCGGCGGGAGGTTCGGGGACCCGGGCGGCGGGATGGGTCCGCACGTTCCTGAAATACTGGCGGGCAAGGCCGATCGCTTCCCTTTTTTGACCCTCACGGGCCACGCCGGCCAGGAGGTTTTCAAACGCGTTCAAGAAACTCCGGATCATGCCGACGCCGTCTTCGATCTGCGGATAGTTGCCGTAATGCCGCCGCCCCGGCACATCTAAACCAGCCTTCAAATAGATCTCATCGCCAAGAAAGGCGAACGTCGTTCCCAAGTCGCGGCGGAAATTCTTCTGCATCTTTTCGACCTGCTTGATCGTGGAACGGCAGAATTCGGGCGAAACGTGCGTCAGGCGTTCGTCATTGTTATAACGCGTCAGGGCAACAGGAACGATCGCCGTGCTGATGACCTTCGGATGCAGGGACCCAAGGTCCGTAAGTGTCTTCTCCAGAATCGGCCCGTCATTTATCTGCGGGCAAAGAACGACCTGAGCATGGATCTCGATATCGTTATCGAGAAGGTGTTTCAGCTTTACGGAAATATCGGCCCGCTCTTCGGAAACGCCCAGAAGGCGCGCCCTGGTCGCGAGATCGGTCGCATGGACCGAAACATACTGAGGCGTCAGCCGCTGCTCGACGATGCGCCTCATCTCGTCGTCCGTGACCGAAGTTAGGGTCGTGTAATTGCCGTAAAGGAACGACAGCCGGATGTCCTCGTCGCGAACAAAAAGCGACGGGCGTGCATCAGCCGGGTTGCCCTTGCAGAAGCAAAACAGGCATTCGTTGGCACATTGACGGGGAACGATCTGCTCGAAGTCCAGCCCGAGATCCTCGCCCTCTTCCCGGTCGAACTCGATATCGATCGTTTCGCCGCCGGGCTTTTTGATTCGAAACGTCAGTTCCGTCTCGCCGGCCGTCTGAAAGCGGAAATCGAGATAATCGCGGACCTGACGGCCGTTGACCTTGACGATCCGGTCGTCCGGGCACAGGCCGAGTTCGGCGGCGAGGCCGTCCGGCTCGACGCCCGTGATGATCACGCCCGGGCGCCGCAGCTGAGTGACTGCCGGTGTTACCGCGAATTCGTACATAGGCAAACTAGTTAGTGTATGACGCGGCGAGAATGGTTTGCAAGAAGTTCAGCGGGAGGGCGGTGAATTTGGTCGCTCAACGATTGTCCCTCATTGTGGGTGGACGCGGATCGAGCCGTGCGAGATTCGTGCGGGCGGCTTCGTTCCGCGGATCGATATCAAGGGCCTTTCGGTAATCGGCGATCGCTTCATTGCGGTTATTGAGCATCTCGTAAGCATACCCGCGGTGGCTGTAGGCGGTCGAAGAGCGGTCGGTCAGCCGTATCGCCGCGGTACAGTCGTTGACCGCCTCGCTGTATTGCTTCCACGCGTAAAGATTTATCGCGCACCGGTTGATGTATGGAGTAGGATTCTGCGGATCGGCCTGTATTGCAAGCGTCACATCGTCAAACGCCTGTCTATAATTTTTCTTGTTGAAGGCTTCGAGGCCCCGGCTGTTGTAAACGATCTGGAGCTGGGAATTGACGGCCGAAAAATTCGGGTTCGCACGCTTTACCTGAACGAGATCAGCGATGGCCTTGTCATAATCGGCCCTGAGCCGGTGGCCGATGCCGCGTTTATATTGAATGAGGCCGGCGAGCGGACCCTCGGCCGATCGAAGCTCGCGGGTGCAGGCATTGATGATCCCGCCCGCGGCGGACCGCGCGCTTTCGGGCGTCAGGCCGGGCCGGTCGATGAAGAGGCAGGTGAACAGCGGCTGTTTGTCGAGGTCCGGGCTGATCGCAAGCGCCCTGGAATACGCCGAGGCCGCACCGGCGATATCGCCCTTGAAATCGCGGACGATCGCAAGGTTGACATGGCTTTGAGTACCCTGTGGATCAAGCTCGACCGCTTTGCCAAGGTCCGCGAGGGCACGATCGAAGTCGCCCTTCATCAGGTAACAGGTTCCGCGGCCGAACATCGCACCAGCGTTCGAGGCATCGACGCCGATGACCTGGTTGTACGCGACGATCGCCCGGTCACAGTCCTTTTCGGCCCGAAGCTGGTCAGCCGCCGCCAGCACGGCCGAGGTATTGACCACGTTGATCCTGAAATTGTAGGTCATGACGCCCCTTCCGCGTGCCGGGCGTCCGTTGAATTGGGCCGGTCGGAATCGCGTCCGGCGAGCGGCCCTTACCGCCTGATCGGTGAGGCCGTGAGGCAGAACCGTCAGCGGCGTGACCGAAGTGACCGCACCGGTTTCGTCGAGTTCGAGTGCGAGCTTGACCTCGCCGGCCGTGCCGGCCTGACGTGCGGCATCCGTGTATTCGGGCCGCACAAGATCGACCGCACGTGAAAGCAGTTCGCCGAGATCCACGACCGCGGGCGTCGGGGCCGGGGTCGGTGTGGGAACGGCCGCCGGCGGCGAATTTGATCTGACGACGGCGATCAGTTCATCGGTCGCTCCGGCCTGTCGAAGATCGTCTTCACGGTCCTTTGTAAGCGGCTTATCCATCTTTCGCCGACGGATCTGGGTTATCAGCCAGCTAATAAGCTCCGTTTTGTTGCGGAACGATTGATTCGGGAGCCGGGTCTGCAGTGCGGTGTTCAACTCGGGATAGGTGAGCTCATCCTGGGGCTGGGCGTAGATCGGCATCAGGCCGCCGAAAAAGAGCACGGTCGTGATCACGAATGCCACCAATCCTGATGTTTGAACAAAACGCATAGTCAAAATGCCCCGAACCAGCCCGGATCGTCTGTTTATTACGTCGACGTATTGACCGAGTGAATTTTGCACTACTTGCAGGTGTTCGTGAACACGCAGTTCGGGTCTTGCGTCGGCTTCGGTTTTTTCACCGGGGTCCTTCGGGGCTGCGGCCGCGGAGTGGGCCGCACCGGCGGCCGTCTCGGCGACGTTGGCGTCACCAGCCCGTTCTCCGACTCCGAACTTCCGCCGGGAGGGTCTTGTTCCGGCGGGATCGGCTCGACATAGATCGAAGCGGGATCCACTTCCGGTGCGGTCGCTGCCGGCGTCGGGAGCGGTACGATCGTCTCTTCGGGAATCGGTGTCGCCGAATTTGCCGCCGGCAGGAATCCGGGGTTATCGGACCGCGAATCGATCAGCCAGGAAACCACGGCATAGATACCGACCGACCCGATCAGCAAAAGTACAAAGGCCGCAGGCACCAGCCATAAGAGCTTCCGATAAGGGCTGGGGGCCGGACGTTGACGAACGGCCGCGATACTCCGGGCGGTAGGGGCCGGCCCCGTGATGTTCTTGTCGCTGATATACCCGAGCCGGTGCTTGAGTTCATCCAGCGCACGCGACATCGCCTCGGCATTTTGGTAACGCAGTTCCCTGTCCTTTTGAAGCGCCGTCGTGATGATCTGCTTCATCTCGGGCGGCGCATTTTCAAGCGGCGGCGGTTCCTGCTCAAGGATCGCAACGATCGTATGGCTCGGCGTAGGTCCCTTGAAAGGGAGTTTGCCCGACACCATTTCGTAGAGCATTACACCGAGTGCCCAAATGTCTGTACGAGCGTCGGTCTCCATCCCCTCCGCCTGCTCCGGCGACATGTATGAGACGGTGCCCATGATCATTCCGGGGACGGTATGGTTGATCCCGCTCGGGGCGATATCGAACCCGCCCGATGACGTTCGCTGGGTCGCGTCGGTCAGTTTTGCGAGGCCAAAATCGAGCACTTTCACGTAGCCGTCCGGCCGGATCATCACATTTTCCGGCTTGATGTCGCGGTGAATAATGCCCGCCTTGTGGGCCGCCGAAAGAGCTCCGGCCACCTGTAACGCTATCTTCAGCATCTCGACGAACGGAATATTTCCGCGCCGGATCAGGTCGCGCAGGGTCTGGCCCTCGATGAATTCGGTGACGATATATTCGCAATTTTCGAATTGGCCGATCTCAAAGACCGTGACGATGTTCGGGTGGTTGAGGAGCGATGTTGCCCTGGCTTCTCGATGGAAACGCGAGAGCCGTTCGCGGTCCCGTGAAAAATATTCGGGCAGGATCTTTAGCGCGACCTCGCGGCCGAGCTGAGTGTCGAGAGCGGTGTAAACGATGCCCATTCCGCCTTCTGCAACGCGGTTGCGGACGATATATTTGCCGAATTGCTGGCCTATCCGCGGGTCCGCAGGGATCTGGACGGTGGCCTGAGCAGATGGTGACTCCTGCGAGATCTGGACGTTCGGGACGGTGTTTGCGTGATAGAAAAACCGCTGGGTCTCATCGCCCTTGCTGAGATACCTGTCGATATCGAGCCGCAGGCTGGGATCCCCGGAACAGGCGTTGTTGAGGAATGCCTCACGCTCGGCCGGCGGTTTTGAAAGGGCCGACGCGAGTAATGACTTAACTTTTTCAACGCGTTCAGGCTGCATTGCGGCTTAAGTTAAATCGAAAAGTAAGCGAATGCCGGATTATATCACGGATCTGGCACTCGGACCCGTTCCGTTTCGCCGCACGGCCGCCCCGACAGCAAAGCCCGCGGACCCGCCGAAAGGACAGTGCGACTGCCTGATCCCTCTTTTCGGCTGGCCCTGCGGGCATGAATTCTACTGCTTACGACTCTAGCCGGCCGACGCGCTCTTAAGGTCGATCAGCGAGCTAAGTGGAGTATGTTCAAGGTTTTGCGACTCTGCGACCGCCTCGTACGTCAGCTTGCCGGCATAGGTATTTACGCCTTCGGCTAGGCCGGGATCGTCCTTGATCGCCGCCTCGAATCCCTTGTTCGCGAGGTCGAGTGCATACGGAAGTGTCGCGTTCGTAAGAGCGAAGGTCGAAGTACGCGGAACCGCGCCGGGCATGTTCGCGACACAATAATGAAGCACACCCTCTTCATAATAGGTCGGGTTCGAGTGGGTAGTCGCGTGCGTCGTCTCGAAACATCCGCCCTGGTCAACGGCGACGTCGACAAGCACCGCCCCGTTCGGGATCAAGTGGAGCATCTTCCGGGTGACCAGCTTCGGTGCGGCCGCGCCGACCACCAGAACGGCTCCGATGACCAGGTCGGCGTGCGAAATAGCCTCCTCGATCGCGTAGGGTGAAGATGCAAGCGTCTGGACCTTCGACAGAAAGATATCGTCAAGCTGGCGAAGCCTATCCAGGTTCCGGTCGATTATCGTTACCTTCGCCCCAAGGCCGACGGCCATTTTTGCTGCCTCGGTCCCGACGACGCCGCCGCCTATGATCACAACGTTAGCGGCCGGAACGCCCGGAACGCCGCCGAGCAGGATGCCGCGGCCGCCGTTCATCTTTTCGAGATAGGTGGCTCCGACCTGGACCGACATGCGGCCGGCAACCTCCGACATAGGCGTCAAAAGCGGCAAACGGCCCTGTTTGTCGGTGATCGTCTCATAAGCGACGCCGGTGACCTTCCGTTCCATCATCTGCTTGGTCAATTCGAACTCGGGAGCCAGGTGCAGATAGGTGAAAAGAAGCTGGTCCTCGCGCATCCGCGGGTATTCCGGTGCGATCGGCTCCTTGACCTTAACGATCATGTCGCCCGTCTGCCAGATCTCATCAGCCGTATCGAGTATCTTCGCCCCGGCCCGTTCATATTGATCGTCGGAGAAGCCCGACCCATCGCCTGCCGTCCTTTGGACGTACAATTCGTGCCCTGCCGCGACAAGGGCATGCACGCCCGCCGGTGTCAAACCAACCCTATATTCGTTGTCCTTTATCTCTTTCGGTAATCCGATCTTCATTCAAATGACTCCTGATAATTAAACGTTTTTACAATTCCAGACCAATCGAAAATTATAAGTCGGTTTTGTGTGAAGGGAAAATCCAATTAGCCCGATATTCATCCCGCCCGTCGAGTCAGGTCATTTTGTTCGGTGATCCAACGTAAGCATAAAATTATCCCGCTTCCGGGGATTTTGGTGTAAAGTAGGGGGCACCTTAGCAAACCCATGAGGACGATCGTTCAAAAGTGGGGCCTGTTGGCCATCGGCATACTGATCGGGGCCGCTTACGGCGTGGTCACACGTCTGGTTTTTGGCGAGACGGCCACGATGGCGTCGATCACATATCTGTTCCTGATACCTGCGGTCCTCGGTGTCATTCCGCTTGTCTTTGCCAGTAACGACCAGATCCGCTCTTACCGGAACATCATATTCATTCCGTGGCTGACGATCCTAACGTTTTTTGTAACGGCGATGCTGACAGGATTGGAAGAGGTGCTTTGCCTGCTTGTCCTGGCCGCCCCGTTCTTCGTATTGGCGACGGTCGCGGCGCTGATCGTTCGCCTGGTGATGATCCACAAGAGCCGGAACAAGCTGATGGCCTTTGCGGCGCTTCCGTTCTTGATCGCTCCGGTCGAAGAACTGGTGAAAAGTCCGTCCGAAATATATACGGTCGAGAGCGAGATCGTGATCGCGGCGAGCCCGGACGTGATCTGGGGCAACATCGTCGAAGTTCCGGAGATCGGCGACGACGAATATACCCCCGGAATCTTTAACCGGCTCGGCATCCCGAGGCCGCTCTATGCCGAAGTGACGGCCAAGGAAAAAGGTGCGATCAGGTTCGGGAACTTTCAGGGCGGGCTCAGGTTCGTTGAAACGCTTACAGAATTCGAACCGAACCGGCATGTCGCATTCACCACGATCGTCGATCCGCACACGATAGGCCCGCGGGTCTTCGACCAGCACGTGCTCACCGGCAATTACTTTAACTTCGTCGACGCCGCCTATCGGCTTGCCGATGCCGGCGATGGACGTGTTCGCCTGACACTCGCGACCAACTACCGGCTAACGTCGAAAGTAAATTTCTACGGCAAATTTTGGGGGGATATCATCCTCGAGGACTTCCAGGATCGGCTTCTTGCCGTGATCAAGAAAAGGTGCGAGACCGCGGCCGTGCCTGCCGGTCCCTAAACGGGCCGCCGTTCCTTCAATACGACCAGATCATCGGTATCATAACCGTCGCAAGGATCCAGAACATGATGTTCAGGGGTGTCCCGACCTTGACGAAATCGAAAAAGCGATACTGTCCGGGGCCGTAGATCATGGTGTTTGTTTGATATCCGACGGGGGTCATAAAGCTCGCCGAAGCCGCGAATGTTATCGCCATCAGGAAGGGCACCGGATCGACACCGAGCGTCTGCGCGGTCGCGATCGCGATCGGGGCGAGCAGGGCCGCTGTCGCGTTGTTCGACATCGTCTCGGTAAGAAGCGATGTGATGAGATAGAAAGCGGAGGTCAGAGCTATCGGCCCGAACACCCCGACGTAGGTCAAAAGGCTGGCCGACATCAGACGGGCGGCTCCGGACTCCTCCAATGCGGCCCCGAGCGAGAGGACGCCCGCAAGCAGGAAAATGATCTTCCACTCGATGGCCGTGTACGCCTCCTCTAGGTTGAGGCAGCCGACGAGGACCATGGCCGTCGCACCGATCACCGCGGCCGCGACGATCGGTATGACATTGAACGCAGCCGCCAGGACGACCGCGGCAACGATGGCAACGGCAAAAAGCGCTTTGTCGCCCCTGTAAAGCGTCGGGTCCATCTCCGAGGTTACGATGAATTCGCCGCTCCGCCGGAATGCGGGTATCCGGCCTCTGTCGATCTCTACCAGCAGCACATCGCCGCCCTTAAGCGTCGTGTCCGACAGCCGTTCGCGCAGAAGACGCGAACCGTGACGGATCGCAAGCACCGTGGCACCATACCGTTCACGAAAATTCGCTTTCTGCAGGGTGCTGGCGATCAGGTTCGAGTTTGGCTCGATGACCGCTTCCAGCAGCCGCTGTTCGCCTTTGGACAGGTCGCTTTCACCCCATTTGGTTTGGCCCTTGAATTGAACACCCTGCCTGCTTTGCAGGGCCTGGATCTTTTCGATGTCGCAACGCAGGAGAAGGACGTCGTTTGCCTCGAGCACCTCCTCGGGCCCGGGAAGTTGAATAACCTCGCCTTCCCGTTCGATCTTCAGGATCGTAAGGTCAAGGTCGTGGACAAGCGGTGCATCGCGGATCTTCTTTCCGACCGAAAGCCCTCCAGGCATGATGACCACCTCGGTCAGGTATTCGCTCAACCTGAATTGATCGACCAGGTCGCCCTCGCCCCGGCGGTCAGGAATGAGCCTGATGCCCGCAACGAGAAGGTAGACCGTGCCGAACAGAAACATCATCAGCCCGAGCGGAGCAAACTCGAACATTGTAAAGGAGCGGATTCCGTTCTTTTCGGCTATCGAACTGACGAGGATGTTCGTCGAAGTTCCGATCAGCGTGCAGACGCCGCCGAACATCGATGCGAACGAGACCGGCATCAGGATCTTGGAAGCGCTGATCCCCGTTTCCCGCGAAAGCGCTAGGAGGATCGGGAGAAAGATCGCGATCACCGGCGTATTGTTGATGAACGCCGACAGGAAACCCACGATGACCATTACCGCGACAATGCCCTGCCAGTAACCGCGCTTAAAGACCCTGGTCGTTATATCGCCGAGAAAATCGACCGCCCCGGTGCGAAAAAGGCCTGTGCTCAGTACGAACATCGCGCCCACGGTCAGTGTTGCGCTGTTGCTGAACCCGGCCAGGCCCTGGGCCGGCGTAATGATCCCGGTCAGAAGTAGTATCGACATTACGATCAACGCGACCAGGTCGACGCGCAGCTTTTCGGTAATAAACAGGAAAGCCGCTGTCAGAAGTACCAGAAGTACGATCGCTATTTCGAATGTCATTCTGTGAAAAAGGGCGTCCTGCAATATGCAGAGGATCTAGAATAGGTTCAACAGTCTCTTCGGTCCAGTTCGTTCGGCGATCATACGTGCCGAAATTCCCTCGTGATTGGTTTTGTCGGGGTCCGCACCGCGTTCTATTAGAAACTTGATCGCGTCCTCATCCTTACGTTTGACCGCAAGCATCAGCGCGGTCAAGGCTTTAGGACCGGGAACATTCACATCGGCGCCCTCGGCAAGCACCCAATCTGCAAACTTATATTTTCGCCACTGAAACGAGCCGAGAAAGAGTTCGTTCAAGCTTGGCTTTTCACCGACCTTCGCGCCGTGCCTCTGCCACAGCTTCCCGGCCGCGACGTCGTCGTACCATGCGATCGCCCACCAGCAGTTGCTAGGGTCCGCTCCTCGTTTCAGAAGATACTTGTAGAGCTTTTCGTTGCGGCCGCGTGTATAGGCGTACCAGAGCGGCGTCGCGGAAAAGAAATCGCAATTCTTCTCTTCGATCCTGTGAATGGAGTTAATGTCCATTCCACGCTTTAGCAGCAATTTCAAGATCGCCAACGACGCATCAGCTTTTTCCGGATCGTCCGACGGCCCGACACCGCAGAGGTAATGCAATGCATTTTTACCCGAAGGCTCGGCCCAAGTGAGCCACTTCGCGTTTCCGTCAAGCATGCGGGCAACATGATCCTTGTCCAGCGAAGTAACAGCTCTAATATACGAATTCATCTTGAGCGTGGATATTATACTTTGACCGGCAGGAAATGATGAACTACCCCGTACAATCGCCGCCGGCGGGTTTCAGGCAATGCTTCGCCTGCAATTACGAGACAGTCGAAGATAATATCTGTTTCTTAACAAGGCATACAGCGAAACGTTAAATTGTGATCCTGAGTCTAAATAAGCACCTTAGCGGCTTGATGAAATCAACCCGATCGAAGAAAACCCAAATATCCAATAAAAAATTATGGCGAATGAACTCTATGAAATTCCCGTCAAAACGATCGAGGGGCAGGAAACCGATCTTGGTCAGTACAAAGGCAAGACTCTTTTGATAGTGAACGTCGCATCCGCATGCGGCCTGACGCCGCAATACGAAGGCCTCGAAAGGCTCTACGAAAATTATCGCGATCGTGGTTTTGAGGTTCTGGCGTTCCCGTCGAACGATTTCAAAGGACAGGAACCCGGCACCGAAGAAGAGATCAAGGAATTCTGTTCGTCCAACTATGGCGTACAGTTCCCCATGTTCTCAAAGGTCGGCATCCTCGAAAACCGTCACCCGCTTTACGCGAGCCTGATCGGATCGCATCCTGAAACCGATATCAGCAACGGCGAAGGAATGGAAGAACGCCTCCGCAACTTCGGCCACACGCGAGTAGACCCGACGGACGTACTTTGGAATTTTGAAAAATTTCTCGTCAGCAAAGAGGGCGAAGTGGTCGCCCGCTACGCCCCCGACGTCACACCCGACGACCCACGCCTCACGGCCAGGATCGAAGCCGATCTTGCAGGAAACTAAAGCACCGAAAAGACGGTTTGAACGACAAGAATAAAGAGGCCGTCTAATACAGGCGGCCTCTCTTCCTTCAAAGGTCTCCTTCGTCAGATCTCTACTTCATCGATCTGGGCCTTTTGGAGCTTTCCGCTGTAATCGACATACAGGGCCTTCCACTCGCTAAAGATGTCGAGAACCTGGGTGCCGGCCTCGCGGTGCCCGTTGCCGGTCGCTTTGGTTCCGCCGAAGGGCAGATGTACCTCGGCGCCGATGGTCGCCGAATTCACATAACAAATGCCGGTGTACAGTTCCTGCATCGCGTAGAACGCTTTGTTCACGTCCTGGGTGTAGATCGCCGATGAGAGGCCGTATTTGACGCCGTTGACGATCTCGATGGCCTCATCAAGCGTCGCAAAAGGAACGACCGACGTTACCGGGCCAAAGATCTCTTCCTGCTCGATACGCATTCCCGGCTTCACGTCAGCGAACACGGTTGGTTCGATGAACCAGCCTTTTCCGTGATCGCCTTTGGTCAGGCGGTTTCCACCCGTGACCAACTTCGCCTTGTCAACTTTCTTGCCGATCTCGATGTAGCCCTGGATCTTCTGCATCGCATCCTCATGGATGACCGGGCCGACATCGGTTTTCGGGTCAAGCCCGTTGCCCACGCGGAGTCCTTTGGCGCGTTCCGCAAGCTTATCGACGAACTTCTTGTAAACCTTCTTGTGAACTACGAGCCGCGACGATGCAGTGCATCGCTGTCCGCTGGTGCCGAATGCCCCCCAAAGTGAACCTTCGACCGCGTTATCGATGTCGGCATCATCCATCACAATGATCGCGTTCTTTCCGCCCATCTCAAGCGACACGATCTTGTTGTCGCGGGCGCATTGCTCTGCGATGTAACCGCCGGTCTTGGTGGAACCGGTGAACGAGATCAGTCGGACGTCCTTGTGTTCAACTAGGGCCGCTCCGGCATCGCCGAAACCGTTAACGAGATTGACGACGCCTTTCGGTATGCCCGCCTGCTCACACGCTTTTACAAGATTCAGTGCCGAGAGCGGGACGTCCTCGCCCGATTTGATCACAACGGTATTACCGCAGACGAGGGCCGGGATCAGTTTCCACGAAGGGATCGCCATCGGGAAATTGAACGGCGTGATCAGTCCGCAAAGTCCGACCGGCTGGCGGACGCACATCGCGAATTTGTTCTTCATTTCCGCCGGCGTCGTAAAGCCGTGAAGCCGTCTTCCCTCGCCCGCAGTGTAGTAGGTGCAGTCGATCGCTTCCTGAACGTCACCGCCCGCTTCCTTCACGACCTTGCCCATCTCGCGGGTCATCTCTTCGGTGTACCTCTGCTTGTTGTCGCGAATTATCTCCGCCAGCGTAAAGAGCAGCTCGGCACGCTTCGGTGCCGGCGTTTGACGCCATTTAACGGCCGCATTCTTCGCCGCTTCGACGGCCCTGTCGACGTCCTCCGCATTCGATCTCGGGAAACGCCCGACGATATCTGTTGTGTCCGCGGGGTTTACGTTATCGAACCATTCTCCGGACGAGCTTTTTACCCACTCGCCGCCGATGTAATTGTTGTAGGTTTTGACCGAGGTCTTCCTGGCCTTTGCCTCTTTTGCCTTTGCCATATTCTCCTGTGTGTTTCTAAGACTGAATGAATAAATTCTAGAACAATACCCCCGCCGGCCCAAAATTGGGGGGCCGTTCGAAACGGCCGCAAACGAGATCGGGCGGCCATGGAGTGAAATAATGCGGATGTCGGCCGGTGGCCCGGCCGACGCGTTTACTGGACGGTGAACTGGACTATTTTCGGGTTTGCGGTGCGCGACCGCGGGTCGAGGCTGAGGACATTAAGGACGACGGCATCGCCCGGCTTCAGGTTGCTGACGATGGCCGTGAATGCCTTGACATCATCGACCGGGAGACGGTTGATCCGCACGATCAGGTCCCCTTCGCCGATCGCCTGGCCGCCGGTCCAAGCCTTGACATCGGCGATGAAGCTTTCGGGATTAATGTCCTGGACGATCGCACCTTTATGGCCGACGAGTCTATAGGTCGCAGCCATCTCCGGCGTGACGTCGCTCAGGGTCATGCCGAAAGGTTTTGCCTCCTCGCCTTTTCGGTCGACCGGAAGTCGGACCGGGACCGGTTCGTCCTCATCGCCCCGGCCGCCGGGCGGCCGCTCGCCAAGCTTTAAGGTGGCCGTTCGCCGTTCTAGATTCGGCCCCGTCTCGCGAAGGTAATTAACGGCGACCGACCTGTCCGGCGGCGTGCCCGCCACCTTGGCAATAAGGTCCTGAGCGTTCTCGACCTGTTTCCCATCGAATTCGACGATGACGTCCCCGGATCTCAGACCCGCCTCGAAGGCCGCACTCCTCGACGCCCGGACGATCTCCATGACGATCGCCCCTTTCGCTTCCCGCATCCCATAGACCTTTGCGAACTCGGGCCCGACCGATTCAAGCGTCACGCCCAGGAAGCCGCGCCGGACACGCCCGCTCTTGAGGATCTGATCGAAAACATAGCCGGCGTCCGTCGACGGAAGGGCGAAGCCGATGCCGTTATAATCGCCGTTCGAGGTCGCGATCTGTGAATTAACCCCGATCACCTCGCCGTCCATATTCACCAGCGGGCCGCCGGAGTTGCCGCGGTTGATCGCGGCGTCTGTCTGGATGAAACGCTGGAAAAGGGTCGCACCGGGCGTCGACCTTTGGGTTTGCGAAATGATGCCGGCAGTGACCGTGCGGCTCAGCCCGAACGGCGAACCGATCGCCAGGACCCAATCACCGACCTGCACATTCTCGGAATCGCCCAGCTTTGCGACAGGCAGGTCGCGAGTCG
The DNA here is from genome assembly GCA_050174305.1 of Pyrinomonadaceae bacterium. Lineage (GTDB taxonomy): Bacteria > Acidobacteriota > Blastocatellia > Pyrinomonadales > Pyrinomonadaceae > OLB17. The sequence goes on along the minus strand of JBFXJZ010000001.1, from coordinate 108,166 downwards.
TATCGATCTTGAGTACAGCGATGTCCGTTTCGTTATCGACTCCGATCACTCGGGCCTGGTGCTCTTCGCCCGAATTGAGCTTGACGGTGATCTTCGCCGAATCTTCCACGACATGCGCGTTCGTCAGGATGTAGCCTTTCTTGTCGACGATGAAGCCGCTGCCGATCGAATAAGACGGGCGGCGAGGGATCTGTCGATTCAGGAAATCGAGGAGATCGCCGGGGGCGTTCTGGCCGGAGCCGCGGCGGGCGACCTCGGGCATCCGTCCCTTCGCATCGATGCTTACTACGGCCGGCTCGACCTTTTTGGTCACCTCGGCAAATGTCAGCGAAAGCTGCCGCGGGGTCACGATCGGCTGTTTCTTGTCACCTTGATCCGCAGGCGGTTGAGCGAATGTTGAAAAGGAAAGTAGGAGAACCGAATAAAGGGTCGCTGCCATTCCGGCAAGACCATAAGATCTCTTGATTTGGTTCATAAATGCCGCTCCCGGGTTTCGAGACAGGGGGTTCTCGTTGTTTTAGGTCAAAATTATAGCAAAATAGCCTTTCGTGACCCTAGATTTTTCTTAACGCTGTTTGCCCTGGCGTGCTGCCGCGGGCGTTCCACGAAATTCGTGTAGCGGTTTGATGTTCGAGCCCGCCAAAATGTTGGAACCGAAACCAGATCGCCGATCAATGCCTAAGATCACCGATCCATACGCAGTACAACCTTCAGGACGCCCTTCTCCGATGCCCGCCGGAACGCCCGGATCCCGTCATCAAGCGGCATTTCCTCGCTGACAAGCGGAAGTACATCAACCTTTCGGCTTCCAAGAAGTTCGATAGCCGGCCGAAACCTGCCGCATCTTGAGCCGACGACCGTGATCTCGTCGACCACGATCTGTGCTGCCGGCCATTCCGGCGATCCGTGGAACGTTGATTTCAGGACTATGGTGCCCCGCGGACGCACCATTCTCGCAGCGGCAGAAAAACCCGATGCGGCACCGCTTGCCTCGACGACGGCGTCGTAGCATTTTTCAAGGTACGCCGCATCCTTTTCGAAAAGCGGCTCGACTCCTGCGGCTTCCGCGATCTGTAGCTTTTCGGAATGGCGGCCGACGATCGACACCTTGTCAGCACTCAGCCTCATCGTCATCGCGCAGAGGAGCCCCAACTTTCCGTCGCCGATGACCGCGACCCTCGTGCCCGGTTCAACTGCGACCTGTTCGGCGATCCCGGCGGCTGCCGCCAGGGGTTCGATAAAAACAGCTTCGGTGTCGGAGATCTCGGCGGGCACCTCGAAAAGGTTCCGGGCGGGAAGCGTGGTGAACTCGGCGTGGCAGCCGTCACGGCCCACGATCCCGAGCACTGTGCGCGCCGGGCAATGCCGAGAGTCTCCCGCCTGACAAAGCGGGCACGAACCGCAGCCGGCATTTATCTCGCCGACCACGCGTTTGCCGATAAGGCCCGGATCGCCGCAGCTTTCGACAACGCCGACGAATTCGTGTCCGATCGTCCCGGTGAACCCCGAATAACCCCGGACGATCTCAAGGTCGGTATTGCAAATTCCGGACGCGGTGACGCGGATGAGGGCCTCGGCGCCTGCGTCCGGCACACCGATCGAGTCCAGGGACAGAGAGCCTTTATTTACTCTGAGAGCTTTCATCTGAACTGGCGACTCGTTGCACTTCTATTGTGCATACAAGCGCCTCGATTCGATCATCATTCCGCGCCCGAGATTCCACAAATTGCGGAGAAGGTGGCGAACTTCAAATAATACGGGGTTGGCGAACTTTAGTTCGTGTAATAGACCCGGATATCCCGTTCCGACGTTATCAGCCATCGCCCGCCGGAATTCTGAAACTTTAACTGCTGACGTACCTTTCCGGAGGATCGGCTTGACCCGGTGAAGACCCATTCCTTGTCGAAAACGGCAGTTGCGGTCCCGCCCGATGCCGCGACATCGACATTCATGTTCGTGATCCGGATCGAAATTGAATTATAAGTGCGGAACGCCCGCAATTTGTCGGACCGGACGAACTCCCTGCTCGAACCGGGCTTCCGATAGTAATGGACCGTCGGAGCGTAATTCTGCATATAGGAGTCCAGGTCGCGCGATTCTGCCTGAGATTTCCAGCTGATAACCGAGGATGAAACGGCCTGCACCGCCTGGCCGCGGTCGATCGCGGGCGGCGGCAGCGGCGTTGAAGGTATCGGAGTTCCGGCCGGCAGGTCCGTTGGCCGCGTCGTGGGTGTCTGCGCGGGTGACTGCATCGGCGGCGTTGCTGCCGGAGTCGAGGCGACACTGTTCGGACCTTGACCGTTCGGCGAGTTGACCCCCTTCGGGCCTTCATTGATCTGGGCACTCGGATCCGCCGGGTCCGGGCCTGTCAAATAAAGCCATGTGCCTATCCCAACCGCGATCAATGCGACCGCGATCCCGGAGACCAATGCGGCGGCGACCATCGGCAGCAAAGGTGAACGCTGTTTCGGCCCATCGGCGAATTGCCCGGCCGCAGGGGCAGTTTGGCTACGGCCGGGGCGGACGAACGTCTCGGCTTCACGGCCGGAACGCGAGACGGTCGGTGCCTCCCCGACCATATATGCCTCCAACGGAGTGCCGTCCTCGAGACAGAAATTAAGGGTATCGTCAGAATACTGATACAGGCATTTCGGGCAGCTCTTCATCAGGTCGGCCGTTCGCTACCCAAAATAACAGATTCTGGCCGATCACGCCTAAAATTTACTTATCGCGGGGCAGAATTTATACTAACCGGGAAGTAATTTGCTTCGAGATCTCTGATCGAAATGAGAACCAATAAGCAGCGAACGGCCTTAATTCTTCTATTTTTCGGGACTACGTCCTTCGTTTTTTCCGGATGCGGCGGAACAGAACCGGTTAGCAATGCACCGGCCGAACGGGTGTGTGCTGCTATCAGCGACACGCCGGGCGAGGCGTACAAACGTCTCTTCGCCGCTGTGAAGGAGAAGGACACGGAAAAGATCCGCGGCACCATGTCCAAGCTTAGCCAGGAATTCGCCCAGTCCCTTTCCGAAAGGCAAAACAAGAAGATCGAAGAGGTATATGCGAACGGCTTTACGGCATCGACCTTCTCGCCGACGCTTCCCGAAGTACGCGATGAAAGGGTCGCCGGCTGCTGGGCCGGGGTCGAGGTATGGAACGCGAAGGACCAGAGATGGGAAGATCTTCCCTACATAAATGAGGATGGCGAATGGAAACTTGCGGTCGGAGAGATGTTCCGCGGAACATATACTTCGCCCGGAAAGCCGATGGCCGAGAAGGAACGCGAGGCCGCGAACGTCGCACGCGGCAATCAGCCCGTAGCTAACATGATGACAAACGCTCCGGTCTCCAACGTTAACGTCAATACGAATATGCCTAAGTACGACGGCCCGCAGGTTGCACCGCTCCCGAAACGATAAAAATGGACAAAACGGCGGTTGAACAGATGCTCGGCCAGTATGAACGCAACGGCTGGGTGCTCCGCCGCGTTCTTCTCACGCCTGAACAGTCGAGGGAATTTGAAGCCCTGTCGGGATTTTCGGGGCCGGTACAGACGTCGGCCGGGATCGACGCATTGTGGTTTTCGAGGGCCCGGGCGGACGGCCGCGTGGCGTGGGAAATAAGACATTTATCAGATGTTCCTTACGCGCTTGTCGAGGTGCTTGAGCCGATGGCCGGCGACGACGAACTTGAACGCTCACTGTCCGCCGCGGAGGTAAGAATGAAGCAGGCCCTGCAGCGAAAAGGCGTTTGAAATTGCCTCGCGGATAGCCGCCTCGTCAAATTTGTCTTGATTCTCGGGCATGTTTCGTCATCTAATTTAGTTGGTTGACAAGGTAGTGCCTGACGGGCACACTTGTTAAGTTGAAATGGTAATAAAAGACCTTGGCCCCGCCGTCGTCCGAGCATGGGACGGCCTGAGGCCGATGACAAAGAAATTGCTTGCCCGCGCAATGCAGCCGGGAGGCACAGGTACTGCCCTTCCCACTCATAAGTCCTCATACGACGCCCACGCCGATTGGGAGGTGAGCCGTTTGCTGACCGCTCTGGATGAACAATCGCGCACGGCCTCGGTCCAGAAAGACAGTGAAAAATTAGGTGAGATCACCGAACTGGCGGAAACTTGTGTGCGGGTCCTCGAGACGCAGAGTGCTTCGGCCGAAGTTTTCATTCAGCTTGCCGAAAGGGCGCTTCGGCGTCACGATTACAACCGCCTGGACAAGCTTGCAGACCTCCTTTCGTTGAGGTATTCGGCGACCGAGGTCGCTGAGGTCGCCCGGCAGGCAGAGTCGCCGCAGGTCCGGGCCATCGCCTTCGAAACGCTTTCAATGATGCCCGTCGTGCTGCTATTGCCGCTTCTCGACGACCCGCTATATATCGAGATCGGTATGGCGTCGCTCGAACAGAAAGCGTTCGAGTACGAATCGGAGGAGGCCCGCGAGGCTCTCGAGAATTATTTCCCCGAAGATGACGGCCGCAACAATTAGCCCGGCTGCCGCCTTTACAAATTAAAGGGCCCGCTGACCACCATCAACGGGCCCTTCTTATTTTTTGATCGGCATTCCCGTGCCGATTCAGACGGCCGAACCCGCCTCGCTGCTCTTGGAACCCATCCCTGACGAATACATTGGGAATTGAGCGGTCAACTCCGCCACTTCCTGCCGTACGCGGAACTTGACCTCGTCAGAAGCCGGCTCATGAAGGACCGAGGCGATCATTCCGCCGATCTTGACCATTTCGTCCACTTTCATTCCGCGGGTCGTGAGCGCCGGAGTGCCGATCCGGATCCCGGAAGCTACGAAGGGCTTCTGGGTGTCGAAGGGGATCGTGTTCTTGTTCACCGTGATGTTGACCGCTTCGAGTGCTTTCTCGGCCTCTTTTCCGGTGATGCCCTTTCCGTCGAGCCAGACATCGACCAGCATCAGGTGATTATCGGTCCCGCCTGAAACGATCCTCAGCCCGGCTTCGGCAAGCGACGCCGCGAGTGCCTTTGCATTGTCGAGCACCTGCTGCTGATAGGCCTTGAAGTCGGGCCTCAGGGCTTCGCCGAAGGCAACGGCTTTTGCCGCGATGATGTGGATCAGCGGGCCGCCCTGGACACCCGGGAAAACGCGGCGGTCGAGGTCCTTCGCAAACTCTTCACGGCACATCGCGAGCCCGGCCCGGGGGCCGCGAAGCGTCTTGTGCGTGGTCGTCGTGACAAATTCGCAGTGCGGCACCGGGGAAGGATGAAGTCCGACCGCGACCAGGCCGGCGATATGCGCGATGTCTGCCATGACCTTTGCCCCCACGCTTTGCGCGATCTGGCCGATTCGCTCGAAATCGATCGTCCGCGGATAGGCCGACGCTCCGCAGATAAGCAGCTTCGGCCTTGATTCCTCGGCCTTTCGCTGGAGTTCATCGTAATCGATCTGCTCCGTCTCACGGTTCACGCCGTAATCCGCCACCTTGAAAAAAAGGCCCGAAAAATTGAGCGGATGGCCATGGGTCAGATGGCCGCCATGCGAGAGGTTCATGCCCAAGATGGTGTCTCCGTGCTCGAGCGCCGTCATCAGCACGGCCATATTCGCCTGGGCCCCTGAATGCGGCTGGACGTTCGCATGCTCGCACCCAAAGATCTGTTTGGCACGGTCGATCGCCGCCTGTTCGACGACATCCGCAAATTCGCACCCGCCGTAATAGCGCTTGCCCGGATACCCTTCGGCGTACTTGTTCGTGAAAACCGTTCCCATCGTCTCAAGCACGGCTTTTGAGACGAAGTTCTCCGATGCGATAAGCTCAAGGCCGTTGGTTTGGCGGTGAACTTCATCGTCGATAGCATTGCTGATGATTGGGTCGGTGTCAGAAAGGTTTGACGTAAAGAACTTGTTCATTTTGAAGTTTCTTCAATATAGGGCCGTTCGAGCCTCGGTTACAGAACTAGGGGATTTTATCAGGTACGTAATTCATGGATTCTTCGATCGTCATCCCATGCATGTGGAAGAAAACAAATTCCTGCACATTCCTCTTTGAATAATCTTGGGGTGCAAGCCGCTGCAATATTGCCTTTTCACTTTCGTACACGCCTCCGCAGGTGCGTGGTCTTTCCTCCAATGTCAGCCTTATCCAGCGTTCCTGAACCTGCTTCTAGCTTCGCTCACAGTCACAAGAAGGCGCCCATCCACAAAATTGAAATCCGATCACTTCATATCCTACCAGAAGAACTCCCGCGGAGGCATTTCGCCGTTCAACATCCGAACCATTTCCTTTCGTGCCCGGACGACGCGCCAGTGGGTCGCGTTGCATGAAGTGTCAAACGCTTCGCTTACTGTCGCTGCCGCCTCAGCAGAGATCTTAAACGCGGCCTGAAATAGAAGGAACAGCGATTCGGCTCGCGACCCGATCGGAGTGACCGAAACTGCAACGTCAACTGCTTCCCTCAATGACCGCCGCGCCTGCACGGATAGTTGACGCTCGGCTAAGGCAGCGATCTCCCAGGCCCGAACAGCTGATCGCTGATAGTCATCTTTCGTTTCGGCAGCCGCCTTCGCCGCTTTCCGGGCAAAAGGCAGAGGTCTATCCGCCCATCTAGCTAAATGGGACCACGCTTGCGCCTGAAACCAGGGGTCATCTATTTTCTTACCGATCTCGTTCCCTTTGCGAGGATCAGTTCTTGCAAGTTTCGCGACCTGATCACGATACTGAGTTGGTGTCATGTAAGAGCGTTAGGCAAAGCCTCAGGCAATCATCGCTGCAAACTCCCTTTCATTCAACACAGCGACGCCCAAGCTCTCCGCCTTTGTCAGTTTCGACCCCGCATCCGAGCCGGCGACGACGAAGTCAGTCTTCTTACTCACCGAGGACGAGACGCGTCCGCCGCGTTCCTCAATAAGTTTGGCTGCTTCGTCGCGGGTATATTTTTCAAGCTTGCCGGTTAGAACGAAGGTCTTGCCAACAAACTTTTCATCGAGGGCGGCGGTCGATGATGCATCGATCTCCATGACAACGCCGGATCCTCGCAAACGTTCGATCAATTCGACGTTCTTTGGATCGCGGAACCATTGATACACGCTCTCGGCGACGGCAAGCCCGATCTCCGGAATGTCGTCTAGTTCTTGGACCGACGCTTCGGCTATCCGTTCGATCGACCGGAAGTTATTCGCGAGAATCTTGGCGTAACGTTCGCCGACGTGGCGTATGTCCATCCCGTAGAGCAGCCGCTGCAGCCCGCGCGTCTTGCTCGCCTCGATCTGATCGATCAGATTCGTTCCGGACTTTTCGGCCATCCGCTCGAGCCCGGCGATGTCCTCAACCTTGAGGCCGTAGAGGTCGGCAACGTCGCGGATCATACCCTTGTCAACAAGAGTTTCGACCAAAACCTCCCCAAGGCCTTCGATGTCCATCGCCTTGCGAGAAGCATAGTACTGGATCCGCGCCTTCAGCTTGGCGGGGCAGTCGGGGTTCGTACATCGGCGGACCGCTTCGCCTTCGGGACGGACAGCGTCCCAACCGCAAACCGGGCATTCAGTTGGAAAGTCGAATATCGTTTCGGTGCCGTCACGTTTCGAAGGGATGTTCTGCAAGACCTGCGGAATTATCTCGCCGCTTTTTTCGATCAGCACGTGGTCGCCTACCTTCAGGTCAAGACGCTTTATTTCGTCCTCGTTGTGAAGCGATGCCCGTGCGACCGTCGTTCCGGCAAGCAGGACGGGCTCGAGATTCGCGACCGGGGTCAGGGCACCTGTGCGGCCGACCTGAACGCTGATCGAGAGCAGTTTTGTGGTCGCCTGCCGGGCCGGATATTTATACGCGATCGCCCAACGAGGGGCCTTGGTCGTTGACCCGAACTCGTCCTGCAACGCGGTCGAATTGACCTTTACCACGACACCGTCGATCTCGTAATCCAACGAATCGCGATGCGCTTCCATGTCGTTGATGAATGCGACAAGATCGTCATATCCGGAACATAGGGCCCGGTTCGGATTGACATTAAAGCCGTTCCGCTCCAGCCACTCGAAATTTTCCCAGTGCGTTGCGAACATCTTCTGGTTTCCGGCGAAGACGTCGTACGGGAACATATCCAGCCGCCTCGACGCAACGACCTGCGAATCAAGCATCCTCAGCGTTCCGCTGGCACAGTTTCGCGGGTTTGCAAAGGTCTTTTCGCCCTGCATTTCAAGTTCAGCGTTTATGCGGGCGAATTGGGAGCGGGACAGGAAAACCTCTCCACGAACCTCGGCATGCTGCGGCTTGTCCTTCTTAAGCCGCAGTGGGATCGACTTGATCGTTTTTACGTTTTGCGTGACCTCGTCGCCGGTTTGCCCGTCGCCCCGTGTCGCACCGACGGACAGGATCGCGTCTTCATAATGGATCGAAACGCTTAGCCCGTCGATCTTTAGTTCCGCAACGTACTCAAGTTTTCGACCTTCGGCCAATTTTTCACAGCGTTCGGTGAACGATCTCAGTTCGTCGAGACTATAGCTGTTGTCAAGCGACATCAGCGGAACCGTGTGCGTGAATGGCCGCAGGCTGTCTGCCTTGCCGCCGACCCGCTGCGTGGGACTATCCGCAGTGACGAGCTCGGGATGCTCGGCCTCGATCGCGCGAAGCCGCTCAAGCAGCATATCGAACTCATAGTCCGAGATCTCCGGCTCGGCCTTTTGGTAGTAAAGCTCATTGTGCCGTTCGATCTCTTTTCTTAGGGCAACTGCTTCTTTTGATACTGATGACGACATCGGTTCGAAATCTATCTTGATCTTCAGTCAACGAATTCCGCGATCAGACGGTGAAAATGGTGCGTTCCCTGCTCCCTCGTTGGCGAATAACGGCCGCGGTCATAGAACCGCGATCGAATGCCCTTTTGCACGCTCTCCACAACCGCCTCATCCTCCATCTCGACGCCTTCAAGGTCCTTTCCCGCGCCTTCGCCGAGTTTTGAAGCTTCGGAAACATAGGTCAGGAATTCGACGACCGTTTGATCTTTCGAGACGGGCCTGACGACGTTCACCGAAATTCCCCACGGGTAGAAATTGAACATCAGGTTCGGAAAAACGAACAGGTACCGGCCGGCGACATCGCCGTTGTCATCGAATCCCGTCTGAAGGCTGGAATAACGAAAGGCTTCGGTCGTGTAAGTCCCATAATCGACGATCTCATTGAGTGAGCGGTGAACGTAAGGGATGTGAAACCCTTCAAGATAATTCTCGCAGTACAAAACCCAGTGGGCGTTAATGCAGAACTCGCGCGTTTCGGTCAACCGTGCCCCCGAGTACTCGTCTATGTCGACCGCATCGCCGATAAACTCCTTCAGCGTCGCGGCCGGGTCGAGCGAAATGAATGCAAACCTACCCCATGTCGAAAGCGGGATACGGGCCAGGTCATCTTCCGGCCCCGGAAAATTTTCGACCCCTTCGAACTCAGGCATCGAAAGGAACTTCCCGTCGAGCGAGAAGCGCCGGCCATGATACCCGCAGCGGATAAGGTCGCCACGGCAGGGCTCGTCGATCAGGACCTTTCCCCGATGCGTGCAAACGTTTGACACACAGGCTAGCTCGCCGGCCGTCTTCGTAAGCAGCAATTGTTCGTCCAGAACGCCGGGCAGAAGCTCGATCGGCTTCAGGTTATCGACCTCGTCGGCCGTCCCGGCGAAGTGCCAGCTTCGGCCAAAGATCGCCCGCTTTGAAGCCTCGAAGGTCTCGCCGCTCAGATAAAACTCAGAGGGCAGTGTGCGAGCCTTGCGTATCTCGGGATCGATCGTGAATCCAGTCATTTGTCTCTTAGTAAAGCAGGTATTTTGGGTGTTCAGCGTCACGGCGAAAGCCCCTCGCCACCAGGCCGCGGGCAAAGGCAGCTTCAAATTCGGCCCGAAGGCGTTCCTGCTCAGCAAGGGCCTTCGCGGCATCATTTGCGACGAGGGCTGCCCAGTCAGGGGTCACCTCGATCTCCAACTTAGGGGCCGCGGGCTCTTCGAACTTTTCGTTATTTGCGAGGGCCGCGACGTTCGGGCTTTCCAGGTGCCATTCGGCAAAGAGGCGGTCGCTTGCAAGGCCTATGGGCCTCCCGCCGGACGACGCGCTTGCATAGTCGACCCCGTAGAAATTCGGCTGTATCTCCATCACTATCGCGCCGAGCTTTTCCAGGTTAAAGAAAGCGTTCCGCGCCTTCCACGGCTCGAACGTCCATTTAACGAACTGAACACCCTGTTCCAGAGAACGATCGCGCTGAGCCCACTTGAGCATTCGTCCGACGCCGGCACCCTGAAAAGCCTGCCGGACCGCCGTCATATGCGAATAGAAGGCCCTTTCTCCGCGGAGAAAGGCGGGCACGCTGAGCACGAACCCGATCAGTTCATCGTGGTCAAAGGCGCCGAGCACGAAGCCGCCCGCATTTATGGTCACGACGAAGTGCCGGACCGGCGAGATCTCGACCTCCGGCAGTTGAAAAACCTCACGCTGCAGGTCGACGCACGCGTTCAGTTCCTCGAGAGAACGGCACTCACGAATGGCGATCTTGTTTTCCATCAAAGCGTATCCGAAGGCTCCCGGCAGGCCGGATCCGGGGGCAGCACAAACACTCCGGCCCCAAGCTAAACATACTGCGATGAAACGGACTTGCAGGCAAGTACGGGCCGGGCCAAAGCATATATTTTCCGCACTTGCGCAACGTTGCACGAACTTTGGCATCGGGCCATATGTCGTGCGGCCGAGGCGAGAAGCATTTTGCTGGCCTGCGGGGCAAGTGAATAAAGTGCTTAACTTTTACTGGTACGGTTTGGTAAAATTGCATTGGCTCGATCTCCTCCCCGTTACCCCGCCAATAATGACCGCCCAGAACCCACTTGAGCATTACGGTACGTTCTCCGACTACCCTTTGGCCGAACTGCTTGTCGAAATAGGACAGGCTAAGCTGGACGGGTCCGTGCGTCTCTCAAACGGCGAACTTCGGTCGATCTTCTATTTCCGCGGCGGGTCGGTGGCCTATGCCGTCTCGAACGCACGCGAGCACCGCCTCATCAATTTCCTGATCGAAACTCACGTGCTTGACCGGGCGGGACTTGCCCGCCTCCCGAAATGTACGAACGACGTCGAGCTAACAGCGGCTCTGGTCCAGACCGGGACCTTCACTGCCGGGCAGGTCAACGAAGCTGTCGTCGGCCAGATCGAAAAGATCATTATCGACGTAATGCAGTGGCCCGCCGGCGAATGGCATTTCAGCCCGCTGGTCCGTTCCCGCGACGACCTTAACTATCCGGTCAACATTCATAAAGTGCTCATTAATTATGCTCGATGCCAGCCGATGTCTGCCGTAACCGCCAGATTTAAGAGTATGGCGGAGTCCTTTTTGAGGACCGAGCTTCCGGCCGATGAGGTTTATCTCCAGGCCCATGAAGATTATGTTCTGAACCGATTCGGCGAAGAGCCGAGGAAGATCCAGGACCTAACGCTCGAATGCGGCCTGCCCGAGAACGGGTTCCTGCACGCGCTCTACGTCCTCTGGCTGGGCGGGCTTCTCGAGCGAATGAGCTGGAACTCAGCATTCTCTGAGAATCGCCTGTGCGCGATCCGCAACGCTCAGATCGCCCGCGTCAAACAGGCAAAGGCCGTCTCGATCGACCAAGACGCCCCCGCGAGCGTACCTGACGCTAATGCCGAACGCACCATCAAAGACGAACCGGCGGTGCCGCAAGCACCGGTAGTTCCGGATATCACGCCCGACGAATATCTTGCGAGTGTTGAAGGCGCCGCGACCTTCTACGACATCCTGGGCATCGACTCTAAAGCTGGGGTCCCCGAGATCAAAGCCGCGTATATCCTCTTGGCGAAACTCTTCCACCCCGACCGCTTTCACCGCGCCGAGGAGGACCTGCAGGCAAGGATCCAGCTTGCATTTGCCAAGGTGCAGTCGGCATACGACACGCTTCGTTCGGCTGAAGCTCGCGAAAATTATGACTTCAGGGTAAGAAAGGAACTCGAGACGCGGGCAAAGCTAAAGGCTCAGGGCGTTAATGTCGATGACGGCGTTGACGTCAAGAAGGAGCAGGGCTTGGAGAACTTCGAGGTCGGGCTGAGCCTCTTAATGGACGGTGACCACGAGGGAGCCACTCCTTTCCTTGCCCGGGCGGCCCATTACAACCAGGACAACGCCCTGTACCGGGCTTACTACGGCAAGGCCCTGTCCTATGACGAGAATAAGCGGCACAAGGCCGAGGGCGAGATGCAGGCCGCCGTCAAACTCGACCCGGCGAATCCGAAGATCCGGCTGATGCTTGTCGAGTTCCTGATGGAAAACAACCTGCTAAAGCGGGCGGAAGGAGAACTGAACCGCTTCCTGCAGATCGCCCCGGATCACGCAGAGGCAAGGCGTCTTTTGGAAAAACTCAAGGCGTGACAGCCCGTGTCCGGTCGGCGGCATGGGGCCCTCTGTGATAACATTCTTTTTCTTGAGCGTCACCGGCTATGCACGCACCCCGAGCAACCGAAACGAATTTTGATGAAAAACTCCTCGAGCTCTCGTCCGAGATCGACGAGTTTGAAGGCTACACGCATGCGCACGGCCTACGGATCGCCGCTATCGCCGATTCGATCGGAAAGTACTTCAATCTTGCGGCCCACGACCGCTTCTTTATGCAGCAGGCGGCACTGCTTCACGACATCGGTGAGATGGTGATGAACCGCGATTACATCCGGCAGAACCGGCCGCTGTCGGCGAGCGAACGGCTCGACATGCAGCGTCATCCGGTCATCGGTGAGCAGGAGGCTTCGAAACGCGGTTATTCCCGAGGAGTGCAGCTCCTCATCCGATGGCACCACGAGTGGTGGAACGGTACCGGCTATCCGGATGCGCTCGAGGGCGAACAGATCCCGCTCGCGGCACGGATCCTCCGTGTCGCGGATTCGTTCGCGGCCCTGCGGGACGACCGCCCGAGGCGAAAGGCGATGACCGTTTCAGAAGCAAAGGCCTACATCGTGGACTGGACCGGCATCGAATTCGACCCTCGCGTCGTTCAGGCTTTTTTCTCGTGTGATTACATAGATCTTGAGGTCGAACGGCGGGCCAGGCCCGAAACGCCGCCGCCGCCCCGGGAAAAGGAAGCGCTCGAGGTTCCCCGTGTGACCACCGTCAGAAGCGGCCTGTTTCCGGTCGATTCCCCGCCGCAGCTTGAGTCGGCACCTGTGGACGAACAGCCGCTTCATCGTTTCGCCAACAATGACTAGACAGCCGATCTTTATCCCCAGAAGCTGGCTCGCGTTCGAATTGAACGTCCTGCGCCGTCAACGCTTTGAGACCGTCGCTATTCCGTTCACCGCCGATCCGGCACTCGGGAGCTACCTTAAACGTGACCTTAAACGGATCCTCGCCAATGACCCGCTCCAGTCCGCTTGGACGAGGGCACTTGCAGCGATCCAGAATAACGGCGAGCGATTGACCGAGGACGACATCAACATTGTGCTCGAGGATGTTTACGTACCCGGCAACCGGTTGCGCAACCCTGCTCTCAGGACGTGGTTCAGCGAGACCGACTCTTGGTGGTTCGATAATATTCGAGTGAATCTGGAGCGCCTGAAGTCCCCTTTTGCCTTTGCTATGGCGGCCAGCCTCTCGATGGCGGTCGGCGATTACGTCCTCTCGTTCACGGAGGCGACCCGCGACCTCCGGCAGCCGCTCTCGACCGTTTACCGGAGGCTTTCCACTTGCCTGGCCGAAACTGTGGACAACGGACATAACAATTCATGCCTTAACAAATCGGCCGAGGACTTCATAGCCGAAAGCCCTGCCGATCTCCTTTTCATGCGGCTGCCGACGGCCGATTCGGGCGGCCGTACGGCCGTTCCCGACAAAGCGGTCTGGCGTGAGGAATGGCTGAGGGGAAACGACGATTTCTGGCCCGATTTCGAGGCTGCCCGGCACGGGAAGCTCGGCGGCCCGGTCGAGACAAAATCACAGTATCTAAAGATCGTCGGGGCGGCACTCTCGAGGGCGACGCACATAAAGAACTGGGCGATCGCCCATGTCGAAGGCGGCCTGGTCTCGACGCAGGAGATTGTTAACGTGATCGCCGGCATCCGCCGGGTCGAAACGATCTATACAAAGGATTTCTCCGAACTGACGGGCACGCGTGCCGTCATCATCACAGCCTAGGCCGGCTCAGGGGCTTTCTCAGCCGCAGTGACCGAAGTGTTTGCGGCCCCCGAGCGAAAGTCGTCATCGCGGTGCCGGAAATACCAGACCAACCCAGCCGAAGCCGAAAGTATTCCAGACACGATGGTAAGCGTCATCGGCGAGATATAGAACATTAACGCCGCCGAAACATAGCTGGAGAGCCCGAAGACCATCAACTCGGCCCCGCGGTCGATCGTCGAGATCCGTCCCCGAATGTAGTCGGGGAGGCTACGTTGGAAGAGTGTCTCCTGGATCGCATATTCCACGCCGATCAACGCCCTCGAGATAAACACAAAGACGACGAACAGCCAGAGCGTGGGCATGAAACCCGCGATCGAAAAGAGGATCCCGTGAATGATCAGCGTGGTCCAAATGAACGTACTGTGGCGATTGCGTATCTCGAGCATCAGCGATGTGCGATGTGCGATCAGCATTCCGACCGTCAGGCCCAACCCGGCCGCGGTCCAAAGGATCGCGACCGCGCGGTCGGGGTTCCACGCTTCGGCCTCCGCAAAGTGGATGCCGCCGACACGCTCGAAGATGACGTTCACGGCTCCGCCGCCGATCGCCCAGATGATGTTTATCAGCAGGATGGTCAGAGCAAAGTGGCTCGTGAACGCGTAGTTGATCCCTTCGCGCATATCCCGGGTGAATGACGCCCTTTTTTCGGTCGCTGCCATCCTCTCGCCGGTCCCGGCGTCACGGGTAGCCTCTTCAGGGATAAGCCAGACCAGGTAAGCGGACACGAGGAACGAGACCGCATTTATTACGAAAGCGACCTCATATCCGAACACCGATGCCGCCCATCCGCCCAGCGCCGAACCGATCGCCATTAAGAGAAAGCGCGTCGAAAACATCAGCGCGGTACCCGCCAGCAAACCTTCGGCTTTGGTCAGGTTCGGCGTAGCCGCGTTCTTCGCCCCGTCAAAGAAGGCGCCGAATACAGAGAGGAGTGCGGTCGCAAGATACGCGATCCAAAGGTCATCCGCCGCGGTCACCAGAAGGAATGCGAGGGCGATGAAAAACCGCGCAATGTCGGTCCAGATCATCACCTGCCGCCGCGAGAACCGGTCGACGAAAGTGCCCGCGATCGGTGATGCGAAAGCAAACGGAATAAGGCGGCATACGAAGAAGATGCCGGCCGCGATGGGCGATGCATCGCTCACCACACGCACCAGGCCCAGGCCGGCGATAAAGTTGAACCAGTTGCCGAGCTCCGAGATGAATTGCCCGGTCAAAAGATTGCGAAAATTCCGGTTGCCGCGGATGAGTTGTCCGTAGGTCAGCGACACCATAAATGTCGATGATACTGATGCCGCGGTCGAAGCTGAAATGCGGACAAACAAAAGGCGGGCGGCACTCCGTTTCCGAAGTGCCGTTCGAGATAGGACCCGAGTTCTACAGTTAACTTAAGGCGGGTGTTACGTCACGTTTTCGATGCCGTTGCGGCGGCGTCTTAACCAATTGCCGAATCGACGGAATACGAGAGAGAATCCGGTCCAGACGAGAAACGCTCCCCCGATGCATGCGATCAGGCCTAAGATCTGTCCGGGAATGCCTCCGGTCTCGCCCGTGTGTGTGAAGCGGAACCACGATCGAAGCTGCATTGCCGCATTTCTCTCGCCATACGGCTCCCACTTCTGGATCTCCGCGGTCCCCGGATCGAACGTGAGAGTAGAGCGTCCAAAAATGTTCCAATAGATGCCCTCGTCGATCGTAAAGACGGCGGACTCATTCGCAGGTAGGCGGAGCGCGATCGACTTCCAGTTCGGAGCCTGAACTTCCGCTTTCGCCCAAATGCGGTCAAGGTTTGCCGGGATCACGAAGGCTTCCACACGGGGCGGCTGCTGCTGACGCTGGCCCTGTTCGGGGACCTCGTTGCCGGTCAGCGTGAAAAGCAGATCCGAAGCCCACCGATACGAGAAAACGGTCGCCGTCAGCGTAAAAACGATCAGCAGCAGCGAGGTCCAGTATCCGATCGTATTATGCCAATTGAAGTTGCGGGCCTTTCCTCGCTGTCCGCCGCGAAACCAGATTACGGGTCGCACGGCCTTCCAGATCAGATTCCGGGGAAACCAGATATAAATGCCCGAGATCGCCAGGAAAAGAAAAAGCAGATTGGCCGCTCCGGTGATCGCTTTACCCACCGTCCGTTGGTCGCCCGACAACGCGAGGTACCGATGCCACTCACGAAGCGTCGACATTACACTTCGGACCTTCTTATTACTCTCGCCGGTGATCGCTCCGGTGTAGGGATCGGCGAAGATGGCGCCTTCGCGCCCGAGCGAGATCTCCCACGTGGCTCCCGGCTCGTTCTTTATCGCGATCGATGAAGGCTTGGCGTCGTGGTTCGCCTCGACGACCTTAGCGAGCACCTCGGCGGGTCCAACTCTGGGCTCATTGCGTACAGGTACAAAGCGCGCATCCCTCTCCGACCATTCGATCGTCTGCCGCTCGAATGAAAGCAAAGCGCCTGTCACGCACATGACAAAGATCACTACGCCGGCGACCAAGCCTGCGGAAAGATGGAGCCAGAAAAGGACCTGTCGAATAGCTCTCATCGGCTCAATGCACGGTGTCGCCTTACAATGCAGCGAGGTCGAGGATCGAAAGCGCTTTGCCGTTTTGAACCCACTCGGCCGAGTACAGGTCGCCGACCGCATTCGCGAGTTCGGAGAACTCGCTCCGGTCAAAACTCAGCACCGACTTGTCTGCCGACATGTGAACTACGTCGCATGCTCCGCAGATCCACAGCCTCACTTCAGCCCGCTTTCGGAGCGGACGCGCGGTCCTTGTTATTTCCATGATCCTCTTTATTGAAAATGAGTTTCATTTTCAGTTGAGTATCATTCAAACGAAAAATGCGGTCGATGTCAACCGCATTCGGAAAAAGCGGAATTATTTAGAAATTACTTGCCGGTGAATATTGGGGGGCGCTTTTCGAAGAAAGCGGCGACGCCTTCCTTGAAGTCGGCCGCTTTACCGGATTCGAGCTGGCATTCAGCTTCAAGGTCGAGTTGAGAGCGTAGGCCGTTTGAAAATGTTGCGTTCATCATCCGCTTGATGCGTCCATATGAGCCGGTGGGGCCGGCGGCGAGTTGGGCGGCGAACTTCCCTGCTTCATCGAGAAGGTCAGCGGCGGGAACCACGCGATTGATCATCCCGAGTTCGGCCGCGCGTTTTGCGTCGATGGTGCCGCCCGTCATGAACAATTCCGTGGCGATCTTCTCGCCGACCACCCTTGGCAGGAAGAACGAGCCTCCGCAATCAGGCGACAAACCGATGCGGACAAAGGCCTCATTGAACGAAACGTCGTCCGCCGCCAGCACAAGATCGCATGCAAGCGCAAAATTGGTCCCGGCTCCCGCGCAAACACCGTTAACGGCGGCGATGAAGGGGACCGGCGTCTCTCGGATCAACAAGATCACATCGTGCAGCGACTTTAGCGGAGAATCGAGGAACGCTTCGATGTTCCCTTCTTTCTCACCCATCGCACGCATTTCGCGAAGGTCCCCGCCGGAGCAGAATGCCCGTCCCGAGCCGGTAAGGATCACTGCACGGGCCCCGTCTTCACGGGCCTTCTCGATCGCCGCCCTCAGATCGAGGCTTAACTGGAGCGAAAGGGCGTTCAACGCCTCGGGCCGGTTCATTTGAACCGTCGCGACGCTGCCGTTAAAGGAATAGTTCACCGTGTCAAAGGACATAAGTCATTGGTCTCCCGCGGTTGGCGGATCTGATATGAGGGACGATCGGATAGGCCGGTTCGGCGAAACGGGAGGGAGTCAGGCGAATTTCGCACGCGATCGGCTGGCTTCGTGGCATTCGCGGCACAGGACGCTTCGGCCGACCTTGGGCTGGAACGGGACCTGATCATGTTTGCCGCAGTGATCGCAAACGATCTCAAATCGTTTCGGCGCGTTCTCTCCGGTGGCGGCCTTTTTCGAACGGCATTTCGTACACCGCTGCGGAGCCATCATGTTCCGCTGGTAGAACATCTCTTGTTCTTTCTCGGTGAAGACGAACGGCTCTTTGCACTGAACGCATACTGACTCAATGTCCGGCATTGCAGGTTCTCCTTGTTTGGTCTATCGGTTGCGACGATGTTATCACAACGCAGACCGATTGTTTAGGAGAGCGTCCCGACGCGCGTTCGGCCGTGACGGAACCGAAGAAAAAGGAAAACGATGTGTCGTTAGAAAGGGTCTTTCGGAGACCGATACGATGCATTCATGTGCGATCGCGAAGGGCCGCGACATGGCTGCGGACCGTCCCGCCGAGCGTCTCAAGATTGTAGCCGCCTTCCATACACGAAACGATCCTTCCGCCGCAGCTTTCAGCGGCCCACTGCTTTACGGTATTTGTCATCGCGTCGTAATCGGTGTCTTCGAGCTGAAGCTGTCCGAGCGGATCGGTAAGGTGGGCGTCGAAGCCCGCCGAGATGAATATCATGTCCGGCTTGATCTTCGACGCGATCTCGCTGATGGCTGAATCGAACGACGACCGCTGGTCCTTAGCTTTCGTGAACGCCCTGACCGGAACGTTCAGGGTGCTGCCGAGCCCCTTGCCCTG
The DNA here is from genome assembly GCA_050174305.1 of Pyrinomonadaceae bacterium. Taxonomy (GTDB): domain Bacteria; phylum Acidobacteriota; class Blastocatellia; order Pyrinomonadales; family Pyrinomonadaceae; genus OLB17. The sequence goes on along the minus strand of JBFXJZ010000001.1, from coordinate 89,455 downwards.
CCCTGTCTCGCCGCGGGAGCCGGTGCCCGGATACCAAGGATATTGATGCATCGAAAAAAAGAACACTGACGGGTCGCTGTAAAAGATGCCTTGCGTGCCGTTGCCGTGGTGAACGTCCCAATCGATGATGACGACACGGTCGATCTCCTTGTACTTGTTCTGCGCGTAGCGGGCGGCCACAGCTACGTTGTTGAACATGCAGAAGCCCATCGTCCGTTCGGCCGTCGCATGGTGCCCTGGAGGCCTTGACGCTACGAATGCGTTGTCCGCATCACCCGACATGATCGCATCGACCGCCGAGATGCCCCCGCCGGCCGCATAGATCGAAACGTCAAAAGATCCCATCGAGATCGTCGTGTCCATATCGAGCCGGTCGAGGCCGTTAGCAAATGCAGTCTCGACCCTCTTGTAATGGTCCTTTGTATGGGCCGCCTGGATGACTCCGCGAGGCGCCTTTTCCGGGATCACCTCGGTCAGCGAGGTCCAGAGCTGATCGTCGCCTTTCAGCGCATCGATGACGACCCTGTAGCGTTCAGGCGATTCCGGATGCCCGGGGCCGGTCTCGTGCTTTTCGTAAGCGGGGTGATGGACAAGAGCTGTCTTCATTTGCGACAGATTAGCATACAAGAGCAGAGAAGGTGATCCTGGTCCGATCGGTGTTTATTTGTGTGAAGCTGTGAACCGAATTTAGATGAACGCAGTCTCGTGCAGTTGTTCGCCCTTCTCAAACCGGTTCAGCGAAAGACATGAAACATCCAGGAACGACGCCCGCCCGTCGAGAATGATCTCGCTCAATGCCCGGCCGGTTGCGGGCGAATGCATCACACCGTGGCCCGAGAATCCGCAGGCGAAATAGAGCCCATCGATGCCGCATCCGCCGAGGATCGCGTGATGGTCCGGCGTATTCTCGTACAATCCGGCCCGGCATTTCTCGCGGACCACCTCAGATCCATAAAGAAAATCCGCCCGATGCTTTGCCCGCTCATAGACCTTCGCGATAAACGACTCATCAAACGACGTGCTGACCGAAGTCGGCTCATCAGGGTCCGGATACGCGAAGAGGATGTCTCGACGGTCCCCGTCGTTCGGAGGTTTCGGCCCGTTGCCCATCACGTGCGTAAATTCCCTGGCCGGACGAAAATGGAAACCGGTCCCGATATCGATCACCATCGGCAGGTCAGATGGGAGCGGCTCGCGGGTTCGTGACCAAACGATCTGCCGGCGTTGAGGGGTCACGGGCAGATCGATGCCTGTTGTCGCAGCCAACTGGGCCGCAACGGCCCCGGTGCAAACTACCGCGGTGTCGCACACCACCACGCCGTCCGTCGTCTCGACACCAGTGATGCGGCCGCCTTCGACGCGAAGACCAGTCGCCGCCTTCCCAAATTCGATCCTCGCTCCTCCGCGAAGAGCCCCTTCCGTAAAACCTCGCATGATCGCCAGCGGATTCACGAACCCATCGTGCCGGCCGAAGCTGCCGCCGGTGACGTCGTCCGTGTTCATCCCCGGCACGATGCGGCCGATCTCCGCGGCATCCACGATATCCACGTCGGGCACACCCAATTCCCTTTGCTTCCGAACATTCCTCTCTAAGTATTCGAACTGATCGTCTGTCGTCGCAAAGAAAATGTAGCCTTTGGGATCGTACTCGCAGTCGAATTCCCAGTTTTTAAGAAAGTCGATGGAATAGAGCGACATCTTTATATTGATGTCGGTCTCGAACTGGGCCCGGACGCCGCCCGTCGCCGCACCGGTGGACCCGCGGCCCTGCCTCGCCTCTCGTTCGAGGATAAGCAAGTCGCGAACGCCCCGTTGGGCTAAGTGAAAGGCGACGGCAGCCCCAACGACCCCGCCGCCGATGATAACTATTTCTGCTCTGTTCATTCGAGCGATTCTTTTTTATAGCAATTTCGGAACAAGAGAAAAGTAATAGGTTATAACCGATGGTGATCTAAAACGCACCTTTCACCGTTCACAGTTCACTTTTCACTTCCTGCGAAAATATCTCCAAACAAAACTCATTTAGCAAACACCTTCGAAAGATCGTCGAATCCTTTGAACTCGAGCGCATTTCCGCTCGGATCGAGGAAGAACATCGTTGCCTGCTCTCCGACCTCACCCTCGAAGCGGATCCTGGGCCCGATAATGAATTCGACGCCCTGCGCAGTCAGCTTGTCGGCAAGTGCGCGCCATTCTTCCATCGGTAAAATGATCCCGAAATGGTTGACCGGCACATCGTCCGCATCAACGTAATTCGTCGCTTTGATCCCGGCACCGTTCTCTGAAAGGTGCGTAACAATTTGATGCCCGTATAGGTTAAAGTCGACCCAACACTCGCCGCTTCGTCCTTCCTCGCAGCCAAGCACGCCGCCGTAAAACTCCCTCGCCGCCGAAAGGTCGTTCACTGGAAAGGCCAGATGAAACAAATATTTCATAGGATCTTTTGCCACGAATTACACGAATTGCACGAATCCGTTTTTCTTGTTCGTTACTTGCCAAGTACAACCTAGCATTCCAGATGTTCAAGGAATTAAGAGAAATTATTCGTGAAATTCGTGCAATTCGTGGCTAATTGTTCTTTACCATTTGTCGGATCGAGCCTAAATGATAAGCCGTATGGGCGACTAAGCCGATCGCCATCCCGACCTGCATTTCTGTCCACGGCCGTTCTTCGGCCAGGCAAAGCAGCGTACGCTCATACGCACGCTGAACGCTTCCCTGCAGGGCCTTCCACTCCTCGTCGGAGACGGTCTCGATCAGCCAACTGTCTTCCCAATTCACCGCCTCGGTACGCCCGTTGATGAATTCGCACAGGCGGTCGAGGTAAAACTTCGCATGCTCGGTGTGGGCGGCGATGGTCGTGCCGTTGACATCTTTTGAGGCTTCTTCAGCCGACAGGTTCTCCAATGTGCTGAACATACCCGTGCCTCTATCCAAATAGGCGCTCGGCATTCCCTCCGGCGAGCCTTCGAATGTCTCACGCAAAAGATACGCGACCGATTCGACGAATTCTCTTGAACCGATCGAGGCTTGTTCCGTTTGTATTCCCGTTGATCCCATTTGTGCTAACCTCTTCGTGCTGTGCCGATCGAGACCGAAAACTTCATTGCCGAACTGCAAAAAAGCTTCGCCAACGGCACGTTCATTAAGTTGACTTTGAGCAATTATAAAGGCGCCGAACATCAACTGCAACGGGTTTCGGTCCGGCCCGTCGATCTCAAAAAGGGGCCGAGGCTGATGTTCCAATATCGCTTCGAGACCCGCGATGCGGTCAAGAATCTCGATACAGAGAAAGCGGTGGCCGAGGTGAGGCGGCTTTTTGACGGCGGCTTCCGCAGCGGGCACCTTTTCACAGCCGATCACGACATACAACTCACGGTCGGCAAAAGAAACGCCCGGCTCGTCAAGGGACGGCCATCGATGCAGGCCGCCCCTGCCCAGGCCCACGACCGCGCCAAGTATAGGTTTGTCGATCCGAATGCACCATACTTAAAGGCCCTCGGGATCACTACCGAAGTGCCCAAGAGCGGAAGCCGTAAAAAAGGTGACGGCGTCGTAGTTCGAGCCGATCAGCGCGACAAATGGAAGCAAATAAACAAGTTTATTGAGATCGTCGACCGACTCACCAAAAATTCTTCGCTGAAGGATAAACCCGACCTGAAGATCGTCGATATGGGCTCGGGCAAGGGATATCTTACGTTTGCGATTTACGACTTCCTGCGGAGGCGCGACCGTGTCGTAGGGCATGATCCGGGCGGAAACGCGAGTGTGAACGAGCGTGCATTGGGTGATTCCCGGGACTCCACGCTCCTTTACAGTCACGTTTCTGACCGAAAAATCGACGTTACCGGCATCGAACAACGCCCCGAGCTTGTTTCACTTTGCAATGACCTGGCGAGATCGTGCGGCTTCGATGGGCTTCATTTTCGGCAGGGTACGATCGCCGACACCGAAATTGAAGAAGTCGACATCCTTATCGCGCTCCACGCTTGCGACACGGCGACCGATGACGCTCTTTACAAAGGTATAATGGCCGGCGCCGAAATTATCATCGCGGCTCCGTGTTGTCATCACGAAGTAAAGAAACAGCTAAAGCCGCCCGAGCTTCTCGCCCCGATACTGAAACATCCCGTTATGCACGAGCGTATTTCCGAAACGATCACCGACGGAATTCGCTCGATGCTTCTCGAAGCACACGGATATAAGATAAAGATGTTCGAGTTCGTCGCGACTGAGCACACGCCTAAGAACAACCTCCTGGTAGCGACCCGCGTTCGCGGCTCTCGCTATCCAGAGGCGAGCAGGGGTTCGACCCCAGTTGAAGGCATTGACCGGTTGAGGTCCGAATTCAGCATTCACAGCCAGCGTCTTTATGATCTACTGAACAACGAGAAATGAACTATGCGATCAGAAGCCGAAAAACCGCAGGAATATTACAAGAATCTGCCGGATGACCGACGTGCGGCGATGGCAAAGCTTCGCAGCACCATTAAAAAGAACCTACCGAAGGGCTTCGAAGAGGTGATGGGCTACGGGATGCCGGGCTGGGTAGTGCCGCACAAACTCTATCCCGGCGGTTATCATTGCGATCCTAAACAGCCGCTTCCTTTTCTTAGCCTCGCGTCGCAGAAGAACTATATCTCGCTTTACCACATGGGCCTTTATTCTAACGGCGACCTGCTCAAGTGGTTTGAATCGGAATGGCCGAAGCATTCGACAAAGAAGCTCGATATGGGCAAATGCTGCGTGCGGTTCAAGAAGCCGGATGATATCCCCTATGACCTTATCGGCAGGCTCGTGGCGAAAATAACGCCGAAGGAATGGATCGATACCTATGAAAGCGTCATAAAGCGGTAAGATCATGCCCGAACCAGCCCTTGACCGAAATTGCCCACAGGCGTATCATTTAAGTTTGTCTGTCGTGTCGAATAATTCAAGGGGGATACAGATATGAAGAAAGATATTCATCCTAATTACCAAGAGATCAACGTCGTATGTGCCTGCGGCCATTCGTTTAAGACCGGATCGACCATGGGCGAGGACCTGCACGTTGAAATTTGTTCCGATTGTCATCCGTTTTTCACCGGAAAGCAGAAATTGGTGGACACCGCCGGACGTGTTGACCGCTTTAAGCGTCGTTACGCCAGAGGCGGCAAGACAGAGGCCGTCCAGCCCGCACCGGCCGCGGAATCGACCGAGAACGCAGCGGTATGATCATGGTCGGCCTTTCGAACCAAAATTATTAGCTCTCCAGAATCCGACGCCGGCTTGACCTTGCCGGCCGCTAAAGGTGTAATTCAGCACATTTGCGGCCGGACATAAAAAGCCGGCGTTGATCTTTATCGAGGCCGTCCTCATCGAAGATGGCGGCATCGTCCTTAAAAACAGCATCCAAGCCTCGTGCCTGAAAGATCGGCCAAATGAAGATGATGAAGAAACGATCCGCGAAAAAGTTGAAGTTCCTGCACACGGTGTTTGCCGTCGAGCGCGACCTGATCGTAGGCGGCCAGGCTGTGATGGAGGGTGTGATGATGCGTACACCATCGGCCTACGCGATCGCGTGCCGCCGGTCCAACGGCGAGATCATTACAACGGCCGAACGTCTTCCTCGATGGAGCGATAAGTACAAATGGATGGGATTGCCGGTACTGCGCGGCGGCGCCACGCTGATCCAGTCCCTCGCTCTCGGCGTTAAGGCGCTGAATTTTTCGGCTCGGATCTACGAAGACGACCTGAAGGAACAGGAAGAACTTGCGAAGGAAAAAGAGATAGAGACCCAGTACGCGCTTGCCGAAGGCACCGAGGACGAACGTTTTCTGAAGGCACCAGCGAAGGTGGTGCTTCCCGAAGAAAAGGAAGCCGCTCCGCCCAAAAAGCTTTCCCAATCAGCAAGCGCCGTAGGTTCGATCATCTTTGCATTGGCCTTCAATATCGCCCTGTTCGTGGTCGCTCCGCTTCTTCTGACGAATGTGGGCTTCATCGCGATGGGTTGGGCCGAACCACCGGCCGTTGCGGCCGAGGCAGGCTGGTGGCAGTCGTTCTACGCCTACACCTGGGAGACGAAACCGCATTCGTGGATCGCCTTTAACCTCGTCGACGGCGTTATCCGGATGATCTTTTTCGTCATCATGATCTACTCGATGTCGTTTCTTAAGGACATCCGACGGGTCTTCGAATACCATGGCGCCGAACATAAAACGGTCTTCACCTGGGAGAACGGCCTGGAACTTCTGCCTGAGAACGCTCGCGGGCAGAGGCGTCAGCACCCACGCTGCGGAACTTCGTTCCTGATGGTCGTGATGCTTGTTTCGATCGTCCTGTTCTCGGTGATAACGTTCGAGCAGACTTGGCTGAATCTTGTGGTCCGCATCGCACTAATGCCGCTCGTTGCCGGCCTATCGTACGAGGTAATCCGGTACGCCGCCAAAAAGGAATCCGGTGCATTTTTTAAGACCATGACGTTGCCGGGCATCTGGCTGCAGAACATCACCACGCAGGAGCCGGACGATGAACAGTTGGAGGTGGCCATTCGGGCGCTGGATGAATCGCTGAAACTCGAACCGCCCGCAGTTCTCGGCAGCCAGTTATCAGTTGCCAGTTAGGGATCCGATCTAATTTGGATCGTCTTTTCTGCAAGCCGATGACCGACAACCGTTGACTGAACCAAATGCTGGAAAAACTCGCACAAATTGAAAAGACATACGAAGAGCTGACCGAACAGATCTCGTCGCCCGAGATAATGGCCGATATGAAGGCCTATGCAAAAGCGATGAAGCAGCATCGGAGCCTCGGCATCATTGTCGAAAAATATCGAGAGGTTAGAAAGCTGACGGACGATCTGCAAGGTGCCCGCGAATTGTCGCTTGCTGCAGACGACGAAGATATGAAGCAAATGGCGCTGGCCGAAGTCGACGAGATCGAGAGCAAGCTGCCGGCGGCCGAGGAAGAGCTGAAAGTGCTTCTGCTTCCGCAAGATCCGAACGACGAAAAGAACGTGATCCTTGAGATCCGTGCCGGGACCGGCGGCGACGAAGCGACCCTTTTCGCGGCCGAGATGCTGCGGATGTACGCACGCTACGCCGAACGGCAAGGCTGGAAGATGGAGGTCCTTGAGACGGCAGACACCGGTGTCGGCGGGATCAAGGAAGCAGTGGCTCTGATCGAAGGCGACCGCGTGTTCTCGAAACTTCGTTATGAATCCGGCGTCCATCGCGTCCAGCGGGTGCCGCAAACCGAAACGCAAGGACGCATCCACACTTCGGCCGTGACCGTCGCCGTGCTGCCCGAGGCCGAGGAGGTGGACGTCCAGATCAACCCGAACGACCTTCGCATCGACACGTTCTGTTCATCCGGGCCGGGCGGCCAATCGGTGAATACGACATATTCGGCGGTTCGCATCACACATCTTCCGACCAACACCGTTGTTTCGATGCAGGATGAAAAATCGCAGATAAAGAACCGCGAGAAGGCGATGCGGGTGCTTCGTGCCAGGCTCCAGGAGATCGAGGAGCAAAAACAGCATGACGCCCTCTCGGCGGAACGCAAGTCGATGGTCGGGAGCGGAGACCGTTCCGAAAAGATCCGCACGTATAATTTCAAGGAAAACAGGGTCACCGATCACAGGATCGGGCTGACGGTCCATCAACTCGACCTCGTACTCGAAGGACAGCTTGACGATTTTATCGACGCGCTTCGGACCCATTATCAAACCGAGAAGCTCAAAGTCGAAGCGGTCAGTGTTTAAGCTGGCTGCGTTGCATTTCCGGTCATCGGACCAGCTGAGTGTTCGACGGCCGTTCACCCCGGATGCCGATCACACGACTCTTTCTAATACGCCACGGACAGTCCGCCGGTAACGCGGAAGGACGATTCGGCGGGCACGGGCCGACGCCGCTGTCGCCACTCGGCCACAAGCAGGCAGCCGCGACGGCGGGGCTTCTAGCGAAGGAAGGCGTGTCGGTGATCTATTCCAGCGACCTTCTTCGTGCGGTCCAAACGGCAGAACCGCTCGCGAAGGCACTCGATATTCCGGTCCGGGAATCGAGGGCGTTCCGCGAAAGGCATGTCGGTGTGCTGGAGGGCCTGACCTTCGACGAATCGAAGGCCAAATATCCACGCGATTACTACGCGCTTGTCAGGCGAAGCGTTCAGCATGTGATAACGGAGGGCGAAAGCTACCGGCATCTGTTGAAACGGGCCGGAGCGGAGCTTTCCGATATACTTCGCAACCACAACGGCGAAAAGATCGCCATCTTTTCACACACCGGGGCAATTTGCTTTCTGACGCTTCACCTGATGGGGGCCATTCACCGCGCTACGCGCAGCACGCCCTGGCTCGTAACCTCCAACTGCGGGATCAACCGGTTCGAGATCCGGGGGCGTAATAATGTTCGCGTCCTCGCTTTGAACGACACCCGCCATCTCGCTGACATCACCGGCAACGATTCCTTTGCTGCACGCTGACATGCTCGGCCATCCGCTTGACATCGCCGCCTAATTCGAATATCAATCAGCCTGGAGGCCGATCAATTTTTCCAGGTCGAGTGATGCGATGCGCGTCGTTTCCCGTTCAGTCCATTTTTACGTGATCATACTTGCATCTGCAGGTTGGGCCGTCGGCCAGGTGGAGGGGATCCGCCAGGCGACCGGAATGCCGATGTCAAACGAGCGGATGGTCTATGGGCGCGTCAATCTCGAGGGTCTCGAACCGGGCGAAATTCCAAGCGTTACCGTTAAACTATTGAGCCCGCGTTTGCAATCGGCTCGCACTACGATCGACCGGGAGGGCTATTATTATTTCAAGGAACTTACGGTCAGTGGCGGCACTGTCATAGTCGAGGTGAACGGGACGGAGGTCGCCCGCCAGACCGCCCTATCGGTCGGACCGCTCCAGCAGCGTCTGGACTTCTTCGTGAAGGTGCCGTCCACAAATACGCTCGCCAGGCCGGGTACCGTTGATGCCCGCTACGCCTATGAACGCTCTAAAGAAAATCGCGAACTCTTTGAGAAGGCCGTTGAGTTCATCGAGCACGACAAGCCTGCCAGGGCGGTCCCGCTATTGAAAAAAGTCGTCACCTCCGATCCAAATGATTACGCAGCCTGGACCATTCTCGGGGCGGCGTACACCGCCGCGTCGGACCTTGTGAATGCGGAGGCGGCATACCGTTCCGCATTGGCGGTCAACCCGAGTTCGGTGCCGACGCTGACGAGCCTTGGCCGGCTATACCTCAAATTGGAGAAGTTCGGGTCCGCCGTCGAGGTACTTGAAAAGGCGGTGGCCGGCGACCCGAATTTGGCCATCGCGTTCCGCCTTCTGGGCGAAGCGTATCTTCTGATCAAGCTTGGATCGAAAGGGATACCCGCCCTTACCGAGGCGTTGCGGCTGGATCCGGTGGGCATGGCCGACTCACACCTGCTTTTGGCACGGCTTTACCACGTAGTCGGAGCCCGGCACCTGGCCTCGCTTGAGTACAAGCAGTTCCTTGAGAAGGTCCCGGATCATCCTGAGAAAAAGAAGATGCAGGATTATATAAAGAAGAATCCCATCGAGGACGGCCGGCAAGATAACAGACAACCCTGAGTGCGTCGGCTCCTGGATCATTATCGACCAGTTTTGAAAACGACCCGGGAACACATTCGAAGCATACTCGCGATCGCCGTTTTGGCGGCGGCGTTCCATGCGGCCGCCGGGGCCCAGATGAATGAGATCTGCGGGGAGACCGGTGGAACCGTGTGGCTCAATTCGCCGTTCGTTTTCGGCCGCATTTCACTTAACGGTTTTGATCGCGGGGCCCGTTTGCCGAAGATCACGGTCACCGTTCTCGACAGGCAGCGTCGCGAGTATCGCTTCACGATCGGACGCACCGGAAACTACTGCTTTCGTGAGCTGGACGGCAGCGGCGGCACTGTGATCGTCGACATCGAAGGCGTGGAGGTCGAACGCCGCTCACTGCCTTCGGTGGGGCCGAAGCAGTTTCGACAGGATTTCGCCGTTTACGCGACGCAAAGGGACAACCCGCTCGCTCCGCCGGGGACCGTGTCGGTGAAATACGCTTATTCCCGCAGCGAAGCGAACGCGGAATTATTTGAGCGGGCCGACGCCGCGGATGAGAAAGGCGAAACCGACCGGGCCATTCGCCTGTTTCGCGAGCTTCTCGCATCCGACCCGCAGGATTTCGTCGCCTGGGCCCGACTGGGTTCGCTCCATTATCAGAAGAACGACCGGCGGGCTGCTCAGACTTCGTACCTGCGCGCGCTCAAGGAACGCGCGGACTTTGTTCCGGCGATGCTGAATCTCGGCCAGATCTACCTGGTGCGGAAGAACATTAGAAACGCGATCGAGACCCTCAAAAAAGCTGTCGAAATGGAACCGGAACTCGCTCGTGCCCATCAGCTTCTCGGCGAGGCGTATATTCTAAATAAGCAAGGAACGCTTGGCGTTGCGGCCCTGAACCGGGCGATCGAGATCGATCCCGTCGGAATGGCTCAATCGCATCTGCTGATGGCCCGCCTCTATGATCTCGCCGGTGCGAAAAGGCGTGCCAGCCGCGAGTATGCACTCTTCCTGGAAAAGGTGCCGGAACACCCGGACCGCGCCAAATTCGAGCGATACATCCGAGCCAATCCCATCCCAACCGAGAGCGGTCGAGACCGTTAGACACTCGCTTTCCGAAACCTTCGCCGATGTCCGCGCAATGTGACGATTTCTTCTGTCTAAATGCCGACTGCCTGTTAAGCTAAGAACGTCTCGAAAAAGGAGTACAGTTTGTGAAGACGCTCAAGTTTATGGGTGCCGTCAGCGTGTTAGCGGCGGTATCGGTTGTTTCGGCCTCCAGTCATCTATAGAAGTGAAAAATCTTGACATTGGTAGGGGATTGTTTAAGAATTGCGACACACAAACCTGATAATGTTGCGGTTACGCAGGGATCTAAACATGATGAAAAAGAACTTTCTACTTTTGTCCGTGGTAATCGTTTTGATTGCAACTATCCGGCTCGATGCTCAGATCGACGAGGTCAGCGAGATCACGGGTCTTCCGATCCCTATCGGAGCCAGCGTGATCTACGGACAAGTGAACATTACGAACATTCCCCGCGGCGAACGGCGTCCGACCGTTTACGTTTATCTAAGGAACGGCGGAGCGCAGTTGGACAAGTATAAAGCCAACGATAAAGGGTACTGGTACTTCTTGCGGCAGCCAATTGACGGACACGCTCTTACGTTCGAGGTTGACGGAATGGAGGTGGGCCGGGCGATCATCGCCGGAGGGATCAGCAATCGTTTTCGTCAGGACGTCGAATTCGATTACAGCCAGTTTAGAGGAGCCCCTCAGTCCGCTCCACCGTCAGTAGTTTCGACGCGAGACCGCCACGAACGGGATCCTGAGAGTGAGAAAGCATTTGAAAAGGCATTGGCCTCTCTGCAGAACGCAAAATACCAGGATGCCTTGACGTTGTTTAACGGGATCGTCCAGAAGGATGAAAAGGACCATAATGCCTGGATGTACATCGGTTCGATCCATTATGCCGAAAAAAGGAACAATGAAGCGCGAAAAGCTTACGAAAGAGCACTTTCATTGAAGCCTGATTACTTTCTCGCAAATCTCAACCTGGGAAAACTTGAGCTGAGCGAGAAGAAATTCGATGCGGCGGTTGCGGCGCTTTCAAAGGCCGTCGCAGCCGACGGGTCCTCGGCCGACGCCAACCACCTTCTCGGAGAGGCGCATCTTCAGAACAAAAAGGGTTCACTCGCGGTCGGCTTCTTAAATAAGGCGATCGAGCTCGATCCGACCGGAAAGGCCGATATTCATCTTAGGCTCGCCGCCCTTTATAACGGAGCGGGCTTAAAGGACCGTGCTGCTCTTGAATACAAGGCCTTCCTTGAAAAGGTCAAGGACCACCCGGACCGAAAGAAGTTCGAGCAATACGTCAAAGAGAACCTGCCCAAGACGTAAAAAGCCGGAGCCAAGCGGCTCCGGCCCAAAGTTCTAAACGAATTTACTTCTTAGAACGAGTATCTGAGTCCGAACTGCATCCGGCGGGGAGCCCCCTGGATACCGCCGAAGATCCGGCCGAAATTGGAGCTTGCTGTGCTCAATTCGGGATCCTGCGGCAGTCCATAACTGGCCCGGGTAATGTTCGTGATCGCGAAGTATTGGGTATTCGTTACGTTGAAAACCTCCCATCGGAACTGAATCTTGTGATTCTCGGCGTAAGGCATGGTAACCTCCTTCGACAATCCAAGATCCATGACCGAATAGCCAGGTCCTCGCAGGGTATTGCGTTCACCGGTCTCGCCGGGGCGTGCATTTCGCATCAAGTTGAACGCCGCCTGCGGATTCGCGAAGTAGTTTCGCGTATCCCGATACACGCCTTGTCCAAGATCACCGAGGCGAACACCATTCGACTGAACGTTCCAGTTGGTTGCCCACTGGGCCTGATCGAACGGCGGCGAGAACGGCTGGCCGGTGTTCCAACGGTAAATACCGCGAAGCGACCATCCGCCAATAACCCCGTCCACCAACCGGCTCACATTGCCGAACATGGCCTTCCCCCGGCCGATCGGAAGATCGAAGAGGAAGTTTGCGTTCACAACGTGCTTCGAGTCAAAGTCGGACAACGAGTACTGATCCCTCTGACGAAGCGGATTAAGGAGGAACTGCCCGCCGTAAGATCCGTCCGTCTGAAGCCCCGAAACATCGTCCATCGACTTTGAGAACGTGTAGTTGATGTCGTAGCTCAGAATGTTGTTCAACCTCTGCCGCAGCGAGAACGTCCCGCCATGGTAGTCCGAGTTAGCGAACGTACCGAAGGCAGAAAATGCCGCGTACTGTGGGTGGAAGAACATGTTCGGACTGGTCCCGAAATCGTCGATCAAGAGTTGGACAAACGTCCAATCAAGGATATCGAATTGGTCCCGAGCGACAAGCAGAAAGACCGACTGTGTAGATGTAAGCGTGGGGTCACCCCAGAAATTAGCACCCAGGTTCGGGAACAGGTTCTCGAAGTAGGGCACGGTAGCCAGGCTGCCAAGGGAGGTATTCGCCGCGCGTGCATCATGTAAAATACCCGCCGCGGTGTACCAGTCCATTCCCGTCCTTGGGTCCACAAGATTGTTTAACGCCATCACGTCGCGCGAGCCGAACAGCTTTCGGGCTGAGCGGCCGATATACGACGCTTCGAAATACATTCCCTTCGGAAGCTGACGTCCGTAAGAGAAGTTCCATGAATAGTGCTGGGGCGATTCGATGGTCGCGTCCAGCGAAGATTCAATGCGCTGGGCTTCGTCCGCAGGGGTGGAGAACCGCTGCTGAGGGGCTGGAATGCCGGGCAACGCGCGAATGTCCTGATTGAAGCCTGTAAAGAGAGGGGCACAATTAGGAAGCGAAGGGTTACGCGGATTAGGTGCACCGCAGTTCGTTACGTCATAGGAGTTCGCCGAGATGGTCGTCGATGACGTGAATCCGATCGTCGACAGGCCATCAAAGCTCACGGCGAGCTGGCCTCCGAAGTAGTCATTGGTCATCCCAAAGCCGCCTCTGAAAACCGAATCTCCTTTCTTTCCGAACAATCCCCGGAGGAATCCGCCTTCAAAGCTCGGCGACCACGCCGCCGCGATACGCGGCTGCCAGTTGTTCTTGTCCATGCTGTAGAAGCCTGGAGCATTATTAACCGGCCCGCCGAGTTCGAACTCGATCAGGTCATTTAATGGAACGCCCACCAGCGCCGTAGCCTGACGCCTTTCAAAAAAGTCTCCCAAACGCTCGGTTGGAACGACCTGGAAACCGTTCTTCTCATATACCGGGCGGCTAAGTGCGTAACGGAGGCCCAGCGTCAGGGTCAAGTCGGAAGTGACCTTCCAAACGTCTTGAACGTAGCTGTCATACTCTTCGGTCGCAAAAGTGCGGGCCGATGCCGTTCCGGCCGGCAGAACACTTCCATCGATATCGAAGGTGAAGTTTCCGCTGTACTGCGAGAAACGTCCGATCAGGGCCGTCGCAGCCGCCTGGACCGACGAAACACTGCCGCCGTTGATGCTGTAACCCGCGGCCGTGAATTGATTCGTAACCACCGCGCCGGAAAGGTTGTAGAAGGACGGATTCGTAACCGCAGAGTCGAATGCGCTTCCAAAGCTCCTTCTCTCGTTGCGAATGATCCGGATATTTCCGCCGAACTGGACCGTATGATTTCCCTTGATCCAGGTGAAGTCGTCCGTAATGTTATGGACAGGCGTCACGCGATCAAGCGTACGGGCGAAAAGAAAAGGCGAATAGACGAACCTGAAAGAGATCGACGGTTCGGCCGAATCGCCCTGAGTACTGAAAGCCTGGCGCGTCAGGCCGTACCGGAAGTTGTTGATCTTGTTGCTTGAGACGGTCCAGTTATGGCCGACAACATAGCCGTACGGATGGCTCCAGAGGCTGGTCGCAGGGCTGTCGGGAAATGCCGACGTGCTTGCGAGCGTGTCAAACTGATAGTTGCCCCGGGCAAAGATCTGCTGGTTTGCGGTCGGATTCCAATCGAGCCGGAGAATGTGAGTATTTTCCTTGTCGATCGTCGGGGAGTTGAACCGGAAACCACCGGTATTTATACCGTCGCCAAGATCAGTATTGTTCGATGTATATCTTTGTGCTGCATCTCGTAATATCGACACGGCCGCATCATTGATACCAGTGCTGGGATAGATCGTGTTTCTTAGCTCGTTGATCCCGACGCTGCACTGGCCGTTGACGCAGCTCGGGCCCGTTCCTTGAAATCGGATGGTCCCATCGCCGAGATGGGGCAGCGGAACCACACGGTTTACCGGGGCCTCCTGCGTCTGATACTGCCCTTCGTAGGAATAGAAGAAGAAAAACTTGTCCCGCACTATCGGGCCGCCGATGGCACCGCCATAGACCTCTCGGTCGAGGCTCGGCCGTTCAACGCCGGAAAGATTGTTGAAAAAGTCGTTGGCTGAACCGAATGTCGGGCGATTGAAGTAGAACACCGCCCCTCGAAAGCTGTTTGTGCCGCTCTTGGAAATGAGCGAAACCTGGGCACCCGATGAACGTCCCTGATTGGCGTTCGCTCCGAGTGTCGTGATACGGAACTCTTCGACCGATTCGGTTGTCGCCCGCAGGGCAGAATCCTGAGTAAGGTCTCCGGATCCCGAACGGCCTCCGGTCTGCTGATCATTGATGTCAACGCCATCAAGCGTGACATTCGCCTGGTCGCTTCGTCCGCCGGCGACGTACCCGTCGCGTGTGACGCCAGGCTGCAGAGCAAGAAGGTCGTTGACACGGCGAAGATCCGTTGGGAGTTGAACGATCTGTTGGGAGTTAACATTATTGCCGAGGGCAGCGTCCTGCGTGTTCACGATCGACTCGATCGAGTTAGCAGTCACGGTCACGGTTGCAGTCACCTCGCCGGTTTCTAGGGCAAGGTCGACACGAGAGTTCGTATCAACCGCAAGCACCAAGCCGGTGTTTACGAGCTTCTTGAAGCCGCTCGCAGTCACGGCCAACTCGTAAGTTGCCGGGGGTACGGCCGCAAAAGTATAAACGCCATCATTGTTCGTCGTAGTTGTACGACCGACTCCGGTAGCCGGATTTGAAAGGGTCACCGTCGCACCCGGGACAACAGCCCCGTTATTGTCGCGAACCGTGCCCGTCACGCTCGACGTTCCGGCCTGCGACAATGCCGTCGCAGCGAGAAATACGGTCATGAGTACCGACGTCAAGAAACTAGCTAACAAATTTCTTTTCTTCATACTCTCCTCCAATGTAATTTAGGCAAATGTTGACAACCGGAACCAGATGAGATCATTCGTGCACTGCCGATCTTGAGCTTTCATGAATCGCGGCAGACGAAATTTTCAATTTGGTCGTCCTGACCGGTTGAGTGACTCGACTTCCGGGAAAGCCCGCCCACAAAGTTCTGATCGATTTTTACCGAAGATTGCTGAAACGGCGGGCGTTCCTTTCTTGAAGAGACGCGTCCATGATAATTTATAAGCACGAAGCGTGCCATTCGTGCCTATCCTGTTTTCCCACACGGGAACGGCCGATTCGTACTTGCCGAGGTCGGGTGTCGGGCCCTTTTGTTGCCCTAAGCTCAAGCATATCAGTCACTTGCGAACTTCCACGCGTTTTCCACAGAACGGCTACCGAATATGAGCACAGGCCCATAAATTTCCGGCTTGGGACGAAAAGATTCGCTTTATTGGAAAATTCTTCAATTATATGGATTTGACGAGAAGGTGCTGATCGAGCTTTGCCGTTGGTGGAACATGCCTTCGTTTTCGCTAGATCGCAAGGTTTAGATAGGCCTTTTGCCATTGGTCATCGGGCGGCAAGGATGTCACGAGCGATGGCCTTAATCGCTGTCGCACCGCTTCCGGCGGCCGATACGATCGTCGGCGAGACCGGGTTTGCAAGGTCGCCGATGGCGTAGATCCACGGGAGGCTCGTCCTGCCCAAACTATCGACCCGAACATAGCCGCCGGCATCGAGTTCGGCCTTTCCTTTCAACAGATCGCTGTTCGGCTCGACCCCGATCCTGATCAGCAGCATGTCTACATCCAGCGTAGTCTCACGGCCGGCCGCACGATCGATCAGTTCGATCTTGTTGACCGACTCGCCGCCCGTGATGGTGGTGACCTCTGCTTCGGCGATAAACTCGACATTGGAGCGGGCCGAGGCTTGCTCGACAAAGGACCGGCGGGCCGATAGCTCCTTCCTTCGGTGAATAACAATGACCCGTTCTGCGTGTTCGGACAGGATGACCGCATTTTCCAGGGCCGCATCTCCGCTGCCGACGACCGCCACGACCCGTCCTGCGGCCGTGCGTCTTTCCTTCGCCCCGGATCCAAGGATGCCTCGTCCCACAAATTCATCCTCGCCGGGAATGCCCAGTTTTCTACGCCGAACGCCGGTCGCGAGCACGAGAGCTCTCGCGGAAAACTTCTCGCCGCCGTGAATGATCACCGTCAGATCTTCGGTATCGATCTTAACCACGGATCGGTCACAGAAAATGTCCTCGTCAATGTGCGCAATATTCGATGTAAACCTCTTGTAAAGATCAGCACCGGAATCCGCCACGATGCCGGGATAATTATTGATGGGATTATAGATGCAGTGCAGTTGGCCGCCTGGCCGGGCGCCGGCTTCAAATGCCATCGAACGGAGGCCGAGGTCGTGGCACCATAAAGATGCGGTCAACCCCGCGGGGCCGCCGCCAATGATGATCACATCCAGCTTCGGATCACCCGTCATTTGGTCGATAAGAACCATTCAAGCCGGACATCTTTTTGTCATCAGAATCTGCCATATTTTGTCACAATTTGCCCGATCAATGTATCGGCTCGTTCCGCCGCAGGTTCCGGCGATCATGTTTAAGTGATTGTCTTTACTAATTTTATCCCGTCCAGCATGACAAAACAATCGCGGGCAGGTCTGGCACCAGTCTTGCGTTTTGAAAGTAACGCGATCCCTGTCCGCCACCGCGACGGACAACATTTTCGTTCCCGATCTCCCTAACGGCCCGGCCAAGCCTTCCAGCTATGAGACTTGAACTCGACCCGAATTCGACAACAATATTACATCCTGAAACCCTTGAACAGCAGTCGCCCGCGGAACCCGGTGAGGACTCTGCCGCCGAACACCTGAAAGAGGGCATCCGGGCGGCACGCGCCGGTGACCGAAGCTCGGCCCGGCACGAGCTGCTGCGCGCCGCCGAGCTTGATCCGCAGAATGAAGCGGTGTGGCTCTGGCTATCGTCGATCAGCGAATATCCGGAACAGCTTCTTACCTTCTTGACGAGGGTGCTCGAGATAAATCCTTCGAATGAGCGTGCGATAGAGTGGGCGGCGGCGACAAATGCCCTGTTGGCCAAGAGTTTTGTTCAGCGCGGTATCGACGCGGCCGAATCGGGCCAGCACGATATAGCCGAGTCTCATTTTCAACGCGCCCTTCAACACGATGACAACAGTTCTGTCGCATGGCTCTGGTTGGCCTCGCTGTCTCAGGAGGATGACCAGCGGATCATGTGTTTTGAAAAGGTGCTCGAGATCGAACCCGGCAACGAAATGGCCGCAAACGGGATAAACGAGACGAGGGACCGGATCAGAGAGCAGCTGCTATCCCAGGCTCGCGATGCAGCCCTCCATAATCGTCCGGACGAATGTGCCGAACTGCTGAATTCGATCACCGAAACGTATCCTGATTGGACCGAAGCGTGGTTAATGAAAGCCCACGCCGTAAGCGACTTCCAGGTGAAACTGGAAGCCTTTAGAAAGGTGCTCGAACTCGACCCGGAAAATCCTGCCGCGAAAGCCGGCACCGAGTCGATCGAGGCGATCTTCTCCGCAACAGACTCCGCTTCGGAAACAGACGAACCGGCCGAGGTTATCGTAGATGCCGAACAGTCGGCGGCAGCTTGGCCGGAACCGGCTGAAGAAGCGGCCGTCAAGGCAGCGGAGCCCGCCAATGAAGAATGGGCCGATACCGACGCGGCTCCGATCGCCGAACCGAACCGGCACGAGGCCGTTACCCCTGCACCCGAGTGGGCGGCCGATGACGGATCTCGGCAGGCGGAGATTACCGAGCTTCAGGCGGACGAACCCGACGGCGAGGAGATCGCTTATGAGCTTGACGAGACGGATTTCTCGTTCGAACAGGTCTCTTATGACGGGTACGCAGCCGAACAGGTCGTCGATGATCCTGAAGCCGACGAGGCCGTCCCACAGCCCGGAAACGGCTTTGACTATTTCGTTGAAGAAACGAAAGATGCCGGCCCGGCCTGGGCAGCTGAAACTCAATTCAGCTCCGAAACAGGCGATTCCGGTCAGAGTCTCCCGCAAACCCTCGTCTCGATCGATATCGACGATGAGACCCGGGCGGCTATCCTCGGTTATAGCCTAGGCGATCAGGCCGAAGCCGCTGAAGGTGAGGCGGTTCCGGCCCCGCATGAACCGTTCGAGGGATCCGAGGAACCGTCGCAAACCGAATTCGATACGACTGCAGACAACGTTATCCCGTTCTCGAACGGCAGAAGCGTCCAGTCTGAACAGGCCGCTCCCTGCCCCTTCTGTGATCATCTGAACGACGTCCAGACATTTACCTGTCCGCAGTGCCAATCCGTCCTTACGCTCTCCGACCTTGAGCTCCTGCTTGCCAACCAGAACGCCGACACCGCCGTCCTGCGTCAGGCTGTCGAGTCGATGGAACGCAACGGTTCAGACCGAGAGTTCGACGAAAAAGAGCTATGGGTCCTGGGCATAGGCCACCTGAATTTACGAAACCTCCAGTTCGGTTATAACTACCTTCGAGAAGCCTCGCAAAAGAACCCGAACGATGTCGTGCTATCAAGCCAGGTGAACGCCCTGCTGATCCGACTTGAAGAGATCAAGGAGCAGGAAGCTGTCCATAACGCGATGGTCCGCGGAAAGACCATCCTCGTGGTGGATGACAGCCCGACCGTCCGGAAACTTATCTCCGGCAAGCTTGAAAAATGCGGCCACGAGGTCCATTGCAGCAGCGACGGCGAAGAGGCGATCAATAAGCTCGAGGAACTGCGGCCGGACCTTATACTCCTCGACATCAACATGCCGCGGATGGACGGCTATCAGGCGTGCAAGCTGATCCGCAACAATCCGGCGACAAAGGACGTTCCGGTCGTGATGATCTCCGGCAAGGACGGCTTTTTTGATAAGGTCCGCGGCCGAATGGTCGGGACATCGGGCTATATAACGAAGCCTTTTGGCCCCGAGGCCCTGATGAAGGCTGTCGAATTCTACTTGAATCCGAACGCGTGATCGCGGGATCGAAACATGGATCTGCTAGAGGTCGAAGCAAGCGTTCCGATCCCCGACGCAAACTCGAGGTCGGATGATACTCAAAACGTCGAGAAGCTGATACGGTTCGCGATCGGCGATCACACGTTCTGCATCCGTGCCTCGGCAGTCGCCGAGGTGGTACTTCCGCTAACGGCCTCGAGAGTACCGAATGCGCCGGAATGGCTTCGCGGGATCGCGGGCTGCCGCGGAGACCTTGTCGCTGTCCTTGAACCGTCGGGCATCTCGCTTGGCTGCACACCACGAATGAGCGACGGCAACCGGGTGATGATCTTCCATCCGATCGCAGGTTCGATCAAACTGGCTCTGCCGGTCGACGCGGTCAACGATCTTTTTGAACTCGCGCTGCCCACGGCCGCCGGCGCGCCGGACCATAGCGGACCGGTCACTAGGATGATCCTGCCCGACGGCGAGATCGCGATGCTTGAGCCGGGGTCGCTGCTGAAATGTCTCTCCCAAAGATCGATGTGAATCCACCACCTGAAACAGATCGCAGATCGCCTGACGCGAGGCAGCTAACTATGCGCGGCAAGATCCGGGTGTATCTTGCCGCTTTCGCTGTTTTTCAGGCGGCGGGCGCCTTTGGTGTCTATTGGGCGGCATTACAGATCTCATCGAATGAATGGATCCCCATCGTTTCAGTCGGCGTAACGCTGATCGTTATGATGGCAGCTTTCGGGTGGTGGCTTTCCGCCAAGGTGCTGATGCCCCTGGAAAAGCTGACGCTGCTGGCAAAGAGCATCGAGCGGAACCCGGGGATGTCGGTCCCGAACACGACCGGCTCGGTCGAAACCGATGATCTGCTTCACACGGTCAGCCGGGCATCGCGGCAGCTTGCCAACTTCGTCGAAATGATGGACGAAGTGGCCGCCGGAAACACGAGGGCCGCCCTTGACCCGCTCCAGCATTCGGACCGGCTTAGCGAGTCATTCCAGCGTTTTGTCGCAAAGGTGACCGATTCGGTCGACGCAAAGAAGCAGCTGGACGAATTGCAGCAGGCGATCGTTCAGATATCGGGCGAGCTCTCTGGCATACAACGCGGCGAGATGGTTCGCGTAATGAATGATTACCGCGGTACACGGACAATAACCGACGCGATCCGCTATTTGATCGAGCGGCAGGCACTTATGACCGGAGCGATCGTCTCGAACGCGGGTTCACTTAAGACCCTGATCACCGAAGGGAGGAATCGGGTCGAGACCGCTCTTGAGAAAGGCGGCAAGAGCAAGAGGTCACTCGACAACCTCAGGACCGGCTTGGACGAGGTTCTTTCATTCGGGGAAACGGCCTCGAAAGAGGCGTCGGCCGCCGCCCTTGTGGCAAAGGAAATCGTCACCGAACTTACCGCGAAATTCGCGGAGACGGACCAGGGCGCGCGATCCGCCGATTCGGTCCGCCGGCAATTCGAGGCGGCGATCCACAAGCTTCGGACTGTCGGGGAACAAACGCTTTCGATAAATCACGTAGCCCGTTCGATCCAGGACCTTTCGAACCGGACTTCGCTCGTCGCGGTCAACGCATCGATCTCGACCGCCGGAGAGCGGCCGGACAGCCGTGACGCCCTGACCAATGAAATGAAACTCCTTGCCGAACGGGCCGAGAAAGCGAACCGGGCAATTGCCGGAATCAGCGATTCGGTCGTTCGCGATGTTAACGAAACGAATGCATCCATCCAATGGATCAGCACCGAGGTCGGCAAGCTGATCACCCGGGCGGAAAAGGCCGAGCAACTCGTCCTGCTTGCCCTGGAGCAAATGCAGCAGCTTGCCGGATGCGCCCACGCCTCCGCCGGGAACTCCGCCGAACTTGGCGCGAAGACGACAGCTTTCGGGGGGGCATTCAGGGACCTCGCGGGTGCGATCGATTCTCTATGCGAAGACCTGCGCTCATGCGAAGTTGCATTCGAGATGTTCGCGGAACCGGTCGAGGCCATTCGATCCGCTGCTGTCCCCGAGACTCATTCAACTCAGGCAGAAATCAGGGCCGGTCAAGAACCGTTGGAAACGGCCCGGCTTCAGCCTTCGGGCAACGGTTCTAATGCGCATGACCTGATCACGCTCCCGGGCGAGTAAGACCTCTCAAAAATGAAAGACTTCCATCATTTCCTGGCTGCCCGGATCGCATCCATAGCGGCCGCTTTGCTGCTCATCTTCGGTCTTCTCGGCCTATGGTCCGGCGACCGTACCGCGGACGCGTCATTCGGGCTTTACCTTGCTTCGGCCGGGGCCGGCCTGGCGGTTGCCGCGCTTGGGGCGCTGATGGTCGAAGCACAGAGATCCCGATCCGAACGCGCTGAGGCGATCGAAGCACTATTGACGATGGCCCGCGGCGAGGAACTGGAGAGCACCGGCAGCGGTGAACTGCTTGGAGCAATCTCCGCGGTTTCCGAGCGATTTCGCCAGATATTCTCGGCCGCCGAAAGCATTTCCACGGGCCCAGGCCCGACGGCCCAGGCCTATGGGCAGGAGGCGGACGGTGTCGGCCGCGTTATCGAAAGATTCGCCGACGTGCATCGCCGTTTGGCTGAGATCCGTCTCGAGAACGATCGGATGGCAGAATGCATTACGGAGCTCGCGGCCCGGTTTTCGGCCGCCGCAAGAGGCGATCTTTCGAACATCTCCGATCCAACGGCAAGGCGGTTCGATGAAGTGTCGGCGAACTACAATTCGTTCGTCCGGGAGGTCGGGAACATACTCGCCCGGTCGGGAGCGATCTCAGAGCAGATCAGGGTTCAAAGCGTTTCTCTTATTGATCTGACTGACCAGATCTCACGAAGCTGCACCATTCAGACATCCCAGGCCGAACGTGCGGCCGCGGCCAGTGCCAGGATCGCTTCCCGCATCGGAGAGATCGATGAGACATCGAACGATGCAGCCCGCATCGGCGCCGAGTTTTTAAGATCGGCGCGTGCCGGCCGGCGGTCCACCGAGGACACCGTCGGAGCAATGCAGTTTGTCAGGCGGCAGGCCCAGGAAACCTCTAAGAGGGTGAAAAGGCTCGGCGAGCGATCGCAGGAGATCGCACAGATCTTCGCGCTGATCGACGATCTTTCGGACAAGACAAGCCTGCTTGCCCTGAACGCGTCTTTGCAGGCGTCGGCATCGGGCGAAGCCGGATCCGCGTTCGTCGCTATTGCGGACGAGGTCGAGCGTCTGGCCGAACGTTCTCGCAAACTGACGGCCGAGGCCGCCCTTCTCACGAATGCAATAAACTCCGAGACCAAAGAAGCGGTGTCTTCCATGGACGACACGGTTCGCGAAGTGGTGGTCGGTTCGTCCCTGGCGGAGAAAGCGGGCAAGGAACTCGGTTCGATCGAGACATCCGCCCGTGAACTCGCCGGCAAACTGGCGTCTTTCTCCGAATGCGCCAAGGACCAGGCCGCAGGTTCAGACGACCTTTCGGCCGCATTGACCAGCATATCCGAGGCTGCCGGGATCGTCGGCACAGTCACAAAACGCGTCGCCGAATCGAATCGGGCGGTCCTTCGACTATCCGAGGAACTCCTGGACGCGGGCTCGAATTTCGACCACTCGCAGGGCCGCAGGCCCTCTCCCGCGATCTCAACATCCACCGAGGCTCACGTCAACTAAGGCCTGTTTCTCATGAGCACGACCGAGACCCGCACCATTGAGGCCCAGAGGCTGCTGCAGGACGCCGACCGCACGATCGGCCTCATACGCGGCTGCCTTCTGATCTGCCGGCAGGAAGGAGGGTTTGAGGCTTCGATGCTTCAGATCAAGCGGCTCAGGGCGATCGAGGACGCTGTCGAAAAATGCGGACTGGATCCGGTCGCGATCGCTTTCTCGTCCCTTGCGAGCGATTCTGAAAGAGTGGCCAACCTTGGATCGGAATTGTCCGATGATGACGCTTGCCTGCTGCTTGACCGTGTTGCTCAGGCGGAAGCGGAGATACTGAAAGCGCGCCTGCTTGAACCGAATGATGATATCGACGTATCGGAGTTTCTTGACCGTTCGTTCGACGAGTTCCGGACCCGCGATCACGCCGCGCCGGAGGATGAGCCGCCGCTTTTCGGGTCTGAAACCGAGAATGCCGACGAGTTTGAACCGGATGAAGAGATGATCGCGGTCTTTAAGATCGAGGCCGACGAACTGCTGTCGAACATCGAATCGAATGTCGAAGCGCTGATGCAAACGCCGGGCGACGGGCGTGCACTCTGGGAAGTGCGGCGGAGCGCCCACACGCTAAAGGGGGCGGCCGGGATAATCGGCCTTGCTGACCTGTCCCGGATCGCTCATAGGGTCGAGGACCTTCTGGATCTGCTATCCGGGTCCGAGATCGAACCGAAGACGGCCGACGTGGACCTCTTGAACCGGGCCGCCGGGCTAATGCGCGACCTGTCCGGCGGCCCGGCGGACGAAGCGGCCGGCGAAAGGATCCGCACGATCTGCGGTCAGTTTGATTCGCTGACCGCCGAGAATCGGAATCACGGCGGTTCCGCCGATCCTGCTCCCAAGGCCGAACTGCCGGGGCCCACGATCGAGAACGGTCCGACGGAAGCTGAACCGGCCGTTCCCGGGCCGCCAAAAAATTCGCCGCGGCCGATCGTCCGCGTGGCATTGACCCGGCTGAACGAATTGTCCGATTCGGTTCGCGAGCTTTTGATCAGCCGAACCGTCCTTGCCAGGCGGATGGAAGAACTTTCGGACGCTGTTTTGGAACTCTCGCGAACGGCCCGAACCGTCCGGGCGTCGGCCCAGCATGTCGAGAACGATCTTGACGCGGCCTTGCTCGACGGTGTCGGCCGGGCAGATCATCTGCAAACCGATCTGGCAGATGGCGGGCCGCGTTTCGATCGGCTTGAGATGGAACGCTACACCTCGTTCCACGCATCGGCACGCGAATTGGCCGAAGCGGCCCAGGAATGCCACACACTGGCCGGCACTTTCGATTCGCTGGCTTCGGCCGCACACGAGGCGTTCGACCTCCATCGCCGTTTGGTCGATGATGTTCAGCAGCGTGCGATGCAGATCCGCCTGATCCGTTTCGGGTCGATCGCGACGAGGCTCGAGCGGGCGGTCCGCGTAACCTGTCAGGAACAGGAAAAGTCCGCCGAGATCGTCGTCGGCGACCAGGACGTCGAGATCGACACTGATGTGCTCGATTCGCTTGTCGAACCGCTGATGCACCTGGTGAAGAATGCCGTCGCCCACGGGATCGAGAGCGCGGACGCCCGGCGCCTTGCGGGGAAGCCTAAACACGGGATGATCACGGTCAGCGCCCGAAACGAAGGAACGCATTTCATCGTATCCGTTTCGGATGACGGACGCGGCATTTCAGGCCGGGCACTTGCCGAACGGGCCGCCGATATCGGGCTCCTACCCGCAAAGCCCGATCAACGGGACGAACAGAATTCCCAGATCGACCTCATCTTCACGCCGGGACTTTCGACCGCCGACAAGCTGACGCTGAGTTCGGGACGCGGCGTCGGCCTAAGCATCGTAAAGGAAAGCGTCGAGGACCAGGGCGGCTCGGTAACGGTCGAGACCGAGCTTCATGCCGGCACCACCTTCTCGCTCAAGATCCCGCTCGAATTTGCCGTCGCCCGCTCAGTTTTGGTCATGGCCGCCGGCAACACGGCCGCAATTCCGACCCGGTCGGTGCACGGCATGTTCGAGGTCGGACGAAAAGAGTTGGTCGCAGCAAACGGTGGGGTAAAGGCATCGGTGGGCGGTGTCGAATACCCTTTCGTCGATCTTTCGGACTATTTCACCGGCGGCGAAAAATCGCGGCCGGCCGACGCAATGAAAGTGCTTCTTGTTGGCGAGGGAGCCGCTCAGTTCGCGCTCGCGATCGACGATTTTCTCAGTGCCGAAGAGATAATAATCAAGGCACTGTCGCAGCCGCTTAACGATGTTCCCGGGCTTCTCGGGGCCGCATTGCTGGGCAGCGGCGAGGCGGTACCCGTCCTTGATGTCGCCGCGTTGTGCATATCGGGCCCGTTGGGTTGGGAAACTCCCGCGGAAGCTGAAGCGCCGCGCACTCTTCGTGTCTTGGTCGTCGATGATAGCCCCAGCGTTCGGCACATGACCGCGAACGCGCTGAAGGCAGCCGGGCTTGAGCCGATGACCGCGAAGGACGGGCTTGATGCTCTTGAAGTGCTTCGCCGCGGACCGCTGCCCGACGCGATACTCTCCGACGTCGAGATGCCGGAAATGGACGGCTTTGCCTTTGCCGAGGCCGTAAGATCGGAACCCGATTATTGCGCGATACCGTTTTTATTTATTACTTCACGCGTGAGTGAAAAACATCGGCAGCGGGCCGCCGAATTGGGAATAACCGGCCATTTGCCTAAGCCCTTCACCGCCAGCGATATCGTTAATGTTGTCCGGAAAGTCTGTGGATAACTAGACAAGGCTATCGGGCAGGAGGCTTGCTGGGCCTAACCTCGATCTTGCTCGGCAAGGCGCGCGGGTCCATCCTCAAGAGGTCCATCACGATATCCGCAATATCTGAGGGCTGAAGCTGCCAGGCTTTTTCGTCGCCGGGCGTGTCGCCGCCGAACGCCGTGTTGACGCTGCCCGGGCAGATGTAGCTCACCTTGATATTATCCTGCCGAACCTCCTGCATAAGAGCCTCGGAGAATCCGTTAAGTGCAAATTTCGAGGCATTGTAGGCGGCCATTTTCGGATGAGGATTCTGGCCGGCGAGGGAAGAAATATTGATGATGTATCCGCCACCCCGCTGTTTCATCAATGGAATGGCGAAGTGGCAGCCGTAATAGACACCGAATAGATTCGTTTCGATCGTCCGGCGAAACTCCTCGGGCGAAAGCTCCTCGACAGTTTTGCCGAAATAACCGATCCCAGCGTTGTTGACAAGGATATCTACGCCGCCAAAGACCTCGGCGCAGTGTTCGATAAGCGCCTTCACATGGCCCGGATCACGAACGTCGCACGAAACCGCCTCGGCCCGGCCTTTTTTTAGCAGCCGTTCGGCGGCCGCCTGCACACCATCCCGCCCGCGTCCGCAGATCACCACCGCGGCCCCGTTCTCCACTAGCCGTTCGGCTATCGCGAGGCCAATGCCTTTCGTACCGCCGGTCACGATGGCTGCTTTTCCGTCAATATCCATGATCTTGTCGTTCCGTTAAGCCCTTATTGACTGGTTTGCCCAACGTCCGGCCTGAAATCAATAAACTTCTCACCCTTTCCGAACTTGATCTTCGGAGCTTGTTTGCGATCGAGTTCCTTCCAAACGATGGTCAAGCTGCCATCTGCACCAACACGAACGATCCGAAAAACAACTATGACGTCAGCTCGCTTATCGAGGGCGAGGGTATGAAATCGGATCTCGCTACTCGAGGTCTTTTCCGAGATCATCGGCAGCGAATTCGCGACATCGTAAGCGACCGACCGCAAAGCATAAGTGGTGTTTTCAGCCGGCTTAATATGGTCGGAGTACGCGTAGCCGCCGAATTCCACTCCGGATCTGAATCGGGCGGCCGCCTTTTTTGCCGCAGCCGGATCCGTTGCAGGTTGAAGATCGTATATGAATTTCAAGGCGTCGCGGCTCGGTGTTACATCCTCGATCGGCACGTCACCCAACGACACAAATATCCCCTGTGCAAAAAACGCGTTGTTTAAGATCACGCCTTGATCGAACCCAAGGTCATGGTAGAGGGGATGGATGTAGCCGCCGGTTCTGAACGAGAAGGATGAGCTCGCCATTATAAAATTTGCGCATGCTCCGTCAGTGCGAACGACATTCTCGGTCACGCAGTCGTAATCCGGAAAAAGCTTGAACATACCTGTCTTGTCTGCTTCCAAAAACCTGCTGTATCGGGCATGGTCCGCGGGATCCACCCGTCGGGCCAACTGTATCCGCTCGATGGTTTCCTTGTCGATTGTCGGACTGGCAGGCACGCTCAACCGCGGCTTTGTGAGAGGCTTCATCGTGGTGTCGAATTCGCGCATATTCCGCGTTCTCAACTCACGTTCCGCGTTGATCCTTCGTTCCGCCTCGAGGCGCTGTTCCGTGTTCTCAACCCTTGGTTGCGGGACCTGGCCGTTCAGATCCGTTACAAAGATCAGGATGCCCAGCGACATCAAGAACATACCTTTTCGATTCATACGAACCTCCTTGGAAAATTGAAAAGGATCTCAATTAACCATCGTTTGACTGCAGTTTTGAACGCAGGATCTCATTTACTACTTTCGGATTAGCCTTTCCTTCCGACGCTTTCATTACCTGGCCGACAAAGAATCCGAAAAGCTTTTCGTTACCGGCTCGATATGCGTCAACGTTGTCCTGATTCCGGGCAATAACGTCATCAACATACTTCGCTATCGCGGTTTCGTCTGATACTTGCTTGAAACCCTTTTCAGTAATGACATCCGAGGCAGACTTGCCCGATCCGAACATTTCGACCAGCACTTCCTTGGCCTGGTTGTTGTTGATCGAGCCCGAGTCCAGCGTTTTGATCAACGAAGCAAGCTCGCTCGGCGGGAACGGACAATCGGCGGCCGATCTTCCGGAATTGTTCAATTCGCGCTGAAGTTCCGAGAGGACGAAGTTTGCGGTCACCCTCGGGTTGCCGGAGGCTTCGGCGGCGGCCTCATAAAAGAACGCTAGGTCCTTGTCCGAAACGAGGTGCGACGCATCTGCGAACGAAAGCGAATAATCTTTGATAAAACGGTCCCGCATCGCGTCCGGCAGCTCCGGCATCTCGCGCCGGACCGATTCGATAAATTCGCCGGTGACAACCAGCGGCTGCAGGTCCGGTTCAGGAAAATATCGGTAATCGTGGGCGTCCTCTTTCGAACGCATCACCCGCGTGCACTGATTTTTCTCGTCCCACAGACGGGTTTCTTGATTCACCGGTTCGCCCTTCTCGTGGGCGTCGATCTGCCTTTCGATCTCGAACTCGATCGCCTTTTGCATAAACCTGACCGAATTCAGGTTCTTAAGTTCAGATTTGTTATTGAATCCGGTCTCGCCTACACGCCGTACCGAAACATTCGCTTCGCAACGCAGATTTCCCTTTTCCATATCGGCGTCGCTTGCACCTATCCATCTGAGCGCGCTTCGCACATGGTTAACGTAATCATAGGCTTGCCATGATGTCCGAAAATCGGGTGCGGTCACGATCTCGCCAAGCGGAGTCCCGGCGCGGTTCAGATCGACGTAAGAATACTTGTCGACGTCCGGCAGGCCTTCGTGGACGTTCTTGCCTGCGTCTTCTTCAAGATGCATCCGCTCGATGTGGATCTTCATCGGCTTCCATTCGACCGCCCGGCCCTGGTCGTCACGTTCGGAAGTCATGATCGTGAGAGTTCCGTTCGCAGAAAACGGCTTATCATACTGCGAGATCTGGTAGCCCTTCGGCAGGTCGGGATAGAAATAATTCTTTCGGGAAAAGACCGAGGTTTCCTGGATCTCGAGTCCGAGGGCAAGTGCGGCACGCGCACCGAGTTCGATAACTCTTCGGTTCAGAACAGGAAGGGCACCCGGAAGCCCGAGACAAACGGGACACGTGTTCGAATTGGGCTCGCCGCCTGTTTCGACGGCGCAGCCGCAAAAGATCTTGCTCGAGGTCGCCAGTTGGGCATGGACCTCCATGCCGATAACGGCTTCCCAGCCTTCTTTGATCATAAATTCAGTAAGGAACCTCAGCTTCGATGATAGAGCGCTCTCCGGCCTTTTTCCAAAGGCCCGGCAGCGACGGTCACATCAGTTTCGGCGCGTCCGGAAGACGGGCCGCGGCCTGCTTATGAACGGTGTCCCGTAATAGTTAACGACCGGTATCCCGTTGCCCACATTGATCGGCGGGCTGAATTGACGAACCCTAAAGGGCCGATAGTAGCCCGGGTAAAAGTACGGCTGATAGAAGCCGGGCGAATACTGGTCCCGGTCGGAGTAATAATATTGGACCGAGTCGGCAACTCTGGCCGCCGCTTCACGAGCAGCTTCTTGCCGCTCCCGCTGCATCCGTTCCTCAAAGAGCCTTTTAGCCAGGGCCTCACGCTCGGCCCGGTCCTTTTCCGCCTGCTTTTGCAGTTCCTCCGGCGATGGAAAACCCATTTCTTTGTAACGCTCTTCCAGATCCTTTTCGGCCTTCAGCCGGGCCTGCCTGAATTTTTCAAGATCGGCATTCGTCACCGTGCGCGTTTGAGCCGACGCGGCAGCCGCGAAAACGAAAATGACGGCCAGGATCGCTGTGGTTCTCATCGGTAATGCCTCCCTGCTTTTTCCGATTTTACCACGTCCCGGCCGTCGCGTTCTGTTTGTTTCAATACCGTTGCCGGAGCTTGAAACAGCGGTCCTGTCTAAAAACCGAAGCTCACACCGATCCGGGCGTTCCGTCCGACGGTCCGAAAACCGTTCTCGAAATACTCGTATCCAAAGACATTCTCGACGGTGCCAAAAACCCGCAGGTCGAACCTCTCATCTGCCAAACGAAAGGTGTAACCGACCGTCAGGTCGCCCCGGCGGTTGCCGTCGAAACGGTAAACGTACGTACTGAACGTCGAGTTGCCGAAGATCGGAGTCAGGTAAGACGACTCCGCCAGAAGATCGAAATTCACCCAGAATCGCCCGAACCTCTGCGTCGCTACCAGAGTGAACTGATGTTCGGGTACGCCGAACGTCCTGAATACTCCGCTTCCGGCCACCAAAGGCGTATTCTGCCGGCTTTTCGTGAACGAGTAAGATGCAAAGATCTCGGGCCCTCGGGACATCGATAACTGGCCCGAGAATTCGACGCCGCGAGCGACACCGCCGTCCGAATCCACGTAACCGCCGAACCGACGCGTCGTTTGACCGATGTTTGGGACGACGTCGCCGAACCCGATCGTGTCGATCAGGTCCGTGTAGAAATATACCGCCGAAATCCGCACCTTGCCGCCGGCCAGATATTGATCTACGCCGGCGTCCCAGGCGATGCTTTTTTCCGGTTTCAATCCGGGGTCGCCAAGGGCGATAAAGCTTGGCGTCCCGAAACTGTTGAAGAATGTTCCGAATCGTTCGTAGAGCGAAGGGATGCGAAATCCGTTGCCGACGTGAGCCCTGAGCTTGGTCCCGCTCGACGCGAAAAAGTAGGAAACGGCCGCATCGACCGTGAATGCCGAGGGCGGCGCCGATAACGAAACGTCGGAATAGGGCGCACCCGAAAGACTGAACTTCGGGCGTTCCAATCGAAACCATTGTGCCCGGGCCCCGCCCGCCAATTGGAGCCGGCCGTCTAGAAGCGTCATGACGTCCTGTACGAAAAGCGTATTGCTTGACTGGTAGGCTCGTACGAAGAAGTTTCCATCACCCGACGGGGTGCTGCCGTCGTTGCCGTATTTCTCGTGCTCGAATTCATAACCGGCCTTAACGACGTGACGCTTCGGCGTCCATTGCACGGCCGCGCTGACGGTCTGAATGAGGCCATCGAATGAAGAGGTCGACGCCGATTGAAAGCCGGCCCCCAACGGCCCGTTGTCGTTAAACCGCTTTGTCTTGAGCCCCGAATAAACGGCCGAAAAAATAAGGTCGCTCGAGATCACATGATCGATCGATGCCTGTCCGTTAAAGAAATTCGTTTCCTGCGAGTCATCCGGATCGTCCTGATCCACGAGGAAGTTAGTTCCCGGCCGGGCATCTATGATCGTCGAGTTCGAAGGCGGCAAGGCGCCCAGCGTATCCGGATTCGAATTCAGCTTGACCGACGCGTCCGATAGGAAAAAGCGTGCAGAAATGTTCGTTTTTGACGACGGCCGGAAAAGCCATCGGTTCTGAAAATTCGTGTTGTATGCATCATCGTTGCCGTCGATACCGTCCATATAGGCCGTGCGCGAAACGGCGACGTTGAACCCGATCTTCTCCTCGTTCGTCGCAGCCGAAAAATTGCCGCGAAAGCGTTGAAGGCCCAACCCTCCGGCGGCATAAGAGACCTGTCCGCTCGGACGGGACGCCGGTTCGGGCGTGATGAAATTAACGGTCCCGCCGATCGAATTCGTGCCGTAGATCGAACTTCCGGAGCCGCGAAGGACCTCGACGCGGCTGACGCTGGTCAGCGTGATATCCGCGAGGAAGGGTGTCGCATCGCCGGCGATCGCGGCCGCATCGCGAAGCCGCACGCCGTCGAGCAGGATAGCCGTGTCCTGATTTCGAAGGCCGCGTGTTTTGATCGAAGCGGTCCGCCCGAATCCGCCGAGCTGCTGGATTCGGAAACCGGGGATGCTTCTCAGCGATTCGACCAGCGAAAAATCGGCCCTCTCCCGCATCTCTCGACCGCCGATAACCGTCACCGTCTTTGAAACCTCATCGATCGGCTGAAGCTGGTCGGCCGCGATGGTCACGGTCTCCCGGATGGGGCCGGAAAGAGTCAGGCTGATCTCGAGACGCGTCGTTCCGGACGCCCGCACCTCAACCCATTGCGGCTGGGACGACACCAGAGTGTCGCCGTTTGAATGGGAAGCCGTCACCGAGTACCGGCCTGGCACGGCCGAAATGCTGAACTCGCCCGCGGCGTCGGTTTCGGCAGTCGGCCGCGTACCGCCCCTTGCTTGCGGCACGATGGTCACAACTGCCCCGGCAGCCGGCTGTGATCCTTGTTTTACAGTGCCCGTGATACCCGGTCGGGATTGGCCCGGGACGTTCGCCGCCAGGAATAAAATGGCGGCTGGAAGGAAATATCTTTTCATTTCTGCTCCTCTTCTGCCCACACGCAGAATGGTTCTGGACCAGAACGACGAACGAAGTTCCCGGCTGTTTCGAATTCGGGCTGTGGCCCGTGCTCGATTCACGGTTGCGTGGGCAGCGTTGGATCTTCACCAAGCTTCCTTCATTTCGTTGTCCCTATTGAAGCCTTCCGTCCCTGTCGGTCCGGCCGGCCATTGACTCGGCGGTAACCCGAATGTCCCCGCCGCCATTTAAGTTTGTCCGAAGTTCCCCCGGACAATAAATAACTTCCCTTTGATCGTTATAAGACTCGTTGGAGCTTCGATACGAAATATCGAGACCCGTCTCATCACGGAGCCCTCTGGATGTCCTCAATGTGCTTTGAAAGCATGTCGATCGCGTCGGCCAATCGCGGCCCTGGACGCAAAAGAATATCGGCCCTGATCCGATAGACCCGCCGGTTCTTTACGGCCGCCGAGTTCCTCAAAGATCCGCTCGGCTCGCGATTAGTCGAGGTTTCGGCGATCACTATAACGTCCGGGTCGGCAGCCGCCGGCTCGGCCGGTATGCCGCCGGATCTGGTGATCAGATCGTTGACGAACGAATCCCTGCCCGGGCCTTCAAGCGGGTTCTCTGCGATCTGAACAAAGACCTTCGGTCGGTACGGTCTGAAACCGCTCGCAACGCGGGCCGTTCGGGTCTTCATTTCGTCGACCAGATCGGCCGCTCGGTCCCGCTGCCCGAGCACCTCGCCTATTTTCTCGATGCTTGCAAATACATCATCGAGCGTTTTCGGGTCGATCACCATTACCTTTATCTCACGCTCATCGAGCGACTTGATAAAGTCCTCGGGACGGGTTGCGGCCGAAGCGAAAACGACCTGCGGCTTCATTGCGACGATCGTCTCGATGTTCGGCTTCAGCGGCTCGCCGGCCTTGCTGACCGACCGGGCTTCGGCGGGATGATCGCACTGAGAGCTTACGCCGACCAGCTTGCTTCCTGCGCCGATCGAATAGATCGTCTCGGTAACGCCCGGCACCAGCGAAACAACATCGTCGACCCGTTCCGGCAGTTCGACGGGCCGGCCAAGATCATCCGTGACGACCCGCTTCTTCACCTCGCGATGTGGAGGAGCGGACGTATAGCAGCCGGCGGATAAGCCGATAAGCATCGCTGCCAGCAGCCACGCACCGGTCGGCCAAACCCGTCTGAAACTTGTGTAAAAGATATACATCAATTGCTGCACGACCCTTGCTAGCTTGCCGTCGAAAGAAACTTCGGCACCCGCCGGGCCCGGACAGTCCGTTCGAACGAATATGCGATCTTCAAAAGTGTGGCTTCCGTAAACGCCCTGCCGAAGAACGAGATCCCGATCGGCAGTTCGCGGACAAAACCCGCAGGTACCGAGATGCTCGGGTATCCGGCCACCGCCGGAAGCGACGAACTGCTCACGTATCCCGAGAAGCAATCTCCGTTGATCACGTCGATCAACCACGTTGGCGAATTCGACGGGGCCGCGATCGCGTCGAGTTTATGCTGGTCCATGACCTGATCGATACCCTCAGTTCGTGAAAATTTCCGGCACGTCTCGACCGCGTCAATATACGCGCGGTCCGTGAGCGGCCCTTTCACCGCGGAAGACTCGAAAATGCCTTGTTTGAAATGCGGCATTTCGCGGTCAGCGTTGTCTTGATTGAATTTGATCAGGTCCTTGAGCGTCTTATACCGCGAACCGCGAGACTGAAGATACTTTTCAAGGCCGTCCTTGAATTCGTACTCGAGGACTGCGAACTCAGCGTCGCCAAATTTCTCCAGGTTCGGGAAAGTAACGTCAACGATCACGGCACCGGCCTTTTTCATCGAATCGATGGCCGCATCCATGACCTTGTCCATCGCCGCGTTCTTGCCGGAAAAATCCCTCGCAAAACCGATCCTAGCCCCACGAAGCCCGTCGGCCACGAGCGAATTGAGATAAGAGGCTCTTTCCCTCCGCTTACCGTGTGCGGTAGTCGCCGGGTCCTTCGTATCAGCCGCATCAAGCACGTCAAGCATTAGTGCCGCGTCGGCGACGGTCCGAGTCATCGGCCCGGCGGTGTCCTGCGAGGCCGCGATCGGAATGATCCCTGTTCGCGAGACCAGCCCGACGGTCGGTTTCAGGCCCACGATCCCACAGACGGACGCGGGACAGACGATCGATCCGTCCGTCTCGGTACCGATACCGAGAGCAGCGAAATTGGCGCTGATCGCCGCACCGGTTCCCGACGACGACCCGCACGGATTCCGGTCCAGAATGTAAGGGTTACGCGTTTGACCGCCGCGGCCTGACCAACCGCTTATCGAATTCCCGTCACGGAAATTTGCCCACTCGCTCAGATTGGTCTTGCCGATCAGAACGGCACCGGCATCGCGAAGCAGATTGACCACGAATGCGTCCTCACGCGGCGTCGGGGCGTCAACTAAAGCCAGGCTTCCGGCAGTCGTCTTCATCTTGTCCGCGGTATCGATGTTGTCCTTGATGACGACGGGTATGCCGTGCAGCGGGCCGCGAAGCTTCTTTTCGCGCCTTTCGCGGTCGCGTTCGCGGGCGATCGCGACGGCGTCGGGGTTTACCTCGATCATCGAATTGACCTTTGGGTCAAGACCCTTGATCCGGGCAAGATACCAATTCGTAATTCGTTCGCTCGTTAGGCTGCCTTTTTCCATCGCCGCCGAAAGCTCGGCCGCCGTTGTCTCGCTCAGGTCGAGTCCTTGCCCGAACACGCTTTCCGAGCACGCGTTCGCCGCCGCCAATCCCCCCAGCGACATTGCAGAGAAATGAAGAAAATCCCTTCTGTCGATCTTTTCCAAAGTTTCGCCTCCCGCTACTATCCTACTCCCGATCGTTCACCTCGATCCCCTCGTTTATCGCAAGCACCCGCAGCTTTTCGGTCAATCCGGCCGCCTCGGCTTCGGACCGAAGAAACTTAAGCGGCTGGTTTGGCGGTTCATCTGACATGTTGAACGTTGCGTAGTGCATCGGCATCAGCGTGCGCGCCCCGATGTCGCGAAACGCCTTGATCACGTCGCTCGGATTATTGTGGTTCGGTTCCATGAACCAACGCGGCTCATACGAGCCAATGCCGATCAGGAAATAGTCGATCTCCGGAAAGACCTCGCCTGTCTCACGGTAATGGCGGCCGTAGCCGCTGTCGCCGCCGAAGTAGATCGACGTCTGGCCGCTTCTGATCACAAAGCCGCCCCAAAGCCGTTTGTTGGTGTCGAAAAGTCCCCGCCGTGACCAGTGCCGGACCGGTACAAAGAAAACCTCGGCCTCGGTGCCGGTCTCGAACTTCTGGAACCAGCCCGCCGTCCTGACCCTGTCCCTGCCCGGGGACCAGGAGCCCAAGAGCTCTTCGCTCCCAAGCCCGGCAAGTATGACCGCATCCGGAAACCTGTCCATCAGCGACCGTATCGACGCTTCATCCATGTGGTCTCGATGGTCATGTGAGATCAGGACGAGATCGACATCCGGTATCAGTTCGATCGGCGACGGCACATCGACGTACCTGTCGATGAACGGCGGGTTGCCGAATGCAGGGTCCGTGATCATCGTCACCCCGTTAAGCCGGACCAGAAAGGTTGCGTGCCCAAGCCACACGATACCGTCCTCACGGTTCGACAATAAAGGGCTCGGGGCCTGCACTTCTAACCGGCCCGTGTCCCTTTCCTTTTCCTTGGCGAACTTGTTCGTTCCGAGCTACCATTTCAAAAGATCCAGTGATTTCGGCAGGAATGGAAACTCATGGTTGATAAACCGCCCCTTCTGGTCGACCGGCGTCCCCGGCCAACCGTCTTTAACGGTCCGAAGCCCCTCATTTGCCCGGTATCCCGAAAACACTTGTGAATCCGAATCGCTCCAAAAGGCCGCGCCGAAAAGAACGGCGACCAACAAGGCCAGGGCAATTGCGGCTCTCGGGACCCATTTTTTCATTTCCTTAAGATAATAGCAGGAACCGCGGTCCGGAACTCCATCTCCCGGGCCGCAGGCCGCATGGGGAGTTTCAACCTGCTTCCCCGACCGGGAAACGTTGTATCATTAGCCATGCACTCGCGTCCGCCTGAGATACCCCCGCACAAGCTTATCTCGACGCTCCGCCAATATAACCTTCTGCCGGCGATAATCTTCATGCCTACCCGCCGGAAGTGTGACGAATCCGCAACCGAGATCGCGAATGACAAGTCCCAGCGGACCGACCCCGTCAAATACGAACGGCGAAGGCTTCTGTTTGAGAGCTTCACAGCCGAGAATCCCGAGGTACGCAGCCACAAGCACGCGCGGATCCTGGTCAATTACGGTGTTGCCTCTCACCATGCCGGCCACATTCCGAATTGGAAGCTCCTGATCGAAAAGATGATTTCCGGCGGTATGCTCGAGGCGATCTTCGCGACCTCGACCGTCGCCGCGGGCGTCGATTTCCCGGCACGCACCGTAGTCGTCAGTAACGCCGATACACGCAGCAATGAAGGCTGGCGGCACCTGACGGCGAATGAACTCCAGCAGATGACGGGCCGGGCCGGGCGCCGCGGAAAGGACAATGTCGGGTTTGTCGTCCTGGCCCCCGGGCAGTTTCAGGACCCGAAACGGATCGCGGAGCTCCTAAAGGCACCGCCGGACCCGCTCGAAAGCCAGTTTCGGGCGACTTATACAAGCCTTTTGAATCTGCTCGACGCGTTCGGCAATTTCGCGAATGTCCGGTCGATCGCCCTGCGGAGCTTCGCGTATCGAAAGATCAGCCGGCGGATAGAGTCGCTTGAGAATGAGCTTGCGGCCAGGCGGTCCGCCCTTGCGGCCAAAATGGATGCAAGCGGCTTTGACCTGAGCGAGGACGATGCAAGAGGCTTCGAGCGATTGACGAGCGCGCGTCAGCGACTCCACGAGGACATCCCCGTGACCCGTTCCGAGGCACTCGCCGCATGGGCACGCGAGAACGTTGTGCCCGGGCGAGTGGTTTCGCACGGGCCGGGGAAAAAGCGGATATTCCTCGTCACTTCGGTAAATGGCGAGAAGATCTCGGCCCTTCGTGACGATGGGCGGCGGGCGTCGTTCGGCTACGACCGGATCGCCCGGATCTTCGAAAAGGTCTATCCGATCACAGAGGCCGGTATTCTGAATGCATTCTCCGAGACATTTGACCGCCGGAACCCACCGCTAGAACACAAGGGCCAAAGATCGTCTGCTTCACCGAATGCCTCCGCGGTCGCCCTCCTCGAGAAACTGATCGCATCTTTCGCGGACGAGGCGGATCACAGCCATGACGCGAAAGATGAACGTCTCACATTCCTCTGGAGCGTTGCCGGCGATGCGGCTGCGATCGAGGAAGCCGCACAAAACATCGACTATCACTACTCCGGCATCTGGTCACCGTTCGAGCAGCGCGCCCGTGTGCTCGATTCGTTCGGTTATCTCGACTTTGTTGGTGAAACGGTCACGCCCTCCGGCAAATGGCTCGCCGACGTGCGGGTCGATCGGCCGCTGCTGCTAGGCGAATGCCTGAAAAGAGGTGCGTTCGACGGGCTTGGAGAGCCGGTCCTTGCGGGCCTCGTCGCTTCGTTGGCGGCCGATTCAGAACGGAATTACGGTGAACTGCAGCTTTCCGACCGGTTGCTCGATGCTGTTGGGTCGCTCGAAGAGATCATCTTCGACGTGTCCGACACGGAGTGGAAATTCGGGATCGAGCCATCCGAAGAGATCAACCTGTCCGCCGCGGCCGCAGCCGAAAACTGGGCCGGCGGAATGGAGTGGCCCCAACTGGTGCGGCGTTCCGGGGCCGAAGAAGGAGACCTGTTCCGGCTCCTTTCGCGAACCGGCGAAGCTCTGATGCAGATCGCCTATCTCGACAAAGCTGATTTTTCGGCTTGCCGTACAGCTCGTGCGGCCATTGACCTGATCCTTCGGCCCCCGATCCGATAGTTACGATCCACCGGCTTTCTGGTTAGGACGAGGCTGTTTCAGCCAGCAGACCTTCGTGGCGTGCTCGGGAAACAAGGTTTTGTTCTTCATTATCATTTGTTAGACTCTGAAGTGGCCGCTCCGACGAATATAAGTAGTTAGCAGTAGTCGATCGGACCGGCGAAATAGTGAAAATGCAAGTTCTTTTGGCAGACGAATACGGATTTTGCTTCGGCGTGGAGAGGGCCGTGGATATGGTCGAAGAGGCCCTGAACGAGGGCGAGGTCGTCCGCAGCCTGGGGCCGCTGATCCACAACGACCAGGAGATGGACCGGCTGGCGAGATCGGGCGTGGCAACGATCAGCGAGCCCGTCCAGATCAAACGCGGCGAGACCGCGGTCATCCGTGCGCACGGCGTCACGCCCGAAGTGCAAAAAGAACTTGAGACGAATGCGACAAAGGTAGTTGACGCTACCTGTCCGTTTGTTACCCGTGTCCAGCGGCTGGCGTCAAGGGCCGCGGCCCAGGGGCGAAATGTCGTTGTCGTTGGGAACCCGGAACACCCTGAAATGATCGGCGTCAAGGGCTACGCACCCGAACACGCATTCATCATCCGCGACGAAAGCGAGGTCGCATCGCTGCCACCGCTCACCCGTCCGCTCGTCGTTTCGCAGACAACGATCAAGGTACAAACGTTTCTCGACACCGCCGAGGCTGTCAAGGCGAAGACCGAGGACGGGGTCGAGGTCATCAACACGATCTGTTCGGCGACCAAGGACCGGCAGGAAGCTGCTCGCGCTCTTGCAGGGATGGTCGATGCGTTCTACATCATCGGCGGCCGCCACTCTTCGAATAGCGTTAAATTGCTCGGTGTCTGTAAAGAGCAGTGTCCGAAGAGTTTCCTGATCGAGACCGTGGCGGAGATCGACCCGCAAGACCTCACAGGCGTGAACCGTGTCGGCGTCACGGCTGGTGCCTCGACGCCCGAGTGGCTCATAAAGGAGGTCGTCGGTTATCTCGAGGATCTCGGCCGACAGATCGAGAATGAATTAGCCCTCGAAAAGTAATAGCTTCGAGCCTTAAAGTTTAAGGCCGCCGCGGGAATATACCGCGGCGGCTTTTCCGTTTGAGGTTCACTCACCGGCCCGAACGATCTGCCCCTTTCGGCCCTCCGAAAAAGAGCCCCAACCGGCGAATTTATTTTTTGAAACTCCCGCCCATTGCATGTATATTGTAAGCGTTAACGGCTAGTTCATTTCTATTTCCTGAGGTTACCCCCGGCTCATACTCCGGGGGTACTGCTCAGTAGGTGAACTGCACGTTTAGCTTCCAATATATGCCTTTGCTGCACGGGACAACGCTTCTCTTCGGCCTTAACCTCCTCGATGCTCTTCTTACGCTCGTTTGGGTCCGTGCCGGTGTCGCAAGCGAAGGCAACCAATTGATGGCACGTCTGCTTGAGATAGGCGAGCTTTCGTTCCTCGGGGCAAAGGTCGCCATCGGCACCATAGCCGTCCTCGTGCTTCTCCGTTGGGGATATCTCAAACTCGCCCGCTACGGGCTCGCCGTGGCGCTCGCGGTATATATCGGCCTGATGGGGATCCATCTCTTCACCGGCCTATCCGCTGCGGGCCTGATCTCGTCGACCGCCCTCCAGGATCTTGCCTATTGGAGCAGGGCCGTCTTTGCCGTATTCATTTAGGGACCAAGGACCCTATCTCTTTCAACACCTGCACAACGCGCGTTACAATTGGAAGCATCATACCCTGAGCTAAATATCAGGTTCGAGGTGAAGTGTGAAAATGAACAGCAAGCCCGTTTATCAGCTCACGGCAAGGCAGGTGATCCTTCTTGGGGTCACGACCGCATTGGTTGCCATCGGCGTCAGCGCCCTTTTCTATACCGTTTATACCTACTGGAGCCGGCTGAACGATTCAGGAATGTCGTTCGCCGAATCGACCCCCGTCGCTATCGCGGACCCGTCGACGGTGTCCGATGAGCAGAACAGCATCGACGTCTACCGCTCGATCTCGCCCGGCGTTGCTTTTATCAATACGACCACGCTCGTTCAAGATTGGTGGTCGGTCCAGGAACGTTCCGGCAACGGGAGCGGTTCGGTCATCGATGCACAGGGCCACATCCTGACCAACTATCACGTCATCGAACGCGCCCAGCGGATAACGGTCAATTTTGGCGGTGACAAGGTCTATCAGGCAAAGCTCGTGGGCGGCGACCCTGATACCGACCTTGCTGTCATCAAGTTGGAGGACCCCCCGAACAACCTCACGGTGGTTCCGTTTGGCGATTCGGACAAACTTGTGGTCGGGCAGAAGGTGCTGGCGATCGGCAACCCGTTCGGCCTCGACCGAACGCTGACGACCGGCGTAATTTCCGGACTTCAGCGTCCGATCCGTTCCCGCGGTGTCCCGGGCGCTCCCGAAGGCCGTCCTATCGACGCCGCCATCCAGACCGACGCGTCGATCAACCCCGGCAATTCCGGAGGCCCGCTGCTCGACAAGTTCGGCAAGATGATCGGCATCAACTCGCAAATACTTTCGCCCGCGGGCGGTTCGGTTGGTGTCGGTTTTGCAGTCCCGGTAAATACGGCTAAAAGGGTCATCCCGCAGCTTATCCAGTTCGGCGAGGTCCGCCGGCCAAAGCTCGGCGCCGACCTTCGCCCGGTCGAAGATCTCGTAGAGCGTGGCTATCGGCTTCCGGTCCAGGAGGGCCTCCTGGTCGCCGGTGTCCTGCCCGGCAGCGCGGCGGACAGCGCTGGAATACGCGGACTGTCGCGCGACTCGGACGGTGCCACCCTGATCGGCGATGTGATCCTGACGGTCGACGGCGAGAAGATGAACACGCTTGACGATCTTTACAGGTTGCTCGACAAGAAGCAGATCGGCGAAACGGTCCGCGTCGAACTCTATCGTGCGGGCGCCCGCACGATCGTCCCGGTCCGGCTGACGCCGCAGCCTTCGCGAGGTCGGTCGATGCGGCCGTCGCAGGAATAGGACGTTCGGCTGTAGATGCAGGAACTCTCCGATTTCTTTAACGACGGCTTCGGTTGGGCCTGCCGCCACTGCACGAGGGAACTTGAACTCGCGTCCGCCGAGGGGCCGGCCAGATCGCGGCTTCTTTCCGAAGGCGAGGCGGAAAGCAAGCAGCCGGAATTGTCGCACAAGGCCCTTGCGAAATGGGCCGATCCCGCCCGGCGGGTTCTGATGTGTCCACGGTGCGGCGTCACCGAACTTGTCGATATCAAATAGATCACCGGCGGCCCGAACGGGTCGCCTTTTTTGTTCATCGAGTGTTAGATTTTAGTTAATGTACGAATTCGAAATGCAGGCTGCGGTAGATCTTGCCCGAAAGGCGGGCGAAGCGATACTGCGGCATTATTCGGCTCCCAAGATCGTCGCCGAAAACAAGATCGGGATCGACGAGCGGGATGAACCCGTAACCGCGGCCGATATAGAAGCGAGCCGCATTATCGTCGATGGACTGAACGCGACATTTCCGGACGACGCGATCCTGTCCGAGGAAGAGACCGATGAGACCGACGGCCGGATGGCCAGCGACCGCGTGTGGATCGTGGACCCGATCGACGGGACCGCCGGCTTCATCAAAAAGGACGATGATTTTGCGGTCCAGATCGGCCTGGCTGAAGCCGGCAAACCTGTTGTCGGCGTTGTTTTCCTTCCGGCACGCAACACGCTCTATTTCGCTTCGGAGGGGCATGGCGCTTTTATTGAGGAGGGCCGAAGATCGCCTGAACGGCTTTCAGTTTCCGACAAAACGGATCTCAGCGAGATGGACATCGCCGTCTCACGCGACCACCGAAGCCCGAAGATGACACGCATCATCGGCACGTTGGGGCTTCGCTCGGAGATCGGCCGCGGCTCGGTCGGCATCAAGATCGGGATGATCGCCGAACAGGTCTGCGATCTCTACATACACCTCTCGCACCGGACCAAATTCTGGGACACGTGTGCGCCTCAGATCATCCTTGAAGAGGCCGGCGGCAAGATAACCGATCTGTTTGGAACGCCATTTCGATACGACCGCAGCCACGTGATGAACCTGAACGGGATCGTCGCGTCGAACCGCGTTGCCCACGACGCGACCATCGAAAAGCTTATCCCCATCCTGAACGAACTAGGGCGGGCACGTCTTACCCGCGCCGCGTGAACTCGAAGTCGTTTACGCAGTTCACCGGCGGCTTAGAGTTTTGAAAGGTCTTCGAAAGTGATGAGCGGCGCCGTCGGGTCGTTCTTCCCGAAATAGGTCTGGATCGGCTCGCCGATATCGACCATCGCCTTCAGAATCACGAACGGTATTACGAACCATTCATTTACCATGCCCGCAAGGAACAGTCCGATAAACACGGCAAGGAATAGGAGGGCGGCCTTCCCCATGCTTCGCGAAAGGAGGTTCTCGGCCTTTTTCAGCGGGAGCGGCCGAAGCGTTACCGTATTCGAGATGAATTCTGCGATCAGGAAAACGGAGACAAGGCCGAAGCCGAACGCGATCTGGCCCATGTCGAACGAGGCCCGCAGCACAAGGATAAGGAAGAGCGAAAGAAAGATGATGGCGGCCGCAAGAAACCCAAAGGCGATGATCGAGAAATCCGCGATCAACTTCCTTCGACGCTTATATCTGGGCGAGCCTCCGGGATCGTACGAAGGCGAGATCAGCAGAACGCAAAGGATCGCAAGAATGATCGCCGCCGCACTCTCAAGCGCGTAGATCATCATTGCCGATTCGGGCGGATAGTCCTCGAAGAACCACAACGCGAGCGGTATCGCAAGGACGAAGAATGCCGTGACCTCGGAAACGATCAGCCTGATTATCGATCGGCCCCTTTTCACGGGTAATCTGTGCCCCTCCTATCGGAGAAAGATCTTCTTTGTTGCGAAACGGAAAGCCCCCGCCGGGAGCATCGACCTCAGGAAAAGAAGGCCTTTCGTGTTGACCGGATACCGCAGGCGATTCGATCCGTCCGTAACGGCGTCGTAGATCACCTGGGCGACGGCCGAACCGTCTGGTGCCTCGTCACCGCCCTTCTTCATGAATTCAAGAAACCGCTCGAACCGCTCGTCGTAAACGGTCAGGCCCTCCTTTTTCGCTATGTCCTCCGAACGCCCGTAGAATTCGGTCTTGATCGGGCCCGGTTCGATCAGCTTCACACGGACATTGAAGGGCTCGAGCTCGTATTGGAGCGATTCGGTAAACCCCTCGACCGCCCATTTCGTCGCGTGGTAGAGACTCGAGAACGGGAACGCCGTGCGCCCGCCGAGCGACGAGATATTCACGATATGCCCGCGCTTGTTTTGCCTGAAATACGGTATCGCCGCGCGGCAAACGTTCATCAGGCCAAGAACGTTCGTTTCGAACTGTCGCCGGACCTGCTCATCTGTCGCCGCCTCAAACGGCCCCAACAGGCCGTAGCCGGCGTTGTTGACCACAACGTCGATCCGGCCGAACTTTTCCAAAGCGTCCGAGAATGCTTTCTCGATCGACGCAGGTTCGGTCACGTCCAGTCGGAAACACTCTATGTCAGCGATCTTCTGCAGATCTTCCGACGCTTCGGGCGACCGCATCGTTGCCGCGACCTTCCAGTTCTTCGCCTGAAACAGCTTGACGGTCTCCCGGCCTATGCCGCTCGAAGCCCCCGTGACGAATATCACCTTTTCCATATGGATCATCTGTTATTTCTTCGGTCCAAAGCATCCTATCAGATTCAGCCAGCGTTCAAAGTGGAGAATACGGGCATCCATCCTGCCCAACCCGCCCACTCTGTTATACTTGTGCAAATGAAGTTCCTCCATATTGCCGATGTGCATCTCGGTTGTACGCGTTACAACCTGCCGGAGAGTCCACGCGATTTCTTCGACGCGTGGCTCGACGTGCTCGAGCGATACGGCATCGGCGAGTCCGTGGATTTCGTCGTCATCTGCGGGGATTTT
Organism: Pyrinomonadaceae bacterium; assembly: GCA_050174305.1. Classification (GTDB taxonomy): domain Bacteria; phylum Acidobacteriota; class Blastocatellia; order Pyrinomonadales; family Pyrinomonadaceae; genus OLB17. Next base: position 45,109 of record JBFXJZ010000001.1, on the reverse strand, counting down.
TTTCACAAGAAAAGTGTTCCGCCCGAAACTATGAATTACGCGGTTGCGGGCCTTCAATTGATGAAGGACGCGGGGATACCCGTCATCGCGATCGAGGGCAATCACGACCAGCATTACACGGACAGCGACCACAGCTGGCTTCGGAGCCTTGCAAATTGGGGCCTCCTTTATCTTTTAGAGCCGGTAAGCTACGGTTCCAAGGTCACTTATAAGGAGTGGGACGATGAGGCCGCGAGGGGCGGATTTATCGACGTCGGCCGAGCCCGAATTTTTGGCTCGCATTGGTTCGGGGCTTCTGCTGGCTGGGCGATCCCTATGTTAACTGAGTCGATCGGAGCCAACCGCCGGGAAGGGGCGTTTCACATCCTTCTGCTCCATACCGACGTTGAGGGCCATCAGACTCATCCGCTTCCCGCGATCTCGGTCGCCGCGCTCAAGGAACTGCGTTCCGTCGTCGACTATGTTGCCCTCGGCCACACGCATATGCACTATGAGATCGATAACTGGGCTTTCAATCCCGGTTCGATCGAGGTGACGAACATCAGCGAATTTCGAGAGACCCGGGGTGCTTTCGTTGTCGAGGTCGATGACGATAACAATGTCAGGGCCGAGCATGTCCAGGATTATCGGCAGCGGCCATTCCAGAGGCTCAGGTTCGAGGTCGACAACATCGCGTCGGCCGACGTCATAACGGCAGGGGTTTTAGAATTGGTCGAGATCCAGGCTCGAAGGGCCGAACCAGGCAAACCGGAGCCGATCCTGGAGATCACCCTGGCCGGGCGTCTGGGCATACCTAACTCTTTGCTTGAGATCAAGGCGATGCGGGATCGGGCGCTTGAGATCACCGGAGCGCTTCACGTTCGCATCAAGAATCACACATCGCCGGTGGAATTTGCAGTCGCCGCGGACGTCGAACCAGATGCGAGCCGCGAATATGTCGAACGGCGTGTGCTCGAAGACCTGATCGCCCGTGACAACCGCTTCCGGCCGATCAACGAAAAGATGGCGGGGCTGGTCGTCAATGTGAAGCGCGAGGCGCTGGCAGGCGAGGATCCCGAGAAGATAAGCGAATTGATCGGCGGCGGCCTTGAAGGGGCCCGCGATGCCTGAGGAATATACACCGTACGGACGGTGGCAAAGTTACTCCCGCCGGATCGGAGCTATTGATGTCTGAAGCACTTGAAAAAGTAGCCTCCCTTGACCGGCTGCCGCTATTTCCGCTGCCGCTGGTTTTGCTGCCCGGCGAAGCTCTTCCCCTGCATATCTTCGAGCCGCGATATCGCGAAATGCTCGTCGACGTCGAAGCCGCGGACCGCCTATTCGGCATATCCCTTTTCGAACCCGATGCTGCTTTGACCGACCGTCCCGAGATCGGCTCCGTCGGCTGCGTGGCCGAGGTCCGCGAGGTCCAGGCGATGGGCGACGGGCGCTCCAATATCCTAACCTTCGGGGTGATAAGGTACCGAGTTGTCGGATTTGAAGAGGACGAAAGGCCTTATCTGGTCGCGAAGGTCGAGTTCTTCGAGGACGATCCCGAACCTGCAGGAAAACTTTCAGAAGCGGCTGACGAGATCTTCGGCCTGTTCGAGCGGGTGGCAAAGGCGGCGTTCGATCTGAGCGGGAACCGCGGAAAACTGCCCGACCTCCAAAAGACCGATCCAGAACGGTTGTCCTTCGTGGTCGCGGCGGCGTTCAATCTTGAGAATCCGGCCAAGTACGAACTGCTTTCGATGACAAGGACCGGCGAGCGGCTCGATCGGCTTCGCACCGTCCTTTCCAACGCGGTCGGCAGTATGGAAGAGAGTGCGGCGATCCATAAGGCCGCCCGGGGCAACGGGCATTCAACCAAAAAGATCGACCTTTAGCCTCAATACGGTGCCGGCGGCTCGGCCGCGACCATCACCGGCTCGCCGAGCTTGCTTCTAAAAAAGTCGATAACCCGCTGGTCATACGATTCCGATACCGGGATGGACGCGTTTATCACGCTGAAACCCGAAGGGCTCAGGCTTGTGTTCGACTCTGTCCGCGTAGTCGTCGGAAAGCAGCCCTTAAGCTTCGAGGTCGATTCCTGGAATTCCGGGGCGTCCGATCCCGCCAACAGAAGCGTCTCCCGGTTCGCCAGTGCCTTGGCCGATTCACAAGCCGGCACGCGAGAATAGCATCCTTCATAAAAATAGGGATAGGCGCCCAACTGCCCCAGCCGGGCCGTGACCGAGCTGATGAAAGGGTAACGTTTGTCGATGACCGATGCGACAAGGCTGTCCGAATCCGACGGCACCGAGTCAAGCACGAGAGCTTTTACGGCCTCGACCTGCCCCGCGGCGTTCAGGGCGGCCAGCGAGCCGATCTCAAGCCCGTAGATCCCGATGTTTTCACCGACCAGAGCGGCCTGGTCCATCGTCTTTTGGGCCCGCAGAAAATCGACGGCCGATACCGTGTCTGTCGTTTCACAGCCCCCGAACGAAGTATAGGGAACGGTCGGGTTCTGGCCGTGGCCCCGCAGATCGGGCATCAGCACTGTAAAATTCGTCGCTTCATTCAGCTTGACGCCGAGATTAAGCAGGTGCGAGCGGTCCGCGCCGTACTTGTGAAGCAGGATCACGGCGGGAGCTCCCGGGCTGCCCCGCAGCAGCCATCCCCTGGCCTGCGTGCCGTCGCGATTTGCCCACGTCTCTTCGGTGACCTGGGCCCCGCGGGCGCTCAAACGGCCATACTTATCGGGCGTGACTAGATAGGCGGCCGACGCGGGCCGCGACGACTCGTGTGCAAACCAAACGCCGGCAGCCAGAGCGGCGGCGGCGATAAGAAACACGACCGGAAATAAAAGCTTGTAGAAACTCTTGATGAGTCGAGTGGATCTTGCCATTTACTTGGGTCTCCGGATGAGGGAATTGCAACGTGAGCCGGCAACTAGGAGTCTAAGGGGTATAAGAAAAGGCTTCTGATATGCCGACCTAAATGTTACCATAATGGGCGCTTTTAGGAAAGCGGTTTTTAACAATGATAAACGCACGTTCTGCCCTCATTCTTCTCGCAATTTTCCTTCTGAATGCCTCATTGCAAGCCCAGCCGGCTCTTTCGACCGGGGTTTCTGCCTCAGGAAGCGGGCATTCGAAGTTCATGCCGCTCAACGCGGTGCGCGAAGGGATGCGCGGAAAGGCCTTGACTGTCTTCCGAGGGGCTGAGCCTGAAGAGTTTACGGTCGAGATCCTTGGGGTCCTGCCCGGGGCCGTTGGCCCGAAGCTGGACCTGATCATCGGACGGATCGGCGGCGGCGGTGCCGACAGGACAGCGGTATTCGCGGGCATGTCCGGCTCGCCCGTCTATATCGACGGAAAGCTTGTCGGCGCAATATCATACAGCTTCCCTTTTTCGAAGGAGCCGATCTGCGGGATCACGCCGATCGAGCAAATGGTACAGATCTTCGATCAGAAACCGGGGCCGGCACGGGCATCAACCGGGCGGCCCGTATTCTCGGTCAATGATTTGTCCGGGGTCTCGCTGAACCCGGACCTGCTGTACGGGCAGCCGCAGCCGTCGGGTATTGCGTCAGGCATGCGTCCGAATTCGGCTTTGATGGCCGTCGCGGGCCAGACCTTCCAGCGTATTGCCACACCCGTGACCTTTAACGGCTTCGTTCAACAGACGCTTGACCTCTTCGGGCCGCGATTGATGGAGGCGGGCCTTCTGCCGGTTGCCGCGGCCGGCGGTTCGGCCAAGATCGGTCCGTTGAAGAAGGCCGACGCGAAAACGCTTGTCGGCGGCACTTCGGTAATGATGCAGCTGACCCGTGGTGATATCAGTCTTGCCGCCTCGGGAACCGTCACGTTTCGTGACGGCGACAAGGTCTATGCTTTCGGCCATCCGTTCCTGAGCCTCGGCTCGTCGGACCTGCCGATGTCGGAATCTGAGGTTCTGACGGTGGTCCCGAGCGTGAATAATTCGTTCAAGCTATCGGTGCCGGGAGCGATGGTGGGCCGGATGACCCAGGACCGCTCCACGGGCGTTTACGGAAACTTGGGCGAGGCACCGAAGATGATCCCGGTCAGCGTCAAGGTCAGGACCAGCCGCGGCGGGCTTCAGACTCTCGATTTCGAGGTCGTGAAGGACGAGCTTCTTACGCCTCTGCTTCTGAACATGACCATCTACAACACCATAATTTCGCAGGAACGCGGATTAGGGGACACGATGGTCGAGTTAAAGGGCCGCGTGGCCTTATCAAGCGGCGGGGCGGTCGACCTTGAACGCCGTTTCGCCGGTTCGAACGCGAGCCAGCTTGCCGCGGTCGCGGTCTCGTCTCCCGTGAATGCCCTGCTCAGAAGCAAATTCGACGGCCTTCAGATCTCAAAGATCGAGCTGGAACTCGGTTCCGTCGATGGCAGCGTAGTCGCCTCCCTCGATCGGATCGCCGTTGACCGCACCTTCGCGAAGCCGGGTGAAACGGTCGAGGTCCAGGCCTTTGCGAGGACGCCCGACGGCCGCATGTTTCTTCAGCGGGTGCCGGTCGCGATCCCCGAAGACGTGCCTGCCGGGCCGCTCAAGATCGTGATCGGCGACGGTGCCGCGATACAGAAGGACTCGCCGGCACAGCATTTTGTTCCCCGCGACCTGGATGACCTGGTCAGGACGATCAACTTGATGAAGCGGCCCGACCGGCTTTATGCCCAGCTTTCGCGGACGTCCGCTGGAGCCCTGATCGGTACGAACGAGCTCCCCAACCTTCCGCCGTCGGTGATCGCCACGTTGAATAACGAAAGGGCTGCGGGCGGGGTCAAACCTTATGTGCAGACGATCGTGAAAGAGTCTCTGGTCCCGGCTTCCGACTTCATCATCCTCGGGCAGCAGTCCATCTCGATCGAGGTCGTTCGCTAGGGCAAAACGGGCCGGATCGGGCGCCCGAGCGTCACGCCATTTCCGTTTACTTTCGCTTTCGGGCAATGTAAACTGGAATGTGAATACGCATAAAAGACTGCTCTATGCCGCTAGCTTTGCTGCCCAACGCCACACCGGGCAAAAACGCAAAGGCGAACGCGGAGAACCCTATATCAATCACCCTCTTGAAGTTGCCAGCCTGATCGCGAACATCGGCGGCATCGACGACGCTGAAATACTCATCGCCGCGCTCCTCCACGACACGGTCGAGGATTGCGGCGTCTCGGATGAAGAGATCCGGCGGCAGTTCGGAGAGGCGGTGGCCGGATATGTCCTTGAGGTTACCGACGACAAGTCACTGCCGAAAGCAGAGCGAAAGCGGCTCCAGGTCGAACACGCCCCTCATCTGTCGCACGGGGCCAAGATCGTTAAACTCGCGGACAAGATCAGCAACGTGACCGATGTCACCAACAGCCCGCCGGCCGACTGGCCGCACGAACGGCGCGTTGAATACATAAGGTGGGCCGAATCTGTGGTGGCGGGACTGCGAGGGGTGAGCGAGCCGCTTGAAACTCATTTCGACGAAGCGGTCGCGAAAGCCAGGATCGCTTTCGGCTCGTAAAGATCGGCTGATCGGCGAGAGGTTCCACTCCGCCCACTTAAGGATCAGGCAGGCTGTCCCGGCGGCGGCTCCTCGGTTACCTCGCCTTCAACCCATGCCTCGCCGTTCGCGTAAACTTCTTTCTTCCAGATCGGGACGGTGCGTTTGAGTTCCTTAATGAGCCATTCGCACGCGGCAAACGCGGCCCGCCGATGCGGTGCGGCGACGGAGATCACGACGCTCGTCTCGCCGATCTCAAGCCGCCCGAGGCGATGGACAATTCCTACGTTCGATATCTCGAATTCTTTCTTCGCCCTCTCTACAAGCTTCCCCATTTCCTTAAGCGCCATCGGCCCGTAGGCTTCGTAGACTAGATATTCGGTCTCGTTCGTCACGCCGGTCGCTCTGTCCTTTGTAAACCGCCTCGCATAACCATCAAGCGTTACCGTCGCCCCGCACTCCGGCGGGACCACACGCCGTGCTACCGAGGTTATGTCCATGGGTTCGGTTGTGAGTTCGGTGAAGTCCATTTGGTCTACCCTCCCGAAACGGCGGTGAAGACAGCAACCGTGTCTCCGTCGCTGAGGATCGTGTCGGCGTCCGCGTATTGTTCGTTAACAGCGATAAGTAGTTTGTGACTTGCGAGCGAAGGATGTTGTTGGATGATATGGGCTATCAGTGTTCCGGCTATGGTGTTTTCGTCGATCTTAAATGCAAGCTCCCGCGAGCCGACGGCGTCGGCAGTAGCTCCAAAGAAGAGCAATCTAATTAGCATTTCGCCGGACCTCGAACCCACAACTATCTTCTTTCCAGTCGTGTCACCTTGATGTTTCGCCAGCCATGAAGATGCGCAAACGTAAAGCTAATCGTCGATAATTCTGGATAGCCAAGGCGTTTGTCGTAGTCGATGGCAACGATTCGCCCGTTCTCAACTTCCGATTTTAAGTACTCAAATAGCTTGTCGATGCTATCGATCTCATCGAATCCGTCAAGTCGGGCCATAACCAATCTTTTGTCTTCAGCATTCGCTAAAACAAGTGATTGTCGGCTGCCATTGCGAACTTCAATTAGAACGGGAGCACGATCCCAAGTGTTCGTATGGCCTGGGCCTATCTTCCAGATCACGAAATCGTAATTGGTAATGTTCTGTTGTTTCCATTTTTGGAGATGCGATTCGATAGACCTAAGAGAATCATCTCTCGACTTTTCCCAAGCGATTCTAAAATTCTGATCGGCGATGTTCGATTCGCCTGCAACCGGAACGATTTTCGCCGGTGTTGGTTCAGAAACTTCGACGAACTCCGACGTCGCCTGTCCGCATGCTGAGACTATCGAAACGATTGAAATGAGAATCGCGATCTTGAACATCGTCCTACTTAATGGCACCGGCTATCGGGCTGGATGCTGAGGCGTAGAGGCGTTTCGGCATGCGGCCGGCGAGATATCCGAGGCGGCCGGCTTCGACGGCGAGTTTCATCGCGGTTGCCATCTGGGCGGCGTCGCCGGCCTCGGCGATCGCGGTATTCATCAGGATCGCGTCGGCACCGAGTTCCATAGCGATCGCGGCATCGGACGGTACGCCTACGCCCGCATCGACGATGATCGTTGCGTCTGGCAATTGCTCACGCATGATCCGCAGGTTGGAAGGGTTCTGCACGCCCATCCCGGACCCGATCGGGGCCGCGAGCGGCATCACCGCCGGGCAGCCCGCATCGAGAAGCTTTTTCGCCATTATCAGATCGTCGGTGAAGTACGGCAGCACGATGAAGCCTTCCTTTACCAATATTTTAGCGGCTTCAAGCGTCTGTTCGTTGTCGGGCAGCAGCGTCACTTGATCGCCGATGACTTCGAGCTTGATCCATTCGGTATCGAGGGCTTCGCGTGCGAGCCGGGCCGTGCGGATAGCGTGGTCGGCGTCGTAGCAGCCGGCCGTGTTCGGCAGGATCTGCATTTTCGGGTCGAGGTGGTCGAGGAACGATTCGGTCTTGCGGTCGAGCGGGACGCGGTTGACGGCCACCGTCACCATTTCAGCCCCGGACGCCGCGTGGGCCGCCTTCATCGCTTCATGGGACCGGTACTTACCCGTTCCGATGATCAATCTGGAGCCGAATTCCTTCCCGGCTAATTTGAAAGTGTCTGACATAGGCTCAAATCATTTTATCGCAAAGCCACCTCTTGTCAGAACCGGGAGCCGCAGCGACCGGATTCTTGCTCCGAGGCTCGCAACTTCGAATCTCGTCGCAAACGCACTGATATGCGATCTCGCGTCTCCGCGTCGATCCCCTTGTCAGAACCGGGGGCGGTAGCGACCGGGGTCTTATTCTTTGATCGCGCACCCCACAGCTTCCGCATTCAAACAAACTTTGCGTCTCCGCGTTGATATTCCTGTCAGAACCGGGAGCGGTAGCGGCCGCGTTCCGATCTAACCGCCCCCCACAAAATGGATCACTTCGATCGTGTCGGAGTCGTTGATCTTAGTATCCTTCCAATCGGCCCGCCGGACCACGGACCGGTTAAGCTCCACTGCCACTCGCTTTGATGGAATAGAGAAATGCTCGAGAAGCCGCTCCAGATCGAGATCTGGCGGTATATCGCGAACTTCGCCGTTCAAAAACACTTTCATAACCGCTGCTTCCTATTTTCGGACAGCGGGCAGGCGAAATTCAAATTCAGGAAAACTAACCGTGGGCTATCGACCGGCGGAGTTCGACCTCTTCGCCTTCGCTGATGGCCCTGACAAGGAATGCGGCCCGCCCGGTCGTGAAGCTCGGAAGCTGCAGGCTAACGGTCGCGACGCCGTTCATATCGGTGAGGGCGTGGAAGATGACCGGGCGGAAGCTTGAACCGAGGACCTTCACCATGATCTCGGCGGCGGGAACGACCTTTCGCGACGTGCCCCGGCTTACCATAAATCCGACAGTGCTTCGTTCGCCGCCCTTGAATTTAACGTCGCCCAGGATCTCGATGCTCAACTTGTTGTGGTCGGGCCGGAACGCGATATCCGGCGCGTCGATCACTTCGACCGCATCGGCCGGCAGCAGTTGTTCATCCTCGATTATCGCGACCGCCTCGATTATCGGTTCATCGATCAGGCCCTGTTCGTCAAAAACCTCATCCGACCCGAAATCGGGCTTTGGTATCGGTTGGTCGGCAACCTTGAATTCCTCGAGCGAATCTTCCGGCGGTTTGGGCGGATGCGTGATCGGGTCGAGCCTAACGGCCTCGGGTTTCGGAGCCGCCGGTGCCGGTGCGGGGACCGGTGTCTGGACCGACTTTTTATCTTTCTGGCCGAGCTTTTTCAGGTCCTCGATCCGGCCCGCGCGGATCGCTGCACAAATGAGCTTATGCTGCTTGCTCAACCGCTCCGCAAGTATGCGCTCGCTGAAATTCGCCTTAAGCAAGTCGTCGTACGGCGAACGCTTGCTCGCGAGTATCGTGCCCCGATTGTAAACGAGCGAGACGATGACCGGCTTGGACAGACCTTTGTCCTCGGTCTGGACGTGATAGATCACGCCGTCGTGTTCGATATCGGTATTAAATCCTGTGATCACAGACTTACGGGCAGAGGAGCGGCGAGAGTTCGGAGGCAAGACAGCCATCGGCTGCCATTAATAAAGCTAGCATATAGAGACGTTTAGGGTCAATGAATTATTCCCGAAGCGGCCGACCCCGGAGGGCTCCGGATCGTGATGTTTCGCCCAAAAATCGCATCGGACGGTTCGATGACTGCCTTGACACCTTGTATCGCTTAACTTACGATTGAGTTTGCTGCAATAATCACGATTTTTCGGGCTTCAAACGGGCCTTTTTTACTCAGTTTCGGCATAGAATTTCGGCTTTCGAGAGGATTTGATGTCTCAGTTCAGCCTGATGGATTATGCCCCGATCGGCATAATGTTTTTGGTCGCTATCGGCTTCGCCGTCAGCCAGTTGCTGGTGACGCAGCTGATCGGCCCGCGCAAACGGACCGCGACCAAGCTGATGCCGTACGAGTGCGGCAAGGACCCGGTCGGCGGAGCCCGGGACCGTTATTCGATAAAATTCTACGTCGTCGCCGTCACCTTTCTTCTTTTCGACCTCGAAATATTGTTCATGGTCCCGTTCGCCGTTGCGTTCAAGAACCTCCTGGCGATCGAGAAACAGACGGGTATCCTTTATGGAACAGTCGCATTCGTCGGGATCCTCGTTTTCCTGCTTACGGTGGTCGTAGGCCTTGTTTACGATTGGAAGAAAGGGGCGTTCGATTGGAGCCTCCAGGCACGTGCTTCGGCACGGGCACAGGCCGAGCTTAAGCGGAAACGCGAACGTGAGGCTCTCGGCCGGACGGGCTTGAAAGAAGCGGCCTGATCGTGCGTTTGGCCGTAGCCGGCCTTCGGTTGGTTCGAAAATAGGATCTATATGGGTCTCGAGAACAAGATATTTGAGTCGCTGCCGGACGTGGTCACGGTCAAGCTGGACGCGGTGGTCAATTGGGCCCGCAAATCCAGCCTGTGGCCGGCGACGTTCGGGCTGGCGTGCTGCGCCATCGAGATGATGAATACCGTTTCGGCCCGCAACGACCTTTCGAGGTTCGGGGCCGAGACTTTCCGTGCATCGCCCAGGCAGGCCGACGTGATGATCGTTTCCGGCCGCGTGTCCAGAAAGATGGCCCCGGTTCTCCGCCGAATTTACGACCAAATGCCTGAGCCAAAGTGGGTTATCTCGATGGGTGCATGTGCGACCTCCGGCGGGGTTTTTGATAATTACGCGATCGTTCAAGGTGTCGACAAGGTCGTTCCGGTGGATGTTTACGTGCCGGGCTGCCCGCCGCGGCCCGAAATGCTGGTCCATGCGATAACGATGCTCCAGGAAAAGATAATGAACGAATCCGTGAAGGAGCGAAGTGATGCCTTCGAGAAGGAAGCAAGGGTGTCGTTATCGCCTGGAACCTTGCCCGTGACCGAGGGCACTTCACTGGAAAAGGAAACCGAGGCCGAAGTGGCCCGGAAAGAGGTGTCGCGGCCTTATTCGATCCCGTCGCGCCACGAAAAGCGGCGTTCGTCCTGAGTTCGAAGTAAATTTGGTCAGGTTTGTTTTCTGCCCGGGTTAACGTGTAGAAAACCTTGATCCTGCGTGTTTTAGTATGAGCGAAGGTCTCGAAAAATTTGTCGATGCGCTCCGCGATCACGATCCCGAATGGGTACTCTCGGTCACCGATTCCCTGGATGAGGTAACAGTGACCGTACCGGCCGGGGCCATTGTTGAGATCTGCACTTTCCTGAGGGCCGGGCACGGATTCGACCTTCTTGCCGACCTTTGCGGGGCAGACCGGGGGCCGGAAGAAGACCCTAGATTTGAGGTGAATTACCACCTCTTTTCAACGAGCCATTACAAACGCATCAGGCTGAAGGCCCTCGTTTCCGAGGACGATCCGCGGATCCCGAGCGTCTCCGATGTCTGGAAGACCGCAAATTGGCACGAACGCGAGACCTATGACCTGCTTGGCGTCGTTTTCGAAGGCCATCCGGATCTTAGAAGGATCTTGCTGCCGAGCGATTTCGACGGTCACGCGTTAAGAAAGGATTACCCGCTGCGCGGCTACGAGCCGTACAGCATGAACTAGTAGATCGAAGATCGTGAACAGAGCATCGTTCGCGTTTCGCACAATTCACGATTTACGATTTTCGATTAACGACCTATGAGCACCGCAGTCGAAAATATACCGGCCGGTTTCGATGTGATGGACAAGCCGCTCGAGTCGGAGATGACCCTCTCGATGGGCCCGCAGCATCCCTCGACTCACGGCGTACTGCGTCTTGACCTTCGGCTTGACGGCGAGTTGGTCATAAAGGCCATTCCCGACATCGGCTATCTCCACACGGGGATGGAGAAGCTCTTTGAATACAAGAAATACCAGCAAGGCATCGTTATCACCGACCGGATGGATTACCTGAATCCGCTCGGCAACAACCTCGCCTATGTGATGGCGGCCGAAAAGCTCCTTCAGATCGAAATACCCGAACGGGCCCAGGTAATTCGCGTCCTGATGTGCGAGCTGCAGCGGATCGCCTCGCACATGGTTTGGTTCGGAACCTCGTGCCTGGATATGGGTGCGATGACGCCGTTCTGGTTCGCATTCAAGGAGCGTGAAAAGATACTCAACATCATCGAATCGGCCTCGGGCGGCCGGATGACCCCTAGCTATTTCAGGATCGGCGGTTTGATGATGGACCTTCCGGCAGGTTTCGAAAATCGGGTAAGGCAATTTTTAGATAATTTCCCGGACGCGCTAAATACTTTTGACACTTTAATAACGGGCAATACGATCTGGCAGAGCCGGACGATGGGTATCGGCGTCATTGACAAGGAAGACGCGATCGATTGGGGCCTGACCGGGCCATGCCTGCGTGGCAGCGGCGTCGAACTCGACCTTCGCCGGCACAATCCCTACACGGGCTATGAGACCTACGATTTCGACATCCCGACCGAAACGGACGGCGACGTCTGGTCGCGTTTCCTTGTCCGGATGCGCGAGCTTCGCGAATCGCACAAGATAGTTCGCCAGGCCCTCGAAAGACTGAAGCCCGGCCCGATCAAGGCAGACGCTCCGAAGGTCGTTCTGCCCGACCGCGACGACATGCGGAAACATATGGATTCGCTGATCCATCACTTCTTGATCGTTGCCGAAGGATTCAACGTCCCGGCCGGCGAGGTATATATGCCGATCGAGGCGTCAAAGGGCGAACTCGGCGTTTATATGAAATCCAACGGCGGCCCCAAACCGGAACGCGTCCACTTCCGAGGTCCTTCGTTCGTCAATCTCTCGGCCCTGCCCGTTATGAGCGAAGGCGAGATGATCGCCGACGTCGTGGCGGTCATTGGGAGTTTGGATATTGTGCTGGGGGAGATAGATCGATAAAAGTGGTGAGTTGTGAATGGTGAATGGTGAATGAATGAGAGTATTTTGAGCGTAAAGTCCTACGCGTTTGCTCTTCGTATTATAAGGCTGTATCAGTTCATGGTCGATGATCGACGGGAGTTTGTTCTTTCTAAACAAGTTCTTAGGTCCGGGACATCGATCGGGGCAAATGTTGAAGAGTCCATTCACGCCCAGTCGAAAACCGACTTTGTTCACAAGTTATCGATTGCCCAAAAGGAAGCAATAGAGACTAATTATTGGCTTAGGTTGTTAAAGGACAGCGGATATATAGAGAAGAATCTCGCAGAATCTTTGCTGAGTGATTGCGACGAGCTGCAGCGAATGCTCGCCGCTTCAATAAAGACGGCGAAATCGAATTTAAGAAAAGCAGCTGGAGGGAGTCAATTGTGAATTTTGGAGAATGGTAGTTCCGAGTGAGTTCACCATTCACAATTCACCATTCACCATTAACAGAAGTGGCAGCAGCAACACCGACAAGTTACACAGACAAGGTTATCGTTTCCGACGAGATAGCCGAATTCTCGCCTGAGATCATCGCTGAGATGAACGAGCATCTGGCGAAATACCCCCCGGAGCGGAAGCGGTCGGCCTTGATCCCGATCCTGATGCTGATCATCCAGCGCGAACGTGGATGGGTGGACAATGCCGGCGTGAATTTTCTGGCGAAGTTTCTCGATCTCGAGGTGACGGACATCTGGGAGACGGCGACGTTCTATTCGATGTTCAACCTGCGTCCCGTCGGTCGGCACCACATCCAGATCTGTAAAACGCTCTCGTGCAAGATCATGGGCGAGCCTGAGATCACCGAGCATATCTGCTCGAAACTCGGCATCCACCCCGGCGAAACGACCGAAGACGGCAAGTTCACCGTTTCGCATGTCGAATGTTTGGGCAGCTGCGGCACCGCCCCGATGATGCAGATCGGATACGATTTTCACGAGGACCTGACGATTGAGAAGGTGGATAAAATTCTCGACGGTTGTAAGTAGCATGTTTTACAAAGTAGTTTTGGAAAAAAAACTGACGAAGGCTACAGCGTTTCCTGTCCCGTACTGCCGGGTTGCTGGTCGCAGGGCGAGACCGAGTTTGAAGCATTTGAGAACATAGCATCGGCGATTGAGGAGTACGAGAGTGTTCGTGATGCGAAGCAACTTTAGACGAGCACTCTTGCTGTCGCCAATCCTAGTTTGCGTATTGTCGATTGGTTGCGGACTTGGGTTAGTCAAGGTTCCGACAGGGGCCATGCAACCGACAATCCCGATCGACTCATATGTTGCCTGGGAAGACACGAGCGGCGATTCCATCCAGAGATTTGACCTCGTGCTTCACACTTTGCCGCTCGATGAGTTACTGAAACGTACTGGAGCGAAAGAGGACACGAGATACATCTTCCGAGTTATCGGACTTGGTGGTGAAAAAGTAGAAATCAGGGGCGGCCACGTATTTGTTAACGACCAAAGGATTGAAGAACCTTTTGACAAGGTCGAATCCGATGACAATTTTGGTCCAGTGGTCGTCCCTCAAGGTCAATTCTTTTTGCTTGGCGATAACCGACCTGAAAGCCACGATAGCCGCTTTTGGATACCGCCAACGATAGGTAAGGATCGGATTGTTGGTAAAGTCGTAAAGATTTTCTAGATTATGGAAATCAAAGCAATAGGCTGCGAACCTTTATCGCTAAAACGCGTCGGAATCCAGGACGGGCACACGCTGAAGGTGTATAAGGACACCGGCGGATACGTGCAGCTTAAGAAAGCGTTCGGGATGTCGCCGGACGAGATAATCCAGCATGTAAAGGATTCGGCCCTTCGAGGCCGCGGCGGTGCCGGTTTCCCGACCGGAATGAAGTGGTCGTTCGTCCCGAAAGACAGCCCGAAACCCAAATACATCGTCTGCAACGCGGATGAATCTGAACCGGGCTCTTTCAAAGACCGATACCTGCTCGAATATGACCCGCATGCGCTGATCGAGGGGATGATAATTGCCGGATGGGCCCTGAAGGCCAGCACGGGGTATATCTACTTCCGCGGCGAGTACAACTACCTGATCCATATCATGGACCGGGCGCTGGCAGAGGCCCGCGAGGCCGGGATCCTGGGCAAGAACATCTTCGGCTCCGGCTTCGATATGGACATCCACACGCACACCGGTGCGGGTGCGTACATCTGCGGCGAAGAGACCGCATTATTGTCCAGCCTCGAAGGCTTCCGCGGCCATCCGCGAATGAAACCGCCGTTCCCCGCCGTCGAAGGGCTCTATGCTTGCCCGACCGTCGTAAACAATGTCGAAACCCTGACCTCGATCCCGCAGATCCTCGAAATGGGCGGCATCGCCTGGCGCGATCTGGGCACGGAAAAATCCGGCGGAACAAAGCTGTGGTCGATCAGCGGCCACGTGAAAAAACCTGGTGTTTACGAACTTCCGATGGGCTATGCCGATATGGAAAAGTTCATCATGGAAGATTGCGGCGGCATGCTTCGCAACAACAAGCTGAAGGCCGTGATCCCCGGCGGGTCGAGCGTTTACATAATGAATTCAGGCCAGATCCTGGGCAAGAACGTCACGCTCGATTACGAGGGCCTCGTCGAGGCGGGCTCGATGCTCGGCACCGGCGGAATGATGGTGATGGACGAGACGGTCGATGTGATGGAAACGACCAAGAACCTCACCGAATTCTACAAACACGAATCCTGCGGTTGGTGTACACCCTGCCGCGAGGGGACCGACTGGCTGGTGAAGATCTTCAACCGCATATCCATCGGCGAAGGCCGCCCCGAAGATGCTCAGCTGCTGCTAGACATCTGCGACAACATCGAGGGCAAGAGCTTCTGCCCGCTGGGCGATGCAGCCGCATGGCCGATACAGAGCGCGATCAAGCAGTTCCCCGACGATTTCAAGAAGTGGCTGACCAAGAAAGCCAACGGTAGCGGCATCGAGGCAAATATGTAGCTGTTCGGCTGGCTCTCGAACCTTTCGGCGTTGGCCGGCTGGAGAGCCTTCTATACAAGAAGGAGAAATATGGGAAAAGGCGATAAAAGAACTCGAAAGGGCAAGATCTTTGCCGGGAGTTTTGGCAAAACTCGACAGAAGTCGAAAAAGAAGACTGGCGCCGCCGAAAACACGGGAAAAGATAAACAATAATATTTCGCTTCCTTTGCGTTCTCATCGAACTTTGCGTGAAACTGATCTGATCTCACGCAAAGCTCGCTAAGGCCGCCAAGTGAAGACTAAAATTGCTCCAGCTTAAATGCCAACAGAACTGATAAAAGTAACGATCAACGGCGAGGAGGTCGAGACCGAGAAAGGCGCTGTCTTGATCGATGTCTGCCGCGACCAGGGCGAGAGCATCCCTTCGTTCTGTTATTACAAGGACCTGGAACCGCAGGCGTCGTGCCGTATGTGCCTCGTCCGCATCGACAAGATGCCGAAGCTGCAGACCTCGTGCACGATCAAGTGCACCGACGGGATGGCCGTAACGACCCGCAGTGGCGAGATCGAAAAGGCGCAGCGTTCGATGGGCGAGTTCCTCTTGGCGAACCATCCGCTCGATTGTCCCGTCTGCGACCGCGGCGGCGAATGCGAGCTTCAGGAGGTCATTTTCGACTGGGGAGATGTCGAAGAACGCTTCACCGAGCCGAAGAACCGTGCACCCGAAAAATACCTTTCTCCGATGGTCGCCAACGACCCGCAGCGCTGCATCCTCTGTAAACGCTGCACCCGCGTCTGCAGCGAGTGGATGGGCGAAGACACGATCGAGGCTGGCAACCGCGGCGTCAACACGGTGATCGGCACCTACGGAGGCTGGCTGAACTGCTCGCAGTGCGGCAACTGTATCGAGGTGTGCCCGACCGGCACGCTACTCGATGGCGTTTACCGCCACGAGACCCGTCCCTGGGAACTCGACCAGACCGTCTCGACCGACGTTTACGGCTCCGACGGAATGCAGATCTCGATCGGCTCGCGAGGCGGAAAAGTGCATCGGATCGTCGCCCGCGACCGCTATGTCAACGGCCTGAACGGCGAGTTTCTCGACGTAAAGGCCCGGTTCGGCCACGAGTTCATAGACCACAAGGACCGCGTCAAGACACCACTGATCCGTTATTCAAAGGGCGGGAAGCTCATCCCGGCGACTTGGGATCACGCCATCGGGCTGATCGCCGAAAAGTTTGCCGCGAATGAAGGGTCGGTCGGCGTAATTGCAAGCCCGAGGCTGACCAACGAGTCGCTGTTCACGCTCGGTCGTTTTGCAAAGAACGCGGCCAAGGGCCCGATCGGTGTTGACGACCGCGGCGACATGTCCGCATTCTTCGCAAACCTGAGTGCTCCACTCGCAACGCATCGTGAGATCCGTTACGCAAAAACTATCGTCCTCATCGGCGGCGAGCCCGAAGAAGAGCAGACCTACACGGCCAAACAGATGCGGCAGGCCGTCCGGAACGGCGGGGCAAACCTGGTCGTGGTCAACGATACGCCGATAAACCTTGCCCATCAGGCGGCGACGCAGTTCATTCACATCGCGCCGAATTCCTTCGACGCCTTCGTGCTTTATTTCCTCGGTGGCCTCGACGGCGGTTCCGCTGCTGCGAAGCTTGGCGTCGACGCTTCGGAACTGGATGCTTTTCAGAAGGTGATCGAGGGTACGCAAGGTGACCTTGTGATAATGGCGGGCAATGAGCTTTCGCCCGAGGCCCAGGCGGTCATCGCGGGCTCTGCCGGCCTTATCGCCTCCGACTCCGGACGCGTGCTGCTGCATCCGCTGCCGCTTTACAACAATTCCGTCGGAGCGATCGATATTCTGCCCGATGCCGATACGGCGGCCAACGCCATCGCGGGGTCGAAGGCCCTGCTGATCGCGGGCAGCCTGCAGAACCCGGAACTGCTGCAGAACAAGGATTTCGTCGTCGTCCAGGAATTGTTCGAAACGGAAACCACCGCCTTCGCGGATGTCGTGCTGCCGGCCGCCTCATTCGCCGAGGTTGACGGTACTTTTACGAACAATGCCGGTAACATCCAGCGCGTCCGCAAGGCCATCGATCCGCTGCACCAGGCCAAACCCGATTGGATGATCCCGAATTTGATCGCACGTGAAATGGGTGCCGATCTCGGCATCGAGTCGTCAGCATCAGGCGTGTTCAGACAATTGGCGGATTCGGTCGCCGCCTATGAAGGCCTGCGTTATCCCGCGCTCAAGGACGAATCGAACCCGGTGCAGGCAAAGTATGCCATCGAAAGGGAACGCGACCTGGGTGCCGCCGTGGACGCATTGCGAAAGAATGTTGAGGGTCTCGGGGCTCCGGGTGAAAAGATCCGAGCTACGCCGCGAATCGGTCACAAGCTGCACCGGTTGACGACGATGACCAGCAAAACGCCGCAGTTTCACCTGCTTGCCCATGGCAATCCGAAGCCGGAGAACCTTTTGCTGTCGCCGCTGGAACAGTTTGACCTCGATGGGAATCCGAAGCCGGAAGGAATGGCGGAGGCCGCGGCGGTCGGCGCCGAAGACAGGGCCAACCTCGGCGGCAGATAGCCGCCGTTGGTTCGTGCGACCGTCGTCGAAGTTTTGTTTTAGCTGTTAGCTGTTTTCTAGAAAGCGCAGTTTATGGAGTCAGTTCTTAAAACCGCTTTTCCGTTTGTCGTCTACACCGTAGGGATACTGCTCGCCTTTCAGGGCGTGCTGATGATCGTCGCCTACACGGTGCTCGCGGAGCGCAAGGTGCTCGGCTGGATACAGGGACGAATTGGGCCGAACCGTGTTGGGCCGTGGGGTGTCCTGCAGCCGTTCGCCGACCTTCTGAAGTTCATTCTTAAGGAAGACCTGGTTCCCGACAAATCGACCAAGTTCATCTATTTTCTTGCGCCGCTCGTCGCCCTTACCTGTGCGCTGCTTCCGATCGTGGTTTACCCGTTCGGGCCGGCGATTACTACGGTCGATTGGAGCTTTTTGCCATATGGTCTTGGCGAAGGTATAACACGGATTCCCTTGACCATCGCTCAGATAGATGTCGGGGTACTGTTTGTGTTGGCGATCACGTCGGTAGGGGTTTACGGCATCGCTCTCGCGGGGTGGTCTTCGAACAGCAAGTACAGCCTGATGGGAGGGCTTCGGTCGTCGGCACAGATGATCTCTTATGAACTTGCGATGGGTGCTTCCGTGCTTGGCGTGGTGATGCTCGCCGGGACGTTGGATCTTAACGGCATTATTTATGCACAGATCACCTCGCCGTTCCGTTGGTTTATCATCCCGCAGATCATCGGTTTTGTGGTCTTTCTGATCGCAGCTTTCGCCGAGACGAACCGTGTTCCGTTCGACCTGCCGGAGGCCGAGACCGAGCTTGTTGCCGGTTTTCATACGGAATACTCGGCCCTGAAATTCGCGCTCTTTTTCATGGCTGAGTACGTGAATATGTTCACGGTCTCCGTCATGTGCGTGGTCCTGTTTCTCGGCGGCTGGTACGTGCCTGGCCTCGGACGGATATTCGAGCCGGGTTCGATACCCTATGCTGCCGTTAGCCACGTAGCGTTCATCGGCAAGATCTGTGCGTTCCTTTTCCTTTATATCTGGGTACGTGGAACGCTGCCGCGTTTCCGTTTTGATCAGTTGATGAACTTCGGCTGGAAGTTCCTGCTTCCGGTCGCGTTGGGAAATGTGATCCTAACCATCGTAGTTGTGTATTTTTTGAATCGGTAAGTCTTTAGAACGCTGAGGCCGCAAAGGACGCAGAGAATTTTAAGAAAGCGTCGGCGGCAAATCTTAATAAATTTTGCTGCCTCTGCGATCTTAGCGATCTCCGCGTTGAAGTTTTCTTTATGGCATCGACCGTTTTATTTTTCCTTTTCGCCGGATTCGCCATCGCGTGTGCTGTTTCGATGGTCTATCAGAAGAACCCGCTCTACAGCGCCGTGTCGCTTGTAGGCGTGTTCGTGGCCCTCTCGTGCATTTACGTAACGCTGGCGGCGCCGTTCATCGCGGTCGTCCAGATCCTGATCTATGCCGGCGCGATCATGGTCCTCGTCATTTTTGTGATCATGCTGCTCAATCTGGACGAGGATAAACCGCTGACGCGCCTTCGCTATCTTTACGCGGTGGGCGGCGGCCTTGGATTGATACTTCTTGTCCAAACGATGTTCATTTTCTATGCCGTGCTGCGGGCACCGAAGGATCCGGTCGATACTTCGCAGACCGCCGGCAAGTCCCTCAGCATCGGCCAGGCGATGTACACCGAGTACCTTCTGCCGGTCGAAATAGTCGGGATCATGCTCCTGATGGCGATCATCGGCGGCGTGATCCTTGTGCGAAGGCTCGAACCTGGCCAGTTGAAGCTTGTCGTGGACTCCGAGCTTGATAAACGGCACGAGGAAGAAGAGAAGGACGATTATCGAATAGCTTTCTAAGGATATGGAACCGAGTTTAGCCACATATTTGGCGTTGTCCGGGATCTTGTTCACGATCGGAGCGGTCGGCGTGATCTATAAGCGCAACGCCATCGGGATGTTCATGTGCATCGAGCTGATGCTGAACGCCGTAAATCTGACGTTCATCGCCTTTTCGCGGTATTACGCCGACACCACCGGCCAGCTTTTCGTTTTTATGGTGATGAGCGTCGCCGCCGCCGAGGCGGCCGTGGGTTTAGGTATTATCATCTCGTTCTTCCGGAACAGGATCTCGGTAGACGTCGATGACGCAAGTATTTTGAAGAATTGATCGTATGGAAGTCGGCATTCGTCGCGCACGGGCCGGCGACGAGGAAAGGGTCGCCGAACTCCTTTTGAAGCTGGTAAAACAGCATGTTGATTACAACCCGAAGCGGTTCGCGGATTTTGTCACGAAAGAAGGCGCCGCTGCTTTCTACGCCGGCCGCTTTCGGGCAGAAGACGCACGAGTGCTGGTCGCAGAACTTGGCAGCGATATCGTCGGCTTCGCGTATCTTGAGTTCGAAGAGCGAAATTACGAGGAACTCGTCGCGAAAGGGGTCTGGCTCCACGATATCTTTGTTGAGCCGACGTCAAGATCGGACGGGGTCGGAAAGGCCCTGATGGAAGCGGCCATCGCCGCGGCCGCCGAAATGGGCGGCGATAAGTTGCTGCTGGCAACCGCCGCGAAGAATTTGGCCGGAAGAGACTTTTTCGAACACTTCGGGTTCCGGCCGACCATGATCGAAATGACGCTCGATCTATCGGGCAATTCAAGATGACTGAGAACAACCTTTTAAGTCTGATAATCTTCGCCCCGCTAGCCGGTGCGGTGATCAACTGGCTGGTCGGCGGCAAGTTGAAGAACGAGACTTTCAGCGGCCTTGTCGCGTGCGGAGCGATCGCGGTTTCGACGATCGTGGCCTTCATGCTCGCGTTCGGCATCGGAACCCCGCACGCCGGGGCCCTATACGCGGACAAACCGGTGCTCGATCATATCTGGACGTGGATCAGCGTCGGCGGGTTCCGAGCGGATTTTGCTCTCGGGATGGACCGGCTCTCAGGCATCTACGCCCTCTTCGTTACCTTCGTCGGGCTTCTGATCCACGTTTTCGCCACCGGCTACATGCACGGCGACAAGGGCTTTTACCGGTTCTTCGCTTATCTCAACCTGTTCATGTTCGCGATGCTCACGCTGGTGCTCGCGGACAATTTCCTCTTGATGTTTGTTGGCTGGGAGGGTGTCGGGCTCTGCTCGTACCTGCTGATCGGCTATTACCTCAAGCGAGACGAGGCCCGCGAGGCGGCAAAGAAAGCGTTCGTGATGAACCGCATCGGGGACTGGGGCGTGCTGATGGCGATCTTCCTGATCTTCACGCTGACCGGTTCGATCTCCTTTTTTGACAAGGTCGTCGACGGCGAACAGGTTCAGAGTGTTTTCACTTTTGTCACGCAGAACATGTCGGCCGACCCCTTCACCTGGGGGGCGATATTCGCCGGCGGGCTGACCTCGGTCGCCGTTCTTCTTTTTTTCGGCGCGACCGGCAAATCGGCTCAGATCCCGCTCTTGACCTGGCTGCCCGACGCGATGGCCGGCCCGACGCCGGTTTCCGCTCTGATCCACGCCGCCACGATGGTCACCGCGGGTGTTTACCTCGTTGTTCGAGCCAACGCGATCTACCAGTTCGCACCGACCGCGATGTGGATCGTCGCCGTCATCGGAGCCGCGACCGCCCTTTTCGCCGCGACCATCGCCATCGCCCAGAACGATATCAAGAAGGTTCTCGCTTATTCGACCGTTTCGCAGCTAGGCTTTATGTTCCTCGCAGCGGGTGTCGGAGCATTCGTCGTCGCCATTTTCCATGTGATGACGCACGCCTTTTTTAAGGCCCTGCTTTTCCTCGGGTCCGGCTCGGTCATCCATGGAATGCATCACGAGCAGGACATGCGGCGGATGGGCAACCTGAAAAAGTACATGCCCGTCACGTTTTTCACGATGGCGATGGGCTGGCTTGCGATCTGCGGCATCCCGATCTGGGCAGGCTTTTTCTCGAAGGACGAGATACTTTACCGCACCTTTGCTGCCGATAATTACTTCCCGGTTTCGGATTTCCCGGGAAACAAAGTGCTCTGGGCGGTCGCCACCCTAACGGCCGTCCTGACCGCGATCTATATGACGCGGATGATGATAATGACCTTCTGGGGCAAGGAGCGTTTCCACGAGCCGCTTCCTGAGGAAGGGCATCTGCTCGACGCCGCGTCGGCGGAAGAACACGCCTTTGCACATGGCGAAGGTCATGGACACGAGGAAGCACATGCCGCGGCAGCGGACGATGACGACGAGCATCATCATGAGCTGCCGGCTGATTTCAAACCGCACGAATCGCCGTGGGTGATGACGGTGCCCCTGATAATTCTGGCGTTCCTTTCTACGGTGGGCGGGTTGGTAGGTATTCCCTATGCGATGAGTTCGCTCGTCGGGGCGGGCGAGATCAATGTCTTTGAACATACGCTCGATCCGGTTATCGCGAAGAAAGGCGAGCACGACGGGCACTCGGCCCCATCGGCCTCTGGTGAAAACGAGGTGAAGCATTTTTATGCCTCGGCCCCGGCAGTTCCCGGAGCCTACGATCCGCACTCGCCGGAGGTCATCCAGAAAGAACGTCTTCTCGCCCTGCTGTCGGTGGTCCTGGCCCTGGCGGGCATTGGAATCGGGTTTGTGTTGTTCAGGAATAACCCGCTGCGAAAGATGCCGAAGATCCTCGAGCAGAAGTGGAAAGTCGACGAATTTTATAACGGCTACATCGTCGATCCGCTGACCTCGCTTTCGCGCGAAGGCCTGTGGAAGGGCTTCGATCTCGGTTTCATCGACGGGATCGTCAACGGGATCGGCAGTTTCGTCAAGGAACTCGGCGATATCGCACGCCGCGTTCAGGTCGGATTTGTCCGGAGTTACGCGGCCGTCATCATGCTCGGAGCGATCGTTGTGCTCGGTTATTTCATTTATTACGGTTTCAAATTGGTCAACTGATGAACGGCGGCGGGCCGCGGAGCCCGTCGTATATTATGGATCTCATTGCTGAAAACATCCTTACGATCCTGATCCTGCTTCCGGTGGTCGGTGCCCTTGCCGTGCTTGGCCACCAGATGTTCTGGAAGCAGGAGAGCCAGTTGAAATGGGTCACCTTTGCGATCACGCTGCTCAACTTCCTTCTCTCGCTTGTCCTGGTCTTCGATAGGGGAGCGGCATCGGCTAGCGGGTTCCATTTCGAGAAGAACGTCCCGTGGATCAGCGCGATCAATACGAATTATCACGTCGGCGTCGACGGCCTCAGCCTTTGGCTGGTGATCTTGACGACCTTCATAATGCCGATCGCGGTGATCTCAACCTGGCACGCGGTCGAGAAGAAAGCGACGGCCTTTTACATCTTTCTTCTGCTGCTTGAATCGGCGATGATCGGCGTCTTTGTCTCGCTCGACCTGCTGGTTTTCTACCTGTTCTTCGAGGCGTCGCTCATCCCGATGTTCTTCCTTATCGGTGTCTGGGGCGGAAAGGACCGCATCTATGCGGCCGTTAAGTTCTTTATTTTTACCGCGATCGGCAGCCTGCTGATGCTGGTCGCGATCATCGCCCTGTATTTTATGCACGCGGACGCGACGGGCGTCGGCACTTTCGATTTTGTCACGCTTCTGAACACGTTGAAGCTGGGGAACATGACCTTTTCCGCATCTGCCGGGGCTTTCTTGTTCCTCGCATTCGCACTTGCATTCTCGATCAAGGTGCCGCTGTTCCCGTTCCATACGTGGTTGCCTGACGCACACACCGAGGCCCCGACCGCCGGTTCCGTCATCCTGGCCGCGGTCCTGCTGAAGATGGGCACCTACGGCCTGATGCGGTTCAACTTCACGCTGTTCCCCGATCAGGCCCGCGAGTTCGCACCGCTGTTCATCGTTCTTGCGATAATCGGTATCGTCTACGGTGCGTTGGTCGCGATGGTGCAGCCTGACGTCAAGCGGCTCGTTGCCTATTCGTCGGTCGCCCATATGGGCTTTGTCATCCTCGGGATGTTCTCGTTCACCGAATGGGGAATGCAGGGCGCGGTTTATCAGATGCTCAACCACGGAGTCTCGACCGGTGCTCTTTTCCTTTTGGTCGGCTTCATCTACGAACGCCGGCATACGCGTATGATCTCCGACTTCGGCGGGCTGGCGAACGTGATGCCCATCTACGCGACGATCTTCGTCATCACCGCCATGTCGTCGGTCGGGCTGCCCTTCCTGAACGGGTTCGTCGGCGAATTCCTGATCATGGTCGGAATGTGGAAATCCACGATACTCAGCGTCACGGCCACGGCGAACTGGAATTACATAGCCACGATGGTCGCCGGGACCGGCGTGATCTTCGCCGCCGTTTACCTGCTTTGGATGATCCAGCGGGTTTTCTTCGGCAAAGTGACCAATGATAAGAATCGCGGCCTTGCCGACCTCAGCTATCGCGAGATCGGCCTTATGGTGCCGCTTCTTTTCCTGATGGTCTTCATGGGCGTGTATCCGCGGCCGTTTCTTGAGGCGTCGCACGCGTCGGTTACCGAGATACAAAAACGAGTGATGCAGCGCGCCGGGGGCGAGATAGATCATGCCCAGGTGCCGGGGCCGAGTGAGGAGAAGACCGAGGCGCATCTCGAAATTCAACAAAAATGAACCTGTTCCTTTTCGCAGAATTAGCCAACCCGAACGTGAATATCCCGATCATCCTTCCGGAGATCGTGATCGCGGCCGCCGGCATCGTCGTGATGCTTTTTGACAGCTTCTTCCCCGGACGGCGTCGCGTTACGGGCATCATGTCCCTGGTCGGTATCGTTCTCGCGGCCGTCCTTCTTTTCGGAACATGGTCCGCGGGCATGCCCGCCTCCGCATGGAACGGGATGATCGCTCACGACAACCTTCGGCTGACGTTCTCGTTCGTTTTCCTGCTGGTCTCGGCGATGACCATCCTGATCTCGACCATCTGGGTCGAGACAGAGAAAGTGCCCGCCGGCGAATATCACGCTCTCCTTCTTTTCGCGACATTCGGGATGCTGCTGATGGCATCTGGCAATGATCTGGTTATCATTTTCCTCGGCCTCGAGATGCTTTCGATCGCGACCTACGTGATGGCCGGTTTCCGCAAGACCGACCTCAAATCCAACGAATCGGCGATGAAGTATTTCATCCTCGGCTCGTTCGCATCCGCCTTCCTGTTATACGGAATGGCCCTGACCTACGGTGCGACCGGTTCGACCAACATCACCGAGATCGCGGCCCGTGTCGCCGATCCAAACTTCCCGGCCCTGCTGCTCGTCGGGGCCGCAATGCTGATCATCGGCTTCGGTTTTAAGGTCGCCACGGTTCCCTTCCACATCTGGACCCCGGACGTCTATGAAGGCGCCCCGAGCCCGGTCACCGGCTTTATGGCCGCCGGCCCAAAGGCCGCCGGATTCGCCTCGTTTATCCGCGTTTTCGTTCTCGGTTTTCCGTTGATGGCGGGCGTGCAGGCATCAGGATATCTGCACGATTCGTGGATGGCTGCCCTGAGCGTCATGGCGATACTGACGATGACGGTCGGGAATGTCGCAGCGATCATGCAGGACAATATCAAGCGGATGCTCGCATATTCGTCCATCGCCCACGCCGGTTATGCGATGGTCGGCTTCCTTGGCGCGGGTGCGGCATCTACGGTGCTGGAACGCGACGCCGCGATCGCATCGGTCGCCTTTTACATGCTTGCATACGCCATCACAAATCTCGGTGCATTCGCGATCGTCACGCTCCTTGGCCAGAAGAACGACCGCCGTACCGAGTTTGAGGACTACAACGGCATCGGCTTCCGGTCGCCCGTACTCTCGTTCACGCTTTCTCTTTTCATGCTCAGCCTGCTCGGGATCCCGCTGACCGCCGGTTTCATCGGCAAGGTGCTCGTTTTCAGGCCCGCACTCGAAGCGCAAAATACCCTGCTTACCATCGTCGTCGTCGCTGCGGTCATAAACACTGCGATCTCGGCCTACTATTACCTCAGGCTGATCGTGGTGATGTTCTTCCGCGAGCGGACCTCCGATTGGGTCGAGCCGCGTATACCGGCCGGCATCGCGGCGGCACTCGTGATCGCCGTCATCGGCGTCTTCTATCTCGGCATTTTCAGCAGCAGCATAATCGAGCGGTTTTCGCAAACCACGCAATCGATCGGGTCCGTAAGCACGAGGTGACGGACGCGGATGTTTACCGAGCTTGACGTCGAGAATTGGCCGCGAAAGGCGACCTACGATTTCTTTCGCGATTACGACGACCCGTTCTTCAATTTCACCGCCAACGTCGACGTAACCCGGCTTTACCGGTTTACCCGGGAGAACGGCCTTTCGATCTCGCTCGCCTCGCTCTACAGCGTCATGACCGCTGCGAACGAGATCCGCGAGTTCCGCATAAGGCTGCATGAAGGCAGGCTGGTCGAATTCGACCGCATCCACGCGACGCAAACAATACTCAATGACGATGAGACATTTTCGTTCGCATACTTCGAAATGCGGCCGGATCTTTTCGAGTTCGATCGGGCAGGCAAGATCGCCGTCGAGAAGTACAAGAAATTGAAGACCTTCGATGTGGAATCCGACCGTGTCGACTTGATCTATTTCAGCGTGATCCCGTGGGTCTCGTTCACAAGCTTCAAGCATGCGACCCGCCTCGACCGGACCCAGACCGTCCCCCGGATCGTGTTCGGAAAGATCTTCGACGAAGGGGCGGCCAAGATGATGCCTTTGTCGGTGGAGGCAAACCACACCATCATGGACGGACTGCACGTCGGAAAATTGTTCATCCGGTGCCAGGAATTGATGAACAGTTACTGATCGAGGGTAACGGATCGAAGCCGGCCGCGTTCCCGATTGGCGGCTCTCGCTCCAAAAATTATTTCGACGCTTACGAGCAGGAAACAAACTTCAAAGAATGACGACCGCCTCGATAATAGAATCGCTTCAGGACGCTTGGATACCTGCCATCTACCGCGATCAGGTCCGCACTCAAAGAACGCGCTCCTACGAAATGGAGATCCCCGAACGCGAGAATCAGGCCGAGATACTTTTCACACTGCTCGGGATCGAGCTCAAGGTCGGAAAGCGCCGTTTTGCCTGTCCAGACCTTGCGACGGCCCGGTATTTACTGGTGTTCGCTCGGCTCGGCTGCAGGAGCGTCGCGATCCCTTATGACATCACGCGGATCTCTGTCATTGCCGACGATCTTGAAATGGCGTGGCAGAAACTCGTGCTTACCGTGGAAGACCGAACAAAGCGGGCGACGCCGAGCGGGCGCGGCCGCGTTCGCAGCGGAGTGATAAAAAGTGTCCGCGAAGAGATCGCCGCGGAAGGTGCCGGTCCGCAGATGCCGGAGTTCAGTAATTCGACCAGACAAAGGAATTACTGATATAATCATCAATTATTCAGGAAATCGATGTTTCGATCTCCTGACTTTTTCACGTAAGATCGAGGTTTATGTTGGACGCGGCATTTAAGACAACGGTTTCTGAAGAGCTTCCGTTCCCGTACAACCGGCAGGCTTTCTGCAAATACGAGCCGATCGAAAAGACGGTCGAACACGCTCGCGTGCTGATCGTAAATTGCCTGCTTAGGTACGAAACGGACCTTTCTGAACTGGCCCATACTGAATGGGGCGAGACGGTCGAGTCTCGGCTTCGGCTCGAGAGAAAGATCTCAGGGCTCGCCTGCGACAATATTGCCCAAAACGTTATCCGCCTGGTCAAGCAGCCGAAAACCCTTACGGTCCACCTTTCGGAGGTTGCCCGTGCCGCCCGGGAATTCAAGCCCGATGCGATCGTGATGAGCGGCACCTACAGCGATTTCGACTTCTATAATCCGGGTCAGATCGCCGCTTTCGCCGAATTTATCCAGACGACAAGAACACCGGTCCTTGCGATCTGCGGTGCCCATCAACTGGTCTCGCTGGCGTTCGGAGCCGAGCTCAAGACGCTTGATAACCTGGAGCTTCACGAAAAGCGTACGGACCGCGTTCTGGAATATCAGTACCGCTTCGTAAAGATCGTCGACCCTTCGGACCCGATCTTTGACGGCAACAAGGACGAGACTTCGGGTGTGTGGCAGGAGTATACGAAGGAGGATGATATCCTCCGCGTTTGGCAGAATCACGGGGTCCAGGTCGACGGTGTGCCTGACGGCTTCGAACTTCTCGCCACGTCATACCTCTGCAAGAACCAGATGATGGTCAAGCGTCTCGACGGCCAGCTGATCTACACCGTTCAGTTCCATCTCGAAAAATCATTCGAAGACTGGTCAAAGAACCCCACCCGCTGGGAGCATCCGAACGAATCCCGCGACGGCCGGATACTCTTCGAGAATTTCCTGCGTCTCGCTCTCGAGCATGGCGTCGAAGCTGATCGGCCCGCAGCACTTGCCACCTAACCCGCGATAATCGTCTTCGCCTTTATCACCTCCGGGAGGTCCGGATCCGCTCCATTCCATATCTCAAGGAAAGCCCTGTAATTTTCGACCGCCTCGGCTTGTTGTCCCTTTGATCGGTAAGCTTCGGCAATGTGGTACCTTGTGAGCGGATAATTCGGATTTATCCTGAGCACCCGCTCAAATTCGGCGATGGCCTCATCCGCACGGCCGAGTTTGAGGAATATTTCACCAAGGCAGTCTTCAAAATCTATGTAATTCCAGGTCGGGGGCGTATGGCCGATAGCTTCCCTGAATTTGGCGATCGCGTCGTCGGTGCGGCCCTGGTTCATCGCGATCGTTGCCCGCTGATAGAGATCGAACCGCGGATTTGGGCGTGAGCCCCGGTCAACGTACGTGATCGGGCCAAGAACAAATTTTTCGAGTTGGTCGGCCCGTCCCTTCCGCCCGCTCTTGAGCGCGGCGAAGTATGCCGGCCGGGAAGTCTCGTTATTCGTCGCGAACGCGGTTTCCGCTGCCTGCTCCGCCTCCTTCAGCCTTCCTTTTCTGTCATAAAGGTATGCAAGGAATGCGTGGCCGCGCGCCTTTTCCGCGTGGCCCTCAGCACTGTCTAAATACTTCGAGACCAACTCGATCGCCGAATTGTACTGGCCCATTCTTACCCGTGTATTTGCGAGATGGATAAGGGCAATTTCGAATTCAGGGTCGATCGCGAGTGCCTTATCGAATTGCTCTATCGCTCGATCGTAGTCCCCCGACCATTGAAGCGAAAGCCCGAGACTGTCGTACGCATTCGGCTCGTTCGGAGCGATCGAAACGTACCGTTCGTGGGCGGCGATGGCCTCGGAATGAAGTCCCTTTATGGACATCATTGTCCCGAGCATATTGTAGATCGGGCCGGAGCTGGGATCGACGGCAAGGCCTTCTTTCAATACCGCGACCGCCTCGTCGATCTGTTCTTCTCCCCGAAGGAGCCGGCCCAACCGCCAATAACTTTCAGTATCGAAGGGGAAACGGGCGATCATCTGCCGGTATGCGGCGATCGCACCCGAGTAATCGCGATTGGCGATCGCATACCATGCGGCGATGTCCAGCCTGTTCTTATCGGTAAGCCTGGCCGAAAGTCGAAATGCCTTTTCGAGGTAAGGCATACCCTCATCGACGCGGGCCCACGTCACGGCATAAGCGTAGCCGATCCTTGCATAAGCCATAGCAAAATCCGGATCCAGCTCGATCGCGCGCGAGAAAAGGTCGATCGCCTCCTGACTTTGAAGTGCGTTGGCTTTCTCGACCCCGAGTGAGTAAAAGCGGTACGCCTCAAGGTCATCGGTCATCGCCGTGGTCAAGCCCTGATCCGCGCCCAGATCGTCGGCGTTCAGGTGACGGAGCAGCTTTCGGGCCAGAATGTCGATCTGCGAGAGGATGTCTTCCGGTTTTTCTACCGTCAGGCTTTCTGCCGCACGAAGCGATCCCGCGGCAGCATCCTGGACCTGCACATCGATCCGAAGCTTTTCACCCGCACGAGCAAAGCTGCCCGTGACGATCACCTGGGCCCCGCTCTGTTTTGCCAGGTCGAGCGCAGTTTCAAGTCGGTCTGAAGTCCCGGCGCCTTGATATCCGGCCCTCTCGAGCAATGCGGAAAGCTGCTGCCGGCTCAGGATGGTCAAACGTTCAGAACGCGAAAGGTCCGTGATCAGCATGTCGGCCAGGCCTTCCCGAAGCCAGTCGAGATCTCCGTCACCCGAGGCGTTGTGAAAGAACATCACCGCGACCGTTTCGCGGCCCGCTATCTGCGGAAGCCTGATGTCTGCAGCCGGAGCGGTTCGCAGGAACCCAAAATATACGGCCAATGCGGCCAAACAAACGGCCAATGTGCCCCCCGCGAAAAAGACCCGGCGGCCTCGCAAAAAAGGTTGCGGCAAGGCGGCGGGGAGTGACGGGGCGGCTATCGCGTCGGTTTCCTCTTCGATCTCAAATTCGACCCGGGTGATCTCCTCGGTAAACGCCCCACTGTACGTGTTTGCGCTGACCGGGCCGATAAACCGGTAGCCCGTTCGCGGAATTGTCTTGATAAAGCGAGGACGGTGGGGATCGTCGCCGAGCGCCCGTCGAACCTCTTTGACGCATTGGACGAGCACGTCGTCGGTCACGGCAGTATCGTTCCAAAGTGCGTCGAAAAGTTCGTCTTTTGACACAAGGCGGCCGTTCCGCTCGATCAGATACGCGAGAACCTGAAAACTTTTACGCCTGAGGTGGAGCTCCTCGCCGTCGCGGCTTACGCACCCCCGCGCAAGGTCGATCTCGAGGCCCTCAACGCTGTAAACATGATTCGCCGCCTTTTGCATGGCCGTTGAACGAAATTTCGTTGAAATTTCGTCGTTTCTTCGTTACCCGCCCGAAGTTAAGGATTAGCCTGCATGATATCCCAGTTTTGCGGAAAGTTAACAACAAAATTAATGCGACGAAAACTAAAACTTACGGTAGTGACGAGCCGCCGCACGGCGAATGAGTACCGCACCGGGACCGAACAGGCCCAGCCGCCCGAAACCGCCGCCTTCGACAGCGACGGCCCGGTCGTTCCCGAACAAATGGACCTTTCGCCCGGCGTAAGGTCGGCCATCGAATCCCTGATCGCGACGGCGAAGGACAAAGAAGGCCGTCAATGAAAATGCATTTGAACAAGCCGACCGAAAGTAGCGCTTTGCCTGAAAGGCTTCACCCGATCTTCGGAATTGATCCGGTGACGCCGCGAGGAGTGAATATGAAATACCGTTTAGCTCTCTTGATCCTGTCTCTCGGCCTTGTCTCGACATTCATCACCACAGTTTCTTCGCGGAACCGGATGGTATATGTCGAAAACCGAACGCCCCAAAAGGCCGGCATCTCTGTTACGAAGGGCGACGAACGGATCCTGGCCACAACCGGCCAGCCAATTGAAAGATCGATCGGATCGTGTGTGCCTGATGATCAGACAGCGATCGTCAACCGGTCGATACTGATCGACTACCTCGGCGATAGGCCGTCGATCTGGCAGGATGGCTGGAAAGTTTATGTCCGGACATCACCATGTTCAGGGCGCTTCGATTGGGTCTCAGTCGCCCTGCAGAATCCGACCGGCCGCGGTGGGTTGGGCTACTGGAGTACGGCCGACATTATCCTTACCGGTACGCCGATGCGCTGCGTGAGAGAAGGCTCGAGATGCACGAAGGCAGAAGCAGAGGCCGAAGCGGTTGTGGTCCGGGGCCAACCGAAGTTCCGCGATTACTGCTGTAAGGAGTATACCGTTTGGAAGCAGCAGCAAACGGGCAAATGGACGATCGTCGTCGGCAAGTTCGGCAATCCCGGGCCCGGTTGGTTCTTTGAAGACGGGCCGATGTGCTGCGAAGAGGCCGAAGAGATCACGGGTCTGACCGGGGCCTGCAGCGGCAGCACGGGTAAACACCCTGCCGGATACATCGGCTGCTACAAGGACACAAGTGTCTTCGATCTTGACGGTTACCTCGAACGAAGCGCGTCGAATACTCCGCAGTCCTGCATCGCAAAATGCAAAGCACGCGGCTTTGCATACGCTGCCGTACAGTACGGGCAAAGCTGTTTATGCGGCAACAGCTACGGAAAATACGGCGCGGCAGCCAACTGCAATATGAAATGCACCGGAGACGCCGGCCAGATCTGCGGCGGTTACTCGGCCAACAGTGTGTACTCGACCGGCGGCAGCGGAGACACTAGGCCGCCGACCACCGAGATCGACCTGTCCGGGAACTGGCGGGCGAGCATTGTGGAATCGAACACCGGAAACAATTTCACCTACGACCTTGTGCTCAACCGTGCGTCCGCCGGCAAATGGACCGGAACGCTGACACTTACCTCACGCCCGAACGCATCCTACGGGTTCACCGCCGCGGCAACTCTCGAGTCACTCGGCGGCGGAAACATGCGCATCACATATTTCGCCAAAGGCAGGGATCAGGTTGGGACCGGAACGTTTACCCGCGATGCCATATTTTTCGGCGGTTCGCAGAACTCGGTCAAATTTGTCAGACGTTAGAGGGATCGTATGAAGAAAAGAATTATTACCGCCACTGCGCACGGATGGCCAGATATCGGTAAACCGGCCAGCCCCGCAAGATCTGCCGGAGAACGACTGGATCGGTATCTTTTCCGAAAACGTTGTTCCCGCCGAGGGAGCGAATGTCGTATGGCAGCGGCTGCCAAATGGGTGTTCGGGAATCCTCATCTTGCGGGCATCGACGCCCGGACGGTATTACGTTTACCTGCCTAACCACCCGGGCTCGCCGATCGGCGGCGAAATGCCCCTGACGGTCACAACGTGACAAATGCAAAAGGAGAGAAAGAAATGAGAATCATATTTGTAGGATTAACGATACTGATCGGAACGTTTACCGCAGCGGCACTCGATGTCACGTTGAAGGACAGGACGTTCTTCCCGCACCAGGCGTTTGTCCAGGAGGGCGAGACGATCAACATCTGCAATAACGACACGGTGTTTCACCGCGTGTTTAGCATGAGCCGGCACAACCGCTTTGGCGGAGAAGATGGCATTCAGATCAAGCCCGGCGAATGCACCAGCTATATTGCCCAGAACCCGACTGCCGGTTGTATCCCGCTCGCGGTGTTCGACACAATTCATAGCCTTGAAAAAATGGCGCTGACCGTCCTGCGTAAAGGCGGCGGCCCGGCTGAATGTGTCAAGGGCACTTGGGAGATAGTGCAGGGCGGCGGGCAGACACGCTACGTGGGCACGCTGATCCTCAACGGCAGCGGCAACTCTATTTCAGGCCGGGCAGAATGGGCGAACCACCAACAAGGAACGATCAGCGGCTCGGTTAACGGATTTAAGATTCGATTCTCCATCGAATACGGAGACGGGTTGGTGGGAACCTATACGGCCGAGTTGTCCGACAAGATAACAGAAATGCGCGGGGGCACGGCGGCTTCAAATAAAGGCGGCCCCGGCGTCGCCTGGCAGGCTACGCGCAAGTGAATGTACGACCCATGAGTTGAACGAGTGCGGTTGGCGCTTAACCCTAAGTAGCCGACACCTCGGCCGATGTATGACAAAACATTCAAAAAGAGAGCTTATGATGGCCAAAACCAAGCAGCTTAGATACGTTAACAAACTCGTTTCTCTAATGATGATCTTTACCGCCCTTTCGCTTACGGCGTTGGGACAGGACGACGACGTCGAATTCAGCGGCCGAGTGGTCGACGGGGCAAATAAGAAGGTCGGCAAAGTCGATTTTATACAAACTTCGAATGAAGTGAAGATGATGTTCGGCTATTACCTGAAGGTGTGGCTCGATGGCGGACGGCTTCGGGTCATTCGAACCGATTCGGGCACGCGCAGCACGACGATCATCTGCAGTTTTCGCGAGTACACCGTCAACGCCGCAAGGCCGAACGACGACACTCAGTGGGAAGAGACCGGCTCGGGAACAGCAACGCTGAAAATGACTCCCTCGGGTGAGGTCCGGCGCATCGATCTTACGATGACGCTGACCGAAAAGGTCATCGGGGACAACTCGACACCGGTCAATGAACCTGCACAGAAGTTCACGATCATGATCGATTAGCAAACTCGTTGACAGTTTATTGATGGAGGTCAGCATGAAAAGGACATTTGCCGCAGTTTTTTTGTTGGCGCTGATGGCTTCGGCGTCCGAGGTATTTGGTCAAACCCGAATCCGCTTCGCACGCGGACGCACATCTACAACGGTCACAGGCACGCTGACGTCGATCGGCGAACGCGATTTCGTTCTGCGGGCCGCGGCCGGCCAATACCTGTCTGCAACCGTCAGTTCCTCAGGAGATTGTATTAAGTTCAGCACCATCGAGACCGCCCAGGCCTTCCGTACCGACGAGGGCGACAACTGGCTCAAGCTCATGAACATGTGCCGCCGTCGCGTGTCGTTCACGATGACGGTTTCCATCAAATGAGCGGTCGGGCGACATTTGAGAACAACCCGTGTGTTGCAGATTGAGGGAAATTTTTATGCTCACGAAAATTGCTGCCGTATTGGCCTTTCTTACACTTGTTCTTGTGACCGGGCTGACCGTCGATCTATCGTCGAATAGCACCGTTTCGGGAATGCAGGATCGGGGCTGGAAGGTCTTCGTCAAAACCTCGCCATGCTCGGAACGGGTCGATTGGGTGACGGTCGCAAAAGTGAATCCGACCGGACGCGGCGGTCTGGGTAATTGGGAATCCGCCGATCTGATCTATACCGGAACTCCGATGAAATGCGTTCGAGCTAGCGATCAAAATTGCACCAAAGCAATGGCCGACGCTGAGGCCGCTGTAGTCCGGGCGAGCCCGAGATTTTCTGCCTACTGCTGCAAGGAATATACAGTGTGGAAGCAGCGGCAGACGGCTAAGTGGACGATCGTCGTTGGGAAGTTCGGCAATCCAGGCCTCGGCTGGGTATTCGAGGATGGGCCGATGTGCTGTGAAGAGGCTGAAGAGATGACAGGTCTGAAGGGTGCCTGCAGCGGTGGCATAGGCGGGGGGGCCGCGGCAGGAAGTTGGGGTCCTTATCAAAAAGGCTCAGTTAACGAGGGCGACGGACGAACTCTGACGTTCTATCGCGGAACAACTCCTGAACAATGCCAGGCCGACTGCGTTAACAACCCCGGATGCGCAGGATTTACCCTGATCCACGCCGGAGCGTTCAGCCCAAACGATCCGCCGATGTGCTACCTGATAGCAGAGGCGAGAAAGATCACGCCGTCGTCTTGCTGCACTACAGCTCTAAAAACGAAAGGCGGGACCGGCACCACCAAAACCGCCACCGATGAGATTGACCTTTCAGGCACGTGGTCGACGCCATACGAAATCGGCAATCTGCGATATACATGGTTCTTGAAATTATCCAGGGACGCGAAGAACACGTGGTCCGGCACTCAAACTTCCGTGCGACAGGATGGTTCTATCTTTGGAACGCCCGCACCCGTTACGGTCGAATATCTAGGTAATGGGAAAGTGCGCTACACATATTTGACACAGCGCGTCGATGGCGGGATAAAAGCAGATGCGACCTTCGCAAACGGAAAGCTAACGATCAAGTTCACATCGGGAGACGTCGCTGTTTACAGCAAGCAACAATAGACGCTGACCAACATTCGTCCGCAATAAGGGAGCCCTAGTCAAAACACTCCTCGGGAACGCTTTCGAGCGTGTTCTGGATCAGCATATCCACGACGGCGTTGAAGTCGCCTCCAGTCTCCTCGAAAACGCGGAGCTGTTCATCGGCCGAGGTGCCGCGGTCGAGGATGGTGTGAATGTGCTCAACTTCTTTTCGCGAGCCGAGCGGATCCAGGCAATCGTCCACGAATTCCAGCAGCTCGCGAATGAGGTCCTTAACCGGGACCTCTTTTTGTTTCCCAAGGTCGAGCAGCTTGCCGTCAAGGCCGTAACGGATCGCGCGCCATTTGTTCTCAAGGATCAACCGCCGGTGATAGATCCGGAAACCGAGGTTCTTGTCGATCAGGGTGTGCAGCTTTGCCACGATCGCCTGGAAGAGGGCCGCGACCGCGATCGTGTCGTCGACGCGGGTCGGGATGTCGCAAACACGGAACTCCAGCGTCGGGAACTTGTAATGCGGCCTCACATCCCACCAGATCTTCGATCCGTCGGCGATGCATTTCATTTTTACAAGCAGGTCAAGGTAACTCTGATATTGCTGGTACGATTCGAAGTGGTCCGGGATCTCCGTGCGCGGAAACTTTTTGAAAACCTCCGAGCGGTATGATTTTAGCCCGGTATTAAAGCCGAGCCAGAAAGGCGAAGATGTCGTCATCGCGAGCACATGCGGAAGGAAGTAGCGGGCCGCATTCATGATCTGGATCCGCCGCTCAAGGTCCGGCACCCCGACGTGAACGTGAACGCCGAAGATCAGGAGGCTCCTGGCGACCATTTGTAATTCATCGACCAGCAGTTTATACCGGTCGCCGTCATAGATCTGCTGTTCCGACCATTTTGAGAAAGGGTGCGTCGACGCGGCGACGATCTCCATTCCCTTTTTCCGAGCCAGGCTCGAAATGATGCACCGAAGCTTGGTAATGTCTTCCCTCGCTTCCTGGATGTTCGCGCAAACGCCCGTGCCGACCTCGATCATCGACTGGATCATTTCCGGCTTGATCTTCTCACCAAGCAGGAGCACACCCTCGTCTAGGATCTCGGAAACATGAGACTTCAGCTCCCTCGTCTCCGGGTCGACTATCTGGAATTCTTCTTCGATGCCCAGCGTGAACTGTTCGAACATATTTTTTTAGTTTTAGGTTTCGGGGATCGCCTGCCGAACCCCGTTCAGCTTGCCAGCCCGATGTTTCGGATCTGTGAACGTCCGCGTGTTTGCCTGTCCGACCATCTTAGATGGTTACATCGCTTTCTACAAGAAAAAGCTCACTTTCCGCTGACTTCTTTTGCCGTTTTCAGGAACGCCTCGGCCGCATGCGAAAGCACCGAATTCTTGCGATAGATGATATTCAGCTTCCTCTCAAGCCGCATTTCCTTGACCGAAAGCCCGGCCAGCCGGCCCTTTTCGATCTCGAATCTCACGGCGAGTTTCGGGACAAGTGCGACCCCGCCGCCGGTCTCGACCAGCCGCTTTATCGCCTCGAGCGACGGAAGTTCCACCGAAATGTTCAGAGGCGTCCGGTGCTTTTCAAATGTTTCGAAGACCTTTCGCCGGTACGGCGAGGCCGCATTATGGGCGATAAACCGCTCGCCGCCAAGTTCCCTGATCGAGACCGAGCGTTTCTTCGCGAGCGGGTGCGTCAGGGCGACGATCAGTATCAGTTCGTCCGTCAGGATAGGCACGGACCGGAGCGAGGCATCGTTCGGTTTGAATGAGATCACGCCCAACTCGACCTCGCGGGCGGTTATCTCTTTCGGGATCCGGCTCGCGACGCCTCTTTGTACCTCGATCTTGATGTTCGGATGGCGTTCGCGAAAGGCCTGGATGACCGGCAGCAGGCAAAAGACGGTATGTTCGTTCGCCGAGATCGTCACCTTGCCCTTGTGCAGGCCGCGAAGGTCCTTGATCGCAGCTCCGGCCGCGGTACGAAGGTTGAGCATTTGCCGTGCATACCCGACCAGCGCTTCGCCGGCATCGGTCAGCGTCCCGTCCTTCGATGAACGGTCAAAAAGCGTCTCGCCCAGCTCGTCTTCGAGCCTGCGGATGGCCTGGCTGACGGCAGGCTGAGTTCTTTCAAGCAGTTCAGCCGCCCTGGAAAAGCTCTTCTCCCGGGCCACCGTCACCAAAACTTCTAGTTGGTTTATATCCATTCCGAACTGTCCCGGGCTGCCGCCGCTGCGGCACGCCGCGATAGAATACGCGATCGGCGTTGATAATACTTATATTACCTTAGATTATGGAAATAACCATATCATAAGCCGGTTTTTGAACCGGAACGCGTCCTTTTCGCACATGCTGCCCGCGGCCGATCGCGGTCACGGAAAGCCCGGTCCGGTCGGGCCGCTGCACCGTTTCCAAAAACGCTTCCTGTTTGCATTTTCCATACTGGCAAGTTACCATTAATGCCATTAAAATAAAGGATTTGAGCACCCGGAACCGGCACTTATCAAACGGACGAGCAATTCAGATAATTTAACTATAAACTGAGCTTATGGGCTTTTCGACAACAGCGATCCATGCCGGCAACGAGCCTGATATTGCGACCGGCGCGGTCAGCGTCCCTATCTATCAGACCTCGACCTACGCGCAGGATGGACTCGGCAGGCACAAGGGGTTCGAATATGCCCGCACACAGAACCCCACCAGGCTCGCGCTTGAAAAGAATATCTCGGCCCTTGAGAATGCAAGGTTCGGTTTTGCGTTCGCCTCGGGGATGGCCGCGATCGATGCGGCGCTCAAACTGGTCCAGGCCGGCGACCACGTGATCCTCGGCGACAACACTTACGGCGGCACTTTTCGCCTGTTCAACAGGATACTGTCGAATTACGGTGTCGAGTTCGATCTGGCGGATACGTCGGATGTAACGTCGCTCGAGTCGGCGTTCCGGCCCAATACGAAGATGGTCTTCGTCGAAACGCCCACCAACCCGGTGATGACCGTTACTGACCTGCGTGCCGTTTCCGAACTTGCGCACGCCAACGGTGCAAAGGTCGTTTGCGACAACACATTCATGTCGCCCTATTTCCAGAAGCCGATCGATCACGGCGTCGATATAGTCGTTCATTCGACGACGAAGTATCTGAACGGACATTCCGACAGCGTCGGCGGTTTCGTTGCATTAAATGATGAGGCCGATGCCGAATGGATCGGGTTCGTCCAGAACGGGATCGGAGCGATCCTGTCGCCGTTCGATTCGTTCCTTGTGCTGAGGGGGACCAAGACGCTCGCCGTCCGGATGGAAGCTCACGATAAGAACGGCCGGATCGTCGCCAACTTTTTGGCAGAACATCCGTCGGTAAAAAAGGTATATTATCCCGGGCTCGTCTCGCATCCGCAGCACGAGCTTGCCGCCCGCCAGCAGACGGGGTTCGGCGGAATGGTCTCGTTCGAGACCGGCTCCCTTGAGAAGGCAAAAAAGGTCCTTGAAAGCGTCAAGCTTTGTACCCTGGGAGAAAGTTTAGGTGGCGTCGAAAGTCTTATCTCGCATCCTGCCACCATGACCCACGCCTCCGTTCCCGTGGAAACACGCGATCGGCTCGGTATCACCGACGGCCTCGTTCGCGTTTCCGTCGGGATCGAGGATGTTGAGGACATCATCGAAGATTTGGATCAAGCGCTTAGTTAGTTTCAAGTACCAGGTACAAAGTTCCAAGTTTGTTCGATCCGACTTGGAACCTGGAACCCGGAACTCGAAACTAAATGATTATGTTAACTGTCGAGATACATGCGACCTCGCACGTCGGAAGGGTCCGCCGCGGTAATGAGGACAACTATCTGATCCTGAACGTCACGCGGTCAAAAGCGTGGACCGGCGCACAAGCCGACGGCGAGTTCGTGATCGAGACCCAGAATTTCGAGGTCGATGACAACGGGATCGTGCTTGCCGTCTCCGACGGGATGGGCGGGGCTCTCGCCGGCGAGGTCGCCAGCAAGATGGCCGTCGAATCGGTCTGTGAAAAGATCCTCCACGAGGACCTTGACGAGACCCTGACACCCGAGGCCTATGAGAACCACCTTATCTCAAAGCTCTACAACGCAACGGTTTACGCCAATTACCTGATCCATCAACAGGGCCGAAGCGACGCCCAGTTCCAGGGGATGGGGGCCACCTTTACCGGCCTGGGTGTCACGCCGGACAGCGTGGACATCATCCAGGTCGGCGACAGCCGGGCTTACCTCGTCCGTGCCGGAAAGATCTACCAGATCACCAAGGACCAGTCGCTCGTTCAGCAGTTGATCGACGCACAGCAGATCTCGCCCGAAGAGGCGGAGACGCACACGCTCAAGAACGTGATCCTGCAGGCCCTCGGAGCACAGAACGAGATCTACCCCGTCTCTGCACGGCTCACCCCGAACCAGAACGATGTCGTCCTTTTATGCAGCGACGGTTTGTCGAACAAGGTCACCGCGGCCAGCATCCAGCGGGTCGTGACCGAGAAGATCGACAATCTTTCTGAAGCCTGCGCCGATCTGGTGACCGAAGCAAACGAGAATGGCGGCGAGGATAATATTACGGTGGTTCTGGCGAAATTGACCGGCGAGGGGCTTGCCGAACCCGAAGGCGAAGAGGTCCAGCTTGAGCTGATCGACCTCGGGAACATCCACGACACCGCCGACCAGGACAACGGCGATCAGGACACCGCCGAGATCGTTTAACTTCCTTCTACTTCCGACGCCATTCCGGCAGCTCGTTCGTCACCTTCCTGACGTAGATCGACGATCCCTTTACGCTGACAACCTCGACCTTTTCGCCCTCTGACAATTGGCTTTCTTCATCGACCGGGAAGGCCGTCCACGTCGATCCGTATACCTTCACTGCGGCCTCGTTCAGGGCGCCTTTGCTTTCGGTCGTGACCGTCCCGATCTGCCCCGGCAGGGCGTCGATCCCCATCTTGACCGCCTCTTCGTCGCTGTGCCCTAGGTACTTCGCGAAGATGGTCCGCGACATCAGCGTCAGCACTATCGAGATGCCGGCAAAAACCGCGAACTGGATCACGAACGGAGCCCCGAGCATCCCCGCCAGGGCCGCCGCGATCGCCCCGATCCCGAACCACAAAAGCACGAACCCGAGCGTAAAGATCTCGGCGATTATCAATAATACGCCGAGTACCAGCCACCCTATCCACACTAGTTGGTCCATCGTTCGAAAGGGGCAGTTCCCGGCCAAATAATAACACACCTTTGGGCTTCCCGCCCCGATGCACCCGCCCGCAATCGCCGCGGGCCGATGCTTTGAGCGGATGTTCGATTGTGCTAATCTTCACACCGTGCTGGGGTGGCGGAATTGGTAGACGCCCAGGACTTAAAATCCTGTGAACTAAGGTTCGTGCGGGTTCGACTC
The DNA here is from genome assembly GCA_050174305.1 of Pyrinomonadaceae bacterium. Taxonomy (GTDB): domain Bacteria; phylum Acidobacteriota; class Blastocatellia; order Pyrinomonadales; family Pyrinomonadaceae; genus OLB17. The sequence continues at coordinate 4,350 of JBFXJZ010000001.1, read as the reverse complement.
CCGCCCTCAGTACCAAGCTAACTCATTTGTTTTTAGAGACTTAGGGACTAGCCCGAAAATTGGCTGGTCTCTTTTTTTGTCTAAAATGTCCCTCGGGGGGGAATTTGGGGGGGAATTTTCGGCGAGAACTCCTTCCATATGTGACTGAAAGTGACCGATTCCGACCGCAGGTGACCCGGCTTTTGCTCTCGGGATTATTCAGTAGTTTTTTCGGCATAACTTTTGCCATCGATGGTCTAGAAAGTTGGAGGACGATACCCGGATGAACAATGAAATACTTGATAACCAGCAGCTCGCAGAAAGATGGCACCTCACGGGATCCGTCGATGCTATTGCGAAGAGGTTCCAGCGCCTTCGAGCCTTGCCAAAGTCGAACCCTCGCCATCTAAGAGCGATCAGGATTGGCAATCAAATTCGCTACAGAATCGTCGACATACTGGAATATGAAGACCGGATGGCCGGAAAGCGGCGCACTTACGTAGGAGTTGCTGCATGACCTGCCCTCTCTCGAATGGCTGCGCAGCTGACGAGTGAGGTGATCGGTCACTGTTTAACCTCGTGCCGTCTCTCCAAGAATGGTTTCTTTTCTAACCTATCGGTTGATTTTCGAGCCAGCCAAGTGCCGCGGTTGAGCTTCGATCAATCCACGCGGGTTCAAATCTGAGCGATAAAGAGGGCACATTCTTGCCGGCGTATCCCGAATCTGTCCAAGTTTGAAATGAAAACTGGGTCCGCCTCGAAAGACGGACCCATCGTGAATCGCCGCTGTGTAACGGCGGCTAATTTTTCTTCGTTTTATCGAGGATCTGTTTCAAGTCTTCTGCGATCGGCATCGGTCGGAAAAACCAGACATTCGAACCACCAGTGTTTCCCGTCGGATAAATGCCGAAGGGCGTTTTGGTGGCAGCGCCGACGATGCGAACTAACTGCCCAAATATCTCACGCGCGTCTTTCCTTGTCCAAACAATTTTCAGCATCCGCCAATGAATACGGGTGTGTTGATAGGTTATGGCCTGTCCCAGTACATGGGCCCGTTCGAGATGTTCGAATGCAGCGGCTACGTCTCCGTTCTCGAGAGATCTGTCAGCACAAACAAGTTCTGCGTCAATGTGTTCGCTAAGCTTTTCCATACCCAATGATTGTAAACTTTGCATCGGCCCACGAAACCCATTTTGCCTACCGCTTCGTTTTTCGCTGTGAACGCCTCCAAAGGGAAACTCCAATTAGCGCTAGAAGAGACATCATCAAAAACGCGCCGATAAGGAATAGCACAAACGGATGTTCCGACAATAGATGAGACAGACTCCTTTCCGTTTCCATATTCTTTTACGCTACGCGATACGCTTCTAGTTTATTGCCGAGCGAACATCCTGCAATGCTCAAATCCCAATCTACAAATGCGTTTCGTGGCAACCGAACCCTTCACGTTCGGTTTGGGCGGTAACGTGACTGATCTTAAATTCCGAAGTGCAGCATTTATGAACTCGTTCGAGAACCTCGTCGTGCTCTGAGCCCCCGGCAAGTACGGCGTGAACGCTCAATGCATTTACACCGGACGTCAATGACCAGACGTGAAGATCATGAATATCGGCGACGCCCTCAAGTTTGGAAAGCTTATCGCGCAAGGTCGCGATGTTTACGTCTGACGGCGTGCCCTCGAGCAGAACTCCGACCGCATCCTTTAGCAGGGCCCAGGTGCGAGGCAAAATGAATAAGCCGATGCCTGCAGAGATCAGCGGGTCAGCATAATACCACCCAGTAGTCAGCATAATAATGCCGGCGATGATCACACCTACGGACGTAAGCATATCCGAAAGTACCTCAAAATATGCGCCCTTCATGTTCAGGCTTTCTTTTGAACCAGCTCGCAGAATAAACACTCCGACGAGGTTTACTATCAATCCGATCGCGGCGACGGCGAGCATTCCACCGCTCTCGACTTCCGGTGGATTCTTGAAACGCTCGTAGGCTTCGTAAAGAATGTATAGCGAGATAAAGATCAGTACGATCGCGTTCGTCAGCGCCGCGAGGATCTCGACGCGGTAGTACCCGTAGGTCCTCTCCGGCGAGGCGGGCTTTTCGGCAAACCAAATAGCCAGGAGAGCGAGGCCCACGCCGGCGACATCGGTTAGCATGTGCCCCGCATCGGCAAGCAACGCCAGACTTCCCGTCCACAATCCGCCGATCACCTCGACGATCAGATAGGTCAGCGTTAAAAAGAAAACTATCGTAAGGGGCTTCTTGTTCTTGGCGGAAGCAGATACTTGTTGCGTATGTCCTTGTCCCATATATCTTGGTGAACTCTTGCTTGGTACAGATTCTTTTACAGTCAACGGCGGCGCTTATGGATCCTATGTTTTCGTCTAAATGCCGCCCGCCACTCACGCCTCTGCTGATGGTTTAGCCCCGCCGCTTTTAGATCGGCCGTTTTGAATTTGTGCCGCTTCAACCCGAACTTGGCAATCAAGAGAATAATCACAGTCAAAGAGACGGCAACCATGGCCCCTAACCAAAACAAGTTGGACGACAATGAAAAAGCTAAACTCATGTCCAGCGTCTGTCAGATCAGCACAGCCTTATCGAGAGGAATCACAAGAATGATCCCGTCACCCTTCTTGCCGGTGTGTGCGTTCTCCCGGATCGCCGCAACAATGCGGTCGACCATCTCGTCATCTGCCCCGATCTCGATCCGTTTGTTCGGTTTGAAAGGATCGAGAGCGTCGTAAGTCGTCGTCAACAATCTTTGCCCAAATCCTTCTGAGTCGCTCAGCGTCATTCCGGGAAAGCCTTCGATCTGTTCGAACGCCGTTACGATCTTTTCCACTGTGAACGGCCGCACAATCGCGATAATTAGTTTCATTTTCTAATCCTCCGTGAATTCGCCTTCCACGTCTTTTTCGAACCACGCGTAGAGCGTCGGCAATATCAGGAGCGTGAGCAGGGTCGACGTTATAAGCCCGCCGATGACGACGGTGGCCAGCGGTCGTTGCACTTCGGCCCCGGCGCTTGTGGCAAGGGCCATCGGGATGAAGCCGAGACTGGCGACGAGGGCGGTCATCAGAACGGGACGCAGGCGTGTCATCGCGCCTTCGTTCACCGCATCCACCACCGACTTGCCTTCTTCCCGGAGATGGTTGATGAAGCTGACCATTACGACGCCGTTCAATACCGCGACGCCAAATAGAGCGATAAAACCAACACCCGCGGATATTGAGAACGGCATTCCGCGTAAAGCCAGCGCCACAACGCCGCCGACGATCGCGAAGGGGATTCCGGTATAGATCATCAACGCTTGCTTTGCGGACCCGAAGGTGGAGAACAGCATCACAAAGATCAGGAATAGCGCGATCGGTACGACGATCAACAGTCGATTGGTCGCGCGCTCCAGATTTTCAAAGGCCCCGCCCCATTGCAAATAATATCCGGGCGGCAAGGTCACTTCCGTTCCGATTTTACTCTTCGCTTCGGCCACGAAACTCGCGATGTCGCGGTCACGGATGTTGGTCGATACTACAATTCTTCGACGCGTAGCCTCGCGGGAGATCTGTGCGGCTCCCTCGACCAGGGAAATATCCGCTACCTGTGCGAGCGGCACACGCTGGCCGTTTGGCGCGGTGAGAATCAAGTCGCGGACCGCTTCCACTGACTTGCTGGCATTCTCGTCCAACCGCAGAACTATATCGAAACGCTGTTCGCCCTCGAAAACCTCCCCCGCTTTCTGGCCGGCAAAGATCGCCTCGACGAGTTCATTCACGTCCTCGACGTTCAAACCGTAGCGGGCCATCGCCGCACGGTCCGGCTTTATCTGCAACTGCGGCAAGCCCGTCGTGACCTCGACCTTTGTCTCCTCAGCACCGTTGACCTTCGCGAGAGCTCTTTCGATCTCTTCTCCTTTTTCCGCCAGGACCTCCAAGTCGTCGCCAAAAAGCTTTACCGCCAGATCGCCCCGCGTTCCCGCGATCAGTTCGTTGACGCGCATTTCGATCGGCTGTATGTATTCAAACGAAGCCGCGACGGGAACTTCCGATTCCAGTTTTTTCGAAATTTCTTCGATCAGTTTTTCTTTAGACCAACCCGACTTCCAATCTTCGATCGGATGGAGCATCACGAAAATATCGCATTGATTAAGGCTCATCGAATCCGTCGCAACCGCGGGCGCTCCGCATTTAGAGACGACAATCTTAACTTCGGGAAACGCCTTAAGAGACTTTTCCACCTCAGTGGTCGCAACCATCGATTGTTCGAGCGACACGCTGGGCAAAAGCTGCATTCCGACCAGAATGTCGCCTTCATCAAGACGCGGAATAAATTCGCCGCCGAGATATGGGAAAGCTATGCCTGAAATGAGTA